>CAVXNH010000042.1:0-176991 GCA_963762885.1 uncultured Alphaproteobacteria bacterium
GTGCTGCGGTTATTGCCACCAACGACACGACAGCGGGCAGCCGGTAGTGCCTCGCCCCTACGTGGCCTTCGACGCGGCGACGGGCAGGAGCAGACGGGAAGCGAGGGCGAAGCTCACGATCCGCGGTGCTCACTCAGTCCCGCCATGACGCCTGCCTGGAGGCGCACGCGGGAGCATCGGCTAGGATCCGGCCGTGATCGAACCGGGAGACGGAGCCGGACTTAGCTCCCGACCAGGACGGCAACCCGGTCAAGCTGTCGTCGCTGAAGGGGAAACCCGTCGTCCTCTACTTCTATCCGAAGGCCGACACCCCCGGCTGCACCGCCGGCATGCGGATAGCGACCACGAGGCCGACTACGCCAAGGCCGGGGCGAGGGTTCTGGGTGTTCCCGGACCCGGTCAAAGAAGGTCAAATTCCACGACAAGCAGGCGCTGAACTTCACGCTGCTCGCCGACGTTCTTTATCGAGCTGCTCGTACGACTCGTCCTCTTCATCGGCCCTAAACGGCGAGCTATACTCTGCGCTAAGGCGATCCAACAGCTGATCAGTAGACGAATCGAATCTTACACTGAGATTACTCTAAATAGCCTACTCGGAGTCGTCTCAGATAGCGCTAGGCTCAACGGCGCATAGCTTAGGCAAATCGATAGGGAAATCGTTATATAGACTAACTAAGCCTTATCTGCGACTGTGCTAATGCTCCAACGGCATCGCAGCGAAGCATATATACGGTAGAAAGTCTGCTATACAACGTGCAGAAGAAAGGAAGCCGGAAGAGGAGGGTGACTAGAATTCAACCGAGAATTTACTCTCGGAAGTGGCCTATGCGCACTTGCCGTAGGCACCAACGGCTTACTACCGCTTTCCGGAAGCGGTAATTTCTTTCCTTTGTTAGGATAGAGAGCTATATTCAAGCTCGCCGGCGTAGCAGCGCCTTAGTAGTAAAAAGGGGACTCATATGGCACAATATATGACAAAAACAAAGACCCTAGAAGGAAAGAATGCCTTACGAAGGCATAGCGCCACCGGAAGCATCGAAAACGGCACTCACCGACGTCGCAATCCGTCCAGGGTGTAATCTGCGTGCCCCATCCATTTCGCGTTTTTCGGCGGAATGGGTGGGATTTCACAAAGCTCCGGTCTACACTATTTGCACAAATGCTCTAGCCGCGTATCGCTTCGGCAGAACCGCGCCAAAGCACAAGACGGCTGGAAGCTGGGAGCTTGTAGCCAAACGCTGTTTTCAGGAGAGCCCGCACTGCCCAGCCAACTGCTCGTGCAAGGTGATCGCCAGGATGGCGGCGACCACCGCTGGCGCGATCTCCAACAGAATTTGGGTCACGCCAGCAACCGATCCCGTTCGGCGGCCAGCGTCGCTTCGTCCAGCGGCCGTCGGTGCCGTGCGGCCAGAGTGCGCGCGGCGCCCAGCCGGGCGGCGGCATCGGAAGACAGCACAGGGCAGGCGGCCAGCAGCTCCGCCGTCGGCGCATGGTCGCCGGCGCAGTACAGCGCGATGTCGCAGCCGGCGGCCAACGCCGCGACCGCGCGTTCCGTGGGCGTGCCGGACAAAGCCTGCATCGCCAGATCGTCGCTCACCATTACGCCTCCGAAGCCGAGCCGCCCGCGGATGACCCCGCCGATCACCGCCCGCGACACCGTGGCGGGGAGAATAGGGTCCCAGCCGGCATAAACAATGTGTGCCGTCATCAGCCACGGCAGATCGGTATTCAATCCGAACGGCAACAGGTCGGCGCGCAGGTCGTTGGCGTGCACCCGCGGCAGGGCGAGGTGCGAATCGACCAGGGCTCGGCCATGCCCGGGCGCGTGCTTGGCCACCGGTTGCACCCCAGCCGCCAACAACCCGGCGGCCATGCTCGCCCAAGCCGGGCGACGGCCACCGGATCCGCCGCGAACGCCCGGTCGCCGACGACGTTGCTGGCGCCCGGGAGGCCGAGGTCGAGCACCGGCGCGGCGGCGACATCGAAGCCGGCGGCGGCGCAGTCCAGGCCGATCAGCGCCCCGGTCAGGAATGCGGCGCGCAGACCGGCGGCGCGGTTGCGGGCGAAGCAGCGGCCGAGCGCGGCGGCCGACGGATGCGCCCGCCAGTGCGGCGGGCGGAGGCGGGCGACGCGGCCGCCCTCCTGGTCCACCATCAGCACGGCGTCATCGGGCAGGGCTCGGCGCAGCGACGCGACCAGGACGCCCAGTTGCAGCGGATCATGGATGTTGCGTCCGAACAGGATCACCCCAGCAGGGGGGTGGGCGCGGAACAGGGCCGCCTCGTCGGCGAGGAGGGTCGGGCCGGCGATGCCCACGATTGCAGCTTGCATGCCGGCACCATAGCCCACAATCGCACATGTTCGGGGGAAGGAAGCAAGGCCAGGGCAGAACCCTCTGGCGGGGTTTCAGGGGCAACGCCCCTGACCTTGCTGCCTCCACCCGGGCGCCACATTGACGGCCGTGGCCCCCGGGCCATAGCGTCATCGCCAACAATCAGAAGACGGGAGAAGAACGCGATGTCCTGCACCATCACGCCCCTGACCGAGCATACCGGCGCCGAAGTCCGCGGCGTCGATCTGCGAGAGCCGATCGACGATGCCACCCATGCCGCGCTGAACCGTGCGTTCGTCAACCATCATGTGCTGGTGATCCGCGACCAGGATTTTTCCCCGAGCAATTCAAACGCGCGGCGCAGGTGTTCGGCGCGTTGCAGCAGCACGACAAAAAGCAGCATCACGTGGCCGGGCATCCGGACGTGTATTACGTCTCCAACGACGAGTTCCTGAACGGCAAGCGCATCATTCCGGGCGAGACGTTTCACACCGACCATTCGAACCACCCGGCGCCACCCAAGGCCACCACGCTGTTCGCTGTGCAACTCCCCTCGCGCGGCGGCGACACGCAATACGTCAACATGCACCTGGCTTATGATGAACTGTCCGACGCGATGAAGCAGCGCATCGCGGGATTGCAGGCGGACCACGTCTACCTCAGCAAATACAGCCCACGGGCGCTGGGACCGATCGACGAGGCCAGCCTGCGCGCGGCGCCGCACGGCATTCATCCGCTGGTGCACACGCATCGCGAGAACGGCCGCAAGGCGCTGTATCTCAATCCGGTGCGGATGGAGTCCATCAGTGGGATGGAGGCCAAGGAGGCGCTGGCGCTGATTGACGAGTTGATGCAGCACGCGACGCAGCAGAAGTATGAATATCGCCATCAGTGGCGGCACGGCGACATGGTGATCTGGGACAATCGCAGCGTCATGCACCAGGCGAACGCGGACTACGACATGGCCGAGCGCCGCTACCTGTACCGTCTCATGCTGCAAGGCGCGACGCTGGTGTCATAACGAAGCGGGCGAGGATCGGCGCACGGGCGCCGACAGCCCGTCATGCCGACGAAGGTCGGCATCCATGACTATGCTCCGGCCACGAAGACAAGCCATGGATGCCGACCTTCGTCGGCATGACGGAGGCACGAGGTCCCCCTACCCCCGCACATGACATGCGACAAAGTGCCCCGCCGCGCTCTGCCGCAACTCCGGCGCCTCGCGCGAACACCGCGCCTCCGTCAGCGGACAGCGCGGATGGAAATGGCAGCCGGAGGGCGGATGGATCGGGTTCGGCACCTCGCCTCGCAACGCCATGCGTCGGCGCTTCACCAACGGATCGGGGATCGGCACCGCCGATAGCAGCGCCTCGGTGTAGGGATGCCGGGGATTGTCATACAGCATCATCGGCCGGTGCGATCTCCACCACGCGGCCGAGATACATCACCGCGACGCGGTCGCTGATGTGTTCCACCACCGACAGGTCGTGCGCGATGAACAGATAGGTCAGGCCGAGCTTCTCCTGCAGATCCTCCAGCAGATTGATCACCTGCGCCTGGATCGACACGTCCAGCGCCGATACCGGCTCGTCGCAAACGATCATTTCGGGCTGCACCGCCAGCGCGCGCGCAATGCCGATGCGCTGGCGCTGGCCGCCGGAGAACTCGTGCGGAAAGCGGTGCAGGTGGCCCGCGCTGCAGTCCCACCGTCTCCAGCAATTGCACGACCCGGTCCTCGCAGATCCCGCCGGTTCGCGGCCAGCCGATGGATGATCAGCGCCTCGCCGATGATGCCGCGCACGGTGTGGCGCGGATTGAGCGATGCGAACGGGTCCTGGAAGATGATCTGCATGTCGCGGCGCAGCCCGCGCAGCGCTTCGCCTTCCAGGGTGGTGACGTCGCGGCCTTCGAACCGGATTTCGCCCGCGCTCGGCTCGATCAGGCGCAGGATGCAGCGGCCGGTGGTCGATTTGCCGCAGCCGGACTCGCCGACCAGGCCGAGCGTCTCGCCAGCGCTGATGTCGAAGCTGACGCCGTCCACCGCGTGCACCACCGGCGCCTCGTGCGCGAACAAGCCGCCCTTCAACGGAAAATCCTTGCGCAGTGCACGCACCGATAGCAGCGGCGGTCGTCGATCGCTCACAGGACGCAGGCCGACCTGTGGCCGGGCGCGATTTCGCGCAGCGGCGGCGGTTCGGCGCGGCAGATGTCGCGCACGAACGCGCAGCGATCGGCGAAGCGGCAGCCCGGCGGCGGATCCAGCAGGCTCGGCACCGTGCCGGGAATCTGGCTCAGCCGCGTGCGTCCGGCGGTGCGCTTGTCCATGCGTGGAATCGAGCGGATCAGGCCCTGCGTGTAAGGATGGTGCGGGATGCGCGAACAGTTCCTCCACTGGTGCTTGCTCCACGACCTTGCCGGCATACATCACCACGACGCGCTGTGCGGTCTCCGCCACCACGCCCATCGCGTGGGTGATCAGCATCACCGACATGCCGAAGCGCGATTTCATATCGAGCAACAGATCGATAATCTGTGCCTGGATGGTGACGTCGAGCGCTGTGGTCGGCTCGTCGGCGATCAGCAGTTGCGGGCGGCAGACCAGCGCCATGGCGATCATCACGCGCTGCCGCATGCCGCCGGAGAACTGGTGCGGGTAGTCGTGCACGCGGCGCTCGGGATTGGAAATCTGCACCAGCCGCAACATGTCCACCGCCGCCTCCAGCGCCGCCTTGCGCGAGACCTTCTGGTGCGCGCGGACGGAACTCGCCGATCTGTTCGCCGACGGTATAGACCGGGTTGAGGGAGGTCATCGGTTCCTGGAACACCATGGCGATTTCTCGGGCACGGATCTTGTCCATGGCCGCGGGCGGCAGGGGGATGAGATCGCGGCCTTGCCAGAGGACTTCACCGGATTCGAAGCGGCCGGGCGGCATGTCGATCAGCTTGAGCACGCTGCGGGCGGTGACCGTCTTGCCGCAGCCGGATTCGCCGACCACGGCCAGGGTCTCGCCTCGATCGACCGTCAGGTCCACGCCATCCACCGCGCGGACCATGCCATCATCGGTGTTGAACCAGGTTTTCAAATTGCGAATTTCGAGGAGGACCTTACCTCTCCCGCCTTCGGCGGGAGAGGTCGCGGAACGCAGTGACGCGGGTGAGGGTGCCGCGGCAGGCACCGTGCGTGCCGCGGCACCCTCACCCTCGCCGCTACGCGTCTCGACCTCTCCCGCCAAAGGCGGGAGAGGTTTACTGGCGACCATTATACCACCCGCCGCGGATCGAGCGCATCGCGCAATCCGTCGCCGATGAAGTTGATCGACAAGACCGCGAGAAAAATCGCCAGGCCGGGAAACAGCGCCCAATGCGGCGCGATGTCGAGATTGTCCTTGGCGTCGAACAGCATGCGGCCCCAGCTTGGCACGTCGGGGGGAAAACCCAGTCCCAGGAACGATAATGTCAATTCGGCGATGATGGCATTGGCCACTTCGATGGTGCCCGCGACGATCACCGGGCCGAGCGCGTTGGGCATGATGTGGCGCACCACCAGGCGCATGCGGGACGCGCCCAGTGCTCGTGCGGCCTCGACGAATTCCTTCTCGCGCAGTGACAGGAATTGCGCGCGCACCAGGCGGGCCAGCGGCATCCAGCGCAGCCCGCCGATCACCACGACGATCAGTACGAACACGCCGCCCTGCGCGCCCAGCATGGTCTTCAGCGCCGGGCGGAACAGGTAGATCACCAGCAGCAGCAACGGAAGCTGCGGCAGGGACAGGGCCATGTCGGTGAGCCACATCAGCGCGGCGTCGATGCGGCCGCTGGCCATGCCGGATACCGCACCGATCGATGCACCGACGCATACCGCAACGAACATCGCGGCCAGGCCAACCGCCAGCGAGATCTTGCCGCCGTAGATCAGCCGCGCGAGCAAGTCCTGGCCGAGGTCGTCGGTGCCGGCGGGATGCGCCCAGGAAGGTCCTTGCAGCATGGCGGAGAAGTCGATGGCGTCGATCGGCACGCGCCAGATGAACGGACCCGCGACGATGCCGAACACCATCAGGCCCAGCACCACGAGGCTGACCACCGCAAGCCGATGCTTGCGGAAACGCCGCCATGCCTCGCGCGCCGGCGACAGCGGCGCTGTGGCGCGCGGCGCGGCTACTGCCGCGAGGCCTACCGCCTCAACGGAAGGCGATGCGGGGATCGAGCCAGACATACAGCAGATCGGCGATGAGGTTGCACAGGACGACGAGGCAGGCAAACACGAAGGTGACGCCCATCACCACGGGCGTGTCGTTGGCGAGGATGGCGTCGATCAGCAGTGAACCGATGCCGGGCACGCGGAAGATTTGCTCTGTGATGATGGCGCCGCCGAACACGATCGGAAGCTGCACGGCGACCAGCGTCACCACGGGGATCAGCCCGTTGCGGACGACGTGACGGATCAGCACGCGGCGGGCGCCGATGCCTTTCGATCGCGCGGTGGTCACGTAGTCGAGCCGGATGACGTCCAGCATCGCGGAGCGCACATAGCGCACCAGCGAGGCGCCCTGGAACAGGCCGAGCACCAGCACGGGCATGATGCTCTGGCGGATTTCCTCGCCCAGCCACGCCCAGCCGGTCGCCGAGAGGTTGGTTCGGAATACGAAGGGCAGCCAGTGAAGCTGGATGCTGAACAGCAGGATCAGCAGCAGTCCGGTGAAGAAGGTCGGCAGCGAGAACCCGACAAAGGCCAGCGTGTTGGCGACCTGGTCGAACAGCGAATAGGGGCGGGTGGCCGACAATACGCCGACCGGGAGAGCCACCAGGATCGCCAGGATTTGCGCCGAGCCGAGAATGGCGATGGTGACCGGCAGGCGCTGCATGATCAGCGTCTCGACGTCGATCCGGCTGGCGAAGGAAAACCCCCAGTCGCCTTGCAGCATGGCGAACAGCCAGTGAATGTAACGTAGCCAGACCGGATCATCGAGGCCGAATTTCGCGCGCAATGCGGCCTGCACGGCAGGCGGGACGTTCGGGTTGGTGGCGAGTTCGCCGAACGGATCGCCCGGCGCCAGCGCCAGCACGGTGAACAGCACCACGCTGATCGCCAGCAGGCTGGGGATCGCCAGCAGCAAGCGGCGGATTATGTACGAGCGGGACATTCAGTGCGCTGATGAGTGCTGGCGGGTGCGTGCACTTTCGGGTCATCCGCCGCCCGTTTCAGGTCATGGCCGGCGCAGGCCGGCCTTCGCCGGCCATGACACGAAATCGCACGCATGGTTGCGCCAACCAATTCGGCGTTCGGTGTCATGGCAGGTCGGATCAGACGTTGGTGTCCTTGTACCAGTCTGCCAGGTTGGACACATCGTTATCCCAGCCGCTCATCGATGTATGCAGGTTCTTCGCCGCGGCGGTGACGCCCATGCGGAACAGCAGCGGAACAACGACGACGCCCTTCACCACCATATCATTGCACTGTATCAGCAGGTCCGCGCGCTTGATCGGATCGAGTTCGGCTTCCGATGCATGATAGATCCGGTCGTAATCGGCGTTGCGCCAGCGGGTGATATTGCGGCCCTGCCACTTGTTGGTCTTGCTGGCGACCTCGGTGGACAGGAAGGATTCCATCCACCTCCCCGGATCGGGGCGCCCCGGACCGGTCGTGTACATCTGCAAATCGCTATAGAACTTCGTATAGGTGTCGGGGTTGGCCACATCGGAGGAGAAGTAGACCGACGCGACGACGGCCTTGATCTCGATGTCGATGCCGGCCTGCTGGCAGGCGTGCTTGACGATCTCCTGGGTCTTCTGGCGCGGCTGGTTGATCGACGTCGAGAACACGTATTTCAGTTGCTTGCCGTCCTTGGTGCGGATGCCGTCGGGTCCCGGCTTCCAACCGGCCTTGTCGAGGATATCGGTCGCCTTGGCGACATTGAATTCCCAACTGGTATCCTTTGATACGAAGCGCGCCGGGCCATTGACGTAGTTGCCGGTCGCCTGGGCCGTGCGTCCGTAGATGTACTTCTGCACCGAGCCGCGATCCACCAGCAACGCCAACGCCTGGCGCACCGCCGGATCGCCGAGCGTCGGGTGCGTGGTGGCGATGCTCGATTGCTCTCCGTCAACCACCTTGTTGGGATCGGTGCTGTTGAGCTGGATATGCTCTATGTTCGCGCCGGCGACGAGTTGAACGCGCCCCTTGCCGGCTTCTTCCAACCGCTTCAGGACCTCGTCCTCGACCTGGAGGTTCCAGGCGAAGTCGTATTCGCCGGTTTGCAGCACGGCGCGCGCGGCTGATACGGCATCGCCGCCGCCCTTCAGTTCGACCGCGTCGAAGTACGGCCGGTTGGGCTCGTGGTAGTTCGTGTTGATCACGCCGGCGACCAGATCGCCCGGGCGGAATTCCTTGAACTTGTAAGCGCCCGTGCCGACCGGGGCGAGATTGGCGGGCGCCTCGCGCGACTTCGCGCCACTATAAGGTTCGAACACATGCTTCGGGATGATCATGCCGTAGGCGCCGACGAACGCCTCGGCCCAGAATGGCGTCGGCTTGTTGAACAGGATGCGCACGCTGTGGTCGTCGATCTTCTCGACCTTCAAATTCGAGTAGGCGCCGCTGGTGACGGTGGCAGTCGCGGGGTCCGAGGAGTACTGCCAATTGAACACGACATCGTCGGCGGTGAAGGGCTGGCCGTCGTGCCACTGCACGCCCTGCTTGAGCTTCCAAATCACCGACAGGCCGTCGGCGGCCAAGCCGCCATTGTCGCGGCTGGGAATTTCGGCTGCCAGTTTGGGAACCAGGTTGCCGTCATTGTCCCAGATGGCGAGCGGTTCGTAGAACAGATACGAGCCGTCCTGGTCCTTGGTGCCGACAGCGAAGTGCGGATTGAGCAAGGTCGGGCCTTGCCACCAAAGCAATTTGAGGGTGCCGCCGCCGCCGCGCTGGGTCGGCTTGTAGGTGGGGGCCGGTTGCGCCATCGCCACGCCGCCCATTGCGAGCAATTGCGTCGCCATCGGTGCGGTCAGGCCGAGGACCGCCATGCGTTGGATGAAGCCGCGCCGCGACAAGCGGCCGCGCCTGACGCGATCGATCATGCCCTGAAGGTCGTGCATACCCATTTCGGTCTCCCGCACAATTGTTGCGAGCACCTCGTTCGAGCGAGCGCTTCGCACAGCTTCCCTTACTGGCGAGAGCAACAAACTCGGGTCTGGTGGTCAAGCGTCGTCGGCATTCCTGTCATAGATTTCAGACTTGGCCGCTACGGCCGGTGCGAACATGTGCGAACAGCTCATGTGCGAACAACTCATAGGTCGGGCTTTCGGACGCGCCGTCAAACCCCCGCGCTATACCGTGCGCGCAGCGGCTTCAGCGCGGCGATGGCGAGGACCGCCGTCAACGCATCCGCCGCGATCGCGACGTAGAATACGATCGCCCAGGTGCCCGTTGCGTCGTGCAGCAACGACGCGAGCGGGCCGCCGAAGATTGAGCCGATGCCCTGCGCGATGTACAGGCACCCGTAGTTTCGCGTCGCGTTGTGCGGCCCGAACGTGTCGGTCAGCGTGGAGGGGAACAGCGAGAAGATCTCGCCCCAGCCGAAGAACACCAGGCCGGACAGCAGCACGAACAGCACCGGGTCGCCGCGCGTTGCCAGCCAGGCCGCCATCGCCACGGCCTCCAGGCCGAAGGCCAGGCACATGGTGTTCTCGCGGCCGATGCGGTCGGAGACCCAGCCGAAGAACGGGCGCGTCAGCCCATTGGTGAAGCGGTCGATGGTCAGGGCCAGCGGCAGCGCCACCGCGCCCCATACTACCATCTTGGCCACGCCGAACTCGGTGGCGAAGTTGGCCATCTGCGAAATGACCATCAGGCCCGAGGTGGACATCAGAGTCATCATCACGAACATCAGCCAGAAGACCGGCGTCTTCAGCATCGCCATGGTGCCGGTGCCGGGACCGGAATCGTCGTCATACGTCATGGCCGGCGGCGCCTTCAGCCCCAGCGCGGCCAGGAACCCAACTGCGCCGAGCAATGCCCCGTATTGCTGCAGCGTGGCCTGGTAGCCGGCCGAGGCGATGGAGGACGCGATCGGGAAGGTGGTGACAATGGCGCCGAAGCCGTAGCCGGCGGCCACCATGCCGGCGGCGAACCCTCGGCGATCTGGGAACCAGCCGACCATCTGGCCGACCACGCCGACATAGACGATCCCGGTGCCCAGGCCACCCAGCACGCCATAGGTGAGATACAGCGTGGTCAACGATCCGGCATGCGCCGCGAGCATCCAGGAGAAGCCGGTCAGTAGCCCTCCCGCCGCGATCAGCCGGCGCGGGCCGAAGCGGTCCACCAGCCAGCCCTGGAACGGCGAGAAGAATGTCTGCAAGACGATCAGGAGCGAGAACGTCACCTGGATGGCAGCCGGTGCGGCGCCGAGCGCCGACCCCAGCGGGCGGGTGAACAGCGTCCAGACGTATTGCGGGCTGGAGATCGCCATCATGCAGATCAGCCCGAGCAGGAGCTGGATCCAGCGGGTGGCGGGACGCGACAGTTCGATGGGGCTGGCCAGTGTTGGACTCACGGGGCTTCCTTCAACGCTGGGATCGCGGTGATGAAAGCAAGCGGCGGGCCAAGAAGTCACCTCTCCCGCGGGAGCGGGAGAGGTCGAGACGCGTCGCGTCGAGGGTGAGGGCGATCGGGCCGCACGTAGCAGGTAGAGCGTGCCGACCCGATCACCCTCACCCGCCACTTCGTGGCGACCTCTCCCGCGCGAAGCGCGGGAGAGGTGTAAGCCGCTATATTCCGCATCACGGAATGCCGCGACATGCGGCAACATCCGGCCCGTGCAGGCTCAGCCCTGCTCCGCGCCGGGTCCGATGAGCTGGTTCTCGCGGACGACCCGCTCGTGGCCGTCCTGCATGTGCTTCACGCGGGTCCTGGCAGACATTCGCCTCGACCGGAAGCTGGCGGGAAATCGTGTAAATGCCCGGGGGCACGTCGCCGGAATACTTGCTGACAACCAGGCGCACCCGGTCGCCGACGGAGAACTTATGCGTGGTCATGGATTCTCCTGGCGCAAAACTAACCTGCCGCAAAACTGCGCCCACCCCCGCAAAGCGCCCGGCGCCGCGTGCGGCGGCGCCGGGTTCCGGCTTTGGTCAGGAAACCTGCAGATTGACCGCGGCGGTCTTGCCCTGCTGGCCCTTCTCAATGTCGAAGCTGACCTTCTGGCCCTCATTGAGGCCGCGAAGACCGGCGCGCTCCACCGCCGAGATGTGCACGAAGACATCCTTCGAGCCATCGTCTGGCTGGATGAAGCCGTAGCCCTTCTGGGCGTTGAACCACTTGACCGTACCTGAAGACATCACGTCACTCCGGGTGTCTCGGCGACCCGCACTGTGCGGGCCGTATTACTTTTCCAATGGTAAGTGCCGGAAGCGACGGAGTCGCGGACTTGGGCAGACATGACCCTGGGCGAAAAGTGCCGAAAGCCCAATATGGACCGCCTGGGCAAAATTACCAGAGATTTATGTGCGTCGTCCCGGCGGCGCCTCAATCCACGGAAAAGCTTGTACCGCAGCCACATGCGGACTTGGCGTTGGGATTGCGCACGGCAAAGTGGCTGCCCATCAACTCGTCCGTGAAGTCCAGCTCGCCCCCGGCGAGCAGGTCCAGGCTGACCGGATCGACCAGCACCCGGGCGCCGGCGCGCTCGATCACCAGGTCGTCAGGCTGCGGCGCCTCGTCGAGTTCGAAGCGGTACTGGAAGCCAGAGCACCCGCCGGCGAGCACGGCGACCCGCAGCGCCGGGACCGGGCTTCCGGCAGCGTCCGGCGAGGCCGTCTGCGCCGTATTGTGCTGGGCGGCGATGATCTCGGCGATGCGGGCGGCGGCCCGCTCGGATACGGCAAACTGTTCCATGCGGGTAAGGTAGGCATTTTCCTCGCGGAATTGAAGCCTCTTGCTGCGGGGTGTAAGCGGGTTCCGTATGAACCTCGCTCCGTACGCAGTGCAGCCGGCGACCAGCCGCGGCCGGCTTCACCCGGAGCCGGAGGCAAGGACGCGCTCGCCCTGGCAGCGCGACCGCGACCGCATCATCCATTCGTCCGCCTTCCGCAAGCTGCAATACAAGACGCAGGTGTTCGTCAATCACGAGGGCGACTTCTACCGCACCCGGCTGACTCACTCGATCGAGGTGGCGCAGATCGCCCGCTCGATCGCCCGCGAGCTGGCACTGGACGAGGACCTGACGGAGGCGCTGGCGCTGGCGCACGACCTGGGGCATCCGCCGTTCGGCCATGCGGGGGAAGAAGCGCTGAACCTGGCGATGAAGCCGTTCGGCGGGTTCGACCATAACGCGCAGTCGCTGCGGGTGGTGACGCTGCTGGAAAGCCGCTACGCCGGGTGGGACGGGCTGAACCTGACCTGGGAGACGCTGGAGGGGCTGGCCAAGCACAACGGCCCGCTGCGCAACCCTCCCGCCTACATAGCCGAGTACAATGAACGCCATAGACTGGAACTGAACACGCATGCCTCGACGGAGGCGCAGGTCGCGGCGATCGCCGACGACGTGGCGTATCACAGCCACGACCTCGACGACGGGATGCGCGCGCGGCTGTTCGGTCCGGACGAGATCGCCCATCTGCCGGTGGTGCGCGAGGCACTGGCCGAGGCACGCATGTCCAGCCTGGATGTGCCGCCGCCGCGGCTGCGCCACGAGACGATCCGGCGGGTGATCAACGCCATGATCACCGACCTGATCGAAGAAACCCGCCGCCGCTTGGCGAAGCTCGATCCGAAGGACGCCGACGCCGTGCGCCGGTCGAAGCAGAGGGTGGTGGCGTTCGGCCCGGCGATGGCCGAGGCGCATATCGTCATCAAGGATTTCCTGTTCGCCCGGATGTATCGCCATTGGCGGGTGAACCGCATGACAACCAAGGCTCGCCGGCTGACCGAGGAGCTGTTCCGGCTGCTGCACACCGACCCGTCGCTGCTGCCGGACGACTGGCGGGCGCGGGCGGGCGAGGGCGGCACGCACCGCGCCGCCACGATTGTCGGCGACTATGTGGCAGGGATGACGGATCGCTACGCGATGGACGAGCACCGCCGGCTGACCGATGTGGGGGTCAGCGGATAAAAGAATCCTCTCCCACGCAGTGGGAGAGGGTAGGGTGAGGGTGTCGCCAACACCACGAAAGCATCGACGATCATGACAATTCGCGACCAGGCCGACCCAGCGCCCTTGCATGGCGGTCGGTTCGCGCGCATTTATGCCCGAACAGGCATAGCATCGAATTGTGGCGGCAAAACCCGATGCGAACGAGCCAAAGCCGGTGCGCTGGATCGGCAGCAGCAAGGCCGACCTGAGTGAATTTCCGCAAGACGTGCGGCGGCGGGTCGGCGGTGCACTATGGGAGGCCCAGATCGGCCGCAAGGCGCCCTACGCGAAGCCTATGAAGGGCTTTGGAGGTGCTGGCGTGCTGGAGGTCGTGGACGACTTCGATGACGACACCTTCCGCGCCATCTACACCGTTCGGTTCGCTGAAGTCGTTTACGTGCTGCATGCCTTCCAGAAGAAGTCCAGGCGGGGCGTTGCCGCACCCAACGCCGAGTTGGACGTCATCCAGCAAAGGCTGCAAAGGGCACGAGAGGATTATCGAGCATGGCCAGCAAGCAAGTGATGGAAATTCCAGTGACTGCTGGGTCCGGCAACGTCTTCGCCGATATCAGCCTGCCGGAACCCGATGAAGAACTCACAAAGGCACAGCGTGCCAGCCAGATCCGCGAGGTCGTCAGGCGGCGCCGGCTGACCCAGGTTGCAGCGGCCTCGCTAATGGGCATCGACCAGCCCAAGGTATCCGCATTGCTCAATGGAAGGCTAGGCAATTTCTCCAGCGAGCGACTGATGCGATTGCTGACTGCGCTTGGTCAGGACATCGAGATTACGGTGAAAGCGAAGCCGCGCAACCGTGCGTATGGCCGCATCCGCGTCATCGGCGAAGCCCATATTTGACACTCTCATCCGGCCTTCTCTTGCAGCAGGCGGGAGAGGAAGCAAGGAACGCCTTATGAGCAAGCCTGCGCAATATAGCAGCCCCATCTTGGTCGCGATCCATGAGACGGCCGAAGATATGCAAGCCGCCGGCTTGATGGACAGCCGCACCATGCACGAGTTTGACGCAGCCTGTGCCGGGAAGAGTCCGGCTAAGCAACCGCCTGCGAGCCGCCACGACAAGAGTGAAACGACATGACCTACGACATTTACGCCGCCATGCGCGACACTGTGCTCGACGCGTTGCGTGGCATCGTGCCCGACCTCCCGGACGACATCGCGGCGCGGGTGGAAGTCACCCCCGCGCGCGACCCGGCGCATGGCGACATGGCGACCAACGCGGCACTCGTGGCCGCGAAACCCGCCCGCCAGCCGCCGGCGAAGCTCGCCGCCGCCCTGGTCGCGGCGCTGCTACGGCGTGACGCTATCGCCGATGCGGCCGCTGCCGGGCCGGGCTTCGTCAACCTCCGGCTCGATCCCGCCGCGTTCCGCGCCCTGCTACCGACCATCCTGCGCGCCGGTGAAGCTTACGGCGACAGCCGCGCTGGCGAGGGCACGCGGGTCAACGTCGAGTATGTCTCGGCCAATCCCACCGGGCCGCTGCATATCGGCCATTGCCGCGGCGCGGTGGTGGGCGACGCGCTCGCCAACCTGCTGGCGAAAACCGGGCACGCCGTGACCAAGGAGTTCTACATCAACGATGCCGGAGCGCAGGTTACCGCGCTCGCCTGGGCGGCGTATTGGCGCTACCTCCAGGCGATCGGCACGCCGCTATCGGAGGAAGATTTCTCCAACGAGGTCCCCGGCGGCCTGCAATACCGCGGCGAATACCTGGTGCCGATCGGCGCGCAGCTTGCGGCGATCCATGGCACGGCGCTGGCATTGCCGGACCTGGGCATCGCCGCCCCCGAACTCTGGCTGGACATCGTGCGCGACTTCACCGTCGCGGCCATGCTGGGAGAAATCCGCGACGACCTGCGCTTGCTCGGCGTCGACCAGGACGTATTCAAATCCGAACGCGACCTGGTTGCGTCCGGCGCTGCGGACGCGGTGATCGATCGGCTCGCGCTGCAAGGCCTGATCTACGAGGGGGTGCTCGAGCCGCCCAAGGGCAAGACGCCGGACGACTGGGAACCGCGCCCGCAGACCCTGTTCCGCGCCACCCAGTTCGGCGACGACGTGGATCGCCCGCTGCGCAAATCCGACGGCAGCAACACGTACTTTGCCAACGACATCGGCTACCATGCCGACAAGATCGATCGCGGCTTCGAGGTGCTGATCGACGTGCTCGGTGCCGACCATGGCGGCTACGTCAAGCGCATGAACGCCGCGGTGCAGGCGTTGTCGCATAACGGCGGCACAAAATTCGAGGCGGTGCTGTGCCAGATCGTGCACGTGATGCGCGGCGGCCAACCGGTGCGCATGTCGAAGCGCGCCGGCAGCTACGTCACCCTGCGCGACCTGCTGGACGAGGTCGGCAAGGACGCGGTGCGCTTCACCATGCTGACCCGCAAGGCCGACGCGCAGATGGAGTTCGACCTCGACCAGGTGCTGGCGACGACGCGTGAGAACCCGGTGTTCTACGTGCAGTACGCGCATGCCCGCTGCCGCTCGGTGCTGCGCGCCGCGGCGGACATGTTTTCCCCCGACGCGGTGACCGACGCCGCGCTGGCCGAGGTGACCCTGGACAGCCTGGCCGCCCCCGAGGAACTGACCCTGATCCGCCGCCTGGCAACCTGGCCGCGCACCGTCGAGGCCGCTTCCCTGGCACGCGAACCGCACAGGATTGCGTTTTTTCTCTATGACTTGGCGGCCGACTTTCATATGCTATGGAACCGAGGCAAGGACGCGGCCACCCTGCGCTTCCTGCAACCCGAGCGGCCGGCGGAGACGCGGGCCCGGCTGGCGTTGGTTGCGGCGACGGCGGTGGTGGTGCGGTCCGGTCTTGCCGTCATGGGCGTCCAGCCCGTGGAGGAAATGCGTTAGGCGCCTCGGCGTGGCGCCAACCGGAAAGGGTGCGCCGTGTCGGACGATATCAGCATTCCCAGCCCAACCTATCGCGTGCCGCGCCACTCCGGCGGCATGGACCCGGCGACGCGCAAGCTGGCGATGATCGCCGCGGCCATCGGCGGCACGCTGCTGGTGGTGGTCGGGGGCTGGACCATGATCGGCCATCGTAGCCACGGCGTGCCTGTGGTGCAGGCGGACAGTTCTCCGCTCAAGGTAAAGCCTGCCAATCCGGGCGGCATGCAAATCCCCGGCGCCAGCAACGAGATCTTCTCCGGTGGCAGCGACACCGACGTGGGGAAACTGGCGCCGCCTCCCGAGACGCCGGATCCGCAGGGTCTACGCGCTGCGGCCGCGGCACCGCCACCGCCGGCGCTTGCCTCCGTCACGCCAGGTCCGGCGCCATTGGTGGCGACGCCTGCGCCCGCCGCTGCCGCGTCACGGCCCGCGATCGCCGCTGTCGCAGCACCACCAGTTGCTGCAACCGCAGCGCCAGCCAGGTCGCCCGAGAGGCCCGCCACCGCCGGTGCGGCTGTGCAAAGCGCGGGCGGCAAGGGGCCGCTGGTGCAACTCGCCGCGCTGACCTCGGAGCAAGCCGCAAGGGCCGAATGGGAGCGGATGGTGAAGCGCTGGCCGGAACTCTTCGGCGGCCATCAACCGGCGTTCAGCAAAACAGAGCATGCCGGCCAGGTTTTCTGGCGCGTCCGTACCGGCGGGTTCGAGGGAGTTGCACAGGCGACGGTGTTCTGTGAGCGGCTGCGCGCCAAGGGTGGCGGGTGCTCCGTGGCGGAATTCTGAATTTCCGATTTTGCCGCTGCGGCCAAGATGGTCAGTCGCATGGTCTGCGAAGGCAGGCCATGCCACGTTCCCCGCTAGTGTTCTGAACTTTTCGGACGCGACGGGAAATGAGGACTCGCGGGGAAATAAGTGCATCAATCAGTCGCGCTGCAATGTCCCGTGTCATGGCCGGCGGAGGAGGCTGTAATTAAATCCCCTCCGCCCTTCTCTGGATTTGAAAATGGACACCTTAAGGGCGAAGTTCTCCGGTTGCCGGCCATGACACTGGGGTCGTGATCCGCCGGCGATTTGACTTGGTTATTCAGCCTCGGGCTCTAAGAGTCCGACTCGAATCTCAAGCCCAACGAGCCAGCCTCCTGGCGAGCAGCATAACGCCAGCGGCGTGGAGGAAGGCTGTGGCCGATGCGATGGTGGCTTCGAAATCCTTGGCAAGGCGGCGGTTGCGATTGATCCAGGCAAAGAACCGCTCGACCACCCAACGCCGCGGCAGCAGCTTGAAGCCAACCTGGTTGGGTAGCTTGCGGACAATCTCCACCACAATGGATGTCGCACTGGCGACCCGTTCGCCGGCATAGACGCTGTCGGCAAATACTTTCTGGATCGAGGGGAACCGGGCGTGAGCGGCTTGCAACACCGCCGGAGCGCCATCACGGTCCTGCACTGACGCCGGGTGCACCTGCAATTCCAGGCTGCGCCCGTCGGTGTCCACCAGAGCATGTCGCTTGCGGCCGTTGATCTTCTTGCCGGCATCATACCCTCTCGGGCCGCCGGCTTCGGTGGTTTTGACGCTCTGCGTGTCGATGACCGCGGCAGTGGGACCCGCCGCGCGGCCGACCCGCTGACGATCCTGCGCCACCAACTGATGGTCCAGGCGTTCCCATGTTCCGTCATCGCGGAAGCGGGTGAACCAGCGATACGCCGTCTGGTGCGGTGGGAAATGCTCCGGCAGCATACGCCACGGACAACCGCCGCGCAGCACGTAGAACATGGCATTCATGATCTCGCGCATCGTCCAGGACCGTTTGCGGCCGGTTTTCGCTGGCGGCGGCAGCAACGGCGCGAGCACCTGCCATTCGGCATCGGTCAGATCGCTGGGGTAGCGCAGATCATCACGGTCGTGCTCTGCGCGGGTTTCGCGGGTCCACATAGGAGGCTCCAGGTGCCAGGGGGCCTCCTAGATTCCATCGACTCTTGCGGTTTCAACCCCCCACCGGCAGGTTTCGAGACGGCCTCTAAATGAAGCAAACTGACCGGAACAGCGATGACCTGCGATCGGGACAAGCAAAGTGGAACGGAGGGCGCTGATACCAACCCGCCGAACGATTGACCCCCGACCGCTTCGCACGGACCGCCCTAACCGTCATGGCCGGCACAAGGCCGGCCATGACGGTTAGGGACGGCCGTTGTCGTGCGTCAATCGTTTTGCGGGCTGGTATGATATGGCTACTGTCGAATAGTGAGATCGTCGGTTGCGCGCTTCCGATTTGAAACTGCTCACATCGTCGTCCGCATAAGGGTGGTCCGGGAAGAACCTCACGGGTGAACGGTGAGATTCATCTGTTCGGTACAGGCGGCCCCACGCCCCTGGCCTACGCCGCGGCGACCTCGAGCGCCTTCTCCGCTGCTGCCGCCGCTGCACGCGACCGCACGCGCGCCGGCACACGTCCGGCATCGGTGTGTGCCGCAACCCCTGGCCGTGCCACCCCGATTGGCGCCGCGACGCCCGCCACCCGGCCATACAGCGCCGCATATTCCGCCGCCGGCTCCGCCCAGGAGAAGCGCCGCGCCATCGCCGCCGCCCGCATCGCCGCCAAATGCACCGAGTCATCGAACGCATCGAACGCCCGCGTGCACGCGCCCATCAACCCGTCGTACGAAAGCTCGGAGAACAGGAAACCCGTTACGCGGTCCTCGATCGTGTCTACCAACCCACCGGTGGCGTGCGCGATAGGCAGAGCGCCATAGCGCTGCGCCTGCATCTGGGTCAGCCCGCACGGCTCGAACCGCGACGGCATCAGCGTGAAGTCGCTGCCGGCGATGATCCGCCGCGCCATCGGTTCGTTGAATCCCACCAGCACAGCCACATTGTCCCGATGCTGCCGCGCGGTTCTGCTCAGCATGTGTTCGATCTCGGGATCGCCCAACCCCAGAATGGCGATCTGTCCGCCGAGCGCGACAATGTCGTGCACCGCCTCGGCAACCAGGTCGAGACCCTTCTGATGCACCAACCGCGACACGATGCCGAATAGCGGGCCGTCAGAGTGACGCAGGCACAGGCCGGTGCGCACCGCCTCGGCATTGGCGCGCTTGCCGCGCAGATCGCTCGCGTCGAAGTGGTACGGCAAATGCGGGTCCTGGCGCGGATCCCAGCTTCCCTCGATGCCGTTGACAATGCCGGACAGTTCGCCGCGCTCCGCCCGGCCCTGGATCAGGCCATGCAACCCGCCGCCGAATGGCGGCGTGGCGATCTCCTTGGCATAGCTGGGGCTCACTGTAGTCACGTGGTCCGCGTAGAACAGGCCGGCCTTCAGAAACGACACCTCGCTGTGGAACTCGACCCCGTTGATGTCGAAGGCCGCATCGGGGATGGCCAGGCGCGAGCATTCCGCGGCCGGGAAATTTCCCTGATAGGCGATATTGTGCACGGTCATCACCGACGGAACCGTAGTGCCGTCCCAGCGCATATAGGCCGGCGCCAACCCGCCCGGCCAATCGTGCACGTGCAGCAGGTCCGGCGACCAGCCCAGCCGCCCGCGGCCTCGGGCGATCTCCGCCGCCGTCAGCGACAGCCGGGCGAAGCGCAGATGATTGTCCGGCCAGTCCCGCCCTTCCGGCGTGCTGTACGACGTGCCTTCCCGATCGGTACAGCGACGGCGCCCCGACCAGATACAATACCAGGCCGCATGGAAGTTGCACCTCGCCGATGCGGCAGCCCGGGATCGCTCCGCGTCCCGGCAGGCGGCCGATCCAGGCGACGTCAGGCAGTTGTGCCAGGACGGACCGATAGGCCGGCAGCAAAACCCGCACGTCGGCGCCGAGCCGGCGCAGAGAAACCGGCAGGCCCGACGCGACATCGCCTAGCCCACCGGCCTTGGCCAGGCCCGCGAACTCGCTGGTAACAAAGAGAACATTCATGAGTGGCGTGAGATCCGGTTCGACAGGGGGCGGACGGGCCGAATACAACTTACAGACGTAAATCTCGCGCAGAACGCCTTAAATCCGCGCTCTATCCTCTTTCAGCACACGTATGCATTGAGTAGTGCCCATCTTCGCTGCCCTGGATCGCGAGAGCAAGCAAATCTTACGTTATTCTTTTGGGAGAACTTCCTCACGCCGGTGAAACGTAGTGCCTCGCTCCGGCCGCGGAAATTCCGCTATCTTGCGGTCAACCCCAAGGTAACCATACGCGCACGCAACCATCCGTCTCGTCTGGCGTGACGCCTGAGACGTTGAATAGTTTGTGACGGGCCGGACAGGCACCTTGGTGATCGCACAGCCTGCCCAGACCGCAACGCGCAAGAGGCAAATCCGGTGCTCGGATTAGAGCGCCGCGAGGGCCACCGATCACCCCCTTGTTAACGGTTGAAGGCAGGGCTAAGCCCACCGCCTTTCCCCCACCCATTTCGCGTACTCAAAGGTTATGTGGATGTTCTCTCGCATGCTCGGCTTCATGTCGGCCGACATGGCCATCGATCTCGGCACCGCGAACACCCTGGTCTACGTCAAGGGCCGCGGCATCGTGCTGGCCGAGCCGAGCGTGGTCGCCATCGCCGATGTGCGTGGCAAGAAGCAGGTCGTCGCGGTTGGCGAGGAAGCCAAGATGATGCTGGGCCGCACCCCTGGCTACATCACCGCCAGCCGTCCGCTGCGCGACGGCGTCATTGCCGACTTCGAAGTCGCCGAGGAAATGATCAAGCACTTCATCCGCAAGGTGCATAACCGGCGCGGGTTCGCTTCGCCGCTGATCATCGTCTGCGTGCCCTCCGGCTCCACCGCGGTGGAACGCCGCGCCATCCAGGAAAGCGCCGAAAGTGCCGGCGCCCGCCGTGTGCAACTGATCGAGGAACCGATGGCGGCGGCGATCGGCGCCGGGCTGCCGGTGACCGAGCCGTCCGGTTCCATGGTGGTGGATATCGGCGGCGGCACCACGGAAGTCGCGGTGATCTCGCTTGGCGGCATCGTCTACTCGCGCAGCGTGCGGGTTGGCGGCGACAAGATGGACGAGGCGATCATCAGCTACATCCGCCGCAACCATAACCTGCTGATCGGCAAGTCCTCGGCCGAGCGCATCAAGATGGAACTCGGCGCGGCCAGCCCGCCGGAGGACGGCGACGAAGGGCCGTATCGCGAGGTGCGCGGCCGCGACCTGCTGAACGGCGTGCCGCGCGAGGTGATCGTCAGCCAGCGGCAGATCGCCGAAAGCCTGTTCGAGCCGGTGGGCGCCATCATCGAAGCGGTGAAAGTGGCGCTGGAGAACACCCCTCCGGAACTTGCCGCCGACATCGTTGACAAGGGCATCGTCCTGACCGGCGGTGGCGCGCTGCTGCACCGGGTGGACCAGGTGCTGCGCGATGCGACCGGACTTGCCGTGGTGATCGCGGAGAACCCGCTGCAATGCGTGGCGCTAGGCACTGGACGGGCGCTGGAGGAACGCAAGCGGCTGAGCAATGTGTTGACCAGCATGTACTGAACGCAGGGCGCCCAGCGTTCCAGTGTCATCGCGAGCGAAGCGAAGCAATCTCCCGCCTGAGTTCGCAGGATTTCGCTGGCATCATGTAGCAAACGCCACAAAAATCGTCATCCCCGCGAAAGCGGAGACCCAAGCAGTTGGGTCCCCGCTTTCGCGGGGATGACGGTGTGGTTTGCGGTGAATGCGGACCAGGTCGCGTTTGCTCCATAATGCCGGATCTCGCGCGGGAGATTGCTTCGCTAGCAAGAAACAACCCGTGTTGCCCGGCTCCCACGTCATGGCGGGCGAAGGCCCGCCATCCACGACTATGCTGCGTGCCGCGAGAAAAGTCGTGGATGCCAACCTTCGTCGGCATGACGTGGGGGGACGGGCACCACCGCAATTTCATTCAGGGCGGGTCGGCCGCCGCCGGACGGTGGCCAACTCGCAATGACGGAATTGGAAGTGGGTCGGTACTCTAACGTCCGACGAATTGCTCCAGCCAATGGATCGTATAGTCGCCGGCCTGGAACTCCGGGTCATCCACGATCCGCTGATGCAACGGGATGGTCGTCTGGATGCCCAGGATCGCGAACTCGTCCAGCGCCCGGCGCAGCCGGTTGATCGCCTCGGCGCGAGTCGGTGCGTGCACGATCAGCTTGGCCACCATGCTGTCGTAATACGGCGGCACCACATACCCGGCATACAGCGCCGAATCGATGCGCACGCCGAGCCCGCCGGGCGCGTGGAACGCGGTGATCCGCCCCGGCGTCGGCATGAAGCTGACCGGATCCTCGGCGTTGATGCGGCACTCGATCGCGTGGCCGTAAAACCGGATATCCGCCTGGATGTAGCCAAGCTCGGCACCGGCGGCGATGCGAATTTGCTCCCGCACCAGATCGACGCCGCACACCATCTCGGTCACCGGGTGCTCCACTTGCAACCGCGTGTTCATTTCGATGAACGCGAAGTGGCCGTCCTGATACAGGAACTCCAGCGTGCCGGCGTTGCGGTAGCCGAGCTTGCGCAGCGCCGCCGTGGCCGTCGCTCCAAGCGTCTCACGCTGGGCTGGCGTGATGACCGGCGAGCCGGCTTCTTCCAGCAGTTTCTGGTGGCGGCGTTGCAGGCTGCAATCGCGCTCGCCGAAATGCACGACGTTGCCGTAGGCATCCGCCATGATCTGCAATTCGATATGTCGCGGCCGGTCGAGATACTTCTCCAAATACACCGCGTCGTTGCCGAACGCGCTACGCGCCTCGGCGCGCGCCACGCGGAACGCATCTTCCAGCGACGCCGCATCCGGCGCCACCTTCATCCCGCGCCCGCCGCCGCCGGCAACCGCCTTCACCAGCACGGGATAGCCGAGTTGGTCCGCCACCGCGCGTGCGGTGGCAAGATCGTGCACCACGCCGTCCGACCCCGGCACGAGCGGCACGCCCAACGACGCCATCGCCGCCTTGGCCGCGACCTTGTCGCCCATCATCGAGATATGCGCCGCCGACGGACCGATGAAGGTCAGCCCGTGCGCCTCCACCATCTCGACGAAGCGGGCGTTCTCGGCGAGGAACCCGTAACCCGGATGGATCGCGTCCGCCCCGGTGATGCTGGCCGCCGACAGGATGGCCGGGATGTTGAGGTAGCTGTCCTTGGCCGGCGGCGGGCCGATGCACACGCTCTCCTCTGCCAGGCGGACATGCATGGCGTCGGCGTCGGCGGTGGAGTGCACGGCGACGGTCGGAATGCCCAACTCGCGGCATGCGCGCTGGATGCGAAGCGCGATTTCGCCGCGATTGGCAATGAGGATCTTGTGGAACAAGGTGAAAGCGCGCTCAGGCTTCCAGAATCATCAGCACTTCGCCGTACTCGACCGGCGCGCCGTTGGCCACCAGCACGCGCGCCACGGTTCCGGCTTTCGGTGCCTTGATCTGGTTGAAGGTCTTCATCGCTTCGATCAGCAGCAGAGTCTGCCCGGCGGCGACCGCCTGCCCCACGGTAACGAAGGGCGGCGAACCCGGTTCCGGCAGCAGGTACGCGACGCCGACCATCGGGCTGGTGACCGCCCCGGGGTGCGCGGCAAGCTCCGCCTCGGCGCTGGCCTGGGTCGTCGCGGTCACCGTGACGGCCGGGGTGTGCGGAGCCGCAGCGGCTGACACCGGCGCGACCGCCGGCCCGACGGCTCGCACCACGCGGATGCGGCTGTCCTTTTCGGCGATCTCGATCTCGGACAGGCCGGTTTCCGTCAGCACCGCGGCGAGCATGCAAATCGCGTCGGGATCGAACGGGATGCGGGTCATGCGGCGGCGCCCTCGCGATCGGCTTCCAGCAGTTCGGCCATGGCCTGCAACGCCAGGGCATAGCCACGCACGCCCAGCCCGGCGATCACCCCGACCGCGACCTTGGAAACGTAGGAGTGCTGGCGGAATTCCTCGCGCCGGTGGATGTTGGTGATGTGCACCTCGATCACCGGCAGCTCGCTGGCGAGCAAAGCGTCCATCAGCGCAATCGATGTCGTGGTGTAGCCGGCCGGATTGATGATGATCCCATCGGCGCGGCCGCGGCATTCCTGCACCCAGGATACCAGTTCACCCTCGCCGTTGGTCTGGCGGAAATCGATCGCCAGCCCCAGCACCTCCGCCGTTTCGGCGCAGAGTTGTTCGACGTCATCCAGCGTTGCGCTGCCATACAGATGCGGCTGGCGCAGCCCGAGCATGTTCATGTTGGGGCCGTTCAGCACGGCGATCAGCGGCGGGGAACCGGTGGCGGACATGACCGGGCCGTAGCATAGCGGGGTGGGCGTGGCCAGTGGGAGCCACGACGCGAAAGGATGGGCGCGTCAGTTCGCCTGCCGGGCGACCCGGAACTGCCAGAGTGCGAGACCCGGCGTCACCAGCAGTTCCATGACGAGCGCCGCCGACATTTGCGCGGACGGCATGCCGATCATGAGCGCCGACAGCAGGCGGCCGCAGCCGCCCAGCACCACGATGCCGGTCAGCAACCGGAAGCGTCGGCCATGCGATTCGATGCGCGGAATGGTCGATGCGTAGCCGAGCCCGATCGCCAGCAGGAGCCCCGACAGGTAGCGGAAATGGCTGTCGAGGTCGTCCGATGCAACGGCCGCCGCGCCCAGCATGCGTGGCCCAAGCAGCACCCCGCCGGCGCCCGCGCCGATCGGCACGAGGCATCCCAGCGCGACGGCTAGCTGCAGAATGCGCCTCTCAATTCCGTGCATGCGTGCATCCCGGTCGTCCCGCATTCAATCGTAACACCAACGTCTCCCGCGCTGCGTGGGGAAACCCGGCATAATCTAGCGAACGCCACTTGGTCCGCATCCATCACGAACTACACCGTCATCCCCGCGCAAGCGGGGACCCAACCGGCATGGGTCCCCGCTTGCGCGGGGATGACAATTCTCTTTTTGGCGCTCGCTACGTAATGCCGCGTCGCGTCATCCCCGCGAAAGCGGGGACCCAACTCCCGGTACAAGGCTCGGATACAGATCGTGCCAATCATGGTTGAATTGCTCGATCAACGCGATCTTCCATGCCCGACGCCAACCCTTCATGCGCTTTTCGCGTCGGATCGCATCTTCCATCGCGGTGAAAAACTCGAAATAGACCAGCACGTGGACGCCGTATTGCCTGGTGAAACCTGGGATTTCATCGGTTCTGTGTTGCCACACCCGGCCGGCAAGGTCGCTGGTTACCCCAATGTACAGCGTTCCGTTGCGCTTGCTGGCCAGGATATACACGCAGGGCTGTTTCATTGCGGCTTGTGAGTTGGGTTCCCGCTTTCGCGGGAATGACGGGGGAGGCAGCGATCCTGCCACACCAGACATGAAGTTCCGGTAAACGGATCGAACCCGCCCTTGCGGCATGCCCCGGTGCTTCCTTGCCGGCCGCCGCCGCCGCGCTCATATTCAGCCCTATGCAGACCGTCATCACGCTCATGCTGAATGGCGAAACCCGTGCGCTGGACGGGCCCGTTTCGGTGTCCGGTCTGCTGGCGACCCTTGGGCTGGAGGGCCGCAAGGTCGCGGTGGAACGCAACGAAGAGATCGTCCCACGCTCGCGCTATGCGGAGACCTGGCTCGCCAGCGGCGACGCCCTGGAAATCGTGCATTTCATCGGTGGAGGCTGACTATGGATGGAACGCTGCCGGTCGAGGACACCTGGACGGTTGCCAACCGCCGCTTCCGCTCGCGCCTGATCGTTGGCACCGGCAAATACAAGGACCTGGAGGAAACCGCCGCCGCGATTGAGGCCAGCGGGGCCGAGATCGTCACGGTGGCGGTGCGCCGGGTCAACCTGTCGGATCCCAAGGCGCCGATGTTGCAGGATTACGTGGATCCGAAGAAATACACCTACCTGCCGAACACCGCCGGCTGCCACACCGCCATCGATGCCGTCCGCACGCTGCGGCTGGCGCGCGAGGCGGGCGGCTGGAACCTGGTCAAGCTGGAAGTGCTCGGTCCGCCGCCGCTGCTGTATCCCGACATGCGCGGCACCTTCGAGGCGGCCGAGGCGCTGATCAAGGACGGCTTCGAGGTGATGGTCTACTGCGCCGACGACCCGCTGGCGGCGAAGCGGCTGGAGGAGATGGGGTGCGTCGCCATCATGCCTCTGGGGGCGCCGATCGGCTCTGGCCTCGGCATCCAGAACCCCGCCATGATCTGCATGATGATGGAGCAGGTGACGGTGCCGTTTTTGGTCGATGCGGGGGTAGGGACGGCGTCGGACGCGGCGATCGCGCTGGAACTGGGTTGCGACGCGGTGCTGCTGAACTCGGCGATCGCCAACGCCAAGGACCCGGTGCGGATGGCGCGGGCGATGAAACTGGCGGTGGAGGCGGGCCGGCTGGCGCATCTCGCGGGACGGATGCCGCGGCGCATGGGGGCAGATCCGTCGAGCCCGCTGACGGGGCTGATCCGGTAGCCGCCCCCCAGTTGTTCTCCGCCGCGGCGGCGTTGGTCGCACCGAGCTTAAAGCTGACGAACGTAATTAGCTTGTCCGCGCGTACAGCATCGACAAATAATGTTCCATCGCCCGCCGCTTGGGGGCGGCATCTCCGACCATCCCATTGAAGTGAACCAGACCCTTGCGGGTGGCGGGGATTGGCAGCGGCGAGCGGTCCGGATCGACCCGGCAGGAGTTGATAACCCCTGGCATCAGATTGCCCGAGACCAACCGTAACTTCTTCAGGATATAATTGGCGAACGGCTGGTCGTAGCCTTCGAAGTACCGGCGATTTCCAACCTGCGCGGCATGGAGGTATGCCGAGCGCAGAATTGCGCGGAACGCCTGCTCGGCAACGCGCTTGTTCAGAAAGCCAAGAGTACCGGACGAGAAGCCGGGTTCCAACGGATCGAAGGTCAGACCATCTTCCGCCATCAGACGCCAGCCGAACCAGTGTCCAGAGGAATTCGGGTCACCTTCGCCGAGCAATCCCTCTGGTAAAACCTCGATGCCGCCGCTGCGAATGAGGCGGCGGAAGAAGCCCTCAATCGGGGCATCGCAAAGCACATCGACGTCCAGGTACAGCAGTGGCTGGTGCGTCGCGAAAATATCCGCCGCATCGATCCGATAACGCGCAAGGCACCAGTCCAGCGTATTGTCGCCCCGAACCGTTACTACATGTGTACGATCTGCGATGTCCAGGCGTGCCAGAGCCGCGTGCAACTTTGCCACGTCCTCGGATCGCGTCAGGACGGCAATATCATGAGCCCATCTGCCAATCTTCAATAGCGACGTGACAGCAACGCGAAGACATTCGAAGATTTCGTCGTCGCCGAAGGCTGCGTAAAACGCCAACGGCCGATAAACCTTCAACGGCAGGATCTTCCATCCGTCGTATGTCAGACAGACCTCGAGGGGCATGCCGCCAGTCAAATCGGGTCGGGCGGCAACCACGGCTTCCCGCGTTGTCCTATACGGGCCAAACAAGATGTCATCATTTCCGGCCAGCGAGGCGGTCATCGGCCCTCCACCGTCGTCGGCGACCCATTGGGACGTCAGGACGTATTCGAGCCACTAAGGTCCACGTCGTTGAGCCGGAGCAACATGCGGGATGCACCAACCTGATCGCTCACGCCGACAGTCTGTATAGTTAGGCATGGACGATTATCTTAGTGCCGGATTCAGACACTGACCAATGCGTCCTCGAAGTTCAATCCAGGTAGCGCGCATTCTTCCCGACGCCACCCTGCGCCACGCACACAAGCAAATGGGGGATGGCCTTGGACCATCCCCCTCGGGTTGAATTGTCGGTCTGGCGAACGGGAGTCCGGTGGTCAGGCCGCGCGACGCTGGTTGTCTTGTTCGGCCACAATAGCGTAGGTCATGTGGCCGGCCATGTGGACTTCGAGCATCGCGCTTCCTTGCAGCGCTGGAAAACTCAGCAGCGCGTCTCCGCTGGTCCAGCGCCGCAGGGCCGTCCCGTCTTGCTCGACCGCCCACCAACCCCGCGTCAGTTCGGGATGATCGATCGGGATCTCGCGCACGTCGTCGGCGCTGCGTAGTACCGATCCGTGCGATCTGCACGCCGAGCGTACGGCGGTCGTCTAGCCAGGGACGTGCCGCTGTCGGCGCCTGGGCGCGCGAAACCAAGCGCACTTCGCTCGCCCCGCGCGGCAGAGCGAAAATAACAAGCGAAGTCATCCGCGTACACCGGCTTGACCTTGCGCCCCTTGGCAATGAGGTGCAGGTCGGCATCCGTCGTCGTTTCGTTGTGCTGCGCCGGCGCGCCGAGCGCCGCCGCGCGATCAGCCAACTGCTGCCACACCGGCCGAACGCTAGCCTCGGCCCACACGAACGGCGCGCAGGAGCCAGCTTGCCGGGTGGGGTAGTCGGTCTCGTCCGTCAGATCCGGATGCAACGCCAGAGGCACCCCGGAATTGGCAAAGAAGCTAGCGTTGCCGGTGTCGATATAGCTCTCGGCCGGCAGCCCCTCGGCCAACAGGATGGCATGCGAGTCGAGTTCGACATGGTAATAGTCCACCATGGACCAGCCGGTTTCCTGGAGGATGGTCGCGCCGTTGATCAGTTGCCGGGCGCAGATCAGTTTGCCATCGACGAAAATCGCATGGTCGGGTGAGACGAGCAAGTCACGGTGCGGCATGGCCTCTGCGAAGGCTCCGCGCAGGATGCGGATGGGCGCCACGGTTTCCGGCCGCGGATGGGTCTTCAGGTCGATGCGGCGATGGCCGAGCCATTTGACCGTCTGCGGCACCTCTTTGCCGTCGACCAGCGTCATCACCTGCTTGCCGGGCCGCAGGCGCTCCACCGGCAGTTCTCCGCCGAAGGTGCGGATCATCGTTCCACGCGCATAGCAGACCGCTACAACCGTATCGCCGTTCAGGATCGCGAACGACGTGGCGTTTGTGGTGGTGACGTTGTCTAGCGTTATCGCCCCGCCGGACGTGTTGACGGTCGGTACACCACTGGACAGCGTAGCCGAGGTGACGGTGTTGCCACCAAAGGCTATCGAGTCGCCCCAGTTGAAGCCAGTGATGTTCATAGTGGTGGTGGTGAGCGGCGCGGCGGTGCTGTAGATGATCTCGCCGTTGCTGGTTGTTGTGGCGGCCTGGTTGGAGAAGCTGAGGTTGAGATTGCTGTTGTTGGCGGTGCTCAGGCTACCAAGCACGAGGTCGCCGCCCGGACTACCCTTCGTCCCTTTGCCAGAGATAGTTATCGTCTCGGCGATGCTGCCCGCATCGGTGACGCTCCCAGTGACATCGAACACACCGCCAGCATTGATCGTAATGCCGGTTGTGCCTAATTTCGATGTCGTCGTCGTGTAGTCGAGCGTGGCTGTCGTCAGTTTACCGGTGACACTCAGCGACGCGGTCTTTGACGAAGTGGTACCGATATCGAGTTGTGCGAGGTTATAGGAATCGCTCGACCCCAGCGTAACTGTGAAACTCGCGGTCGAGGCGGCGAGGATTGCCGTATCCACGTCGGGCGAGCCAGAGCCCGGCGGCGCCGTGCCACTGCCCGAGGTCAAGGTCCAGTCGGCCGCCGTGCTCCAATCCGAGTTGACGCCATTCCACGTGAATGTTGCCATCGTATGGTCCTTCCCCCGTAGCGCCGCCCCCGCCTCAACACCGTGCTAAGGCTTGGTGGCGCCCAAAGCGCCTGAGCATCGCAATTCCGACGCTATCAGAGGCATGCTCAATCCGCAATGGGCAATTATATCATTGACCTCTATCAATCGATGGCCTATCAATAGTCATGTCAACCGACGGAGTCGCCGATTGAAGCCGGGCATAGAAGAGCTGCGCACGCTACCGATATTCAGCGGCTTCGGCCCGGACACGCTTGCCGCGCTGAATGAGGCAGCCGATCTGGCGCGCGTGGGTCCCGATGAAATTCTGTTTCGCCCAGGCGAAAAGCTGGCTGAACTCAATTTCCTTCTGGCGGGACTGATCGGAATCACGCATCCACAGCGCCGCAACACGATGGCCTTGGTCGATGTGCTGTTGCCCGTGCGGCCGCTAGGCCTGCCAGCGGTACTGCTCGGGCTGCCCTCCCCGGTTGGCGCGCAGACCTTGAGTTCGGCCCGGCTGATCGTGCTGCCCGTGAGGGAACTGCTTGCCCTGGTTGCCGACCACCGCGATGTGAGGCCGGCATTGATGGACCATGCGCTGAGAGAGTCGCTCGACCAGACCCGGGACATCTACGATCTGAAGCTGCGCTCGTCCGCGCAGCGCCTGGCAACGTATCTCATTGGGCTGATTAAGGACCCGGACCTCAGCCCCGCACGCTTTGTTCTGCCGTTCGAAAAGCGCTTGCTGGCAGCGCGCATCGGTTGTTCCCAGGAAAATTTTTCGCGCGCCTTTGCCGCGCTTCGCCGTCTCGGCGTCGAGACGCGGGGCGCCGTCGTTGTTGTGCGAGACTTGGCCACCCTGCGCGTGTTCGCGGGATCGCCCGCGGCCGATGCAGGCTCAGCCTAGAGGCCGGGTCCCACCCAATCCGGCCGAGGCCACGTCGGGAAATTTTACGCTAGGCACCGAACGGATGTGATCTCATCCTCCAACCGATTGATATCTAGCCACTAATTGCTGTGGCACGGCGATTGCTTGGATGAAGGAAGCGTAAGCGTCGTGCGTTTTCGACCAACCGTCCGTTAGGAATACCAGGTCATGTTCTTGCTTCGTGCCCTTGCCGCTGGCTCGCTGATACTGGGCGTTGCTACCAGCGCGAACGCGACGATTTATTACAACAATATGAACAACCCGTCCGGCTCCGTGGATCCGACCTCGGTTGATGGACCGCAAGCGAATTCTTTCTCAGCCGACGGGGCCGGAGACGTCGAAATCGTGACCCTGGAGTTGGACAGTGGATACACGACCCCCAACCCGAATGGCCTAGTGGAAGTTGACTTGTACCAACGACAATGGCACTTCTGGCAGCCCTAGCGGACCTAACGACTTGCTTGACACGCTTGGCGATGTTTATGATACCCAGTTGGGTCCCACCCCGACGAGCGTTGCCCTTACCGGTCTCGGTGTGACACTGGATGACGATGCGGACGGGATTTATTGGATCGTCCTGACAGACATGACCCCCCCCGGTGATGGCGCTACCTCGATCGAATGGTCCATTGCCGCCGACGATACTGGGACCGGTGTGCCCGGCCAGTGGAATGGGGCTGCGGGCATTGTTTACCCCAACAGCACGTACACCCCGTACATGATGTGCGTCAGCGATGACGGCCCAGCAGGCGGCGCTTGCTCCGTGCCGGAACCTGCCAGCCTGGGCGTGCTCGGGCTCGGTCTGGCCGGCCTCGGGGTGCTCCGCCGCCGCCGCCGTAGCGCCTGATCCGGACTGTCGGCATTCTTTACAGGACGGCGGGCAGGTGCAAACCGGCCCGCTTCTGTGGCTGAAACCCTGACTGAAGGCGCGCGCTCTAATCGTCTTGATGGTTGTTCGCTCGTAGTGCGAAGGCCCTCCCCGAACGGATCGCGCCGATAATCGAGCCAGAGCCACCCTGCAAGGCACTCGCGCGCCCGCAAAGGGACCGTCAGCTAGACGTTTCCAACAGCGTCCTCTATGCTCAGACCCTGCCGCTCGGGGGTCAACGAGTCCGCGTCGCGGAAGCCGTTCGCGCGCAGACCCTGAGCGAAAAGCAAGCCGAACTGCTCAGTGCCGAAATCCGCCAGGACATAACAGGGTTGGTGGAGTACGCCGCCGCCTACGGCGATCCGGCCGAGCAATTGCGCCAGACGTTCGGCGGGCCCGATGCAGCATGACATCTTTGCTAATCCCGCGCCCAGAACCCGCTGCAAACGGTCCTGCCCGAAAAAAAGCCGCCGGGAACATTCAGCCTCCCGGCGGGCTGCAAGTTCGAGGAGGAAACCGATGCCTCTCTACCTCACGAATTCGTGCGCACTCAACTAAAAACGCACGAATCCGCGATCACAATTTCGCCCTTGTCACGCAATAGTTGCGCAATACTTGCAGTTACAAACCCGCGTCGGCAGACTTTACACCCCTCCCCGCGCCGTCACTCCGGCAACACTTCCATCGCATCGCCCACCGCGAATCGCCCGCCTTCCACGACTTCGGCGTGCACGCCCAGCTCGATATGCCCGTACAACGCGCGCAGTTCCTCCACCGGCACCACGTCGCGCTCCGCCGTCACCGGGTTCACCTCCGTCGCCGCGCAGCGCACGATCGGCTTCACCACCCGCAGCACCGCCCCGCCGAGCTGGATCTGCTGGCCGACCCACGCCCGCTCGCTCCAGGCCGGCGTCCCGGAGAACCAGACATTCGCCCGGAAACGCCGACGGTGGCGCCGCCCGCCCACCCGCGCCTCGTAATCGCGCAGGCTGGCCAGGTTGATCAGGCTCACCACCTTGCCCCGCTGGTCGCAGAAGCTATGGCCGGGGATATAGTGGAACGCCGGCGCCCCCCGCGCCTCCTCGCCCAGATACTCGATCAGGAACGCCCCGATTTGCTCGCGCCCGGCCTCGCTCAGTGCGTTCTCCACCACCGCCGAGCCGTCCGGCGCGCGGATCGCCAGCATGCCGGAGCGCGGATCGAAGAAGGAGAACAGCGGCAGCGATCCGGGCGTTCTTCATCAGGCACATGAAGTTGGCCTTCTGCCGCCAGGCGGGCGCCGCCGGGTCGAAGCCCGAAGTCGCCCTGCGCCAGGGCGAAGGCGCGGTCCCAGGGGATGCAGCCGCCCGCCTCCACCTCGGCCAGCTCCAACGCCTCGGCGGTCAGCCCCTTCACCGGATAGCGGTACAGGTATTCGATGCGCATGCGGCAATCCCCCTTGAGGCGCAGTCTGGACTCGCCCCACTTGCTTTGCCAAAGCCTGATGTTGCCGTTGCCTATCAGAGGGGCGGGAGCAGGGCTGGTCGCCTGATCAAAGGGACAATACAACGATGGATATAGAGAAGTTCACCGAGCGCGCCCGGGGATTCCTACAGGCCGCGTCGACAATTGCCATCCGCGACTTCCACCAGCGGATCACCCCCGAACACCTCCTCAAGGCCCTGCTCGATGACGAGGAAGGCGCCGCCGCCGGCCTGATCGGCACCGCGGGCGGCGACCCGAAAGCCGCCGCGAACGAGGTGCAGGCCGCACTCGCCCGGCAGCCGAAGGTGCAGGGTTCCGGCGCCGGCCAGCCGCAGATCACCCCCGAACTGGTGCGCGTACTGGACGCCGCGGAGCAAGCGGCGACGAAGGCCGGCGACGAGTACGTCGCGCAGGACCGGCTGCTGGTGGCGCTCGCCGCCTCCGACACCCCGGCCGCGCGGGCGCTGAAGGCCGCCGGCGCCACAGCCGCAGGGGCTGGAGAAGGCGGTCGCCGACATCCGCAAGGGCCGCAAGGTCGATTCGCCCAACGCCGAGGCCAACTTCGACGCGCTGAAGAAGTACGCGCGCGATATCACCCAACTGGCGCGCGACGGCAAGCTGGACCCGGTGATCGGGCGCGACGAGGAAATCCGCCGCACCATGCAGGTGCTGGCCCGCCGCACCAAGAACAACCCCGTGCTGATCGGCGAGCCCGGCGTCGGCAAGACCGCCATCGTCGAGGGCCTCGCCATCCGCATGATCAACGGCGACGTGCCGGAGGCGCTGAAGAACAAGAAGCTGCTATCGCTCGACCTGGGCGCCATGGTCGCCGGCGCGAAATACCGCGGCGAGTTCGAGGAGCGGCTGAAGGCCGTGCTGAAGGAGATCGAAGTCGGCCCAGGGCGAGGTCGTCCTGTTCATCGACGAGATGCACGTGCTGATCGGCGCGGGCCGGGCGGACGGCGCCATGGACGCGTCGAACCTGATCAAGCCGGAACTGGCGCGCGGCACGCTGCACTGCATCGGCGCCACCACACTGGACGAGTACCGCAAGCACGTCGAGAAGGACGCGGCCCTGGCGCGGCGCTTCCAGCCGATCTTTGTCGGCGAGCCGTCGGTCGAAGACACCGTCTCCATCCTGCGCGGCATCAAGGAGAAGTACGAGACCCACCACGGCGTGCGCATCACCGACGGCGCCCTGGTCGCCGCGGCGACGCTGTCGAACCGCTACATCACCGACCGGTTCCTGCCGGACAAGGCGATCGACCTGATCGACGAGGCGTCCAGCCGCCTGCGCATGGAAGTGGACAGCAAGCCGGAGGAACTCGACGAACTCGACCGCCGCGTCATCCAGTTGAAGATCGAGCGGGAGGCGCTGCGCAAGGAGAAGGACCCGGCGTCGCGCGACCGCTTGCAGCGGCTGGAGAAGGAACTGGCCGACCTGGAGGACAAGTCGAACGCGATGGCCGCGGCCTGGCGGGCGGAAAAGGAACAGGTGACCGATCGGCAGAAGCTCAAGGAGAAGCTGGAGCAGGCCCGCAGCGAGGTCGAGATCGCCCAGCGTCGTGGCGATCTGGGGCGTGCGTCGGAGCTGCTGTACGGCGTCATCCCCGACATCGAGAAGAAGCTGGCGACGGCGACCGACGGCAAGCTGGTGAACGAGGCCGTCACCGAGGAGAGCATCGCTCAGGTCGTGTCGCGCTGGACCGGCATTCCGGTGGACAAGATGCTGGAAGGCGAGCGCGCCAAGCTGTTGCGCATGGAAGACGAGCTGCACAAGCGCGTGATCGGTCAGGACGAGGCGCTGCGGGCGGTGTCGAATGCGGTGCGGCGGGCTCGGGCGGGCTTGCAGGATCCGAACCGGCCGATCGGCAGCTTCCTGTTCCTCGGCCCGACCGGCGTCGGCAAGACCGAACTGGCCAAGACCCTGGCGGCGTTCCTGTTCGACGACGAGCGGGCGATGGTGCGCATCGACATGAGCGAATTCATGGAGAAGCACAGCGTGTCGCGGCTGATCGGCGCGCCTCCGGGTTACGTCGGCTACGACGAGGGCGGCGTGCTGACCGAAGCGGTGCGCCGGCGGCCCTACCAGGTGATGCTGTTCGACGAGGTCGAAAAGGCACACGAGGACGTCTTCAACATCCTGCTGCAGGTGCTGGACGACGGCCGGCTGACCGACGGCCAGGGCCGCACGGTGGACTTCAAGAACACCATCATCGTTCTGACGTCCAACCTCGGATCGGAGATCCTGGCGGCACAGGCGGAAGGCGAGCCGGCGGCGATGGTGCAAGGCCAGGTGATGCGCATCGTGCGTGCGCATTTCCGGCCGGAGTTCCTGAACCGGCTGGACGAGATCGTGCTGTTCCGCCGGCTGCAGCGCTCCGACATGGCGGCGATCGTGTCGATCCAGTTGGAGCATCTGCGCAAACTGCTGGCGGATCGCAAGATCGGCCTGGAGCTGGATCGCAGCGCGCTGGATTGGCTGGCGAGCGAAGGCTACGACAGCACCTATGGTGCGCGGCCGTTGAAGCGGGTGATCCAGCGTAGCCTGCAGAACCCGCTGGCGCAGATGATCCTGGAGGGTTCGGTGCGGGAGGGCGAGACGGTGCATGTCTCGGCCGGCCCCGAGGGTCTGCGGATCAACGGCCAGTTGGCCGAAGCGGCGTAAGCTCAACTTCAGCCTCTCGCGCAGTGCGCGGGGGAGGTCGGTTGGGTCTTGAGGCCGGTCAATCGACGCGTTGAACGCGACGGTGACTGGATGGAGCGCTGCATCCGGTCCGCGGCGCGCATCCTGAACCGGAGGTCTGGTTGGCTGCGGCCTGGCATTGTATCACGCGCCGACCCAGCCCGATCCGAGACGACCAAAGGCCGCCGATGTCTGACAACCCCGCCGATACCCCACCTGACCGGCTCTCGATCAACCCCAAGAGCCCGCACTATGATGCTGCACTGCTGGAACGCGGCGTGGGGATCCGCTTCAAGGGCGTCGAAAAGTCCAATGTCGAGGAATACTGCGTCAGCGAGGGCTGGGTGCGTGTGGCCGTCGGCAAGACCGTGGACCGGCATGGCGCGCCGCTGACGACGAAACTCAGCGGGCCGGTCGAGCCGTATTTTCGCGATGTGCCGCCGCCGGGCTGAGCAATCTTCTGCGCGGCGGGGCAGCTACTCCCCTGCCGGCTTGTCCCCTGCTGGTGCGCTGGTTGCTGGTGCGGCGGCGGCCGGGGCGACCGGCGTGGTAACCGCGGCAGCGGTAACGTGCGGCGCCGGGTTCTTGTCGATCGCCCCGGTCATCGGGATGAAGAACACCCCCATGTCGCGCCGCGAATGGATTTTTCCGTCCGCGTCCTTGGTATAGACGTACAGCACCTGCCCGCGCTTGAACGGTTGGCCGATGGGAATGACCATCCGCCCGCCCGGCTTGATCTGCTTGAACAACTCCGGCGGCGCGTATTGGCGCGGCGCAGGTAACGATAATGATGTCGAACCCGTCCTTTACCTCCGGCCAGCCGTAATAGCCGTCGCCAACCTTGGTATGGACGTTGTCATACCCGATCGGCGCGAAGATGCGGCTCACCGCCTTGCCCAGCGGCTCGATGATCTCGATCGAATAGGCCTGCGCTACGATACGCGACAGCAGGGCACTCTGGAAGCCGCTGCCGGTGCCGATCTCCAGCGTCACGTCGCCCGGCTTCGGCTGGCAGACCTGGGTCATGTAGGCCTGCCCCAGATAATCCGACAGCGCCGAGCCCCAGCCGAGCCCCCAGGGCTTCGGGTCCGACTCGTAGGCGTCGCCCGGGGTCGCCCGATGCTCGGAGTAGATGTAGTGGAAATACTCGCGCGGCACCGCCTCGAACGCTGCCAGCACGGCGGGATCGGCGCTGCCCAGCCGGCCCTTCAGATACGACTTCGATCAGCTTCATCGCCGCCGGCTTGCGCTTCTGGATGGCGTCGAACTGCGCGTCGGTTAGGCTGACCGGCCGGCCGGAGGCACGCATCGCCGCCTCATACGCGTCGCGGGTCCAGGGCGGGGCCGCCCCGGCGGCGCGCCAGGACGCCAGCGCAGCGGCCGATGCCAGCACGGTACGCCGCGAAACTCGATCGGTCAGAGCAACCACGCGGAGAGTTCCCCACCCAATGCAACTGGTCGTGCCACGTCATAGCCCACCGCCTGGCAAAACGACAGACCGCATGCGGTTCGCCGACGACGGGCCGGGTGCTGTGCTCCGGGCGCCACGGCGGTCAGTCTCATTTTTCGGAATTTACTGGCGATTCGCTACGGCCTGGGGTAACTGCGACGAATCCGACGCTGGGTCGGCGCTGCCACTGGTCCGCCGCCCCAGCAAACCGCAAATCGGGGGGATGACACGGTGACGATCACCAGCACCAACCACAATCCTGGCAATGACTCGAATATGCGCGCCACCGGCTGATCTGGAAGGGCAAGCACAACCAATTGCGGGACACGATCGCCCGGCTGCAAGGCACGCCGGGGATGCATGTCTTCGAGTATACGAATAAGCATAAGCTCAATGTGGATTGGGGGGTGCGCTTCTCGGCTGATCGCCAGCCTCCGACCAAACGCTCGCAGATTCTGGGCCGCTGGAGGTGCGACCCGCCAAGCCAAAAAATGCTGGCCGTCTTGAGCGGGAAACTGGGCGCCGATCTGAGCGTGTTGTGGGACGATTTCATCGTTGTCGGGGCACGGCGTATCGGCGCGTCAGACGGCCTCGGGTCAAGGACCAACGTGGAAAGAGGCCCCTAACACGGGCTCGAGCGTGATTGTGTTCGCCTATGGTCCGCAAAGTTTCGACCTGATCATCTCGAAATACGGTTTTGGCGATGGCAACCAGCGCAACCACCACTTCTATCAATGGCAGGCCCGCACCAGCGGGTTTGAAGGCCTGGTTCATGTCGACGACTACGAAGGCGAGGAGGGGCTGACGTTCTACGTGGCGTCCTGACCGTCGCTCATCCCGGCGTGGCGGGGGCCTCCGCCCAGGCCCTCGCTGCCGGCGCAGGCCGGGAAGCACGCCAGCGCCACCGCATAGAGCACGGCCGCCGCGATCAGCAGGTCGTCGAGCCCCGCCTCGCGCGCGAGCAGGTTCGCCAGCGGCGTCGCCACCACCGAGAAGGCGCCGTTCAGCCCCCAGGCCCAGGGCAGCACGCCGCCGTTGCCCACGCGCGTCAGCCCGAGCGGGAACGGCAGGCCCAGCGCCAGCGACGCCGGCGCCAGCACCGCCAGCACCAGCGCCGCGCGCGCCAGCCACGGCCAGTCCAGCGTCGCCAGCATCAGCGGCTGCAACCCGAGCGACACGCGACGCACCAGGCCACCACGACCAGGCGCGCCAGCCGCCGCGCCAGCCGCGGCGCCGGCGGCCAGCCGGTCCGCCGCCATGCTGCCGAGGCCGGAGAACACCAGCATGCCGGTCAGCACGAGGGCGAAGCCGCTGGTCCGGTCGTTCAGCCAGAAGCTCGCCCGCTCGATCAGCGCGATCTCGATGAACAGAAAGCCCAGCGCCAGCGCCGGGAAATACAGCGCCGCGCGCAACAGGCCCCGCCGCCGGCGCGCAGCCGGCGCGGCGCGGCCAGCGGCACCAGCAGCACCAGCACGCGATCACCACCGCCTGGGCCAGCACCGCCAGGTTCACCAGCGCGCCGATCTCCGCCTGCGGCAGGATCTCCAGCCGCCGCAGCAGCGTGCCGAGCTGGTCCAGCCGCAGCACCGCATAGAAATACGGCCGGTCGAGCGTCACCGGCGACAGGTTGAACGAGTCGCGCGATGGGCTGTCGGCTGCGCCCGCCAGCACCGCGCCCGCTTCGTCGGCGATCGAGTCGTCCGGGCCGCCCGATTGCACCTCGCCGCTGGCGAAGGACACCGCCGGCAGGTCGTTGTAGATGCCGGCCCGCGCGGCGGCGACATCGATGCCGGGATACCACGACACATCGAACGAGCGGTCGTCGCAGAACTTTCCGCACCGCTGTCGATCCGTCCGCGCGACCAGGGCGTCGCGCGACAGCAGCACGCGCGCGCCCCAGGCCGAGCGGTACACCACGACATGCGCGCGCCGGGTCGGCGATGCCGGCGCGATGCAGCGCGGCCCGCGCGGTCGCCAGCACGCGCAGCGCATAGACCGGGAAGTCGCGGATCGAGACCGGGATCGACACCAGCCCGCCGGCGCCAGCGCGCGCAGGTAGGCAGCCGATCGCCTCGACGCTGAAGGCGGTGGCGTTGGCGTCGGCGGCGTCGAGGAAGTCGGCCGAGAAGTCGATGACGTCGTATTGCGCCGCGGTCGCGCGCACCGCCGCGACCGGACCGGCGTCGCGACCGTCACCCGCCGGATCGGCGCGCCATGCGGCGGCGACGGACCCAGCCCGCCGCCAGCGCGCCGCGCAGCACCGGCTCCGGCTCCAGCACCTCGACATGCGCTGCGCCCAGCGCCAGCACCTCGGCGATCCGGAACCCGCCCGAGGCGCCCGCCAGCAGCACCCGCGCGTGCGGCACCAGCGTATAGGGCAGCGCATCCAGCGCCGCGCCGCATAGCCCGCGTCCAGGGCCCGGCTGCGGCAGCGCGGCGATCCGGTTGCCGTCGCGATACAGGCCGAAGCTGCGCGGCGGGCCCGCCACGCCCAGCAAGCCGGCGTTGTTGGAACGTCGGTGTCCACCCGCTCGGTGAAGTCGTCGAGCAAGGTAATCGCCGCGGGGCGACAAAACCTGCGCCAGGACGCGCGCGCCGGGGTTTGCAGCGGCGCATAGATCGCCTTGAACTGGTTGATCTGCGCCTGGCTGCCCAACACCAGCAGCGCCTCGCCGGCCAGCAGCGCCAGCCCAGCGGCGGCGGCGCTGCGCCAGCGGTATCGCGCCGGCAGAAAGCACGCGCTCGCCGCCAGCGGCACCAGCAGCAGCGGCACCAGGAAGAACGCGTGCACCACGAACATCGCCGCCAGCACCAGCGCGGCGCCGGCACCCGCGCCGGTCAGGTCGAAGCTGTAGACCCGCCGATCCGCGCCGCGTTCAGCACGAAACTCAGGCTGACGAACAGCCCGGCAAGGAAGAAGAACGGCAGCAGCGCCGCGTAATAGCCGGCGATGTTCCCGAGCTGGGCGCCCAGGTCGCCGGGTTCTGCAATTGCAGCGGATTGAACGGATTGGTCGTGGTCAGGTGGAAGCCGACCGCCGCACTGACAACCAGCAGCGGCGGCAACATCGCCATCAGCCGGACCCCCTGGCGTTCCAGCGCGTCGCGCCACAGCGCCAGCACCACGCCCGACAGCGCGAACCCGACCATGACGATGGAAATCACCCAGTAGCCGTACTCGGACCAGGTCGCGACCGCGAAATAGCGGGTCAGCGCGGTCTCATAACCCACTGCCGCCAGCGAGACGAGGAACAGCGGCCACAGGCTCACGGCCAGATCCGGCGGTGGATGAAACCTGCCAGCAGCGCATTGAACCGTGCCGCGTCATCGACGAACAGCGCATGGCCGGCATCGGCGAACAGCGCCGTCTCGGTGTTCGGCCGCTTGCTTTGCAGGTTCTCGGCCTGCGCTGCGAAGCTGGGGCGTACCACATACAAAACGGGCCGGCCTGTGGAGTAGATCGCCTCGCGCCAATAGGTCCGTGGCACCGGATAGGATAGCAGCGCACGGCAGGCGAACTCCGGCGTATGCAGCGTCGCCTCGGTCAGCCGCTCCAGATAGGAGGCGTTCTGCGGCCGGTGGAACATGCCCTGGACAAAGCGCCGCATCGCCACCTCGTGCGACGGCGGCGGCGCGCGATGTAGCGGCGGCGGCACGGGAATGGGCGGCGGCTCCTCGCCGACCGAGTTGTCCACCAGCACCAGCCCGGCGATCAGCGCATCGCCGTGGGTATGCACATAAGCCAGGGTGTCGAGCACGCCGAGCGACCAGCCGACCACGACCACCGGCACCGGATCGAGATGGGCGATCAGCTCGGCGATGTCCTGGCCGCGGCGGATCGGCTCATAGCCGGTGGGCGGCACGTCCGAATCGCCCTGGCCGCGCGGATCGAACGCAACGACGTGGTACTGGCGCGAGAAGGCGGCGATCTGCGGCGCCCAGATCCAGGCCGGCATGGTCCAGCCGGGAATGAACAATAGGATTTTCCCGCCGCGTGGGCCGGCGTCGAGGTAGTGCAGCCGCACGCCGTCGCTGGTAACGAAATAGCGGCTTTGCACCGACGCCAACGACTGGGCCGCCGCCTGGCCGAACGACGCAGACAGGATCAGCAACACGACCAGGACCAGACGCGGGAACGCCGGAACGCGCATGCGGCCACAAGAGCGGTGCGCGCCGTGACCTGTCAACCAGGATCGGAAACCGTACCGGGCAATCGGCGCTAGCCGTCCACTCCCGCCGACCGTCCGCCCCCTCGTCATGGCGGCCGGCAGTTCGTCAGGCGGGGATTACCGCGGCGCTTCGGTCCCAAAGGAAACCACTCAAGGTCAATCCTGTTTGGCATTCGCTGCTCGAAAGCAAGCAAGCTTTTATCACGGAGATAGAACGAGGGCCACGGTGGGCCACGGAGGCAGTGTGCCTGCCGCGCCGCCTGAGCGGCACACTGGCTCCGTGGCCCACCGTGGCCCTCATTCTATCTCCGTGATAAAAGCTTCGCGGTGTTTCCTACACACACCGACGATACAGGGATGGGGCAGCAACAACCACGGCGAAGTGCGCAGCGCTATCCCTTCAATCCTGTCAACTTATACCAATCCGCAAATCGATTGACGTACGGCACGGACCGCCCCAACCGCCAAGCCCTGCCATGACGGTTGGGGCGACGCGTGCGAAGCGGTCGAGAGTCAATCGTTCGGCGGCTTGGTATTAAACCACCCCGAAATCGATCAACTGCCGCACCGGCGCGCCGGACTTCAGTTGCGCAAACCCCTCGTTGATTTGCTCCAGCTTCAGATGCCCGGAGATCAGCGTGTCCAGCTTCAGCCGTCCCTGCCGCCACAGCTCCAGCAGCCGCGGCATGTCCACGCGGAACCGGTTGCCGCCCATCGAGGTGCCCTGGATCTTTCGGTCACGCAGGAAATCCGCGCCGTGCAACTCGATCTTCACGCCGAAGGGCACCATGCCGATGATCGTCGCCACCCCACCCGGCCGCAGCATCTCGAAGCATTGCTCCGCGGTCCGCTTCATGCCGATCGCCTCGAAGGAATACGGCACGCCGGCACCGCCGGTCAGGTCCTTCACCGCCGCCACCGGATCGACATTCGACGCGTTGATGGTGTCGGTGGCGCCCATCTCCTTGGCCTTTTCCAGCTTCGACGGCACCGTATCGATCGCGATGATGCGCGCCGCGCCGGCCAGCGCCGCGCCATTCACCGCCGACAGCCCGATGCCGCCGCAGCCGACCACCGCGACCGTGCTGCCCGGCTCCACCTTCGCCGCGTTGAACACCGCACCCACGCCGGTCATCACGCCGCACCCGACCAGCGCGGCAATGTCGAGCGGCACGCTGTTGTCGATCTTCACAACCGCATGCTCGTGCACCAGCATCTTCTCGGCGAACACGGAAAGGTTGAACGCCTGGTTCAGGACGTCGCCCTTCCACGTCAGCCGCCGTGCCGCACCGGGCAGCAGCTTCACTTCAGTATTCTCGCACAGGGCGGGATGGCCGGTCAGGCATTGCGCGCATTCGCCGCAGAACACCGACAGGCAGGTGATGACGTGGTCGCCCGGTTTCACATAGGTGACGTCCTCGCCCACCGCCTCCACCACGCCGGCGCCCTCATGGCCGAGCACGCAGGGCGTTGGGATAGGATACAGCCCCTCCATGAAGTGCAGATCGGAGTGGCACAGGCCGGCGAACGCGGTGCGCAACAGCACCTCGCGCCGCTTAGGCTTCGCGTGTTCGACGTCCTCGATGGTGAGCGGCTGGTGCGGGGCGTGAAAGACCGCGGCCTTCATGGCTGTTTCCTCCCGTTGGGTCTGGGTAGGGATGTTAGACCGGAGCAGAGGCGGGAGGAAGCGGTGCGCTGGCCGCAGTCATTCGCGATCACGCAAGCCCCTGTCATTGCGAGGGCGTCGCCCCTCGCAATGACAGGGGAACGCGGCAATGGCAGAGAACGGCGACAGCGCTACTTCCAGTGCTTCTGGTAATACGGCTGCCCGCCCTCGCCCTCCAGCATGATGGCATGATCGGTGGCGAAATAATCGGCGTAGTGCAGCACATACGCCTCGAAGTTCCGGCCGTGGAACGGCGAGTTGCCGGCATGCGTCGCCACCGTGCTGATCACGGTATGATCGAACCCCAGCTCTTTCAGCAGCATCGCGCCGACCACGCCGTGTTGCAGTTCGCGCGCCAGTTGCGAATATCCCACCTTGTCTGCGTTGTGCCGCACATACATCAGCGGCTTGTCCACGTCGTGCAGTATCAGGATCGGCACCAGCACATCGTTATCGACCTGCTTGCCCCAATCCGCCGCGGCGCGCTTCGCCAAATCCACACCCGCCCGCGTCACGTCGTTGACGTGCCACTCCAGCCGGTAATGCGGAGCGCCCGGCGAGTAGGGCATCTCCGCCAGTTCCTGGTACGGGCTGGATGCCCAGGTGGAAACCCACGCGGTGACGATCTTCTCGCGCAAATCCGGCGAAACCAGGTCCAGCCCGAACAGCCAGTCCTGCACCGCCTGGCGGCGTGAGTTGCTGCCGTGGTCAATCACGTACGGTTCCATCGCGCGCCTCCCCCGTGGATCAGCGCGCGATGTTGCCCGTGGTTGCCGCGTCCCGCCAGAGCCTGGCGGCGGTCCAGGCGCGGCGTCGCCGCCGCGCCGCCAGATCACATGTGGTTGCTGCGGTTCGACGACCCGCTGCCCGACATCGAACCCGAGCCGTTGCCAGTCATGCTGCCCGGCCCGGTCCCGGAATTCATGGTGCCGGAGCCCAAGCCGCGGTCCATGCTGCCGGAGTTGGAACTTCCGCCGGCGGCCCCAACATCGAACGGATGCCCCTGCTGCGCTGCCTGCAGGCTCTGATCGTTCAGGCGGTCGATGTCACGGTTCTGCGACGTGTCGCCGCGCGACGAACGCATCGCATGCGCCGAGGAACGGTCCTCACGCGCGGCGCTGGCGGCATTCGACCGCTTGGCGTTGGTGGAGTTCATCCCCCCGGTATGGTCCATGTCGGCCGAGGAATGCATCGAGTTGTTGGCGCCGGTGTGGTTCGTGTCATTCATCGGCTTGTTGGCATCGTTCATACCGGTCTTTGACGTCGTCGTGTCATTCGTCCCGGTATTAGCATTGCCGGTATTGTTCATGCCGGTCATCTTGCCGTTGGCGCTTGTCCCCGCCGTCGAACCGCTGCTGCTGTTCATACCGGTCGTCGAGCCACTGTTCATGCCGGACGAGCCATGCATGTTGCTGGTGCCGCTGGTCGCGCCGGTGGCGTTGTTCTGGCTGCTGGTGTCGACCGGCGCTCCCTGCCCTGGCGTGGCGCCGGTGGTGGATTGAGCGAAGGCCGGCGCTGCCGCGAGCAATCCCAACGCGCAGACCGAGGCCAGCATGCGTCCTTTGAACATGGCGTACTCCCTTACAATGACGTTGCCGAAGCGCTCGACTCCGCGCGGCATGCACCGGCAGCGTCGCGCCTCGGACCGCACGGAACGTGGGAAGGGCGGAGCGCTATGCGCATCACATCCGGTTGTCATAACACCAATTGCGTTTGCGTAACTTTTGCGACCAGCCGGCCGTTCTCGCCGGTAAGACGGGTTTCCCAAACCTGGGTGCGGCGGCCGCGATGCAGCGGCACACTCTCTGCCACCAGGCGGCTGCCAGCCGCGGCGCCGGCGAAGAAGTTGGTTTTGCTCTCAACCGTCGTCGTAGTTTGGCCGCCGCGCAGGTTCAGCACGGTGCCGAGAGCGCCCAGCGTGTCGGCGAATGCCATGATCGCGCCACCGTGAATGGTGTGGCCGACGGTGCAGTGTTCCTCGGACACGATCAGTTCGGCGACTACCCGGTCCGGCTCGGCGGTGGTGACGGTCATGCCCAGGAACCGGGTCAGTCCCATCGCGGCCAGCATTTCTTCCGGGCCCATGCGATCCTCCCCCTTTATCGTGTGCCCGGCATCTTGCCTGCCGCGCCGGGCGCGTCCAAGACCGCCGCAACATTCCGAGAGGTGCCGCATGACCGATCAGGCCGCGAGAGAAATCCGCCGCGTCATCGATAGCCCGGCGTTCCAGTTAGTGCGCGAGACGCTGGCCGCAGAGCATGACCGCACGGTGCAGGACATCGTCACGCTGACCGAGATCGCCGCGCCGTCGTTCCAGGAAGCCACGCGCGCCGCCGCATTCGCCGAGATGGCGCGGGCGCACGGGCTGGAGTCGCTGGAAACCGACGCCGAGGGCAACGTGATGGGCCTGCGCCGCGGCATCGGCAACGGCCCGCTGATCTGCGTCGCGGCGCATCTGGACACAGTGTTTCCGCCCGGCACCGACCTGACGGTGCGGCGCGAGGGCACCAGACTGTTCGCGCCCGGCGTCGGCGACGATACCCGCAGCCTGGCGGTATTGCTGGCCTGGCTGCGCGCGCGATGGACGCGGCCGCGATCCGCACCCGCGCCGACATCCTGTTCGTTGCCGATGTGGGTGAGGAAGGTCCGGGCGATTTGCGCGGCATGCGCTACCTGTTCCAGCAGGGCCGCTACAAGGATCGCATCAGCGCGTTCATCACCGTGGACAGCCCGGACATGGAGCGCATCGCCACCGGCGGCGTCGGGTCGAAGCGCTATCGCGTGACGTTCAACGGACCCGGCGGACACAGCTATGGCGCGTTCGGTCTGGTCAATCCGATGTACGCGATGGCGGATGCGATCGCGCGTCTGGGACGGGTGAAGGTGCCGGCACGGCCGAAGACCACGTACAGCGCCTCGGTCACCGGCGGTGGGACGTCGATCAACTCGATTCCCAACAGCGTGTGGACCGAGTTCGATCTGCGTTCCGAAGCGCCGGAGGAACTCGACCGTCTGGAACGGGCGTTTCTGGAGTTGGTGCGGGACGCGGTGGCGGCGGAGAACGCGGCGCGCTCGACGCGCAATGGAGTGGTGACCGCGGATCTGGTGAAGATCGGCGATCGCCCGGCGGGACACACCGACGAAGTCGTGCGAACTGGTGCGGCTGGCGCAGGCGGCGTTGGAAGCGCACGGGTTTGCGCCGAAGTTCGAGGCGTCATCGACCGATGCCAACATCCCGATGAGCCTGGGAATTCCGGCGATCAAGATCGGCTCCGGTGGGACCGGCGGGCGCGGGCATTCGCTGGAGGAGTGGATCGACGTCGAACCCGAGGCGAGCGTGCGCGGGATGACGGCCGGGCTTGCAACGCTACTGGCCGTGGCGGGGGTGGCATAGGACCGTGCGATTTTCGGTCCGCCATCAAACGTTCTATCGCTACAGCGCTCCGGTCAGGCTCGCGCCGCATGTGCTGCGGCTGCGCCCGCGTGGTGACGGTGCTCGTCTCCTGACCAGCAGTCTCACCATCGATCCCGTGCCGGCTACGCAGCACGAGCAAACGGACCGCTTCGGCAACGTGGTGACGCATGCTGAGTTTCGCAGATGCGTCGGACCGGTTGCATATCGAGAGCCGATTTGAACTCGATACGCTCGCGCCGCCGCCGTTGCGCGATCCGGGATTGTCTCGGCTGCCTTGGGGCCCCAGTGCGCAGGACGGGCTGACGGAATATCGTTCGGACGGTCCGCAGGACGCGGCCGTGCAGGCGTTCGCGGAGCGGATCGCAGGGGACTGCGAGTGGGCGGCGCTGCCGTTCCTCGAGTGTCTGGGCCAGACATTGTTCGCTCGCTTTGACCGCTTCATCAGGGCCGGAGGCGCAGCGCAGTCGCCGGCCCATACGTTGGCCATCGGCAGCGGCGCCTGCCGCGACCTGACGGTGCTGTTCATGGCGGCATGCCGCGGCCTGGGCATCGCTGCACGGTTCGTCAGCGGGTATCAGGCGCAGGCCGATACGCCGGACGGGCGGCGTCACATGCACGCCTGGGCGGAGGTGTTCCTGCCCGGCCTGGGCTGGCGCGGCTTCGACCCGATGCACGGTGTTGCCGTCACCGACGGCCACGTGGCGCTATGCGCGGCCCCCGACCAGGCCGCCACCATGCCGGTCGAAGGCGGGTTCTACGGCAATGGCGTGACGTCCACGCTGGACTACAGCGTGGAGATCGCAACGGGGTGATTGGCAGGCGATCCGTCCGCCGCCCATCACGTCATGGCCGGCCCATGGCCCCGGGCGTTTGTCCCCGGGCTTGTCTGGGCCATCCACGCCTTTCCATAACCGCCACAGCAAGGGCGTGGATGGCCGGGACAAGCCCGGCCATGACGAACGGTGGCGCCCAAACGCAAACATCACCCGCCGAATCGCACCGACTGCCGCGGCGCGGCGATATTGGCCTGAGGGCGGGCGCTGGTCAGCCTGCGCAGGCTGTCGTAAACAACCCGCAAGCATCGCCGCCGTCTGCCCGAGCCCGGCGGCTTTGGTAAGCCCACGGACTTGCGCGCCGCCGGAACCATCGGGCCGGGCGGCAACTGGAGAAAACCGGATGAAGCTTTCCCCGGCCTGGCATCTCCTCCCCTTGCTCTGCCCGCTATTGCTCACCGCATGCGCGGGGTCCGGCAACGGTCGCTCCCAGCTTCTCGATGGTCGGTTGCAGGAGCGGTTAACGCCGGAGATCACCGCCGGCGGCGCAGCCGTGCAGGCTCTGCCGGATGGCGCAACGGTGACGCTTACCGACCAGTCGCTGTTCCCGAGCGGCGGAGCCCAGCTGGACGACAGTGGGCGCCACGTCCTGGCCAGCGTCATCGAGGGTCTGCTGGCTCCCAAAATCCTGCGCATCGATCTGACGCAATCCTCAGCAACGCCAACGACGCTGCAACAGGCACGCTTGCAGGCCGTGCGGCAGTTCTTCGAGGACTACATGCTCGGGCCAGCGCTGCAACCCGCCGATCCGTCGCAGGCGCCGCCTGTCGCTGCGGCCTCCGAGGGGACGACGATCACCGTCACCATTGTGTCGGGCTGATAGATCGCCTCGTCGAACGGCGGCTCACGCCGCGTCACCCGCCAAACCGCACTGGCTGCCGCTTGCGCCCCCAAGTGCCCGGCGCCGGCTCGAACACTCCCGCCGCCGCCGTGCCGCACTGCGCGCAGCTTCCGTGCGCATCCAGCCCCCACGCGCCCAGCTCGTACCAATCGCGCCCGATCAGCAGCGTCCCGCAGCCATGACACCAGGTGCTGCCGCCGGCCGGATCGTGCACGTTGCCGGTATAGACGTAACGCAGCCCGCGTCCCATCGCGATCGCCCGCGCCCGGGTCAGTGTCGCCGGCGGCGTCGGCGGCGTCTCGCGCATCCGCCAGTCCGGATGGAACGCGCTGAAATGCAGTGGCACGTCCGCGCCGAGTTCCGCTGCCACCCAGCTTGCCAGCGCGCCCAGTTCGGCGTCGCCGTCGTTCTCGCCGGGAATCAGCAGCGTGGTGATCTCCAGCCAGACTTTCGTTTCATGCCGCAGCCAGACCAGCGTATCCAGCACGTCGGACAATTTTCCCCCGCACAGATTGCGATAGAACGGTTCGGTGAACGCCTTAAGGTCCACGTTGGCGGCATCGATGTGTTCATAGAACTCGCCGCGCGCCTGCGGCGTGATGTAGCCGGCGGTGACGGCGACGGTCTTCAGCCCGGCCTCGTGGCAGGCGCGCGCGGTGTCCACCGCGTATTCCAGGAAGATCACCGGATCGTTGTAGGTGAACGCGACGGACCGGCAGCCCAACTGCCGTGCCGCGGCGGCAATCTGCGCGGGGGCGGCGCTTTGATTCAGCTTGTCGGTTTCCCGGGCTTTCGAGATGTCCCAGTTCTGGCAGAACTTGCAGGTCAGGTTGCAGCCGGCGGTGCCGAAGGAGAACACCGGCGTGCCGGGCAGGAAATGGTTGAGCGGCTTTTTCTCGATCGGATCGATGCAGAAGCCGGAGGAGCGGCCGTAGGTGGTCAGCACCATCGCATCGCCGGTCCGCGCCCGCACGAAACACAGTCCGCGCTGGCCTTCATGCAGCTTGCAGAAGCGCGGGCAGACGTCGCACTGGATGCGCCCGTCCGGCAGGGCGTGCCAGTAGCGGGCGGGAAACTGCGTGGTATCGAGGTCCGTGGCGATGTCCATGGCGCGGCAGTCTACACCATTCCCCTCCGATTGTCGGGGTGTGCGGAATTCGCACACTTCGGCCGGGGGGGGCTTCGGCTGGGCCGGTGCTGCTTTCAAGGCAAGAAATGTCTCACAAAGCTCAGGGAGACTCGGCAAGCTTTCCCAAAGAACGAATTTTGCTGTTCTGACAACAGGTGCTCACCATGATTCGTAGCTTTGCCGGACTGGTCTGATTGCCGCGCGGATTCTCACTATCCTGCCATAGATCGACAAAACGCCACCACACCGACCCCGCATGTCTGACACCAACCGTCCGCGATGGTGTCGTTCAGCGCGTGCCGATCCGATCTCCCGCGCCCGGTGGCCGACAATCCTCGACCCCTCCCGCCCGCAGCGTGGGCGAGGTAAGCTCCGCCGATGACCGACAGAACCGACTCCGGACCGCCCCATCGCGTCGAGGTAACCGCGAAGTTCCTCGCTGAAACCACGGCGAGGCAGCGCGCCTACGAAGCCCGCCGCCGCATATGGACGGCGGCCTTCAATCCGTCGGACCCGCGTGCACAAGCCGCGGCCAGGTCGCGCGGTCGCGGCGCCATCCATGATGCCCGGCAGTCCAGGCTCGACCTGTAACAACGGCGCACCGCCCGCACGATTGCCCCGGCCGCTTCCTCTCGCTTACACTCCATCCCATCCGCAAGCTTCAAAGCCTTGCGCGGCCGAACGACTGACGCCGCGCCGCAGAATATTGCGGATGAGAATTCAAAAGGGCAAACTCCCGAAAATCTGCCGCGACAGGAGGAATTGAATGAGCCAGTCAAGCCAGGCGGCAGCGCGGCCACTTGGATTCGTGCGCGACTTCACGCGTTATCAATGGATGGTATTTCTGGTCGTCTGGCTGGGCTGGACTCTCGACGGCACCGATTTCGGCCTGTTCTCCCTGGTGTTGCGCCCGGCGCTGACCGAACTGATGGGTGGCAGCCCGGCCATCGCCGATATCGGCCGCGTCGGCGGCATCCTCGCCATGATCAGCTTGCTCGGCTGGGCGCTGGGCGGGTTCTTCTTCGGCGTCATCGCCGACTACATCGGCCGCGTCCGCACCCTGGCGCTCAGCATCGCCATCGTCGCGGTGTTCACTGCGTTGCAAGGCTTCGCGCAAAACACCCTGGTGTTCGGCATCCTGCGCTTTCTCACCGGGGTCGGCACCGGCGCCGAGATCGTCATCGGCATTCCCCTGGTCGCCGAAGTCTTCGCCGATACGCAACGCGCCAAGGTGCTTGGCGTGATGATGACCGGCGGCGGGCTGGGCACGTTGATCGGAGGACAGATCTACGCCCTGGTCGGACCCTATGGCTGGCGCTACGTGATGTTTACCGGCGTGCTGCCGGCGCTGGTGCTGTTGCTGGTCCGCCGCGGCATGGCCGAACCGGAACGGTTCGAAGCCGTGCGGGCCCGCCGCCAGGCATTGCGCGCGGCGCGCGAGATGAGCGCCGACGACAAGGCGTTCCTCAGTTTCGTGCCGGCGCAACTGTTCAGCCGCCAACTCCGCTACTGGACCTTGGTTGGGCTGCTGTTCTGCGTCGGCACATTGCTGGCGATCTGGACCAGCAACATCTGGCTGCCGACCATCCAGGGCCAGATGCTGGCAAGGCAGGGCATCACGGGAGCCGCCGCCGCGCCGCTGGTCGGCTACGGCATGATGCTATGGGGCCTCGGCGGCATCTGCGGTTACGCCGCGTTCGGCTTCATCGCCGACATCGCCGGACGGCGCCCGACCGTGGTGTTCTACAACGTCGGCACATTGGTGGCCGGGTTGTATTTGTATCTCGGCCTGCACGATTGGCACCTGTATCCGTACGTGCTGCCGGTCTTCGGCTTCTTCGTGTTCGGCGTGTTCTCCGGCCACGCGGTGTACTTGCCGGAGCTGTTCCCCACGCATGTTCGCGCCACGGCGGTGTCGTTCTGCAACGGCTCCGGCCGGGTAATCACCAGCTTTGGCCCGCTGGTCGCCGGCTTGCTCGCCGCGCCGTTCGGCGGCGACTTCGCCAAGGCAACCGCGTTCATGACGTGCTTCGCGCTGGTTTCAATCGTCGCCATGGCGCTGGGCCGAGAGACGCGCGACGACGACCTGCCGCACTGAGGCGGGCCGACCGCACTGAGTCAGGGCGACCGCCCCGTCGTCATGGCCGGCCTTGTGCCGGCCATCCACGCCTTCCCGCGACCGCCCCGGCAAAGGCGTGGATGGCCGGCATAAGGCCGGCCATGACGGCGGGGCGCGGGGACCCGGGGACACGGGGCCACGGGGCCATCGGCCGAATCGTAGGGTGATCGGCCCCAGCCGCAGTCAGTCCTTGTGCTGCCGCTACTACTCCCAGTGCGCGGGGACCCACACGTGGCGGCCGAGGTCCGGACGCCAGACCCAGTGGCCCGGCACATAGTGGCCCCATCCCGCCTGGCGGATCACATAGTGGCCGCGGAACCAGACATACTGCACGCCGTTCCAGTGCCAATGCCCCGGCTCCCAGACATAGCGCTCGCCGGGCGGCGGCGGCACGGCCTCATATTGTATCGGGGGCGGTCCGGCAGGAGGCGGCGGCTGCGCCACCGCGCTGCCGATGCCGATCGCCAGAAAGGCTACGAAAATCGCTGCCAGCCGCCTCATACACTTTCTCCCAGAGATCATGGCATCGCAAACGTAGCGAGCGAGCCGGTAACACGGGTTGGCGAATCGTAACAACGATCCCCGGGCAGGCGGCGTTCAAATATCCGCGTAGCAGTGGCTCTCCGCCTCGCCGCCAGGGTGCGTCACCGCGCCGAGGTGCGCCGGCCCGACCAGTTGCGCGTATTTCCAGATCGCCCCTGCGTTGTAGTCGGTCTTGCGCGGCTGCCAGGCGGCGCGGCGCGCGGCGAGTTCCGCCTCCGGCACCAGCATGTCGATGGTGCCCTGGTTCGCGTCGATGACGATCCTGTCGCCGTTCCTCAGCAGAGCGATCGGGCCGCCCACCGCCGCCTCCGGCCCGACATGGCCGATGCAGAAACCATGCGTCGCGCCGCTGAACCGCCCGTCGGTGATCAGCGCCACATCCGCGCCCATGCCCTGACCGTAGATCGCGCTGGTGGTGGACAGCATCTCGCGCATGCCCGGCCCGCCCTTTGGACCTTCATAACGCACGACGATCACGTCGCCCTTCTTGTAGGCACGCGCCTGCACCGCGGCGAAGGCATCCTCCTCGCAATCGAAGCACAGCGCGGTGCCTTCGAAGCGCAGATCGGTCATGCCGGCGATCTTCACAATCGCGCCGTCCGGCGCGAGGTTGCCTTTCAGTCCGGTCAACCCGCCGGTCGTGGAGATCGGTTTCGACACCGGATAGATCACGTCCTGGTCGGTGGGGAACACGACATCCTTCAAGTTCTCCGCCAGGGTCTTGCCGTTGACGGTGATGCAGTCGCCGTGCAGCAGGCCGCCCTCGAGCAGGGCCTTGAGGATGACGGGGATGCCGCCGACCTTGTGCACGTCGAAGGCGACGTATTTGCCGGCGGGTTTCAGGTCGGCGAGGTACGGCGTGCGCCGCATGATCTCCACCACGTCGTCCATGGTGAAGCGGATGCCCGCTTCGTGCGCCATTGCCGGAAGATGCAGCGCGGCATTGGTGGAACCGCCGGTGGCGCCCGCCACCATCGCGGCATTTTCGAGCGCGCGGCGGGTGACGATGTCGCGCGGCCGCAGGCCTGTTTCGAGCAATGTCATGACCGCGCGGCCGGATTCGACAGCGAAACGGTCGCGCTCCTCGTACGGTGCGGGCGAGCCGGCGGAACCGGGCAGAGCAAGGCCGATCGCCTCGCTGACGGTCGCCATGGTGTTGGCGGTGAATTGGCCACCGCAGGCGCCGGCGGAGGGGCAGGCGACGCATTCAAGTTCGTGCAGTTCCTCGGCGGACATGTTGCCGGCTGAGTGCCGGCCCACCGCCTCGAACACGTCCACCACGGTGACGTCGCGGCCGTGGAACTTTCCCGGCAGGATCGAGCCGCCATACATGAACACCGACGGAATGTTCAGCCGCAGCATGGCCATCATCATGCCAGGGAGCGACTTGTCGCAGCCGGCCAGGCCGACCAGGGCGTCGTAGCAGTGGCCGCGCACCGTCAGTTCGACGCTATCGGCGATCAGGTCGCGCGACACCAGGGACGACTTCATGCCCTGGTGGCCCATGGCGATGCCGTCGGTCACCGTGATGGTGGTGAATTCGCGCGGTGTGCCGCCGGCCTCGGCGACGCCCTTCTTGACCGACTGGGCCTGGCGGCTGAGCGCTATATTGCAGGGCGCGGCTTCGTTCCAGCAGGTGGCGACACCGACGAAGGGCTGGTCGATCTCGTCCTCGGTCAGGCCCATCGCGTAGTAGTAGCTGCGATGCGGTGCGCGGTCCGGCCCGACGGTCACGTGACGGGACGGCAGTTTCGATTTGTCCCAGCGCCTGGTCAGCATGGTCATTTCCCTTCATCCGGCTTGTCACGGGGTATAGCGCCTACGGGCCTCACCCGCGAGAGCAGGGGAGAGGCTGGCCTGGGGGCGATTGACCGCGGGGCTGGGTGCGACCTCGCACCAACGCCTTCACAATCGCTTCTCGAACCAATGATGCGCGTACGGTTCGTCGTTGAATGCTGCGACCTCCCGATAGCCGCACTTCCGATACAGCGCCTGCGCTTCAACCAGGGCCTTGTTGGTCTCCAGCCGTACGGTCGTGATTCTACGCTCGCAGGCGATGCCTTCCAATGTCGCCAGGACCTTGCGGGCGATGCCAAGTCCGCGCGCCAATTCCGCGGTCCACATGCGCTTGATCTCGGCGACGGCACTGTCCTTGATCTTGAGCGCGCCGCACGCGACCGGCCGCCCATCGAGGCGCGCGATCACAAGATAACCGGCTGGCGGCGTCAGTTCTGCCTCGCTGGCAGAATTCGTCTTGCCGGGGTCGAAGCCAGTCTCGAACCGGTTCGCGAGTTCCTTGAAATATTGCGCGATGCACCAGCGCCCATCGGCACTGGCGGGGGCTTCGCGGCGCACCTCGACCGAAGCCGCGCGCAGCAGTCGTTCGACCTCAGCCATGGCCGTCACAAGCCTGTGCTGCTGCGGCAATTCAAGCGACGACAAGACCGATCTCGCCAGGCCATCGGACAGCCGGTCGTACGCCTTGAGTTCGGCCCGCCCTTTGGCGGTCAAAGCAGCGAGGCGCGCGCGGCGGTCGCTTGGGTCGCTGGTCACCAGCACGAGTCCTTGCCGTTCGAGCGACCGCAACAGCCGGCTGACATAGCCGGAATCCAGCCCGAGCCTGTCGCGCAAGCCGCGTATTTCGGCGCCGTTCGCACCGATTTCGTAGAGCAATCTGGCCTCGCTTATGGGGCGTCCGCGCCGGAGGTAGCTGTCCTCCAGCACGCCTACCCGCTGCGTGACCATACGGTTGAAGCGACGGACCTGTTCGATCTGGCCAGCATCCATTTTCTGACTATAGTCAGATAGTTTGCCGCGGGCAATCGAGGGGAAGGATCAAGGCCAGGGCTCTGCCCTGGACCCCCAGCAAAGGCGGAGCCTTTGCAATCCATCCGTTGGAGTGATTGGACGGGAGGGGTCATGTGATGCTGCTGCCTGCGATGCACGCGCATCGCAGGCAGCAGCATCACATGACCCCTCCCGTCCAATCACTCCAGGTGAAGGGTCCCAAGGGCTCCGCCCTTGGCGGGGATCCAAGGGGCAGAGCCCCTTGGTGGGGTTTCAGGGGCAAAGCCCCTGGCCTTTACCCGCCGTGCACGATGCGATGATAGCCGCGAGCGTAGTAGATCAACCCCTCGTGCACCGTGCCGACTTCCACCGCCTCCACTGAACAGATGAACACGTCATGCGTGCCGACCTCGACGATCTGCGTGATGCGGCAATCGAACGCCACCAGCGCGCCGTCCAGCACCGGAGCGCCGGTCAGCAACGCGTGCCAGGTGGCGCCCTCGAACCGCGCCTCCATCGTGTGATCGGTCATCCCGGCGAACACCGGCGAAAGCTCCTCATGCGCCCCCGCCAGCGTGTTCACGCACAGCACCGCGTTGGCCTTCATCGCCGGGTAGGAATCGTTGGTGCGATTGGCACACACCAGCAGTGTCGGCGGCGTATCGGTCACGCTGCACACCGCCGAGGCGGTGAACCCGGCCCGCCCACCCGGTCCATCGGTGGTGATCACATTCACCGCCGCACCGAGGCGGGCCATTGCCTCGCGATAGGCTTGTTTCTCGACAGCCATTGGTCCGCTCCGTCCCGCCGCTACGCAGCAGTATGGCGCGCCGGCGCGGGTTCGGCCAGAACGTCCCAGCCCGGCCGGCGCTTTGATCCACATCAATGCGCGCGGCCCCCCCAAAGAATAGCGACGCGGCTCAAGAATAGTGGGCGGCAATCAATCGCACTCTCGGCTCCGCGGCATTCGGCCGTCCGATTAAGCAGGCGAACCGATGCACGCTGATTGCCAGTCCCCGGCTCGCCGTGCGGTCTGCGAACAAGCAAAGGAAATGTCGTCATGTCTCTCACACGTCGCGGTGTTCTTTATGGATCGTTTGGCGTAGCCGCGGCCGGGCTCACCTCCCGGCGGGTGGCGGCGGCACCCGAGCCGATCCGCTTCGGGTGGCTGACCGCCCTCACCGGGGCGAATTCGGCGCCCGGGGTCGGTTTCAACCGAGGCATCGTCTATGCCGCCAACAAGATCAACGCCGCGGGCGGCGTGGGCGGCCGGATGATCGAGGTCATCACCCGCGACAGTTCGGGCGATCCAGCGAAGGCCGTGAACGCCGCCACCGACCTCGCGTCAAACCAGAAGGTCCATGCCGTCTTCGGCCCGGTCAACTCCGGCGAGTCGCTGGCCACCACGCCGATATTCACCCGCTTCAAGATCCCCAGCCTCGGCATCTGCGTCGTCGATTCGCTGATCGATCCCGACAAGTTCCCCAACGCCTTCCGGCTGTCGCCAAATGTCACGCAATGGGATGCCGCCGTTCGCCACCACCTCCTCGACGTCCTGAAGGTGAAGAAGGTCGCGGTTATCGGCGACAACACCGGCTACGGTACCACGGCAACCGCCGCGTCGGTCGCCAACTTCCGCAACGCCGGCGCCGAGGTCGTCTATAGCGAAGTGATCGACGCCAACGCGCAGGATGTCTCGCCCAACCTGTTGCACGCGCGCGATGCCGGCGCGCAGGCGATCGCCTGCTGGAGTGATTCGACCGGCCTGGATGCCCGCATGATGAACGCGCGCGGGCGGATCGGCTGGGACGTCGTCATGGCGGGCCATCCCGCCCTGGGTTCGGGCGACGTGGCCCATCTGCTGGAGAAGCCGGAGTACTGGAACAACGTTTTCACGGTCGGCTACCGCTCGTGCAGCTACGACGCCAACGGCAACCTGCCGCCGCGCATGGCAGCGTTCGTCGACGAGGTGAAGGGCAAGGTCGAATTACAGGACACATTGCTCTGGTGGGTGACCGCGGCAGTCGATGCGGTGACGCTCGTCGCCGAGGCGGTGAGCAAGACCGGCTCCAGCGATTCGGACAAGATCATCGCCTACTGGAACAGCCTGCCGAACTGGCCGGGCCTGTATGGCGACTACGCCTTCTCGCCGAAGGAGCATAACGGCTATCCGACTTCGGAGATCGTCATGTCGGCGGCCAACTCGAGCCGCAACGGCGCGATGAACCTGGCGCCCGGCGCCTGACGCCCCTCGCCTGACGCGAGCGCCCGATGTTTGAATCGATCGTCTCCTATGGCTTGGCGATGGGCGCCGCATACGCGCTCATCGCCGTGGCCTACAACGTGATGTTCAGCACCTCGCGGGTGTTCAGTTTTACCGCGGGGGCGCTTGGCATGCTGGGCGGCGTGTGCGGCGCCCTGTTCATCGACCGGCTCGGCCTGCCGGGAATTGTCGGGCTGGCCGCCACTCTGGCCGTGTGCGCACTGGTCGGCGTGGTTACCGAGTTCGTTGCCGTGCGGCCGGTGTTGCGCAGCCTGGACCAGCACCTCTACGTGCTCTCGACGCTGGCGCTGTGCCTGATGATCCAGCAATTCGCGGCCATCGAATGGAGCACCGTGCCGCAGCCGTTTCCCCAGCTCATTCCCGTGGATCTGTTGGGAATCCGCGAACGTTTCTGGATGCCGGTCGTCGCCTGTGTGCTCGTGGTCGGTGGCCTGGAGTGGCTCTATCGGAACAGCATGATCGGCCGGGCCTTCATTGCCATCGCCGAGGACAATTTCGCTGCCCGCGCGCTCGGGTTGCCGGAACGCGGGCTGCGGGTTGCGAGCTATGCGCTGGCCGGCGCGATCGGCGGGCTGGCCGGATTCGCCAGCGGCGGCATCATGCTCGCCTTCTTCGCCAACGTGTCGCCGTTCAATTTCTACGGCTTCATCCCGGTGGCGCTTGGCAGCATCGGCAACAACCGCGGCGCGGTGGTGGCCGGCATCGCGCTTGGACTGTTCCAGCAGGCCGCGAACTTCCTGGTGGGCGGCGTGTTTTCCTCGGTCGCCGTGTTCGGGGTGTTCATCGTCGTGCTGTTGATCGTGCCGCAAGGCCTGTTCGGCGAACCGCCGGCGAGGCGGGTCTGATGTCGCAGGTCGTGCTGCACGATCGCGCAAGCAGCGGCATACCGCGGCCGACACCGCGGCAGCTCGTCGGCAAGCTGGCGCCGTTCGTCGGGTTGTTCGGGCTGGCCTGCCTGCTGCCGTTGACGGACAATGCCTATTTCGGGCTGATCATCGGCCGTGCCGCCGTCTATTGGGTTTTGGTTTCCGGCCTGAATCTGGTCGTGGGTTTTGCTGGTCAGATCGCCATCGGCTGGGGCGTCGCGCTGCTCGCGCTGGGCGCCTACATCACCAGCGTGCTCTCGGCAGGCACCGCCTTCGCACCCGTGTCGCCCTACCTCGCGCTGGCAGCGGCCGGCGTCGCCGGGGCGATCGCGAGTGTGATCATCGGCTTGCCGGCACTCAGGCTGCGAGCGTTCTATTTCGCCGTGACGACGATCGGCTTCGCCACCATCGTGACGCAGATCGCGATGGCTTGGCAGAGCGTCACCGGCGGCGGAATTGGCGTCGCCGGGCCGACCTTCGGCGGTTTGTTTTCCACCACCTGGGGGTTCTACTACTTCTGCCTGGCCGCTGCCGCGCTATGCACTTGGCTCAGCGTGAATGTCGCTGCCAGCCGGTTCGGACGCGCGCTGCTGGCAATTCGCGATGCCGAAGTCGCCGCCGAGGCGAACGGCATCTCCAAACCGATCATGCTCACCCTTGTCTTCCTGTTCGCCGGCGCGACCGGAGGCGTTTCTGGCGGCCTGTTCGCCTCGCTACAAAGCTACATCACGCCCGACGCCTTCTCGATCGATCTTTCGATCCTGTTCTTCATCGCGATCCTGATCGGCGGCCGCGGTTCCATCCTCGGCCCGCTCTGCGCGACCGTATTGCTCACCCTGTTGCCCGAGGTGGCGGCGCCGCTGGCCGCCTGGGCCACGTTCCTCTATGCCACGCTGCTGCTGGCGATCGTGTTGCTGGCACCCGGCGGCTTCGCCAATCTGTTCGATTTCAAGAACCGCAAGCCGCTGGAAACCGGACGGATCATCCGGCCGAACGACGCGATCTTGCCCCGGCTGTTATCGGCCACGCAGACGCCGGGACAGATCGACGTCGAGGATGTGGTTCTGAGCTTCGGTGGCGTGCGCGCGATCGATGGCCTCAGCCTGGCCATCACGCCGGGCGAGGTGCACGGCCTGATCGGCCCGAACGGATCCGGCAAGACGACCGTGCTCAACGTGATCTCAGGCTTCTACCGGCCTGATTCCGGCGCGGTCCGCCTGCGCGGCGCAGCGCTTCCGGCTGGCGCGCCGCAGACCCGGGCCGGCATCGGCATCGCCCGCACCTTCCAAACGCCGCGCATCGTCGGCGAGGCCTCCGTGCTCGCCAACGTCATGATCGGCGGCAGCGTGCTCGGCCAATGCAGCTTCATCGAGACCGTCCTTGGCCTTGGGCGCTACCGGCGCGACGAGAGAGAGCTGCGGCAGCGGGCCGTGCTCGCGCTTGAGGCCGTGGGGCTGAAGCGCCTGGCGGACGTGCGCGCAGACCGGTTGCAGCACAGCGAGCTGCGCTTTCTTGAGATTGCCCGCGCGCTGATGCCCGACCCTGGGTTCCTGCTGCTCGACGAACCGGCCGCCGGGCTGGCGGGCGATGAAATTCAACTGCTGGGGGCGTTGATCACCTCGATCAGCCGCATCGGGATCGGTGTGCTGCTGGTCGAGCACCACACCGACCTCGTCTTCGACATCTGCCAACAAGTGACCGTGCTCAACCTGGGCCACAGCCTCGCCAAGGGAACGCCGGCCGAGATCAGGGCGCGCCAGGATGTCATCGATGCCTATCTCGGAAGCTGAGTCCTTGCTCGTCGCGGCCCAGCTGACCGCCGGCTACGGCAAACTTCGCGTGTTGCACGGCGTCGATATCACCGTCGGCCGGGGTGAGCTGGTCGCCATTCTGGGGCCGAACGGCGCGGGCAAAAGCACTCTGCTCTGCACCATTGCGGGGCTGCTGCCCAAGCAGGCCGGGCGCGTGGTGTTCGACGGCCGCGACCTCGCTGGGCTCGGTGCGAAGGATACGGTGCGGCTGGGGATCGCACACGTCATCCAGGACCACCGTATTTTCACCCATCTGAGCGTGCAGGATAATCTGCTGCTTGCCGGCTACGACCTGCCGCGGGCGGCGCATCTTGCCCGTATCGAGGAAGTCTATGCGTTGTTCCCCGAGATTGCGGCCAAGCGGAACCAGCTTGGCGCCGCGCTCTCCGGCGGGCAGCAGCAGATGTTGGCGGTGGCGCAGGGCGTGGTTCGCCGGCCCAGGCTCTTGATGCTCGACGAGCCTTCCGCTGGCCTGTCACCCGTGCTGGTCGATCGTGTGTTGGCGGTCGCCGCTGCCTTGCGCAGCGGCGGCACATCGGTCCTGCTGGTAGAGCAAGCGGTGCAGAAGTCGCTGATTTTCGCTGATCGCGTCTATGCACTGGCCGGCGGGCGAATCGTGCTTGAGGCGGCGGCCGCCGAGGCCGATCTGCCGCAGCGGCTCAAGCAGGCCTATTTCGGCCAGGCCGCCGCCTGAACCCGGCATTGCGCGCGGTGTCCGGGTTGCTGTCCTTGCGCGGCGAGGTGCGCTTCGCCGGCGAGGACCTGGCCGGCGTAACCCCGCGCGAGGCCGCGCGGCGCGGGCTGGTTCACGTGGTCGAGGGTCATCGCGTGTTCGCGCAGCTTTCCGTCACCGACAACCTGCTGCTGGCCGGCTACGACCTGCCGCGCGGGGAGCGTGCCGGGCGCGTGGCCGAGGCGCTGGCGTATTTTCCCGAAATCGAGGCGAAGCGCCTCGACCGTGCCGGCGCGCTGTCCGGCGGCCAGCAGCAAATGCTGGCGGTGGCGCAGGGCCTGGTGCGACGGCCGCGCCTGCTGATGCTGGACGAGCCGTCGGCCGGCTTGTCGCCGGTGCTGGTGGATCGCGTGCTGGCGGTGGCAGCCAAGTTGCGGGAGGGCGGCACTGCGGTGCTGCTGGTCGAGCAATTGATCGAGAAGGCGCTGCGCCTGGCGGACCGGGTTTATGCGTTGGCGCGCCGCAAGGTGGTGCTGGAAGCGGCGACGTCGGAGCCGGAATTGCCGCAGCGGCTGGAGCAGGCGTATTTCGGCAAGGACGTTCCGGTGGGGGTGTACGCGTGAGGCGTGCCGCTGTCCTCGCACGCCGCCCATAGTATTGCCTGGCGTGGGGCGGTCGCCGGGCCCGGCCTGTGCGCCCGGGGCTTGCCGCGGGAGCATGCGTTCACTGTGCACTTGGCGCTGCGTGTCTGGGCGCCGCGCGAGCAGCCCTGATTTCACGGCTTCGCCGCTGGGTGGACGATCAGCGGTACAGCGATGGCACGCCTGTAAAGAATCCCGACAGCCGCTATTTGGCGCGCTTGCGGCGCCTCAGGCCGAGACCGAGCAATCCCGTGGCCAGCACCGCAAGCGAGGTAGGCTCAGGGGTGAATGTGACATTGTCCATAACATATTGGTCCAAAGTGCCGGTGTCCACCACAACAACCTTGTCCACCAGTCCATTGTAACTCGAAGGCAGAAACGTCTCGGTTCCACTCGGCGTTAAGCTTGCGCTCGTTGCTACCAGATTGCCTCCCAGGTACATATCGAATGTTACTTGGTTATCGCCGTAGCCGGCGAAATAAGCTCCACTGAATACCACAGGAAATGAAAATTGGAATGGCGCATCCGTTATGGCGGCGTAGACGCTGTTAGGAGGAGATTCGGGGGGATATGGCGCATATTCATCACTAAAGACCGTCCAGTCACCGAACCACGTGATCCCGGCATATCCGTCTGGAACCAGGCTCCTGTCAGGGGTCAAGCTGTCGAACGTGACTACCGTCACCCAAGCGTTCGCCGATCCGGCGGCGCCCACAGCGAAGAGCGCTGCAGCAAGCAGGAGTGTCCTCACGATTGTATATTCCCTTTGAAGGATGAGCTTGCCAGTTGATCTACGCAAATACCGTGCCGCGCGCCGGAAGGGGGTGGAACCAATGACTTGAAGACCCCGATTCAACAGATCTATGACGTACTGTAAACATTCCTGACAACTTCCTGTCAAGCGGCGTCACCGGCTGAAGGCCTTAGTGTCCGTCCGGGAACAGTCCTCCAAAGTAATCGCGCTGCAAATTCCGTGTCATGGCCGGGCTTGGCCCGGCTACCCACGACTTTTCTTGTTGCCAGCAGCAAAGTCGTGGGTGGCCGGCCATGACACGGAATTTGCGATCCGCCGGCAGCAGATTCGTTTGTTCCCGGACCGTTCCCAAGTGCCGCCTCCACCGAGGCGCGGCAATTGTTCCACAGGTCTGGCAACGTCGCCCTTGGTTGGCCGGGCCCTCCGGTCGTAGGACCACCGATGGCAGCGTGCAACGCCGGGAGACGCACCGATGACGGACGCAGACGAGGACCGCAAACATTGGTCCCGGGTCGCCGGAGATTGGATCGCTTGGGCACGCACGCCGAACCATGATGCCTTCTGGGCCTATCAGGCTGCGCTGGTGGCATTCATCGGCCGTGGCAACGGCCAGGCCCTCGATGTGGGTTGCGGCGAGGGCCGCATCTCGCGCGTGCTGAACGCCTGCGGCTATCAGGTGACTGCGGTCGATCCGGTCATCGAACTTGTGGCGGCGGCGGCGCAGGCCGGCTCCGCGCAGGCCTACGCGGTCGCAACGGCGGCCAGATTGCCATTCGCGGATGCTCAATTCGATCTCGTCATGGCATATAACGTCCTGATGGACGTTGCGGATGTTCCGGCGGCCTTGCACGAAATCCGCCGCGTCATGCGCCCCACCGGGCAGCTTGTCATGTCCATTGTGCATCCGTTTGCCGACCGCGGCCGCTTCGCCGGTCCCGAATTGAATGCCGCGTTCGTTGTCGAAGGCAGCTATTTCGGCCGCCGGCGCTTCGACGGCGTGGAAGAGCACAGTGGCCTGCGGATGAATTTTGCCGGTTGGTCGCAGCCGCTCGAAGCCTATGCGGCTGCTTTGGAGGCGGCGGGATTCGCAATCACCTCGCTGCGCGAACCGGTGCCCGAACTCGATCACGGGCGCGACCGCCTGGCGCGCTGGACCCGCATACCGCTGTTTCTCTGGCTGAAGGCGCGGCCGCTGGCGATCTGATACCAAGCGTCACAGAAACTGACCTACGGCAGGACGCCGACCGCCCCCCTCGTCATGGCCGGCCTTGTGCCGGCCATGACGAGGGGGCGGCCGGCAACGACGGAAGGTCAAACTCAAGGACGCTTGATATGAGCAGTGGCGGCGCGCCGGCTACTTCCCGAACACCAGGTCGGGGAGCCACAGCGTCATCGCCGGCCAATAGGTGATCAGCCCCAGCACGCACAGCAGCAACACCAGGAACGGCAGGATGCCACGGATCACCTCGCCCATCGGCGCATCCGAAATGGTGGACAGTACGAACAGATTCAGGCCCACGGGAGGATGCACCAGGCCCACCTCCATGTTGTGGGTGAAAATGATGCCGAAATGCACCGGATCGACGCCCAGCGGTACCAGCACCGGCGCCAGGATCGGCATCACCAGCAGCAGCGTGCTGACCACCTCCAGGAAGCAGCCGATGATCAGCAGCAGCAGGTTCATCGCCAGCAGGAATTCCCAGGTGCTGAATCCCTGCGCGACCGCGAACTCCACCAGCTTCGCCGGCAGCCCCGAGCCGGTCATCCAATGGCCAAACACCAAAGCGGTGGCGATGATCAGCATGATGACGCCGGCGCTCGACAACGCCTCGGCGATCACCTCCAGCGTCTGCGTCACCGGGAAGCCGCGATACACCACGATGCTGACCGCCAGCGAGGTCACCGCCGCCAGCGCCGCTGATTCCGTAACGGTCATGAAGCCGCCGTAGATGCCCGTCAGCACGACGAACGGCACCGCCATCGCCGGCAGCGCCCGCACCGTGACACGCAGCCGGTCGCGCAGCGGCATCGACGGCTCGACCGGGAAATTCTTGCGCCGCGCGTAGTAGAGCACCCAAAGGAAGAACGCGCCGGCCTGCAACAGCCCCGGCATGATTCCCGCGAGGAACAGCCTCGGCACCGATTGTTCCGTCACGATCCCGTAAAGGATCAGCGCCAGCGACGGCGGGATCACCACGCCGATGGTGCCCGACGCGCCCAGCACGCCGAGCGAGAAGCCGCGCGGATAGCCGCGCGCGAGCATCGCCGGCAGCAGGATGGTGCCCATCGCCAGCGCGGTCGCCACGGAAGACCCCGAAATCGCCGCGAACAAAGCGCAGGACACCACCGCAACCAGGCCGAGCGAGCCCTTCACGCCACCCAGCCAGGCCGTGGACAAATCCACCAGCGCCTGCGCCACACCGCCTCGCCGCATGAAGGCCGCGGCCATCACGAACAGCGGCAGCGACATCAGCGTGGTGGAATTGAGCTGGTCGATCATGTTCTGCGCCAGCCCGATCATCGGCTGGCCGGACACGAAGTACAGCACCGCGGCACACGTGCCGAGCACCAGGAAGATCGGCATGCCCGCTGCGAGCAAGCCGAAGAACATCAGCAGGAATCCGACGGCTGCCATGACGCGTGTCCGTCCTATTCGTGGGCGGTTTCGTGGAGCGTCAACGCCAGTTCGGAACCCACTTCGTGCGCGAGAACGATCGTGTGGCCGACCGACATCGTGCGAGGGTCAAAGAACAGCGCGTAGCGGATCAGCCGGATGACATAGCGTATCAGCATCAAGGCGCCGCCGACCGGCAGCGCCATATAGTAGATCCAGATCGGGAATTGCAGATCGGAGGAACTGCGCTGATCCAACAATAGCGCGGTGCCAACCACATCCCAGCCATACCATACCATACCGAAGGTAAACGCGATCGCCACCAGGCAATTGAACACCTCGAGCCAGCGCTGCACACTCGCCGGGAGCATGCGCAGCACCAGATCCGGCCGTACCTGCCCATCGTTGCGTACAAGCTGGCTGGCGATCAGCATCACCCCCCAGACCATGATGTAGACGATGACTTCCTCGCCCCAGTTGATCGATCGCGACGGGGCGATATAGCGCCCGAACACCTGCGTTACGGCGATCGCCAGCGCCACGGCGCCGAGCAAACCGACCAGGGTGCGCTCCACCCGGTCCCACACGGAAAAGAACCGCCTGAGACCGGGATGCGGAATCTCCGAGTGCTTAGACTCCGGCATCCGCCATGACCAACTTCACAAGCTCCGGTGAAATATGCGCATCCGCAACCGCCTTATCCTGCTCCTTCAACATTTTCGCCTGCGTCGCATCCAGTTCCGCCTGCGGCACGTCCACGAACTTGACGTCGTGCTGCATCAGTTCGGTGCGTGCGTCGTCCTGTGCCTTCGCGCTGTTGGCACGCCAGCCCGGGAGGTTGTCCGACCACAGCTTCCGCATCGTCTCCTGCAACTTCGGCCCGGCCTTGGTCCAGAACGCCTGGTTGACCATCGGCACATATAACCCCATTCCTTGCCGATCCTGCAACGAATACCGCATGCCGGAATGGTACAGCTTGGAGCTTCTGGTGCTTTCGTTCGAGCTGATCAGCCCATCGAACGTGCCCTGCGACATCGCCAACGGCACGTCCGGCCAGGCCGTGACAGTCGGTATGCCGCCGAAATATCGGATGCGGAACGAGTTCAGCACGCCGCCCGGGCTGCGCAGCTTCATGCCCGTCAGGTCGGCCAGCGAATTGAGCGGCTTGCGCGTCGAGAACCAGTTGTTGAAACCGAGGTCGAACCAGCCGCCCAGAACCTCGACATGCAACTTGTCGGTGATCTCCTGGTTGACGAATTTGCCGCCTTTGCCGTCGGTCGCCTTGTGCACGGCCTCGATCGGCCGGCCGTACAGCGCCGGCAATTGCGAAAAGTCGGCGTCGGGCACGAAACCGGTGATCGTCCAGGTTCCCGGACAGGCCATCTCCACCTGGCCTTGCACCAGCGCCTTCACCACTTGCAGGTCGGGAAACAACGAGCCGCTCTCGAACACCTTCGTGGTGATCTGACCATCCGACGCGGCCTGGAGCTTGCCGAGGAAATCGCGCACCGCAACGTTGCGCGGGTGCGACGGCGCGGTGTCCAAAGAGCACCGCAACTCGATCGGGTCGGCGGCGGCCGCACGACGGATGAAGGGGGTGGCAAGAGTAATCGCCGCCGCGGCCCCGAAGGCCCGGCGTGAGATGGTGTTCGGCATAGGTTGCCCCTCGGACGTTTGCAGTTGGTGGCCTCAGGTTACTGCACTGTGCGGTTCCGCCTCGTCAAGCCGGCATTCGGGGCCACAGTCCCCCGTGTCATGGCCGGCGGAGGCCGGCCACCCACGACTTCCTTTCGTACCTGACAAGGAAATCAGTAGGTCGCCGGCCGCAGCCGTCCTCAAACTGCCCGTCAGACCCCCACATCCGCCATTACCAGTTTCACCAGCTCCGGCGTGATATGCGCGTCCTGCACCGCCTTATCCTGCTCCTTCACCATGTTCACATGCATGGCGTCGAGCTCCGCCTGCGGCACATCGACGAAGGTGACGCCATGCTGCGTCAGCTCGTCGCGCGCATGCGCCTGCGATGCCGCCGTGTTGGCGCGGTAGCCGGGCAGGTTGTCCGCCCATAGCTGCCGCACCGTCTCTTGCAGCTTCGGGCCGAGCTTGTCCCAGAACGCCTGGTTGACGATCGGCACATAGAGCCCGATGCCCTGGCGATCCTGCAACGAATGGCGCAGCCCCGAATCATACAGCTTGGCGCTGTTGCAGCTCTCGTTGGAACTGATAAGCCCGTCGAACGTGCCCTGCGACATCGCCAGCGGCACGTCGGGCCACGCCGTCACGTTGGGAATGCCGCCGAGATAATGGATGCGCCAGGAGATCAGCACCCCACCCGGACTGCGAATCTTCATGTCCTTGATATCGGCCAGCGAGTTCAGCGGCTTGCGAGAAGAGAACCAGTTGTAGAACCCGAGGTCGAACCAGCTTCCCAGAACCTGCACGTGCAGCTTGTTGGCGATCTCGGTGTTGACGTACTTGCCCGCCTGTCCGTCGGTCGCCTTGCGCACCAGGTCGATCGGCCTTCCATAGAACGCCGGCAATTCCGAAAAATCCGCATCCGCGACAAAGCCGGTGATGGTCCAGGTCCCAGGGCAGGCCATCTCCACCTGGCCCTGCACCACCGCCTTCAGCACTTGAAGGTCGGGGAACAACGCGCCGCTTTCGAACAGCCGTGTCGTGACCTGGCCGTCCGATGCCGCCTCGACCTTGGCCAGGAAATCGCGAAACGCGACATTGCGCGGATGCGACGGCGCGGTATCCAAAGAACACCGCAACTCGATCGGCGCGGCGGCGGCGGCCCGGCGGATAAACGGGGTGGCCAGGGCGATGGCCGCCGAGGCTCCGAAAGCCCGGCGGGTGATGATATGCGGCATGGTTGCCTCTCAGACGTCTGCTGTTGGCAGCGAAGGTCACTGCGCCCCGCGCGGTCCCGCAGCAGCAAACATCGGTTCGAGGCGAGACCTCGTTGAGGTCGCCATAGTCGAAACTCGCGCGCAGCGAATTGACCTGGATCAAGCCCAGAGACCGGCGTCCTCGCTAATCTGCGCTCTCTGCCACGGACTCTTTCGCAATGAAGCGCCTACCGATCGTCATCATCCTGCTTGTCATCCTGGCCGGCGGAGGCTGGCTGCTGGCCCAACGGCTGGCAGCCACGCCCGACGCCGGCACGCTGTACGGCAATGTGGAAATCCGCCAGGTCGATCTGGCCTTCGAGGTCGAAGGCCGCGTGGTTACCATGCCGAAGCACGAAGGCGATCGGGTCAACCAGGGCGAAACCGTCGCCGAGGTCGATCCGGCCACCTACGCCAGCGCCACCGCCTTGGCCGAGGGCCGCCGCGATGCCGCCAAGGCACAACTCGATGAATTGCTTGCCGGCACGCGTCCGGAAGATATCGACCAGGCCCGTGCCAATTACGCCGCAGCGCAGGCGACGCTGGCCGATGCCCAGGCCAGCTTCTCGCGGCAGAAGGACCTTGCGGCACGCAATGTCTCCTCGCAGCAGCAACTTGACGATGCGCGCATGGCGCTGGATTCGGCATCCGCGAAGCTGGCGCAGACCCATGCCGCAATGATCGAGGCGATCAACGGCCCGCGCGTCCAGGACATCGACGCCAGCCGCGCCAACCTGCGCGCCGCGGAAGCCACGGTCGCGTTGGCGCATACGGAACTCGTGCACACCAAACTGATCGCGCCGAGCGCGGGCACGGTGATGACGCGGGTGATCGAACCAGGCACCGTCGTGCTTCCGGCTGCCGCTGTGTATTCGATCGCGATCGACGGCGAGGTTTGGGTGCGCGCCTTCGCCCCCGAGCCGCTCCTGGCCCGCCTGGCGCCGGATGCGGCGGTGACGCTGGCGACCGACGCGGGACGCACGTATCGCGGGCATATCGGCTACGTCTCGCCGGCCGCGGAGTTCACCCCGAAGACGGTGGAGACCCCGGAACTGCGGACTCAGTTGGTCTATCGCCTGCGCATCCGGGTGGAGAACCCGGACGACGGTCTGCGGCAAGGCATGCCGGTGACGATCCATTTGGCAGACGCGAAGTGAGCGCTTGCAAACAAAACCTCTCCCGCTTCGCGGGAGAGGTCGTGGAGCGAAGCGACGCGGGTGAGGGCGCCGCGAACCGCACGCACTTGTTCTTTTCAGGTCCCGACCTTCGATGTTCGGCACCGTGCGGCGCGCATCACCCTCACCCTCGGCGCTCACGCGCCTCGACCTCTCCCACTGTGTGGGAGAGGTTATGAATCCCGTCGCCACCATCTCCGGGCTCCGTTACGCCTACCCCGACGCGCTTGCGCTGGACGGTATCGACGCAAGCATCGAGCCCGGCATCATCACCGGCCTGGTCGGTCCGGATGGCGCGGGCAAAACCACGCTGCTGCGGCTGATCGCCGGCCTGCTGCGGCCCACTGCCGGCACGGTGCAGGTGCTCGGCCACGACATGGCGACCGACGCGGCCGCGGTGCATCCCTCGATCGGCTACATGCCGCAGGTGTTCGGCTTGTACGAAGACCTCAGCGTCGCCGAAAACCTCGACCTGTACGCCGACTTGCATACCATGCCGAGCGAGCTTCGTGCCGCCCGCATCGCCCGATTGCTGCGCTTCACAGGCCTGGCGCCGTTCACCACGCGGTTTGCGGGGAAGCTGTCCGGCGGCATGAAGCAGAAGCTCGGCCTGGCCTGTGCATTGCTCTCGCGTCCACGCCTGCTGTTGCTCGACGAGCCGTCGGTCGGCGTCGATCCGCTGTCGCGCCGCGAACTCTGGTCGATCGTCAGCGCCATGCTGGAGGAAGGCCGCGCCGATGGCATGGCCGTGATCTGGGCCACCGCCTACCTCGACGAGGCGGCGCATTGCGGCCGCGTGCTGGTGCTGCACCAGGGCAAGCTGCTGGCCGACGCGCCGCCAGACGAGTTCCTCGCGCCTTTGAACGGACGGGTGTTCCGCCTGACCGTGCCGCCAGGCCGCCGCCGAGCCATCGCGCGGCATGCCGCACAAAATCCGGCCGTGCTCGACGCGCTGGTCGCCGGTGACACGCTGCGCGTCGTGCTGCGCGATGGCGCCGCGACCCCGACGCCCGACGCGCTGGGAGGCATCGCGCTGGAGCCGCTGCCGCCGCGGTTCGAAGACGGCTTCATCGATCGGCTGGCGGGAGATAAGGGCAAGGACGAGGATAGGGGTAAGGGTAGGGACACTCCCCCTCCCCCCAACCCCCTCCCACAAGGGGAGGGGGAGTATCCCTATCCCAATTCCCATTCCAACCCTCATCCTCATCCTTCGCCGGCCCCAGCGATCGAAGTCCGCGACCTGGTCCGCCGCTTCGGGGCCTTCGTCGCCGTGGACCATGTCAGTTTCAACGTCCAGCGCGGCGAAATCTTCGGCCTGCTGGGCCCGAACGGCGCCGGCAAATCCACCATCTTCCGCATGCTGTGCGGCCTGCTGACCCCGTCCGGCGGCACCGCGCACGTCGCCGGCCTCGACATGCTGCACGCCCCCGCCGCGGCGCGTTCGCGCATCGGCTACATGGCGCAGCGCTTCTCGCTCTATGCCGAATTGTCGGTGCGGGAGAACCTGCGCTTCTTCGCCCGCGTGTATGGCCTCAACCGCGCCGCCCGGGCGCGCGCGATCGACCTGGCGTTGCAGCGCTTCGAACTCGGCGGCCTCGCCGACACCGTGGCGCATGATCTGCCGCTCGGGCTCAAGCAGCGGCTGGCGCTGGCCGCGTCACTGCTGCACGGGCCCGACATCCTGTTCCTCGACGAGCCAACCTCCGGCGTCGATCCGCTGACCCGGCGCGAATTCTGGAACCGCATCGGCGCGCTGGCGGACGAAGGCGTGACCATCATGGTCACCAGCCATTTCATGGACGAGGCGGAATATTGTGACCGGCTTGGCATCGTCAGCCAGGGTCGCCTGGCCGCGGTCGGCACGCCGGGCGCATTGCGCGCCAGCGTGTGTTCCCCGGCACTGCCCGACCCGACACTGGAAGACGCCTTCATCGCCCTCGTCGCGCAAAACACCACGCAACGGGAGGCCGCATGAGCGAGCCCGCAGTAATCCCGTCCCGCGCGCAGCGCTGGACCGGTGTATCATGCGCATGCGCGGCCTGCTGCGCAAGGAGATCGAAGCACGTCCTGCGCGATCCCTCCGCCATCCTGATCGCCTTCCTGATGCCGCTGGTCCTGCTGCTGGTGCTCGGCTTCGGCATCTCGTTCGACGCCAGGCACATGCCCATCGCCCTGGTTGCCAAGGCACCCGAAGAAATCGTCCGCGGCTTGCTCCAGGCGATCGACGCGTCGCCTTATCTGTCAGTGCAGCGCGCCGCCAGCATGCATGACGCGCAGGCCGCGCTGACGACTGGCCAGGTGCGCGCCATCGTGGTGGTGCGCGAGGATTTCACCCAGCACCTCGGCCACAGCACCGACTGGCCGGCCGTCGCGGCGCTGGATGTCAACGGCACCGATCCGAACACCGCACGTATCCTGGAAGGCTATGTCAGCGGCGCCTTGGAGGTCTGGCTGTCCGGAGCGCAGCGGGAGAAGCGCCTGGGCACCGCCGGTGGCATCGCCTTGCAGATACGCGACTGGTTCAATCCCGAACTTCGTTCCGCCGACGCCATCGTGCCGGGGGTGATCGCCATGGTGATGACGATGGCCGGCACGTTGCTGACCGCCGGCGGCGTATCGCGCGAGTGGGAGCATGGCACGATGGAGAGCATGCTCGCCTCGCCCGCGCATCTGGGCGAACTGATCCTGGCCCGGCTGGGCTGCAACTTCGTCCTGGGCATCGGCAGCATGCTGGTGTCGCTGGTGTTGGCGGTGTTCCTGTTCGGCGTGCCGTTCCGCGGCGGACTGTTGGCGTTGGCCCTAGCGGTGTCGCTGTTCCTGGTCTTCGCCCTCGGTTGGGGGCTGTTCATCTCGACGATCGCGCGCAACCAGTTCGTCGCGTCGCAAATGGCGTTCCTGACGACCATGATGCCGGCGCTGATGCTGTCCGGCATGGTGTTCGATATCTCGGCCATGCCGGAGTGGCTGCGCGTGATCACCCTTTTCGTGCCGGCGCGCTATCTGGTGTCGATCCTGCAAACGCTGTTCCTCGCCGGCGACGTCTGGGCGGTGATTCTCCCCAACCTCGCAGCGCTGGCCGTGGCGGCGACGCTGGCGGTGACCGGCACGGTTCTGGTGACGCGGCGGAGGCTGGATTGAACAATCAAAGCAGATTGCTCCCTCCCCCCTTGAGGGGGGTTGGGCCGCAGAGCGGACCGACGGGGGAGGGGGGTGCCGACCTACACCGGCAGCGCCTGTTCGAACCCCTCTCCCCCGCCGGTCCGCTCTGCGGCCCAACCCCCCTCAAGGGGGGAGGGAGCCTCAGCCTCTCCTTGGACTCCTGATGTTCCGCCGCATCCTCGCACTGATGCTGAAAGAGCTGTCGGCGCTCTGGAAGGATCCCAAGACCCGGCTCGTCATTCTGGTCCCACCGATCGTGCAGGTCGTGCTGTTCGCCTACGCCGCCACCTACGACGTGACCAACGTTCCGCTCGGGATATGGAACGAGGATGCCGGCGCGCAATCCGCCGAACTGGTGCGACGCTTCGCCGCGTCGCCCGCGTTCCACGTCGTGCTGGCACCGCAGTCGCCCATGCAGGCAAGGACCGAGCTGGATGCTCGCGACGTCGCTGCTGTGTTGCATTTGCCGCAGAATTTTTCGGCCGACGTGATGGCCGGGCGTACCGCCCAGGCGCAGTTGCTGGTCGATGCACGCCGTTCCAACACCGCGCTGCTGTTGCAAGGCTACGCCGCGGACATCGTCGCCGACTATGCGGCAGAGCAACGTCCCGGCCACACGCCGGTGGTGATGCTGACGCGCGATTGGTTCAATCCCACGCTGGAGAGCACCTGGTTCATCCTGCCCGGCCTGGTCTGCATCCTGTCGCTGATCATGGCGTTGCTGATCAGCGCCCTGGCGCTGTCGCGCGAGCGCGAGCTTGGCACGCTGGAGCAATTGCTGGTGACGCCGTTGCGCCCGCTGGAGATCCTGTGCGGCAAGGCGTTGCCCGGCATCATCGTCGGCATGCTGGACGCCAACATCGTTATCGTAGCGGCGCTGCTGTGGTTCCGCCTGCCGTTCCGCGGCGACCTGCTGCTGCTGCAGGCGATGCTGGTGCTTTACACGCTCACCGGCACCGCCATCGGCCTGGCGATCTCCAGCCTGGCGCGCACCCAGCAGCAGGCGATGCTCGGGGTGTTCGTGATTGCGTCGCCGATGATTGTGCTGTCGGGTTACGCGGCGCCGGTGGAGAACATGCCGCCGCTCGTCGAGTTCATCGGCCGCGCCGATCCGGTGCGCTACATGCTGATCGCCGCACGCGGACTTTTCTTGCAGGACATGCCGCTGGCCGTGGTGCTGCAACAGGCCTGGCCGATGGCGCTGATTGCGCTGGTTATGCTGGTGGTGGCGGGCGTGGCGGTGCGGCGGGCGGTGGGGTGAAGGAAGCAAGGCCAGGGGCTTTGCCCCTGGACCCCACCAAGGGCGGAGCCCTTGGAACCCTTCACTTGGCGTTGCTGGGGCGGGAGGAGGCTTTGTGTCGCGGCTGCCTTTGATGCCGGCCGTCGCCGGCACCAAAGGCAGCCGCGACACAAAGCCTCCTCCCGCCCCAGCAACGCCAAACGGATGGATTGCAAAGGCTGTGCCTTTGCTGGGGGTCCATGGGGGCAAAGCCCCCTGGCGGGTCCAGAGCCTGCCCCCGGGCTTGACCCGGGGGGCAGAGCCCTGGCCTTGATTCCTTCACCCGATTGCCCGCCGCACCGCCTATGTTCGAAGGAGATCGGGGAGTATAAAGCCACTGTGGCTTCCTCACGCGCAAAGCGGAGATTCTAATGAGTGGCAACAGCGCATATCTGCATGGGCTCGACCGGAACCAGGCGAACTATGCGCCACTCACGCCGCTGACGTTTCTCGAACGCGCAGCCTATGTCTATCCCGACAAGCTCTCGGTGGTGCACGGCGCCGAGCGCTACACCTGGCGCGAAACCTATGCCCGCTGCCGGCGCCTGGCCTCCGCGCTGGCGCGGCGCGGCATCGGCAAGAACGACACCGTCGCCATCATGGCCCCGAATACGCCGCCGATGTACGAGGCGGCTTTTGGCGTGCCGATGTGCGGCGCGGTGATGAACCCGCTGAACACGCGGCTCGATGCCGAGACCATCGCCTTCATGCTGCACCATGGCGGCGCCCGCGTGCTGATCGCCGATCGCGAGTTCTCGCCGGTGGTGGGCAAGGCGCTGGCCTTGCTCGACACGAAACCCCTGGTCATCGACATCGACGACCCCGCCTGGCAGGACGGCGTGTTGCTTGGTGAAACGACCTACGAGGCGTTCCTCGCGGAGGGCGACCCGGAGTACGACTGGCAACTGCCGGCCGACGAATGGGATGCGATCTCGATGAGCTACACGTCGGGTACCACCGGCGATCCGAAGGGCGTGGTGTATCATCATCGCGGCGCGCATTTGAATGCGGTGAGCAATATCCTCAACTGGGGCATGCCGCATCACGCGGTGTATCTCTGGACCTTACCGATGTTCCACTGCAACGGCTGGTGCTTCCCGTGGAGCGTCGCCGAGCGCGCCGGCGTCAACGTTTGCCTGCGCCGGATCGAGGCGAAGGCCGCATGGGACGCGATCCGCACCAACGGCGTGACGCATATGTGCGGCGCGCCGATCGTCTATTCGATGCTGATCAACGCTCCGGCGGAACTGCGCGCGGGCGTTCGCCAGCGCATCGCCGGCCAGGTCGCCGGCGCCGCGCCGCCCGCCGCCATCATCGAAGGCGCGGAGAAGATCGGCATCGAGCTGACGCATGTTTATGGCTTGACCGAGGTGTACGGCCCCGCCTCGGTCTGCGCCAAGCACGAAGCGTGGCGCGCGATGCCGATCGAGCAACGCGCCGAGCGCAACGGCCGTCAGGGTGTGCGGACGCCGTTGCAGGAGGCGATGGCGGTGCTCGATCCGGACACCATGCAGCCGGTGCCGTGGGACGGCGAAACGATGGGCGAGATCATGTTCCGCGGCAACATCACGATGAAGGGTTATCTCAGCAATCCTGGCGCGACAGAGAAGGCATTCGCCGGCGGCTGGTTCCACACCGGCGACCTCGCGGTGATGCAGCCGGACGGGTATGTGAAAATCCGCGACCGGTCGAAGGACATCATCATCTCCGGCGGCGAGAACATTTCATCGATCGAGGTCGAGGACGTGCTGTATCACCATCCCGCCGTGCTGAGCGCCGCCGTGGTGGCGCAGCCGGACGAGAAATGGGGCGAGACGCCGTGCGCCTTCGTCGAGCTGAAGCCGGACGCGGCGGTAAGCGCCGACGATCTGCGCGCGTTCTGCCGTGAGCGGCTGGCGCATTTCAAAGTGCCAAAGACGTTCGTGTTCCGGGAGATTCCGAAGACCTCGACGGGGAAGATCCAGAAGTTCGTGCTGCGCGAAGTGGCGAAGTCGGCGAGCGCGATCGGGTAGGATCACGACGCGGTCGTCCTAACCGTCCAACCGCCGCAACCGCCCCGCCGTCCCCATCGTCCTAACCGTCCCACCGTCCCCACCGACCCCACCGTCATGGCCGGGCTTGACCCGGCCATCTATCGCGGCACCGTGCTGCATGGATGGCCGGGTCAAGCCCGGCCATGACGGTGGGGACCGCCATGACGGTTGGGAGGGCCGGTGCTATGCCAGCCCGCGCATCCCATCCCACCACGGACAAGCGCCTGCCATGCGCTGATAGTTGCCGTCGATCACCTGTAACGGCGCGCGATGCCCATCCGCCGCGGCCTTCAACCGCATCGCCCGAGCCTGCGCGCGCGCTTCGTCCGGCAGCCAGGTGCGGTCGTGCCCCCACAGGCTGGGCCCGACCGTCACCTCGGTCGGCGTCCACGCGCCCGGCGTCACTTCCTTGCCGCCCCAGCCGTATTCCAGCATGAACCCTGACGGCGACTTCAAATAGAACGACGTTACGGCATCGTTCGGATGCCGCCCCAAGGTGGTGGCGATCCGCTCCGGCTCGCCCAGCGCGATGTCATAGCCTTGCCCGACATCGTCTAGCGAATACAGCTCCACCATCAGGTGATGCAGGTCCTGCCGCCCGGTCTCGATGAACGCGACGCTGTGATGCCGCGGATTGGCGTGCAGGAAGAACGCGCGGAACGGCGTCAGGATGTAGTCGCTGATGCCGAAGCCGAGCACATCGTGATAGAAGCCCATCAGGTCATCGATGTTCTTCACGTGGAACACCGCGTGCCCCATCCCGAGCGGCCCGGTCCGGAACCCCGATATGGCCCGGCCCGACGCGAACGCCTCGCCGGCGATTGCCGCGCCGTAAAACGCCTCCAGCCGGTTGCCGGCGGGATCGGCGAAGCTGATCAGTCCGGTCACGCAACGCCGATCCGCCAGGGTTCCCGGCTCGCGCCGCACCGCCACGCCGGCCGCTTCGAGCCGCGCCGCCAGCGCATCGAGCGCTGCCGCATCCTCCACCTCCCAGCCAAAGTAGCGGTCCCCCTCGGCCAGCGAGCGATCGACGATCAGCCGCTGCTTGCGGTCATCCATGCGAAACGCGCGGGTCGCGTTGCCGCGTTCGACCATCTGCATGCCGAGCCAGTTGGTGGCGAAGTCGGTCCACTCCGACAGGTCGGCCGCGCCGATGCCGACATAGCCAAGCGACTGCACTTCCATGGGGGAGGCCTCCCGATGTTTTTATTCGCCGGGGAGTGTAGCCGCGGACATGCGGCGGCGAAACCTGTCATGTTGTGCGTGCGACAGGCGCCTTTGAAGTTGACCTTCCGTCGGTGCCCACTGCCCTCCCGTCATGGCCGGCCCTTTGCCAGCCATCGTGCGCCTACAAGCGTGTCATGTCAGGCGAACCGGCATGTACCGGCCGCAGGCGATCCGGCGGCACTACATCCCGAAGCCGGGAAGCCAGGAGAAGCGGCCGTTGGGTATTCCGACCATACAAGACCGCGTGGTGCAGACGGCGTTGCGCATGGTGTTGGAAGCGATTTTTGAGCGGGACTTCGCCCACCAAAGCTACGGCTTTCGCCCCAACCTCGGGTGCAAGGACGCGCTGCGGCGGGTGGATGAACTGCTCAAGGCGGCCTACGTCCATGTGGTCGATGTCGATCTGAAAAGCTACTTCGACACGATCCCGAAAGACCGCCTGCTGGCACTGGTGGCTGGCAAGAGCCTGCCCCTGCGAAGGCGGGGGTGGCCGATCGCCGTATCCTGGCACTGGTCCAATCGTTCCTGGAACAGAGTGTCCTGGAGGATGCCCGCAAATGGGTTCCGGAACAGGGCACGCCGCAAGGCGCGGTGATCAGTCCGCTGCTGAGCAACATCTACCTCGACCCGCTGGATCATCTGATGGCGGAGAAGGGGTTCGAGATGGTACGATATGCGGACGACATCGCGGTGTTGTGCCGAAGCCCGGAAGACGCTGCCGCGGCACTGGCCGTGGTGAAAGACCGGACGGCATCCGACGGACTGACCCTGCAGCGCGCTAACCGCTTCCGGCGCATCGATCCGCTTCGCGGCTCGATCCGGTCAAAACCCGGCTGGTGGACGCACGAACGGATGGCTTCGACTTTCTCGGATATCACTTCGAAGCGGGTCAGAAATGGCCGCGCGCGAAGAGCCTGGCGAAGTTCAAGGACACCGTGCGGGCGAAGACGAAGCGGACGATCGGACGCAGTCTTGCCAAGGTCATCGACAGCCTGAACCCGACGCTGCGCGGCTGGTTTGAGTATTTCAAGCACAGCCGTGAAAGGACGTTCGGCACGCTGGATGGGTGGAAACGCCGCCGGCTGCGGAGCCTGCTCCGCAAGCAGCAGAAGCTGAGGGGGATAGCCAAGGTGCACGGTGCAGATCAGACGCGATGGCCAAATGCCTTCTTTGCCGACCATGGGTTGTTCAGCTTGCAAGAGGCCCATGCAGCGGTCCGTCAGTCCCCTTGTGGGTAACACCAGCGACCGGAGAGCCGGATGCGGGAGATCCGCCAGTCCGGTTCGGAGGGAGGGGGTGTCGGCACAACCGGCGCTCCCTACCCCTATCACGCCTAGCAATGCTGATGCGAACAAAGGCGTGGATGCCGACCTACGTCGGCATGACGTGGGGGGCGGGCATCACCGCAGTTTTATTCAGGGCGGGTCGGCCATCGCCGGACGGTGGCCAACTCGCAAGAAACATGCTCTTTGTGTCATGGCCGGCGCCAGTTTCATCCAGGGCGGGTCCGCCGCCCCCGGCCGGTAGCAAATTCGCAGCGGATAGTGCCGGCATCGCCGGCCCCCCCCCCGATATCAGTCCGCCTCTGGCACAGCCTCGCCGCGCTTCACCTCGCGGGCCTCGGCGGTTTCATGCTCTTCGGTATTGACCAGTTCGGTGTCGCAGGCCGTGATCGTGGCATCCTGCTGCCATCGGGCGGCCTCGCTCTGGTCGTAGTCGGAAACCTGCCACTGGCTGCCATCGTCCAATTGCACGGTCTGTCCGTTGTCCATCACCTTGTCCAGCCGCCGATGGTGGCAGTCCGCATGCGCAACCACGGGCAAAGCCACCATTGCCGTGAGCAGCGTCGCCCAACCAAGACGCAGCATGAGTTCAACCCCCACAAAAGTGCCATCGACAGAGGTAAGCGGCCGGCGGACCGGCTGGGATACAAGGTTCGGTGAGCCGCGCAGGGCGGTATTGTCCAATCACCCCTCGCGTTTGGCCCCTGGATTCCCTATGTGTGCGCCGCACAATCCCAAATCAGGCCCTTATGGAAATCCGCAACGTCGCGATCATCGCCCATGTCGACCATGGCAAGACCACGCTCGTCGATCAGCTCCTGCGTCAGTCCGGCTCCTTCCGGGAGCACCAGCAGGTGGCCGAGCGCGCGCTCGACCGCAACGAGCTGGAACGCGAGCGCGGCATCACGATTCTCGCCAAGTGCACCTCGGTGGCCTGGAAAGACATCAGAATCAACATCGTAGACACCCCCGGCCACGCCGATTTCGGCGGTGAGGTGGAGCGCATCCTGAACATGGTGGACGGCGCCATCGTCCTGGTGGACGCCGCCGAGGGCGTCCTGCCGCAGACCAAGTTCGTGGTCGGCAAGGCGCTGGCCCGCGGCATCCACCCGATCGTGGTGGTCAACAAGGTGGACCGGGCCGATGCCAGGCCGGACGAGGTCCACATCGAGGTGTTCGACCTGTTCGCCGCCCTGGGCGCCACCGACAGCCAGCTGGATTTCCCGATGCTGTATGCGTCGGGGCGCCAGGGTTGGGCCGACACTACCCTGGAGGGACCACGCAAGGACCTCAGCGCGATGTTCGACCTGGTGGTCAGCCATGTCCCGCCGCCCACGGTGAAGCCGGACGCCCCGTTCGCCATGGTGGCGTCGATCCTGGAATACGATTCGTACCTCGGCCGCGTGCTGACCGGGCGCGTGGAGCAAGGCCAGGCGCGGCTGAACATGCCGGTCAAGGTGCTGCATCCGGACGGCCACGTGGTGGAAACCGGCCGGCTGACCAAGCTGCTGTCGTTCCGCGGCCTGGATCGCGTACCGGTGGAGGAAGCCGAGGCCGGCGACATCATTGCCATCGCCGGGCTCTCCGAGGGTACCGTGCCGGACACCATCGGCGCACCGGAACTGGCCGCGCCGCTGCCCGCCATCCCGATGGACCCGCCAACGCTGGCGATGACCTTCCGCATCAATGACGGACCGCTGGGCGGCCGCGAGGGCAAGAAGGTCACCTCCCGCCAGATTCGCGACCGGCTGTTCCGCGAGTCCGACGGCAACGTCGCCATCCGGGTCACCGAACTCGAACGAGACCGAGGCGTTCGAGGTGGCCGGCCGCGGCGAATTGCAGCTCGGCGTGCTGATCGAACAGATGCGGCGCGAGGGCTTCGAACTGACCATCGGCCGCCCCCGCGTGCTGACCCGCACCAACCCCGAGACCGGCGCTCGCGAGGAGCCGATGGAGGAGGTGCTGGTCGATGTGGACGAACCCTATGCCGGCGTGGTGGTAGAGAAGCTGAGTAAGCGGAAGGGGGAGCTGCGGGACATGCGGCCGACCGGCGGCCACAAGCTGCGCCTGACCTTCGCCATCCCGAGCCGCGGCCTGATCGGCTACCACGGCGAATTCCTCACCGACACCCGCGGCACCGGCATCATGAACCGGATGTTCGCCGGCTACGGCGCGTGGAAAGGCCCGATCGAGGGCCGCCGCAACGGCTCGCTGATTTCAACCGAGAACGGCGAGGCGGTGCATTACGCCCTGTTCTACATCCAGGAGCGCGGCACGCTGTTCGTGCACCCGGGCGAGAAGGTCTATGTCGGCATGATCCTGGGCGAGAACGCCCGCGGCGCGGACCTGGAGGTCAACCCGGTCAAGGAGAAGAAGCTCACCAACATCCGCGCTGCCGGCAAGGACGACGCGATGCTGCTGATCCCGCCGCGCCGAATGAGCCTGGAGCAGGCGATCGCCTATATCGAGGACGACGAACTCGTAGAAGTGACGCCGGGCGCGATACGCCTGCGTAAGCGCTTCCTCGATTCGAACGAAAGAAAGCGCTCCGAGCGCCGCTCCCAGGACGCGGCAGCTTAGCCCAGGTTTAGCACCCGCATCGAGCCATCCATATAGTGGAACAGCGTCACTCGGGCACCGCGTAGCGCCGTGCCGGGACCTGAGGTCTTCACCTCGGCAGGTGCAACGAATGCGCCCGGCACCGGACACCTCTCCATCCCAGCATTGGTCCTCCCGCAGCGTCCGTGTTACCGGTTCGCTCGATCGTCCAGGGAAGAAACGCCATGCGAATCGCAAAGATCGAGGACCTGCACTGCGCCGCCGGCTGGCGCGACTTTTCGTTTCTGAAGATCACGACTGACGAGGGGCTGGTCGGCTGGTCGGAGTTCCTGGAGAATTTTGGCGCCGAGGGTCTTGGCACGGTCATCCAGAAGCTGGGCCAGCGGCTCATTGGCATGGACCCGCGGCCGGTCGAGAAGATCACCGCCTTTCTGCACGGACTCACCAGGCAGACCCCCGGTGGCCTCAATCAGCAGGCAATCGCCGCCATCGAGAATGCGCTGGTGGACATCAAGGCCAAGGCGCTCGGCATCCCGGTCTATGAATTGCTGGGCGGACCGATACGCGACCGGATGCAGCTCTATTGGTCGCATTGCGGCACCTGGCGCGTCAGCTTCGCCGACCGGATCGAGGAATGGACCGGGTTCAAGCCGATTCGGTCGCTCGCCGATGTGGAAGCGGCCGGCGCCGACGTCGCACGCCGCGGCTTCAAGGGACTGAAGACCAATATCTTCAGGTTCGACGGCGATAAGCCCCACGTCCATATGCCCGGCTTCAACGGTTCCGGATGGCCGGAGTTGAACATCGACGCGGGGCTGGTCGAGGGCCTGGTGGCGCAGATGACCGCGTTCCGCCAGGGCGCGGGCGCGCGCGTCGGCCTGCATCTCGATCTTAATTTCAACTTCAAGACCGAGGGCTATATCCGGTTGGCGCAGGCGCTGGAGCCATTCGACCTGGTGTGGCTGGAGATCGACAGCTACGATCCGGCCGCACTCGCGACCATCAGGCGCAGCGCACGCACGCGGGTTGCCTCATGTGAAGTCGTTGTACGGCCGCCGGCAGTTCCGGCCGTTCTTCGAGCAGCAGTCGGTGGATGTGGCGATCATCGATATTGCGTGGAACGGCATTTTGGAATCGATGAAGATCGCCGCCATGGCGGACGCCTACGAGATCAACGTGGCGCCGCATAATTTCAACAGTCACATCGGCTCGCTGATGAGCGCGCATTTCTGCGCCGCGGTGCCGAATTTCCGGGTGATGGAGATCGATATCGAGGACGTGCCGTGGAAGGACGCGCTGGTCACCGCGCCGCCGAAGATCGAGGACGGGCATTTGCTGATCCCAACCGGTATCGGTTGGGGTGCGGAGGTGAACGAAGACGTCGTCCGCGCGCATCCACCCCAGCGCACGGTGAAATGGACCACGCAGTAGTAAAAAGCCTGAGGACCCGCGCGCCCCTGTGTCATGGCCGGCGCAAACCGGCCACCCACGACTTCGCTGCTCGGTTCAGCGCCAGGCGGCTCGCCACGACCGATTAACCCCGATCCACACTTCGTGGTCGGGCAGGGTGCCAACCGCGGCATCTGGAGACGGAGTTATCGATCTATCGATTGCAGTCTCGTCGTGGCGGTCCCACCCGTCGATCCTGAACACGACCCGGCCCATGCCCGCTCCATCGGCCGGCGGTCGTCTTGGGGACGGGCCCGCCAACACTGCCGCATGTCCGGCCATCGTCGATGATAGCAACGAGAGGTTCACAACTGCGGATGCCGGGCCGAGAAGTGCGACATTCCGAATGACACTCCGACGACTGATCTTCATGTGCCCGCTCCACCCTGCCAGCACTCTACCAGCGATGATCGCCGGAACGCGGCCGTGCTTCCCCAGTGCCGTTCGGCCGCAGCGATAATTTCCAATGCAGCCGCCGGTTCGCCGGCGTCAACAGCAGTCGAATGCGCTTGCTCAAATGCACGCAGTGTCGCTCGGTTCGCGACATTGATGCGCGCGAGTTCAAAGGCCCTCCCGGCATCATTTCCGCTGCCGGAATAGAACTCGGCCGCATGGTCAGCAAACGCCAGCAGGTGCTTTTCCAGCAGGGCTTCGAAGCCGAGCCGCGCCGCCTCCAGATGCCGCTCCGCGTCCGCCCCTCTCCTCATCACGGTCATCACGTCGGCAAGGCGCCAGCGGACCTCGGGGTCGCCGCTCGCGATCGACGGTATCAATAATGCCTTCGCGTCGCCGGGTCGGTTGTCGTCCAGATAAATCTCGGCCAAGTGCACGCGCGCCCTCACGTAGGATGGAAGATACGCGATTGCCTGCCGATACCACCCTGCGGCACGGGCCGACTGGCGCTCCGGCACAAGCTCTCCCCACAGCACGCCCAGATGAAAGCAGACCCACGCCATGGCGAATGGCGAGACGTCCTGATATTCGAGAAGCGCGGCCCGATAGACGCGATCGGCTTCGTCGAACTCTCCGAGATCGGCGAGCAGCGCACCGAGTGGAACCCGCTCCTCCAGCTTTTCTGTTTCGTTAGCGATCTGATGGCGCGCCGCGAGCACCGTGTCGAGCCGCACGCCGCAGGCCTGGTCGATGCCTAACAGCAGGCGGTCGACCGTCGCGGCCGGCGCACCAAGCAGCCGGGCAGCGGCGAGCGACTGTCTGGCGTCAGCAAACCGATGCGCCATCGACGCGACCTGGGCATGGGCCAGGGCGCTCCGTTGTGCCATACCCTCGACATGGGTAAGGTGGCCGGCCAGCGACCCCAGGCGATCGAGCGCGCCGAAGTCGCTGAGGAACTCCAGCGCCAGACCCTCCTGCTCGACAATATATTCGGCGAGGCCTGGCCGCTCCGGCGTCCGCCAGAACCGGCCCCAGGCGTGCTGCCGCGCGCTGGCCTGATTAATCATCGCGATCTCGCCGTCGGTCGCCAGCGGAAAGTCCATGTCGAGATCCAGCGATCCGATCATTTCGCGCCGTCGAAGCGGGCCTTCAGGGCCGCGAGACCCGTCCTCAGCAAAGTCGCTACGGTGATCTTGATGACAAGGTCGGGCTGGCCATCCGGCAAATACGTCACGTTCCACTGGACGGAACTGCCGTCCCCTTTCGATTTGACAGCGAGCGTTCCCGTGTACTTCGACGTTTGAATCCCGGAAACGCCGCCATAGCGATAAAATTTCTCCGCAGCGTCCATCTCCTCAAGTCGCTCGATGATCTGCTTGCCGTCGATCGTTTCTATCGTTCGCAGTTGCCCGACACCCTCTCCCGTCAACTGGATCTTGGCGATCAACGGGTGCCATGTGCCGCCGAAAGCTCCGATGAGAGCCCAGACCCGATCTGGCGGAGCTGACAGGTCCACGCTGTCCGCCACCGTCTGCAACTCGGTGTTCGGGGGAGCCAGATAGGGAAACGTCTTCAGCCCCGGCTGGGTTGCGCTGGTCGCCCCGCCTTGCAGAAACTCCTTGTCGCGATTGATCAGCCAAGTCAGGAGGATATCGATGCAATTCGCATCGATCGTGCGCCCACCGCCGGTTTTATAGGCAATCCCGTTGAGCGTGCTTTTCTCGATCTCGAGATGACTGGAATCGGTGATCGGCTTCGACACGTCGAACAACAGGAAATCGTCGAGAAACACATTCGCACTCGCGGTCAGCGCCGCTTGCGTCCAGTCAGGCTTACCGTCGCGCATGTCCCAGTTTCTCAGGCTGTCCATCATGCGATTGTGGAACAAGGGGCGGACTTCTTCGGCAATCGCAAACGGGGTCTGCTGGTTCCACAAGTCGCGCAAATCATCCGCGCCTGTCAGGGCGGGATTGTTGAGCCGTATGTTGGTTTGTTCCGGTCTGCCGAGCCAATCGAATCGCGGCGGATCTTGTCCGATGAACCCGCGCGGGGTCGGCACCGGGCTGGTTTCGGCGATGACCCCGAACAACGTGCCGTTGGTAGGATCGAGCACCCGGCGCGTATCGAATTCGACGACGATGGAGAGCACGTTATCGTGCTCCAGCAGGTTCGGAATTTCCTCATGATCGCCGGCATCCAGGCAAGGTAAAACGGATCGGAGCGCAGACCGGCGAAGGCGCGATACACCCCGTCCGGAGTTGTCGCCCCGCTCTCGTCGTTGACGACGAGACGCAACACCTGCCCGTCGGGGCAGGTAAGCGTGGCACGCTGGATCGGCTGCGGACGGTCGGGGACACGTTCGAGAGTGTCAAATCGACAGCGGAAACGAAACTCCTCGCCGCCCGATCTGAAGGCAGCGGCATCGCCCACCCCGACGACGGTTACCCGGCGCACCACGACCGTGTGAAAGACGGCGTTGGAGAACATCGCACTCGTACCTGCCGAGGGGAAAACATCGACGGCGAGCACCGTACGGTCGGCGTTTTCCGGGCTGGTGAAGGCGAACAGGTCGGTCAGGTCGATCGACGGATCACCGATCGACCTTGGTCCATCTACATGATCCGCCATTGCTTCGTTCCCTCTCGGTCTGCACGAAATCGCGTGCGATCGCGTGCCTTACGGCTGTGCCCATTTAGCGTGCCCGGTGCGCGCGTTCGGTGGACCGCCGAACGGTGTTATCTGAGCAGCCTGCTCAGGGATCGACTTCAAATACTCGATCAAATCCCAGCGCTGCTCGTCGGTCAGCAGCGGGCCGATAATGCCGTCGCCCCGAGGGCCGTTCTCGAACGAGTGACCAGCGTTCGAATTGCCGCGCACGGACGTGTCGATCAGGAATTTTCCGGAACCGCCACTGGTGTCGAGCCCGACCTTGACCGGGTCGAACTCCCGGCCGAGGTAGAACTTCTTTGTGCGCTCCTTGGCAGGAAGGAGCATCTTATAAAGGTTCGGTACGGAGCCGTTGTGCATGAACGGCGGCGTAGCCCATACACCCTCGCGCGGCGCGGCCTTGTATATCGGCTCGCGCGATGGTTCCGGCAATGGAAGCTCCCGATAGCCATGCAGCTCGGGCGCGTCCGCTTCACCCGGGGGCAGCTTTGCCAGCGCTGTGCCGAGGAGGCGGTCTTGCAGAAACAGGTAAAGCAAACCTGTCGGTACGATCTTCGCACCCTTGTACGGTCCCGGCAGCCAGGCGCCGAGTTGCGCCGTCAAGGCATATGGCCGCAAGTCATCAAACTGACCAGGGTCGGTGCCAACGTATTTTTCCGGGACCAACCCGACTTCGATAAAGCGCTTGCCGTACCTGTTCGCCGCCGTCCAAGTATATGGATACGAATTGTGGCAACCCGCGCAGTTGGCGGCAAACAGCACTTTACCCGCCGCGGCTTTCTTTCGGTCGATCTTCCCCAGTATATCCTCTGGCCATTTGGGCGGTGCCAGCCGAGCCAACGTGTTCTCGATCTTCTCCAGATTGGGAAGGAACGCGTTCGAATCGAACAGGCCTTGTTCCGGCGTCTTGGAGTGCAAGTCCATGGCCATGAACACGCCCATAGTCTCTGTTAGATTCCGTTTGATCGGATCCTGCTGAACGCCGCGCCATTGGGTCCACGACCCCTGCGGGGCGTTCCAGAGGAACGGAGGTTTGGTCGGCGCGAGCGGAGTTGACCAGTTCTCCGGTATGTTGGTCTCAATCGCCACCAGGCGATTGACGATCAGCCCGATCGCATCCATGCGCGCGGGTCCCCATGGGGTAGGGGTCACCAGCGGGACCCGAAATCGATGCACACGGTCTGACTGGGTTTCGAAGCGCTTCCGCAGGTCGCTCTTGGCCTCTGGGCTTGATGCGCCCATTCGCGCGGCCAGGCGATCGAACTTCGCAGCGTCGGTCAACGTCGCCTGCAACGCGTCATCCAGGGCAAAGACATACGCCATCAGGTCGAACGTATTGCCGACGCCGCCATCGATGCGGATCTTCTTACCCTTGTACGTCAACTGCGCGTTGTGGCAGAGCGCACAGTTCACGCCGACCTGCACGCCCTTCCAGCGTCCTTCCGTGGTCACGGTCTTGGTCAGTCCCACCGGCAGGCCATCCGGGTTGGTCCGTGGGTTGGCGGCCTGGAGGGTCAGGCCATAGCGGTCGCTATTGGCGTCCGACCGGAACAGGTCCTGGCCGTCAGCGACCTCCAGGCTCAGGAAGATGTCATAATCGATGACCGTCGCGCCTTGCGAAATCTGGTAGGACATTTCCCGATCGGTTTGCGACCAACCCTGGTCAAGATAGATGACGGGGTCACCCGACGATTGTGCGACCGCGGATTCGAGCCGGAAGAGCCCGAGCGCGCAGGTACAGAAAAACGACAGCGCCAAGAGGGCGCTGGTTCGAACCATACCTTGGACTCGCCTCATGAGGCCCCCCGGGATTCCATAGTGTGATCGATCGCCGCGATCACCATAGGTCGCGGCCAAGTCTCGTCAACCGACGAGGCCTGACGGGTCGGGTTCCGCACGAAGGCGACGAGGCCGGTCAGGAACAATAAGCGGCGCCCGAGAAAGTTGTGGCAGGTCCGGTCGTAGTAATTTGCTGGTCAAAATGAGAGGATTCGTGAGGGTCCGTGCAGCAGTTATCGCTCTTCAATTTCACCAGAGGCTGGTGTTTTCACGAAATAGTTGGCCTTCGGCACCATTTTCGAGCCCCTCATGCGCCCACGAGGGTCGCTTGCTCAAGCTACGGAAAATCCCCTTCCACCCCATGCGGACATTCAAACTGACCCACTACCCATGGATGCCCGGCCGGAGCCTGCCCTCGGAACGCTTGACCCGAGGGCAGGCCATGACACGGGACACTACGGCGCGTCTGACCAAAGCAGTTATACCAGACTGCATTAATGCCGACTCACCCGTGTCATGGCCGGCTAAGGCCGGCCATGACACATAGGTTACTATTGCCGCAGGCTGGTATTACTCACCCGGAGGCCCTAAGCGTGCCGGGCGCGACGCAGCCCTCGCGGCATCAGCAGCGGCAGGATCAGCCCGACTCCCAATCCCCAAAATCCGTTGATAATCAGCGACCGTGCCATTGGCCAGGCATGCCAGCCATAGCCCAGCCCGCCGCCCTTGATCGGGGATACGACAAACATCGACACCAGCGCCGCAACAACCCCAAGGATCAGCCCACACGCCCAGAGCGGCCAGGTAAACCGCGGCAGCAGCATCCCGAACACCAGACCGTACAGCCCACCCCAGAAGCACAGATTGGCGATTTGCGGCACGCCGAAGGGTGGGATCGGGTTGGCGCTATAGGGAGCAAAGGGTGCCAGCCCCATCGCATGCAGAATTTCGACCATGCCCTGATGAAACGTCAGCACAGAGATCGCGGCGGCGATGAAGCCTAGCAATGCACGCGTCGACGCAGACCACATAGTATGTCTCCCCGTGGTGTTATTTTGACCAAGTAGTGCACAAACCTGCCGCGTCAACAACTCCCGCGATGGTTGCGCCGCATACACCCGGGCGGCCCTTGGCCGCGCACCGTCATGGCAGCGCGGGCGGCGCCAGGACCGCGGGTTGGTCGTCCTTCAACGCAACGCCGGTCAGCCGCAATCGTCGCATCGCCTCGATCAGCCCCTGCAGCTTGGCGGCGGCCTGCGCCACCGGTAGCCCGTCTGGGCGAACGTTGGAGATGCAGTTGTGCTCCGTATCGGTGCGGCCAACTCGAGGCTGCCAGGTCAGGTAGACACCCAGCCTGTCGGCCGGGGGCGCTCATCGATCAGCATCCGGGGGAATGCCCCATTGCTTCTGAAGGTGAGGCTTGAGATTCTTATTTAGCGTCCGCCCGACCGTGTTGACGCTGGTGTCCAGCGCGGCGGCGATCTGGCTGTCACTCCATCCTTCGCCGATCCCGGAAGCATCGGCCTTCAGCAGGATGCGCGCCCTCACCAGCTGGCCTGCACGGTGTTTGCCCTTGTGGATCAGCGTGTTGAGCCGTTCGCGCTCCTCGTCGCTGAGCTTCACGATGTGCTTCTTTACGCCAACTTGTTTCGTGGTCCCGATGCATCTCCGTCGTTGCGGAGCCATCGATTCAGAGATTCAAATCTAAATCAACGATATAGGGTACCAGCTCCCTCGGGAGGAGTGGGAGAATTTAGCCATCAGCCTCAAGCCGACAAAAACCCAACACGATCTTCCTCCAGCACGGCACAAGTGAGTTTTCCTCCGTTGCCCGCGCCCGTATCGAGGCCGATTCGATTCACCGCCACCACCGGTGCTGGATTCATGCTATGCCCATGCACCACCACAACCCCCAAGCTCTGCTCCGTCCACAAGAACGGCTGGCGGATCGTCACCAGATCATCTTTCGCCTGACGCGCCAGCGCGACTCCGGGGCGGATGCCAGCGTGCACGAACAAATAGTCGCCCTCGCGATGCGACCACGCCAGCCCACGCAGGAACGCAACGTGCGGTGCCGGCAGCGCGGATTGCCACGCCTCGCGTGGCAGGTCCGCGGCGACGCCCCAGCTTGCCAGCGCGAGGCGCCCGCCAGACCACTGCCAGTCGGTCGCCGCCGCGCGGTCGCCGTCCAGCGCCTCCAGCAGCATCCGTTCGTGGTCGCCGATTAGGTTGATCGTCGTTAGGCCGGGGATCGGTGGGCCATTCGCCAACAACTCGATAACGCCGGCGCTATCGGGGCCCAGGTCGATGTAGTCGCCGAGATGGATCAGCAACGCCGCGTCGATCGGCCGCGCCGCCAGGTCAGCCGCGATCGCCGTATGCAACGCGACGAGTTGCGGCTTGCAGCCATGCACGTCGCCGATCACGTAGATCCGCCGTCCGCGCGGCAGCCATCCCGGCGCTGCGCGGAATCGCAACGCATCCGCGGTCGTGGCAAGCGGCGACACGCCGCTCCAGGTGGGGATCGCGGTGGCGGCCAGCGCCGCACGCGACAGGCGTCGGGGACGCCGCATCAGCGTACCCTTCTCCGCCCGCCGAACCTGCTGCTACTGTCCGGTATCCGAATGCAAAGGAGGAAACGCTTGGCCAAGATCACCTTCCCCGTCGAAGCGGGCCACATCATGTTGTTCGCGCGCGCCGTCGGCGACACCAACCCGGTCTACCACGACGCCGAAGCCGCGAAGAAGTCCGAGGCCGGCGGCATCATCGCGCCACCCACCTTCCCACAGGCGATGGCGCAATTCGATCCCGAGTATCCGCTGCGCTGGCGTCCCGGCGTGCCCTGGTTCGGCTCCGGCAAGACTCCGACCGGCGTGGAGAACCGGCCGTCCGGCGGCGGCGGCCTGCATGCCGAGCAACACTTCGAATATCACCGCCCGCTGCGGCCGGGCGACGTGCTGACGGTGGAGACCAAGCCGGGCAACACCTGGGAACGCGAGAGCAAGCGCGCCGGCAAGCTGACGTTCCGTGAGCGCATCGCCGAATATCGTGACCAGAACGGCGAACTTGTGGTCACCGCGCGCAGCGTCGGCGTGACCACCGAGCGTCCCGTGGATCAGAAGTGAGGGGGGCCGCGCCATGGCATTGAAAGCAAGCGAACTCAAGGTCGGCGACACGCATAGCGAGCGCGTCGTGGAGAACCTGTCGCGCACGCAGATCGTGATGTATTGCGGCGCCTCCGGCGACTACAATCCGCTGCACGCGGACGAGGTGTATGCGACGAAAGTCGCAGGCTATCCCAGCGTGTTTGCGCACGGCATGCTGACGATGGGCATGACCGGCAAGATGCTGACCAACTATGTCGGCGACGGCAGGCTTACGAAGTTCGGCGTGCGGTTCACCAATCAGGTGTGGCCCGGCGACGACCTGGACGTGAAAGCGACAGTCGCAGCGATCCGCGATGAGGGCGGGCAGCATTTCGTAGATCTGACGCTGTCCACGACGAACCAGGACGGCAAGGAAGTCGTCAGCGGCAGCGCGACGGCAAGGATCGATCCGTAAGTAGCTACGCCTCTCCCGCGCCAGGCGCGGGAGAGGCGTCTGGTGCCTCGGCTCGAAGGTGCGACGGGCTTGCCGGACCAGCCTTACTTGCGTCGGCACCACAACTGCCAGCTTTCGCGTGGACCATCAGTGCCCGTGGATGGACCGCTTAGGGTGGAAAGCACACGCTTGGCTTGGTGCAAAATCAAGATTTACGCATACGGCTATACTTGAAGGATCCAGCTAGGTCGTTCGCTTCATGTTCCCCCTATAGGGGCGTGGCGACCTGACCCGGCGGGCGACCTTGTGGCGCTACTCGGCGGCGGTCAGCGCGGCGTAGAGGGTTGACGGTGGTGCCGGAAGTGTCAGTTCGGCATCTTGGAAAATCGTTGTCGTTCCGTGGCGGCATGAACCCAAGGCTGAGCATCAATGCAGAATACTTCGATCGTCGGGGCGAACACGGTTGGATCGTCCAAAGTGCCCGCCATCACCGCCATGCTACCCGGCCGGGCGATTGACTGGACAAATACTCCCGATCCGCAGTTTGGGCAGAAGCGCCGATGAAGAATTTGACCAGAGCCGCCGGGCACGTCGAAGGATTTCAGATCGCCTTGTATGCTGACAGACTTGGATGGGAAGCTCATTCCGGAGGCGAACGACGAACCGGTGGAATGCTGGCAATCACGACAGTGGCAAACAAAGCTGCGTGTGGGTTCAGCGGTGATGGTGTAGCGAACCTGCCCGCAAAGGCAGCCTCCCGCGATGCTTGCCAACGATCGTCTCCTGGGTTTCCGTCATCAAAATACCGACTATCCCATTAGTCAACCAAACGTTCGCCGCCTTCATGATGGATGTGAGGATCGCCAGGGCGTGGCGAACGATGGATTTGCTCGAATCCAGGTGATGCGGGCTAAGGGGGAGCTGTGCTGCGCATAAACTAAGAATTTCACACCACCATACAGCCGTAACAAAATCAGTGGTTTGGTCGGTGCAAAAGTCCAGTGCGAATGACCGCTGCGGGTCGAATCCGGCGGTAGCCGCCCGGGGCAATCGCCGTGGTCACCCCACCGCCGCAATGGGTGGACTCCGGTCATTCGTTCGGCGCGATCCGTGACCCGTTCTGATCGCGGGCGGGCGATGGGCAGGCCGGCGCGAGCAATCAGTGCACCGACTATGCATACCACACGGGCGTTTCGTTGGTTCCGGCCAGGACCCCTCTTGCCCCGCCGAATTTCCTTCTGCATTTGCTCTCACCATGGCAACCCACCCGAAACGCCGCCAAGGCCGCCACCGATGACCCGGACCGAGATCCTGACCCGCTACCGTCGCCTGCGGCAGATCAGCAAGGGACACCATGGGGCTGTCCTGGACATCATCGCCTTTGATGTCGTGCTGGACCGGGCCAGGCGGCTCGGTCTGACGCGGGGCAGAACGGTGGCAATCGGAACCGAGATCGAAATGACACTCGCGGAGGATCTTGCCATCTACCTGCCCAGACCGGGCCGCTCACACCCGCTTGACCGCTACGCCCGGGCTGCGCGGTTCGCTCCCGACTCCGACGAAGCGATCGTGCTCGAAGCGATGCGCCATGCCTGTTTCTCCCTCTGGCGTGTAGAGCGGCGAGACGAAGTGGCGGGCCTGATCCTGCAGGACTTGCTGCGCGGCGGGGATATCCGGCTGGTCGACGAGACCATGGAAAAGAGCGCGCCACCGGGGCTGGAGATAGCCGCGCGTCTTCTGAGGTTCGAAGGCTTCGCGATGACCGCCCGCATCGTCGTGCCGGTGACCCCGGATCTAATGGAAGAGGTCTTCGACCGAGCCCCCGCTTTGAAGCGCGTCCAGGGGGACGTCCTTGCCCGGGATCCGCGCTTCGCGAGCGGCATCTACCGAGCCGCAGTTGCCACGGGAGCGATGGGCTCCGTCCGCTTCAGACGCGGATAGCCGGTCAACATGACGGCGCCGCGAACCCATCAGAAAAGACACGGCCGATCCAAAGAACAGGGTGCTGCCGCGGCCGCAAGTCCGCAATGGCTCGGATCGAGCTGTTCTGCGCACGGCCACCTCATCCCGGCTGACAGGCGGTCTTGAATAAGGAGACCTGTCCCGCAATCCGCCAAACCCCTGTGTCGAGGGACTACCTAACCCGCGGCCGCCGCCTGACCTCCGCGCGCACATGCCGGAAATTCAACACCGCCGGGTCCGCCACCACCGGGCCCGGCGCGATCGCCACGATCACCTGTTCCGCGATCGGTGCGAAATCGGCGCGGAAATGCACCGAGGACTTCAACGCCAAAATCGAGCACGACGCCGGTTCGACGCCCAGGAATCGGATCATTTCCTGATCCAGCGCCTGCATCTTGCGCGACACCACAACCACGCGCACGCCGTCGATATCGATCAGCGCGCTGGGCCCCAGGTTACCCGGATTGCCGGCGCCCATCGGCCCGGTCAGCGTGAATGTCCCATCACTCAACGTCAGCACGCGCGCCGTGCAGGGAAACGGCATGCCGTCCGACTTGCCGCCGAGCGACAGCGACACCTCGGCGCCCACCCCGGCCGCATGGCACGCCGCAGCGCTTTCGTCGTCGTTGATCAGGCAGAACAACGCGCCTTTGGCGCGCTGGCGCACGAGTTCGGACAACAACTCGGTCGTGTCGCCGTGGCCACCACCGCCGGGATTATCCTGCGTATCCGCCAGCACCACTGGCTTCGACGCGCCGCGCGCGATGCGCATCGCCTCCGCCACAGCTTCGCTCGCCGGCAACGTGTCCTGCACGAAGTCAGCCTCGCGTGCCGCGACATGCGCGGCGAACGCATCGGCCGCGGCGTCGGCCTTCGCCTGCGTATCGGCATAGGCCGCCAGCGCCGGACCGCAGTCGGGAAAATCCGAGTATGGAAAGCCGAAGCAGAACGCCAGTTCCACGACATCCATGCGCTCGGCGAGCGATGTGCGCTCCTGCATCACCTCCTGCATCGGCGCCAGCAGCGTGCATTGGCTGCCCAGCGGGATCCAGAATTCCATTTGCCGAAACGCACGCGCCCACGGTTTGCCACGTGCGATCCGTTGCAGCAGCAGCCGCATCGCCTGCGCGCCGGCAGCTTTCATATCGACATGCGGATACGTGCGGAACGGCACCAGGGCATCCGCCAGACGCACCATCTGTGCGGTCAGGTTGCAGTGCGGATCGAGACTTATGGTGAGTGGCAGCTCGCCCACAATGGCGCGGACGCGGCGCAGCAGCTCGCCCTCGGCATCGGGGAAGCTGTCCACCACCGCGGCGCCATGCAGGTCGAGATAGACTCCGTCGAGTGGTGCAACATCCAGTGCTTCGGAAAGCCGAGCGCAGATCAGCGCGGCGATGCGTTCGAACGCCTCGTCCTGCACCTGGCCCGCGGGATTGGCGAAACTCCAGGCGAGCGGCACCAGCGTCGCGCCCGCCGTCTCGGCCACCGCGACCGCTCCGGCGGCGGGCACCGACGTGCTGCGCACCGCATCGAACAGGCCGTCGCCGTTCTGCAAGGAGGGAAAGCCGGCGGGGTTGACGAAATCCGCGTAGGTGGTCGGGCGCGGTGCGAAGGAGTGGCTCTCGTGCAGAAAGCCGCCAATGGCGATGCGATGGGTCATGTGGTGCGTTGTACACCTCTCCCGCCTGCGGCGGGAGAGGTCGGCGCGTAGCGCCGGGTGAGGGTGATCGGGTCGGCACGTAGCAGGTAGAGCGTAGTGTGCCGACCCGATCGCCCTCACCCTCGTGCTTCGCACTTCGACCTCTCCCGCTCTCGCGGGAGAGGTTACCACAGCGGATCGATCGGTCCGCGTCCGGCCAACACCGCAGCGATATTGTCCAAGGCGCGAAACCCCATGGCATTGCGCGTCTCGATCGAAGCGCTGCCGACATGCGGCGACATGATTACGTTGTCCAGCTTGGCAAACCGCAGATCGTAATGCGGCTCGGTGCGGAACACGTCCAGCCCGGCGCCGAACAACTGGCCGGAGGCCAACGCTTCGAGCAATGCGTCCTCATCCACCAATCCACCGCGCGACACATTCACCAGCACCGCACCGCGCGGCAGCAGCGACAACGCGCGCGCATCGATGATCTTGTCGGTCGCCGCCGTGGCCGGGGCATGCAACGACAGGAAATCACACTTCGGCAGCATCGCATGAAAGTCCGCGAAATACGTCGCCCCTTGCTCCTGCGCGTGAGGCAAGCGGTTGCGCGCATGATACACCACGCGCATGTCGAAGCCGCGCGCCCGCTGCGCCATCGCGCGGCCAATGCGTCCCATACCCAAAATACCGAGCGTCTTGCCGGTCACGCGCACGCCAAGCAAATCGCCCTGGCCAATGCGAAACCGCCAGCCGTTGCGCATGATCCGGTCGTATTCATAAGCCCGGCGCGCGGCGGCGAGCAGCATCATGAAGGCATGATCGGCGGTGCACTCGGTCAGCACGTCGGGTGTGTTGGTCACCACCAGCCCGCGCGCCTTCGCCGCCGCGACATCGATATGGTCGTAGCCGACGCTGCTGGTGGCGCCGACCTTCACACTGGGAGGCAGCCCGGCGATCGCCTCCGCGGTCAACGGCAGCGTGTTGGTGAACAGGATGGCATCGGCGTTGTGTTCCGTGGCGGCGCTCACCGCTTCGGGCGCGGTCATGTCGTCCTCGCCGTCAACCACAAGGGCGTCGAACTCCGCGCGCGCACGCGTCACGACGTCGCGCGGCATCAGCGCCGCGAGCACCAGACGTGGTTTCATCCTTTGGCCTCCTCGTTCGCCAATTTATGACCAACACTGCGTGATTGCGGAAGGGGTCGCGGCGGCGCAATCTCGCGGCATACAGCGGAGGCCCGGCATGCGCGCAAACCTCACCCCCGATGTCGAACTCGCCGCGCGCTTGTTCGATGCGTTGCGCGCGAAAACCTTCGACGGTGTCGGCATCACGCGCGAGGCCTACGGGCCGGGCGAGCAAGTGGCGCACGCTCTGGTGCGAGCCGAGGCCGAGGCGCTGGACCTGGAGATCGCCAACGACGCCGCCGGTAATCTTTACATGACGCTTCCCGGCGCGGATCGGGCGGCGAAGCGCATCGTGCTCGGCAGCCATCTGGATTCCGTAGCGCAAGGCGGCAACTACGATGGTGCGGCCGGGGTATTGGCGGGCATGGCGACGGTGGCGGGCATGCGCGCGGCCGGGTTCCAGCCGTCGCGCGACATCACCGTGCTGGCGATCCGCGCCGAGGAAGCCGGTGCCTGGTTTCCCACCAGCTATCCCGGCAGCCGCGCTGCTTTGGGCCGCCTGCCGCCGGAGGTGCTGGCGGTGCGCCGCATGGACACCGGCCGGACACTAGAAGATCACATGCGCGCACTCGGTTTCGATCCCGATGCGGTGCGCGCGGGGCAGGGAATGCTGTCGCCGGCCAACACCGCAGCGTATCTCGAACTGCATATCGAGCAAGGACCGGTGCTGGATGCCGAAGAGATTCCGGTAGCTGTGGTCAGCGGAATTCCGGGATCGCGGCGGTTGCGTGCAGCGCGGGTGGTGGGCGAGTACAATCATTCCGGCGCTACGCCGCGGCGTTACCGTCGTGACGCTGCCATTGCGCTGGCGGAACTGGCGCATCGGCTGGACGATTTTTGGGCGGCGCTGGAAACCCAGGGCCATCGGCTGGTCTGTACCTTCTGCGTGCTGGCAACGACGGAAGACGCCGGCTTTACCAAGATCCCCGGCGAGGCGCGATTCCAACTCGATGTGCGCAGCGTGCAGCATGCTACGGTCGATGCGATGTTTGCCGAATTGCACCGGCTGATCGCGGCGATCGAACCCCGCCGCGGCGTGCGCTTCGAACTCGGCGAGGAAACCGGCAGCCAGCCCAGCCCAATGGATGCCGGCGTGCAACAGGGCCTGCTATGCGCAGCCGAGGTGCTGGGCATCCCCCATCGCGTCATGCCATCCGGCGGCGGTCACGATGCCGCGGCGTTCGCCCAGGCCGGCGTGCCGGCTGGCATGCTGTTCGTGCGTAATCAGAACGGCAGCCACAATCCGCATGAGGCGATGCGGATGGAGGATTTTGCCGCCGGCTGTGCCGTTGTCACGCGCTGGGCGGCCGATATGGCGGGGTTGGAGTAGCCCGGACCGATCGGTGCTACACCGCGCGGGCTCGGGCCAGGCTACCTCAGCCAAATCGCCAGGAGCGTAAGGGTCGCACTGATCAACCCGAGACCCATCGCGAACACAACAATTGCTGTCTTGGCGTGCTCTTCGTCGCGGAACAGGTGCTTCATTAACTGGGACACGATGCGCTCCCGTATGCTGCGGCGTTTACGAGTCCAGCAAGGAAGCGTGCAGGGCAGTGTAAGCAAGCGCCACGACGGCGCCCAGCACCACGGAGCCGACGAAGACCCGATAGTGGACGGCCCATGCTCGCAAGCCCCCGGCCTTTGTCGTCAACAACGGCGAGGAGAACACCGCGCCGCCCGATGCCAGCGCCATTCCCGCCAACATCGCGACGATGATAGCACTCAAGGCGATGCCGCTCCATGACGGAAGTGGGCGATGGACGGTGACCGCATGCCACAATTCGTAGATCGCCGAGGCGCCCATCGCGACCACGGCCCAGCATAGCTGGCCATCCTTGACGGTCGCCATGAGCCGGATCCGTCCGATCGGCACGGGCAGCGGCAGCAACTGGAGCGGCAGAATGCCCAGCGCCGGCAACGTCAGCGGCATGGCGATACTGACCAGGAACCACCCGACAATGTTCACGCATCAGGCCCCCGGGATGTCCGTCCCAAGTCCCGATTATCCTGGCGGCAGGTTGACAAATCATTAGCGGGCGACGCCTCGCCCCTCTCAAGCCCCGAACCTACCGTGACAGTGCTTGTACTTCTTCCCTGAACCGCACGGGCACGCCGCATTGCGTCCCGCATTCCGCCACGTGCTCGGATCGTCCGGATCGACCGCCCCGGCGCGCATCGGCTGCGCCGCCACCGCCATCGGCGCCTGGCCGCCACTCGCGCCGACCGTCTCCAACGCCATCTCCGGCTCACGTGGCCCCAACGCAGAAACCGGCTCGGGATGGCTCTCCACCACCTGCATCTGCGACGGCTGATACACCGGCGGCGGCTGTTCGGGAGCCAACTCGACCCGCGCCAACATCATCGTCACGCGCTCTTTCAACTCGTCCAGCATCGCGTTGAACAACGCGAACGCCTCGGCCTTGTATTCGTTCAGCGGATCGCGCTGCCCATAGGCACGCAGTCCGATGCCCTGGCGCAGATGGTCCAGCGCGTACAAATGCTCTTTCCACACCGCATCGAGCACTTGCAAAAGCAGCGACTTCTCGATGAACCGCATCAGGTCGGGGCCCATATTGGCCGCCTTCGCCGCCATCACCGAGTTTGCCGCATTCTCCACCCGCTCCCGCAAATGCGTCTCGTCGATGCCTTCCTCGCGACCCCATTCCGCGACCGGTAGGTCAACGTTCAGTACACGCCGCACGTCCTCTTGCAGCTCCGCCAACTCCCATTGTTCGTGGAACGCCTTTTCCGGCACGCGACGTTCCACCATCGCGCCGACCACCTCGACCCGCATCTCCGCCACGGTCTCGGAGACGTCCGCCGCCTTCATGAATTCCTTGCGCTGTGCATACACCTCCTTGCGCTGCGCGTTCATCACGTCGTCGTATTTCAGCACGTTCTTGCGGGTGTCGAAGTTGCGCGCCTCGACCTTCTTCTGCGCCTTCTCCAACGCCTTGTTGATCCACGGATGGACGATCGCCTCGCCGTCCTTCAACCCCAGCCGTTGCAGCATCCCGCCCATCCGGTCGGAGCCGAAGATGCGCATCAGATCGTCTTCCAGCGACAGGAAGAATCGAGACCGCCCCGGATCGCCCTGCCGCCCCGATCGCCCGCGCAACTGGTTGTCCACGCGACGGCTTTCGTGCCGCTCGGTGCCAATCACGAACAGCCCGCCCGCCTGCTTCACCTTCTCATGCGCGACGGCGATCTCGTCACGGATTTCCGCCTCTTTCGCTGCGCGCAAACTCGCGTCCTCGATGCCGGCCAATTCCTTCTTCAGCCGCATCTCCAGGTTGCCGCCGAGTTTGATGTCGGTGCCGCGGCCCGCCATGTTGGTGGCGATCGTCACCGCCCCCAACGCACCCGCCTGCGCCACGATCTCCGCCTCTTGCTCGTGAAACCGAGCGTTCAGCACCGCGTGCGGCACCTTCTTCTTCTTCAGCAGCTCGCTGATCGTCTCGCTCTTTTCAATCGAGGTGGTGCCGACCAGCACCGGCTGCCCGCGCTTGAGCGCGTCCTCGATCAACACCGCCACCGCCTCGTATTTTTCGTCGGCGGTGCGGTAGACCTCGTCGTCCTCGTCGTTACGGATACACGCGACGTTGGTGGGAATCTCCACCACGTCCAGTTTATAGATTTCCGCGAACTCGTCAGCTTCGGTCATCGCCGTGCCGGTCATGCCGGCCAGCTTGGGATACAGCCGGAAATAGTTCTGGAACGTGATCGACGCCATCGTCTGGTTTTCGGCCTGCACCGTGACGAATTCCTTCGCCTCCAGCGCCTGGTGCAGTCCGTCGGAATATCGCCGCCCCTGCATCATGCGGCCGGTGAACTCATCGATGATGACGATCAGGTCTTCGCGCACGATATAGTCCACGTCGCGCGCGAACAGCGTATGCGCACGCAGCGACTGCTGCACGTGGTGCACCACCGACACGTTGAAGATGTCGTAGAGGTTGCCCTCGGTGATGATGCCGGCCTCGCGCAGCATGTCCTCGACGCGTTCCGACCCAGGCTCCGTCAGCGACACCGTGCGGAATTTCTCGTCCTTGTCGTAAGTGTCGGGGTCCTTCACCAGTTCCGCCACCACGGCGTTGACACTGCGATACAGGTCGGAGCTGTCCTCGGCGGGGCCGGAAATGATCAGCGGCGTGCGCGCCTCGTCGATCAGGATCGAGTCCACCTCATCCACGATGCCGAAGAAGAAGTCCCGCTGGACCATGTCTTCCAGCCGGTACTTCATGTTGTCGCGCAGGTAGTCGAAGCCGAACTCGTTGTTGGTGCCATAGGTGATGTCGGCGGCGTATTGCGCGCGCTTGGTCTCATCGTCCTGGCCGTGCACGATGACGCCGACGCTCATGCCGAGGAACTGATAGATCTGCCCCATCCATTCGGCGTCGCGGCGGGCCAGGTAGTCGTTCACGGTAACGACATGCACGCCCTTGCCGGCCAGCGCGTTCAGATAGACCGGCAGGGTGGCGACCAGGGTCTTGCCCTCGCCGGTCTTCATCTCGCTGATCTTGCCGTCGTGCAGCACCATGCCGCCGACCAACTGCACGTCGAAATGGCGCTGGCCGAGCGTGCGCTTGCCGGCCTCGCGCACCGCGGCGAACGCCTCCGGCAGCAATTCGTCCAGGGTGGCGCCGTTCGCCAGCCGCTCGCGGAATTCCACCGTCTTGGCCCGCAGCGCCGCGTCCGACAGCGCCTCCATGGCCGGCTCCAGCGCATTGACCTGCGGCACCCGCCGCTGATAGGCCTTGAGCGAACGGTCGTTGGCGGTGCCGAAAATAGCGCGAGCGATTGAAGCGAGCATGCGAACCTTCCAGGACGGCGCGGCCCACCGCGGCCGCCCCTTTTCGCGCAGGGGCACCGGACAAGTCCACCCAACGCAGATAGGACCCCCCTGCCCCAGGGTCAACGACTCCCCAACGATGGGCAGGACGTGAGATAACCGGCGCCACCGGGCCATGGAATAACCGGTTCGTGGGAGCGTCCGACACTGTGGGGACCGGGGACCGCACCTGGAGCACGTTCTGCTTGGCGCTACGCAGCCACCGCATGGTCGGGAGCAACCGGACCAGGCGCCCTCGGGTGCTGGACGCGGCGCTCTGGGCGGCGTGGCCGTGAGCGATCCCGGTGTCCTTGCCCGCATCGAGGCGTGCATCCCAGCTCTGCGGCGCTACGCCACCGCCCTGCTGCGCAACCGCGAGGAGGCGGACGACCTCGTGCACGACTGCCTGGTTCGTGCGCTCGACAAGCTGCACACCAGGCGCGAGGAAGCGGATGTCAGGGCCTGGCTGTTCACCATCATGCATCACCACTTCATCAGCCAGGTCCGCCGCCGCCGTGCCCGCCCCACGCCGGAACTGCTGGATGAAAGCCACGATGGCGCCGTGGCGATGCGGCCGGTGCAGGAGGACGCGCTGCACTGGCGCGACCTGCAACGCGGGCTGGCGCTGCTGCCGGAAGAGCAACGCAGCGTGATCCTGTTGGTGTCGGTGGAGGACATGTCTTACGCCGAGGCAGCACAGGTGCTGGGCGTACCGGTCGGCACGGTCATGTCTCGCCTGAACCGTGGGCGCGAGCGCCTGCGCCAGCACACCGGCCAGGAATCCCGCGCGCCGCTGCGGAGGGTGAAGTGAGTGGCCCCGGAGGAGTAAGGCCAGGGGTGTGCCCCCGGATCAAGTCCGGGGCAGGCTCTGGACCCGTCAGGGGGCTTGGTCCCCCTTGGTCCGCTTCGCGGCCCAAGCCCCAGCTAAGGCACGGCCTTGGCGGGGTCCCAAGGGGCAGAGCCCCGTGGTGGGGTCCGAGGGGCAAAGCCCCTGGCCCTGCTTCCTGCTGGGGGCCGCCCTCATGATCCCCGACGCCGACCTGCACGCCTACGTGGATGGCCAACTCCCGCCGGAGCGCCATGCCGAGGTCACCCACTACCTCCAGGAACACCCGGAGGAAGCCGATCGGGTTTCAGCATATGCCGCCCAGCGCGAAACCTTGCGCGCCGGCCTGGCGCCCATCGCCGCGGAGCCTGTGCCGCAGAAACTCGACCTGCAAAACCTGCTCGCACAGCGGCTCGCCGAGCGCCGTAGCCTCTGGCGCACGGCGCCAGCCTGGCAGGTTGCGGCGTCCGTGCTACTGGCCTTTGTGCTCGGGGGCGCCGGCGGGTGGGCGCTGCACGGCCAATTCGGCAAGGCACCGAGCAATCTAACCCTGCTGGCGCGTGAGGCGATCGCCAATCACGTGGTCTATACCGCCGACCGCCGCCGCCCGACCGAGTTGGGGGCCGAGCAACGCGACGACCTCGCCAAATGGGTGTCCAACCGCCTGGGTCACCCGGTCGCGCCACCAGACATGTCCTCGGCCGGGTTCCGCTACATGGGCGGTCGCTTGGCGGCGACGCCGCAAGGACCCGCCGGCCAGTTCATGTATCAGAACGCCGATGGCGCGCGGCTGACCGTGTTCGTGCTGCCGATGCGCGATGCACCCGACACGCCGGCCCGCATGGTGGATGTCGGGCCGACGGACGGTTGCGCCTGGATCGACAAGGGGGTGGGCTACACGGTGGTGGCGCCAGTGTCGCCGGAGGTGTTGCATAGCCTGGCCGAGGACGTTCGCCGCCAGCTCGACGCGGCGACCTGACGCGCCGCGCCGGTCAGACACCATCCCCGGATTGCGACGCCGCGCGCAGGTCGCAGGGTGACATGCCGAACGCGCCCTGGAACGCGCGGTAGAAGCCGGACAGGCTGCTGAACCCCCAGGCAAAAGCGACGTCGGTTACCGCGCGCGCCGGGTTGCCCAGCAACGCAGCCCGGCACTCTTCCAACCGCTGGCGCGCCACATAACGCGCAAAAGTGGTGCCCGTCGGCTCGAACAGCAGATGCAGCGTGCGGACCGAAATGCGCAGCGCCGCGGCGGCGCTGGCAGGCGATAGCTCCGGGTCGGCGAGACGGCGGCCAATATACCGCTTGACCTCGGCCAGCCGCCCCGCCCGCACCGCATCCGACTGCCCTTCGGCCGCCGCGCCGCAGGCGATGCCGATCAGCCGGCCCAGCGTGTCGGCGACCGGACCCATGGCCGCGTCGGAAATACCGTCCCAGCTCCGCGTCAAGGCCCCGAGATAGCTCTCCGCGAGGGCATTCACGCCGTCCAGACGCGACAGCCGCGTCACCAGCGGGCGGCCCAGCGCAGGCAAATGCGGCTCAAGCAGCGCCTTGGGCAGCAGCCATAACTCGGGCGCGTAGTGCTCCGCCCGCGTCTCGAACGGGGCATCGGCGTCGGCGATGACAAGGTCGCCGGTGGTGGAGGTCAACTCCTGACCGGCGATGTTGAACCATGCGCCGGGGCCCAATTCGCGATAGATCCAGTAGCTGTCCCAGTGACGGTGTGCGATCTCACTGCGCTGGCGCCGCGCGCCAAAGCCATCCGCATCGAATTCGAGGTTCAGCAACGGTCCGCGGGTGCGGGTCGAAAATTCAGCCCGGAATGGCGCGTCGGCGGCGGAGAAGGGCTGCACGGAGATCGCGAGGGTGCCGAAGATCGCCGCGTTCCAGAGGTCGAAGCGCTCCCGCACCGGCACGTCGTGTGTCGTGATGTGATGCCGCATGAACCCTGCTTTCCGCGCGCAACAGGCACGTGCGCGCGGGCGCAGGGTATAACGGTGAACTGGTGCATTGGAAGTGAGCAACCTCACAGGGTGACCTTGGCCGGCATTCATCGCGACCCCAGCGTCATCCCCGCTTTCGCGCTAGGGGATTCTCACATCTGGCGTCAGTCCGAACCCGAGCATCCTGCCGCGGTGGATCTGGTAGAAAGCTTCCATTCCCCGCCGGAAGGTGATCGGCCCTGGCGGCTTATAGTAGCAGTTCCAACCGCCGAGACGGGCGACGACCCAGCTTGCCCACGCCAGGCTGTGGGCCGGGTGAGGGTTCTTTTGCCGATCCGTCTTGCCTTCGAGCGTCGGGACGAGCGCCTCGATGGTGTCCATCTCCGGCTCGGTAAACACTGTGGCGCCCGGCAGCTGATGTTTGCCATCCCGCTCCTGCGTCAGTTGGATATCGATACAGGCCGCCTTCACCGCCGCCGCTGTCAGCTTCTCCAAGCGTTCGGCCTTGGTGACCTGGCTGTCTTCCAGTTGCAGTCCCTGGGATTTCAGCACCCGGTGCAATTGCTCGATAACCCAGCGACGCTGGTACCAGCCGACGATCTGCCATGCGCCGCCCGCGTCGGCGATCTCGTGCGTCGTCAGCAGCCGCCAATGCAGCGGTTCCACGTCCGCCGGCGGATCGACCTCCTTCGCCTCGACCACCCGCAGCCGCACGCGCTTCGGCAGCGAGCGGTCGGGTTCCTGGTCCGGGCGGCGGATCTCCACCTCGCCATAGCGCATCTCCACCACCGCGGTTCGCTTCGGCTTGCCGGGATCGCGCGCCGGCAGATTGATCTGGCGCTGTCCCACCACTGGAAAACCGGCCGCTGCGGCGTACAGCATGCCGCCGGTGGCCAGCCGGCGGTCCTTCATCACCCGGGTCAGCATATCGAAGCCGTCCGCCGGCACCGAGGCCCATTTGGCGTAGATGTCCGACTCCCGATCGTCCACCATCGTCACCGTCGCCGCCAGTTGCAGCACCTGCTTCGCCTGCGCGGCGGCATCCAGCCAGCGCATCGATTCGCGCTCCTCCAGCGGACGCTCGCGATGCGGGATCGGGTTTACCCCAGGGCGGGTCCAGATCTGTCCGCCCACCAGACCGAGGCAGGCGCCGCTGTTGGCGTCGACGGCGATCGTCGAATGCACCAGCAGGCCGTACGAATTGCCTTTCTTCACCGGGCCGAGGCCGCGGCGGCGCTGCGCCGCGGTCGGGAACTTCACTTCACAGCTGTCATCAATCGCCAACACATGCAGACCGGCACAGGCGGGGCCGGTCTGCGTGCTCCAGGAGGCGATGATCTTTGCCGCGGTTACCTGCTCGTTGGCGAAGAACCGCCCGGCTCCGAGTTCGCCACCACGGTCGCCGCCAAGCCGTTTGAGGCAGACCGTCTTGCGCGCGACCATCTGTTCGAGGATCGCGCCCCCCTTTGGTCGCGACGCGCATCCCCGAATGTCCCAAGTGACAAGTCCATGGCGGCTCCTGTGTGTCCGTTGCCGCGATACACCCAAGCCGATCCGCCCCGCGTCGGGCCAATCACATTCCGATTCCCAGATTACTTGTGCGCATGCCCTAGCGCGAAGGCGGGGACCCATGCTGCTTGGGTCCCCGCTTTCGCGGGGATGACGATGTGGTCGCGGTGGATGCCGCTGTGGTCGTGGGGGAGATTGCTGCCCCCAGCCTTCGCCGGGGTCGCAATGACGGAATTGGACGTGGGAACCGCCGCCGGATGCGCACCGCTGGTCAGGAATGATGCCCTGGTCGCATTGCCGCCCGCAGGTCGCCGGGCGACATGGCGAACGCGGCATGGAACGCGCGGTAGAAACCTGACAGGCTGTTGAACCCCCAGGCGAAGGCAATGTCGATAATCGGCCGCGTGGGGTTGTTCAGCAGCGCTGCCCGACATTCCTCCAGCCGCCGCTGCTGCACGTAACGGGCGAAGCTGGTGCCGGTCGGTTCGAACAATGCGTGCAACGCCCGGACCGAAATGCGCAACGCCGCAGCCGTGCTGGCAGGCGACAGATCGGGATCGGCGAGATGGCGATCGATGTGCCGCTTTGCCTCGACCAGCCGGCCGGCCCGCACGGCGTCGAATTGTTCGGCTGCGACCGCGCCGCAGGCAATGCCGATCAGTCGCGCCAACGTGTCGGCGACTGGACCCATGGTTTGCTCGGGGATGTTGTCCCAATTCCGCATGAGAGCGTCGAGATAGCTGGCGGCGAGGCCATCCACCGCATTGCGCCCGGACAACTGGACCACCTGCGGTCGGGCAAGCGCAGGCAAATGCGGGTCGATCAGCGCTTTCGGCAGCACCCACAAATCGTGCTTGTAGCGGCCGGCGGGATGGGTATCGGACGTGATGTCGGTGTCGCCCATGATCAGATCGCCGGGGTTGCTGACCAGGTCCCGGCCGCCAATCCGGTGCGACGAGCCGACGCCGGAACTCGCGCACGATCCAGTAACAATCCCACTGCCGGTGCGCGATCTCGCGGTTCTGGCGCGTCGCGCGAAAGCCGTCCGCATCGAAGCTGCAGCTCAACAACGGGCCCTTGCTGCGCGCTGTGAATTGCGCGCGGAATGGCCCCGTGGCGTTGGGCAGTGGCTGCACCGAGATCGCCAGCGTGCTGAAAATCGCGTTGTTCCAGGCATCGAAGCGCTCGCGCTCCGGCACATCATCCGTCGCAATGTCAAGCCGCATGACGCCCGTCCCTTCCAGGATACGGTGTTCGGCCGGGCGATGCCCGCAAGCTGCCAGCGTATAAACGGAGCGACGGAGTGACGGAAGTGACCTGTGTCACTCCAGCATCTGTTGCCCCGGCGTCCCGGGGTTGCAATGACGGAAATGCACGTGGGATCGATTCGTCAGGGTCAGAACACCAGTACGCTGTGCCACCAATTCTGTGGTGGTGTTGCCATGCGGCCGGGAGGGGCAGCGGGCCGCGGGCTCGCGGATGAGTCGGCCCGGGAGGTGCTAACTGTTTCTGGTAAATTTATTGCAGAGTTCGCCGAGACGCAGAGATCGCAGAGAAGAAGGGTTTATTGGCGACCGGACCTCGGCGCTGTCTGGGGGACGCACCGATGCTGATCTATCGCATGATGTGCCTCGAACGGCCCACCGGCACGGCTCAGAAAATATTTCTCTGCGATCTCTGCGTCTCGGCGAACTCTGCGATAAATTTACCAGAAACAATTAGCACCTCCGCTGCAAGCTAAGCGCTTACCGTCCGGGAGCAGTACAGCCTCGCGAGGTCAGCGACCCGCGAGCTCTAGAGCGCACGTGCCTGTTGGCACACCGAAAGCCAGTCACTGGCCGGAAGCGTCGCCAGCACGGCGGCCGGGTCGGCGAACTGCGGAACGCTTGCGTGCAGCAGATACGCGCCGGATCTCCGCACGCTACGCGGCGCTGCCTGGGTGACGTACAACAAGGTGGAATCGCCATGGATGTGCATGGCGGACAGGATCTCGGCCGCGGTGTCCGAGGCCATGTCCGGCTGCGTGACCACGAAGATGCGCATTGCCAACTGCATCTCCTCCATCAGCTTGCGTGCCAGGAAGGGCAACCGTTTGCTCTCCCGGTCGCGCAGCCGTTCCGGCGTGGTTTCCCCGACGTTCGCCCAGGCATGCCAGGCGAAGTGATATCGATTATGCCTGACGTGGTATTCGCCGGTGGGGCTTGCATAGACCTCGATCTGGTGCGGGTCGCCGATGCCGGCGAATTTGGCGCGGAGCAATCGGATCAGCACATCGGACTGGGTCAGAGCCCAGCGGAACAAATCGATCGGCTCCGCCCCGAACACGCGTTGCGCCATGCCGAATTCGCAATTATGGCCCAGCGCGCAAAAGCTCCGCATGAGGTCCTTGCAGGCGTCGTCCTCCTGTTGCGAGGTGACGCGGCCTTCATGGGCGCCAAACCGCCGGTAATGCTCCAGGCCGGAAGCGAACCCGCCTTGCCGGACGGCTTCGGCCACGCCGGGATAGCGGCACAGGTAAAACGTCTCATCGAACGCCGCCGTCGGTTCCCTTGAGGAGACGATGCGAGCCTGTTTCATCTTGCTTCGGGGAGTTGCAACCTCTTTCCCTCACGGATGGCCGGGCATGTGGGTGGCTCATGCAATCAACCTCGGAACCAACCGGAAATGGCACGAATACTCTCGTTAAGAGACTGCTAAGCGTGGGTGGATGATCGGTTGATTTTCAGCGGCACGGCGGAGCGCCATGTAATTCCGGTCGGGATAGTGGAGGATCTCCGTCCGAGCGCGTTCGGGTCAGGTGCCCCCGATTGCCCGCGATCCCGCCCGCATTTCGCCGGGCGATATGCCGTACGCCGCCTGGAATGCGCGGTAAAACCCCGACAGGCTGCTGAACCCCCAGGCAAAGGCGATGTCGGTCACCGCACGGCTCGGATGGCAGCGTAGCGCGGTGCGGCATTCCTCCAGCCGGCGGCTCAGCACGTAGCGCGTGAAACTGGTGCCGGTCGGCTCGAACAGCAGGTGCAGTGAGCGGACGGAGATGCCCAGCGACGCGGCCACGTCGGCGGGCGACAGATCGGTGTTGGCGAGGTGCCTGACGATGTATTGCTTGGCCTCGACCAGCCGGCCGGCGCACACGGCATCGGGTTGTTCCTCCGCCACCCCGCCGCAGGCGATCCCGATCAGCCGTGCCAGCGTATCGGTGACCGGACCCATGGTTTGCTCCGGGATGCTGTCCCAGTTGCGCGTCAGGGCATCGAGATAGCTGGCGGCAAGCGCTTCGACCCCGCTGTGGCCCGACAGCCGCATGACGCCGAGTTGCGTGGCCGGCAGATGCGGCTGGAGCAGGCCTTTCGGCACCAGCCACAATTCGTCGCTGTAGCGGTCAGTGGGCAACGCTTCGAACATCGCGTCGGCATCGGCAATGAGCAAATCGCCGGTGCTGCTGACGATCTCCTGGCCGGCAATCCTGAATCGCACGCCGGCGCTGGATTCTCGGTAGACGCGATAGCCGTGCCACTGCCGGTGGGCGATCTCGCGGGACTGACGAATGGCACGGAAACCGTCCGAGTCGAAACTGCAATTCAGCAGCGGTCCGCTGGAGCGGGCAGCGAACCGCGCGCGGAATGGTCCGGCCGCATCCGGCATCGGCAGTGCCGTAATTGCGAGGGTATTGAAGACCGTGGCGTTCCAGGCCTCCAGCCGATCCCGTTCCGGCAGTTCATCGGTGGTAAGCTGAAGCTGCATGCGCTTTGGACCCTCGCAACGCCGACGCCTGGCTGCACAATTGCTCGGGTGGCTGAGCACCGATGCGATCCGACGCTGCGTTAGATCGGCGGTGGCGCTTTGCCTCGGCCTGGGGACCGGCTCGACCGGCGCTATTCAGCCGACTGCGCTTCCTCCGCCCGCGCCTGGCAGCACCGTGCTGAACCAGGATGTTGCACTATGGTGAACCTCGTCGGTCGATCGCTTCCATTTGCGCGCAGAATCGCTTCCACATGCGTGCAATCAGGCTCGGCACGCTGTCCGGTGCCGGTGGCGACCGCCTCGGCTCACCGCCCAACGGAGCGAACGAACAGCAGCGCCTGCGCGTGATCGTCGCAGGTTGGCCCGACATGATCCGCCAGGCGAGGGTAACGCTGCACCAGGGCATCGAGCGACATTGAATCGGACAGCCGCGGATGCGCGACGCAGACCGCGCCATCCGGCCCGAACGCGGCTTCCAACGTCATGCCGGGGCCCACCTCATCGCGCTGGATGCCGATGCGGTCGAACAGGTCGATGGGCGTGCCGTCGCGCGTATGGCCCTCGCCGTCGCCCCCGTAGTCGGCGCGGACCAGGCGGACGCACGCCTGGTAATAGGGTTGCAGCAACGTGCCATCCGGCAACGTGCGCCACGGCTTGTAGCCGAAACGGACGCACTTGCCCTCTGCGCCGCCGGTGCAGGTAATCAGGATGCGGCCGGGCATGGCGACGTATCGGCCGTCCGGCGTGAAGGCGCCGGCGAGCGGGAAGCCCAGCCGCCGCCCGTCCGCATCGGGGTTGCAGGCGTTACGCCATTGTCCAGTGGCCGGATCGGGCTCAGACAATGTGTAGAGCATGACTTCGCCAAGCTGGTCGCGGGCGTCATGCTCGACGGTATCGATGCGGATGCGCCGCTGAGCCCCGCTGCCATCTCCCAACGTTAGCACGGCGCCCAAGAGGTGCTCCTGGGCCAGCACGTTGCCGTCCGGCAAGGTAACTCGAAACGCCGTCCCGTCCACATCGACGCGTGGTCCCGTTGCCCCCGACACTGCCAGGGCCGCGTGCGATGTAGCGAGTGCGAGAAGCCCGGCGCATGCCGCCAGGCAGCGCAGGCAGCGCAGGCGTCGCAGGATCAGGGGCGCGTGCTCTGTGGCAGCGAGATGGCTTCCACCGCGACGCCATTCAGGTCAGCAACGGCCGCCCCGGTCGTGACGAGCGCGTTGGTGGCCAGGGCGTTGCTGGAAAGGGAGTTGGTGGTCAGGGAGTTGCAGGTCAGAGAGTTGCCGGCCAGGGCGTTCGTGCTCAGGGAGTTGGCGCTCAGGGAGTTGCTGGTGAGCACGGCATGCGCGGGCGCCGTTGCGCCGATCAGCAGCAAAGTTCCGGCGAGCGCGTGGAGACGGCGCGACATTACGAAAATCCTTCTTGGTTTGCCGGGATCTGGAAACCAGCCCGACATCGAACCTGGCCGCAAGCATATCGGGTATTACGCATTGCGCCGACGGCGCCGCCTCCATATGCGCGCAAAATCGCGTCCCATTCAGCGCAATCGTCAGGTCTACCGCGTGTCTTTCGCCGCCTCCCGCAGATCGCCCGGCGCCATGCCGAACTCCGCCCGGAAGCCTCGATAGAAACCGGACAGGCTGCTGAAATCCCCAGGCAAAGGCGATATCGGTCACGGCGCGCCCGGAGTCGTTGCGCAGTGCCGCCCGGCACTCTTCCAGGCGCCGGCGCTGCACATGACGGGCAAAGCTGGTGCCGGTCGGTTCGAACGCCGCGTGCAGCGTGCGGACCGCGATGCCCATCGCCGACGCCACGAGGGCAGGTGACAGGTTGGGATCGGCGAGATGGCGGTCGATATGCCTTTTCGCCTCGACCAGCCGTCCGGCGCGTATCGCGTCGGATTGCTCGGCCGCCGCCGCACCGCAGGCGATACCGATCAGGCGGCCCAGCGTGTCTGCGACCTGCGCCATGGCTGCCTCGGGAATGCTGTCCCAGTTGCGCGTCAGGGTATCGAGATAGCTGGCGGCCAGCGCCTCCACGCCGCTGCGGCCGGACAATATCGTTGCCAGGGGGCGGCCCAACGCCGGCAGATGCGGCTCCAGCAGCGCCTTCGGCATGACCCACATCTCGAGCAGGAAGCCGTTGCGCGGCTGGGTCTCGAGCGGCACGGCGGTATCGTAGACGACGATGTCGCCGGTGCGGGTGACGCCTTCCATGTTGGGCAGCCGGAACCACGCACCGGCGCTGGCCTCGCGGTAGATGCGGTAACCGCCCCCGGCGGATGGCGCGATGCTACGCCCGCGATGGGCGATGCGATGCGCGTCCGCCGCAACGCTGAGATTGAGCAGTGGCCCATGCGAACGGCCGGAGAGGTTTGCCCGGAATGCGGGCGATGTGTCGGGCGATGGCTCGGCGTCCAGACCGAGCGTGGTGTGCACCGCGTCCGCCCAGGCTGCGAAACGGTCGCGTTCGGCCAGGCTGTCGGTGGAGACGTGAAACTGCATGGAGTCTGTCCCCTTGGCGGGTTCCAACGGCTGCGTGGCGGAGTGCTCGACGTGGGACAGAATAATGGATCGGGGGCTCAACGGAAGTGGTAAATCTCACAGGGCGGGCACATGCGCCTTGGTGGCGTGGCCTGGTGCGATTTTGCATCGACCGAAGAGAAGTTGGTTGCGCTCTCGCGAACAGCTTGCCCGGCGGCGACCCGATACCGACGTAATCTTGACGGTGCGCGCCCAATCTGGCGATAGAACCGCCACCTTCCCGCCTAACTCAATGCCGATAACAGGGGCATCGAACGCGAAGGGACGGGTCTCATGGAGCTTCCGACGGCATATGCACCGAGTGAGACTGCCCCGACCACCGGGACCTACGAATTACTGAACCCGGTTTGCGCCACACCGGTGCGCGTTCCGGTGTTTGAGGGGACGGCATTCCCGCCGGCGCCGCCCGGCTGGCAATGGCGTTTGACCGGCACGGGGCTGCCGGCGGATTAGCGGGGGGCAGGGTGCTGGTGGTGCGGCCCAGGGGATGACGCGCGTTACCCGATATGGGGCCGGCCATGACACGGAGTTTGCGATCCCCCAGGAGCAGATTCGTTTATTCCCGGACGGTCCCTGATCGCGCCACGGATCGCGTCGTGATCGACGCGGTCAACCGCTGCTCTTATGCCTTTCCCGCACACCTCGTGCAGGACATGCACGCCGCCAGGGCTGAAGACCTCGCTTGCGTCGAGGTCGACGGCTTGGGGGTAGTGGGTCAGTTTGAGATGGCGTGGAATATTCCTACATTGCAGGGATGCGCGGTCGGTCACCTCATGTCATAATGGGGGCATGAGCGAATATGTTGTCATACAGGTGAACGAGCCCGGTTCGGAACCTTTTTGGACGATCCAGCTTGTGTCGTCAGGCCAAGACTTCCGGGGCGCCCATCGGTTTATCAGCGAGCATCTCGCCGAAGAGATGGCGGACCTGATGAACAAAGAAGCGGCCAAAAAGGCCGCGCGCTGATCGCCACCACGCGCCTCCCCCGCCCCGTGATCCGGTCGCACTCGCGAAGCTGATCGCGGATATCGCCACCGGTCAGGTCCTGGATGCAGTGGGCGACGGGAAGGACCCGGTAGCGGCGTAATTAGGGTGCAACGGAGCCGCGGCTCGGTTTGCCTCTGTCCCACAAGGGCGCTGCGCCGAGCTTGCAAAGCAAGCAGCACCTACTACCGGCTTGGGATTTCAATTTGCGCCGGCCGGCCATCGACGCCGATCTGTACTTGTCGGCGTTGGTGGCTGGCATCTTCGGAACGCGGGCCCGAATGGCACAGGAACAGGCTCGGATCGTCCAGCAATCCCTTGCGGCTCCGGAAGCCGCGACGACGCCGGCCGCCAGCCCGCGCGTCGGGCGCCCCAGCAGGATCGCTCACCCATGGTCACGGCGGCGCGGCCACAACGCCCCACTGCTCCGCCTTGCTTCTGAAGGCTGTGGGGCTACTTTCCAGACTTCCCGGAACAGAGCCCCAGCACCCCAAGTGGCAAACGACCTCCAGCCCCCCCGCGGCACCCACGACCTGATCGGCGAGGACCAGCGCCGCCACACCCACGTGGTAGACACCGCCCGCCGCATCGCCGCGACTTACGGCTTCGACGAATGGTCCACCCCCATCTTCGAGGACAGCCGCGTGTTCTCCCGGACCCTGGGAGAGACATCCGATGTCGTCACCAAGGAGATGTACACCTTCAACGACCGCGGCGGCGAGAGCATCAGCCTCCGCCCGGAAGCCACCGCCGCCGTCTGCCGTGCCCTGGTGACCAATGGCCTGACCCAGTCGCTGCCGCAGAAGGTGTTCTTCACCGGCCCGATGTTCCGCTACGAGCGCCCACAGAAGGGCCGCTACCGGCAGTTCCACCAGATCGACATCGAGTTGATCGGCCCGTCCGAGCCGCTCGCCGACGCCGAGGTAATCGCTTGCGGCTGGGCCATCCTCCAGGCGCTGGGCGTCGCCGGTAAGACGGTGTTGGAGATCAACACGCTGGGCGACAAGGAGAGCAGGGCTGCCTATCGCGACGCTCTGGTGGCGTACTTCACCCAGCATCAGGCTGCCCTGTCGCAGGACAGCCTGCTGCGGCTGGACCGCAACCCGCTACGCATCCTGGATAGCAAGGATGAAGCCGACCGGCGGATCGTCGCCGGCGCGCCGGTGATCGGCGACCATCTCACCGAGGCGGCGGCGACGTTCTACGCCGGCGTGCGCACCTGGCTGGACCGCTTCGGCGTGCCGTTCCGGGAGAATCCCCGGATCGTGCGCGGGCTGGACTACTACGGCCACACCGCGTTCGAGTTCGTCACCACCGAACTGGGGTCGCAGGGCACGGTGATGGGCGGTGGCCGCTACGACGGCCTGGTGCAGGAGATGGGCGGCCCGCCGACTCCCGCGGTGGGCCTGGCGGCCGGCATCGAGCGGCTGGCGATGCTGCTGGATGACCCGCCCAGGCCGCCGGCGCCGGTCGCCGTCGTGCCGATCGGGGACGCGGCGGAAGCGGCGGCGCTCGGCGTTCTTCAGTCGCTGCGGGCGGTGGGGGTGCGCGCCGAGATGGCGTATCGCGGCAATCTGCGGCGGCGGATGGAGCGCGCGAACCGCATCGGCGCCCGCGCCGCGGTGATCCTGGGCGAGGACGATCTGCGGCAGGGCGTCGCTCAGGTGAAGGACCTGGCGACGGGGGCGCAGGAGGCGGTGGCCCTCGCCGATATCGCCGCACGGCTGCGATGAGTGAGTTGAGGAAGTTCGAGTTAAGCTCTCCCCCTCCCCTTGTGGGCTTGGGCCGCGAAGCGGACCAAGGCCGGGGGGAGGGGTCCGTGCCGCATGAACCCCTCCCCCCATCCCCCTCCCACAAGGGGAGGGGGGAGCAGATGAGGTACAAAACCTCGCATCCCGCCTCGACCGCATCACCGCGCGCGCCGAGGAACTGCGCGCGATGTTGAGCGACGGCCTTTCCGGGGACGCCTATGTCCGCGCCTCGAAGGAACTCGCTGAGATCGAGCCGTTGGTCGCCCGCGTCGGCGACCTCCGCGCCGCGGAGCGCGCCCAGGCGGAAGCCGAGACCCTGCTCTCCGACCCGGAAATGCACGAGCTGGCCGAGACCGAGCTGCGCGACCTGAAGGAACAAATCCCCGGACTCCAGCACGAAATCCGCCTGGCGTTACTGCCGAAGGACGCGGCCGACGAACGCGCCGCGATCCTCGAAATCCGCCCCGCCGCCGGCGGCGACGAGGCGGCGCTGTTCGCCACCGAGTTGTTCGGAATGTACCAGAAATACGCCGAAGCTCGCGGCTGGCGGTTCGAGCTCCTGGAATACAACGACACCGAGCTGGGCGGCCTGAAGGAAGGCATCGCCGAGATCAACGGCCGCGGCGTGTTCGCCCGGCTGAAATACGAGTCCGGCGTGCATCGCGTGCAGCGCGTGCCGACGACGGAGAGCCAGGGACGCATCCACACCTCCACCGTCACGGTCGCCGTGCTGCCGGAGGCAGAGGAAGTCGATGTGCAGGTGGACGAGGGCGATCTGCGCATCGACGTATACCGTGCCTCGGGGGCCGGCGGGCAGCACGTCAACAAGACGGAAAGCGCGGTGCGCATCACGCACTTGCCGTCGGGCATCGTGGTGGCGATGCAGGAGGAAAAGAGCCAGCACAAGAACCGCGCCAAGGCGATGAAGATCCTGCGCGCGCGGCTGTACGAACAACAACGGGCGTCGCTGCATGCGACGCGGGCGGCGGATCGCAAGGCTCAGGTGGGGACCGGCGATCGGTCGGAGCGGATCCGGACCTATAATTTCCCGCAGGGGCGGGTGACGGATCATCGGATCAACCTGACGCTTTACAAGATCGACCGGGTGATGGCCGGCGAGCTGGACGAGTTCATCGATGCGCTGACCGCCGAGGACCAGGCCGCCCGCCTGGCCGCGGACGAGTGAGGGACCGGGAAACCTCTCCCGCCTGCGGCGGGAGAGGTCGGCGCGCAGCGCCGGGTGAGGGTGATCGGGCCCCCCTTGGCCAATCTTTGGTGCGGCGCGCGGCTGAGTGCGAGTTTCCGCAGCACCCTCACCCTCGCCGCTGCGCGTCTCGACCTCTCCCGCGATGCGGGAGAGGTTAAGTCCAGCGACGCGGAAGAGGTTAATTGATCACGGCGCCGCCATCCTGCGTGCCGCCGGCGTCGACAACCCCCGACTGGAGGCGCGGCTGCTGCTGGCCCACGCCCTGGGCCTCCCCGTCGCCGCGCTGCTGCGCGATCCCCAGGCCCTCGCCGACCCCACCACCTACGACACGCTGATCGCCCGCCGGGCCGCCCACGAACCGCTCGCATACCTCATCGGTTGGCGCGAGTTCTGGAGCCTCGACTTCGCCGTCTCCCCCGCCACGCTCATCCCGCGCCCGGAATCGGAAACCCTGATCGAGGCCGCCCTCGCCGCCTTCGCTCACCGCGCCCCGCCAACCCGCATCCTCGATCTGGGCACCGGCACCGGCTGCCTGTTGCTCTCGGCACTGCACGCGTTCCCCGGTGCGTTCGGCGTCGGCACCGACCGCTCGCCGGACGCCGCTGCACTGGCCGCCACCAACGCCGCCGCGCTGGGCCTGGCTGGCCGGGCCGCCTTCCTGTGCGGCGACTGGGCGGCCGCGCTGAACGCGCGCTTCGACCTCGTCTTGTGCAATCCGCCGTACATCCCCACCTCGGAGGTCGACGGGCTGATGCCCGAAGTGGCTCTTTACGAGCCGCATGGCGCCCTGGACGGGGGCATCGACGGGCTCGCGGCCTACCGGCAACTCATTCCGCGCCTCCCTGCGCTCTTGCAGCTTGAGGGTGTAGTTGTGCTGGAACTGGGCATCGGTCAGGACCGGGACGTGGCGGCGTTGGCCAGGACGTGCGGGTTCGGTGCCACAACTCGGCCCGATTTGGCCGGCATTGCACGCGCCATGGTGCTGCAATCGGCTCAGGGCATGAAGAAACCGTTTGGCACGGGGGCGGGAGCAGGTTAGTTTGTGGCTGTGGCGGGGATCGCCGTGTTGCGGCGGATCCTGGGTAGTTTGGCCGACTCGGCCGCCCTCCGGTTTACTGGGGTGGCCGGCAATGGCTGGACTGCACGCCGGAACCAACGCCGATGGATCGAAGTCAGGCCGAGGGGAACTGGTCCCCGGGGCGCCCGTGCACGAAGCACTGCGTCCCACCACTCCCCGGCATTGCCTGCAAACGGGAAAGCGTAACGGCAACAGCATGAATATGAAACGTATGCGTGGTCGTGGTCATCGCCCGGGTGGCGGTGGAGGCCAAGGCGGTGGCGGTGGAGGAGGCGGCGGTGGCGGCGGGATGCGCCATCACGCCGGCGGCGTTCCGCTCAACCGCAACCATGTGTTCGACAGCAACGGCCCGGACGTCCGGGTTCGTGGCACGGCGCAGCAGTTGTTCGAGAAGTACCTCCAGCTCGGGCGCGATGCGACCAGCTCCGGGGACCGCGTGATGGCGGAGGGCTACTTCCAGCACGCGGAGCATTACTTCCGCATCCTGAACGCGATGAACCAGGCGGCGCAGCAGGGCCAGCAGCAGGGCAACGGCCAGTACCAGCAGCGGCGACCGTACCAGGGCGGCGAAGAGGGCGGCCAGTCCTCCGGCGAAGCCCAGGAGGAGCAGCAGGAACCGCGGGCGGCGGGCCTGGGCGATCAGCCTGAGGCGCGCGAAATCCCGATCGCCGCTGCGCCGCCGGAGGGCTGAGCGCCGGACTGGCGGTCGGTGCCTACGCCCGCACCGCCGCCACCAGCGCCCGCGTGATCCGCAGCAGTTCCGCGGCGGTTGTGCGGAATACGTGGCGGGGCGAGCCGGCGGCTGCCCAGATCGGATCGAGCACTAGCAAGTCCTCGTCCAGCAGCATCAGCGGCGGCACGAGATGCCCCAGCGGCGCCACGCCGCCGACAGCGAAGCCGGTGGTCAGGCGCACCCAATCCGGGTCGGCCCGGCCAAGATTGACCCCAAGCGCCGCTCCGGCGCGGGCCGGATCCACACGATTGGCGCCCGAGGTCACGATGACCGCCGCCCGTTCGCCGGCGCGGAACACGATCGACTTGGCAATCTGCGCCACGTCGCAGCCGACTGCCGCGGCGGCGTCGGCAGCGGTGCGGGTGCCGTCGGGAAACGCAGTGATGGTATCGGGGTGGCCTGCCGCCGCGAGGGCTGCGCGCACACGCTCCACCGATCCGCCTGCTGCCGAGCCTGACATGGAACACCTGCCTCCCATCGATGGACGCGATGTGCGGCTTGTATCCACTGGCGATCCGGGTTGTCCAAGGAGGGTAGCCACCCCGCCGCGGAACGACGGGGTGGCCGACCGGTCAGGCGGCAATGCTCTCTCAGGCCCGCCGCATCCGGCGCGCGGCACCCAGGGCCAGCAGGAAGCTGCCGAACAGGGCGAGCGTCGCCGGTTCCGGCACCTGCTGGGTAAGGCCCAGCGCCTGCAAGTCCGCGATCACCGCGGCGGGCGAGTCGCCGTCGATGTCCGTGTTGAGCTGGGTGAACGATGAATTAGGGATGTCATCGCCCCAGGGCAGCGTGATCTGAGCGCTGCCGAGAACGATGCCGTTGAACTGCATGACGTCGGTTGCAGTGAGGTTGGTCAGCCCGCCGACCGCCTGTGCCTGCGGTCCATAGGCCTGCGCGAACGGAGCACAAGCGGTGGTGCCTCGGCCACCACCAATCTGGAACCCGTTGACGTACGGCGTCATGATGGCGCCGTCCCCCGCGAGGACGCCGGTCGCGTTGCAGGTGCCGATGTTGAAGGCGCCGAACGTGCCGATCCCGCCCAGCGTCAGATAGTTCTGCGTGATGGCGGAACTGAGGAAGAAGCCGCCGCCGGCGAGGCTTTGCGTCCCGACCCCGTAGCCATACAGATAGATGAAGTTGGACCTTCCGATCAGGAAGTCGGCGACCACGACCGTCCCGGCGAGGGTGGCGTTGACGTCGGTGAACACGAACGGCAACACGGCGTAGCGGTTGTAGCCCAGCACACCCACGAAGTTGGTGCGAATGCCGGCGTCGTTGACGCACGGGGCGGCAAAGCAGGTCACCGTCGCGGTCATCGTGGTGGCCTGGGCTTGCTCTCCTTTGTAGGGGGTCATACAGGTTGCGAAGAGAAGCAACAGTCCGAACAGCCATTTTCTGGCGGTCATCGATCGTCTCCTGTGCCGCTGGCATGCGGCGCGGTTGGTTGCTTCCCGGCGGGCCGCAGCCCGTGCCCTTTCTGTTCTCATGCCGATTGCCAAATAGAACATGTTGGCAATCTATCGGGAACGGATGGCGCACTTCGCGTATCACGCGAATTCACGCGCGAAGGACGTTGGTCTGACCTCCTGTCGAGGGGATCTCCCGGTTGGCTCCGGACGACTCCATCGGCATACCCGAGAATGTCTCAAGCAATCGATGTGCCATTACCTAACTCACTAATATTATTAGTATATTCAGTTAGTCTCACAGTGGTGTGTAAAAAAGTCAAACGCCTGAGACAGCGTTGATCGGCATCTTGCCCCCGCCACGAGGGTGACAAGAGGCGGCAATGCCGTCCGGCGCGCATTTAAACGTCAAAGGAGTGTTAATTCATCCATTACTATCTGACCGGGTGCCTCTTGACGGAAAAATGTGTAAAATTCTTTGACTCACCACTATTCAGCATTCCGCCACAGGGCTTCTGGGACTGCCTCGAAGCCGGCGTCGCTGCGCGATCCGAGGCAATGGCGTCGCCACGCATGCTACTGTCGCAATGGTCGGCATCGTCGCTATCTCTGCTGCCATGGAACTGCTCGCGCTCTACATTCATTGGCCGTTCTGCCTGGCCAAATGCCCGTACTGCGACTTCAACTCGCACGTGCGCGACCGTATTCCGCAGAATCGCTTCCGCGCGGCGCTGCGCGCCGAACTGGCGTGGGAGGCAGATCGGCTGGGCCGCCGGCAGCTCGGCTCGATTTTCTTCGGCGGCGGCACCCCCAGCCTGATGCAGCCCGAAACCGTCGCTGCCCTGATCGAGGATGCCCGCGGCCGGTTCGACACCGGCCCGGACCTGGAGATCACCCTCGAAGCCAACCCCACCAGCGTCGAAGCCGCGCGGCTGGCCGGCTTTCGGGCGGCCGGAGTGAACCGGCTGTCGCTGGGCGTGCAAAGCCTGGATCCGGAGGCGTTGCGCATGCTGGGGCGGCAGCACTCGGTTTCGCAGGCGCGCGCGGCACTCGAGACGGCACGGGAAATCTTCCCCCGGCTGTCGTTCGACCTGATCTACACCCGGCCGGGCCAGGAGCTTGCCGCCTGGCGGGCCGAACTGCGCGCGGCACTCGCACTGGCGGCGGATCATCTGTCGCTCTACCAGCTAACCATCGAACCGGGCACCGCCTTTGCCATCAGGCATGCGCGGGGGGAGATCGTGCTGCCGGATGGCGATGCCGCCGCTGCGCTGTACCAGGCCACCAGCGAGGAAGCCGCAAGCTTCGGGCTGCTGCCCTACGAGGTTTCCAACTACGCCCGCCCAGGGGCAGAAAGCCGGCACAACCTGACCTATTGGCGCTACGGCGATTATGCAGGGATCGGGCCGGGGGCGCATGGCCGGTTGACGCTCGAGGGCGATTTGGTGGCGACGCGCCGCCATCGGGCGCCGGAAATCTGGGCAGAACATGTCGAGCGAAGCGGACAGGGTGCAACCGAGCAAGTGGTTCTGGGGGCACAGGAGAAGGCGCGCGAAATGCTGCTGATGGGCCTTCGGCTGACCGAGGGCATCGATCCGGTGCGCTTCGCCGCGCGTACCGGGGTGGCGCTGGAGGATGCAATCGACCCTGAGGTGCTGGGTCAGGCGCAGGCCGAAGACTATCTGGAATGGCGGGCAGGCCGGCTGGTGGCCTTGCCGGCGGGTCGCCTGCGGCTGGACGCCTTGCTCGCGGCGCTGGTGCGGTAGCGAGGAGCGCCGCCGGGCCAGATGATCCGGGTCAGCTTGTTGCGGTTGCCGATGAATGTGGGGTACAGATCGGCGGTAATCCGGCGCAACCACCGTTCCGAGGGCTCGCGCCGCCAGGAGGATGCGACCCATGTACGATGACGCGCCGCGCCTCAGCTTCGCCCAACGATCCGCCGACATCGTCACGGAGTTCTGCGGATCGTGGACCTTCGTCACCGCGTTCTCGATCCTCTGCGCGGCATGGGTCCTGTTCAACTCCCTGCTGCTGTGGTTCGGCGAGTTCGACCCGTACCCCTACATTCTCCTCAACCTGGTGCTGACGGTGGTGAGCACCTTCCAGGGGCCGCTCATCATGATGTCGCAGAACCGGCAGTTGGAACGGGATCGGGACGCCGTGCAGGGGTTGCACGTAAAGCTGGACCGCATTGCGGCGCGGCTGCCCTGAGAGCAGCCGGGCCAGGGCGATGGGGTGAAGGCAGGAAGGTCAGGGGCGTTGCCCTTGAAACCCTGCCAAGGGCGGAGCTCTTCGAACTCTTCACTTGAAGAGGTTGGACGGTAGGGGGCCTGCCTTTGCTGGGGGGGGCACAGGGGTAAAGCCCTGGCCTCGCTTCGCCCACCCGGCTAGGTTCGCCGCGGCCACAACCACACGGATTGCCCCGATGCGCCTGTCGCACAGCTTCATTCCCACGCTGAAGGAGACGCCCGCCGAGGCGCAGATCGCCTCGCACCGGCTGATGCTGCGCGCTGGGCTGGTGCGGCAAACCTCGGCTGGCATCTATGCCTGGCTGCCGCTCGGCTTCCGCGTCCTCAAGAAACATCGAGCGCATTGTGCGCGAAGAGCAGGATGCGGCGGGAGCACAGGAAGTGCTGATGCCGACGATCCAGCCGGCGGAGGGTGGCGCGAGAGCGGTCGTTATGAGGATTACGGCAAGGAGATGCTGCGCATCACCGACCGACACGACCGAGAGATGCTGTACGGGCCGACCAACGAGGAGATGATCACCGACCTGTTCCGCCAATCGGTGAAAATCGTATCGCGAGATGCCGCAGATCCTCTATCACATCCAGTGGAAGTTCCGCGATGAGGTGCGGCCTCGGTTCGGCGTGATGCGCGGCCGCGAGTTCCTGATGAAGGACGCTTATTCGTTCGACATGGACTATGCCGGCGCGGTGGTGAGCTATCGCAAGATGATGCTTGCCTATATGCGCACCTTCCAGCGTCTGGGCCTGAAGGCAATTCCGATGGTGGCCGAGAGCGGCCCGATCGGCGGCGACCTCAGCCACGAGTTCATCATTCTGGCGCCGACCGGCGAAAGCCAGGTGTATTTCGACGCGGCGCTCGAGGAGATGGATTATCTGTCGGGCGGCGCCGGCGGCTTCAGCCACGGCAGCGCGGACGACCTGCATCGTTTCTTCAACGCAAATGACCACGCACTACGCGGCCACCGACGAAAAGCACGACACGGCGGCGTGGGAGGAAGGTCGGCGCCGGAGCGCCGGCGGGAAGGCCGCGGCATCGAGGTAGGGCACATCTTCTATTTCGGCACCAGATACTCGAAGCCACTTAACTGTACGGTCACTGGCGCCGGACGGGGCAAGGTGCACCCGGAGATGGGCAGCTACGGCATCGGCGTGTCGCGCCTGGTCGGCGCGGTAATCGAGGCCAGCCACGACGACGCCGGCATCATCTGGCCCGACAGCATTGCCCCGTTCAAGGCGGCGATCCTCAATCTGCGGGCGCGGCGATGCGGCGTGCGACGCCCTGTGCGAGACGCTCTATGCGAAGTTGGGTGGCAACGGCGCTGTACGACGACCGCGACGAACGCGCGGGAGGAAAATTCGCCGACGCGGACCTGATGGGGCATCCGTGGCAGATCATCGTCGGTCCCCGCGGCGCGGCGGCCGGAAAGGTCGAGTTGAAGCGCCGCGCGACGGGCGAGCGCACCGAGATGTCGCCGGAAGAAGCGCTGGGGCGGTTGTGAAAACAAAGAATCCTCTCCCGCGAAGCGGGAGAGGTCAGGTGAGGGTGCAACGTGCCGCACGCACCATCCTCACTCTACCCTCTCCCACTGCGTGGGACAGGGTTAGTAAGTGTTCGGTCCGTTCGAACGCGCGGTCGCCGGCCGCTACCTGCGCGCGCGCAAGGGCGAGCGCTTCGTCTCGATCATCGCCACTTTTTCCCTGGTCGGCATCGCGCTCGGCGTCGCCACGCTGATCGTGGTGACCAGTGTCATGAGCGGCTTCCAGACCGAACTGGTATCCCGCATCCTCGGCATCAATGGCGACATCACGGTGGCAGGCCTATGCCGGCCAGAAGATCGACACCTACCAGGACCTGGTAACCCGCATCCGCGCGATCCCGCACGTCGTCTCGGCGAGCCCGGTCCTCGACGGCCAGGTCCTGCTGACCATGACCAACGGCGGCGCACGCGGCGGCTTGGTGCGCGGGATGACGCTGGACGACCTGCGCGCGCTGCATCAGGTCAGCGATCACATCCTGCCGGAAAACTCGGCAGACTTCACAGGCAACAATGCGATCGTCGTCGGGGTCGGACTGGCCCCAGTCCTATCGGCTTGCGCATCGGCGATCCGCTGACGGTGATCTCGCCGGAGGGAGCCGCGACCGCCTTCGGCACCATCCCGCGCGTGCGGCGGTACAACGTGGTAGCGATCTTCGACGCCGGGCTGAACGACTACAACAGCTCAATCGCATTCATGCCGTTGCCGGCGGCGCAGGCATTCTTCCAGAAGCCGGAGGCGATCACGGGAATTGAAATCCGGCTGACCGATCCGCAACTTGTCGGCACGGTGATGCCGGCGATAGTGCAGGCGGTGCAGGGCCGGCGCTTCTGGCGCGCGACTGGCTGCATGCGAACGACACGATCATCGGCGTGCTCCAGGTGCAGAAGGACACGATGTTCATCGTGCTCGGCATGATCGTGCTGGTGGCGGCATTCAATGTCGTCTCGTCGCTGATCATGCTGGTGAAGGACAAGCGGCGCGACATCGCGGTGCTGCGCACACTGGGCGCCAGCAGCGGCGCTGTGCGGCGCATCTTCGTGATGTGCGGGGCGTTTGTCGGCGTCTCCGGCACGCTGATCGGCACGCTGATCGGCATCGTGTTCTGCCGCAACATCGTCGCCATCCAGCACGCGGTGGAGGACATCACCGGCGGCCAGGTGTTTGACGCCGTCAGTGTTCCAACTGACGGCCTTGCCCAATACGATCGACTGGGGCGACGTGATCCGGGTGGTGGTGCTGGGACTGGTGCTGTCGTTGCTGGCTACGGTTATCCAAGCTGGCGCGCCGCGCGCACCGATCCGGTCGAGGCGCTGCGGCATGAGTGACGCGCCGCTGGTGCTGCGCGACGTGCGCCGCACCTACCGCACCGAGGCGGGCGAATTGCCGGTGCTGCGCGGCGTCGACCTGACCTTGCAGGCAGGCGAGATCGTCGCGCTGGTGGCGCCCTCCGGCGCCGGGCAAGTCCACGCTGCTGCATCTCGCCGGGTTGTTGGACGCCCTGATGGGGGCTCGGTCTTTATCGAAGGGTGCGACGCTGGAAACACTGCCGGACGCGGCGCGCACCGCCATCCGCCGCGACACCATCGGCTTCGTTTACCAATTCCATCATTTGCTGGCGAGTTCACCGCACTGGAGAACGTGGTGCTGCCGCAGATGATTGCCGGCTCGATCGCGCCGCGATGCTGAGGACGCGCGCGATGGCGCTGCTGACGGTATTCGGACTGGGACCGCGCGCCGATCACTTACCCGGCAAGCTGTCGGGCGGCGAGCAACAGCGCGTCGCCATCGCCCGCGCCCTGGCGAAGCGCGCCGAAGGTGCTGCTGGCCGACGAGCCGACCGGCAATCTCGACGTTCACACCGCCGACGTGGTGTTTGAGGAATTGCTGGCGACGGTGCGCCGAGAACGCCTCGCCGCTTTGATCGCCACCCATAACCCCGACCTTGCCGCGCGCATGGATCGCACGATCGCACTGCGCGACGGCAAGGCGGTGGTGGGTTAGAAACCTTCCCGCACAAAGGCGCGGGAGAGGTTCGTCAGTCTATCAGTGGCCCAACTGCACGGTTACGCCGCCGCTGTCGTCGCGTTGGGCGTCATGCTCCTGATGGCGTGCCGCGTGCCAGTCCTCACGAGCCGCCTGCTGGTCCTGCGACGCGGCGCCGTAGTTGCCCATCGCCGCCTGCTGGTGCGCAGCTTCCATATTCTGCCGCGCAGCCGCACGATCCTGATCCGACTGGTATTGGTGCTGCTGCGCAGCATACGGATCGCCGCCACCGCCGATGGTGATTTGCGCCATGGCCGGCGAGCCCGCGAGTAGCGCCGCTACCACCATTGCATATCCGATACGCATCGCAACTCTCCTTTGCTGGTTGCTGAATCCTGAACGCTTTTCCATCCTGTACGGTTTTGGTGAACAATCCTGACGGTCGCGTGCCCGGATGATGGCGAGAGGGAGCCCTCGCGCCCTCGTGTTCGTGCTATGCAAACTGCTCGGGAGGAACCAGCCATGCCAAGCGCCAAAGCCGCGATATTGCGCCGGACCGGAGCGCCGATGACGATCGAGACAGTGGAGGTCGGGCCGCTGGCTCCCGGCGACGTGTTGGTGCGCGTGCGTGCCGCCAGCCTCTGCCATACCGACCTGGAGGCGATCGAAGGGTCGCTCGCCGTCGCGCTGCCCGCTGTTCTCGGTCACGAGGCGGCCGGCGAAGTATTCGAAGTCGGCGCGGGAGTCGGTGACCTGAAGCCGGGCGATCGCGTCGTGCTGTCATGGAATCCGCATTGCGGCGCCTGCTTCTATTGCGAACGTGCGCAACCGATTTTGTGCCGGCAGTTCCTCGGCAATGGGTCGAAGGCGTTTCATTTCGATGGCAAGCCGCGCTTGTCCTGCGACGCCGTCCCGGTGCACCAGTTGATGTATCTCGGCAGCTTCGCGGAATACTGCATCGTTCCGGCGGCGAGCGCGGTGCGCGTGCCCGACGCGATGCCGTTCGATTGCGCCGCGTTGCTGGGCTGCGGCGTGATGACCGGCGTCGGCGCAGCAACCCGTATCGCGTCGCTGCGCTGGGGCGACGTGGCTGTCGTGATCGGCTGCGGCGCGGTTGGGTTGTCCGCTGTGCAGGGCTGCGTTCTGGCCGGCGCCGGCGCCATCGTTGCGGTCGATCCCAACCCGGCGCGACGCCTGCTGGCGCAGCGACTCGGCGCCTCGCACGCGGTCGAACCTGACGAAGCGGCCGACGTCGCCCGCGTGCTGACGCAGGATCGCGGCGCCGACGTGGTGATCGAGGCCGCCGGCGTGCCCGCCAGTTTCCGTCTGTCGGTCGAGGCGGTGCGTCCTGGCGGCCAGGTCGTCTGGCTCGGCAAGGTCGGCGTGCAACAGGAGGTTGCGTTCCGCTGGGGCAGCCTGATGCAGGAGAAGCGGATCGTGCGGAGTTCCTACGGCGGCGCTAAGCCGCAACAGGATTTTCCTATGCTGGCGCGTGCCTATCTGGAAGGCCGGCTTAAGCTGGACGAGATGATCTCGGCGCGCATTCCGTTAGAGGCGATCAACGACGGGTTTGCTGCGTTGAAACGCGGCGAGACGGTGCGCAGCGTGGTGATGTTCGCATGAAGATCTATGCAGGAGGCCGCAGCCTGGATGGTGCCGTGGTCACGGTCGACGGCGGATTGCTCGATCCACGCTACGACATAAAGCAGTTCAGCCGCATGGGATTCGAATGGACCTATGAGGGCGATGGTCCGCGCCAACTGGCGCTGGCCTTACTCGCAGACCATCTCGGCGATCCGCAGCGCGCGTTGGCGTTGTGCGACGGGTTCATGCGCGATGTGGTCGCCGAGCTGGATAATGCATGGGAGCTTTCGAGCGAAGAAATAGAGGCGGCGTTGCAAAACCTCTCCCGCGAGAGCGGGAGAGGTCGAGATGCGAAGCATCGAGGGTGAGGGTGATCGGGTCGGCACGTAGCACAGCGGTGCCGCGTGCCGTCACTTGTGCGGCACGCTCTGCAGAAACTCCGCAAGCTGCGGCGCCCAGAACTTCGCCATCCCCGGCGTGCCATGTCCCCGCGTTTCGGCGCTGGCGGGAATCAAATACAGCCGCCCGTTCTTCACGCCTTGCATCGCGCGCTGGGTAACGCCGGTCTCCGCTGGGTTGCGTTCGTCGTCCGCACCATTGATTGCCAACACCGCCGCATCGATCTTCTCAAGTTGCGCCGATGGGTCGTAATCGCGCGATGCATCCCATTGGTAGATCCAATCGTTGGCATCCGCGGTGAACGGCGCCGCCAACCGCTCATCGACCAACGCGTCGGCCTGCGCGGTCGTGGGCGCCAGACTCTGATATGCCAATGTGCCGCCGTTCGTCGCTGTGGCATAGAACACCGCGGCATAACGCAACGACCATGGCTGCTGCTTATAGTTTCCGTCGTCGTAGCCCGGATCCTGCCGGATGGTCTCGATCATCAGCCGGCGCAGCATCCAGTTCCGCGCCGCCATCGCGGTGGGTTGCGATGCCATCGGCACCAGCGCGTCGGCGAAACCCGGATATGTCACGCCCCAGAGCCAGACATGCATGCCGCCCATCGAGTTGCCGAGCACCAGCCGCAGATGGTGGAGGCCAAGCCCCTCGGTGACCAGCCGATACTCGGCCAGCACCATGTCGGCGTAATCGTAGCGTGGGAATTTGCCGCGCAGCCCGTCGGAGGGCTTGGCCGATTTTCCGGCACCCAGCGCATCCGGCAGAATGATAAAATACTTGCTGGCGTCGAGCGGTTGTCCCGGCCCAAACAGCTCTCCCGCGAAGGCCGGGGTCAGCATGCCGGTGCCGGAGCCAGCGGTGCCGTGGATGATCAATACGGGCTCGCCGCCGCGGTCTCCGACTGTTGTGTAATGCAGCCGCAGATCGTGCATGACCTCGCCGGTGTGGAAGCGGAAGTCAGGCGCGATCCAGTCCGCTTGCTGTGGAGCCGGATAGTCGGCGGCGTGGACGCTGGCTGCGAGCAAGGACAGCACGGCGGTCGCCAGCGCGTGGCGCAGGATGGTACGTATCGGCATCGGGGTTCCCTCTGGGTCGAGTTGGCCGCTTCGCGTCCTCTAATACCAGACCGCCGATCGATTGACTCTCACGGCATCACACGGACCGCCCCAACCGTCATGGCCGGGTCAAGCCCGGCCATGACGGTTGGGGCGGTCCGTGCCGTAGGTCAACCGTATTACGGGCTGGTATAACCGCCGAAAAACCGCAAGAACCAGTCCAGCACCTGTTCCGGTGCTTCCTCATTTACGTAGTGACCGCTCGGCAGCGCTTCACCACGCACATCCTCCGCGCGCTGCCGCCAAATGCCGAGTGGATCGGCGAACCGCTTGCCCACGCTGCTGGTTTTCCCCCACAGCACCAGGATCGGCATTGTCAGCTTGCGGCCAAGATCGGCGGTGTCGAGTTCGCAATCGATCGTTGCCGCTGCTCGATAATCGGCACACGAGCCGCGGATCGTCTTCTCGTTGAAGCAGCGGACATACTCGTCCCAGATCTCCGGCGGAATGTGATTCAAATCGGCGGTCAGCTTGAGCAACTTCTTGCGCATGAACCAGTCGGCCGGGACGCTGCCGAGCATGCGCTCCGGGAAGTCGGACGGCTGCGCCATGAACGGCCAGTGCCATCCGCCGATCGCGCCTTCTTTATCCATCGCTGCCCACATGTCGAGCGTCGGCACGATGTCGATGATCGCCGCCTTGATCACCTTGTCAGGATGGTCGAGGCACATGCGATGCACCGTGCGCCCGCCCCGATCGTGCCCTGCAACGTAGAAGCGCTGGTAACCCAGTGCCTGCATCACCTCGACCTGGTCCTGCGCCATGGCGCGGAACGAGTAGTTCACGCTGCCGGGTTCCTCCGGTGGCGCCGAACTATCGCCGTATCCGCGCAAATCCGCAGCCACCACATGGAACTTTTCGGCGAGTCGCGGCGCCACCTTATGCCAGGCGACATGCGTCAGCGGGTTGCCGTGCAATAGCAGCAACGGCGGACCGTTGCCACGATGGCGCAGGCGGATGCGGGCGCCGGATGTTTCGATGTCGGTGAGCGTGAAGCCGGGCATGATTTGCATGGGCGGTTCCGATGGTTGGCGGCCACCGTATGGCAGCCGACCCAGGATGTAGCCGGACATTTGCGGAATGGTCTATCCTGCGTCAGCCCGCGCCTTGGCAGCGATCCGCCAAATCAGGCAGCACGGGAGGGAGAAATCCAATGGCCGCAACCAACCTGGACGTCATGACGCAAGCCCGGCCCGCGCAATCGCGGCCATTGATCCAGGGCCCCTCTGCCTGGGTCGGCGCGGATATGCGCGAACGCGAGTCCGAGTGGATCTGGCACCTGTCGCCATCTCATGTCGCCGAGATCGAGGCCGCGCTGCAATCGGTGCAGGCGCGAGGCCTCGATATCGCCAACATTCGCCGGGGCGACTTCCCGCTGCCGACGCTCGGGCCGGAACTGGAGCACCTGCGCGCCGAAGTGCTGAACGGGCGAGGCTTCGTGCTGCTGCGCGGTATGCCGGTTGAAGGGCGGCCGATCGCCGAGAGTGCAACAGCCTATTGGGGTGTCGGCACGTATTTCGGCAGCGCGCGGTCGCAGAATGCGAAGGGGCATTTGCTTGGCCATGTCTACGATCTCGGCGGGAGCAGTGCGAAGGATCCTACGGTTCGCAGTTATGCGACGGCGGAACGGCAGCACTTCCATATCGATCGCTGCGACGTGGTCGCGCTGCTGTGCCTGCGGCGCGCGAAGTCGGGCGGCCAGTCGGCGATCGTCAGTTCGATGACGTTGCACAACGTCATGGCGGCCCGTCGTCCCGATCTGCTGGAGCGGCTGTATCGGTCGTTCCCGGTCGATCGGCGCGGCGAGGTGCCGGCAGGCAAGGCGCCGTTCTACGAAGCCCCGGTGTTCAACGAATACGCCGGCACGCTGTCGGTGCTGTATTCACGGCTGCATATCGGCTCGTCGCAGCGCTTCCCCGAGGCGCGGCGGCTGACGGCCGAGGATATCGAGGCGCTCGACCTGCTGGCCAACCTGGCGGGCGATCCCGAATTGCGGCTCGATATGAATTTCATGCCGGGCGACATCCAGTTCCTGCACAACCATACGATCCTGCATGCCCGCACGGGCTATCAAGATTGGCCGGAGGTCGAGCGCAAGCGGCATCTCTTGCGCTTGTGGCTCTCCCCGCCGAGCGCCCGCGAACTGCCCCCGGTGTTCAAGGAATGCTACGGTGACATCACGATCGGCGATCGCGGCGGCATCATCTGTCCGGGGACCCGCCTGCACGCGCCGCTTGTGCCGGGGTGACCTCCGCGGTTCAAACCGCGCCGACCAGGGGGAGGAAACCAACAATGAAAATGGGCAGCAGAACGCAGGCGCAATCTGCTGTTCATGGCGGCGAGCCAGTCGGTTTACGCGCTGTATGTCGAGGCGCAGGACGCGATCGGTGGGTGACGTACGGTCGCACGGCTCTGCGACACACGCCAACATCGGTGTAGTCCGTTAGTGTCAAGTCCGACATAGTCGCCCTTTGCAGGGAGTGCTGGCGATGGCTGTGGGACCGTTGGTGGTGTCGTTTGGGCTGAACAAAACGAATCGGGCGATCGTCGAGCAAGCCCTGGCCGGGACGGCGGAGGTGATCTCCCTCAAGGGACTCGACGACGCTGCGCGCGAGGCGGCATTGCGTAGTGCCGGCGCGGTAATGCTGTGGAACACCACGGAATTGCGGCCACACGAGTTGGCGCTGATTGCCGGCGCACGCCTGCTGCAGACGATGTCCGCGGGCGTTGATTTCATCCCGTTCAGCACGCTGCCGCCCGGCCTGCCCGTCGCCGGCAACGGCGGCGCCTACGCCGAGCCGATGGCAGAGCATGCGCTGGCGATGGCGCTGGCAGCGGCGAAGCGGCTGATCGTCGAACACAACGCGCTGGCCGCCGGCGCGTTCAACCAGTTCGAAATGAACCGCACGCTGGCCGGCGGTGTGTGCGGCATTTTCGGCTTCGGCGGCATCGGCGAGGCAACCGCGAAGTTGATGCGCGCGATCGGCATGCGGATCCATGCGATCAACCGGCGCGGCGCTACCGATGCGGAGGTGGACTGGATCGGCGGCGTAGATTTGCTCGACGACCTACTGGCGGCCTCCGACGTGTTGCTGATCAGCGCGCCGCTGACCCGCACGACGCTCGGCATCATCGATGCGGCGGCACTGGCGCGAATGAAACCGGACGCCATCCTGATCAACCTGGCGCGCGGTGAGCTGATCGACGAGGCCGCGCTGTTTGCACATCTTCAGGCGCATCCGCGATTCACCGCCTGTATCGATGCGTGGTGGGTCGAGCCGGGACGGCACGGGCGGTTCGAAATGGACCAACCGTTCATGACGCTGCCGAACGTGATCGGTTCGCCGCACAATTCGGCGTCGGTGGTGGCCTCGCGCGGCGTGGGGCTGCGGCGCGCGGCGGAGAACTGCCGCCGCGCCCTGCTGGGCGAGACGCCGCACTTCCTGGTGCACGAGGATCACAAACTGCTCTGACCCTTCTGGCCATTACGGCCCAGGCAACCCTATTCGTGGCCGCGTGTTCTTCGACGCGATGCCAGGCTACGCGGACGGCATGTAAGGGACCGCCCGGGAACAAACGAATCTGCTGCTGGCGGATCGCAAATCCCGTGTCATGGCCAGCCCTCGGGTCAAGCGCCCAAGGGCCGGCCTGCGAGGCTGTCCATTATGCAATCGCTATTGAAACACTCAGTTATTCAGTGTTGTATTAGCAGACAACACTCGGCGTCAGGCGACCGGCGTAAGGGGGATTCCATGTCGGCCTCGGATTCGTCCTACCAGGCGAACCGCAGTTTCGCCCGCTATGTCATGTCGGACATCTATGCACTGATGGATTATCTCTCGGGCCGCGCCGAGCCCTCCTTGTCTCCGTCCACCAACGCGAACCATGTCTGTGCCCGTTCCGGCGCCTTATCCCAACCGGTCGAATCCACGCTGGCGAAACCGTCCGCCCCGCACCACGCCACGCCGCACGTCGAGGCGGAACAGAAAGCCGAGGAGCAACGAAGGCAGCAGGACTCGATCGATTCCGATCTGCGAAGCAGAAGCGCGTTCTTCCGCCGCCTGATGGAAATCGGACAGGCTCTGGAACATGACAAGGAATGCGACCCCGCGGACCTGTCGTTCCTGGTCCAGGCGCGAGATTCCCTGAACCGGCAAGCCACGCCTGCGACCGGCAATTCCATTTCGTTCACCATCCGCGTGATGACCCGCTTGCTCGGCCGGGATGAACCCGGTCAGCGACGGCACTTCAATTATATCATCGACGACGCGCCGCTCGACCGGGCGGCCGCCGCACTTGCGAGGTTCGTCACCAACAGCATCCGGTACTTCATCGCCGTCCTGCTCACCACTGTCCTGGTGTCCACTTATGTCGCATGCGGCAAGCTGCTCCTCGATACGCTCGACGCGGTCCATCGTGATGCCGGCGCCAATCGAGCAGCACTCGTGGCAAGCGCCGCCGGAACCAATTCATCGTCCACCGAATCCGGGGATTGGATTGACGGCTATTGCGGGCTTGCCGCGCCTGACGCGTCCAATAACGAGACCGGCAACGGAACCGGCAACCGAACCGGCACGGGCAGCAGAGCTGCGAATATATCGAGGGCACAACAGTGTGCCGATCACCGTGAAATCTTCAAACGTGATGCCGCCGTCCACACCCTGCTCCGGACGTGGCTTTGGCCTTTCGAGCGAGAGGCGCGAAATTCCGGCGGGGATGAAGCCGGTCAGCAAATCGAAGATCAGAAGAGCGCCCAGTGGGCAGCGACCTGGGTCGGGCTGATAGGGAATTATGTGCTGCCGATCCTGTACGGCGCCCTCGGATCGTTCGGGTTCGTGCTGCGCCGCCTGAACCGGCAACTCGCCGATTATCTTCTGACACCACGCATGCTGCGTGCCAATCGCATCAGGATATTACTGGGCGTCATGACAGGGGCCTGTATCGGTCTCTTCGTAAATACGTCGGCGGGCAGCGCGACGACGAGTGGCCTCGGCGGCGCCGCCGTCACCCTCACCGCGTCGGGCATTGCTTTCCTCGCCGGTTACGGTGTCGAAGCGGTCTTCAAGATGTTCGACAGCCTGATGAACCACGTCTTCCGGATCGACGATCAACCGACCCGCGGCGCTGCCGCATAGCCACGCGCTCGCGCTGCCCCGCCGGTGCCCAACCGTCATGGCCGGAACGGCGGGTGCGAGCAATTCGAGAGCCAGCCATCACGGCGATCGGTATGCGGCGCCGAACATTGCTCGGGCGCGACACAAACACCCTACCCCCCAAACCCCTGGTCCCACGGCTCCGGCAGCATGACGTAGCCGTCGCCCTGCTTCGCGACATGCGCGAAGCCGGGGAAATGCACGTGCATGCCGGCGATCAACTGCCGATCCGTCGCCACCATGTCGAACACCGTCTTGCGCGTCGCCGCGGCGGCGTGCGGATCGGTGTCGAACGCCATCGTCACCTCGGGCCGCGGCACCTGCACTTCCGGCACGTGGATGATGTCGCCCCAGATCAACAGCGAGTCCTTGCCCGACGAGATCATGTAGCCGGAATGCCCCGGCGTATGGCCGTGCAGCGGCACCGACGTCACGCCGGGGAACACCTCGACGCTGCCGCTGAACCGGTGCATCACGTTGTGATACGGCGCCATTTGCTCCCGCGCGCATTGGAAGTACATTTTCTTCTCGCGTTCGCCGGCGCGCGCCATCGCTCCGTCGTCCTGCCAGTGCTGCGGCTCGTTCTCGTGCACCACCAGTTCGGCATTGGGAAACAGCCTGGTGCCGGTCTTCGGATCGGTCAGTCCGGCCGAGTGGTCCGGATGCATGTGCGTCAGGATGACGCGCTCGATCGACGCGGGATCGACGCCGGCCGCCTTCAGGTTCTGTTGCAGCTTGCCCGCGGTGGGCAGCAGGTAATCGCCCGAGCCGGTCTCGATCAGCGCCAGGCGGCCGGCGGAATAGACCAGGTAGCAGTTCACCGATGTGCGGCGGCCGGGACGGAATGCGTCGGTCAGCATCTGCGTCGCGTCGTCCGGAGCGATGTTCTGCATCACCTCTACCGTGCCATCCAGGTAGCCGTCGGATAGCGCGGTAACGACGATGTCGCCGATGCGGCGATGATAGACGCCGGCGATCTGCTGCGTCGGAACCTGGATCATGGGCGGTGTCTCCTGGGGGGCAACTTGTATGAAACTGCCGCGCGATCGCCGGGGTCAAGATACTCCCCCACCCTCAAGGGGAGGGGGAGCATCTTGTTCCCTATTTGCATTGACGCGTTATGAGTGCTTGCAGCCTCACCGCTCCGGCAGCCATCGCGTCGCCACCGCTCCCGCCAGACAGGCCAGCGCCGCCACCGCGAAACTCCCCGGCACCGACCATGTCAGTAGCGCCCCACCTAGCGCCGAGCCGATCGGCGCACCGGACAGGTTCAGGCTCATCGACACCGCCATGACCCGGCCGAGCCAGCCTGGCTCGGTGCGGCGCTGGCGCAGGGTCAGCACGCCAACATCCACCGGTCCCGCCATGAAGCCGACCAGCGCCAGGCCAATGCCCAGGCCAGGCAGGCCGAACGACACGCTCAGCGGGTAGATCGCCAGCGGCGTCAGCAGCATGCCGAGCGCCATCATCGCCCGTTCGCGTCCCGGCGCTCCGCAATGACCTGCCAGTAGCGCACCCACGCCACCGGCGACCCCGGACAGCGCCCATAGCGCGCCCACCAGCACGTCGCTGCGCGCACCGCCGCCGGCTGCGCGCATGACGAAAACCGGGACGGCGACCAGCAGGATGCCCCAGCCGACCTGGTACAGCGCATAGGCGACTGACAATGCCCGCAGCGAGCGATGCCGCAGCACGTAGGCCACGCCGGCCATCGCGTCAGCCAGCAATCCACGGCGCCAAATCGATGGCGGTCTGGGCAGGCGTCGCATCGCGGGCAGCACGGAGGCCCCGGCGGCTCCGTACAGCGCGGCGATCGCAATCAGGGTCACGGAAGCGCCGGCGAAGCCGAACAAGGCGCCGGCAAGCGCAGGCCCGCACACGTCCACGGCGGCGTGGATGCTGGTGTCCAGCGCATTGGCCCGGTCGAGTGTTGCCGCCGGCACCAGGCTCGGCAGCAACGTCCGCACCCCGGCCGCCGACAGCGGATTGCTCAGCGAATACAGCGCTACCAGGGCGACGACCCACCCCGCGCGGTCGGCGCTCGCCAGACAGAGCAAAGCAAGGATCAGGATGCAGCCGGCGCTGCACGCCATGTCGAGCGCAATGGCGCCGGCGGCGCTGATCCGGTCCAGCAGCGCTCCGGCGAACGGACCGGCCAGCAATCCCGGCGCCATGGCGGCGAAAGCGATCCAGCCGGCCAGTTGCGGCGATTGGAAGTGCTGCAGTGCGTAGAGCACCACCGCCAGCCCGAACATCCGCTCGGCCAGCCGCGCCAGCGACGCCGCGAGCAACAGGGTGCCGACGGCGTCGAGCCGAAGCAGGGCGCGGTAGGAGAGGGGGATAGCGTCGGTCGGGGAAAGACGGCGAGTTATGTCAGCGGGTGCGCGGCTGGGAACCGGCAAACCCTACCGTGGGGTAGGCGTTCGTGGTCAGGCGCTCGGCACTGGAGAAACGAACTCATGCCCGACGATATTCGCACGGACCACGTCGCCAGCCAGACGGAGCGCGAGACGGGGTCGTCGCCGGATGGTCGAAAGGCGGCGGAACCGAAGTAACGGAACGTCGGACCAAAGAGCGAAGTGCGCCGCGGCTCCCAAGCACCGAAAAAACCTCTCCCGCGGGAGCGGGAGAGGTCGCCCGAGCGAAGCGAGGCGGGTTAGGGCGATCGGGTCGGCACGCTGCATAGCGGTGCTACGTGCCGACCCGATCACCCTCACCCTCGCCGCTGCGCGTCTCGACCTCTCCCGCTCCCGCGGGAGAGGTTTTTGTCCGCGGGGGCGGTTAAGCCAAGTTCAGTTGCTGTTGCGGTTGCCCAGAAGCTGGAGCAGCAGCATGAACAGGTTGATGAAGTTCAGATACAGGCTCAGCGCGTCGTAGACCGCGCGCTTCGCCGCCTGCGCCGTGCCCTCGGCATAGGCGAACTGCGTGTAGCTCGCCTTGATCCGCTGGGTGTCGTAGGCGGTTAGCCCGGTGAACACCACCACGCCGATGACGCTGATGGCGAACTGCAGCGCCGAGCTGTGGAAGAAGAAGTTCACCAGCCCGGCGATGATGATCCCGATCAGCCCCATCATCAAAAAGCTGCCCATTTTGCTCAGGTCAGCCTTCGTGGTGTAGCCCCAGATGCTCATCGCCGCGAAGGTCGCCGAGGTGATGAAGAACACCCGGACGATCGACTCGGCGGTGTAGATCAGGAAGATGTTGGTCATGCTGGCGCCCATCACCGCACAGAACGCCCAGAACAGCGCCTGCACAGCCGAGGTGGACAGCTTGTTCACCCCCAGGCTGAGCACCAGCACGAAGGCCAGCGGGGCGAAGATCGAGATCAACGCCAGCGGCGACGGATGCCGCGCCAACCCGCCGAACTGCGTCTGCACCAACGGGTAGAACGCGTCGATCAGGCTAGTGTGGGCGATCGCCCAGGAGACGATGCCGGTCAGCAGCAGGCCGGACGTCATCCAGTTGTACACCCGCAGCATGTATGCGCGCAGTCCCTCGTCCAGGACGGCAGCCGTCGTGGCGGCGGAGGCGCGCGTGTAGGTCCGATATTCAGGACTGAAGGCCATGGTTCCCTTACCTCTCGGGCGCTATGCCCCTGTTTCGCGCTCGCATTTTGGCGATCGACCGGGGCGGTTCAAGTGCGGAATGGTCGATCGACCAGGGCGTGGCAGCTTTTTCATTCGTTGCGCAGCAGCGGCGCTGCCTTGGTCCGAAGCGCCGCCGCGGTGCCAGCGTAACCGAAAACCAGCATCATGGCGAGTGCGAAGATCAGCGTCTCGGCCAGGGTGCCGGGCAGGAACACCCATCCCGCGTGCATGATGTAGTGCGTCACAGCGTAGCTCGCAGCAGTTCCCACCAGCGCCGCCAGAACCCCGGCCGCCAGCCCGAGCAAGCCGAACTCGACCAGCCAGGCCGCGCGGATTTGTCCCCGGGTCGCGCCGAGGGTCTTGAGGATTACTGCTTCCGCGGTCCGCCGCCGCTGGCCGGCGGCGACCGCGCCCACCAGCACCAGTGCGCCGGCCGCCAGGGCCAGCGATCCGGTCGCTGCCAACGCCGCTGCCACCTGCCCCAGCAGCGCCGCGACCGCTTCCAGCACGTCGGCCACCGCGATGCCGGTGACGTTGGGCAGGGCGTCGGTTACTGCGCGCAGCAGGGCGCCCTGGTCCGGACCGGCGGCGACCCGCACCGTCGCGATGTGGGTGTGCGGCGCGTGCGCCAGCAGTCCGGGGCTGGCAACCATGGCGAAGTTCAGCGACAGGCTCTGCCAGGCGATGTCGCGCAGGCTGGCGACCTTCAGGTCGATGTCGCGGCCCAGCACATTGACCCGGATGGTGTCGCCGAGCCCGACGTGCCAGCCCGCGGCCAGGCCGGCGTCGAACGAGACCAGCGGCGGGCCGTCGTAGTCGGCCGGCCACCAATGACCGGCGACGATATGGGTGCCGGACGGCGGCGTGGCGGCGTAGGTCAGGCTGCGGTCGCCGCTCAGCGCCCAGCGCGTGTCGGGCGTCGCCTGCACCTGGTCGGCCGGCACGCCGTTCACCGCGACGATGCGCGCCCGCAGCATCGGCACCTGCTGCATGTCCGCCACGCCCGGGGCGCGCGCGGCGATTTGCTCGAAGCGGGCGAGTTGGTCGTTCTGGATGTCGACGAAGAAGAAACTCGGCGCGTTGGCCGGCAATTGCTCCAGCACCTCGCGGCGGACGTTGCCCTCGATCAGCGCCACCGAGGCGAGGGTCGAAAGGCCGAGCCCGACCGAGACCAGCAGCAGCGCCGTGGCATTGCCGGGGCGGTGCAGGTTGGCGATGCCCAGCCGGCCCAGGGCGCGGCGACACGCGGGGCGGCGCGGGCCAGGCGGGTCACCGCGACGCCGCCGAGCCGGAACAGCAGCAGTGTCGCCAGCGCGGCACCGCAGAAATACAGCGCGAACTGCCGGTCAGTCGCGGTGGCCACGGTCAGCCCGACAAGGGCGAGCGCCAGCGCGGCGTTGACCGCGATCAGCGCTGGCGGTCGGCACGGTGCGCTCTGGCAGCAGCGCGTCGCGGAACAGCGCCGCGCCAGGGATGCGCGCCGCGCGCCCGAGCGGCCACAGCGCGAAGGCGAGCGCGGTCAGCAGCCCGTACACCGCCGCCAGCGCCAGCGGCGCCGGATAGATGCCCTGCACCGGCGGCACCGGCAGCAGGCCCTTCAGCAGCGTCATGCCGGCCAGCGGCAGGGCCGTGCCCGCGACCAGTCCCAGGACGATGCCGACAACCGCACAGCGCGAGCACCTGGATCAGGCAGACCGCGAACACCGTGCCTGCGGACGCGCCGAGACAGCGCAGCGTGGCGATGGTGCGGGCTCGCGCATCTAGCCAGGCACGCACGCCGTTCGCCACCCCGATGCCGCCGACCAGCAGCGAGGTCAGCCCGACCAAGGTCAGGAACTGGCTGGTCTGGTCGATGAACCGGGTCACGCCGGGCGCGGCGTCGCTGGCGTCGCGGACGCGCCACCCGGTGTCGGGAAACGCCACGCGCAGCTTCGCGGCCAGGGCCGGCACCGCGGACGGCGACGGCACGCTGAGCCGCAGCGCGTAGCGCAGCATGGAGCCGGGGACGACCAGGCCGGTTTCCGGCAGTGCCGCGGCGGAGATCAGCACGCGCGGGCCGAGCAGGGCCGCGGTGGCGACCTGGTCCGGTTCTGCTGATCAGCGCGGCGCGCGATGCTGAACGTGGCGTTGCCCAGCCGCACCGTGTCGCCCGGATGCACGCCCAGCCGATCCAGCACGATCGGCTCCGCGAGCAAGCCGTAGTGGCCGTCGCGCAGAGCCAGCGCGTCGGCTACCGGCATCGCGGGCGATAGCGTCGCGGCGCCGACCAGCGGCCAGGCGGCGTCCACCGCTTTCAGTTCGATCAGCTGCCGCTCGCCCGACGGGGCGACCAGCATCGAGCGCATCTGCACCACGTCGGACAGCGTCGCGCCCTGCGCGTGCAGCCAGTCGCGTAGCGTGTCGGGCAGCGGCTGCGAGCCGCCGTCGATCTCCAGGTCGCCGCCGAGCAAGGCGCGCCCGTCGGCAGCAAGGCCGCGCGTCGATGGCCGCGCGCAGGGTGCCGACCGCGGCGATGACAGCCACGCCGAGCGCCAGGCAGAGCAACACGATGCAGGCCGCGCACGCCGCCGCGCAGTTCGCGCCGGGCCAGGCGAGCAGCTCCGCGCAGGTGCGCCAGGCGCAGCGGCCAGGGGGTTCACGCCATGGGGCGACGGCATGCGCCGAGCTCCTCACGCCGCACTGCACACGGCCGTCGGACAGGTGGACGCAGCGGTCGCAGCGTGCCGCGAGTTCGGCGTCGTGGGTGATCAGCAGCAGCGTGGTGCCGTGTCGCGGCGCGCAGACTCGAACAGCAGGTCCATCACCGTGGCGCCGGTTGCGTGGTCGAGGTTGCCGGTCGGCTCGTCGGCCAGCAGCAGCAGCGGCCGGGCGACGAACGCGCGGGCCAGTGCGGTGCGCTGTTGCTCGCCGCCGGAAAGCTGGCCGGGCAGATGCGTCAGCCGGTGGCCCAGGCCGACGGAGCGCAGCGCATCGCGCGCGCGGTCCATCGCGTCGGCGCGGCCGGCCAGTTCCAGCGGCACGGCGACGTTCTCCAGCGCGGTCATGGTCGGGATCAGGTGGAAGGCCTGGAACACGATGCCGACATGCTGCCGCCGCAGCCGCGCCAGGCAGTCCTCGTCCAGCGCGGTTACCTCGCTGGCCGGCCAGCATGACGCTGCCGGCGGTGGCGCGCTCCAGGCCAGCCAGCACCATCAGCAGGCTGGTCTTGCCGGAGCCCGAGGGTCCGACAAGCCCGACCGCCTCGCCGGCGGCGATGTCGAGGTCGATGCCGCGCAGAATGTTGACCGGCCCGGCGGCGGCGGGCACGGTCAGGTGCAGGTTCCTGATCTGCACGAGCGGCGAGGCGGATGCGGCGGGAACGCGGAGACGGCGGGATGGCATCCATGGCGGCAGCATATGGCGTCCGCGGCGAAGGGGAGAAGGGCGTCTGCGGCCGGGCCGGCTGCGTGCTCGGCCAATTGTGCTGCTCCTGTTGGCGCTGTCGGCCGCATGGCAACCGGCGCGAGCAACGCCGCCGCCGCTGCGATTGCTGGTTCTCGGCGATTCGCTGACCGCGGGGTATGGGCTGCCGCACGACGAGGGGTTCGAGGTGCAGTTGCAGCAGGCACTGCATGCTCACGGTTATGACGTGCGCATCATCGACGGCGCGGTGTCCGGTGACACCAGTGCTGGTGGCCGCGCGCGGCTCGACTGGGTGCTGGCTGACGGCGCGGATGCGGCCATCGTCGAACTCGGGCGCCAACGACGGGTTGCGCGGCCTCGACCCGGGCAAAATGGAGGCGAACCTGGGCGCCATCCTCGACACACTGGCGGCGAAGCACATCCCGGTGCTGCTGACCGGCATGTATGCCCTGCCCAATCTCGGGCCGGACTATGAACGCGCCTACCGCGCGGCGTTCGACCGGCTGGGGCATCGCCCGGGCCTGCTATACGATCCGTTCTTCCTGGAGGGAGTGGCGCAGGTGCCAGGATCTGATCCAGGCCGACGGCCTGCACCCGAATGCCGAGGGCGTGCGGCGCGAGGTCGGCACGGCTGCTGCCGCTGGTGGAGAAGCTGTTGCAGGAGGCGCATCCGGCATGAGGCTGTTCGTCGCCCTCGACCTGCCGTGGGAGGTGCGTCAGCGCGTGGCCATGCTGTCCGGCGCCGGCATTCCGGGCGCGCGCTGGGTGCCGCCGGAGAACTACCACATCACGCTGCGCTTCATCGGCGAGACGCCAGCCTACCGTGCGGAGGAGATCGACCACACGCTGGCCGCGCTGAAGGCGCGTTCGTTCAGCTGACACTGGCAGGTGTTGGAACGTTCGCCCGGTCTGGGCGCAGCACGCAGCTTTGGGTGGGGGTGGAACGCAACCCAGCGCTCGATCACTTGCAGAACAAGATCGAGACGGCGTTGCAGCGCATCGGCCTGGAGCCGGACCGCCGGCGGTTCGCCCCGCATATCACGCTGGCGCGGCTGGACAACGCGGTCGAGGGCAAGCTCGCCGCATTCGTGCAGGCGCACAATCTGTTCCGCGCCGACCCTGTGCCGATTGAGCATTTCACCTTGTTCAGTTCGCTGCTTGGCAAAGAGCAAGCGGTCTATACGCCAGAGGTCGAATACGCGCTCGGGTGAGCAAAAATACGGTCGGCTGCCACCGTTGGTGCGTACTCAGGCACCGCAGGAGTTCGTTCGCGTCTGGTATATTTATAAGAGAAGATCGCAAAGACGCAGAGATCGCCAAGCAGCACCCTTGGCGATCTCTGCGTCTTTGCGATCTTCTCTTATAAATATACCGGATGCCAGTAGCACCTGCGCTGCGCGACGAGCGATTCCGCATCCCATCGCGATGCGGCCCTCACGACAGCGCCAGCAACTCCGTGCGCAGCCGATCCGCATCGCCCACCAAACCTTCGATCGCCGCCTCCGTCTGCTCCCAGAACGGCATCGCCGCCGCCAACGCCGATCGGCCCGCAGCCGAAAGCACAAGCCGGCGTCTGCGTTTGTCGGCTTCGTCAACTGCCACCCGCACCAACCCGCGACGTTCCAGCGGCTTCAGATTGGCGGTGAGCGTGGTGCGATCCATCGCCAGCAACGCCGCAACCTCGCTGATGCGCGGCGGCTCTGGCCGGTTGAGCGACATCAGCAGCGAGAACTGGCCGCTTGTGAGATGCACCGGCCGCAACGCCTCGTCGAAGCGCCGCGCCAAGGCACGGGCCGCGCGCTGCGTGTGCAGGCACAGGCAGGTATCGCGGACGTGAACCGTGGTGCAAAATGACAGCGCCTGGCGCTTTGACATGCCTGGATTGTGTTGATATCAACGTTATGCTGTCAAGCAGCGAGGCGCGGCAACGGCGCGCTCCAGCGGGGAGGCAAGAATGGCAAAGCGGATCGTCGTCCTGGTGGGAACCAAGAAGGGCGCGTTCACCCTCACCAGCGATGCCGATCGACGGTCTTGGGCGTTGCGCGGTCCGTTCTGCGACGCGTGGCCGATGAACCATGTCGTTGCCGATATGGACAGCGGTACGATCTACGCCGGTGGCGGCAACGAATGGTTCGGACCGGCGGTGTGGCAGTCCTCCGACCTCGGCGCCACCTGGACGCATTCGAGCCAGGGGCTGGCGTACCAGGCGGGCGAAACGCCGATCAAAGCCGTTTGGAGTCTGGCGCCGGCGGGCGGCGAACTTTACGCGGGCGTCGAGCCGGCCGGACTGTTCCGCAGCACCGACCGCGGCCAGTCCTGGCAGCATGTAGCCGGATTGCGCGAACACCCGTCGCGGCCGGATTGGCAGCCAGGCGGTGGGGGCCTGATCTTGCACTCCCTGGTGCCGCATCCGACCGATCGCAAGCAACTCTGGATCGGCATTTCGTCGGCTGGCGTGTTCCATACCGAGGATGGCGGCGAGACCTGGGCGCCGCGCAATCAAGGCACAAGGTGCGACTTCCTGCCGGAGGAACAGCGTTATCCGGAATTCGGACAATGCGTGCATTGCGTGGTGATGGCTCCGGGGATGCCCGACCGGCTGTATCAGCAGAACCATTGCGGCATGTATCGCAGCGACGATGGCGGCCGGCGCTGGGAGAGTATCGAGCAAGGTCTGCCGTCGTCGTTCGGCTTTCCCGCCGCGGCGCATCCGCGCGACGCGGCGACGCTGTATCTACTGCCGCTGAATGGGGACACCGCCGGGCGATACGTGCCGGATGGGCGGGCGGCGGTGTGGCGCACGCGGGACAGCGGGGAAACCTGGCAGGCCATGCGCGAGGGCTTGCCGCAGCAGAACACGTTCTTCGGTGTGCTGCGGCAGGCGATGGCCACCGATCGTCTGGATCCCGCGGGGGTGTATTTCGGCACCAACACCGGTGCGCTGTACGCCAGCGGCAACGAGGGCGACCGCTGGGCCTGCATCGCGCAGAACCTGCCGCCGATTTACTCCTTGGAAACACTGGTGGTCGACGCATAGATGGTGGTGGTTGCACTGCCGGCGGTCCTGGTGAACCTGTTCCCGGGGTGCGCACAGCGCGTAGAAGTGGCTGCGTGCACGGTGGACGAAGCGATCGACGCACTGAATCAGCGCTGGCCCGGCATGCGCGACCGCATCTGCGATTCGACCCCGCGCATCCGCCGCCACATGAATGTCTTCGTCGGTGGTGAGCGCGCGACGCTGCAAACTTGTCTGGCACCAAGCGCCGAAGTGCTGATCATGACGGCGATCAGCGGCGGGTAACCTCTCCCGCGGGAGCGGGAGAGGTCGAGGGCGCGAAGCGCACGAGGGTGAGGGTGATCGGGTCGGCACATAGCAGGTAGAGCGTGCCGACCCGATCACCCTCACCCGCCACTTCGTGGCGACCTCTCCCGCGCGCAGCGCGGGAGAGGTTATCCCGTGCGTAGCGCGGGCTCAGTGATCACACCGAAAAATACTTCGCGTGCGGATTCAGCACCACGATCGCGCTGGTCGATTGTTCCGGATGCAACTGCCACTCCTCGGACAGATCGACCCCGATCCGCTCGGCCCCAAGCAAAGCCAGCAACGCCGCCTGATCCTCCAGTTTCGGACAAGCCGGATAGCCGAAGGAATACCGCGAGCCCCGATATCCCTGCGACAGCATCTTTTCCATGTCGCGGTCGTCCTCGCCGGCAAACCCCAGCTCGGCGCGGATGCGCTTGTGCACGTATTCCGCCATCGCCTCGGCCATCTCCACCGACAGCCCGTGCAGATACAGATAATCCTGGTAGTGGTTGTCGGCGAACCACTCGCGCGCAATCTCGGACGCGCGCTGCCCCACCGTGACCACCTGCAGCCCGATCACGTCACGCTCGGCATCGTCCACATCACGGAAGAAATCGGCGATGCACGCGCCATCCTCCTTCGGCTGCCGAGGCAACGAGAACCGCGCCAACTCGGTCGAGCCATCGATATCGAACACGATCAGATCATTCCCCTGACCCGCCGCCGGCCAGTACCCATACGCCGCCCGAGGCGCCAAAATCTCCTGTTCTTCACACAGCAAAAGCATGCGCCGCATCACCGGCCGCAACTCCTGCCGCGCCCAGCCGAGGAAATCGTCCAGCGACCGCCCCTGCTTCCGAAATCCCCACTGGAACTGGTAAAGCGACCGTTCGTTCACAAACGGCACCAGCGCCTTCGACGGCGCCTCGATCACCCGGGCGCCCCAGAACGGCGGCGTCACCACCGGGACGTCGCAGTCAGCCGCCGCCGGCGTTCCCGCACCACCGCCACATCGACCGGCCGGAATGCCCGCGCATCCGCCTGCCCCAACGTCCGCGCCGTATTACGAGCCTTACCCGAACGCTTCGCCTGTACCGCCGCCAGGTAGTCGTCGAACCCGTTGCCGGTCACCTTGTCCATCAAATGCAGCCCGTCGAACGCATCGCGCGCATAGGCGACGCGGCCGCAGCCATAGGCCTGCACGCAGGTATCCTCGACATAGGACCGGGTCAGCGCCGCGCCGCCGAGCATCACCGGAATCTCCAGGCCCTGGCGCGACATTTCTTCCAGGTTCTCGCGCATCACCACGGTGGACTTCACCAGCAGTCCGGACATGCCGATGGCATGCGCGCGATTCTCCGTTGCCGCGTGCAGCATCTCCGCCAGCGGCACCTTGATGCCCAGATTGACCACGCGGTAGCCGTTGTTGGTCAGGATGATATCGACGAGGTTCTTGCCGATGTCGTGCACGTCGCCCTTCACCGTCGCCAGGACGATGGTGCCTTTCTCCTGCCCCTCCACCCGTTCCATGAACGGCTCCAGATAGGCGACCGCGGCCTTCATTGTCTCGGCGCTTTGCAGCACGAATGGCAACTGCATCTTGCCCGCGCCGAACAGTTCGCCCACCACCTTCATGCCGTCGAGCAATACGTTGTTGATGATGTCGAGCGGCTTCAGCGTCACCAGCGCCTCGTCCAGTTCCCCGGTCAGGCCCTTGCGATCGCCATCGACGATGCGGTCCTTCAGCCGGCCCTCCACCGTCTCGGCACGCTTCTTCACCGTCGCGTCCGCCAGCTTGCGGTCGGCGAAAATCTCCAGCATGCGCTGCAACGGATCGTAGCCTTCGGCACGGCGATCGAAGATGAGGTCTTCGGCGACCTTTACTTCCTCCTCCGCGATCAGATGGATCGGGCGGATCTTCGAGACGTGAATGATCGCGCCGCTCATGCCCGCGCGCATCGCGTGATCAAGGAACACGCTGTTCAGCACCGCGCGCGCCGCCGGGTTCAGCCCGAAGCTCACATTCGACAGCCCGAGGATGATCTGGATGTCGGGGAATTCCGCCCGGATCGCCGCGATGCCCTCCAGCGTCCACATCGCCAGCTTGCGGTCGTCCTCGTTACCGGTCGCGATGGTGAAGGTCAGCGGATCGATCAACAGGTCTGCCTGCGGCAGTCCATGCGTAGTGCACGAAAAATCCACCAGCCGGCGCGCGATGCGCAGCTTGTCCTCGGCGGTCTTCGCCATGCCGGTCTCGTCGATGGTCAGCGCGATCACCCCGGCGCCGAACTTCTTCGCCAGGAGCAATCGATCGTTGGCCGCCTTCTCGCCATCCTCGAAGTTGATCGAGTTGATGATCGGTTTTCCCCCGTGCAGCTTCAGCGCCGCCTCGATCACCGGCGTCTCGGTGCTGTCGATCACCAAGGGAGCGTTCACCGACGCGGTGAAACGGCGGATCACCTCGTTCATCTCGAACGTTTCGTCGCGGCCGACGAACGCGGTGCAGATGTCCAGCGCGTGCGAGCCCTCGCCCAATTGCTCGCGTCCCTGGGTGACGCAGCCGTCCCAGTCGTGCTTCTCCTGCAACTCGCGCCACTTCTTCGAGCCGTTGGCGTTGCAGCGTTCGCCGATGGCGAAGATCGCGTTCTCCTGCCGCAGCGGCACCGCGGTGTACAGGCTGGCGACGCAGGGCACCCAGACCGGAGTGCGCGCCACCGGCGCCGGACGGAAGCCGCCGCGCTTGCGCAGCATCGCGTCCAGCGCCGCGGTGTGTGTCGCGGTGGTGCCGCAGCAGCCGCCGATCAGGTTCATGCCGTCCTCGGCGACGAAGCGCTCCAGCCAACTCGCCAACTCGGCAGCACTGAGCGGATAGTGCGTGTGGCCATCGACCAACTCGGGCAGGCCGGCGTTCGGCAGCACCGACAGGAGGCCCGGCCAGTTGGCCGCCAGCCAGCGCACGTGTTCCGCCATCTCCTGCGGGCCAGTGGCGCAGTTCAGGCCCATCAGCGGCACGTCCAGCGCGTGCACCACCGCGGCGGCGGCGGCGATATCGGGGCCGACGAGCAGTGTGCCGGTGGTTTCCACGGTCACCTGCACGAACACCGGAACGTCGCTGCCGGCGGCCGCGCGCGCGATCTTCGGCTCCGTTCACCGCGGCCTTCATCTGCAATGGGTCCTGGCAGGTCTCCACCAGGATCGCGTCCACGCCCCCCGCGATCAGGCCGCGGCACTGTTCGGTCAGCGCCGCTTCCAACGGGTCGTACGCGATATTGCCGAGGCTCGGCAGCTTGGTGCCCGGGCCGACGCTGCCGAGCACCCATCGATGCCGCCCGTCGGAAAATTCGTCAGCCGCCTCGCGCGCCAGTTCGCCGGCGATGCGATTGATCTCGAATGCGCGGTCGGCAAGCTGGAACTCGCCCAGCGTCACCGGCGAGCCGCCGAAGCTGTTGGTTTCCACCATGTCGGCGCCGGCGGCGAAGAAGCCCCGATGAATGTCGCGCACGATGTCGGGCCGCGACAGGTTCAGCACCTCGGTGCAGTTCTCCTTGCCCCAGTAGTCGCGCTCGACATCGAGTGTCAGCGCCTGCACATGGCTGCCCATGCCGCCATCGGCCAGCAACACGGTGTCGCGCAGGGCATCGAGCAAATGCGGACGAGGCATCGGATTTCCTTGATCGAAGCTAGGTTTCTTGGCCGGATCGGAACGCCGCAACGTAGGTCTCCAGCCGTGCGACGGCGCGGGCGATGTCCGCCGGCGGCATGAACGAAGCGATGAGGCTATTGCGCGCGAACATGACAAGGTCGTCCGAGGACAATCCCAGAGCGTCCCGGCATTGGATGAAATTGTCGTAAATCGACCCGCCGAAATACGCCGGGTCGTCGGAGTTCAACGTGACTATCAGCCCGGCGTCGCGCATCGCGCGCAACGGATGGGCCGCCAGCGACGGCACGACGCAGAGCCGTACATTCGACAGCGGACAAACCGTCAGGGGGATCGCCCGATCCGCCAACTCGCGCACCAGCAGCGGGTCATCCAGGCAGGCGTTGCCGTGGTCGATGCGATCGACGTTCAGCAGTTCGAGCGCTTCGCGCACGTAGGATGCCGGACCTTCCTCGCCCGCGTGCGCGGTGATCGGGAAGCCGCGTTCCCGGGCGGTGCTGAAATAGCGCAGGAAGCCGGACAGCGGGTGACCGATCTCCGGCCCGCCGATGCCGAAACCGGCGACATGCTCTGCCCACGGCATGACCGAGTCGAGTACCTGCATCGCCTCCGCCTCGCCACGGTGGCGCTGGGCACTGACCAGCAGGCCGGCACTGATGCCATGTTCCTGCGCGGCGTCGCGCATGCCGGCCAGCACGCCCTCCATGACGGCGTCGATCGGCACGCCGCGCGGGGTGAAATTCTGCGGCCCGAGGAAGATCTCGGCACGCACCACGCCGTCGGCATGCGCGCGCCGCAGATAATCCCGCGTCAGGTCGTACAGATCCTGTGCGTGCAACAGCACCCGACAGCCTTCGTAGAACAGGTCGAGGAACGATTGCAGGTTGTCGAAGCGGTAAGCGGCACACAGCGCCTCGGGCGCGTCCCAACGCAGCTTGATGTTGTTGCGGCCGGCCAGGGCGAACAGCAGGTCCGGTTCGAGACAACCTTCCAGGTGCACGTGCAGCTCGGCCTTGGGAAGGCCTCGGACGAATGCGTCGCTCCGGTTGCTGTTCACGACGGCGGCCATTCAAACGGCCAGTTCGCGCGGCTGCACGACCGCGGCAGCGGCGACGCGGGTGGCAGGCCAGACGCGCATGGCGAGCGGACCGGCAACTGTCAGCGGCTCGCCCGGCGACAGATCCGCCTCGGCGAGCATGTCCTGCATCGCGGCATCGGCGAAGCCGGGCCAGCGATGCGCCAGCTTCGCCACCAGGTCGGTGCGCTCGTGGCGGGCCAGGTCGATGACGATCAGACGTCCGTCGGGGCGCAGCACGCGGGCGGCCTCGGCCAGCACGCCGGCGGGATCTTCGGCGTAGTGCAGCACCATTTGCAGCACGGCGGTGTCGAACGACGCGTCGGCCAGCGGCAGCCGGTACATGTCGGCGAGCCGCACCGCGCAGTGGGTCAGTCCGGCGCGGCCGAGGCGGGCGCGGGCCAACGCCAGCATGGTCTTCGAGGCGTCCACGCCGAGCCCCTGCGCCACGCGCGGCGCCAGCAATTCGAGCACGCGGCCGGTCCCCGTGCCGATGTCCAGCAAGCGGGTCGCCGCATGTTCGGGGACGAGAGAGAGCAGGGCGGCCTCGACGGCGGGGGCGGGCAGGTCGAGGGCACGCATTTCGTCCCAGTCGGCACCCTGGCGGCGGAAGCGTTCGTTGGCGATGCGGGCACGCTCGGCCAGAACGCGTGCGGCTTGGCGGCGGTCAGCTTCCAGGATGGCGTCGTCGGGCGGCAGACGAGCGACGAGTTCACGCGGCAGGGCGCCGTCCGGGCCGGTGGGCAGCGCGAACCATGCGTTGGCGCCTTCGCGCTCGCGTTCAAGCAGGCCGGACTCGCAGAGAAGTTTGAGGTGGCGGGAGAGGCGAGGTTGGGACTGGCCGAGGATCTCGGTCAGTTCGGTGACGCAAAAGGCGCCCCGCGCGGCGAGGGCGAGGAGGCGGAGACGGGTAGGCTCCGCGGCGGCGCGGAGCGCTGCGAGCAGGGCATCCATCGGGAGTTCAATGACATAAAGATATGCTTATGTCTATAGGGTATTGGTGCCCCGGCTGGTGTTCCGATCCTTACGGATCGAACCGCCAGAGTCAGAACTCGAGTACCCGTCTAAAGGGCCGACGCTCCGGATTGGCCGGCAGCGCGCCGCTATCAACGCGCGACTTATTAGGAAATGCGCGATTGGCACCTTGTACCAGCCCGCCGAACGATTGACTCTCGACGGCTTCGCACGGACCGCCCCCAACCGTCATGGCCGGGCTTGACCCTGCCCTTTACCCATAACGCCGCGTCGGACAGTTTCTTGCGAGAAGCGGTTTTCCTTCGCTGCCGGCTGGGTGTCGCGAGAGATTTGGCGTGCTCAGTGCGGCCGGTTGTAGATGGCGTGGAAGCTGCGGAACGCAGCGGTGATGTCGTCCATGCGCTGCAGCCCGCGCCAGAGGCTTTGAGTTCCCGGCTCGCCATCGGATTTGCGGCCGAGGAAGCCGCCGAGCCGGGCGACGGCGCGGATCATCTGGCGCAGCGACGGCGGCTCTGCGGGGGGCAGCTTGCGGGTCTGGAAGGCCACGACCGCCTGCCACTGGTCGTCCTCGAAGACTGCCGTGCAGGGCAGGTCCGGGGTGGCGCGGCCCAGGTATGTGAGATGGTGGATGCGCCAGGCAACCACGGCATCGATGGCCAGGCAGGCCTCCAGCCGGTCGGCGGTGCCAAGCTGACGGTCCTCGATGTTGCAGCCGCTTTTCAGCACGCGGTGGAATACCTCGATACCCCAGCGCACGGCATACCACTGCACCCGCTCGATGGCGTCGGCCAATCCGTGCACCGGCACCGAGCTCAGCAGCAGCCACTCCAGCCCCTGCTTGACCTCCGGCGGCGGGTTGGGTTCGCGCGCCAGCACCACCCAGACGGCAACCGCCGGCAGGTCGGGCTTGCCGGCGGGCGGTTGCAGCGTCACCGGCTGGAAGCGCAGCTCCATCGAGGCGACCCGCACCGGCTGCTTGCCCTGGCGCGGCACCTGCAAATCGACGGTCCCGACGATGGGCGACAACAGCAGGTGCGGCCACAACTGGTGATGTTCGCCGTGCAATCCTCGCTTCTTCTCCTTGGCGCGCAGCACCGCGTCGCGCCCCTGCTGCTGCGCCGCCAGCATGTATTCGTAGATGTCGGACTCGCGGTCGCTCAGGTACCACGACCCGGGTGTTGGGACACTGCGCCGCCGCCTGGCCGATCGGTCCCAGCGGACGCAACCACTTGCTGCTCTCCTTCTCCTCGATTGGCTTGTCGTTGCACTGCGTGCGCTTGCCGAACTCGGCCGGATCGCGCGCCCAGCACTCCATGTGGAGGATGCCGAGCGGCAGGCCCTGTGGGGTGAAGGCGAGCGCGCTGTGCAGCAACAGGCCCTGCGGGCCGTCCAGCTTGTTGGCGATGGGGCCGATGCCCTGCATCCCCGGGCGGGTGGTATAAGCGAGGCTGCTGGTGTCCTGCGCCACCAGCACCAGCGCTTCGCGGCGCATGCGTTCGGCGGTGGCCTGGCGGTGCGGTTCGAGCAAGCTGTCCATGCTGACCCGGTCGTTGTCGAAGAAGCGATAGGCTGCCTTGGCGGCGGCCGGCGAGCCACAGGCCTGCGGGATGTTGGCCTGCGGCTGGGCAAAGAACGCCGCCCCCAGGTCGAGCAACCGGGCCTGCAACCGCGTATCGCCGAGTTTGGCACCGTCGAACTCGCGATGCACCCAGCCCGGGCGGGATGGCGCACGGTTGGGGCACCGCCGCTTCAGGGTGCGCGGCGCCAGCGGATAGAGGAACACCCGCTTGCGGGGCAGGCCGCCCTTGGCTGCGCGGTCCTGCCGGCCGCGGCCGGCGGTCATGCCGACCTCGATCCAGTTGGCCGCGCGGTAGGCGGTGCCGGAACGGGCGGCCTCGACACAGGTCTCCATCAGCCAGGGGGTGATGCCGTAGCGCTGCTGCCAGTCGGGTCCGATGCGCCGGACCAACTGGCCGAGCACGTGCGAGGCGAGATGCTTCACCTGGATGGTGGGCAGAATGAGGAAGCGGCTGTTGCAGACGATGGCTTGCAGGTTGGCGGCGCGTTCGGCGTCGGTCCAGCCCAGCCAGGTGTCGCGCGCGGTGAGCCGCCAGGCGGCGGCGCTGACCGCCAGGCCGCCGAGCACACCGTGGCGGTCGCTGCGGATCAGGTAGCGGAGCTGCGCGCCACACAGCTTGGCCGGGCCGAGCAGGTGGTGCTCGGCCATCATGGCGTTCCAGGTCCGGCTGTCGGCTGTGCCGCCGGCGAGCGGTTGGAGGCTGACGGCGCCGAGTTCGGCAAGCGTGCCGGCGAATTGTGGCCAGGTGCGGGATGCGTCGGGCGGCATGGCGCGGGCGGCGGGCGGGCCGCGGTGCGGCGCGGGCAGCACGATGGCGCCCTGCCGTTGCAGGCCGAGCAGTTGCTTGCGGCAGGCCATCTCCTGCGGTCGGCCGGTGCGGTCGCGCCAGTCCAGCCGGGCACAGACCTCCTTGGCCAGGCGGTAACGCGACAGCCCAGGCTCGGCCTGCATACGCTCGGCAAGCCAGGCCAATGTGGCGGGATCGGACAGGCGCTGTCGCGGCAGATGGTAGATCATGCCGCAATCGCTACATCAGGCGAGGCTTTGTGTCCAGAGGGGGTTGTGGGGGATGATCAGGGTCAAGCCCGGCCATGACTGTTGAGGCGCCGGTGCGGTGACGTCAACCGTCCCACACGACCGTCAGGTGTTCATCGCATCGAAGAAGTCGTTGTTGGTCTTGCTGTATTTCAGCTTGTCCAACAGGAATTCCATTGCGTCTACCGTGCCCATCGGATTCAGGATACGGCGCAGCACCCACATCTTGGACAGCGTGCTCTTCTCGACCAACAGCTCTTCCTTGCGCGTCCCTGACTTGGTGATGTCGATCGCCGGGAAGGTCCGCTTGTCGGAAAGCTTACGGTCGAGGATGATTTCCGAGTTACCGGTGCCCTTGAACTCTTCGAAGATCACTTCGTCCATGCGACTGCCGGTATCCACCAGTGCCGTGGCGATGATCGTCAGCGAGCCGCCCTCCTCGATATTGCGTGCCGCACCGAAGAAGCGCTTTGGCCGTTGCAGCGCGTTCGCGTCCACGCCGCCGGTCAGCACCTTGCCGGACGACGGCACCACGGTGTTGTAGGCACGCGCCAGTCGGGTGATGGAATCCAGCAGGATCACCACGTCACGCTTATGCTCGACCAAACGCTTTGCCTTTTCCAGCACCATCTCGGTGACCTGCACGTGGCGGGTCGCCGGTTCGTCGAAGGTGGAGCTGATCACTTCGCCCTTCACCGAACGGGCCATGTCGGTGACTTCCTCCGGCCGTTCATCGATCAGCAGGACGATAAGGAAGACCTCGGGATGGTTGGCCGCGATCGCCGTGGCGATATTTTGTAGCATGACAGTCTTGCCGGTACGCGGCGGGGCCACGATCAACGCGCGCTGGCCTTTCCCGATCGGCGAGATCAGATCGATCACCCGCGGCGTGTTATCCTTGCTCGGACCCTTGGCAACGGACTGGAAGTTCTCCGTCTCCATCTTCAGCCGCTCGTCGGGTAGAACGGCGTAAGATTGTCGAAGTTGATACGGTGCCGTACCGACTCTGGTGGTTCGAAATTGACCGTATCGACCTTGAGCAAGGCGAAGTAGCGCTCTCCGTCCTTGGGAGCGCGGATCTGGCCTTCGACCGTGTCGCCGGTGCGCAGTCCGAACCGCCGGACCTGGCTTGGACTGACATAGATATCGTCGGGGCCGGGTAGGTAATTGGCTTCAGGGCTGCGCAGGAAACCAAATCCATCCGGCAGGATTTCCAGTGTCCCTTCGCCGTGGATGGCCTGATCGTTCTCGGCAAGGTTTTTCAGGATCGCAAACATCATGTCCTGCTTACGCAGGGATGAGGCGTTCTCTATCTGCAACGATTCAGCGTAGCTTAGCAGATCGGATGGAGACTTAGCTTTGAGTTCAGCGAGGTGCATAGGGATGCCTCGGAGGGGGGTCGCGACATGATTGAACGGGATTCGGGCAGGGAGCCCAGAACCAGGGGAGACCATTCGTGCAGGAACGGCCGGGTTGGTAATCCCGCTAGATACGGAGAGCAGGAGCGACCATCGGCCGTCTCCAGTCTTGGGGGGAGCACGCAAGCTAGCCGACTTGGCCCGCCCACGTCAACCGCCAGTTGGGCATTGTCTCAACCGATGTCAAGGGGTCAAAAAAACAGCCGCTTCGTCACCATGACGCCACGGCTTGGCCGCACGCCACGGCTTGGCCGCAGGGGCACCCGACATACTGCCCGGGACAGACACGCGGCCCGGCATGACTGTGCAGACCTGCGCTGGTTTCGCCTGCCTGGCGAACATATCCGGCGAGCGCGGCAATGAAGGATTCTTCCGCGTTCGATGTCGGGGCAACAAAGTAACCCGGGACTCCGAGTTGTTCCGCAAGATGCCGATATTCGATGCCGAGTTCCACCAGTGTTTCGGAGTGTTCGGAAACAAAAGCAACAGGCACCAGCATGACCGCAACCCGGTCTCGCGCCGCGCGCTCGATTTCGGAAATGGTAACTCGGCTCCAGCCAGCGGACCGGCGTCGCCCGAGATTGAAAGCAGATCGTCCAATCCACGCCTGGTTCACCCCACACCGACAGGATCGACGTTACGGTCTGTTCGATCTGCCATTGATAAGGGTCGCCCGTAGAGACGATTTTCTCTGGGAGGCCATGCGCCGAGAACAAGACCCGCAGCGGCATATCTCCCGTCAGGCTCGACCGTGCCTGTGCATAGGCTTCCCGCACCAGGCCGACAACCGAGGCGATGTAGGAAGGGTCTGTCGCGTAGCAGCAGATCGTATGGGTTTTTGCTGCCAGGCCAGCCCTGGCAGCCGCATCGTGCCATGCAGCGAACGAACTCGCAGACGTCGTCGTGGAGTACTGTGGGTAAAGCGGCAGCAACACAATGTCATCCGCGCCCCATGCACGCACGGCCCGTGCCGTCGCGAAGCTCAACGGATGCCAGTACCGCATGGCTACGAAGCTTCTGACTTGCAGGTCGGGCAACGCGGCCTGTAGCGCCCTGGCCTGGGCTCGAGTAACGTCCAGCAGCGGAGAACACCCACCCATCAGCGCGTAATTCGCCCGCGCCGCCGGCACTCGAAGATACGCAATCACCCGTGCCAACACCGCCCGCAGAAACAGCGGCACGCGCAGGATTGCAGGATCCCGGAACAGATTTACCAGGAATGGACGGATCGCCGGCGGCCGATCGGGTCCGCCAAGATTGAACAAGACCACGGCGACCTTGCGGCACTGATCACGCGGCACGCACCAACTCCACCAATTCCGCCACATGCCCCGGTGATGTTTGCGGCACGATGCCATGGCCAAGATTGAAGACGAACGGCCAGCCACGCATCGCTGCCAGGATGCCGCTTGCCTCGACCTGCATTGCGGCACCGCCGGCGAGCAAGGCGATCGGATCGAGATTGCCTTGAAACGCAACGGGGGCCCGCATCAGCGACCTGGCCAAACCGAGATCCATCCCGGTATCCAGCCCCACTGCCCGAACACCGGTTGCGTGGACGTACTCGCCGATCAGCAACCCCGCTAAACGGGGAAACCCAATGACCGGCACGCCAGGATGTTTCCGGCGGAGCTCGTCCACAATTTGGAGCGTCGGTTGTATCACGTGCGCACGAAACTGGGCGGGGGACAGGACACCGGCCCAGGAGTCGAACAGCATGACCGCCTCGGCGCCGGCCTCGATCTGCGCCGACAGATAGGTCACGGTCGCGGCGGCTATCATTTCGAGCAACCTGGCGAACAACGCTGGATCGCGAAACGCCATGCTGCGGGTTGCGGCGAAATCGCGCGAACCGCCGCCTTCGACCATATAACACGCCATGGTGAACGGCGCCCCGGCGAAACCGATCAGCGCCGTCTCCGCCAAGCCCTCCGTCAGCAGCGCCTGCCGCACCCTGCGAACGGTTTCCAGTATCGGCGCAACACGTTCCGGCACACCGCTTGGATCGAGGGCAGCAACTGCTCTGGCATCGCGCAGTGGGGGCAATACCGGACCCTCGCCCTCACGAAAGGCTAACTCCTGACCCAGGGCCCAGGGAATCATCAGGATATCGCTGAACAGGATTGCCGCATCCAGCCGATAGCGGCGGATTGGTTGCAATGTGACCTCAGCGGCCAGTTCCGGAGTCGTGCAAAGCGTGATGAAGTCCTTCACCTTGGAGCGAATTGCGCGATACTCGGGCAAATACCGGCCGGCCTGGCGCATTAACCAGATCGGGGGAGGCCAAATTGCCTCTCCCGCGAGTGCTCGCACCAGGCGCTTCGAGGTTGCCATGAAAGAATCAGAAAGAAGAAAAGATATCGCTTAGATGATGGAGCAGTTGGGGGTGTGGATTGCGGGGTACCCCTTGCCGCCGGAACATCTCTCCGTTTGTCCACATCAGAGTCGCCCTGTAACTGTCGGTGCCGTCTAGGTAATCGAACACTGTCCGCAGCCGATGGACAACTGCTGACAGCTATCTTGCTGTCACGCAAGTATGCGGGTTATCCCCGGCTTGCCTGGCGGCTTCGCCAAATGGGCTGGTAGTCCTGGTTATCCCCGCTATTCTACCCTTATGGATAACCTCCGGATCAATCTTCATCTGGTGTCCGACGCCACCGGCGAGACGCTGAATGCGATAGCGCGGGCGACGACCGTCCAGTTCGACCAGGCCGACATTGTGCATCACCGGTGGAGCTTGATCCGCACCCGGTTTCAGCTTCACCGTGTGCTGGAGGGCATAGAGCATGAGCCGGGACCGGTCTTGTCGACACTTGTCGACCGGGCGCTTCGCAGCGAGCTGGAAACCACCTGTTTGCGGCTGAACGTTCCGGTGGTCAACGTGCTCGATCCGGTGATGAACCTGTTGCAGGAGTCAATCGGACAGCAGGCGTCGGCCCGGCCGGGTCGGCAATATGCACTGAATGCCGACTATTTCCGCCGCATCGACGCCATGCACTATGTCCTTGCCCACGACGACGGCCAAGCGGCGGCAGGACTGGCGGAAGCCGATGTCATCCTGGTCGGGGTGTCGCGAAGCTCCAAGACACCGACCTGCTTTTACCTTGCCAACCGGGGTATCAAGGCGGCCAATGTGCCGCTTGTCCCCAATATCCCAATTCCGCTGGATCTGGAGAAACCGCACTGTCCGGTGATCGGCCTGACCCTGGATGCTGCCTCGCTCATCGAAATTCGGCGTTTCCGGCTACGCATGATCGCCTCGAGCGGACCGCCGGGAATGGTTCGGCAAAACACCACCGAATATGTCGATGAGGAGGCAGTTCGCTCCGAACTGCTCTGGGCTCGCCGCCTTTGTAACAGCCGCGGTTGGCCGGTGATCGATGTAACCCGCCGGTCGATCGAAGAAACCGCGGCGACCGTGCTCCAATTGATGGATGCCTGGCACGAGCGTCGGGCCGCCGGGCAGCCTGCCACCCCGTGACGGCGCGGGTGGGTCTTGCCTGGCGGTGCGCTGCGGCCGATACAGTCGCCATGTCTATCGTGACCTCGCCAAGCCGCATTACCAACTTCGTGGTTGCCGGGTGACCGCCAGGCTGTCACGCCGCGGGCTGCTGACACTGGGCAGCGCAGGGCTGTTGGCCGGCTGCGGATTTCAGCCGGTGTACATGCCAACGGCTTCGGGGCGGGCGGGACCGGCACAACGAGAACTGGCGGCAATTGCGGTAGGCCTGATCCCGGATCGGCCGGGACAATTGCTCCGGCAGGATTTGCAAGAACGGCTGGCGAGCGATTTCAACGGGATTGAGCATCGCTACGATCTTGCTGTGATTTTTACGGTCTCCGGCGAGGGGATTGGCATCGAATCGGACAATGCGGCGACCCGGATCCGTCTGATCGGCAACGCGCGTTGGACGCTCAAGGCGCGCGATCCGGCCCAAACACAGATCACCAGCGGTTCCGCCCGAGCCATGGATGCGTTCAACGTGCTCGATCAGCAGTACTTCGCCGCAGACATGGACAACGAGCAAGTGCAAAAGCGGCTGGCGTCGGATTTGGCGGATCAGATCGCGATGCAACTCGTGGTGTTCTTTCGTCGCCGCGCGGCGGAAGCCTCCGGCTGACCCGAATGAAGCTCGCGCCGGCCCGTGTTGCCACCTTCCTGCGAAATCCTGGCGACTGCCGTGTCGTGCTGCTTTACGGCGAGGACGTCGGCATGATCCACCATCGCGCGGAAGAGCTTGTTCGCGCCGTGGCCGGCTCGCTCGACGATCCATTTCTGGTCGCCGAGCTGGGGCGTGGCGAGCTGGATCGTTTGGCCGATGAGGCAGCGTCGCTGCCGCTGACCGGTGGCCGCCGCGTCGTCCGCGTGCGGGATGCGACGGACGCGGCAACCGCTCCGGTCCAGGCAGTGCTGCAAGGTCGAGCCCAGGCGCTGGTGGTCCTCGAAGCCCCCGGCCTGGCGTCGCGTTCGAAGCTTCGCACCCTGCTGGAAGCTGCGCCGGATGGAGCTGCGGTTGCCTGTCACCCTGAGGAAGGCCGCGCGTTGGAGGAGACGGTCCGGCGCGTGCTGGAGGCGGCGACGGTTGGCGTGGATCGGGACGCGTTGGCATGGCTGACCGGCCAGCTCGGCGCCGACCAGGCATCGACGCACGCGGAACTCGAGAAGTTGGCGTTGTATGCCGGACCGGGTGGGCGGGTGGATCTGGATATGGCGATGCACAGCGTCGGCGACGCGGCCGGTTTGTCACTGGACGATGCGCTGTTTGCCGCGACGGCCGGCGACCTGGCGACGGCGGATCGTGCGCTGGAGTTGGCCATGGCCGAGGGCGCGGCACCGGTTGGCGTGTTGCGCGGCGGCCTGATGCATCTGCAGCGGCTGTATCGGGCTCGTCTGTTGATGGAAACCGGTGTGACTGCGAGTGACGCAGCCAAGTCAGCACGGCCGCCGGTGTTCTTCCGCCGGGTCAGCGCCTTCACCAGGGCGCTGGGACTGTGGTCTCCGGTCTCGCTGGTGACCGCGATGGCCGGCTTGAGCCAGGCCGAGCGCAACTGCAAACGTACCTGGCGCACCGGACCACGCGCTCTCGCGTCACGCCGTGCTCACCCTGGCCCGGCGGGCGATGGCCGCACGCTGAGCCAATGCTCACAGCGCTAACGTTGACCAAGACTGCGGAATAGCAAGACGGAGTGACGCTTTCCCAGACAGCAGCAAGGAGTCCTACGCATGCCCGGTCTTCCGCTCGAAGGTCTTTTCGTTCTCGACCTCACGGCGCATCGCGCCGGTCCCACCGCGGTACGGCAACTCGCTGACTGGGGCGCTGACGTCATCAAGATCGAACCAGCCGGTGCGGAGAAAGGCGACGCCACCGGCTCCAGCCGGCACGGCTTCGACTTTCAGAACCTGCACCGCAACAAGCGCAGCATGACGTTGAATTTGAAGAACGATGAGGCGCACGCGATCTTCATGCGGCTCGCGGTCAAGGCCGATGTGATCGTCGAGAACTACCGCTCCGATGTGAAATACCGGTTGCGTGTGGACTACGACACGGTGGCCAAGGTCAATCCGCGCATCGTCTACGGCAGCATCTCGGGTTTTGGCCAGAGCGGACCCGACGCGACGCGCCCGGGCGTCGACCAGATCGCCCAGGGCATGGGCGGCCTGATGTCGATCACCGGCCTGCCCGGGCAAGGACCGGTGCGGGTTGGCATCCCCATCGCGGATCTGACCTCGGGCATCTTCCTGTCGCAAGCCATATTGCTCGCCCTGATGCAGCGGGCCCAGACCGGCAAAGGCCAATGGGTGCACACATCCCTGCTCGAGTCGCAGATCTTCATGCTGGACTTCCAGGCGTCGCGTTGGCTGATCGCGCATGAAGTACCCGGCCAGGCTGGCAACGACCACCCGACTGGCATCCCGACCGGCGTGTTTCCCACTGCGGACGGCCATATCAACATCGCGGCATCCGGTCAGGTGCTGTGGGTCCGCTTCTGCGAGGCGATCGGCTGGACGGAGGGGCTGGCGGACCCGGATTACGCCACTGGCCCGCTGCGTTCGAAGCACCGCAAGGCGCTGAACGACCGGCTGGGCGGGATCACCCGGACCAAGCCGAGCGCGCATTGGCTCACGTTGCTGAACAAGGCCGGCGTGCCATGCGGACCGATCAACAACATCGAGGCGGTGTTCGCCGAGCCACAGACCCAGCATCTTGGCATTGCGCGGTCGCTGCATCACCCGAAGCTCGGGAACATCAGCGTGGTCGGCCAGCCATTCAGCCTGACCGCCGCGCCGCAGTCGGAAGCGATGCGCCCGACGCCGGAACTGGGCGAGCATACCGACGCGATCCTCGGCGAACTGGGCTATGACGCGGTGGCGATCGCCGGGCTGCGGGAGCGAGGCACAATCTGACGCTCAGTCTGACCATCCCTTGCTTCCCGTCCGTCCAGGCGGCAGTTTGCGCCCGACACGGCGGGGGCGCGTATGGCAGTCAACAAGATCTATCCCGATGCGGTAGCGGCTTTGACCGGCGTGCTGCACGATGGCATGACGATTATGTCCGGCGGCTTCGGATTGTGCGGCATACCGGCCGTCCTGATCGAGGCGATACGGGAAAGCCGCGTCAAGGACCTCACCATCATTTCGAACAACGCCGGCATCGACGAGGTCGGGTTGGGCGTGCTGCTACAGACCCGGCAGGTGCGCAAGATGATCAGCTCCTATGTCGGGGAGAACGCCACCTTCGCGCAGCAATACCTCGCCGGCGAGCTGGAGATCGAATTCAACCCGCAAGGCACACTCGCCGAACGGATCCGCGCCGGCGGGGCCGGCATCCCGGCGTTCTTCACCGCCACCGGTGCCGGGACGCAAATCGCCGAGGGCAAGGAGACCAAGGAATTCGATGGCCGCACCTATGTCATGGAGCGTGGCCTGCGCGCCGACCTGGCGATCATCCACGCCTGGAAGTCGGACCACGAGGCTAATCTGATCTATCGGAAGACCGCGCGGAACTTCAATCCCATCATGGCGACCGCGGCTGAGATGGTCGTGGCGGAGGTCGAAGACCTGGTACCGAATGGCCAGATCGACCCGGACCACATCATCACCCCGGGGATTTTCGTCAATCGCGTCGTGCTGCTTGAGACCGTGGACAAGCGGATCGAGCAACGCACTGTGCGCAAGCGTTGTTAGGAGGAGAGCGGCGATGGCCTGGACGCGCGATCAGATGGCGGCCCGCGCGGCGCGCGAGCTGCACGATGGGTTCTACGTCAATTTGGGAATCGGCATTCCGACCCTGGTGGCGAATCACATTCCGGAAGGCATGTCGATCCAGCTTCACTCGGAGAACGGCATGCTGGGCATGGGTCCCTTCCCGTTCGAGGGGGAGGAAGACCCTGACCTGATCAACGCCGGCAAGCAGACGGTGACCGAATTGCCGACCACTAGTTTCTTGATTCCGCTGGCAGCTTCGCGATGGTGCGCGGCGGGCATATCGACATTTCGATCCTCGGCGCTTTGCAGGTCGCGGAGAACGGCGACCTCGCCAACTGGATGATCCCCGGCAAGATGGTGAAGGGGATGGGCGGCGCTATGGATCTGGTCGCCGGGGTGAAGCGCGTCGTGGTGCTGATGGAGCACACCGCCGGCGGCAAACCGAAGCTGCTCCACCGGTGCAATCTCCCGCTGACCGGGGCAGGCGTGGTCGATCTGGTGATCACCGATCTGGGGGTCTTCGAGGTTGGCGAGGGCGGGCTGACGCTGGTGGATATCGCACCCGAGGTGACGGTGGCGGAGATCCGGTCGAAGACCGAGGCGGGCTTTACCGTGTCGCCGGAACTGCAAGTCGCGGCGTGACGGGGAAAGGGCTGAGTAGCGGCCCGATCACCCTCACCCTCGACGCTGCGCGTCTCGACCTCTCCCGCGAGAGCGGGAGAGGTGTACAAGTCACCGGGATCCGAAGATCGCGCTGCCGACTCTTACCCAGGTGGCGCCACAGGCGATTGCCACCTCGAAGTCCGCCGACATCCCCATCGATAACACCGGCAACCCATGCTTCGCCGCATGCTCTGCCAGCCAGGTGAAATGCGGGCGCGGGTCTTCGTCGTGAGGCGGCACGCACATCAATCCGGCCAGTGCAGCGCCGAAGCGTCCCTTGCACTCGTCGATGAACGCGCCGGCATCGGCGCGCCCGATCCCGGCCTTCTGCGGCTCGTCGCCTACATTCACTTCGATCAGCAGGGTTGGCGTCCGGCCCTCTTTGGCGATCGCCGCTGCTATCGCGTCCGCGAGATTGCGCCGGTCCAGCGTTTCGATGACTTCGGCGAGACGCACGGCCTCGCGGACTTTGTTGGTCTGCAGCCCGCCGATCAGATGCAGGCTGAAGCGATGTTCCGCGCGCAACAATGGGAATTTGGCAGCCGCCTCCTGTACCCGGTTTTCACCGAACACCGTCTGTCCGGCAGCGAGTGCGTCGCGTATTGCCTCGACCGGCTTGGTCTTGCTGACTGCCACGAGAGTGACGTCTTCCGGCTTGCGTCCGGCCTTGATCGCGGCGTCAGCAATGCGATCCCGGACCCGGTGCAGGTTTTCGGCGATACTGGTTTCGACGGATTGGATGCTGATTACCATGGACGCAAGGCTTGTCGCTTGGGCTCGCGCCGTCAAGGCGCGACGTGCGCGTGGTCGGGGGGAAATTCCCGTATTGTGGCTCTTCACGGATGAGCGCCGCCTGCCCGACCCGCTTCCCTCAGTCGCCAGGCTGCCGCGTGGCCTCGCCGGGGTTGTGCTGCGTCATGACGGCGATCCTTGCCGCGTGGAGTTAGGCCGTAGCGTTGCCCGGATCTGTCGCGCGCGCCGGCTCGCGCTGGTGGTGGCGGGCGACGTTCGTTTGGCCGCTGCGCTGGGGGCCGGCGTGCATATGCGCGGCGGGCGCTGGCCCGGTCATGCGCGGACGTGGCGAGGCATGGTGACCAGCTCCGCCCATGGACCGGCGGAATTGCGCCGCGCCTGGAGGGCAGGAGCAGTGCTCGTCTTCCTGTCACCGGTCTTTCCAACCCGCAGTCATCCGGAGGCCGTCGTTCTCGGGCCCCTTCGCTGGTCGTGGCTGGCACGCCGCGCCCGATGCCCGGTCGCTGCGCTCGGCGGAGTCGATCATGCGACGGTGCGGCGGCTACCGGTTGCCGCTTGCGCCGGAGTGGGTGCGATCGGCGCGCTGGCTTAGTCGGGCTGGCCTGGCCGGCCGTTGCCCTCGCCGCAAGGAGGGCGCGATATTGCCGCAAGCATGGAGGTGCCGATGCGTAAATCCCTTTTCATGGCCTCGCTGGTTTGCCTGGCAGGTGCCCAGCCGGGTTTCGCCTGGGCGGTGGAGTTCCCGCAACAAGGAACGTCCGGACCGCCGATGAGCACCTCATCGAGCGGCTTCGTGGGGGTGCAGGGCCCCAGCGGCTATGCACCGGAGCGCGCCCAGGCGTTCCCACCTCCGCCGCCGCCATCAGGGCAGGCATCGTCATGTCCGACCTGCCCGTCCCCCGGGCAGCCGACGGGACAACCAGTCTCGCCGCCTGCACAACATTGATCGGGATGGCCGGCTCGGATCGCGATGCGCTGGGCCCGCGCTTAGTATGGCTGCCGTGAAACCGGACGGTAACCGGCTTGGCGACCATGCGTCGAACACGCTAGATAGCGCCAGCATGCCCAGTTCGGCGCATGCGCTCCATTGCGACAGGCTGAACCAATGACTTTCTCGCCGCGCACGGCCCTCGCTTTCCTGTTCTGCCTGGCTCTGTTGGCGGGTTGTGGGCAATCGCGTCCGAACAACCCCGAGCCTGGCTCGCCCGATTATGCCGGTGAGCCTGGATCCGGGCTGGGCAATTATGGAAACCTGACTGGTGAGGGCAGCTTGCTCACTTTCGGCGGGAACAAGCAGCCGAAGCCGGACCAGGGCGGGGGAGGGTCCCTCGGGGTCAACGCTTATTTGTGGCGTGGCGCACTGGATACGCTCAGTTTCATGCCGCTCTCGTCCGCCGATCCGTTCAGTGGCGTGATCATCACCGATTGGTATTCCCCTCCCACGGCGTCGGGCGAACGCTTCAAAGCGACTGCCTACGTAATGGGGCGCGAATTGCGCAGTGACGGAGTCCGCGTGGCGATCTTCCGGCAGGTGCTACAGAACGGCCAGTGGATCGACGCGCCGATCAGCGCGATGACGGTGGGTGAAATCGAGAACAAGGTGTTGGCCCGAGCCCGACAGCTTCGCGAGCAATCCCAGGCGAGCAGTTGACGGGCTGTTGGGGCGTTCGACGGCTGGTGCCGCGCGGCTCTATTATACCAGTCCGCAAAACGATTGACGTATGACAACGGCCGGCCCTAACCGTCATGGCCGGCCTTGTGCCGGCCATGACGGTTAGGGCGGTCCGTGCGAAGCGGTCGAGAGTCAATCGTTCGGCGGGTTGGCATTAGAGTGTCTTCATCATGACACGGAATTTGCAGCGCGATCACTTGGTGGACTCGTTCGGGACAGACACTAGCCCGCTTGTTCAGATTCCTCGCCATCTCCAGCGCTGCCTTCGGCTTCCCGCCGCAACCTGCGGAAGCTTCGCACGCTGAATGGCAACATGCCGAGATAGAGCAACCCGCCTGCTGCAAGTGCAGCCCAGGGATCTGCCACCAACAACGCAGCGAGGATGCCTGTACCCAGCAGCAAGGGCAGCACGTATTCGGCAGGTATCTTGAAGTTCTTGAAGCTCCAGACCGGTAGGGTGGAGACCAGCAACAGTGCCGTCCCGGCGAGCACCACGGCGCAGAACAACGGGTACTGCGTTACGCTGAGCAGCCACGGCCAGCCAAGCGATTTGGCTTCCAGCCCGAGGAATAGCGGAAACAACGCCAGTCCCGCACCGGCCGGGGCGGGAACGCCGGTGAAGAAGTTGTAGGCGTAGGCCGGTTTCGGCGCCCCATCCAACGCTGCATTGAACCTCGCCAGTCGCAGCGCCATGCAGACGGAAAACATCAGGCACGGCGTGTAACCGAATGCGCCGGCACGTTGCAGCGACCAGAGGTAAAGTGTGAAGGCCGGGGCAACTCCGAAACAGAGAAAATCCGCCAGGCTGTCGAACTCCGCGCCGAAGCGGGACGTCGCCTTCAACAGCCTCGCAAGCCGGCCGTCCAGGCCGTCGATCGCACCGGCCACGGTAATGGCGACGGCAGCCGATCCGAAGCGTCCCTCCAGCGCGAACCGCATGGCGGTTAGCCCGGCGCACAATCCTACAAGTGTGAGCAGATTGGGGACCATCCGATTGAATGATGGTCCTTTGTAGCGTGGCCGCTGGCGTTGCCGGAGGCGGCGCAACCGGCGGATCGGTGAGACGCGCGGCGGAGCTGCCCAATCCGGGCGCGGCGCACCGCTCATGGCGGACCCCCAATGGCGCGCGTCACGCCGTTAGCTCCGCGATGACAGTTTCGCCACCAAGCATCGTCTGGCCCTCAACCACCAAGGGATGCACGCCTTCGGGCAGATAGAGATCGGTTCGGCTGCCAAATCGGATGATGCCGAACCGCGCGCCCGCGCGCACGGCATCGCCCTCGCGCAACGTGCACAGAATGCGGCGGGCGATCAGGCCTGCGATTTGCACCACCGCAATCTCGCGTCCATCCGGCAGGCGCAGGGCCACCGCGTTGCGTTCGTTTGCCTCGCTGGCCTTGTCGAGGCTGGCATTCAGGAAGGCGCCGTGCCGATAGGCGATCCGCGTGACCGTGCCATCTGCCGGAATGCGGTTCACGTGGACGTTGAGAACCGACAGAAAGATCGAAATGCGCCATCTTGGTGCCGTGCCGAGGCCCAGTTCGGCCGGGAACGGGTTCAGTGCGACGGACACCACGCGTCCGTCGGCGGGCGCGAGGATGGCACCCGGGCGATCCGGGGGAACGCGCTCCGGGTCGCGGAAAAAGAACAAGCAGAACAGGGTGAACAGCAGGCCGATCCAGCACAACCAATGCGCCAGGATGAGGCCAAGCACGATGGCGACCAGGCCACCCAGAAGAAATGGGCGGCCTGCCTGATGTGGCGCCGGGAACGCGTGGTGGAGGTCGTCGGCAAAGGACATGGGCTGCGGTTTATGAATGGTTCACTAAGTCGCGGCAAGGATGGGGGCACCAATCCAGGAGGCCGCCACCATGCCATTCGATGCCCCTTTCATGCTTGGCCCGTTTGCTGTCGACGCGATGGGCCGGCTGTCGCCGCGCGGACCGGCCGCCCTGCCGGGGTTCTTCTTTCGTTGGCGCGGCCGCCTGATCCGCGCCAAATTCGAGCAAACCGATCCGCCGCGAGGCAAGCTCGCGTTGCAGGCAACGCTGGGGCGGGTTCCCAGCACCGCCAACCCGCGGGATGCGGGCTTGCGGACGCAAAGCTTCCGTTTGCTGCACCTGTTGCCTCATGCATTGCCGGGACCCTGGCGGGTCTTGCTGCTGCCTGACCATCGGGTGCAACTCGAAGCAGACTCGCCGGTGACCTTGCCGATAACCGCCACCGATCTGCTGGTGGAACTCACCCGGTTCCTGCTGGAACTCGCGCCCTATCTCGATGTGCTCGACGAGGCGGGCATTGCTGGCGCCGACGCCGGGCCGGGCAACGCGAACACCTGACCCGGATAGATCAGGTCCGGGTTTCGAATTTCCTGCCGGTTAGCCTGATAGATCACGGTGTATCGGGTGCCCTGGCCGTAGGTATGGCGCGCAATCGTCCAGAGGTTCTGGCCGGGTTCGATTGCGATCCGTCCGGCAGGCAGATTGGCTGTGGCCATCTGTTCGCGCGTGAAGGGGCGGTCCAATCGGAAGGCGACAGTCCCGTCCGGAGCAATCTGGTCCAGGCGCAAGGTGTGTGGTCCCGGACCGACGGTGTTTCCGGCGGAAAAAGTCCATTGGCCGCTCGGATTGGCGACGGCCTGGCCGATTGGGCGATTATCGACATAAAGCCGGACCGTGGCGCCGGGCGGCGCGGTGCCTGACAGACCGATCTCGCCACGCTCATCGTATTCCGCCGCGCCAAGCGCCAACCTGGATCGGCCTGCCGATGCGCTGCCCGACGCCTGACCTGGGCCGGTCAGCACCAGGGGGGCAACACCGGGGCCGGTCAGCACGGCCATCGGCGGCGTCGGGTTTTGGGCCACCGCGGTCCCCGCTGTGGTAGCGACCTGAGGCACTACCAGCAGTACCCGAGCGGTCGCCTTTGGTTTCCGTGCCATCGGGCGCACGTTCCGCGAGGGTGAGTTCCCGCGCGCCGGCGGGAAGTGGGGTCGAGGGGACGAACACCCAATCGCCGTGCTGATCGGCTTGCGTGTGGCCGATGTCCTTGCCGGCATCGGCAATCGTCACCTGGCTGCCGGGCGTGGCGTGACCTGCCATGACAGCGTCGCCTTGCGGGTTGATGCGGACCACGTCGAAGGTTGGTTTCTCGATCGCCGGTGGGGCGGGCTGGGGCTGCGGTTGGGCCGGAACCTGCTGGGGCAGCGCAGCCTGCGGAGACAGTGCGGCCGGAGGTGTTTGTACGACGTTGCGGTCGCGCAAGGCGAAAGCCGCCACGGCTGCCAGGACAACCAATCCGCCCAGCACCAATAACGCAGGTCGAAGAGCGGTCGCTCGAGGGGACGGCATGCCCGGTTCCATGGTGCCGTGCAGGTTAGTGGATTTCCCGACACAAGAAAACAGTCAGGTGAACCCAGCAGATCCTGGCAACGATCGACGCATCGAGGCGGCCTGCTCCGCGAATTATGAACTTGGCGGGGATTTTCCGTTCCGAGCCGTGAGGGAGGCTCGGTCGGTCACGACGCCGGAACCTGTCGTGCCGTCTATCTCCGATGGGAGCACCGTGGCATCCTTTAAGTGACGTGAGACCGCCGATGCGAACAACAATCAGGGGAGCCGATCGTGCAACGACTTGTTCTCGCCACTCTCTGCCTCTGCGTCGCGCTTGCCGCGGCCGCGGTCGCTGCGGGCGGCCTGTCGCCCGAGGATACGCAGAAGCTGCATGACTACACCCTGTCGATGGACAAGGTGAAAGCCATGCAGGCGGCTACCGATGATGCCAGGCCGATCCAACAGAAGATGACCGACCAGGGTCAGGCGCCTGGCAACAACGCCAAGAGCCTGGCCGAGATGGAGGCCAAACTGATCGCCTTGCCAATGCTCTATGCCGCCTACACCAAGCATGGCCTGACCGCCGAGGACGCAGTCCTGATGCCCTTCGTTCTCATGAATGCGGGCGTGGTCGTGGCATATCCATCCGCGGCGGCGAAGTTGTCTGCCAGCACCTCGCCCGCCCAGGTGGCGTTCTACAAGGAGCACCAGCAGGAGCTTCAGGCCATGCCCTGGCTGACCGGCGGATCCGGCAAGGGCAATTGAAACGCTATGCCGGCGGCAATACGCGGAGGGGTTCGGGTCCATAGATGGTACGTGCTGAGACGGGTTTGGGACGCGCCCACAAGGCTGTTCCATTGGGCCGTCGTCCTGCTGGTCGGCGCGAGCTGGGTGACACAGCACGAGAATTGGATGGATCAGCATGTCCTGTGCGGCTACGCCATGGCGACGCTTCTGCTGTTCCGCCTAGTATGGGGCATTATCGGTAGCGACACCGCGCGGTTCGCACGCTTCCTCAAAGGCCCCGCCGCAGCGGTGCGACACCTGGTGCGACTGTACCGGGGAGAGCCCGACCACGAGATCGGCCACAACGCCGCGGGCGGATGGATGGTCCTGCTGATGCTGGCATTGCTCTGCGTGCAGGTCGGCACCGGGCTATGTGCCAATGACGAGGTATCCGTCGAAGGCCCGCTGGCGGCAGCGGTCGGACCGCACAACAGCGACTGGCTTAGTCACATCCACGCGGTGAATTTCCGGCTGGTCGAGGTGGCAATCGCACTCCACGCGCTGGCCATCCTGACCTACCGCGTGCTGCGTGGTCATCGCCTGGTCTGGCCGATGGTCACCGGCAGGAAGCCTTTGCTCGACTCGCTGCCTGCGCCGAGGATGGCCAGCCCGGCCAAGGCCATCATCGTGTTGTGCGCCTCGGCCGGGCTGGTCGCGTTCGTGGTGCTCTGGTTCGGCGGCTGACCCTGCGCCGCCGGATCAGCGCGCCCGGTAGGTTTTGTGACAAGTGCCGCAGGCGTCGCCGACGACCTTCACCTGGGCCGCCACGCCGTCCGTATCGCCTGCCTTGGCGAGCGAGGACAACTTGTCCGCGGCCTCGACAAAGTCGTCCGCGGCCTTCTGGAACCCGGCCAAGTCAGACCAAACGGTGGGGAGCGCCTTGGTGTTGTGACCGGTGTCGCTGCCCGGCGGAAACTGGGAGGGAAACTGCTTCATCCAGCGAGCCAATGCATCGACCGGCTTTTCCAATGTCTTCACATCACCCTTCAGCGTGATGACCGCGCGAATGCCGGCGAAATCGCCGGCCACGAGATCCTGACCGGCCTGGCGGGTCTCGATCGGGTCCGGCCCCGCGGCATGCGCCGCCCCCGTCAGGCCAAGCGCCAGAACGACCAAAGCGATTTTCCGCACCATGTTCCCAGCATCCCCCTCACGTGTGTGGCAAAGTGGTTGTAACGCCAGCGCTCGGCTACAACGACTGACTATCAGACTCCGCGCCGGCCACCAAATGGCGCACCCTCTCGATCATAAGGACGACGATGCCAGACATTCATTCCGTCGCGGTATTCTGCGGCTCCAATGCCGGGACCGACCCCGCTTTTGCCGCTGGCGCGCGAGCTTTGGGCCACGGCCTTGCCTCCGCCGGCATCCGATTGGTTTATGGTGGCGGGCGCGTCGGACTGATGGGCGCCGTGGCCGATGCCGCATTGGCGGCGGGCGGCGAGGTCCTGGGCGTCATCCCGGAATTCCTGGCGCGGAAGGAGGTGGCCCACACCGGGGTCGCCGAGTTGGTGACCACGGACAGCATGCACAGCCGGAAGCAGCTTATGTTCGCCGAGGCGGACGCGTTCGTGTCGTTGCCGGGCGGCCTGGGCACGCTTGACGAAACCGTGGAGATCATCACCTGGCGCCAGCTTGGGCTGCACGACAAGCCGATCCTGCTGTGCGACATCGCCGGTTCGGCTGCGCCTCTGCTGGCCGCGATCGACGCCGCGATCGGTCTGGGGTTCGCGTCGGCGCGCACGCGTGACCTGTTCGAGGTGACGGACGGGGTTGAGCCGCTGTTGCAGCGCTTGCGCACGTTGCCGCGTGCTGCCGCGGTGCCGGCGGACCGGCTGTAGCTGCCTTGCGGGTAGCGGGTCGGGACGGTATATGCCCGGCCTTGGCCGGAGTGTAGCTCAGCCTGGTAGAGCACTGTGTTCGGGACGCAGGGGCCGGAGGTTCGAATCCTCTCACTCCGACCAGTTATTTCAACGGCTTAGGTGGCATCCGCAGCAGGGGCCGGCTGTTCAGATGAACACAAAAGCCTCCAGACGGGGAGCCTATGCCCGGATTGCCGCCCGAGGAACTTGCCCACGTGCTCGCGCTGAAGCCGCGCGACGATCAGGGTGTCTTGTTCGCCGGCGCTAACCCGCCAAAGCAGGACACTGTCGCGCGACAGCTCGGACCCGCGCATGGCAATCAGAGATGCGCTATTGGCAGGCGCTGCGGCAGGGCGCTGCCCCCACCCGGCTCGGTCTGAGAGCGGAGGTGCGTCGTTGGACTTGTCGCGCACAACGGACATCGCCGAGCGGTTATGTCGGTCGGCCGGCTGGGGAGGCCCAGAAGTACATCGATCACGGAAACTCTGGCGCGGTCTACCGCGTCGAGCACCCGGCTCACGGAACCGCTGCGCTCAAGATCTATGATCCCACATTCTTCACAGGCGACAACGCTCTGATTGAGGCCAAACGCGTCGAACTGCAAGGCGGCCTGAAAAATCACGGGCATCCACACCTCATCGAGGTGCTCGAAACCGGCGCGTTGCCCGAAGACGGCACTTGGTTTCTGCTCATGGAGTTCTGTCCTTGGCCATCGCTCGAGAAGCGGTTAGAGGGCGTTCCTGATGCGCAGGTGCATCCACTATTGAAGCAGTTGACTAAGGCGGTGCTCTTTCTTGATAGCTTAGGCTACGTGCACCGCGACATAAAGCCAGCTAACATCGCAGTTTCCGAAGATTTTGTAAATGAAGCTGCTCGATCTGGGCGTCCTGCGCAAGATCAGCCCTGACGAAGGAAGCGGAACCGACGGGCGCCAATTCATCGCCACGGCCCAATATAGCCCCCCCGAATTTTTGGCACGAGAAGAGCAACAAGGGGCTCCCGGCTTTGCTGCGATCAATGTCTACCAGGTCGGGGCGGTCCTCCACGACATAATCATGAAAAGGCCCCTGTTCGGCGAAGAGGCCGCAACCAGGAACAAGTTCATCCTGTTCAAGGCGGTAACGGAAAAGACACCGCGGATCGCCAATCCGAACGTTCCGGTCCGCTTGGTCACCCTTTGCCGACTTGCACTTGAGAAGAATCCTCAACGGCGAATTCTTGGGGTGAAGCTGGAGGACTTCCTTGCGGACGCTGATGATGCGGAGGCGCTACGGCGACGTCTCGCTCAAGGTAATCCTTGGACTCCCCCCACGCCCGCGCCTAGTTTCGCTGTGTGGGGACCGCAGGTGCGGGCGTGGATTGGCATGGCCGCACGGCTGGAGAGGGAAGCGCTTGGAGCTTCGAAGATCAGCCCTAAGTCAGTCCCAGACGGTTTGCGATGGGGCGTGAAGTTCGCCAACGCTGGTTCGCCGGTGTTCGTGGATGTCCAATCGGCGAACTCTCACCTTTCAGTTCAGGTTGTCAGCGACACGGTGCCACCGGTTTGTAGCGTGGTGTTTGAGATCGGTCCGGATGGACCTGATATAGAAATGACCGACATCCCCGCGGCTCTGGCTGTGCAATACCTCTATGCGTTAGACCTGTCTTTGGCCGCAGGCAGTTCACCGCCGCTGAGCGTGGAGGGGGCCAAGTGAACGAAACCTGGTGGGTCAACATCGATCAGCTGGACGATAAGCAGAGAGAGATTCTGATCGAGCCGCCTGAATCGGAACTGCTCATAGTGGGCCCCCCCGGCTCGGGCAAAACCAATATTCTCATGTTGAGAGCCAATTACGTCCGGTACGTGGGGCCGCGCATTCTATTTCTCACGTTCACTCGGTCTCTGGCGGAGTTTCTACGTTCCGGTGCAAGCGTGGGGCGGGCCGATCAGATTCAGCGGACTGACATCAAAACCTTCATGGGATGGGCCAGGGGTATAATTCTGGAGCATGGCGGTGCTCCGCCGGACGACAGCGGTGACTTCGAGGCGGATCGACGCGCGATGGTCGCCGCACTAAAGGAGGTCGTTGACGGTCAGCATCTCGGACAGCTCTACGACTTCGCCTTCGTCGACGAGGTGCAGGATTTTTGGGAAAGCGAGCTCATGCTCGTGCGGCGGCTCGCTGCCAAGATTAACGTGGCAGGCGACTTGCGTCAGCGGATTTGGTCACATCGGGAGGGTTTGGCAACTGCCAAGCGGTTGGTCACCAAGACGGTGGAACTCGACATGCACTACCGCATAGGCGAGGCAATTTGTCGATTCGCCGATCAGATATTGCCCCCGACGGAAGGAGCGGCTGCGCTGTTGGAGGGCTGCAATTACAACGAGGAGGCACGCCCGTCCTCAGTCAAGCCGATCCTCTGTGAGAATTCGATCGATATGTTCGCCGCATGCCTAGCTGCTATTAAGGAACAAATCCGCTACATCACCGATGAGCCAATCGGTGTCTTAGCTTGGGGCAACTCGGTGTTGGACAGTTTCTGGACTGCCCTGCAGTCTGATGGCGATCTGGTGTCAATTGCCATCAGACAACGGCAGTCGGAGTATCAGCCCTTCACGCCCGACAGCCGCATCAGGGTGATGACGATCCACTCTGCCAAGGGCTCGGAGTTTCGGGCGGTGCACCTTCTGCTGGCGGAGTCATTCACCACGAAGAACCGTGAGTTGGCGTTCACAGGGGTCACGCGAGCGAAGACGGAGGTCCTGCTCTACCATGTCGCAGCACTGCAAGGGCACATGGTGCCTTCCCAGAGTAAGCTGCCGACAAATCTTTCCTCGATCTTTTGAGGGACATCATGCCCGAATCCTTCAGAGGCGCAGTTCTGACCCGTGAGGACCTCGCGAGCGGGCTTACGCGTTTCGACCGCCGAACGCTCCTGTCGTTCACCTGGGCCTCCATCGCCGATGCCAACTTGCCGGATCGAGGCTGCTTAATTGGCTCGTGGAATGACGATCTAAGCGATCCCCTCCCGGAAATGTTGGTAGTACGCGACGAAGACTACGCCGACACGCTGGCGTGGCTAGGCTCTTACTTCAGCTCTTTGGCGCCTTTGACGCAATGGTGTCGTGTCCTGAACCGCTCGCAGGCCAAACGGATCGGGAGACGAGTTCGAACGTGTCTCGCTCGATCGACGCCTCGGGGTTTGGGTTGGCGCGACCATCGCGGAATGCAGCGTGCAGGCGGGGGGCGCGGTTAACTTGAAGGAGTTGCCGGGCTCAGCCTGCGATGTCGAGCGCGACCTACGCCGCAGGCCGGGCGACCGCGGTGTGGGGAAATGATGTTGCTTACATCGACCTTGCCAAGCGCCACGACGAGCTATCGCAGAGCTTGCGCGAGGGTGGTAGACCGCTTTCTGCGGGCCAACTTTCGGTTATGTGGCATATCTTATCGGGTCACTTTGATAATACAAAGAGCGCCGACCGTCGTGCGATGGAGCCGTTGTCGGATCTCCTTGACCGCGCCGTAATTTATGAGCACCAGACGGAAGCGGTCGACTTCGCACGGTTTGTGACGACTGAATTCATTGATCACTACAATTTGCCAGAATTGGCCGAATGCACGCGAGGCCCGCAGGTTGAGCGGGTGCGGGCGCTGGATCGTTTGGCGGATCGACTCGTTCAAGGCCCTCAGTCACCGACCATTGATGCGCTGCTCGGCCTCGGGGCGAGCTTTGTAGATCCTGGGGCGGCCGTCCTGCCCGACCTTCTTCGCAAATACGCGTTGCGCTTGCCGCTTGCTCCGATCTGGCTAGGTGCGTTCGCCGGCGCCTGGTCGCCGATCAGGATATTAACCGAACAGCAGGGGCTGGGGCGTCTGATCGCCAAAGCAATGCTAGCGCCGACCGACCTGCAGACTCGTCCCTTGTGCGACATCGCCTATGAAGAAGCTGGCGCGCTGGCTGATACCTGGTAAATCCAGCCAGCGGCTCGACCTGCGTGGGATGTCGCCTCGCTCTCTCATCGTCGAAGTTATGCCTGGCGTCAACTGCGCCCTGGCCTATAGTCGCGTCGAGTTTGCGGCACAGTCGGTCTCGCCTCCCCGTGCCGAGGTGACGAAAAATGCTACGCCGGACCAAAGGCACGGGGGCTCAGGGCAGAGGTCACAGATCGAAATGGACAACCTACTCACCAGCCTGCTTCAACGCGTCCATCGCCTTGAAGAGGTGACTAGCGGTGGTCAACGGTCGCTAGATGTGACTGAGCCGAGAGACACCAAGCCGAGGCGGACGGGCCGAGACCCATACCCCAAACGCTAGCCGAACGCGGCAGCACCCGCGTGGTTGTTGCCTGCCCTCAATAGAGGCGACCAGCGGTTATCAGGCGGTCCAAGCGATTGCGGTGCCAAACCCCGCCGCCGGCGGGACTTGCGGCTGGTCGGTCACCAGCACGTTACCCACCCGCAGCTTGAAGAGGTAATCGCTGACCAGGCCGTCCGAGCGGGTCGCCGTCAGCAGGAGCGTGTAGCAGCGCGTCGGCTGCCCAGCCGCCGCCGTAAAGGTGACAATCCCAGCAGCGAACGACAGCGCGGAAATCGTCAACTCGCCGGTGCCCGAAGGCGCAGCGGCGAGCGACAACGAACTCAGCACCTGCGCATCGAGCGGGTCGATCTCGTAGCGATAGCCCTCTATGGCAGTTGGCAGTTTCGACGGGAGCCAGATCGGCTCGCAACTTACCGGAACGCCGCGCAGCGCGCCATACATGCTACCACCTCACGATGCACAGGCCGGCCGCACCGGCCGCGCCGTTCTGTGCCGTCGTGCCCGCTGCTCCGGTGCCCGCGCCACATGCGCCGCCGCCCGGAAAATACCCCGCTATACCGACGCCATTCGCCGTGTCGTTGCACCCGCCAGACAGAGGCCCATTGCCGCCGAAGCCGCCCCAGACGCCGCCGACAACCCCGGAGTTGCCCTGTCCCGTGCCGCCATTGCCACCGTCGCCGCCATACAGGTTGACGTCTCCGCCCGAGCCGACGCCGGCCTTGTTTCCAAACACCGGAACGCTGGTCGTGCTTGAGACGCTGACGGCGCCGCCGGTCGCACTGACGGTGGTAAACCCGGCTCCCGCGAAGCTGGTGGCGCCACCGGCACCCGGCGCGGCCGGAGCGGTAGTTCCGGCAGTCCCGCCGGCCCCGATCGTCACCGTGATCGAAGCGCCAGGCGTCAGGCCAGACAGGCGCTTTCGCGCGTAACCACCGCCCGATCCGCCGCCGCCAGGAATCCCCGAGACGGATGCCCAGGAGCCGGAACCACCGCCCCACACCTCGACGTCGAGGGCGGTGACGCCGGTTGGCACGGTGAACGTTCCCGATGTGGTGATCGTCTGCACCCCATGCGGAACGGCCGCGATCAATGCCTTGATCGAAAGCAGAACCTGATTGAACACGGTGCCCGTGGTGTCGGCGGTGATGCTCGCCGCTGCCAGGATCGACATCAACTCTTCTTGGAGCATGGTGACGAACCAGTAGCGGACGCGCGTTGCCGGCGAGACGCCCGGCACCGCAGGCCCAAAATACCCGGTCGTTCCAGTCAACGCCGGAGGCGACGGCAGCGAGGCAACCGCCGTCGGGTCAGTGATTCTTTGCATGAAGTGTCCTGTCAGGAGAAGACGAAAAGGACCAACGTCCCAGCCGGAGCGTCTTGCGTGATGCGGCACACCAGCTCGCCGGCGTCATAGGTTTCCAGCGGATCGTCCACGCTGGACTCTTCGACTGAGAAATAGAAAGTCGTGATCTGCGGCGCGTTCACCTGCCAGATGAACGCCCACTCCGGTTCTAGCAGCGGTTCGTCGCAGGGCATGTCCACGGTAAACGGCGAGAACTCGGTAATGGTGATGGTGAACCCGAGCGCCGCCGCTAACGCGATGAAGTACGCCGTGGTCAACGCTCCCCGCGCACCGAACTTTGCCCGCACCGCGGCCCGGCGCTGCTCGATCGACGGGTTCGCCGCCGTGCACGGGTCGGGCAACCCGAGCGAGTTCTCCCACTCCACCAGCAGGTTTTGCGTCGTCGCCGGGCTGGCGTCGATCAGGACCTGTGCCGCCGCCGCCGTGCTGCGGGTATAGGTCGGCGCCAGCGCCAGCATGACCGCAGACAGCGTGGACGCCGGATCGCGACGCCAGACGCGGCCCGAGGGCAACAGCCGCAGCATCGCCTGCTGATAGTCGGCATCGCCAAATGCAGGAGGGGTCGGCATCAGGAATAGGTGACCGTCCCGAGTGTGAACAGGTAGCCGGCCGCCGACGTGATCGGCCACGACGACGGCGTGGTAATCGCGAACGATGGCAGACCGCCGATGGCGGTGATCGCCGCGGCGCAATCGCTCTGCTCGATCGACGCGGTTGCGAGCGGCGAGTCTTTCTGCACAAGCAGCGTGGTCAACGCGGCCGAGACAAGCGCCTGCTGCGCCGTCGAGATGCCGGACAGGCCGGCGAGCGTGAACGCTTGCGTCGAGGCCTGCGGCGCGACCGCATAGACCAGCATCGTCACCGCGCGCAGCGCATAGAGGAAGTTCGCCACCGCGAGTTGGTCGCCCGTTGCTGCCGTGTCACGGGTTTCCAGCGCGGCGACGCCGTTCGTTCCCTGCGGAAAGCCGCCATACGCGGCCTCCGACACGTCCATCATGAAGTAGACCGTCACGGTGCCGGCTCCGGCGATCCACGGCGCGCACCATGCGCGGGTGACGCCGGTCACCTGCAAAGCCCAGGTCACAAAGTCGGTCATGTTGCCGCCATGCGGCGGCGCCGCGTAGCTCTCCAGCATGCGGACCTGCATCGGCCCGTCCGTCTCCAGGTCAGCGCCGCCCGTGATCGCGGCCGTCGCGGCGCCAGTCGCGTTGATGCCGCCGATCGAGACTTCCAAGCTCCAGCGGCGTCCCGCTGTCGGTGTTGCCGTTCGAGCCCGCCACCAGCGCAACCACCGTCACCGCGACCGATCCGCCACCGCCAACCGTCGCGTCGGCCGCCGTGGTGTACTGGACACCATCGCCGCGGCTGCAAACCGTCCCGCCCGGCAGGGGCGTGTTGACCACGCCCGGCCAGGACGCCGGGCCGGAGGCGAAGGTCGGCGCCTCGCGCAGCACCGGAGTTGGCGCCATCGCCGCCCACCCCTCCAGATATTCGCCGGTCGAGGTGAACGGGGTCGATTGCAGGGATATCCAGTCGAGGTAGCCGTAATGCAGATAGGCGAGGCCGGCCTGGACCCAGGCCAGCACGCGCAGCACGGCCCTGCGCAGGAACCCGTCGGCGTTCGGCAGATCGGACGCGGTGATGTCCTGCATCGCCTGCGCGCGAAGTGCAGTGAGGGTCGGCCTCGGAAATGGCACGGATCAGGATTCCTGCGACCAGGCGTAGCTGTAGAGGTTCGGCACACCGTTCGCCGTGATGGTGACGGTCGCGCCGATGCCGCCCGGGCCGGTGAAAAACGGTTGCGCGTCCACCGCCGAGGCGACGCCATCGGTAATCATCCAGGCGTGGCATTGGATGATCTGGTCGCGCAGCCAGTTCAGCGTGTCTTGCGTGCGCGGCCGAGCGAAAGCCTGGTAGATTTTCGAGCCGATACGATCGTCCGGGATCACGGCGAGGGTCGGGTCCTCCAGCGCCGCATAGGTGTCGATCCAGCAGCCGTGCGGATCGGTGTCGAACACGATGTCGCCGGGATCGACCTGGGCATCGGTGAACATGCTGATGAGCGAAGCCGTCTCCAGGTCGTGCCCCAGCTCCAGCCCGGCGCCGAGCATGTTGAGGTCGCCGGTCCCCGTGGTCGGGTCCCAGACGATGCGGATGTCGCCCACCGTGCTAACCGCCTCTCGACGGATGACGCATCGCGGTCGCGTCGCGAGTGCGGCAGACGCCAACGCACATCTCCCTCCCGATCGCTGGCAAGATGCGTCATCAGGTGCTGGCCGTCGGCGCGGTGGTGCCCGCGGCCGCGGTGCCCTCGCCGTGCTTGTGCGTCTGCAAACCGACCTGGTCGGCGCCGCCATAGCCCGCGATGACCGCGCCGGTGACGTGCAGATCGCCGGCGATCGTCATGGGGTTGCCCGCGCAGGCAACCGAGGGACCGCCGGCGGTCAGCCAGACATAGGCGCCCCGGAGATCGTAGAGCGCGGAATCGCCCACGCCGAGGTTGCGCAGCCGATAGGTCTGGTGACCGCCGGCGATCGCCAGGGACTTCGCCCGGTCGCCGTCGAGGAACGCCAGATGCAGGTCGGTGCCGATCGGCGGCGAGCCGGTGACACCGAACCCATACAGCAGCGGAATGTTATCGCGCATGGACAGCGCATCGAGCTGCGCCTGCACCGTCTGCACCGGCCCGGTATCGTTCACCGCCAGCGTCGTGCGGGCCAGCGCGAACGGTGCGCCACGGCGCAGCATCAGCGCGCTCACCTGCCGCTCCAGCATGACGACCTGGCGCGTCAGCATGGCGACGGTTGCTTCGAGAGACGTGGACATTCAGCCTCCGGCCGCTACGGCGGCGTGCTGGTGGATGGCGGCGCGGGGGCCTGCGAGGTCTGCGGCGCGTTCGTCAGCTCCGCGTCGAACAGGTTCAGCGGGTTCGGCTCGGGGCTGAACGCATCGGGCGGCATCAGGATCAGGTCGGTGTGCGTGCCGCTCATGTCCTTGCGAAAGGTGAGCGAGCCGATGATCCACGTCGCGTTGGAAATGTCGGCCGCCGGCGCGTCGATCGTCGCCAGCCAATTCGGCGTCCAGAGGTTGCCCGTTGCTGTCGCGCCAGCTAGCGCAGGTGATGGAGGCGCCCTGGCTCCGGCCGATGCGCCGCGCCTTTTCCCAATTCGCCCGCTGCTTGGCGATGGCGTCGTTGTCGATCGTCTGCTGCCCGGCCGGCGTCGGCGCGATCTGCTCGGAGACGATGATGCGCAGCCGGTATTCGCCCAGCGTGTCATCCAGGATCGTGGCCCGCCGATTGGCCAAGCCGCCAAGGTCGGCGGTTTGGTCGACGCCGGAGTAGACCACCACGTATGTCGAGAACCGGCCATCGACGGACCGCTCCCCATTGATCGCCTCGACGTTGCCCGGGAGGGTAAAGCCGGAGGCGTGCTGCGAGGTGCCGATGCGGTCCAGCACGAGGCTGCCGAACACGTCCTCGTAGACCAGGTAACCGGCGTAGCGCGCCACGCTCTCGATGATCTGGTACGGCGTCTCGCCGAGCGGCACCTGAAACGACGGGATCGCGATGCCGAGGTCGGAGACGGCCGATCTGGCTGTGATGCCGTACGCCTTGCAGAGCTTGGCCGCTACATCGAGGGCGTTCGCGCCGTTGATCTGGCCGCCGCGGATGCCCGGATCGTTCAGCAGATCGGCGGAGCAATCGACCAGGTTGCGGGTGATGCCGCGGCCCGAGAGGGTGACCTGATGGTTGCGCGCGTCGATCGGGATGGAGCGGCGGTCGATCTTCCCGGTGATGACGAGGTC
>CAVXNH010000043.1:0-128878 GCA_963762885.1 uncultured Alphaproteobacteria bacterium
AACCAGGTTGGCTTCAAGCTGCTGCCGCGGCGTTGGGTGGTCGAGCGGTTCTTTGCCTGGATCAATCGCAACCGCCGCCTTGCCAAGGATTTCGAAGCCACCATCGCATCGGCCACAGCCTTCCTCCACGCCGCTGGCGTTATGCTGCTCGCCAGGAGGCTGGCTCGTTGGGCTTGAGATTTGAGTCGGACTCTGACGCTCGCGAAAAATCAGGGAAAGATTGCCGCGCCGATGATTGGGCATCGCCTCATGGGCACTGCCTTGATGTCCGTGGGTAACCTCGCGGAAGGCCGGACGCACTTCGATCAGGCCATCGCGCTTTTCGATCCCGCCGAGCATCGTCCGCTGGCGACGCGATTTGGCCAGGACGTCAGGGTGTCGATCCTGGCCCATCGGTCGAGGACTCTGTGGCTCCTTGGCTATCCCGAGGCCGCACGCGCGGACAGCGATTTCGCGGTCAACGATGCGCGCGAGATCGGCCACGCCGCCTCGTTGATGTATGCACTGTATCTGGGGGCGTGGACCCATACCTCGCGTGGAAACTACGCGGCGGCAAACACGTATGCCCAAGAACTGACCGCTCTCGGGCACGAAAACAGCGCATCGCTCATGAAGGCGTGGGGTACGATGAGCGATGGTGGTGTCCTAATTCTGACCGGCAGGGCCTCGGACGCGATTGAAACGTTGATCTCCGGGCTGACTGCCAGCCGGCCAACGGGAACGACCATCGGCCGGCCGATCTTTTTGGCGTGGTTGGCGCGCGCCTACGCGGAGCTCGGCCAATTCGATGACGCGTGGCGCTGCGTCGGCGATGCGATGATGGCGGTTGAAACAACCAAGGAACGGTGGTTCGAAGCCGAGATCCATCGCACGGCTGGCGAGATCCTGATGTTGTCGTCCGAGATGGACGTGGCGAAAGTTCAGGCACGTTTCCAACGTGCCCTCGCCATTGCTCGCGATCAGAGGGCAAAGTCCTATGAGCTGCGTGCGGCGATGAGCATGGCGCGACTGTGGCGCGATCAGGGCGAGCGGCAGCAGGCCCGCGATCTTCTCGCCCCGGTTTACGGCTGGTTCACCGAAGGCTTCGATACGGCCGATTTGAAACAGGCCAAGGCGCTGCTCGACGCGTTGTCATGAGTTCAACGTTAACCGTTCCGCGCGGGATCTCCCGGACAGCGTCGGCCGCCCGGATCTGGGCCAGCATTGGCCCGGACCGTGATCGGGCCCAAGATCGAAATAATGTGCCCGGTTCTGTTGTTTGGAGGAAGCCGCGGTGACCTTCGCGTTCGGCGATCATGAGCTGGATATCGAGCGGCGAGAGTTGCGCCGGGCCGGCCAGCCGGTTGCGCTCGAACCGCAGGTCTTCGACCTTTTGGTGTATCTCATTCGTAATCGTAGACGGGTGGTCAGTAAGGACGATCTGATCGAGAGCATCTGGGGCGGGCGGATCGTTTCTGAGTCGGCAGTGACCGCCCGCCTCAACGCGGCACGCAAGGCGATCGGCGACAGCGGGGCCGAACAGCGGCTGATCAGGACGTTCCCCCGCAAAGGTGTGCGCTTCGTCGGCGTCGTACGGGAGACCGAAGCAATCTCCGAAGCGGTATCGGTGACGCTCACCGCGCCGCCCTCGGTGGCGGTTGCAGCGCCGGTTCCTGCGAAACCCACGATCGCCGAGCGACGCCAGCTAACGGTTGCGGCTTGCGAACTGGTGTTCGACAAGCCGGCCGGCGCCGGTCCGTTGGATCCAGAGGATTTGCGCGACGCGATCGACGACTGGCACCAGTGCGTGGCGCGGACCGCCCGTTCGTTCAACGGTTTTGTCGGGCCCTCGGTCGGCAATACCGTGTTGGTCTGTTTCGGCTATCCCGTGGCGCGTGAGGACGACGTCGAGCAGGCAGTGCGTGCCAGCCTCGAACTGCGCGCGGACGTCGAGACTTGCGGCACGCACGCCGATGCGCGGACGCGGGTCAGGATCGGCATCGCCACGGGCCGGGTCATCGTGGGTGATCCGGAGGCCGGCGAAGCCCAGGCCCGCGTGTTCATCGGTGAGGCGCCCAGTACCCGCAGCGCGGCTGCAGTCCGCCGCGCAGCCGGGGACGATCCTGATCGACACCGAGACAAGACAACTCGTCGGACGGCTATTCGACTGCGGCGAGGCCGATCCGACGCTCGTTTCCGGCACATTCGAGACACTGCGCGCATGGCGGGTCCTCGGGGCCGGCGCGATCGAGAGTCGCTTCGAGGCACGGCATCTCGTCGCGCTGACGCCGCTGGTCGGGCGGAACGAGGAGATGGAATTACTGCTGCGGCGCTGGACCCAGGCGAAATCCGGCGAGGGCCGTGTAGTGCTGATCTCCGGTGAGCCCGGCATCGGAAAATCCCGCCTCGCAGCGGCGCTGCAGGAGCGGTTGAGGTGCGAACCGCACGCGTTGGCGCGGGACTTTTGCGCGCCACATAGCCAGAGCAGCGCGTTGCGGCCGTTCGCCGCGTGGATCGAGCGAGAGGCGGGGTTCGAGCCGAGAGATACAGCGGAACGGAAGTTTAACAAGCTTGTCGCAGTGCTCAGAGACGCATGCTCTCCGGAAGACATGGCGATCATGGCGGACCTACTGGCGCTCCCGGCCGGCACACGCGCGCTTCCGCCCGACCTGACCCCGCCGCGCCGGCGAGAACAGATCTTCGACATCCTGTCGCGGCGGCTGGAGCGCCTGGCACGCGAGCGGCCGCTGCTGATGGTCTTTGAGGACCTGCATTGGATCGACCCGAGTTCGCTTGAGTTGCTCGACCGACTGGTGGAGCGAACGCCGCAGCTACCCGTCTTGCTCGTCATCACATCCCGCCCGGACATGGTGGCGTCCTGGATCGGGTTGCCTTGGACGACGACGCTGACGCTCAATCGCCTCGACCAGCGCGAGAGCGTGGCGCTGATGGAGCATATCGACGGCAGCGCGGGCCTGCCCGCCGCGTTTGTGGATGAACTGGTCGCACGCTGCGATGGCGTACCGCTGTTCATCGAGGAGATGACCAAAGCTTTGGTCGAATCGAGTCACGCCGGCGGCGACCGCGTCGACGGCCCCGCGCGGGCACCATCGATCGCGGTGCCGATGTCGCTGCAGAGCTCGTTGATTGCCCGGCTCGACCGCATCGGACCGGGACACCAGGTGGCACAGATCGGCGCGGCGATTGGGCGCCAGTTCTCCTTCGATCTCATCAGTGCCCTGGAGCTGCTGCCCGACGAGGACCTGTCGCTCGGGTTGCAGGAACTGACCGACGCGCAGTTGGTTTTCCGTCGCGGCACACCGCCCGACGCTGAATACACTTTCAAGCATGCTCTGGTGCAGGACATCGCCTACGAGAGCCTCCTGAAGCGTCATCGCGCACAAATCCATCAGCGGATAGCAGACGTCCTGCGGTCCCGGTTTCCGGCGATTGCCGAGGGGCAACCCGAGATCATCGCGCGGCACTATTCCGAAGCCGGTCGGGTAGAGCACGCGGTGCCGCTGTTTTTGGCGGCGGCGGAACGCGCTCTGTCACGTTCGGCCAACACGGAGGCGAGCCGCTATGTGGCCTCTGGGCTCGCCTTGATCCCGCGGGTGGCCGAGGGGCCGCAGCGTCACGATCTGGCGTTGTCGCTGCAACTTGCGCGCGCCAACGTGATGCTGCAAATCAAGGGATATGCCGAATTAGAAACGATCGCGGCGCTGACCGAGGCGAAACAAATCCTCGATGCCGGGGTAGGCACTGACCTGCAACGCTTTTCCGTGCTGCACGGGCTTTGGATCGCGAATTACGCTGGCGGGCGCATGACATTGGCGTTGAACCTCGCGCGTCAATACGCCGCGGTAGCGGACCGCCAGACCGATCCGACCTTTCGTATGATCGGGCACCGCATTCTGGCGACGTCATTGATCGCCGTGGGAGAACACGCCGAAGCCCAGAGCGAACTGGCGGAGGCGGAGCGGTATCGCGACCCGGACCGGCAGAAGGCGTTGAGTTACCGGTTTGGCCAGGACCCCGGCCTGTCCGTGCTTTGCTACAAGGTCTGGGTTTGTTGGTTTCTCGGTCTTCCTGGGCAGGCGGCGCGCCTCGGCGAGAAGGTGCTGGCGGAACTGCCGGACCACGATCACGCCAACACAGTGGCCTACTGCACCTACTGGACAGGCGCACAGTTCGCTCTGATCGCGGACGACCATGAAGCCGCCGCTCGCCATGCTGCTGCGCTCATCGCCTGGTGCGGTGAAAAGAAGGTCGAGCAATTCCGCTTGCTCGCCATCGTCACGCACGCCTGTGCCCAGGCGATGCGCGATCCGACGGCGGAAAATATCGCGGCGATCCGTGCCGCGATGGACGCCGAGCGCCGTTCCGGCGCGCGGGTCAGCGATTCGGTTTTCCTGTGCAAATTGGCTCAGGTTCTGTTGGCGGTCGGCGATGTGGCAGGTGCGGAGATTGCGCACCAGGACGGCATGGATTTTGTCGGGGAGTCCGGCGAACGGTTCTGGCTGCCCGAGTTGCATCGTGTCGAAGGCCTGATCGCGCTCAGGCAGCCGAAGCCAGACCGTGCTCGGGCGGAAGCCTGCCTCCTTTGCGCCATGGAGACCGCTCGACGGCAGAAATCGCGCATGCTCGAACTGCGTGCCGCGATCGATGTTGCTCAACTGCGCTGCGCGGCCGGCCAGTCGGGCGAGGCCGTTGCGATCATGCTGCCGATCCTTGCCACTATTGAGAGCGACGATGGCGCGTGCGACATAAGACGCGCTCGCGCCCTGCTGGCAACGATCGAAATCGAACGACAAGCGAGGAGTGCCGGTGGCAGCCGGCGGCAACATTTTGGGAGTTTCATGAATTGGGTTGCCCGGATATCGGCGAAGTGTCAACTCTTTTGAGAGACGTCGGTGATCTTCGCTTTCGCTGATAACGTGCTCGATATCGAGCGGCGGGAGTTGCGCCGCGCCGGCCAGCCGGTTGCGCTCGAACCGCAGGTCTTCGACTTCCTGGTTTACCTTGTTCGCAACCGCGACCGGGTCGTCAGTAAGGATGAGCTGATCGAAAACATCTGGGGGGGCCGGATCGTCTCCGATTCCGCCGTGACCTCCCGCCTGAACGCAGCGCGCACGGCGATCGGCGATAGCGGCGTGGCCCAGCGACTGATCCGCACGGTGCCTCGGCGGGGTGTGCGCTTCATCGGCGAAGTGACCGAAGAAGACACGCGGTCAGCACCGGCCGAACGTATCGCGCCACGGGAGACGGCAATCCCGCTCATCCCGCCCGACCGACCGTCGATTGCGGTGCTTCCCTTCGTCAACATGAGCAGCGATCCCGAGCAAGAGTATTTCGTCGATGGTATGACCGAGGATATCATCACCACCCTGGCGAAATTTCGGTGGTTCTTCGTGATCGCCCGGAATTCGAGCTTCACCTACAAGGGACAGCCCGTCGACGTGGTGCGGGCGGGACGCGAACTCGGGGTTCGTTACATCCTAGAAGGCAGCGTACGAAAAGCCGGAAATCATGTGCGGATCACGGCCCAACTCGTCGAGGTGGAGACGGGATCTCATCTATGGGCCGACTCCTATGACCGCGACCTGACCGACCTATTCGCGGTGCAGGACGAGGTTGCGCAGAACATCGCGGCGGCGATCGAGCCAGCTCTGGCGCGAAGCGAAAGTCAATTGGCGGTACACAGGCCGCCCGCGAATTTGCTCGCGTGGGATCTCTTTCTGCGTGGCCAGTGGCATTTTCATCAAGTGAGCGGAGATAATCGAGACAAGGCACTCGCATACTTTGAACGTGCGCTCGCGTTGGACGACGAACTCGCCGACGCCTATATTGGTATTTCCCGTATCCTGCACGGGAATGTGGTCTACGGTCACGGTACCGGCCGTGAACGCGATCTGCTGCGAGCGGCCACGGCAGCGCGCCGTGCTCTGGAGCTGGACAACGACAACGCGTGGGCATGGTACTGCCTCGCCATGGCACAATCGACAAGCGGCGACGCCCCCGCGGCGGCGGAGTCCGCCACCAAGGCCGTCGAGCTCAATCCCAGTCTGGCCTGGGGGCATTTCGCGTTGGCAGTGGCCAACCTGTATCGGGGGCAGACGGAGGCATCGCTGGCCTCGATCGATGTGGCGCTGCGCCTTAGTCCGAACGATCCGCAACGGTTCGCCTGGCTGGCGACACGCTCGTCGGCGCTGTATCTACAACGGCGCTACGAAGAAGCGATCCAGACGGCGTTGCGAAGCCGAAGCGCGCATCGCTTCACCACTGCCACCCGGGTGCTGGCGGCCAGCTACGGCCAGCTTGAGATGCACCGCCAGGCAGCGGCGGTGGTCGCTGAAATGCTGGAGTCGGCCGATGGCGAGCGAACGATCGCCGACGTCGTCCGGCCGTTCATGCGGGCCGCGGATCGCGATCTTTACGCTGACGGATTGCGTAAGGCAGGCCTACCTGAAATCTGAGGCCACAATAACGTCAGGTCGCGATGACATGGAGGAGCCGGTGATCGATTTCTGGTTTTTCGTTGGCAGCACCTACACCTATTTATCGGTCATGCGGCTGGCCGAGGTCGAGCGAGCGACCGGCGTCAAATTTCGCTGGCGTCCCTTTTCGGCGAGGCGGATCATGATCGAAATGGATAACATTCCCTTCCGTACTAAGCCGGTGAAGGCCGCTTACATGTGGCGCGACGTCGAACGTCGCGCAACGCTGCACGGACTGCCGATCCGCCTCCCGATGCCTTATCCTCTGGCGCAGCCGGACACTGCCAATCGAGTCGCTATGCTCGCCGCCACCGAGGGCTGGGTCGCGGACTATGCGCGCGCGACCTACCGGCGCTGGTGTCAGGAAGGGCTTGAGCCGGGCCTTGATCCGAACCTCGGCGACAGCCTGCGCGATGTCGGGCAGGATCATGCGCGTGTCATGGCGCGCGCCGAGGCAAACGACATCGGCGAAGCCTACGAAGCGGCGACCAACGAAGCCCGTGAACTCGGTATATTTGGGTCGCCAACGTTCGCGGTCGGCCGGGAGTTGTTCTGGGGCGACGATCGCCTTGATGACGCCATCGCGTGGTGGCGGAGACCCTATATCGAGGAACCGAGGTGACCTTCGCGTTCGGCGATCGTGACTTCGCGGAACGCGGGGAGTGAACGCGGTTCCTACTGCAAGTCAGGCCAACCCGTTAGACAATGGATGTTCGCATTGGTCCAGAACTACCCTCTCACTCCGCGGACGTGAGCGTCCGCTTTGGCGTAAAAATCCTCCCAAGCGGTCAGTTCCCTTTCCGCCAAAGCCGGGCGCGGGGCGGACGGCGTGGAATGTCCGCAATGGTGAAGGTAGCGGGCGCCCGGCCCGAACCACCGGAATCGACCCAAACCGGACATACGGCCCGCGTCGCAGGAACGTGCGCATGGCATAGGGCGGCAGGTTATTGAGTGCCCTAGGCTCCGGCCGCCAACGCTTTGATATCCAGCTTCAACAGGCCAAAATCCACTGGCTTCGTCATGAACTTACGCGCGCCACGTTCCAGCGCGGTGGCGATGGTGTCCTTGTCGCCGTAGGCCGATATCATGAACACCGGCAGGTCGGGACGCCGAGCCTTCACCATGGGTAGAAGATCGAGCCCACTTATACCAGGCATGTTGATGTCGGAGACCAGCAGAATGATCTGCTCGCCGACGTGCCCATCGAGCGTTTCGAGCGCCGCGGCGCCAGACAGAGCGAACTCAAGCGTATACAGCCCCTGACGGACCTCACGACGGAACTGCTGCCGGAACAAGGTCTCCACGTCGTGCTCGTCGTCGACGACCAGCACCCTGACTGTCATGCCGTGGCTCCTTGGTTCGCGAACATTCCACGTGGCAACGTGACGACGAATTCGGTGAACTGATCGACCGCGCTGGCAACCGCGATCGTGCCACCATGTGCCTTCGTGACGATATCGTAGGTAATCGACAGACCGAGGCCGGTGCCTTCTCCCGTCGGCTTGGTGGTGAAGAACGGCTGGAACAGCTTGTCCCTGATGTCGACCGGAATGCCGGTGCCGTTGTCACGCACGCAGATTTCCACGGCATCGCCGAGGGCGCGCGTGGTCACCTTCAGTGTCGGCTTGAAGCCATCAGCACCATTCCGCTCACGCTTGTTCGCCGCGTAGAACCCATTGGTGAACAGGTTGAGCAGCACACGCGTGATGTCCTGCGGGTTCACCTCGATCGGTGCGATCCCCTCGCCGAAGTCGCGCTCCAATGTGATATTGAAACTCTGATCCTGGGCGCGGGCGCCGTGATAGGCGAGGTTCAGTGCCTCGTCGGCCAGCGCGTTGATGTCGACTGTTCGCCGCTCCGCCGACGCGCCGCGTGAATGTTCAAGCATCGCCTTCACGATGCCGTCGGCGCGCTTGCCGTGTTCGTTGATCTTCTGAAGGTTGCTCGTCAACAGGGCCGTGATGTCCTCAATCTCCGCGCGCTGGTCCTCAGTCAGGGCGGCCTCGGCCGGCGCGATCGCGTCCTTCAGTTCGCCCAGCAAATCGACCGAGAGTTCCGCGAAGTTGTTCACGAAGTTGAGCGGGTTCTTGATTTCGTGGGCGATGCCGGCGGTGAGTTGGCCCAGGGACGCCATCTTCTCCGCCTGGATCAGGTTGGCCTGGGCGGTTTTCAGGTCGCGCAGTGTCGCCTGGGTTGTTTCCAGAGCGGTGCGGAGTTCGTCAAGCAACCGCGCGTTCTCCATCGCGATCACCGCCTGGGCCGCGAAGTTCTCCAGCAGGGCGATTTGCTTGTCGGAGAAGACACGGACCTCCTGACGGTAAACCGCGAAGAATCCAATCAACATACCATCTTTAAGCAATGGCACATTGAGGAGCGTGCGGATATCGGCCAACTCGACCATTGCACGGGTACCGCGATGACCGGATTTATAGGCTTCGTCATCCGTCAGATCCGCGATGTGAACAGGGCGCTTCGTTTCAATGAGGCGGGTCGCCGGTCCGCCCTTCACCGCCATGGGCGGACTCTTCTCCCGGAACTCTGCATAGGCCGCGGGAACACCGCGCTGGGCAACCGATCGGAAACCCTGGCCGTCATAGGTGTAAAGCGAACCGAATGCCGCGCCACACAGACGCATCGCCTTTTCCAACATGGTGTCGAATACGGGCGCCAGTTCGCCTGGTGAGGCGTTGATGACCGCCAGCACTTCCGCGGTCGCGGTCTGTTGCTCCAGCGCTTCGCGTTGCTCAGTGATCAGCCGTGCGTTTTCCATCGCGATCACGGCCTGCGCAGCAAAGTTTTGCATCAACGCGATTTGCTTATCGGAGAATGCCCGTACCTCCCGACGGAAGATAATGAACGTGCCCAACAACCGGCCATCCTTGCGAAGTGCGACAAACAGATTGGACAGCGCTCCGAGTTCATCGACGAAAATCCGGATTCCCGGGTGTCCCGCGCGGTAGTAATTACTTTCGCGCGGATCAACGGTTTGCACGACGTCCTCTCCGGCAACGAGCCTGCCGCTGGCTGCTCTCGGGGCCGCGGCCCACTTCTTACCCGGGACATACCAATGATCCGGGACCAACCCGCGCGTCGCGACGGTTTGAAAACATTCACCGTCATAGGTGGCGAAGATGCCCAACGCCAACTCGCAAAGGCGCAGGGCTTTCTCCAGCATCGTATCGAACACCGGCACCAGATTTCCGGGTGAGGTGTTGATGACCTGCAACACTTCCGCGGTCGCGGTTTGCTGTTCCAACGCTTCCCGCGTCTCGTTGATCAACCGCGCGTTTTCCATCGCGATCACCGCCTGGGCGGCGAAAGCCTGGACCAGCGCGATTTGCACCTCGGAGAACGGCTGGACCTCCTTGCGGAAGATATTGATAACGCCGAGCAACGTGTCATCCTTGCGGAGCGCCACCATCATTTGCGCGCGCGCGCCGCCCTCATCCGCGAGCACTCTTCGTGATGCCGCGCCGGAACGATAAGCGTCATCGTCCCGGATGTCAGACAGGTGAACAACGGATTCACCGACCATTATGCGGTATAACAGGGTTCCTGGCTCAGGGTGCGTGCCTTGCGCGGTGAATTCAAGTGCCGCGACGGGGAAGTTCCGCTCGGCCCGGATGAAGAAACGCGTGCCGTCGTAGATCAACAGCGCTCCAAATGCCGATTTTGCCAGCAGAAGCGACTTTTCAAGTATTACGTCGAAGACCGGTGCCGTATCACCAGCCGAGCGATTGATGATGTCCATCACCTCAGCCAGTGCGGTCTCGCGGGCCAGCGCCGCGTCGCGCTCCCGCCGCAATTCCGCATTGGCGCGCTGAAGTCCGGCGATCATGTCGTCTTGCGTCGCGGTCATGGCTCCCCCCGGCTGGCCCGGGCCGCACCGTCTCGGTAGCCAGCGTCACGCAGACGGTAGCGCCCGGTCGCCGGTTCTCCAACCTGGCTCGGGCGGGTGAAAGGAGCGGTGCCCATTAGAAGACGATCAGGAACGCCGAACGTAGGTCGGGTTTCCACCCAAACCGGCGGTAGCGGGCTGGCAGCGACTGCCGCCGGACTCGACCCTAAGCTGACCTACTCCGGACACTATTTGAGGGTCTGCACGGTCGCAGCATCAGGTCACGGAGAGCCCTTCGAGATCGGCACCCGCTCAGGTGGTGGCTCGCACCACTATATGATCCGCAAGACGCGCCGCGTCATCGCCGACACCTGGAATAAAGGCCGAACTTGCCTTGGACTGCCAATGCAGACCGAGAAAATACAGACCTGGAACATCCGTTATGCCCAGGTGTTGGCGCGGGCATCCGCGCTCGTCCAGCACCGGGCATTGTATCCACCCCAGATCGTAGCCGTAACCGGTGGCCCAAACGATAGCGCCGATCCCGGCTGCTCGAAGGTCCATTCGTTGGATTGGTTCATCGAGATAAGGGGGGCCAGCCGGTATGATGCGGGCCTCCGGATCTTCCGGAACTTCAACGTTATTGAGCGCGACAAAGGCGTCAACGGTGTCCAGGTAACTGAGGTAAGAGGCATCCCCGGCCGCGAGATATTCCGCCAAATTCGGGGCAAATGTCATGACGCCATCACGCGCCGCCTCCGCCCGGCCCAGAAGCACCATGCCCCGTTCCGCGAAGCGGCGGAAATCGATGGTTCGACCGCCATAGGCGCCGCTGTGGACCAGCGTGAGCAGGTTTGGGGGGCGCCGTTCCACCGGGGTCTCAAACGCGCCCATGGCTGTTTGCCACCAGACGTAATCCTTACCGCGATAACGTCGCGGGACGCGCCTGTGGCGGCTGACCGAGAGATAGACGCCGCGCTCAGCGCGCATCAGTTCGTCGGCGATCTGCGCGCCCGATGGTCCGGCGCCCACGACCAGGACCGCGCCGTCCGGCAACTGGTCCGGATTGCGGTATCTGGCGGCGTGCACCTGGAAAATGTCCGTCCCGGCAGGCAACAAATCAGGGATGATCGGCCGTTGCAGCCAGCCGGTCGCGAGGACCACATTCGCCGCCTGGATCTGGCCGCTCGCGGTATCAGCCAGGAAACCTGAACCGTCTTCATTCCGCTTCAGGGATGTTACCTCGACCCCGCATCGAACCGGTGCCTTGATGAAGTCCGCATAGGTCGCGATAAAATTCGCGACGTCCTGGGTCGGCGCGAAAGCATCCGGGTCGGTATGGGGCAACGGAAAATCCGGTAAAGTGACGAACCAATTAGGGAACTGCAAACACAGGCCGTCCCAGCGTTCCGACCGCCAGCGCTCAGCGATCCTGTGCCGTTCCACCACCAGATGCGGGCGGCTGCGCTTGCTCAACATATGGCTCATGGTCAGACCGGCCTGACCGCCGCCGACGATCAGGGTTTCGACGGACTCGGTTGGCACGGTGCGTTCCCCCCCATTGTTCGGCAGTGCCACCTGCTATCGCATTTGGAAACGAGCCGCCATGGGTCTCAAGCCGCCGCGCAGAGCGCTACGCACCAACCGACTAGCACCAGCGTGAACCCCTCCGCTGCTATCAAGACAAAGCGGCCGATTGGCCCACCATCGCCTTCTTCAGCGCCGCCGCCGCTCCAACGCTGATCCCAGCCGCCAGCGCCGCGGCGCGGATGCTCTGGCCCTGGGCGAGCGCAGCGCGTGCCGTGTCCAGCTTCTTGGTTTTGAGCGGCGGACGCCCGATTGCCTTGCCTGACTTCGTCCCCTTTGCCTTGGCGCGCGCAATACCAGCATTGACCCGCTCGACGATGATGGCTCGCTCGAACTCGGCGAACACACCGAGCATCTGGAAGAAAGCGTTGCCGGCGGCGGTCGAGGTGTCGATGCCTTGCTGGTGCAGGAACAGTCCTACCTTGCTCTGCTTCAGAGTTTGCAACGTGCTCAGCAGATCCGTCAGGCTGCGCCCCAGCCGGTCGACCGCCCACACCGCCACCATGTCGAACCGACGGCGGACGGCGTCTTTCAGAAGTCTTGAGAGGGCGGGACGCTGGTCACTGGATTTGGCGCCACTGATGGCGTGGTCTTCGTAGACCTCGGTGACCGTGTGGCCGCATAGGGCTGCCCAAGCCTCAAGCTCTAGTCGCTGGTTGGCCGTCGTCTGTTCGCCCGTGGAAACCCGAAGGTAGAGCGCAACTCGCTTAGCCATGGCCGGTCTCCTTGCCGATGACCGAAATCCTATCAGCCGTTCGTTCATTAAACAAGTGGTTTATGATCTAATATTCGATCCTCGGAAAATGGCGGAATTGCTGCGGTCTGCGAGTGGGATTTGCGAGGGGGTTTTTGAACGCAGGGGCACGGAGGGCTTCGTACGATCCAGGTTGTCCTTGATGTCAGGATTGAGAGGCAACCAGGCGGGTCAGGCGGCGTCTTTCCCTCAATCGGGTGAACGGCCGGCTGGACGGGACGAGGGCCGCTGCAACGTGCTGGGCATGCCGTATTGCCGGAAGCCGAAGTGGATGCGGCAGAGGATGTATCGGCGGCTGGTGGGGGTGATCCGGGAATGTCATGAACACCAGGTCACCTACATGGTGCAGCGGCGGGGGCACTTGGCGGGGTGATAGGGGGCTCACCCATATCGACCCAACCGACGACGGCCGGATCACTTGCCCCGAACGGCCGTATTTGCCCCAGAGCGAACCGCACGATGTCTGGGGGCTGGCTCTGACGGAATCGCCGGAAGCCACGCTCCTAAGCTGCGTGGCGCATGCGGCCATCCGAAGGATACTGAGTAGTGCCATTAATGCGCAGCACCAGCTCCATGGGGCCTTCGAAGCCATCGAACAGTGCCGCCGGTATTGCTGCATCGCCGTTTGTCCAGCGCAACCCATCGTCCGGTTCGAACCCGTGGAACCCATCGTCCAGCGCTGGGTCCTCTGCCGCCATCACCCGCATCCGCCGACCCTGGCACACTGCTATCTGCCGCAGCGCCACGCCGAGGACACGCGAGTTGCGCGCCACCCCAAGCTCTTGCGGTGCGGCAGCCCGCGACACGATGCGCACCACCGTTGGTCGCGGCGGCAGGCGGAAGCTACACGCGCCGCCCTGGATCACGGCATCTACCCGCTGCCCATCGACCAGCAGATGCAAATCCGGATCGTCCGTCAGCGGCAGGCCCGGCCGCGGCCCTGCGCGATCCAGCAGCCGCCGCCACACCGCATCGACCACCGGCCCTCCCGTCAGAACCTCCGCGCATGGCTCCTGCGGCGGCAGCCCCCACCCGCCGTTCCCGTTCTGGAACAGCCAGCGATTGCCATCGTCGCGGTAGCTCTCTGCCGGCGCCCCGTTCGCCACCATCACGTCGTGGCGGTCCAACTCGACATGGTACAGCGAGACTTCCTGCGCGCGGTCGTCCCACAGGATCGAGCGGTGATTGACCAGGAACTCCACCGGGATCAGCACGCCGTCCAGATACAGCGAGTGTCCCTTGGTCACGTGCAGGTCGCGTGCCGGCACGTTGTCCGCCAGCGCGTTCTTGCGCACGATGACCGGCGTCGCCGCGCTGCGCCGGCCGCGCGTCGCCAGCACCCTGCCGACACCGATCCAGGTGATCGGCCGCGTGCCGCCATCCCAGGTCAGCACCGTGTCGCCAACGGCCAGACGCTCGACCGGCACTTCGCCGCCGGGCGTGCGGATCAGCGAACCCGCGCAGAAACATAGCTCGTTGGTGTCCACGAAGTCCGCCGTCGTCAGTGTCGTACCCGCGGCGACATCGACCGTCAGCGTGCCCACGGTGTTGCCGTTCTGGATCACCGACACGATCGAGCCGTCGATGCTGAACGTCGCCGCCCCGTCGGTGTCCACCGCGATCCTGTCGCCGGCCGTGAAGTTCGCGATCACCCCGTTGAAATTGTCGATCGACGGAGTGCCGTAATTGGTGTTCGTGCTCGTGACGAAGCTGGTCCCGCTGTCCGGCGTGTCGATCGTCTGCAACGCGTCGATGCCGATCGTCAGCTTGTCGTCGCTGCCCAGCGTGAAGGTCTGCCCGCTGACCGTGCCGGCGTTCAGGGTCAGGCTGTCGTTGGAGCCGAGGCTGAACGAGCCGCCGCCGGAGATGATCGGCGTATCGAAGGTCAGCGTATGGCTGTTGGGAATGACCAACTCGCCGGAGTTGAACAGATACGCGGCGAGTTGATCGACGCCGGTGGCGCCGATCGGCAGCGGGTTGCTGTCGGCGTTGCTGAGAAAGGGCGACGGATCGGCGAAGCTGTTGATGGCGCCGGAGGAGTTGGGGCCGAAACTGATGCCGCCGTTGTTCTGGATGTAGTCGACGCCGTAGCCGATATTGAGCACGCCGAAGCCGTTGAAGCCGACCCAGATGTTGCCGTCGAAGGTGATGGTGCCGGTGGTGTCCTCGATGTCGACGTTGCCGGTGCCGCTGCCGGCGTTGGCGATGTTGAGGTCGCCGCCGATGGTGACGTTGGCGCCGTTGAGGATGGAGAGCTCGCCGGAGCCTGAGTTGCCGACCGAGACGGTGCCGGTCGTGGTGAGATCGGCGTTGGGGCCAGAGACGGTGACGATGCCGGCGCCGGTCGCGCCGACGCCGTCGTCGAGCGTGGCGGCGGAGACCGTGGCGCCGTTGGTGACGGCGAGCAATCCGGTGGCGGCGTCGCCGACGTCCAGCGCGCCGGTGATCTGGAACGCCGAGCCGGCGCCGCTGACGTTGACCGAGGAGCCATCAGCGGCGGTTGTGTTTGCGATGACGGCGCCAACCGCCACGACGGATGCGGCTTCATTGACCAGCAGATCGGCAGCCTGGGTTGCACCGACGACTACATCGCCCGATGCGGTCAACGCGGCACTCGACGCTAGGTGCCAGTCGCCGTCGCCACCGAAAGACAGCGCCGCGACGCTCCCGGACCCGGTGATCAGCCCCCCATTGCCGTTGAATTCCGCGGTATCGAGCGCGTCCGGCGCCGCTGTTGCCGGATCGAGGTTGTCTGTCGTGTCATCCCAATTAGATGCAGCGCCGAAGTTTGTGCTGGTGGCACCGCTCCAGTCCAGGGTTCTCGGAAAAACGTCCTCCAGACCGCCGGACGTGCTGACGGCTGATGCCGCGTCTGCAGTATCAGTAAACCCCAGAGTGCCAACTGTGATGCCATTCTCAATGACCGACACGAGGGAGCCGTTCTGGATGAATGTCGCGGGCGAGGTGCTCTCCCATGACGATCTGATCGCCGGGAGTGAATCCCTGGATGACTCCGCTGAAATTACCAACAGCGCCGGTATCCAGGACGAGCAATCCATCCGAACCCGTGAAAGCGATGGTTTCGCCGCTGGCGACGCTATCTTGCACCTCCAGCGTGCTGGTCCCGTCAATCGTCGCAGAGCCGGTGCCGGTCAGCGATGCCACGTTCATGGTGCTGGGATCGATGATGATCCCACCATCATTCACCAGATTGGTGGGGTCGGTGAGGGTGGCTCCGGTCAGGGTCAGTGTTTGCCCGGCGACTAACGTATTTGCGCCGGCCAGCGTCCAGGTGGCGCCGCTATCAATCGTGATCTGCGCGAAGTCGATGTATTTGGAGCCGAGGCCAGTCAGCGTACCAGTAGAAGTGCCAGTTGCCAGTTCCAGCGTACTGACGATTGTGGAACCGATTGCGTTGCCGCCGGTCACTGTGCCGTTGAATACGGCGCCGGGGTCGATGACGAGCCGGTTGGCATAGCCGGTATGGAAGTGCACCGCGTACGTGCCACCATCGAAGCTAATGCTGCCGGAAATTAGTCCCGCATCAAACACGGTACCGGCGCCGCCGGGGTTGAAATACAGGCCGGCGTCCCTTCCCGCGATCGTACCCGTATTCACGACCGTACCGGCGGTATCCGCGAAAAGGACGCCGAAAACCCCGGCGGTTATCAGGCCGGCATTGGTAACCGCACCGGGTCCGTCCTGGACGTAGACGCCGGTGAAGGTGCCGTTACTGATCGTACCGCTAGATAGATTTGTTATCGTTCCGCCGGCCTCGAACTGAACGCCGGCTCCGCCGCTCGGGGTCTCTATCACGCCAGCATTGATCAGCGTTCCGGTTCCGCTCGTGACCTGGACCCCGGCGCCGCTGCCCGTTATCATGCCGGTCGATTGATTTGTTATTGATCCGCCGTCCGTGAATTGGAGCCCAGTCGGCCCCTGGATCTCGCCGGCATTAACCACAGTGCCAGCCCCACCCGTGACATAGACGCCGGCGTGGCCATTAGAACTAATCGAGCCAGTCCCAGCGTTGCTAACGTAGCCGCCCTTGGACAGATCAATGGCTGCGTGGTTGCCTGTCAGGTCAATAATAACACCGGCATTGATTACCGTACCGGACCCGCCCGTAACATAAACGGCTATGCCGCCGAAAGAACTTATCGTGCCAATCCCAGCATTGCTGATGTATCCGCCTGCGAAAAGGTTAACGGCCGAGTGTGCGCCGCCGGAGTTCATAATAACCCCGGCGTTCAGTACCGTGCCGGTGGCGCCCTTGATATAAATTGCGGCGCGCTGCGACGACACAATCGTGCCCGTCGCGGCGTTGCCCACCAAACCGCCGTCAAGCAGCCTAATCCCTAGGCCGCTTGCACCACTACCTGCTATGCTGCCGGCATTCACGACAGTTACAGCACCGCCGTTGCCGTAAATCCCAGTGAAGCCGCCAATGGAAGCGGCACTTTGGTTGGTGACGCTGCCGCCCGCGAGGAGGTCAACGCCCGTGCCAGACGGGTTTGATGCGTTCCCTGCGATGCTGCCATGATTCACGACGGTCAGAGCACCGCCCTTGCCGTAAATTCCAGTATGTCCAGTGATCGTGGCGGAGCTTTGGTTGGTGACGCTGCCGCCCGTTTTGAGCTTAATTCCTGTGCCCGTCGCGGCGGTATCGTTCCCGGCGATGCTGCCGTAGTTCACGACGGTCACAGCGCCGCCGTAAATCCCGTCAAGCCCGCTGATCGAAGCGGAGCTTTGGTTGGTAACCCTGCCGCCTGTGAGATCGAGCCCTCTGCCGCCCGAGGCCGTTGCGTTTCCCGCGATGCTGCCAGCATTTATGATGGTCAGGCCAATGCCGTTACCGTAAATCCCTGTATACGCACTGATCGAGGCGGAGCTTTGATTGGTGACGCTGCCGCCCGCGTTGAGGTCGACGCCTGCGCCGAGCGTCGACGTGGCGTTCCCCGCGATGCTGCCAGCGTTCACAACGGTCAAGGCGCCGCTTTTGCCGTAAATCCCGGTATAAGCGCCGATCAAGGCGGCACTTTGGTTGGTGACGCTGCCGCCCGCGTCGAGGTCAACGCCTGCGCCGAGCGTGGACGTGGCGTTTCCCGTGATGTTGCCTAAATTAATGACCGCAACGGCGCTGGTGCCGTGGCTCAAAATTCCAGTATATCCGCTGATCGAGGCGGAGCTTTGGTTGGTGACGCTGCCGCCCGAGGCAAGCAAAACGCCGGCGCCGGAACTGGAAGTTGCGCTTCCCGCGATGCTGCCGCCATTAGTAACGGTGCCGGCACCACCGCTGACTTTCACGCCGTCAACGGTGCCAAGGATCATCCCATCGCTGATATTGGTAACGACGCCTCCATCCGGTAGGTAAACGCCGTAGGTCGCGGGATCGATCAGGCCCCCATTAACCACCGTGGCGACGCCGCTATCGCCACCTGAGACTGCCGCAATGCCACTGCCGATGATCGTCGCGCCAGAAGCATTGAACAGATAGGAGTCGGCACCCAGTGTGACCGGTGCGGCGAGCGTACCGAGATTGGTAACCGCATAGCCGGCGGGAACCGATGCAAGCGTCCAGGTGGCGCCGCTATCAATCGTGATCTGCGCGAAGTCGATGTATTTGGAGCCAAGGCCAGTCAGCGTACCAGTAGAAGTGCCGGCTGCCAGTTCCAGCGTGCTGACGGCGGTGGAACCGATCATGTTGCCACCGGTCACCGTGCCATTGAACACGGCGCCGGGGTCGATGACGAGGCGGTTGGTGAAGCCGGCCGCGAGTAATACGGCGTCCGTGCCGCCGAAGATGGTTCCCGCGTCAATCACCGTGCCGGGGGCGCCCACAACATAGACGCCGACGAACCCACCATTGATCGTGCCGGTCGATTGATTCGATATCGTTCCACCGACCTCGAATACAACGGCGGTAGTTGCGGCATTCGTAATCTTCCCGGCGTTGACCAGCGTGCCGGTCGCACCTTTTATATAGACGGCACCATGGCCGTTCGAACTGATCGTGCCAGTCGCAGCGTTGCTGACGTAGCCCCCCTCGAACATGCCAACGGCTGCGTGCGAGGTGCCGGAAACGATCATCACCCCGGCGTTGATCACCGTTCCGGCAGCGCCCCCAACATAGACATCACTGAAAACGGCGTTGCTGATCGTGCCGGTCGATTGATTTGTTACCGTTCCGCCGGCCTTTAACTGAATATTCTGCGCAAGCGAACCGAAATCTCGCCGGCGTTGAACACCGTGCCGGAGGCGCCCTCGATGAATATGCCGTCGGAGCGGCCACCGATCGTGCCGGTCGATTGATTCGTTACGGTTCCACCGACCCCGAATACAATGGCGGCAGTTGCGGCATTCGTAATCTTGCCAGCGTTGACCAGCGTGCCGGTCGCACCCTTTATATAGACGGCAGCATGGCCGTTCGAACTGATCGTGCCAGTCGCAGCGTTGCTGACGTAGCCCCCCTCGAACATGCCAACGGCTGCGTGCGAGGTGCCGGAAACGATCATCACCCCGGCGTTGATCACCGTTCCGGCAGCGCCCCCAACATAGACATCACTGAAAACGGCGTTGCTGATCGTGCCGGTCGATTGATTTGTTACCGTTCCGCCGGCCTTTAACTGAATATTCTGCGCAAGCGTGGCAGCAATATCACCGGCATTGACTACAGTTCCACTGGCGCCCGTGATATAAATGCCGTTGCGTTGCGCAGAGGAGACCGTCCCGGTACCGGCGTTGCTTACATAGCCGCCGTCCAGCAATCCGACTCCGGAACCGCTTGTGCCCGCAATGATCCCGTAGTTGATTACCGTCCCGGCTCCGTTGCTGATGTCCACGCCATAGCTGGCGCCGGTAATGATCCCGCCAAACTGATTGCTGACTGTGCCGCCAGCGCTCAAGGACACGCCGGCACCCACGACCAGGGTAATGCCGCCGTTTGAGACCGTGCCGGCAAACGTCCCGGCAATAGTGCCCGCGTTGGTTGCCGTGGCGCTGAAGGCTTGGGCCAGGACGCCGGTGTCGCCGACGATCGTCCCACCAGACTGGTTGGTAACATAGCGACCGCCCGGACCGGATTTGTCCACGATCCCCATAACAACGCCGACGTAATGGCCAGCAATCGTCCCGCCCAACTCGTTGGTCACCGTCCCGCCATCGTGACTCTCGTCAATGCCGACGAACAGGCCGCTGATCGTACCCGCATTGATCACCGTGCCACCGTCGTACAGACCAACCCCGTAGCCGCCGGAATTACTGCGGCTGATAATCCTCCCACCGGTCTGGTTGGTCACTGCGCCGCCGCTCTGCAACCAGACGCCGGCATTGATGAGGCCGAAGTTGGTTACCGTGCCCGCGCCTTGCTGAATATAAATCGCGCCGAGATTGCTCGACGCGTAGCCGATAACGCCGCTCGTCTGGTTGGTCACAGTACCGCCGCTGACGAGATAGACTGCGGCTCCGTTGGTGCCCGCAGCCTCGACAGTGCCCGAATTCTGAATGTTCCAAATGCCGGTATAAGCGGCAATCGCGTTCCCGCCGCCGGCCGCGTCGGTAATAGTAGTGACCTGCTTGATGATGACGGGGCTTGAGTTCAGGCGGGTCGGTCAGGACAACCCCATCGGTCGTGCTCACGAGCGTCGTCATGGGTCACTCCACAGTCGGCGGGACAGTCGGGCAGGACGGTCGGCACGAAAGTGCGAGGCGGGGCTTTCCAGGCACTGTCAGATCATGGGAGCGCAAGCTTTCCGATTCCTGGCAGCCCGCGATCGTTACCCCTTCTCGGTATCTCGGACCACGGAACGGAACGTGTCAATATCGGTCGTTATCAGGAATCATTGCGTCGCAGCAGAGGCCAGATAAATCTATCTACTGCATGTATCCCGCCGTGAGATGGCGGATGCTACCTATCGTCCACTCCCCCTTGGGTCCGACAAAGATGGGCCGGAACCCGGCGAGGCGATCAAGATCAAGCCCAGCAAGCAGATCGCCTTCCGGCCGCCCAAGGAATTGAAGGAGACTGTGTAAGGTCGATGCCGGTGGCGGATCGATCTAACCTGCTCGGATGACAGCAGCCGGCCTGTTCATCGCCGAACTCCATGCGGAATGATGCCGTGGAAATGTCTCGCCCGAAACCGAGCTTCATCTCAAGCACGTGTTCCGCAAGCTCGGTTGGGATACACCTGCCTCGACGCTGGAGGCGTCGGTAGGGGACGAGATTCGAAAGGTTAAAACGGGAGGCTGCGACGCTGCGTAAGCTGTGTGCTGAACTGTATGGGGTCGGATAGCCGGGCTGTGAGAGCAGATGTATGCGATAACGACCAACAAGGCGATCGCTGGCTTAGTCTCCGCTCGATCGAGGTTTGGCTCTCGCCCAGAAGGTATAGATACGGGCAATCTCGTCTCTTGTGATCGAGTCGGTGAGAGGTCCGGTGCCAATGCCGTACACATCGCAATGTCATCGATTAGACGGCAGGCCGCTTCGATGGCCAGTTCGGGGCTTGGATACCGCGCGATCTGGTCCACCATCTCATTCCGATATCGGACGTACCATATCATGGCTATGCATCAGACTGGTGGCAAAGCGAGTAGGTGCATTCACTTATCAAACATTAGCCAAGCGCCGCGCCCTCGAAGTGGATTAGGTCGGCCGAACAACCTCGGCTGTTCGCTCCAACTCCAATGCCCGTCCTTCCGACTCTTCTGCCATCCTAAGAAGTGAGCTGGCCCCGGAAAACTGGACAGGTAGCTAAGAGAGAGTACCGCCCCTAGAACGGCCTACGGGCCAGGGGTGACCGATGACGCATCGTCCGGAAGAAGCACACGGCTGAGTTCAAGGCGAAGGTAGCGTTGGCAGCGGTGCGGGAGGAAGGCACCGTGGCGGAGTTGTCGAGCCGGTTCGGGGTACACGCTAGCCAAATCCACGCATGGAAGAAGGCGCTGCTCGACGGGGTTGCCTCGTTGTTTGTCCGCGGTCACGCCGGGGCGGCCGACGCGGCCACGGTCGATGAGGCGCAGCTCGCGAGCTTGTATGCCAAGATTGGCGAGTTGACCGTCGAACGCGATTTTTTTCGCAAAAGGTCTGGGCCATGAGCCGGACTGACCGGCTATCGATGGTCGACCGGGCGGACCCGCGACTGTCGATTGTGGCGCAATGCCGGCTGCTGAAGATCGCACGCTCGACACTATACTATAGGCCGGCGCCGGTGAGCGCGGATGATCTGCAAGTGATGCGTCGGCTCGACGAGCAATACCTGGCAACGCCGTTTTACGGTGCACGCCGCATGGCGGCGGTGTTGCGGCGCACGGGATATGCCGTGAACCGCAAGCGGGTGCGCGGCTGATGCAGGTGATGGGGATCGAGGCGATCTACCAGAAGCCGAACACCAGCCGGAAGCATCCTGGCCACACGGTGTATCCGTATCTGTTGCGGGGCATGACGATCGAGCGACCGAACCAGGTGTGGTGCGCGGACATCACCTACATTCCGATGGCCAAGGGGTTCGTCTATCTGGTGGCGGTGATGGACTGGTTCAGTCGGCGGGTTCTGGCGTGGCGGTTGTCGATTGGGATGGAGACGGATTTTTGTGTCGAGGCGTTGCAGGAGGCGATGGAGCGATACGGCCAGCCGGAAGTGTTCAACACCGATCAGGGTGTGCAGTTCACCAGCGCGGCATTCCTGGATGAATTGGAAACGCGCGGTGTGCGGATCAGCATAGACGGCAAAGGGCGGTTCCTGGACAACATCTTCATCGAGCGGCTGTGGCGCAGCCTGAAGTATGAGGAGGTGTTCATCAAGGCCTACGGTTCGGTAGCCGAAGCGCGTCGAGGTATCGGTGCATGGTTTGCGTTCTACAACGATGAGCGTTTGCACCAAGCCTTGGACTATCGCACGCCGCGTGAAGTATTCATGGAGGTGGCCGCCTGTGGACATGTGGACAACGCTCCAGCTTCGCTACGCTCCGCTTCCGGGTTGCCCACATGTCCACAGGCGCAACAACCGCAAGAAAGGGATTCAAAAGATCAGCAGAACGTGGTAAGCAACTGCACGGCCTCCCTCGCACGGGACGGGGGGGTTGCAACTGGCGGGAGTCTTTCTTAGCAGACCCCAATTCCTGTCCAACGGATGGGGACCACCTCAGGTTTTGCTTCGCAACCATTCTCCCGAATGGCTAGCGCATTTGCGGCTGTAGTGAAGTGATACAGTCTGGGGATCGACGACATGGCTGCATTTCCGTTCGCATTGGCCGGCAGGCAATGATAGAGCTTTTCGCTTTAATGGACATCTATATCCGACAGGGTGACCCGCGTGGTCGGACCATGGTCACGGCGTTCTCTAACACTAGCGGCACCGTCGGCGTACGACGCAGGCCGCGCGTAGGCGACGGAGGGCAGGGATGAGGAAATTCAAATACCGCTTCAGGACCACCGTCGATCTCGGCGACGGGCCGATCCCGGTGGAAGGTGGCGGCGTGTCGATGCAGTTCCGGGAACTCCGGGGGTGCTTGTTCAGCCCGGTCGAAACTGACCCGCCCACCCTACTCATCCCTCCGTTCAACCGGCGGAATGCCGTTCCTGACGCGATCGCCGGGACCTGGGACGGGAAGTCGGTAAACATTATCCAGCCAGAACCGGTGACGCGGCGCACAGTCCGGGCTGGGGGCATCGCGCTGGTCGTCGAATCGCCGCACAAGCACGAATTCGTTGGCCCCGATTTCACGCCACTTTGGCCACTGAACAACAAGAACACCAAGCAGGGCATTCGTGGCCACTTCGGGCGGCTTATCAGGGAGGCGGAAGAGAATTATGGGATCGCTGCACCAGGAGCCGATGTCGTCTATATCAATCCGGTTCAGTTCCAGGCGAGTCTGGCGCGCTACATGCAAAATCCGGATGAAGAGCTGCTGTCCGCGATCCGGAATGCGGTATGGAAAGCCCTGTTTGGCCTCGCCGCGGTTCGCAATGACTTCTTTTCGCGCCTAGCTGCCTACCGGCCGGCATGCTTGTTCATTGCGACCACCTCCAGTCTCAAGCCTACCGTGCGGGCCGCCTTAAAGTCGTATCGTGCTGTCGCCGGCACTGGCGCGGGTCCATGTCTTGTCCTCAACCGGCACCCTTCCGTCTGGTTGCGAAAGCAAGCGGACAATTTGACTTAGCGGTGGTGTTTTCGGGAGGTGCAATCGCCCTGGACACTGTCCGTCAGCGGCTGGACGGTCTGCCGGTTCCGCAGTGCGCAAGGCGGTGGACAGAAGCGGGAGCGCAACGGGGCCTATCGGCGCGGGTTGCACACGGCTGAGGCGATGGCGGAGCGGTGGGCCGGTGGCGGAGTTGTTGCGGCGGGCGCGGGCGATATCTTGCCGCAGGATGCAAATCACCGGCGTGCCATGGCTCCGAACAAGTCAGCGTGCGTGGCGATTTGCTCAAGGATGTCACGGTCATATCGAATAACGACGACACGATAACCCCGAGCCGTAAGTTCCCGCCGCACTTCAATATCGCGCGCAGCCTGGAGGGGCTCGTCATGAACCGAGCCGTCGCAGAAGACGCAGACGTTGGGTGCATAGAAGAAATCCGTGATGCAACGAAGTTCTGGCACGGGCCGCTGCGCCTCGTCGGGCAGGCGGAAATGTCCCTCGGCGAGAACGTCCAGGAAGCGCCGTTCCAACGACGACCGGGTGTCGGTAAGCGATCGCAGCCATTCGAGATGTGTCGCCCAATCGCGTCCGGCGATCCGCGGCAGCGTTCGGCTTCCAGCCAGATCGAGCAACGTCTGCCGCACGGCGTGGCGATCGAGCATCAGCGCCTCGTGCTGATTGCCGAAGCTGAGCAGGCACTCATAGCAGGCAACCTGACAGTCGGGCTTTCCATCATCGCCTTGTTCATCGAAGTGACAGCGGGCCAGGGCCGCGGCGGCGATACGCGCGACAGCATCCGCCTCCTCAATCAACCGGCGCAGCACGCCGGCCCCGCCCTCCGTTGCCTCATAAAGCAGGATCGCCCGATGTGCGCCATCGCCGACCCGTTGGGCGCCGAGTTCGCTCTCCTCAAGCTGAAACACCTCCTCGCAACCACGTTGCAAGGCATACTGCAAAGTGGCTTGCAGCGCCGGATCGTTACGTAGCTCAGGCCGCGCGAAGCGCATGAGCAGGGCGTTGTGCGTGCCTTGCACGGCCAACCGCACGGTCTCGATCCGACGCGGGCGCGGGGGCCCGTTTCGCTGCACCTGAGTTTGGTTCTGCGCGAACTCCCCGGTTTCGAAATCGATGGCAAAGCCAGGTTGCTGCGCTGCCCTCCAGCCGTGGTTCACCTGGAGCAACGTAGCCGCCGGCGCATAGATCAATTGCAGGACCGGCTCATCGTTGAAATTGACATCCGCATCGATCTTACGCTGCACTCCGCCCTCGGTCGCATAGCGAAAGCAGACCTCCGTATCGTAGCCCCGCCGGAGCCGTTCCTCCTCCTCGCACGTAATACGATCCTGGCGCCGAACGCGAACGTTGGGCATTTCGAGCGTGCTCGCGATCAGGCTGTTCCCGGCATCGAACCTCGTCTCACAAACCGGGCAGAGATCGTCGCTGGGTTCGCAGAAAGCTCCACAAGTGCGACAGAGGCGCCGTTGAACGCGTCGCTCGTCCAGGCCGCCTGGCGGCGATTGGAAAGACCATACCTCCCAGCGGGCACCCTCGTGATAGATCATATTGCCTGGAGCGAACTCGCGGAGGGCGAGGAAGCGTGGGCGGGAGATGTACTCGCCACCACCAAATCGTGGTACCCATGCGCGGACAGGCAGAGCGGGGAAATTGTACCCGGCAAGAAGCCTTCGCTGGCCAGATAGCGGTAGGGGTAGAAGTCGCTCTCCTCCGAGCGGGTATTGATGCGCAGAAGCAGATTGCGCTGGCGCATTGCCTCGATTTGCCGCCCCTGGGCGCGATCCTGGTCGTCCTTGTTCCGCGCGCGACGAAGCTCAGTCTGCGCCTGTGCCAACTGGGAGTCCGCCGCGCGAAACAGCTCGCGCCACCGGTCGAAGGCGTGATCGAATTGAGCCGGCGCATCGCGGAACACACGCACCAGCCAGTCCTCGGAGTACCAGCCAGACGATTGGAGCGTGCCGATATCGGCTCCAATGATGCGGTGAGCCTGCTCAAGCAAGGCATGCCGTGCCGCATCGCCGAGCACGATCTGCGCCGCGGCATTCTCGCGCAGTGGCAGGCCATCCGCATCGGGTACTGATAACCTCCTCGATGGACTGGCCGAGCGGAAGGCGCACCTGCCCCAGCCAAGCCGCATGCAGGTGCGCCCGCACCAGCGCCTCATTCGACAGATCGAGCCGTGGCGGACGCACGCTGCCGGCGACCATCTCATCCCGGTGTCGGAAGTACCACTGGTCATGGCTGTTGATGGCACCGCAATAGGTGAAGATTAGACCCGGCTGGCCTTGGCGGCCCGCTCGGCCGCTGCGTTGCACATAGTTCGCCGGCGTAGGCGGCACGTTCCTGAGGTGCACGAGATCGAGGTCGGCGATATCGACGCCAAGCTCCATGGTCGGCGAGCAGATCGAGGTACGGCAGCCGGCGGCCGAGATCGGCTTCCTTACTTTTATCGTTGTCATCCCAGCGAAACCGCCGCTCGCGCCGTTCGCGCTCGCCCGGGGTGACGACTTGCGCGGTGTGTTCCCGCCCCTCCAACGCCGCGAGCGAAGCCGCCGGATCACGATAGAAGCGCTGGAAAAATGCATTGACCCGCGGTGGCGCGGAATCGTAGCCGCCCGCACGCCGGGAATAGAGCGGGTCGGGCGGCGGGGCATTGCCGTCGCCGACACGCCAGATCACACAATCAGCCGAAAGCTGATAGAACTGATGATCATCGACTGGCGGAAGACGAAACAGTAACCCCTGGCCCGCCAGCAAACCTAGCAGTTCGTCGATGAAGTGCGGATAGTCGGCAGTTGATAGTCCGATGCGGGTACGGAGAAACCGACCCAGCCCACTCCGCACGCCTAAACCGAAACCTTCATACTGCCGCGGCGATTGGCCTGGCCTGACAAACTGGTTGGCCGTGCGCAGTTCATTGATTTCGGGATCAACGCCCCAGAATTCGTTCAGGTGCTGCTCGATGCGACGCCGCATCTGCTGTTGCTGGGTCTCCCGTAGCGAAAGGGCGTTGATTGCGAGCTTTCGGCGGAACTGGTCGAGCACGACTCGCACCAATGTCTCGCGTTTCTCAGGCCGAAGGCCAGCAAGAACGAGATTGAACCGCCACCTCGCATCGTCGCGGCACAGTTCAGTAAGCCCGCGATAGCCGACGCGCAGCAGCCCAAGCTGCTCAAGGTTCGGCTGCACCACCCGCCACCCGCGCCGCAGATCTTCGTACAGCCGGTATTCAGTTAGTTCGGTGAAGGCATTCCAGGCCTCACGGGCGGCGGGCGAGTCAGGTTCGATCTCCGGATTGCGGGCGATGTCGCGGATCACCAGGCCCGACGCATGCACGACTGCCTCCGCGACCCGGTCGAAGCTCAGTTCGCCGTGTTCCTGCAAGGCCGCGTTCAGCGCCGAGCGCAGCAGCGCCATGTGAACGAAATCGTTGAAGTGGCCTGCCTGTAGCGAGGCGTCCTGGCGGTTATCGGTAAACGACAGCATCTTGTCACGCGCCGCTTCGGTTCGGTGCGCGTGCCGCAGCAGGGAACTGGCCAGGACGGTGGTGGCGCTGGTGCGGGCTTCGCTGGACAGCGATGCGAGCTTGCGGAACTCCTGCTCCCGGGAGGTGTAGAACTCGCCACAGGACAGGCAAAGCGCGAATGGCGCCGGCTGCCACCACATCTTTACGTCGTCCGCTCGCGGCGTGGCGGAGTGCCGGCCATCCGGCGCGACCCAAATGGCCTGTGGGACCCGGTCTTTCCAGGTCTTCTTCAATCGGCCCTTGGCGTCGTGCCATTCATCGGGGATGAGGGCCTCGCTCCAGTCATTGTCCGGCGGCGCGAGCATCAGGTAGCCAGGATGCAACGCGTCGTTCTCGGTCTGGTTGAGCGCCGGGTGCGGTTGTACGCCATCATCAGCGCGCAGGACGTGGTAGTAATCCTGCCCGCACTGGCGGCAGAACTTGATCGGGATGGACAGCCGCCCGCCGCTCGCCTTGAGCTGGCCGTCGAGCGAGAACTCGCGCGCATCGGCAGGTTCCAGCGTGGCGTAAAGGTCTCGGCCCTGACCGATGAACTGGTGCAGCTTATAGGCAAAGGCGCGTCCGCCCTCGGGGCGTTGTAACTCGCCCGCGCAGGCCAGGAAGTCGCGCAGCTTCGCCTCGCAGGTGGCCGCGTCGGTCCCGCTCGCCTCGGCCAATCTGGCCGCGGCATCGGGCATGGAGCGCGGCACGCGGCGTTTCCAACCTGTCTCGCCCTCCGGCTCGATGCCAAACTCCGCCTCGGCCCAGCGCGCCAGCGGGTGATGTTGGAATGCCTCCACCGTTACCGGCAAGGGCGAGGTGATCGCCGCGGCAAGCTCGGCCTGTGTTGGCGTCCCTGCCTCAGTGAAGGGAATCAGCTCCTCCTCGACCACGTGATCTGACGTCAGGGGATGACCGAAGAGCCGTTGGGCAAAATATGCGACCGCAGCTCGCCGCTGCTGGGGCGAGGCACCGCGGTCGGCGACCATGGTGGCGCTGGTGCCGATGTGGATCATGTCTGGCGCGGCGCAGCGTTCTTTGAGGCGGCGGATCAGCATGGCCACGTCCGCGCCCTGGCGTCCGCGATAGGTATGCAGTTCGTCGAACACGAGGAACCGCAGGCCGCCGGCCGCGCGATCAAGGAACCGCTGATCTTCCGGCCGGACCAGCATTAGTTCGCCCATGACGTAGTTGGTCAGGATGATCTGCGGCGGGTGCTGCCGCATCGCAATCCGGTCCGTCTCGCTGGTATCGCCGGTGTACTTGGCGAAGCTGACCGGGAAAGGACGGCCGTAGCGAGCCTGGTACTGCTTCTTCCGTTCCGTCAAGTCATTGAGTTGCGAGTTCACCAATGCGTTCATCGGGTAGACGAGGAAGGCGGCGACACGATCGGCGGTGTGAGGGTTGCGGATCAGGTTGTCGATGATCGGCAGGAAATAGGTCAGGCTCTTGCCGGAGCCGGTGCCGCTGGTGACAACGTAGCTTTCCTGACCTAACGCGCGTCGCAGTGCATCGGACTGGTGACGAAACAGATGCACAGGGCTTCCGTCCTTGTTGCGAAAGACCCGCGCGGTTTCCTCATGCAGCACGCCGCGACGGGCGAGGTCATCCACCGTTTCGACGCGGGGGTAGGACGGGCTGACCTGGAGGAGGAAGTCGGGCCAGAGGTGGCGCTCGTCCTCCAACGCGTGGTCGATGAAGGCACGCGCGCGCGAATCGGCAATGTCGAAGAACGAGCGGACGAAGTCGCGGTAGTCGGTGAGGACTGTGGCGTGGAGGTCGAAGATGCTCATGTAAACTACGTCCCCCCCACTGGGTGCGTTCCAGGAGGTGGATCAAGGCTGGAGACGTAACTCTTGCTGGAGCGCTGCGCCTCCAGCATCGCATCATAGGCGTCCAGGATGCACTCTGAGGTACGATATCGGCCGAACCTGTGTTCATCGCCGCTACGTACTATTGGAAACTTCTCCAGTATGTGCATTGCAGCTTCCCTCGGCTTACTGAATTGCCGCCCCAATGCGGCGAACGCTTCGTCCGGTTCGCAGTGAATTTGGCGCCACCTACCGTTGTCATCCGCAGGCAGGTAGCAATGGAGGAATGCAGCGTCCAGCTCGCATCGGATCAAGAATCGTCGCTCGTCGTTCCAACGGAAGGGAGGCCCGTCGAACCCGCAATCATGGGCAAACTTCGCCAGCGTCGACGACGTATATATCAGCTCAAGTAATCGCCGGAGTAACCAATCACGAAAGCTTTCAGTTCCGCCGATCCAAGGGACAGATTTATCAAAGTCATCGAAGGGAATTGCCGGCAGTTGCTTGAAGATCCATATGTTGACGTGGGTGCCCCCGACCTTCTGACGACAGCAATAATCGAAAACAAAGCTATTTACGTTTGCGGTTAGACATGCCGCATCGCTAGCACGCAACCCCAACACCAGATTGATACTGTTACCTATCGCAGCCGTTGGCAATATTGCCATGATGGCCGTACGTTCATTTGTACCGCTCGCTATGTCTCGGAACCCACACAGCCAGTCGGACAAAATACCACGTTTGGCCAAGCGACCCATAACTTCATCAGAAGCGACTACCTGTGCGGTCTCGGCTTCAAACTCAGTATCAGATTTTTCCAGTGACTGGGCCTCTACGACCCGGCCGTTCTTGACCGTAGCAAACCGATGGTCGAATTGGTGAAAATACTTTGCTTCGTATAGTGGGAGGACAGGCTGGCATATAGCAGGACCTCGCGCCTCGAATAGCTTCGAATCTCTGGTGAGGTTAAACAACTCTCCGAGAAAGTCGATGCCCGTCAGTTTGTCTCGACTATCGACACAAACGTGAACACCCCGACGATAGATATGTCGGCTAAGTTCGACCTCTTTGTCAGACGTGAAAATTGGGGATGTCTTAGAGGCTGGATTAAATAGAAGAAGGTCATCAGATGTCAATCTGATTGTGCGCCCACGCTCGTTCAAATCATCCAAGCTATGCAATAACCAACCGAATTCCGTTCCATTATCGTTCCTCGTGTTACCACCGGACATTGTAATGAGGCTAAAGCGAAATCGGGAGTTCAACCGCAGGGAAGAATTTCTTCTTGTTTTCAAAATCTAAAAACCGGACCAGCCGCGATTTCAGCATAAGATCTGCAAAAAGCTCCTTCCCTGACTCATCTGTGGCGAGCCCGCTTTGAATAACTAAGCCTGCGCGACCCATTTTAGAAATAAGGCTGGAGCTAGTCTCTGTGAATGCCCGGTAAGTATTAAGGTTTCCCTCTCCTGCGAAATGAAGCCGGCCCGCCGTGCTAAGGGCCTGGGACGAAATAGCCGAATCGCGTCACGAAAGAATCAGGACGGGGCCGTATTCGCAAGGATCGACTCCATGATAGCGGATGCGGCGCGGCCTGAGGGGGCGCTAGCATCGCCAGGTGATCGACGTTGCAGCCATCCGATCCCGGTTTGTCGCGCTGTCGCCGTTTCTTGACGAGCGCGCGCGTCGGCTGGTTGCGGCCAGCGAGGCGAAGGCGGCAGGACATGGTGGCATAGCCGCGGCGTCGGTGGCCACTGGCGTGGCCCGCAGCACGATCGGCCGAGGTTTGGCCGAACTGACCACGCGGCACGATGACCGGCCTGGGCGTGTGCGCCGCTCCGGTGCCGGGCGCAAGCCGGCGACGACGAAGCAACCCGGTCTGCTGGCGGCATTGCAGGACTTGGTGACCTCGGCCATCCGCGGTGACCCTGAGGCGGCGCTGCTGTGGGTGAGCCGGAGCCAACGCCATTTAGCGGAAGCGTTGAGCGGGCGCGGCTTCCAGGTCAGCCACAAACTGGTCGGCCGATTGCTGGCAGGGCTCGGTTTCAGCCTGCAGGCCAACCGTAAGACGCGTGAGGGGAGCCATCACCCGGACCGCGATGCCCAGTTTGAGCACATCAATGCCCGGATCAAAGCGTTCCAGGCCAAGAAGCAGCCGGCGATTTCGGTAGACACCAAGAAGAAAGAGCTTGTTGGCGACTTCAAGAACGGTGGCCGGGAACTGCGGCCCAAGGGCAATCCCGAGCTGGTGCGGGTGCATGACTTCAAGATCCCGGAGCTTGGCAAGGCCGTGCCCTATGGCGTCTACGATATCGCCGCCAATGCCGGCTGGGTCAGCGTGGGGATCGATCATGACACCGCAGCCTTTGCCGTCGAGAGCATCCGGCGGTGGTGGCACGAACTTGGCCAGTCGCGCTATCCACACGCAAAGCGCCTGCTCATCACGGCTGACTGCGGCGGCAGCAACGGCGTCCGTGTCCGGCTGTGGAAGTGGGAGTTGCAGAAGCTGGCCAATGAGATCGGCGTGGCGATCACCGTGGCACATCTGCCCCCTGGCACCAGCAAGTGGAACCGGATCGAGCACCGGCTGTTCGCCTTCATCACCCAGAACTGGCGCGGCAAGCCGTTGGTCAGCCATCAGGTGATCGTGCAACTGATCGGCGCCACGACCACCAAGACTGGATTGAGCGTTGCCTGTCGCATCGATGACAACCTCTACCCGAAGGGCGTGACCGTCAGCGACGACGAGATCGAGGCCCTCAACCTGAGGTGCGACAAATTCCACGGCGAATGGAATTATACGATCTCACCATCCCTCGAATTCCGGATGAGAACAGAACCGACGACCTGCTAATTTTGGCCCGGGTCCTAAGGAAACGACAGACGACAGCGATGTCGCGTTTGTGCTCAGTCCAAAGGTCGTGCGAGGTCGGATCGAGATCCGCTAGCGCCTCAATCATTGCCTTGCGTTCCTTTGCCGGAGCTCTTGCGATGTCTGGACGTATCACGGCAAAGAAACGCTGTTCTTCTGGCTGAATTTTATCCCATGGTGGATTTCCGAGGACAACATCGAATCCGCCACGTTCAAATACTTCTGGAAACTCGATGGGCCAATGGAAAAAACGGTGGCGCTCCGCGAGATCGAGCGCAAGTGCCTCCAGTCGCGGAGGCACTTGGGAGGCTTGGAGGCAATCATGCACGATGCTCGATGTGATAACTGGTTCACTTGGCCTGAATGGTTGAAAAAACGCCGCCGTCCACAGATCGCAAGCTTCCTTTCGCCTCATCCACCTGGTATCGGCATATCTCGCTTCAAAAAGCTGCCGCTTCCGGCGTACCGCCTCTGGTGTGTCGTCCGGGATACTGTCTACCGCTTCGCTGGCGCGCGTGAACTCCGCAAGTTCAGAAGCCGGCTCCCAGGCAAGAAGGTCGCGCTGTCCCTTGCGATCTTCCCGGTTTCGGCGCGCGATCATTCGGGCCGTATCCTTGTCGTCGCCTTCCAGCGGCTTGAACGCCTCATTGGGAATGCCGACCCGTCAGCGTGACCAGATCGACCACTCCGACAAGCGAATCGCCGACAGCGGACGCGGTGATCGAGAAAGCGTCAGAGGCCGGTCGCCCGATGTGGCCTTCCAGCCAGAGCGCGACCCGGCACAGGTCCACGGCTAGCGGGTTCTTATCCACCCCGTAGATGCAATGCCCTATCACGTCGCGGATCGCCTCGCGCACCCGCTCCGGTGACGGCTCATCCTCGCCGGTGCGGATGCGCGCCAGTTCCTTGCCCATGCGGCGTGCTGCGGCCAGCAGGAAATGCCCCGAGCCGCAGGCCGGATCGCACACGCGGATCGACAAGCAGCGCCTTCTCTCGCCCATTCGTCGGCGCGGCGGCCAACCGGTCAGCCAGCACCGGTTCCAGTGCCGACTTGATCAACTCCGCCACCAGTTCCGGAGGCGTGTAATAAGACCCGGTGGTCTTGCGTTCCGAGCCTGCGATCAGGTCGAACGCCGGCCGGCCCGCGCCGTCCGGGTCCACCGCCGGATGGAACTCCAGCAGGCTTTCGTAAACCGACCCCAGCTCCTCGACATCCAGCGCGGCGTAATTCACCCGCCGGGGCGGTGCCGCTCGTTCCTGGTAGTAAACCAGGTGCCACAGCGCGCCGAGCAGATCGCGATTGGTAATCAAGCCGTCGTCCAGGTCCACCGGCGCGAACAGGTCACCGTTCAGCGGTGCAAGCTGGAGCAGTGCCGCGAGTTCCTCCTTGGTCAGGATGCGCCACAGGACGCGCAGCGATTGCCACAGATCGTCATAGTCGTTGAACGCCGCGCGCTGATCCACCGTTCGCCGCAGCCGCGCGATACCATAATGCTCACGATAGACCGGATCGGGGCTTAACAGCCCGCGGTCCTCGGCAACGAGCAGGAACAGCAGGCGATAGATCAGCTTGAGAAGCTGGCGGTACAGGTCCTCCGGCCGAATTGGGTCATGGCCGGCGTAACCGCGGGCGACGCGCTGGCGCAGCGTCTCGTTCTCCGGGTGACTCAGGAACCCGGTGGCGAGCCGGCGGATGCACTCTTCCACGCCGTCGCGCAGATGCTCCCGCACCCGGCCGCCCTGCTCGACGGACCGTGCGTAGTATTGTTCAAGCAGACAATCGCTGTTGTCCCCGCCGCGTGGCAGCCGGGTTCGGTGCAGCAGGCGATACAGCGCGGCAAAATCCTGGAAGCGCTGGTCTTCCAGGATCGAGCGGAGGTCGAACTCTACGTAAGCCTGCCGCCGCACGAAGGTGCTGTCGCGTAACAGCCGCAGGGTTGCCCCATTGGTCACGATACCCCAGACCTGCTCGGTGCGGTTGAGGTATTCCTGAACCAGCGAATGCGGGGCCAGCCGTGGCCGCCCCGAAGCCGCGACAACACCAAGCTTTTGCCCGGCGCCCACGATGTGGACGGGCGGCGCGTCGTCCGCCTCCCCGGCGCGGTGGGAAACGGCAAAGCTTTGCCCATCGACCTCGTAGGCACGCTGGTTGTAGCGCAACTCGAACCCGAGCAGGCCGAAGAACGGGATCGCCCAGGCGTCGCGGGTCACGGTGGTTGCCAGATCATTCTCCGGCAGGCGTTCCAACCGATGCTGGAAGACACCCCACAGCGCCCGCGCGTCCGCGAAGATGGCGGCGATCTCTTCCGTCAGGCCGCGGCGCCCTGTGATGCCGAAATCGGCCGGCCGCTGGCCTGGCAATTCGCCCGCCAGGAGCTGGTCGAGCACATCAGGCCCCAGCAGGCCGCCCTCGATCCGGATCGCTGTCAGCGTTGCCATGCTCAGAGAACCGGTTGCAGAACGAGAAGGCCAAGCAGGTCGGGCGGAAGCTGCGGCTTGAGCGCGAGCGATCGGACGCGCAGGCCCACCGTCTGGCGCACCCGCCGGTAGCTCTGCTCCAGGACGGCCGCGCGCTGCTTGATCGGCCCGACGAGCGCCGCTTCGAGGGCAGGCCATTCGTCGAGAGCGGATGCAACAATCTCCCGCTTTTCGGCCATGGGGACGTTCGCATCAGGTTTGGCGTCGCCCAACAGGCGCAACGCTTCGTCGTCGTCCAGCCACGGCGAGGTGCCGCCTTGCGCCCGCGCGGCGAACCCTTTGGCAACAACCTCCTCTGACAGAAGCGGCGCATGGTCGGGCTGTTCCAGGAGGTAGCGGACGCGGAGCAGCATGATCGTGGTGAGGCGGGTCACGGCCCGCGTTCGGATGACACCGCAGCGTGTGGCATGGGCACCGCCGCTCTTGGTCAGCGCCTCCTCCATGAGGAATCGAGCGAGCCCGGCGACGAACGGGTGATTGCGGCCGAGGTATTCGGCGCCCACGGGGGTGGGCGACGCGAAACTGATACGCCATTCACCACTTTTCGCTGTCGGCAGGACGAAGCGGACCGCATCCGGCAGCACCGAGATCGCTGCTGTGTTGACCGGCACTCGGAAGACCTTGTCATCCTTGTCGCGGACGATCGCGAGGTTGAGCCGCTGTGCCGCGTCGAAAACGAAGCCACGCACGGCGTCAGGGTCGCCCAACACGGCATCGGTCGCTTCAAGCTCGGCCCGGACCTCGGCCGGCCGCAAGGCACGCTGGGCGAAACGGGAGCGGTTCACGCGCTCCCGTTCGGCATCGCGATCCCAGTGCCGGTGCATGTCACTTACCTGTTGCGGCAGATCAAAGCCGAGATCGAGCTGGCGGCTGTCGGCGCCGGGGCGGCGATTACGCATGAAGAGCGCATTCAGCAGCGCCTCGGTGACCGTCTCACTTTCCTCCGGAACCGGAACATAGGTTCCGAGTGCCTTGTGAATCTCACGGGCCTTGTTGAGGAGAACGTCGAGCACAATGCCATCGATCGCGCTGTCCGGGCTGAAATAGCGGATCGTCTTCACGACCACTGACGTTTGCCCGTAGCGGTCCACCCGTCCCTCCCGCTGCTCCAGCCGGTTCGGGTTCCACGGAAGGTCATAATGGAGGGATGCGTCGAACTTGTCCTGAAGGTTGATGCCCTCGCTCAGGCAATCGGTCGCGACCAGGACTCTGGGCGTCTCAGTGGTGATGTCATTGAGCTTGGCGGCCCGCACTTCGTCGTCGCCGTCCTGGCTGGTGATGGACACGACCTGAACCGTGGGGAAGCCGCGGTGCAGAGCCTGGCGCAGGCCCTTGGCGAGATAATCCGCCGTCGCGATGTAACGGCACCACACGATTGGGTTGAAGCCCTGTTTCAGGAGGTCCGACACCATTTCGACGCAACCGGACAGCTTTGTGTCGCGTCCCGGCCGGTGCAGGTCCTCGGCCATCCGACGAAGGTCGCGTAGCCGCCGCCGGTCAGAGTCTAGGGAGGATGGTTTCAGCGGCCTCGATTGGCGGGGTTGGTTGTCCGTCGTCGGTCTGGTCGTCGGCGGACTCGTAGATGAACGGACGGAAGTCCCTGTCTTCTTCCTCCGGGGCAAGCTTGTCCTGGCGGTTGTCGAGTGCGGCCACCGCCGCGGCTGGACTTGACATGACACAGCGCAGCAAGGCGAGGGCAGCCCAATAGCGGACCCGTTGTTGACGCTTGCCGAGATCCTCGCCGCCACGAACCATTTCGGCGCAGAAAGCGTATGTCGCTGTGAAAAGCCCCTGATATTCGCGGGAGAGGCGATACGTTTTGTCGGTTGGGTCGCGCTTCGGGAAGAGGCGCGCCCGCTCCCAGTCGCGCTCGATGTCGGCGCGGGTTCGCTGGACAAAATGCCGAACGAGCGTCGCGCGCTGCGGCTCAGTCAGCGCGGAGGTATCCCACTCGCCGAATTCGGGGCGAAGGAGCGCAAGCAGGGAGCGGAAGGCACTCTCCAGTCCGCTGTGGGGCGTGGCCGTCAGCAGGACAAGATGGCGGCCCTCATCCGCCGCAAGGTCCTGGACCAGGCGATGGCGCTGCTGTCGGCCGACCGTCGCGCCGGCCACCTGAGTGGCGCCATGCGCCTCATCCACAATGACGAACTCCGGGCAGTCCATCAGAAAGAGATGCCGATTTCGGTCGCTCTTCACGAAATCGATGCTCACGATCTGGATCGGATAGTAGCGATAGACGCTTTCAGTGCCGGTCTTCCGACGGTCGAGCTGATTGACGGTGCCAGACCGGATGACCACGGCTTCGAGGTTGGCCTTGCGAAGCTCCCTCTGCCATTGGTCGCAGAGATAGGGCGGACACAGGATACAGAGCCGCTTGATCTCGCCGCGATCGAGCAACTCGCGCGCGACCAGCAGCGCCTCGATGGTCTTGCCGACGCCCACGTCGTCGGCGATCAAGAGGCGGACGGGGTCCAGGCGCAGCGCCATCAGGAGCGGGACAAACTGGTAGATCCGCGGCCGGATGGAGATGCGGCCGAGCGACCGGAACGGCGTCGCGCCATCACGAAGGGTCAGGCGAGCGGCCTGCCACAAAAGATGGGCGCTGGCAGCATCGGCCAAGTCGTCGACGGACGGCAGAGGGAATTGAGCCGGTCGAATGCGTTCTTCGGGCAGGGACCCGCCGATGAGGTCGGCAAGCCGCCGATTGACGGCGACCACGTCGTCCATTGCGCCCGCCAGAGGGCGGAGCAGGTCGACTTCTTCAGAGTTGCTCGGCAGCAGCACCCAATCGCGGTTGCGGCAGCGCACAATCGAGCCGGGTGTCATCCTGCCAGCGCCCTGTTCTCTAACGATCCACATTAAGAGCATGGCGAGGTACATCAGCCAAGCAGTCGTCCGGGGGAAAGCTTAGGCGGCCAAGCTGGGCAACCCGACCAATCTAGACGTGGCGCTGGCGAAAAGCGCCACAGCGAACCGCACGGCGGCGGAAGCCTTCGCGGCGAACGTGCTGCCGGTGATTAGGCAAATTCAGGCGGCGGCGTGAGAACCCACCGTGCGATTGCCACGGCGCTGAGCGCTAGGGGCATCCGCACGGCGCGGGGTGGGGCTTGGCATGACAGCACGGTGCGCAACCTGTTGCGGCGTGAGCGATGATACGTGGGTATTCTCTTCGCTCCCCGGTTGTTGTCACAACCGCAGAGTAGGGAAGCCGGGGCCGGCGGTCATTCCTCGGTTCCGGCTCTCTATCGAGTTGCCGTGCGGTGCGTTGCCGTTAACGTGGGTGCGCAACGAGATCGAGCCGGCGAGTTTGACAGAAGCCGCGCGCAAGCCGCTTTAGCTGCCGATCTTCAAAGGAATACATGGCGTTAGGGAGGACATCGTACAGGCCGATCGCCCTGGCGATCCACTCCCGCTCGTCTGCATCCCAGCGCCGGTTTTCGGGCACGAAGTGGTAATCGTGCCAGCACTCCAGCGTGTCCCAATTGGCTGGGCGTTGGCGCCGTCGTTTGATTATGCCGCCGCCGGTGATTTCGAACATGCGCGCCTCCCCCTGTAGCGGCACCTATCAGCCATTGACGATGCACTCATAGCACGATCTCGTCACCCACCCATCGCGCCGGCCAGTCCGAAACGCTGTCGTCGCCGTAGCCTTCGACGCCAAGCCACGTCCACGTCCACGTCGCTTCACCCTGCGCGTCGTAACCAGAGAACCGCGCCGGTTGCGGCTCGTTCACCCAGCCCGCATCGGTGTCTGGATCTTGGCTGGGATGGCCCAGTAGAATGCACCCGGTTTGAGGGGTTTGCCGTCGGGGTCGGTGGCTCTGTGGTTCATCGCGGCGCCTCGCTCTCCTGCTGCCTCTCTGCCTTCCTCTCCGCCGCGTCCGCGAGCCCCAGTGCCACGTCCCCGTGGTCCAGGCTCTTCTTGTAGAGGTCCCGGATGTGCTGCGGCAGGTCCGGGTCCTGCAACGCCGCCAGCGCGTTCGCGCGCTGTTGCAAGGCTTGCTTCCTCCTGTCGGCGTTCATGTTCCAGGTCCTCAAGGGTGCGGCTTTCTCCTAGTCCTGGTATTCATAATCGGGATCGTGGTGGACATAGAAGCGAAAGCGACCGGTCGCTTCCTCGGTCATAGTAGCGTGACGAGCGCTACGAGGAATTTTGAGTTTCCGGCAGAAATGGGTTGTGTGCCCATCCACCTTCGCCCAAGGGGGTCGGTGTTCTACCTGCCCGACGCAATAGAGCACCCTCTCGCCAGAGCGCAACGCGCCGTTGTCGTCGTCGGTCAGAATCCTGCCATCGGAAACCTGAGAAATGACCCACGTCATGCCGGGCGGCAGTTCTCCGGTCAACGATCGGCCTTCTCCCAATTCCAGCTCGGCAGGCAGGTCCTCTCCCTTTTTCTGGATACAAGTGAGGAGCTTGAAGTTAGTTATTTGGGATGGTGCCGTACCGCTGTTCACAATGAGGACTTTTACCTCGATCGGCTTCCCCTCCCAAATCTCCGAGGTAAGCCATATGTGCTTAATGCGGATTTTCGGGCGGTGAGACCATCGGAAGGTGTCGTTAGCGACCTGCGCCTGCTGATTAGCTGCCTTTGCTTGCCGTATCGTAGCACCCAGCACGAGCGCCAAGAGAACGGCTTGAATGAGGTAAGTAACCGCCTGCGCGATACCAACCTCGACCAACCCCCGCTGGATATCATTGTTGTCACTGGCGTATCGGGCCTCACCATCATCGGGATAAGCGAAACCATAGTAATCTTGCGTGTGATAAAAAGGAAAGAACTCGGCTGGTGGAAACCTGACAATAAATGCGTTGTTGTTGGCGCTCTGGCGTGTGTCGTTGGGGTTATTCTGTTCGGGTCTAGCCTGAGTTGGTGGGTGTTGGGCAACTCTATGGTTGTGTGGGGAGTTTGCTAACGTGCTCACATTTCCAAGCAACAGCGTGACAGCAGCGGCTACCACGACCGGCCGTCCCGTTCTCACAACGGCAATTCCATCTGCGTCACGTCCTCAATAATCGCCTCAGCAACCCCAGAGTAGCGAACGGCGGGGCGGGAGTTCTTCCCGTCCCGCCACGACCGGCCGCCAACTCCTATCCGAAGATGTTGCGCGTCCTCAATTCCTGGGCAAGTGAGTGGAGGTCGGGGAACAAGGTATACCTTCTGATCCCTGCTTCCCGGAGAAGCTTACGCAAATCCACTTTAGCCGGGTGAGGGATGCGGAAGGCGCGTCGCCAAGGACCGTACGTCCGGCCGGATCCTGACCCCCCATACACATGATCTGCAAGGTCGGCCGAATCTGCGTGCACTGTGAACTGGCCTTGCTGGGCGAGCATACGGGAATTGATTTCGCGTGGGCCGAACGCGAGTGCTAGCCCGGGGTGCCCCTCCATTCGCTCGATACGCCGATCGTAATCGGACTCAAATGCGGCGTTAATGACAGATTGAATCTCTGGGCTGTCGGGGGCCAACATGCGCGAGGAGCCACCGACCATGTCACCATTCATGTTACCTGGGGTAATGCCCATAGACAACCGTCAACAGCAAGGGTGCCTTCGTCCTCGCTGACTGCAAAATAAAGTGCTACCAAGGGGCTCGTGGACCAATCGAGTAGGCGCGTCGGCAGTCCATAGTGCCGCGCCAACGTCAGCCACCCAAGGTAGTCATTGTGGTCCGGGCGGTGCGCGTGTCTAGTGCCAGCATAGGCCATAAAATAGCGGATCAGGGAGTTCTCAGAATGCAACTGCCCATCAGCCTTGGGACGGAATACATCGGCTTGTAGGCGCCAATCAAACTGCGCGTGACCACGCCATACACAATCTATTCCGTGCCACAGACTCCTGACCTCGCGAATAGCACGCTCCAATGTTGCCAAATTGGTTATCTCGTCTTCCGACAAATCATGGTCAACCATTAGGGGTGTCTCCACCGAGAAAGGGGGATGTGTAACGCAATCAAGGCGGTTGGGCAGTCAACTCGCTCCAATGGTCAGTCACAAGCTGGGCGAGCCGGAGCAATCGAACAACAGCCTCGTGCGCCTCGACCTCGGAAATAGCCGACGCTGTGCCGTGAGCAGCGTCGTCCCGCCAATACGAGAGAAGCTGCATGGCGCTTCGGAACTGCCCGCCAATTGGACTACGGGTTGAGTTGGTGATGTCCTCGATCGTGTCGTGGCGCCCCCTGGCTCGTCTATACCGTGCCAGCGCGGCCGCCTCGTCACCGTTCTTCGCAGTTGCCGCCGCGAGAAGGATCGACTCGGCGGCTGCCCCACACATGGCGCAGCACGCGAGATAGGCGCCGAATTTGTAACACTGCGCTGCTTCACTGGCTCGTTGGAGAAATCCCGCGCCCAATCGAGGCGCGAGCTTTCCGAACATTTGGCCCATTCGCCCAGGCTCGACGATCAGAAGCGCAGACGCACCACCAGCAATCCACTGCCGACCGAATTCAGTCAATGAATACCCGTCACCACTCCCCCCATCCCCTTGTCCGCCAAGGCGGCTAACTCCCGGCCGCAATATTCCACGTCGGCAGAAGTCCCAGGCTGCTTCATAGAAAAACGGTGAGACCTCTTTCGGGCGCGACCCGGAGCGGATCAACGGCTCGGGTGTAGTGTTTCCTTCGACTTCCCGAATGAATGCCACAATCACATTGGACAGGTGGATGTCGCATCCATAGACCGGATATTGGGTTGGCCTCGGTCGCCGAAGATAATCAGCTAGGAAGGTCGCTGCATCATCGATCTGCATTGCAAGTCCCCGTGCGGCACGGTTCACTTTCGCGCCGCCATATAAAGGGAGAACAGCTTCAAGAAAAACACGAGAATAAAGAAAATCAGTCCCGCCCAAAGCGCTAGAACTGCCCACCATGGCATCGGCGGCAACCATCCGAAGCCTCGAATAATCAGCAAAAATCCGAACGTGATCGGGGTGGCGATGACCACGTAGTCATTTTCAATCAGCGTGCTTACCCACTTCGGGTCAACAACCATGTGGCACTAAATCTCCGGTTCCGTGATCGGTTCAGCCCACGCCGAGACAATTTCTTCGCCCGCCTTGCTCCCATCGCATATGCCGGCCCAATATCGCGCGCCGGCCTCTGACCACAAAACTGCTTCGCGCCCTTCGAGGGTCCATTCCGGCGCCTTGCCGGGGGGACTTTGGGCTTTCAGAAATTCCCGCGTCTCTCGTGATGCACGAGCGCCCCTTGCCACGCGGTGTGTGCCATTGGAAGCGGACCATGCCTCGTCGGTCATCCCTTGCATGCTCATATGCCGCCCCCGAAAGGTCATGTCGTACCCACGTTGCACAGACTGGCCTAGCCTGTCTGGCCTTCCCGTGTGCGGACGCCGCTGCGGACCCGCCACGATCAGCCCACCGCATCCGGCCCCACCAGCGCCACCCGAACCGCCCGTCGCTGCGGTTCCGCCCCTGGTCCTGCCACCAGCCAAGCTGCCCCGAGACGCCCCTGGCAGCCCGCGCACCGCATCCGTTGCAAGGCCTCCGCCAAGGTCTGCTGCCGGCCATAGACGCCGGCCAGGTCGCGGATCAGCACGTGGCGCTCGCCGCCGCAACCGGGCATCAGGCAATCGACCACCAGCGCCAGCCCGTCCAGCTCGGACAACGGCGTGGCGAGCAGCGTGGTCCGGCGACGGCGCGGCGAGAGGGTGACTGCTGCCATTCGTGGAACGTAAAGGGAACTCGGTCGGAGGTCGAGGGCATGACGTACCCCCGTCTGGTTCGGCTCCCGGGCGCATGCGATAGCGGACCCTGCTGATGGTATTTCCGCCTCCGTCCGATGCCGTTCGGCCGCCTGTTGAGGGGATTCTAGAGGGGATAAAGGTGGAGTGTCCTAGAAAATGGCGAAATACCGCCATACCAGGCGGACTCCCTCTCCGCCATGACAGCGGCGTATCTTATTGCAATGCCACAGAAACCTGCGCTACCGGCAAGCGCGGCATACATTTTGGCATACACATTGGGCGCCACGCTCCCGCAGAGTTCTTGCTACGTTCTCTGCCGTCCCCTATCGTCCCGCCATCCCCGACACGTCCCGCATTCGCCCTGCTGCATCGGACGAAATCGCCGAGAGCCTCTTCCTTCGCACTTCGATACGAGGGCCGAAAGCGGGTCCATCATGCGGACGGCATGACGGCCCGGATTGCGACTGCACGGCTGGCGCAGGACATGAACCGGTCCGGTTCGTGTTGATGCGGAAACAGCCCGCGGGAATTCAGCGACCGGAGGCCCGGCAAATCGTTTCTGCTGCATCCGCGGCCAGAGGAACCTGCCATGCAACGTTCCATCACCGATGAAACCGTGACGCGGCATCGCGGCCAACCGCTATTTCCCGGGCGGGAACGGGAACCGGCCGGGCTCGGCTGTCATGTCGACGGCGATAAGCTGCCAGTCAGCGGCGCCAGGCGGCTCGTAGTAGGTCAATGTCTGCACCACCGGCCCGCGCTGATGCAGCACAATGTAGGTCAGCCGAATCAGGCGCTTGCCAAGATGAACCTCGTCGAGAAACTCCGCCGTGCGGACCGGGCCGATCGAGCCGGTCAGTCGCGCCGCGGTTTGCTTGAGGTTATCGATGCCACCCGGATTGAGCCCGGTTGATTTCAAGTGTCGTAAGCCTGCGCCTCGTTCTTCGCCATCTGGGCGAAGAAATCCACGGCGAAAGCCTTGGGATCCCTGATCGACGGCGGCGCGGTTGCCGCGGCCGGCGGCGTTGGTGCCTGCTGCGCGGCGGACACCGCGGCAGACGCCGCGGTGCCCGCCAGGGCAGCGAGGAGCGTGACGACAAGACGGCAACTGCGGAGCGTGTCCATGATCGGGGGGCCCTGGTCTCGGTCGCAGCGCTAACCTAGCGGGGTTGCGCCCCGAGGTAACCCCCGAAATCCCTGCGAGGGCCAGCCCCCATCGGTGCATGCCGCAAGCAACTCCCGGCCGGCAGGGCGCCACGAGCCACCGCGACATGATTGCCTGCGAGGGATGACCGGAAGAAGGCTCTGTGTCGGACTTTTTTACAGTGTCGGCGGCACCACTTGGCGGAATTCCTGGGTTTTGTCATTTTCAGACGTCAGGATTTTTACAATTGCGTTTTTACCGGTTCAGAACTCCTTCAATGTAAAGCAAACAAACGCCCGGCACGAAATGTGCATGCCGTTTAGGAACTCAAATCAACAGCCGCACAATATGCGACTGCATGTTTTGTGGGGGGATGCATGAACCTTAATAATGCACGGCTTGGTTGCGCGGCGCTGGCGTTACTCGCTGGAATCGCAACGGCCGTGCTGGTCGCGCCCGTTATGGCGCAGCCGGTGACGGATCCCTCCGGATTTAACGGCCCCGCCGGCCCGGGCAACGGCAATATCTATGACGGCGCGAGCCCCGCCTTCAACCCTGGCTCGCCTGGCGGCGACGGCAGCCCCGGAGGCGCGGCCAGCGCCAGCGCCAACGATGCGGGATCGCCCGGCAGCAGCAGCGCCACCGCCTATGGCGGCAGCGGCGGCAACGGCGCAATTGGAGATACTGGGTATCCCGGCGGCGGCGGTGCCGGCGGCGGTTCCGCTGGCGCGACGGCCACCACCTCGCTGGACAGCGGCGGCAACGGCAGTGCCACTGCCAACGCCTATGGCGGCTGGGGCGGCAATGCCGGCGCGCCCAACAACGCGGCCTTCAGCAACACCCCCACCATCCCCGGCTCGAACGGCGGCAGCGCCGGCGGCGCCTCGGCGACCGCGACAGCGGACGGACTCTACGATCAATAACGCCTACGCCAGCGCTTACGCCCTGGGCGGCAGCGCTGGCAGCGGCTCGCTGGCGTCCGACGGCAACAGCGCGGGCACGGCCGGCGCGCAGGGCAGCGCCTCGGCCAGCGCCACCGCCTACGGCAACAACACCGCGTCTGCCTACGCCACGGTCGTGGCGGGCAATCCAGGCCAGGGCAGCGGCAGCGGCAGCAAGCCCGTCACCGGCGTCGACGTCTCCGGCAACGTTTCCGCCACCGCCGGGAGCGGCCAACCTCAGCCACGGCCTCTGTTCGCCGCCCTTAACGGCACCGGCAGCACGGCCCTTGACCCCAGCGGCACCGGCGGCAACGGCCCCGGCGTCAGCCTGACCAACGTGCCGTCGGCCACCGTCACGACCGTTGGAGGCACCATCAGCCTGTCGCAGTCCGCGGTGGCCGGCAGCGGCGGCAACGCAAGCGGCGGTGCCGGCGGCACTGGTGGCGCGGCCAGCTCCACGCTGACCTACGACGGCAATACCAACAGCAGCAGCGTCGCGGTCGGCAACGTGACGTTGAACACCAACGCGCAGGGCGGCACCGGTGGATCAGGCGGCTTCCCCGTTGGCAGCACCGCCGGCGCCGCCGGCGGGGCCGATGCGGTCTCCGAGCTCACCAACAATAACGGCTCCAGTTCGACCGTCACCGCCACCGCGAGCGGCGGCAACGGCGGCGCCGGCTACTACACGACCCCGGGTGCCGACGGGCATGTCACCGCGACCGTCTCCGGTAGCGGCGGCGCCACTGTCATAGGTGTGGCGTCCGGCGGCTTCGGCGGCACGGGGCTGAGCGGCGGCGCCGGCGGCGCCGGGGGCAACGCCGTTCTCGACAACGTGTCGGGCACCTCGACAGGTGGCGGGTACATCTCGGTCACCGGCAGCGCCAACGGCGGCAACGGCGGCAATTCCTATGGCGGCGCCGCCGCGAACGGCACCGCCATCACGCTGAACAACAGCATCAGCGGCTCGACCTCCGGGCCTCTGTATTTGTCGCAGAACGCCAACGGCGGCAACGGCGGCATTGGGCTGCAGAACGGAGCGTCGGGCCAGGGCGGCGCGGCCTCCAGCACGCTGACCGGCGCGAATGCGTCCGATGCCTCCAATTATGGCTTGATAACCAGCGCCACCGGCGGCGCCGGCGGCGGCACCGACACCGGCGCCGCGGGGAACGGCGCCACCGGCACGGCGGTGGCGAACGCCTCGGACACCAACGGCAACCAGATCAGCGCCACGGCCAGCGGCACCGGCGGGGCGGGCGGCAACTCGGGCTATTTCGGCACCCCCGGAATGGCCGGCGCCGGCGGCGCGGGCAGCGCCACGGCCAGCGCGTTCGGCAACGGCTATTACTCCTTCGCCACCGCCACCCAGACCGGCGGCAATGGCGGCAACGACACCGGCGGCGGCACCGCCGGCACAGGCGCCGGGAGCACGCTGACCAACGCCGTCTCGGGTTCCACCAATAGCGGCACCCTCACTCTCACGCAGACCGCCATCGGCGGCAGCGGCGGCAATGCCACGGTCGGCGGCACGGCGGGAGGGGCGGGCGGCGCCACGTCGACGCTGAACTTCGACGATACGTCGGCCAATAGCGGGTCCGGTAATTTCAGCAACACGCTGTACGGCGCCAGCAACGCCACAGGCGGTAACGGCGGCTCGGTGGCGGGCAACATGGGTGGCGGTTCGAACACCGCGCCAAACGGCGCCACCGCCACCGCCAACATCTATCTCAACAGCTACAACTACATCAACGCCGTTGCCAACGCGACCGGCGGCAATGGCGGCAGCATCGACGGCGGCGGCATCGCCGGGAATGGCGGCGTCGGATATCTCAGCGGCGGTACTGCTCCCAATCCGATCGCGGGCGCCTATGGCAGCTCGGTCAATGGCTACGGCGTCAGCGTGTACGGCACGGTCTATGGCGGTGCCGGCGGCAACAGCGACGGAACCGGCGGCCAGGCCGGCAGCGGCGGCTCGGAGACCCTGCTGAGCAACGGCAGCGTCGCCGACGCGGTCGGCGGCTCGACGCCCAACGGCAGCCTCTACCTGATCCAGACCGCAGTCGGCGGCACCGGCGGCGCCGGCACCAACGGCGCCGCTGCCGGGGCCGCGGGCACGGCCTCGAGCACCATGATCGGCACCAACACCAGCGGTGCGGACAGCTACAACCTGACCGCCAACACCACCGGTGGCACCGGCGGCAACAGCGACGGCATCGGCGGAACCAGCCCCACGGCCGGCGGCGCCGCCACGTCGACCACCAGCGCGTCGAGCTCCACCAGCGGTTCCGTCACCGGGGACGCGAATGCGCTCGGCGGCATGGGCGGCAGCGGTCTGGTTGCCGGCGTCAACGGCGCCAGCGGCGGCACGGCTACCGCGAGCGCCGCGGCGAGCGGCAACTACGGCATCAACGCGACGGCGATTGCCACGGGCGGCGTCGGCGGCACCGCCACCGGGTCCGGCGGCACGGGCGGCGCCGGCGGCGTCGCGAGCGGGACGACGGCCAGTGCCGCGAGCACATCTTGTACCTATTGTTATGGGGACGTCGCTGCGACGGCGACCCAGATCGGCGGCGCCGGCGGCGCCGGGCTTAACGGCGCCAGCGGCGGAACCGGTGCCGACAGCACGTTGAACAGCGGTGCAGCGACCGGCACCGCCTACTACGGCGGCCTCACGCTGACGCAGAATGCAACCGGCGGCGCCGGCGGCAACGCCGCCACTGCCGGTTCGACCGGACAGGGCGGCCAGGGGGGCGCCGGCGCCTCGTCGCTGGCGTTCGATGACACGGCGGCCAATCCGAGCTCGCCCAGCTACTACCTGACCGGCAACAGCAATGCGACCGGCGGCGCCGGCGGCGCGATCTCGGGCAACACGAACATCGACAGTTCCGCGGCGGCCGGCGGTTCGGCCAACGCCAACATCAACCTCAACGGGTATTACAACGTCAACGCCAATGCCACCGCGACCGGCGGGGCCGGCGGCAGCACGGATGGCGGCGGCTATGGGGGCAACGGCGGCACCGCGACGCTTTCCGGCGGTACGGGCCAACCGCGGTCTATGGCAGCTCGGTCAATGGCAGCTACTACACGGCAAATGTCAGCGGCACGGCGATCGGCGGCAACGGCGGCAACTCGGACGGCAACACCGCCATTGCCGGCTCAGGCGCCGCCACCAGCCTGACCAACGCGGTGGGCGGCTACACCAATTACGGCTACCTCAACCTGACGCAGACCGCGGTCGGCGGCAATGGCGGCAACGCGACGGATGTCTTGGGGAACGGCAGCTCCTGGCTCGGGGGCCAGGGTGGTACGGCCTATTCCTCGCTGAGCCAAGACGACACGGCGTCACCGGCAGCCTCGTACTCCCTCAGCGGCAGCAGCATCGCGACCGGCGGCAATGCCGGCTCGGTGAGCGGCAACACCTCCGGGCAAACCTACCAGCAGGTCACAGCGGCGGCACGGCGATCGCCAATATCAACCTCAACGGCTATTACTACGTCAACGCCAATGCGACCGCGACCGGCGGGGCCGGCGGCAGCATCGACGGCGGCGGCATTGCCGGCAACGGCGGCGTCGCGACACTGTCCGGCGGCACGGGTCCGCTCCCGGTCTATGGCAGCAATGTGTACGGCGACTATGGCTACACCTTGGTGACCGGCGCGGCGATCGGCGGGGCCGGCGGGAACAGCGACGGGGCCGGCGGCCAGGCCGGTAGCGGGGCCACAGCGACTGTCAACAACGCGGTTGGCGGATCGTCGCCTTACGGCTACCTCTATCTGACCCAAAACGCGACCGGCGGCGCCGGCGGCACCGGCACCAACGGCGCCTTGGCCGGGACGGCAGGCACGGCGGCAAGCTCACTGACCGACATCAACCCGAGCGGTGCGTACCTACGACAACGTGAGCACCAACGCGACCGGCGGCGCCGGCGGGAGCAGCGACGGCGTCGGTGCAACCAGCCCCACGGCCGGCGGCGCGGCAACCGCAACCACCAACGCGTCCGGCAGCTCACTCTATGGCGATGGCTACCTCTACGGCAGCGCGAACGCGACCGGCGGGGCGGGCGGTAGCGGCATCAATCTCTCCGGCATCAATGGCGCAACCGGCGGCAGCGCCACGGCGAGCGCCGCGGCCAACAATGGAAATACCTATAATTACGGCACCTATGCGACGGCGAGCGCGACCGGCGGCGTGGGCGGCAATGCCGACGGCGCCGGCGGCACGGGCGGCACCGGCGGCACCGCGAGCGCGATGGCCACCGCCTCCAGCCCTGGTTACGGGTATTACTATTACGGGACCGCTGCGACGGCGAACCAGACCGGCGGCGCCGGCGGTACCGGTTTTGACGGCGCCAATGGCGGGGCCGGTGCCGGCAGCACGCTGACCAACGCGGTCACCGGGTCCACCAATGATCAGTACCTGACGCTGACCCAGAATGCGACGGGTGGCGCGGGCGGCTTCAGCTACGGCGGACAAGGCGGCGCGGCCAGCAACGGCAGTTCGGCGCTGACCTTCGACGATACTCTGTTCAACGGTCCGAGCGGGAATAATTCCCTCAATTACAGCTACTCACTGACCGGCAACAGCAACGCCTACGGCGGCGCGGGCGGCGCGGCGACGGGCGGCGGCGCCGGTCAGAATGGCGGCACTGCCAACGCGACCGCCAATCTCAATGGCTACTACTACGTCACGGCGAATGGCAGCGCGACCGGCGGCAACGGCGGAAACGCGGACACCGGCGGCGCGGCCGGCAACGGCGGCGCCGCGACGGTGGCTTTGCCTAATCTCAGCACCCTGCCGGCCGCCGTCTATGGCAGCTCGGTCAATGGCGACACGGTCAGCGTGACCGGCGCGGCGACCGGCGGCAATGGCGGGAGTTCCGACGGGTTCGGCGGCGTCGCCGGCTACGGCGCGTCCGTGACTCTGTTGAGCAACGGCACCGCCGGAAGCGACGCGGTCGGCGGCGCCACCACCGGCGCCCTGACGCTGACCCAGAACGCCACGGGCGGCGCCGGCGGCGCCGGCACCAACGGCGCCTCGGCCGGAGCAGCCGGCTCGGCCACGAGCACGCTGACAGGCGCCAATCCGAGCGGCGCGAATAACTATACCCTCAATGCCAACGCGATCGGCGGCGCCGGCGGCAACAGCGACGGCGATTTCAACGGCGTGATCTATCTGAAAAGCCCCACGGTCGGCGGCGCGGCCACCGCAACCACGAACGCGTCGAGCACCGCCACTGCCGGCTATGTCTACGCGAACGCGACTGCGACTGGCGGCGCCGGCGGCAACGGCATCGGCGATGAGGCCAACGGCTACGCCGCCAGCGGGGCGCAAGGCGGTTTCGCCACGGCGAGCGCCACGGCCAGCAACAACAACGCCAGTGCCTACGGCGCCGCCGCCACGGCGACTGCCACGGGCGGCACCGGCGGGTCCGCCACCGGAGCAGGCCAGACCGCCGGCGCTGGCGGCGGCGCGGCCGCGTCGGCCAATGCATCGCAAACGAACGACGATACCTCCTGGAGCGCCAGTGCGACGACGAATGTCATCGGCGGCGCCGGCGGCACCGGCTACAACCTCGCCAACGGCGGCGCCGGCGCCTCGGTGGCCCTGAGCCAGGCGGTGAGCGGCAGCACCAACACCGGAACCCTGGCCCTTTACCAGAACGCCTATGGCGGCAACGGCGGCAACACCTACGGCGGGACGCCCGGTGCGGCCGGAACGGCGTCGTCATCGCTTATTGTCACCAACGGCTCATCGGCCCCTCTTTATGGCGAGGCGACGGCGGTCGGCGGCACCGGCGGCTCGGGGCTGGACCCCTCCAACGGCGCGGCCGGGGCCGCCTCCACCGCCAACTCCAACATGACCGGCGCCGGCACTGTTACCGCCGCCGCGGCCGCGACCGGCGGCAATGGCGGAAGCGCTTCCGGCGACGGCACGCCCAACGACTACACGGCCGGCGCCGGCGGCGTCGGAATGGCGACGGCGAGCGCGACCTCGACGGGCGGCGGCAACGTCTCGGCGACCGTCACCGAGACCGGTGGCAACGGCGGCGTCGGCTACAGCGCGGCGAGCGGCGGCAACGGCGCCAGCCAGTCGGCGACCGACGCGGCGACCGGGAGCACGTCGGGCGGATCGCTGTCCTTAACTCAGTATATCACTGGCGGCTCGGGCGGGTATGCCTATTCGAGCGGGAATCCGGTCAGCGGCACGGCTGGCACGGCCGGCAATGCGTTCTCGCAGATCGACGGCTTGAACGCCGGCGCGGCCACGGGAACCAACTACGTCAACACGTTGTACGGCAATTACAGTAATGGCGGCGGCGCCGGCGGCGGGTCCGACACGATCAGCGGCCAGAACGGCGGCACCGCGACGGGCGTCACCAACATCATCTCTACCGGGAGTTCCGCAAGCTCCACGACCTACGCCTATGGCGGCGCAGGTGGCGCGGCTGATTTTTACGGCTACGCCACGACGGGTCAGACCGGCGGCAACGGCGGCGCGGCGGGCGCGACGTCGAATGCCACATCCGCGGGTGGGACCGAGGCTTACAGCTACAGCTACGCCGTGGGCGGCAACGGCGGCTATGCCTACAACAGCGGCAACACCGCCGGCAGCGGCGGCGTGGCCAACGCCTACGCGAACTCGATCGCGGCCGCCGGCGGCGCGGCGAACGCGACCGTCTACATGATCGGCGGCACCGGCGCCAACGGCTACAGTGGTGCCGCCGCCGGCAACGGTGCGAGCGAGACTGCGTCGGACAACGCGGCAGGCTCGACGACCGGCTCCCTGACTCTCTACCAGTATGTTCAGGGCGGCAGCGGTGGCAACAGCGACACGGGCACGGCTGGCCTGGCCGGGTCCGCTTCCTCGACCCTCGCCAACAACAACGCCCCTCTCACCAGCGCCACCACCACCACCACCAACACCGCGATCGGCGGCGACGGCGGCAGCATCGGCAGCAACGGCAACGGCCAGGCTGGCGGGACGAGCACGGCGACGACGACGCTGACGAGCACCACCGGCAACATCACCTCCATCATCGATGCCAACGGAAATGGTGGTTGCTGCGCACTGGGCGGTACCGGCGGCAACGGCTATGGCAGCGGCAACAGCGGCGGTGCCGGAGGCCTGGCGACCGGCACGGCGAACCTGACCTCAACCGGCGGCGGCGCCATCACCAGCTATGTCTACAATTACGGCGGCAACGGCGGCTACGGTTACAACAGCGCCACTGGCGGCTCCGGCGCCAACGCGACGATCGGCGCCGGCGACAACGCCATTTCGACCTCGGGCACCATCTACGCTTCTGACTACGCGGTGGGTGGCGCCGGCGGCTACAGCGACAGCGGCACCGCGGGCGCCGCCGGCAACGGCTCGTCCACACTTAACCAGACGATCACCGGCAGCTATCTGACAATCAACAACGCGGCCTCCGGCGGCAACGGCGGCGCCACCAATACCGGCACCGCGGCCGCCGGCGGCACGGGCACGGCGACGACGACGGCGAGCTCCGGCTATCAGATCAACAGCACCACCTCCGCTTCCGGCGGCACCGGCGGCTACAACAACTACGGCAGCAACGCCTCCGGCAACGGCGGCAACGCCTACGCGACCTCCACCCTCACCGCCACGCAATACATCTACGACACCACCGGCGCCCTGGGCGGCAACGGCGGCTACGTCTACGACAGCAGCATCAGCAGCGGCACCGGCGGCAATGGCGGCAACGCGATCGCGACGGTGCACGACAGCGCCACCAATTCCGCGCAGGTCGGCGTGGCCGGCACGGGCGGGAACGGCGGATACCCCTACAACGGCGATGTCAACGGCGGGGGCGCCGGCGGGGTCGGCGGCAACGGCAGGGCCACGGGTAGCGTGTCGGCGCCGAGCGTGAATTTCACCGGCACTGGCACCGGCGGCACCGGCGGCTACAGTTACTATGAGAGCGGCGGCGCCGGCGGAAACGGCAGCGCGGACATCTCGGGGACCGGCACGTCGCTGTCGGTCACCGCGAACGGGAATGGCGGCTCAGGCGGCGCTGTCTATTCCGGCGTCACTGGATACGCTGCCGGCAATGGCGGCAATGGCTTCGCCAGGGCGACGGGCAACGCGAACGGCGGAACCGGCGATGTCTATGCCAATGCGAGCGGCGGCACGGGCGGCTTCAGCTACGGCTCGAACGACGACGTGACCGGCGCGACTGCCGGCAATGGCGGCAATGCCCGCTCGGCAGCGATCTCCAACGCCACCAATGGCTATGCCTACAGTAACAGCATCGCCACAGGCGGCACCGGCGGCGCCAGCTTCTTCGGCTATGTCGATGGCGGCGACGGTGGCTACGGTCATGCCTACGCCAACGCAACCGGGATCGGCAGCAATTCAGACGCGGTCGCCTCGGCGTCCGGAGGCAACGGCGGCAGTAGCAGCTACTATGGCGTAAGCGGGCCCGGCAATGGCGGGGCCGGCGGCAACGCCAGTTCCTATGCGACGGCAAGTTCCGACGTCGGCACCGCTATGTCCTCGGCCAGTTCATCGGCCGGGGCCGGCGGTATGGGCTACAATGGCGCGTTCAACGGCAGCAACGGGGCAACGGCGAGCGCCGGGAGCGTGGCCACGACGAACGCCGCCAATGAACAGGCAACGGCCGTAACGAGCGCCAGCTACGGCGCGGCCAGCAACAGCGTGACCTCGACGGCGATCAGCAACTACGGCACTGGCCTGAGCACCCAGGCGCAGGTGTCCGCCACGACGGCGGCAGGGGTTACTGGCATCGCCTCTGCGATCGGCGGCACGGCGGCGCCGGTGAGCCTCAGCACCGCGGCCAGCGCCGGCTATATGCTGTTCGCCAACGTCACGGGGATGCCGACCAGCATCGCGAACCTGAGCCCGGGTCCAAACGTGACCGCCGCGCTGCTACAGACGGGGGATCAGTTGCTCGGTTCGGGCATCCTGGGCGCCACGTATAACGGCTCCGGCGAGAACGAGACGTACACGGGCAGCGAGAAATTCACCTACGCTGCCGGCACGTTCAACAGCGGACAGCTCTATTTGGGTCTCATCGGAGACACCGACTCGGTTTCACTGGTGTCGCTGAGCCTCACGGTTGACGTGACCGACGGGAGCAACACGATCTACGACAACATTTTCAATTTCTCGAATAACGCCATCCTGGACGCGTTCCTGACGGATAACGTGCTCGATCTCGGTTACCTCACCGACCCGATGATGACGTTCAACCTCAGCTACAACGTGACGCTCGATAAGGCCGGCACCCTCGGCTTCGATTACGCCTTCGGCACCCAGCCGTCGGAGTCATCACCACCCCCCAACGTGCCAGAACCGGCATCATCGACGATCCTGTTGACGGCCTGCGCGATCGGCTGGATGGCCGCACGGCGGCACCGGAAGTCGACCGGCAGCGCGGCGGGGCATGGTGGCTGAACTCGTGCAGTCCACGTCGAGAGAGGGAACGGGCACCGGTGTTGCTCTGCTGCCGTTGGCCGTACTGGCGGCCGGAGTGTTGATCGCGGCGGCGCTGATCGTGCAGGAGCTGGGCGGGCCGTCGTATTTCATGCCTGGGGGGGCGGTCGGCAGCCTGCAGACGGTGACGCTGACCAGTGGGCAGGTCTATTTCGGCCGGCTGAAAGCGGTCGACCACGGCAACATCTTGCTCAGCGACGTGTTCGAGGGGATGACCACGACGGACCCGAAGACCCAGCAGCGGAGTACGCAGCTTGTCTCACGCCGGGCGGCAGGTTGGCATGGGCCGCTCGACATGGCGATCCCTAGCGACAAGATCCTGTTCACCGAGACCGTTGGCGCGGGTTCGGCGGTGGCCAAAGGGATTGAAGGCGCCGCATCGGCGAAGTGACCAGCCGGGCCGCCGGCCCGGCGCCGTCTGCTCCTTCACCGCTGTCGTCCGCGTCGCCGACGCCGCGGCGATTGCGAAGGCATTGGCCGCTGCCGACATCCAAAAGTAGATGCTACCGATCGAGGCGTCGCCCTTACGGGTCACAGTGCCGCCGCTCGCTGCCCCGCAGCGGCGACAGATCTTCGGCTTCGCCATTCAGGAGAATTGGCGCGAAGGTTCTGCCATCTTCCCATCCATCTGCTCCCCCCATATCCGCCGCCGGCTCCATGGCGGCCTCGGTCACCAGCCCCCGCCTGAACGGGTTCCAGCAGCAACCGCTTCTTGTCGGTGGTTTGCCGCGCCAAGGCTGATGCCGAGTTGCAACCACCGTGCATGCGGCATCGTCCAATGGGCATCGCGGGCGACCGAGAGGCATGCCCGCTCCGTGTCTTCGGATCTCAGGCTGGTTCTTGGGCGTAACACCAACCCGCAAATCGATTGACGTCCAGCCTGGACCGCCCCAGCCGTCAGGGCCGGGCTTGACCCGACCATGACGGTTGGGGCGGTTCGTGCGAAACGGTCGAGAGTCGATCGTTCGGCGGGCTGGTATAACACCGTGTTAATCCGGAGGCGCATCTCACTCTGACCGTACGAAGATGTAGATTTCACCAGCAGTCGATCGCGACGCTTGACCTGCTGCACGTGGGTTTCGAGATTTAGGCAGGTCGATACTCAGGTGAGACGCCACCTGACCGACGGCTTGACAGCGCCGCTCTCAAAGTCCGCATAATCCGAATGCACCTGACGCTTTTCGGTGGGCTCCGCCCCTTCACCCGCGGGAGTAGCATTCGCAACGCCCTTGCCGGCATCACGCTGGCCTCGATGAACATCCCGCAGGTCCTCGGTTACGCCCGCATCGCCGGCACGCCTGCGGTCACCGGTCTCTACACCGTCCTACTGCCGCTGGTCGGCTTCGCTGTCTTCGGTTCCTCCCGCCATCTGGTCGTCGCCGCCGACAGTGCGACCGCCGCGATATTCTCGAGTTCCCTCTCGCTCATGGCGATACCGGGAAGCGCCAAATACATGGCGCTCGTCAGCATGGTCGCGCTGCTGACCGCGGCTTTGCTGCTCCTGGCCCGCGTCTTCAAACTCGGCTTCCTCGCCGATTTCCTCTCACGCACGGTCCTGGTCGGTTTCCTCGCCGGCGTCGGCTTGCAGGTCGGCCTATCCATGCTGGGCGATATGCTCGGCCTCTCCACCGATGCGGGCAATACCATAGTCCAGGCTTGGCAACTCGCGCGCGCATTGCCGCACGCCAACCTCCCGACCGTCGCGCTCGCCACGCTCGTCGCCGTCGCCATTTTGCTCGGCAATCGCCTGATCCCCCGCGTCCCTCTCCCGCTGGTGGCTATCCTTGGCACCATCGCCGCGAGCGCTGCGTTCGACTTCGCAGCACACGGCATCGCCGTCATCGGCCCGGTGCCCGGCGGCCTGCCCTCGCTGGGGCTCCCCGACGTGACCTGGAGCGAAAGCCTCGCCCTCCTGCCGGTCGCCGGGTCATGCTTCGTCATGATCATCGCCCAGAGCGCCGCCACAGCGCGCGCCTTCGCGTCGCGCTACCGCGAAACCCTCGATGAGGACGCCGACATCCTCGGCCTTGCCGCGGCCAACGCCGTCGCTGCCCTCAGCGGCACCTTCGTCGTCAACGGCAGCCCGACGCAGACTGCCATGGCAGACCGTGCGGGCGCGCGCAGTCAGCTCGCCCAGATCGTTTTCGCGGCCATCGTACTGGTGGTCCTGCTTTTCCTCACCGGACCGCTGCAATATCTTCCCCGCTGCGTGCTCGGCGCCATCGTCTTTACCGTCGCATTGGCCATGATCGACATCGCCGGCCTGCGCGAGATCCGTCGTGAAAGTCCCGGCGAGTTCATCCTCGCCGCCGTCACCGCTGTCGCTGTCGTGGGCATTGGCGTCGAACAAGGCATCCTGCTCGCGATCGTCCTCTCGCTGTTCCGCCATGTCCGTCACAGCTATCGCCCGCACACGATGATGCTGGTTCCAGGCACCGGTGGAAGCTGGGAGTCGATCCCCGCCGTGCCAGGAAAGCAGACCGAACCAGGCCTGATCATCTATCGTTTCGGTGCAGACCTGTTTTACGCCAACTACGCTCGCTTCGTTGGCGACGTGCAGGCCCTTGTCGATCATGCCCCAACACCCATCCGCTGCTTCGTCGTCGACGCCAGCGCCATCACCGACCTCGATTTCTCCGCCGCCCGCGCCATCCGGGACTTGCTCGCCGACCTCACCGCCAGGAACGTCACGGTCGTCTTCGGCCGTGTCTCCCTCTATCTCCACGCCGACATGGACCGCCATGGCATCACTGCCGCCGTGGGCGCCGACCGCGTCTTCGCGACCCTCCACGAGGCCGTCGCCGCCGTTCGCGCCGTGCTGGTTCCGCAGCAGCCCTTGGATCGCCCGATCACCGGGCCAGCCGGGCCGCCGCTGGCCTGAGCCGCCCACTGTCCTGCCACCAGACGCCCGGTCCGCTGCCGCGGATCACCGGGTGGATCGGCCCCTCCCGGTTTCCGGCGCGGCCGCGCCGAGCAGGCCTGCCTGTAGGACGAAGCCGCGGTCAAGATTGCGTTCATTGATAACCCGTTCCCATCGCGCACGATGCTTGCGCTACGGGAACAGCATTCGTTCGACGGATCGCAAACTAATACCAACCCGCCGAACGATTGACTCTCGACCGCTTCGCACGGACCGCCCCGACCGTCATGGCCGGCCTTGTGCCGGCCATCCACGCCTTGCCTTTGTGCAGGCGACAAAAGGCGTGGATGGCCGGCACAAGGCCGGCCATGACGGGTAGGGACGGCCGTTGTCGTACGTCAATCGTTTTGCGGGCTGGTGTAAGAGCGAATGCGGACGGCACCGGCGCTGGTTGCGGCGCACGTCGAAACGCAACCTCCGGCGAGCTACAAACGCTGTGGCACTTTGGTCGCCCCCCAATGTTTGATCCAGATCAAAGCCACCCGAAACATGAAGTGAGATGGGTTCAAATTGGGTGGTATCAGCGTCAGGAGCGCTCTGCTCTCGACAAGGCAACGGGGAAAACGGCAAACAAGTCTTGAATGACGCAATTCCCTTTGGGCGGACACTTTGAGTCCGGTGGATAGGAACGTTAATGGACAGGAACGCGTTCATGCAGGGGGGCATCGGTGACATAGTGCGCCTCGGTCGCCGCCGCTTGCGTCGCGGTCCACGCGAGCAGCGGCCAGATGGCGAGAACGACCAGCCCGATGAACGTGCGCATGGATTGCTTGTCCGGATGCGGAGCGGTCCCGCCTACCCATGTCGAGATCGGACCGGCCGGCTCCAGTGGCGCGCAACGGTTACACTCGCGCATACCCGCCCAGCAAGAACGGGACTGTGCTCCGCCGTCAGGGCCAGTTCGCGATGCGCAGCCCCGCTTGCCATTTCCTGAAGTGTCGTGCGACCCGGGGAACCGGCGCCCTGGCAACTCAAGCACATACTGGAATTTCTGCTCATTGACAGTCCCGCGCATCCGGGCGAGTACTTCCCGCGCGTTTCCGGCATTCGGTTCCATTACGACAAGTCACGCCCGATGTTCGACGTGGTGACGGAAATCGAACTGGGCGACCTGGATCGCGGCTATCGCGCGGTCGACACCTTGGGGAAGGACGAGCGGTTGTACAGCCTTACGTGCCCGCTGTATCTTGGCGTCATCCTCATGGCAATTCCGAAATACACCGAGGGCAAGCTGATCCTCGCACCAAGGAACAAGACGGGCCAGCGCCTCGGTTCGAGGGGCGAGGCGCTCGATGACCCACGCATCGACACTCCCGATCTGCTGCCACCACCGGGCACTACGGACAGGCGCAGTGTCGCCGTAGGGACCGGGAACGGCGTCGTCCACGAGATCAAGGAATGGCAGGCGATCATGGATCACCTGCGCAGTCTCCCGGTGAAGAACCCGGGCGAACCTCCCACCATTCCGATTGACGAACGCGCGACGGAGATCCGCGCAGTCAGGACGGGGTGATCGCGATTGCGCAGGGTGACTCGAATGAAGCTTACGACGAATTCAAAGCTGCTGGCTGGCTGCGAAAACGCGCCAGCAGCGAAAGTCGTTGGAAGCAGGTTGACGTGACACGTTTGATCCCACTGAGCGCAGACTTGTTCGCACTGTTGCTCCCCTCAGCCGGAAGTGCCGCACTTGGATCCGTCAGACCCACGCGGGAAAGGCAGTTGACGTGACGACACTAACTCCAACGAGGACGCAAATTCTGCTGGCGCGTCTGGTTGTCGTTCTGGTGGTCGCGTTGGTCGTTATTGGCTTGGCCTGGAACGGGTTTTCGGTCGAGGCCCGGGCGCGTCTTTGGCAGAACATTATCGATCGCCCAGGCGGTTCGATGAAGTTCCGCTTCATACTCCAGCCCGCGATGGCAACGATCGCTGCATTGCAAGACGGCATCAAGGATGCGCGGCTCGGAGCTCGCATTATCTTTGGACGGTCCTGACCAATCCGGCGAAGCGCGCCGCACGTCTGCATGAAGGGCTGATATCGACCTCCCGGATCATTCTCTTGGGGCTAGGGATTGACGTGATCTATCAGGTCATCGAGCTCAAGTCGTTCTTTCCGGGCGAGGCCGTGATCGTTGCATTGTTGCTCGCCTTTGTCCCGTACATGTTGCTGCGCGGGCTTATCGCGCGAATTGCGCGCTGGTGGCTTGGCGATGTCCCGGCGGGCCAGGTCCGATGAAAAGTGACCGCTTATACCAACCCGCCGAACGATTGACTCTCGACCGCTTCGCACAGACCGTCCTAACCGTCCTAACCGTCCTAACCGTCCTAACCGTCCCAACCGTCCTAACCGTCCTAACCGTCCTAACCGTCCTAACCGTCCTAACTGTCCCAACCGTCATGGCCGGCCTTGTGCCGGCCATCCACGCCTTGCCTTCGTGCACGCGACAAAAGGCGTGGATGGCCGGCACAAAGCCGGCCATGACGGTCAGGGACGGCCGTTTTCGTACGTCAATTGTTTTGCGGGCTGGTATAAGCATGCCGGTTACGGTCGATATTGCGACTCATCTTTGGCTGGTGGCGCCGGATTCCGGATCGCCGGGCCGGCTCTACCAACTGGCCAACCTACGGCGCACTAATCCTGCAACGGCCGAGTGAGTGACAGTCATGGAAGAATGGCTAACGATCATCACGAGAGTCATGATCGTCATCTTCAATGCGATGGCCCTGGTGGTCATAACCTATGGGACGTTCCAGGCCTTTCTGAAGGGCCTGCGCGCCATGATACGCCCGGCCGCCCAGGATCGGCAGTTTCACGAGGTGTGGCTACGGTATGCGCGCTGGCTGGTTGGCAGCCTGAGCTTTCAGCTTGCCGCTGACATCATCGAGACGACGATCGCTCCGGGCTGGGAAGATATCGGCCGGCTGGCCGCGATTGCCGCGATCCGCACGTTCCTCAACTTCTTTCTCGAGCGCGACCTGGCCGAAACGGGGAATCGAAAATGACGCTTTGCCGAGCGCCGTTTAGGTGCTCATTGTGCGAGTAGCATCTTGATAAGATTCTCCGCCAGCGTGTTGATGGGAAACACGAACAGGACCAGCGGTAGCATCGGAATCACTGCCGGTATTACCAATGCCAGCAAAATCCACCGGCTGATCGGGGCCATGCGCATATTGCGCACGGCGCTGATGCTATCGGACAAGTCGGCCAGGGATTGCAAATCGGTCGAGCCTAATACCAACCCGCAAAACGATTGACGTACGACAACGGCCGTCCCTAACCGTCATGGCCGGCACAAGGCCGGCCATGACGGTTGGGGCGGTCCGTGCGAAGCGGTGGAGAGTGGATCGTTCGGCGGGTTAATATAACAGATAAGGCTCACCAGCACCATCGGCACCCACAGGACCGTCCACAGGAATCCGCCGAGCGCCACCCCGATGGCAATGGTGTCGTTTCCCCGCGTACCAGGCCCAGGCGGCATCCCAGTCAATAAAGTGGTCCAGCAACCACGGAGAAACCCTCGAATTCCGTGGGATCCGGCATGACTATTGGTTTCATCGCCGGGTATGAAGTTGCGGCATCAAAGAATTCTCGTGATGATGCTGACGAACAGCACTACACCGCTTATGGACATGAAAACGGCCATGATGAAAGGTGGCCGCGCGAGTGGGAAGTGCCCAAGCTCGTTCAAGTCTCTAAGCCATAGTACAGGTACTGGGTTGTGCCCATCAGCATTGCCACAGTACCGGCCCCGGTCAAAAGCAGGCCTACGACCCGCGGCGTGTTGATATTTTCGCCGGGCAGGACTCCCCCACGTTCCTCGAACGCCCGGAGAACCGTGTAGATGGTAAAGCCGAAGCTGAGCAAGGAGAGCGCGGTGCGGATCCACGCCATCAACGTTCGGTCCGCCGCCATGCGTGTGCGGATTGCCGCCAGGCTTGTCGCGGTGTGTGCCGGGCGAGTCGGTGGATCCTGATGTGTCGCTGCCAATGCTGCCTCCGAACAGGACCGCGATGTCGGGCAAAGGACGATATTGGCGTGCGGCCGTCAACGTCGTATGGAACCGGCGGCCAAAACAACGACCATGGAATTGGCTCGTGGAACGGTTGACGGCGTAACCCGCCCCAGCCCGGCACGTCACGAAGATCCGGAATCCATCCATTACGAAGCTTCAAACAGAGACATCGGACACCTGCCTCGCCTATCTGGTGGGCCACCGATCCCGTCTCGCTCGGCCGGGTCGCCGAACGTCTCTCCATATGACGATTGCGGAGGGGCCGTTCGTCCGATACCGCCGCTTGGCTGAACCAATTGTTCATCTTTGTTGCGGAGTATGCGGCGGTTGAACGCCGGCCGCCACGAGCACCAGGATCGATGGATTTCCTTAAACGCCTCAGTCTCAGGCTCCGCGCCAAAATCGCCCGCTCGATCCCGCGGTGGCCGCGATGCCGCGTCGCGGTCGAACAATGTGCCGCCGACCGACAAATCGGCGCGATGGTAGCGGGCGCCGTCGACACTTTGCGCTTTCTGGAGGATCGGCTGCAGGCAGGAGCCGAAATTGTCGGAAGCATCTAACCACACTGTACAGCTCGACGAATGCGCACGCGAGCCGATTCACATTCCTGGCAGCATCCAGCCGCATGGTATACTGTTCGCTGTAACGCCTGCCGACCTGCGGCTCGCCGCGGTCAGCGAGAATGCCGCGGTCGCAGTGCGGTCCACGCTGCAGCAACTGATCGGCGGAACGATCGATCAGATCCTGGACGACCCCAGTGCCGAACGCCTCACAGTAGTGCTCCGTGGCGATCCGCATACCGCGGCGGTTGCCGTACAGCTACGTCCCTCCGCGCCGCCTGCCGCATGGGAAGCGGTGGTGCATCGGTCGGGTGGGCTCGCCCTGGTGGAGCTGGAGCCTGGTTTCGACAGTGGCGGCAAGCAGCTTCTGTTCGGTCAGGTAAGAAATGGCATCGAGCGAATTCGCCAGAGCGTCAGCGTTGCCGATGCGTGTGCGTCGCTGGCTCGGGGCATCAGGTCGCTCACGGGTTACCAGCGCGTGATGGTCTATCGCTTCGACCCATATTGGAATGGCGAGGTGGTGGCAGAAGACAAGGCCGGCGAAGCGCACTCGTATCTCGGTCATAGTTTCCCGGCGTCCGACATTCCCGCCCAGGCGCGCGCGCTCTATACGCGCAATCCGCTCCGCCTGATACCGGACGCCGGCTACACGCCGTGCAGTATCGTCCCGGATGCGGATCCGACGAGCGGAGCGCCGATCGACCTGAGCGGTGCGGTGCTGCGCAGCGTCTCGCCGGTCCATTGCCAGTATCTCGCCAACATGGGCGTCGTCAGCTCGATGTCCGTGTCAGTCATCAAGCATGGCGCACTCTGGGCTCTGGTCGCCTGCCACCATCACACGGCCCGGTTCGTGCCGTACCGACATTCGACAAGGCTGCGAGCTGTTGGCCCAGGCCATGGCCTGGTTTCTCGACGCCAACGAGCGGATTCTCTCCGCCAGTGCCATCGAACTCGTGCGGAGACTGGAGACGGAGGCCGCGTCGGGTGTTTCCGGCAATCGCGACTGGCAGAGCATGCTTCAAGGCATTGCACCCGCGCTGTTGGACGAGGCGGGAGCGCAGGGCCTGGCGTTGTGCAAGCCGGATGCGTGCTGGACGGCGGGGATCACGCCGGACGAGGTGCGGATCAGGGATATCGTGGGCCGGCTGTCAACCGGCCGCGAGCCGACCTCGTTTACCGACCGTCTGGCCGAACTGTGGCCACGGCCAGTGGAAGACGCCTTGATGGCGAGCGGCATAGCCGCCACAAGACTGGCGACCGGCTGGCTGTTGTGGTTCCGCTCGGAGTGGCCGCACACCATCCTATGGGCCGGTGACCGCGCCGAGCCGATTACCGTGTCCGCCGATACTGGCCACATCAATCCACGAAAATCGTTCCGGACCTGGCGCGAGGAAGTGCGAGGTCGCAGTCGCCCGTGGGGCCATTGGGAGCGGGCCACGGTGACCGAGGCAGGGCATCTCGTCTCGCGACTTATGTTCCAGGCACAGGAAAACATCCGGCGCGAGCTGGAGCATCGAACCAACCAATTGCTGAACGAGCGCGCCCTGGAACTGGAGCGTCTGACGGCAGAATTGCGTTGTGAAATCCAGCAACGCGCAGAGGCTCAGGCAGCGTTGCAGCGTCACCGTGACGATCTTGAACGCGAGGTTGCCGAGCGCACCGCCGCCGCTGTCGCCAGCGAAGCGCGCCTGGCCGACGCGATCGAAACGCTCCCCGACGCCTTCATCCTGTTCGACGCCGAGGATCGGCTGGTGGCGTGCAACGCAGCTTATCGCGCGATGTTTGGTGTGATCGCGCCTGATCTTACCCCGGCGATCACCTATGAGGAACTGGGACGCCTCACGCGCCAGCGCGACGCGATGATCGAAGGCGTGGATGCCAATACATGGCTGCAAGCTCGATCGCGTCAGCGCCAGGCAGCAGGTGGCCAGGTCGTCCGCGCCGAATATCGCCTTGACGATGGACGGTGGTTCGAAAGGCATGAGCGCCGCACCCGGGATGGCGGGCTCGTCACCTTGCGAGTCGATGTGACCGAAGCTCACCGGCTCGCGTCGATGCTGGCGGCGCAGGACAAGCTGGCGGCATTGGGTCAGCTTGCCGGCGGCGTGGCGCACGAGATCAACACCCTGCTTCAGCCGGCCCTCCTGTTCCCGGAGGTGATGCGCGATCGTCTGCCTCCTGACGATGTAGAGGCCCACGAATTTCTCGAGCTGATGCTGGACAGCATCAGGAAGGCGCGTGAGGTGATCCGCAACGTCCTGCTGTTTGCCCGCAAGCAGGACGCCAGGATGGAAACCATCGATCTCGCGGCCGAAGTCAATGGTGCGTTGACGTTCATCCGGAACCTGCTGCCGAGCGGAATATCGCTGCGTCAGCGCATTGGCTCCCTTGGGGTGTTGGCCCGCATCAATCGGACCCAGTTGACACAGGTCCTTACCAACCTGCTGGTGAATGCCACACATGCGGTTGGCGACCGAGGCTCGATCGAAGTCCGATTAGGCCAGGCGCGCCCGTCTGCCAGCCAGGCCGAGCCGCTGCAACTCGAAGCCGGCGCCGCCTATCTCACGCTGGCGGTGGCTGACAACGGCAGCGGCATGGATGCGGCGACCCTGGGCCGCATCTTCGAGCCGTTTTTTACCACCAAGCCAGTGGGCAAGGGCACGGGGCTTGGACTGTCGGTCGTCTTCGGCATCCTGCGCGGTTGGAAGGGCGCCGTCGCCGTCGACAGTGAAGTCGGCCGCGGGACGACATTCACCCTCTACATTCCGATTGCAGAGCCGTTGCAGTCAGCCGGGAGAGGAGACTTTCCCTCCGCTTGAGGGAGGGGGGAGGACTTGTGGCGCATCCGCTGGATTAGCGTTTTGTTAGCCCGCCGGTGCGTTAATGCTCCCCATGCTCCGCAAATCGCCCGATCGATGCGGCCAGCCAGGCCGGTCCACCTGCGCTCTGGACGGCCGATCCCCCGCAAGCCCGGCCGATATGCCGCCGCATGTCCGGCCGCTTCCGCGTGTCACGGCTGTTCCGGTGACCCCACTGCTCCGCCTGGAGGCCGCACCATGAAGCCGATCCTGGTCATCGACGACTCCCCGACCATGCTGATGAGCATCAGTCGAATCCTGACGAAAGTCGGCTTCACCGTGGAGAGTTGCGCCAACGGACAGATCGCCATCGACAAGATAAAGGGCGGCTTCAGCCCCGCGATCATCCTCACCGACCTCAATATGCCGGTGCTCGACGGCTTCGCCTTCATCAAGCAAGCGCGGCAGATCCCGGCCACACGGTTCACACCGATCGTGGTCCTGACCACCGAATCAGCCATGCAAAAGAAGGACACCGCACGCGCGGCCGGCGCCACCGGCTGGCTGACGAAACCCGCGGAGCCACAGGAGCTGTTGGCAACCTTGAAGCAGTTGCTTCCGGCTTCGTGACGCAAGCCATGCCACCTTCGGCTCGCGCCTTGCAACCCACCGTCTTCGCGTTGCTCGCCGCGCAGGTGGCAGCCGTGCGCGACCGGATCGAGAGCGACGCGACCGCGCATCTCGATCTTTTATGGAGGGCGGCCGATACGATCACGCAGCTTGTCGCGTTGCTGGACAGGCTGTCACGACATGCCGGAACCCTGCCTCCCGAACTCGCCAAGGCCTGCGCTTCGGCGGAAACGGCCGATGTGGAACTTGGTCGTGCACTCGATGAACTCGCGTTCACGCAGGCCCAGCGTATGGATCTTTCGCGTCAGATGGCGGATGCCGTCGTGCTGGCGCTGCGCTGCCTCGATGCCGGAGACACCTCGCTCTCACCTGAGCAAATCGCCACCGTTTATGTGAGCCAGGAGCAGCGCGCCGTGCATGCGGTCGCTTTGGAGGGAAACAACGGCGCATGATCACGCTCGGTCGAATTCAAAGACCTTCAAGGCCGTGTGATCGGATTGTCGGCGGTTGGCTGCCTCGTTTGTGGCATCGCTCTTGTGGCCATGCCAGGAACACCCTGGCTGTCCAGACGCTCGGTGCCGGGGTGGCGATCCTGTCGCTGTTGGTGCTGTTTACAGGTCGCGGCACGACGGCGGTGACCGCTGATCGAACCCGCGGCAGTTCGCTCCCGCATCCCGAGCCCGCCGATCCAAGTGCCGCGCCAGAACAACACCCCGCCGCCGAGCCGTTGCCGCTCGCCAGTCCGTCTTCAGGCTCGACACGAGACTTCGCCACGGTGATGGGCATGTTCGGCGGTGAGATCGTCGAGCAGGTGGAGACGTCGGTGCAGTCGGTCCTTACCGAGAACCACCAGATGCGCGAGATGGCAGAGGCGATGGCTTCGGCGTCGGTGCAGGCGACGGACCAGTTCAAGGTGTCCATCGCTCGCTCAACCGATGCGGAATCGGCAATCGAGCAGCTCCAGTCGTGCAGCACCCAGCTTCACGCATCGATCGAGCGGATCGCCGACGAGGTGCATAAGTCGATCGCGACCGTCAAGGCCGCGGTCGAGCAGGCGACGGAAACGCAGCACAGTGTCGAGACGATGGCGAACTTGTCGCAGGGAATGTCGGAGGTGCTTGGAATGATCGGTGGGATCTCCAGGCAGACCCGGATGCTGGCGCTGAACGCCACCATAGAGGCGGCGCGCGCGGGAGACGCGGGACGCGGATTTGCTGTGGTCGCGGGCGAAGTGAAGGAGCTTGCGAACCAGACAGGCGACGCCACGCAGGTGATCGCGGACAAACTGAAGCAGATGGCCGACACCGCGCAGGCGAGTGCCGCGGTGCTGAAGGGCACTGCTCTCGACCGTGGCGGCGATGGATGCGGTAAGCGGCTCGATCGGCCAGGCGATCTCCGAGCAGGAGAGTCTGACCGCCCAGGTGATGACCGGCTTGCAGGTCATGCAAGGGTCGGTATCCGATGTGGCGCGTGAGATCCGGGAAGCCGCCCAGATCGCGGCGAACAGCGGCATGCTGTCCGAGCTTGTGCTGGAGACGGCGAACTCCGTCGATGGGCTGGTGAGCGGAATGCGCGACAAGCTTCAGTCTGTCGGCACTGGCATGATGACCCTGAAGGCGCAGGCGTGACGCGGGAGCGAACAGGTGGGGATGGGCGGTCTGATCGCGGTGGGGATCAGCATCAGCCCTGGCCAGGCGCTCACGGGCTGGGCGATATTGTTCCGGATATAGACGAAAATGTCGGCGAGTCATGCCAGACGGCGGTTGCCATGACGCCGCGCGGGCGGGCGAGCCGCGCGCGGCTGGATCTGACATTGCAGCGGGCACGGATTGCGGTGTTCGAGTACCAGCCTGATTGGTCACGCGACCCCGGCGGAATGCTCGGCAAACTGCACTGGCGTGGTGCGCGGTTCGACATTGATGGAATCGACGGCGACGGAGGCCTCGCGAAACTGATGCTGGCCGTTGCCGAGCCGGACCGTCAGACTTTGCTGTGTATCCTTGGCCTTGATGGGCCGCACGGTGCAAGCAGCGGCGAATTTCGCGTCGGACGGACGGGCGGCGGCAGCATCGACCTGTTCTGCGACGCGCAGATCGACTGCGATGCCGATGGCCGCGTCGGCGCGGTTTCCGGCGTGCTGAAGGACATCACCGATCGACGCCGTGTGCTGGGCGGCATGGCGCACGAGATCAACAATCTTTTGCAGCCGGTCGTGTTGCTCGGTCGCGACATGCTCGACCGTGAGTTGGTGGCCGGTGAGGGCGTGTCCCAGTTGCAACTCGTGCTTGAGTGTTGCCAGAAGGCGGGACGCATTATCGGCGACGTGCTCGCCCTGTCCCGCCGCCAGCGGCGGCGGGGCACGGTGGCAAATGCGTGGCGCCTGCTCGACCAATGGCGTCGTCCTGTGCGCCTGACGCTGCCAGAGGGTGTGACGGTCGTTACACATGCAACAGAGGATGCGCCGGGAATCTTCGTAGACCACGCCGCCTTCACCACGGTCCTGTCCAATCTCGCAGCCAACGGCGCGGACGCCATGGATGGCCGGGGGGACCTCGTGATCGCGCTCGATACGACGCAGCGACCCGGCTGCAAACGTTTCGCCCGGTTGCGCATCATCGATTCCGGGTGCGGCATGGACCGGACCACTTTGGACCGCGCCTTTGAGCCGTTCTTCACCACCAAAACTGTCGGGCTCGGTGTCGGGCTCGGCCTTTCCGTTGCACAGGCGCTGGTCACCGAGATGCGTGGCACCATAACGCTGGAGAGCTCTCCCGGCGCCGGTACCACCGTAACGGTCCTCATACCGGCCCATGAAGGAGGTTCCGACCATGGCGTCGATTCTGTTGATTGACGACGTTCCCGCCGTGCTGCTGAGTTTGCGGATCGTCCTGCAAGGCGGCGGCTATCAGGTAACCGCGGCCGGTGACGGCGACCGCGGCCTCGCTTTGCTCCACAGCCAGCAATTCGACGTGGTGATCACCGACATCTGGATGCCTGGATCGAGCGGCACGGCCGTGATCAGCGAAGGCCGCAAGCTGTCGCCGAGGACGCGCTTCATTGCGATGACCGGGGGCGATCCGAACGGACCGACCGATGCCGCGCACTTGCCGGACAGCGATTTCGGCGCGGACTGCGTTCTGCTGAAGCCGTTCGAGAAAAGCGACCTGCTGGCAGCCGTCGCGGGGCTGCTAACATAAAACCTCTCCCGCGGGAGCGGGAGAGGTCGAGACGCGATAGCGGCGAGGGTGAGGGTGATCGGGTCGGCACGCTCTACTTGCTGCGTGCGGAACCCGCACCGTGCGGCCCGATCACCCTCACCCTCGACGCTGCGCGTCTTCGACCTCTCCCGCTCCCGCGGTAGAGGTTATTTCAGGTAGCCACCGAGCCAAACCGGGATCGACCGGAAGCGCGGCGACCTTCGGACGGGCGATCAGCAGCAGTTGCAGCAGCGCAGTGTGGAGGTGGGTGCAGGCCGACAGATCGACCTCGGGCGCAATGCCGCTGTTGAGGAATTCGAATAGCGGCAACGCTTCCTCGACGGTGCAGACGTCCTCGAAACGAGCCTGCGTCTCGGTGAAGGTCAATGGCATCACAGCAACTCCTTCAAATTGAGCACCAGAAGCACCCGGCCGTCGCCCAGCAACGCCGATCCCGCATAGCCCCTGATGCCGGCCAGCACCCCACCCATCGGCTTCAGGATGACGTCGATACCCTCGCGAAACCGATCGACCACCAGGCCTACGGTCGCGCCGCCGACCCGGGCCACCAGGACCGCCTCCTCCGCTATGTCCATCGCGACCGGCGGCAGCCCCAGCAGCTTTTCCATCCGCATCAGCGGCACGATCGCATCGCGCAGCACGAAGGCTTCCGAGCGCTTGATCTGGCGGATGCGATTTCGTGGCACCCGCACCGTCTCCGCGACCCCGTCCATTGGCACGCCGAACAGAGCGCCGCCGACCTCGATCATCATCACCCGGGCGACCGCCATGCTGAGCGGCAGGGACATCCGCACCAGGGTGCCGTCGCCCTTGCGGGACGACAGCATCACCTGACCGTTGAATTTTTCCACCGCAGTGCGCACGACATCCATGCCGACACCACGTCCGGACAGGTCCGATACCTCTTCCATGGTGGAAAAGCCCGGCAGGAAAATGAGGTTGATCGCGTCCTGGTCCGACAGCGAGTTCGGCCTGGTCTTCCGTGATCAGTTTCTTTTCCAAGGCCTTCAGGCGCATGACCGTGGGATCGATGCCCTTGCCGTCGTCGGATACCTCGATGACGACCTGATCGCCCTCCTGGAACGCCTTGAGTTGGATGGCCCCCGCTTCCGGCTTGCCGGCCTCGATCCGCTGCCCGGGCGGCTCGATGCCGTGGTCGATGGCGTTGCGGACCAGGTGCAGCAGGGGATCGCCGAGCGCTTCGATGATCGTCTTGTCCGCGGCGGTGTCCCCGCCGACCACCTTGAGCTCGATGTGCTTGTTCAGCTTGCGTGAAAGGTCGCGCACCAGGCGCGGGAAGCGTTCAAATACCTCGGCCACCGGGAGCATGCGCACGTCCATGATGGCACGCTGCATACCCTGGGCGAGGCGGTCGATGATGGCATATTGATCCTTGATCTCGCGCGCCATTTCGCGTGAGCCGTAGACATCCTCGGCGCGCTTGGCCAGGAACGGCAGGCTGTTCTTGGACACCACCAGTTCGGCGATCAGGTTCATCAGCGTGTCGACCTTCGCCTGGTCGACCTTGAGCACGTGTGCGACTTGCTTCGCGTCGGCCACGGCCGATTGCTCTGGACCGGTTGCCAGCAGCGTCACCGCGGACGCGGGAACCGACGCTGGGCCGGCGGCGGCGGCCTGCACCCGGTTTTGCAGCGCGGTGATCAGGTCTTGTAGCGAGCCCGGCAGCCCGTCCGCCGCTGCCGCGACCGCGTCGGCCAGTTCGCCATCGCGCAACGACCAGCCCAAGCCCGCCAGCAGATTGCCGATCGTGGATTCCACGGCGGCCATGCGGCGCTGGAGCACCTCGGGGTCGCCCGGCAGCGCGACGATCCGCATCTGTTCGGCCAGAATACGCGCCGCCATAGGCTCGTCCGAGCTGGCAGCCTCGACTGAAGAAGGCGGCAGATTTTCGATTGTCGGCGCGGGAACGGCCTTAGTTGTGGCCCCGCCGATCGGAGTGGTGCGGCCCTCGGCAATACAATCGAGCACCGCCGATGCCCAGGCGACATTCGGCACTGGCGCTGCCAATACCGCATCCAGCCAGCGTAATGCCGATGCGATCCAGAGGTGTCCGTCGATCGGTTCGAGCAGCGTCGCGACGGCCGCCCGCAAGCCGGCGATGTCCCGCGCCGACAGGCGCTGCCTGGCATCCTGGATGAAATTCAGAGCACCCGGGTCGCTGTCGGAGATGCCAACCGGGAGGATCAGTGCCTCCGGTGGAACGGCGTCGATTGCCACCTGATCGATGACGTAGCGGAACAGGTGCTCCACCTCGCCGCGCGGCTGGGCCGTCAACGCACGAAATGCCAGGGCGCAATGGAACGGGTCGAGTTCCGCCAGCGCCGCCGGCGGCTCGCGGAAGTGGATCCGCAATGCCTTGAGGCCGGCAAGCTGCGGAAACAGGTTGAATGGATCTTCACCGCGATAGAAGCATCCGTCGTCCGGCACGTAGGAGATGGCCAGCAAGGACGGGCCCCCGGCGATGGTTTCGGCGAAGGCGGCGAGACGGTCCTGTTCCGGTAGTTCGGCCAGCCAGTCGGTGCGCGGCATCGCGCCGGCCGTTGCAGCGGAAGCCTGCGCTTCGCCAGAGTCCGGCAACAACACCCGCAGACGCTTTGCCAGCTCAACGGAAACACCGTCAGCATCGTCGGGCAACTGGCCGTCCCGCTCGAGGCCGTCCACCCAGGTGGATACGCGGTCGAGCGCGTCGAGCAATACATCGACCATGTCCGATTCGAGCTTGAGCAAGTTCGAACGGACGGCGCCGAGCAGGTCCTCGCCGGCATGCACGAGGCGCGTCAGGCCAGGCATGTCGAACAAGCCGGATGAACCCTTCAGGGTGTGGAACGCGCGGAAGACCTCGTTGACCAGGCCTTCGTCGGAGGGATTGCGCTCGAGTTTCAGCAAGCCGGCCGCCGCACCTTGCAGGTGTTCGCGGGCTTCCGGGATGAAGCGTTCGAGCAATGTCGTCATCGCGGCAACGCTCCGGTCAGCAGCCGCGCCATCTCTTCGAGATCCTTGGGACGCACCGGCTTGACCAAATAGAAGTTGGCCCCGGCTTCATAGGCTTTCCGCGAATCCTGCTCTTTTGCCTCGCTGCTGATGGTGATGATCGGGACGCGCCAGAGTTGCTCGTCCTGGCGCACGGTCCGGATGACCTGGTAGCCGTCCATCTTCGGCATGTTGATATCGACCACCAGCAGGTCGAATGATCCGGTCATGGCGCGTTCGACGCCTTCCAGGCCGTTGGCCGCTTCCTGCACCTCGAAGCCGACCGCCTCCAGGATCTCGCGGTAGAACATGCGCATGGTGATGCCGTCATCGACGACCAGGATGCGCGGCTTCCGGCCGGGCGGTTGCATGGCGTTCATGACTCGCTCTCGAATGGCTTCTGATAGATGATCGAATCGGCGTATTTCCGCGGCCGGAACAGCGACGATATCCGGCTCATGCTTTCGGAGTGGCCGAGGCAGATGTAGCCGCCCGGCGACAGGCAGTCGTACATCGCCTCGATGGCTTCGCGCCGCGACGTATCGTCGAAATAGATCAGCATGTTGCGGCAGAAGATCACGTCGATGTTGCGGAACCGGCGCATGAACAGGGGGTCCATGACATTGCCGCGGGAGAAGTCGATGGAACCGCGGAGATCGGCGGAGATCTGGAATGCGCGATCCCTTTGTGCGGTGAAGTACTTCCTGATCAACGCCGGCGGCAGCCGCTGCAAGGCACGTTCGCCGTAAATCCCCGCGGCTGCGTCCGCCAGGATCGAAGAGTCGATATCCGACGCCATGATCTCGATGTCATAGCGGTCGGCGTCGATCCAGTTTTCCAGGATGTGGATGGCGATCGAGTAGGGCTCCTCGCCCGACGAACACGGCACCGACCAGAGGCGGATGCGCGATGCCGCGCTTTGGCGTTTGGCGAGGTCGGGCAGGATGCCCTCTACCAGCGCCTTCATCTGATAGTCTTCGCGGAAGAAGTAGGTTTCGTTGACCGTCATCTGGTTGACCAGGCGCTGCATTTCCTCGCCGGTGCTTTCGAAGCGGACAGTGGCGAAATACTCGCGAAACGTGGCGCAGCCGGTGCGGTGCATCCGTTCGACGATGCGCCGCTCGGCGAAATACTTCTTCTTCGCGTCGAACATGATGCCCGTCTTCCGATAGAAGAACTCGCAGAACTTCGCGAATTCCTGATCGGAGACCACCGACCCCGCGGCGAGATTGGTCATGTCCATGACAGGTGATACCAGCCGCCCGAAATATTGGCTCTCGACCAGGTCGCACCGACCGCCCCAACCGTCATGCCGACGAAGGTCGGCATCCACGACTTTTCTCGGTGCGGGCGGGAAAGTCGTGGATGCCGACCCCGGCCTTCGCTCGGGGCAGGCTCTTCGTCGGCATGACGGGGACGGCGCCGTCCGTGTGTCAATCTTTCGGGCGACTGGTATAAGTCCGGCCGCATGCGCCCTCAACGGCCGCGAATGCGGCGAATGGTGGCATCCACCGCGAACCTGATGAACACCACGTCGGAGAAACGCTCGGCAAGATCTTCCAGGTCCGGAATGGCGTCGGGCTCGCCCACCTCGGCGAGGGCGTCCAGCGCGGCGGCGCAGACGTTGACGTGCGGGTCGCTTGCCACGACCTGGCGCAGCCAGGCCGGCACATTGGGGTGCGGCAGCGCGGCCAGCACATTGATCGCGAAGATGCGAAGGTCGCTGTCCGGATCGGCAAGCATTGCCTCCACATGCGGTGCCACCGCGTCCGGCATCTGCTGCAACGCCTCGATCGCGCCGTTGCGCAGGTTGGCGTCTTCGCTGTCCAGCAGCGGCAACAGGCCCGCCACCACCGCCGGTGACTTGCTGACGATCAGCCCGGTCAAAATAATGCTGCGGACGCTGAGGCTCGGCTCATCGGCGAGATGCGCACAGAGTACCGGCACGGCGCCGGGCATTTCGGCCAGGGTGCGGGCGGCGCGGCGACGGGTCGTGGGATTGGGCGAGTCCAGGTCGGCAATCCACTGCGCGCGGTCACGCGTGGCGTCTTCCTGGACGTCGCCAACGGGGTCCGCCTGCGCGCGATGCTTAACGATAGCCATGGCGGACCTCCTGCGATGCCGGCAGCGCCGATGCGGGCGCCAGCCAGGACACAAGCTGGCCGGCGATGGCGGGCGCCGGCAGCACCACGTCGGCGCCGCCCATGCGGACGAGTTCCCCCGGCATGCCGAACACGATGCAGGTGGCCTCGTCCTGGGCGATGGTGCGGCCCCCGCGGCTCCGCAGGGTCGTCATCGCCTTGGCGCCGTCGTCGCCCATCCCGGTGAGTTGCACGCCCACAAGGCGCTCGGGCGGCATGGCGTTCATCGCGCTTTCGACCATGCGCGTCACGCTGGGATGCCACAGATGCTGCGCGCTCGATGGCGCGGGGAGCGCCACCACGCCTAGGCCTGTCTTGGTGAACACCAGGTCGGCGTCGCCGCGCGCGATGTAAACGTTGCCGCCATCGAGCAAGGCCTGCCGTGTGACCTCGGTCACCGGGAGCGCACACAGCGATCCCAGGCGACGGGCGAAGACGCCGGTGAAGCTGCTGGGCATGTGCTGGGCGACGACCACCGGCCAGGGAAAGCCCGCGGGGAGCTTCGGCAAGATGTCTTCGAGGGTGCCAGGACCGCCGGTGGAAACCCCCACCAGGACGATGCCCATCCTGTCGCGAGGCAGCGGGGCCAGCGCCGTCTCCACGCGCGTGGCGCGCGCGGTGCGTTGCTCTGCCAGCCGTGCGGTCAGGGTGCGGGCCCGGCGTATCCTGGCGCTCGCCGCCGCGCGCACCTTCAGGACCAGTTCGCGCTGGATACGAACGATGTCCAGCGAGATGGTGCCGTCCGGCTTGTGAATGAAATCGACGGCGCCGAGTTCCAGCGCCTCGAACGTCGCCTCGGCGCCCGCCTTGGTCAGCGAGGACACCATCACAACCGGCTTCGGCCGCTGCACCATGATGTGCGACAGACAGGTCAGGCCGTCCATCTCCGGCATGTTGATGTCGAGCGTGATCACGTCCGGATCGAACGCGGCCAGTTCGCGCAACGCCTCCATCCCGTTGCGCACCGCGAGCACCGTGAAGTCGCGCTCCTCCTCGAAGACCCGGACGAGGTGGCGCCGCATCAGCGCGGAGTCATCGACGATCAGCAGCTTGATCACGGCGTGTGTGCTCTTGTTGTTGTGTGACCGGCCACCGGCTCACCAGGTTGGCGGCGGCGACCTGTCATACCAACCCGCGTAGACGAAGATTCATCCGCCGCGTCCCTCGTCATGGTGGGCGAAGGCCCGCCATCCACGGCTTTTCGGTTCGCAACCACGAAAGTCGTGGATGCCGATCGGAGCCCGCCACCGGGCACTTGACCCGGTGGTCGGCATGACGGTGGCAGCGCCGGGCATGGGTGAGTCTTCCGCCGGTTGGTCTCAGGCTGCATCCTTCAACGCGTCCAGTTCCCTGACATCGAGAAGCTGGTTGACATCGAGCAGTAGAATCATGCGCTTTTGGGCTTCGAGGTTGGCGACACGGCGGATCAGCTTCTGTTGCTCCGCCGACAGCTTCGGTGCGCCGTCGATGAAGCGGGCGGCAATGCGCATCACCTCGGAGACCGAATCAACGATGAACCCCGTGCGCACGCCGGCAATGGTGAACACCATGATGCGCTGGCGGTCGTTGCGTTCGATTCCCTCGAGGCCGAACCTGCGGCGCTGATCCACCACCGGCAGCACGCTGCCACGCAGGTTTATGACGCCCTCGATGAATGCCGGGGTCTTGGGAACCCGGATGAGTGCCTCGGGGACGCGGACGATTTCCTGCACCGAGTCGATCGGGACGCCGTACTCCTCATTCATCAGGCGAAACACGACAAACTGCTCTTCGTCGTCATTGCCGTTGGATGTCGCCTGGTCGTTCGCCATCGCCTCGCTTTCTTCGGTTTCGCCGCCCACAAGCTTGCGCACTTCGGCGATGTTGAACATTCGGCCGGCGGAGAGAATGGCAACCAACCGCTTGCCGTCATCCAGCCGGCAGATCGACTGGATGTCGTCGAGCGAGCGGTTCTGCGCCAGCAATGACGGCATGGCATCGATCGCCGAGCGGCCCACGCGCAAGACTTCCTTAATGCTGTCCATCACGACGCCGACCGAGGTGCCGGTGTCCTCGCCCAGCGACACCACCACGACCTTATTGGCTTCGATGACCTCGGCGGGGGGCAGGCCGAACATCTCGCGCAAACTGACCAATGGCAGCAGGCGATTGCGTAGCGTGATCACGCCAAGCACGTGCGAGGGGGTATTGGGAACCTCGGTGACATGCTCCGGCAGTTGCACGATCTCCTGCACTTCCTCGATCGGAAAGGCGTATTCCTGGCCGGCAACCTCGAAGCTGACCAGTTGGTTCTCGTCGACGGTGCTGCCATTGGTTTTGGCCAGGTGGTCTTCCACGCCATGATGACCGGCCAGGGTTCTGCCATGCGTCGCCATCGGACTTGTCCGCGAGGTCGCGGAACTCGCGTTTGATCAGGTTGTTGGCGTCGAGGATCATCACCATCGACGCACCGTTGCGGCCCTTGATCATGCCGGTGAGCAATTTGGTATCGACGGTGGACTGGATGGTGTTGGTGGGTTCGATATCTTCGGCTTCGACGGTGACCACGTTGGCCATGCGATCGACCACCAGGCCAACCGGCCGCCCCTGGTCGAGCACCACCGCCCGCGTGGCGTCGTCATGCCCCACCGGTTCAAAACCGAACACGCAGCGCAGGCTGATCACCGGCAACACCGTGCCGCGCAGGTTGGCAAGACCTTCGAGCGCCGCGGGACTGAGCGGCATCCGCACCACCCCAGGCATGCGGATGATTTCCTTCACTTCGGCGAGCGGCACCGCGAACATTTCGTCCTTCACGTGGAAGATGACGAATTGCCTGGCGGTATCCGCGGTGTTGCCGTCACCGCCGAGGGGGCCGCCGTCGCCGGCGGCCTCCCTCGTCATGACGCTGACATCGGACATGGAACTTGTCTCCCGTTGGGTTTGGACGAGCCGGCCCGGCCGCTTAGGCGACGCCCAAGAATAGCTGCGGCAACTCGCGCATGGTCCGCACCCTCGTCGTCATGGCGGGCGGAGGCCCGCCATCCACGACTTGCCTTGGTGCACGACGCACAGTCGTGGATGCCGACCTTCGTCGGCATGACGGGGGAACGGGTCCGCGTGCAACCAATCGATGCGTTCATTGCTGGGCGTCGCCTTACGCGGCGGCCTGCAACTCGTCGGCCAGCGAGGCGATCTCCTCGATCGCGGCAGCCAGTTCCGCGGTTCCCTTGGCTTGCTCCTTGGCGGCATCGGTCGCCTCGGACGAGGCGCGCCCCGCCTCCTGCGCGGCGGCGGCAACCTGCTCCACGCCGGTCTGCACCTCCTTGGTGACTTTCAGGATCTCCTCGCTGCCGGCAAGGATTTCCTTGTTGCCGGCCAGCACGACCGCCATGTCCTTCGCCACCCCTTCAAGGTTGCTGGCGATCTGCTTGTTCTTCTCGACTTCGATGGTGGCGGCCTCGGCGATTTCGACGAGATCGCCGCGCACGGCGACGATCTGGTCCTGAATCGCCTTCACCGTGTCCTTGATCCGGTCGGCGTTCTCGGCCGAACTCGCGGGCCAGGTTGCGGATGTCGGTGGAGACTACGGCAAAGCCCTTGCCGAATTCACCGGCCCGCGCCGCCTCGACCGAGCCGTTGACCGCCAGCATGTTGGTCTGGATCGACACGGTGTTGATGGCGTCAACGATTTTGTCGATGCGGCGGCTGATTTGCTCCAGCGCGGCGATCTGGTCGCGACTTTGGCGGCCGGATTCGACCGATGCCGTCACGCCGGCAATCAGCTCATCGACCGCCGCCTTGTTGACGCCGAGCAACTCGCTGATGGACTGCGCCTTGTCCAAGCCCGCCTGCGCTCGGGCCTGGCTCATTTGCGCACCTTTCTCGATCTGGGCGATCGCCGCGGCGGACTCCTGGCTCGCCGCACTTTGCTGCTGCGCGCCTTTGCCGATTTGCTCCAGCGCCGTCATGATCTGCGTGGCGGCGCGGTTGATCTCCTCTACCGCGCTCGACAATTCTTCCGCTGCCGACGCCACTTCCTCGGCACTCTTGGTAATGTCGGTGGAGTTCTTCAGCTCGTCGGCCAGCTCCGACAGTTCCTGCGCGGTTTGCTCGCTCTGGGTGAGTGCCGCGGACTGCTGATCGACGGTCTTGCGCGCCTCTTCGCAAGCCGAACTCTGTTCTTCGGCCGCGGCGGCAATCACCTCGGAGCCCTTCTGCGCCTCCTTGGCGGCGGTGGCGGATTTCGTCGGCGCCGCGCGCGATCTCGCGGCTGCCGGCGATCACCTCCGCCATGTCGGTGCGGACTTGCTCCAGGGCGTCCGTGGTTCTCTTGCCCTTCACCATCTCGTCTCGCGCCGCGACGGCGGAGTTCTGGATGCCCTGGGCGATGACCTTCACGTCTTTCTGGATCTGGACGATCAGTTCCTGGATATCGCGAGCGCTCTTCTCGCTGGTCTCCGCCAGGGTGCGCACCTCGTCGGCAACCACGGCGAAGCCCTTGCCGTGCTGGCCGGCGCGTGCTGCCTCGATAGCGGCGTTCAGCGCCAACAGGTTGGTCTGGTCGGCGATGCGCGCGACCGCCTTGACCACTTCGCCGATGGTGGCGGCCTGCCGCTCCAGCTCCTCGATCATCTTGACCGACCCCTCCTGCCGCTCCGAGGTCCGGCCGATGGCCATGATCGAATTGGAAATCTGCCGCGCCACGTCGGATATCACCGTTTGCAGCGCCTCGGTCTTGTTGACCGCGGTGTCTGCATTCTCCTTGGCCTTGAGGATCAGGCCGGCACCGTGGTTGACCGCCTTCAGCGACTGCTGACTGGCGCCGGCAGCCTCCTCGGCGCCGGAAGCGATCTGGTCGGCGGCCTTGCGCATTTCGGTGGCGGCCGAGGCGGCCTCGGTAATGCCGCTGGCAAGCTGGGACGTGGCGGCGGCGATGCGCTCGGCCGCCTTCTGCTGGCGGGCAAAGGTGCGCGCCTTGCGCTTCTGCGCCTCGGCCAGAGCCGAGTTGGCGGCGAGGGAGACCACGGTTGTGTCGTCGTGACCGTTGGGCGCTTCCGGCGGGGCCGACGCGCCCTGGCGCCGATGCGGCGAAACCGCGACGTCGTCGTTGTGAGCTGCGGTCTTGCTGAGGCTGGTCCGTTTGACAAGCGCCATGGTCGCGGTTCCCTTTCCTGATGTCGTTCCGACCTGCTTGTCGCTCGCCACACGAAAATCCGCCCAGACGGACCCTGCCGCATCGTGTGGTGGGTGCAGGTTTGGTCCCGCAACATTGCCGCTAAAGGGTTAATGAACCGTGTAGCCAGGATGCAGAGACAAGACCGACGACAGTCCCAGGTCATCCGCACGCCTCGACCCGCCGTGAACGTCGCAGCCGCAATGGGTGTTGAGGTGAGCGTCCCAAAATCCCGCGGCCACCCGCGCGTGTCGCCAAATGGCGAGCGGCGGATCGTCTCGCGCAAACCGCGCCGCAGCGCCCGCCGCCGTTCCACATCCCGCGCCAAGGCAACCGTGGCTTCGACGCACGCATCCGGCGAGTCCACCACGAGATCAAAGCGCGTCGCGCATCATGCGGCGGTGTCGCACATGACTGCGCCGCGCCCGCCGGATCGCCGCAGCAAACGCGGGGCCATGGCGGCGCGACAAACCGCGGAGTCAGGTCCGCGGTGTTCCGAGTTTCACGGCACGCAACGTCCCATCCCGCCGACGCCGCGCCGCCACACCGCGAGCGGCCTGCGCCACCAGGATCGCCACGGTCAGCACCAGGAACGCCGCGCTGATCGGGTGGGTGAGCAGGATCGTCGGATCGCCGCGTGAGATCAGCAGGCTGCGCCGCAGGTTCTCTTCCAGCAGTGGTCCCATCACCAGGCCCAGGATCAGTGGCGCGGGACGGCAGCCTAGCGTCGTCAGGATATAGCCGGCGACGCCGAACCCCGCCGCCAGGATCACGTCCCAGGCCGAATTCGCCAGGCTGTAAACGCCGATGCAACTGAACGCGATGATGCCGGGATACAGCAGGCGGTACGGCATGCGCAGCAGGCGGATCCACACCCCGATAAGCGGCAGGTTCAGCACCAACAGCATGGCGTTACCGATCCACATGCTGGCGACCACGCCCCAGAACAGATCGGCATGATCGGTGATCACGCCTGGCCCGGGCGTGATGCCCTGGATGATAAGCGCTCCCAGCATCAGGGCATTGGCCGCGCCGGCGGGAATCCCCAGCGTCAGCATGGGAATGAAATGGGTCAGCGCGGCGGCGTTGTTCGCGGCTTCCGGTCCGGCGACACCCTCGATGGCGCCGTTGCCGAAGCGCGTGGGATCGCGCGCCAGGCTGCGCTCCAACCCGTACGAGGCGAAGGAGCTGATCAGCGGCCCGGTGCCGGGCAGGATGCCCAGAGCGCCGCCCAGCGCGGTGCCGCGCAGGATGGGCTTCCAGGTGGCGACGATGTCCTCCCACCGCGGCAGCAGGCCGCGCACCTTGTCCAGCTTCTGCGTCTGCGCGTGGTGGTGTTGCAGCCGCCAGACGATCTCGGCGACCGCGAACAGGCCCACCGCGACCACCACGAAATCCAGCCCGTCGTACAGGTTGGGCAAGCCGAAGGTGAAACGCTGCACGTTGGTGTTGATGTCGGTGCCGACGGTGCCCAGCAGCAGCCCAAGCACCACCATGGCGAGCGACGTCAACGCCGGTCCGTCCGACAGCGTGGCGGAGGACACCAGCGCCAGCACCATCATCGAGGTGTATTCCGGGGCGCTGAAATCCAGTGCGATATCGGCGAGCACCGGCGAGAACAGCGCAATGATCAGGACCGCGACGCAGCCGGCGAAGAACGACGACAGCGCTGCGATGCACAGCGCCGGTCCGGCGCGGCCCTGGCGCGCCATCGGGTGGCCGTCGAAGCAGATCACCACCGAGGTCGGCTCACCCGGCATGTTGAGCATGATCGCGGTGGTGGAGGCGGCATGATGCGCGCCGTAATAGATGCCCGACAGCATGATCAGCGCCGATACCGCCGGCATCTTGAAGGTGATCGGCAGCAGCATCGCGATGGTGGTCAACGGTCCGAGGCCGGGCAGGATGCCCACCACTGTGCCGAGTGTCGCACCGATCACGCAGTACAGCAGGTTCGCCGGCGTCAACGCGACGTGGAAGCCGGCGATGATGCTGCCCAAAATGTGCATCAGAGTATGTGCATCAGCGTATGTGCATCAGCGTTGCGGCTGCGTCACGGCAACAAATCGCCCGGCGACAGACCCAGCCCATAGACGAAGATGCCGCATGCGATGGCGCCGAGCGTGAGGACGGCCAGTATGACCTCGATCGCGCGAAAGCGCGGCCCGGCAGCGCAGGCGCACAGCACCAGCCACAGTATCGCCAGCAGCACGCCGCCGCGCTCGATGATCAGCCCGAAGCCGACGATGGCGGCGACCAGGCACGCCAATGGCCGCAACGCCCCGCTGAAGTCCGGCAGCACATCCGGAATGCGCAGGCCGCGCAGTGCGACGGCGACGCCCAGGACCAGCAGGATGGTGCCCAGCGTGACCGGGAAATAGCCCGGTCCCATGTGGGTGGTGGTGCCAATGCCGTAGGTGCGGCCGCGCAGGATTGCGCCGAGGCCGATGAGGAAGAACAGCGCGCCGCTGAGCGCCTCGCGTCCGATCCGCGGCATCATCCTGCGGCCCGCACGATGGTCACTCGGCCTTGATGTGGGCGTCCTGGACCAGCTTTGCCCATTTCGCCGATTCCGCGTCGATGAACGTCGCGAACGCTGCCGCCGTGCCGGGTTCCGCTTCCAGCGATTGTGCGGCGAGGCGCTGCTGCATCTCCGGCGTTTTCAGGGCGGCATTCACCGCGGCGTTCAGCGTTGCGACGATGTCGGCCGAGGTCTTGGCCGGCGCCAACAGGCCGTACCAGGTACTGGCCTGATAGTCGGGCAGACCGGATTTGGCGATGGTGGGAACCTCCGGCAGTGCGGCGGAACGATGCACGCCCGTCACCGCGATGACGCGCACCTTATCGCCTTTGAGGTAGGGCATCACCAGCCCGACATCGGCGAACATCAGGTCGAGATGTCCGCCGATCAGATCGACCAGCCCCGGCGCCAGGCCTTTGTACGGCACGTGCACCATCTGCACGCCGGCGTCGTAGGCATAAAGCTCCGTTGCCAGATGCGGCGCACCGCCGACGCCGGAACTGCCGTAGTTCAGCTTGCCCGGATGCGCCTTGGCATAGGCGGTGAGGTCGGCCAGCGCCTTCACCGGCAGCGCCGGGTTGATCGCAACCGCGAAGGCACTCCCGCCCACCAAGGCGATCGCGGCGAAACGTTGCAGCGGGGCGGGTGCGCCGTCGTTCTGCAAGTGGTCGCGAATGGTCAGCGGGCCGGCGGCGCCGAGCAACAGCGTGTAGCCATCCGGTGCTGCCCTGGCGACGAAATCGTCGGCAACGGCACCGTTGGCGCCGGCGCGGTTCTCGACCACGACCGATTGCTTCAGCGCCTGCTGCAACTCGTTGCCGATCAGGCGGGCGACGAAATCCGCGCCGCCACCCGGGGCGAACTCCACCACGATACGGATCGGCTTGTCCGGATAGGACGCCGCGCGCGCACCGCCCCCCAACGGCGCGATGACCAGGAGCAGAATGACGAGGCTCAATGTGAATCGCATCAGGCGTGTCTCCAGGGAGTTGAAGATGTTTACTGCCTGCCGTCGCAGAGCGGCGGCGCTGGCGCGTGATGCGTCGCGGGGCGCATCTGACCAGCCGATGCCGTGCAAGGCAAGCCGTCGCCCGCGCGCATCTTGTGACGCGGAATCACTCGTGCGCATCATGCGCGACCGCTTCGCGCGCATGCGCCGAAGCGGATCGTTCTTGCAGGGGGTCACGTCATGCAACCGCGCCTCTATGGTCCGTATCCATTCCTGCCGATCACCCGGCGCAAGCAGTTCGCGTGGCCCGGCGGCGCGCGCCTCGCGGTGTGGGTCATTCCCAATCTCGAATTCTTCCATCTCGACGATGTCATGCCAGGCGCCAACAACGAGCGCATCGCGCCGGCGCATGCGAAGGTGCCGAATATCCGCAACTGGTCGCTACGCGACTACGGCAATCGTGTCGGCTTCTGGCGGATGCTGGACATGCTGACCCGGCATGGCATCCGCGCCACCGCGGCACTGAACAGCGACCTGTGCGACCACCATCCGGAGATGATCGAGGCCGCGGTGGCGGCGGGTTGGGAATTCATGGGACATTGCCAGACCAACGCGACACGGCTCAACGAAATGGCGCCGGAGGCCGAACGGGAAGCGATCCGCGCCACGCTGGATCGCATCAGCCGGGCGGCGGGGCGGAAGACGGTGGGGTGGCTCGGCGCGGGCCTGGCGGAAACCTGGCACACATTGGACCATCTGGCAGCGGCGGGTGCGGACTATGTTGCCGACTGGGCCAGCGACGACCTGCCGTTCCGTATGACGCTGGACCGCGGCAGCATAATGTCGATCCCCTATACGCTGCACTGCAACGACACGGTGCAGTTCTTCGACCAGAAGGCGACAGCGGCGGAGTTCGGCGAGGTGATGCGGCGTCAGTTCGACCAGCTCTACAAGGAAAGTGCCGAGATCCCTCGCGTGATGGCGGTGGCGCTGCATCCGTTCGTGTCCGGCATGCCCTATCGCATCGGCGCGGTGGACGCCGCGTTCGGCTATTTCCGCACGCATCCGGGCGTTTGGTTCGCGACCGGATCAGAGATCGTGCAGCATTATCGGCAGGCGGTGCCGGAAGATTGAGGCTTTGGCGGGACGGCGCATCCGCCGACATGCGGGCTTAGGCTCTGCTTGGAAGCAAGTGCTTCCACCAGTCGCGACGCAGTCCCCATGACACAGGGAGCCGTGATCCGCTTGCAACCGATTCGATTATTTCCCTGCGAATCCTTATGACGCGGCGGCACTCGACGTTGGGAGGTAACGGCCGCCGGCCGGGCGGAGCCTGTCACGCGCGATGTCATCGCCACCTCGGCACCGGCAAGCCGCACCGGCGCTGTAGCCCCATAGCCGTCAGAACCGGTCTGGCCGGTAGGGCTCGGGATCGATAAAGGCCGTTTCACCCGACATCATCTCGGCCAGCAACCGTCCGGTGGTAGGGCCAAGGGTCAGCCCCTGATGTGCATGGCCAAAGGCACACCACAGATCGTTATGCGCTGGGGCGCGGCCGATCACCGGCAGCATGTCGGGCATCGCGGGACGCACCCCCATCCATGGCGCCTCATCGACCCGGCGATCCAGCGGAAGCAAGGCACGCGCTACAGGCTCGGCTCGTTCCAATTGTACGGGGCTCGGCGGCGCGCCGCTACGGGCAAACTCGATGCCGGTGGTGAGGCGTATGCCCCGCCGCATCGGCATGAGCCCGAAGCGCGTGTCGGCATCCACCAGCGGGCGGTTCAGCACGGCGTTGCCCCGTAGGGTATAATGCATGTGGTAGCCCCGCTTGCCGAACAGCGGCGGCGCATAGCCGAATTGCCGCGTCACCTCCGTTGACGCGGCGCCAAGCGCCACCACCGCCTGCGCGACCTCCACCGGTCCGTCCGAGGTCGTTAGCCGCCACCCGGAGGCACGCCGCTGCAGGCCCGTCGCATCGCCGGTCGCGATCACGCCGCCGAGCGCGATAAAGCGGCGTGCGTAGGCGAGCGTCAGCGCGTGCGGATCGCTGACCGAGTAGGGATCGGTCCAGTGGATCGCACCCGCCTTTTCTGCAAACAGATGAGGCTCTGCCTTGGCAAGAGCAGTACCGTCGAGCGCCAGGTAATTGACGCCGAACTCCCGCCGCGCCGCCTCGGCCTTCGACAGGGCCGGTTCAAGGCCGGAAGCTGTGCCGTAGAGCTGCAGCCAGCCGATCGGACGCAACAGATCCGTCGCCCCCGCCTCGCGTGCAAGAACCATGTGCTCGTCAAGGCAGGTTGCGATCAGGCGGGAGTGGCCGAGCACCGCGCGCACGTAGCGCTCCGGCGCCGAGTGCCACCAATACCGCAGCAGTGGGGACGCGACCTGCGGCAGCGCCAAGGGATGATAGGCCACGTCCACCGCACGGTTGCGCATAATGCGCCGCAGTTCGGTGAGCGCGCGCGGGAACGGGTGTGGATAGACCGCTTCGCTCTGGATCAGCCCGCCATTCCCGAACGAGGCACCCTCGCCGGGTCCCTGGCGATCCACCAGCACGACATCCCAGCCCCGACGGCGTAGGTGCAGCGCCACCGAAACGCCGACTATACCCGCCCCGAGTACCAACGCCGTCTGAGCCACCTGTCACACCTCCGCGTCATCTTGTTGCATGGATCGGTCCCTTTTGGCGTCAGCCGCCCGGACGGGTAGCGGTAACCGCTCACGCGTGGACGCCTGCTATGGGCTTCAAATTCAATGCGGCCGGACGGCATCACATCCCACGCCAGCGCCGGCGTGGCTGGCAAGCCGACCGAGGCGGCTGCCCAGAACCCGCGCCGTGTCCAGGTGGGAAGGGCAACACGGCTGTTGCGATCTTCCCTGATCCATTCGCGGAACCGAGGGCCAGGCGGTTCGCCGAATGGTTGGCTTGGCGTGTGATTGGCGGTCGATCGGCAACGGCATGTCCGCCGTCCCGCCCTCGTCCCTTCCACCCCGATGGCGACCGTGAACGCGAGAGGCATCGGGCCGCGTATGTCCGGTCCGGGCAAAATCGACGCCTGGCCGGGTCATCTCGCTTGCCATTTTTATGTTCGTTAATTCAATGGGTTGCAGTGGTGGGCGCACCAGGGCTCGAACCTGGGACCCGCTGATTAAGAGTAAGCGATAGGTCCGCGCCAAGAGCCGCCACAGGTCCGCAAAAACCGCCAAAATCCCTTGATTTTCCTTGGACCATCTGATTTTATGCCGCCATAAGCTGCCACGCGGACCCGTTGCGGACCTTGCTGCCGGGTCCGCGTGGGGTCCGCAGAACAAGGTCCCGCGCCATGCCGAAACTGACCGATCGTTTCCTGGCATCCTTCAAGCCTACCATTGGCAAAAAAGACCGGCTCGCCTTCGACACCGAATGCCGTGGCCTGGGCGTGCGCGCGACCGCCGCCGGCACCCGGACCTTTATCGTGCAATGGACCGATCCGGCAACCGCGCAGAAGCGGCGGGAGCCGCTGGGCGTGTGGGGTGGCATTACCGTGGATCAGGCCCGCGATGCCGCCCGCGCCCGCCTGGGCGACGTGGCGAAGGGCATAGACCCGCGCGCTGTCCGGCTTGCCGCGCGGGAGAAGGCCGAAGCTGCACGGGCCGAAGCACAGTTGACGCTTGGGGCGCTGGTGGACGAATGGGCGAAGCTGCACCTTGCGAGCCGCCGACCGCGCTACCGGGCCGAAGCGGTGCGAGCGATCAAACTTGCCTTCGCGGACTACCTGAAACGCCCGGCTGCCCGACTGAGCCGTGCCGATGCGGTCAACGTGCTTGACAAGTTGGTGCATGCCGATACGCACGCCATCGCGGGCCGCACGCTGGCCTATGCCCGAGCCTGCTACGGCTGGGCGGAGAAGCGCGGCAAGGTGCCCGGCAACCCATTTTCCGGCCTGCCCATCCCAACGGGCACGGAAGCCCGCGAACGGGTTCTGAGCGGCGAGGAATTGGGTAGGGTGTGGAATGCCGCCACCGCGATGGGGGAGCCGTGGGGACCGCTGTTCCGCGTGCTGCTGCTGACGTTGGCACGGCGGGAAGAGGTCGCGGGGATGCGGTGGTCTGAACTGTCGCAGGACCTTTCGACGTGGACGATACCCAGCGCGCGCATGAAGCGGGGACTGGCGCATGTGGTGGCCCTGCCGGAAGCGGCTCGCGACGCCTTGCGCGCCGTGACACGGATCGGTGGTCAGGATTTGGTTTTCTCGACCACCGGCAAGACGCCCGTCTCGGGGTTCACCAAGTCAAAGGCGGCATTGGACAAGGCCGCAAAGGTGAAGGACTGGCGGCTGCATGATTTCCGCCGCACGGGTGTTTCGGCATTGGCTGCGATGGGCTTCGATTCCATCGTCGCGGACAAACTATTGGCGCATCAGGCGAGCAAGCTGTCCGGCGTGGCGCGAGTCTATCAGCGGCACGATTTCGCGGCCGAGCGTAAGGCCGCATTGGAAGCCTGGGCAGCGCATGTCGTGCGGTGCGCGGCACCCGGGTCCGATTCGGGCAACGTGGTGGCCCTGCGCCGGGCATAGCTGAGCCTCACACTTGGCAGACGCACGCTGCAAAGGTTGCCAATTCGCCAGACGCGGCAGCGGCAACGTACAAAGAATCATAAAACCCCTTGCGGTGCCAGGCGCGACCACGGTATGCAGCCCTCGAACCGGCGCCATCCAATTGGATGGAAAGCGACTTGCTGTGCGACTGTTACCCCACAAGCCCGGTTCTAGCGTCTGACGGCCCAGCAACGGACAGCGCACCTTTTGCACCCACTTACCGGGTGAGCAAGGTGTGCTTGTGCCCCTTGCTCATCCGGTTCCCAAGAGGAGCCGACATGACCGCCGTTGCCCCGATTTACCTGACGGAACGCGAGTTCTCTGAACGGTTCAAGATTCCCGCGCGCACCGTGCAGCGTTGGCGCAGCACGGGCGACGGACCACCTTTTCTGCGGCTTGGCCCGCGTCGCATCGCGTACCGTCTGAGCGATGTTGAATGCTGGGCGGAATCGCGAACCTTTGCGAGCCGTGCAGCAGAACTGGCACGAACCGTCACAACGTAAAACCGCCGGCCCCGACAGGCGGAAACCGGCGGCATGTCTGCAAGAACGCGGAGTTGCACCTGCATTCTACAGACACGGCACGGCAAACGCCAGTGCGGCGCGGCGGGGAAGAGACCCCTGCATGACTACATTCAAAGAAAGCCTGCGCGCGACCGCTTCACTTCCGGCGGAGGATCGTCGCGCGGCAGCTATCCGCATTCTGCTTGCCCTTGTCGATGTTGACGCGACTGTGTCGGGGGCAACGCTGGTCACGCCTGATGGCAGTGTGACCTATCTCGACGTGACGCAACTGCGCCAAGGCGGGCGGGCATGACCACCCCGACCCTGGCGGACCTTGCATCGGCCCCGCGCTGGGTTGTGTGGCGCACTGAGCCGCAGCGTGGCACGGGCAGAATCACAAAGGTGCCGAAAGACCCTCACACGTTGCGCGACGCGGCCAGCACGCGCCCTGAGACTTGGGGAACGCGCGAGGTGGCCGAGGCTGCGCACCACCGGCTCCCCGCCTCCCAGCACGGTCCTGGCGGCGTTGGGTTGATCCTGGGCGAGTGGTCGGATGGCTATAGTGTAGGCGGCGTTGATCTTGATAGTTGCCGCGATCCTGAAACAGGGGATTTGGAAGCCTGGGCATGTGACGTGCTGACGCTCTTGGATAGCTACGCGGAGGTCTCGCCCAGCGGCACGGGCGTCAAGGCGTTCTTTCTCATGGCGCCCGGTGCCGTCTCTACACTCCGGAAGGCGATGCTACTCGAACCTGATGGTTTCGGCCGATCCTTCAAACGGGGGAACGGCAAGGATCATCCGCCCGCTATCGAAGCGCACCTTGGCGGACGCTACTACGCGGTGACTGACGATCGCCTGCCGGACGCGGCAACCGAGTTACGACACGTCGCCACGGATACGCTGCGCGAATTGTTGGGCACTGTCGGACCGGCCTTTGCGAAGAGCCGTGGGGATGAAGCAAGGCCCGACCGCAGCGCGGGAGCGTTCCGCCTGGCATGTCAAATGCGAGCCGAGGGCAAGTCCTTTGCGGACTATGTGGCTGCACTGGATGCGGACCCGGACCTTGCCGCGTGGAAACGTGACAAAGGTAAAGCGCAAGACGGGCGCGAACTGCGCCGCGCCTGGGAGCGGGCAGGCAAGGCCGAGACTTGGCCCGCCCCCGACCTGGGACTTGCGACTGCCGACACTGCACCCGCTCCGACGCTGAATATCACGCTGTTCCCCGGAAAGTGGCAGCCGTGGATCATGGGCGCGGCCGAGCGCGCGGGCGCGCCCGCTGATTACGTCGCGTGCGCGCTTCTGGCCACGGTTGGCGCCACTCTGGGTAATGCGCGATGGGGAAGCCCATGGGACGGCTGGCAGCACCCGCCGATAGTCTGGATTGCCTGCATCGGCACACCATCCGCCGGCAAGAGTCCTGGCATCGACGCAACCGTCTCCCCGCTGTCCGAACTCGGCGGGCAACTAAACGATGATTGGGAAGAGCGGATGCGCGACTACCGCACTGCAAAACAGGAGGCGAAAGAGCGGCGCGCCGCCTGGGAAATCGAGGTGAAGGAGGCGGTGAAGCAAGGGCTGGCACCCCCGAGGGAGCCGGACGGTGCGCGCGAGCCGGACTTGCCCCACAAGCGCCGTATCTATTCGACCGACCCGACCGTTGAGAAAGCCCGCGATCTGAGCGCCGCGAACCCGCGCGGCGTGTTGCTACACCGGGACGAATTGGCCGGCTGGGTTGCCAGCATGGGGAAGTACGGCAATGGAAACGCGGGCGGCGATCGGGGATTCTGGCTGCAAGCCTATGAAGGCGGGCGCTGGGCATCTGATCGCGTGAAAGATGGTGACGACGCGCCCGATATTCCGCACCTAACATGGGGCATCGTCGGCGGGTTCCAACCGGATCGGCTGGCATCGGTGATGCTGGCGGGCGACGATGACGGACTTGCCGCACGGTTCCTGTATTGCTGGCCGATGCCGCCGGCCGAGGTGTCGAATCGTCCATCGGGCCGCGCCCTTCCCTTCGACTTGCTGGCGGCACTCCGCCGGCTGCGGGAGTTGCCGACGCCTGACGACAATCCGGTGATCCTCCGCTTCGATGATGACGCGGCCGAGGCGTTGCAGGAATGGCGCCGCGAGACAAAGGCCATGGAGGCTGATCGGTCGGGATTGTTCCTGTCGTGGACGGGGAAGCTGCCGGGCTTCGCGGTGCGACTGGCGGTGATCTTCGCGCACGTTGTCTGGGTCGTAGCGCGTGATGGCATACCCGCACCGGACCGGATCACGCTCGACGACGTGACACGCGCTGTGGGCTTCCTGAGTGACTACGCGGTGCCCATGGCCCGCCGCGCATTCGGAGAGGCAGCATTGCCCGAGTCGGAGCGTGATGCCCGCCGGCTGGCGCGGTGGTATCTGCGGCAGGCATCCCCGCGACCGGCGGTGGTCAACGCGCGCGCGCTGCGGCGGATGGCGGACGGGCCAGGCATCGCAACCGCGCCGCGCATCGAGGCGGCGCTAATCGAATTGGCGGAACTCGGCTGGGCACGGCCCGCACCCGGTCGCGACGGTGCCAATGCCGGCCGCCAGCGGACGGACTGGACGATCAACCCGGCGGTGCGGGATGCCGGCCGATGAGCCGTTGGCGCGCCCGACTTGCCGTGCTGTGCGTTCCATATGCGGATGCCAATAGGGCCGATAGTGCCGATAGCGTGCTGCCCCATGATCCTGCCCAATCTATCGGCACTAATGGCGCTATTGGCAGCCGGGCAGAAACTCCCCAGGCGCCCTTGTGGCCAGTATCCACCCCTCCCGACCTGGGGGAGGAGCTACCGGCCGACCAGTGCCCCGGCTGCGGTGGCGGGCGCTACTGGCGGCTATCGATCCTGTCCGGTGGCCCTGGCCCGTGGGGTTGCATGCGGTGCATCCCGCCGAACCCAACCGATTGGATCGACGGTTGCGCGGTTCCAGTTGGGAAGGCGTATAGGCGGCCATGACGAATAGGCGGCCATGACGAACGACGCTGAAAATGCAGTGGGAAAGCAGCGGGGGCGGCCGTTCCGGCGCGGCGTGTCCGGCAACCCCCGTGGCAAGCCCCGAGGCACCCGGCACCGCGTCACGCTTATGGCCGAGAGCATGATGCAGGACGACGCGGCGGACGTGGTGCGCGCTGTCCTGACTGCTGCCAAGGCCGGCGACATGGTTGCGGCCCGACTGGTCCTAGATCGCATCGTGCCGCCCCGCCGGGGCCGTCCCGTGGCGTTCGCGCTGCCGACCGTGCAGACGGCTGCCGATCTTCCCGCAGCCTTGGGAGCCGTTGTGGCAGCAATGGCGTCGGGTGTTTTGTCGCCCGAGGAAGCAGAGGCGGTTGCGGCCGTGCTGGAAACGCAGCGCCACGCGATCGAAACGGCCGACCTGGCGCAACGCCTGTCGGCAGTAGAAGCGGCACAGGGGAAAGTGGGATGAGCATAGCGGCAATGCTCCGGCGCCTGTCGGCGTTGGAACGGGCTGCCACGCCAGCCGTGGCATTGTACGCTTGGCAGGACCCGAGTGAGACGGCAGAACAAATCATTGCCCGGCTGTTCCCCGAGGGCGTCCCGCCGAACGCGAGGGTGGTTCTCTATCGTTGGGCCAGCACCCCATCGGACGGCGCGAGCACTGGGTAGCGCGCTGGAGGCGGCACGGGTGGCCGCTGTGATGAAGCAAAAAATTGCGCTGCCCTGGCAAAATCGGGCTTGCACAAAACTCCATATGACCGTATGGTGTTTGCACACACACCGGGACGCGGCAGATGGGCCAAGTTATCAGCTACATTCGGGTTTCCACCGACAAGCAGGGCAAGAGCGGCCTGGGCATTGAGGCGCAGCGTGCGGCGGTGGCCCGCTTCATTGCGGCGGAGGGGTGCGAGGCGCTGGGCGAGTATGTGGAAGTCGAAACCGGCAAGGGCGCCGACGCACTCGACCGCCGGCCGCAGCTTGCCGCCGCGCTGGCACAAGCCCGCAAGGCGAAGGCGGCGGTGGTGGTGGCGAAGCTGGACCGGCTGTCCCGCGACGTGCATTTCATCTCGGGTCTGATGGCGCAGCGGGTGCCGTTCATCGTGGCCGAGTTGGGCGCCGACGCGGACCCGTTCATGCTGCATATCTATGCCGCCCTGGCCGAGAAAGAGCGGGCGCTGATTTCCGAACGGACCCGCGCCGCGCTGGCGCAGAAGAAGGCGCAAGGGGTTGTGCTGGGCAACCGCACCAACCTTGCCGACGCCAGCGCCAAGGGCGTGGACGCCAACCGGGTGGCAGCGGATGCCTTCGCGGCCAACGTGCTGCCAATCGTTCGGCAGATCGAGGCGAGCGGTGTGAAGGGCCACCGGGCTATTGCGGCGGCACTGAACGCTCGTGGGGTGCGGACGGCGCGGGGTGGCAAGTGGCACGCCACCACGGTTCGGAATCTGTTGGTGCGGGAGATGGTGGGGTGATGCAGACACCCGAGCCGGCGCGCAAGATCGTTCGCAGCTTTAACATCAGCGGCAGCACGATCCTACGGATGGCGATGTGGACAAGGACAAAAGTTCTATGACCTGGATCAACGATGGCGAAAAGTACGGCATGGTAGGTCTCAGCGTGAAAACCGAGGGGCACATACCTACGGGATTGATTGCGCCTAGCCTTTGGGTCATGGCTGATACCGCATTTGAAGTTCCTTCGCACTGGAAGGAGTGGCTCGGCAGCATTCGTGCCGAACAGATCGAAGATTTCAATCTGTTCCTGTTAAGCAAGGCGCCTTCGGCAAATCCGGATATACTAGATGACGAGAACAACAGACTGAAACAGCTTGCTTGGCTTTTCTATGTGGGCCTTTTACTAGCAAGTACATTCGCCCCCGCCCACCAACCAATCATGCTGACGGGCGTGCGGCGCGCCGACGAAATCGACATTCGTGAGCAGCGGGATTTCAACTCCCCAATTCCTAAGATATTTCTACCTTACCCACCCGTCGTGGCTGCGGACATTCAGCTAGCGGCCAAGCTTGCTGGGAAACTGGAGGCCCTACCGAAAGCATCACTGCCTGGGGGTCATTGGCGGTTGCTTCGCACGTTGAATGTCTATACAGAGGCGCGCACCACCAGCGATATTCTTGACCGGATTCACCAATATAGCCGCTGCATCGATGGCCTGATCTTGCCAGACGCCGGCAAAACCAAACAGCAGTTCAAAAGCCGTACCGAGCTGTTCATCGGCTCACGGCATCACGATCTCATGGGAGACATCTACGATATAAGAAGTGCTGTCGAGCATCTTCACGAGAATCGCTATTTAGAGAGTTTCGATCGTGCCGTGCGGCTTGACTTGATCCAGAAAGAGGCGATTGTCGAGTATATTGCGCGGACAACTCTTGCCCGAACCATCGAACATGAGAGCCTTTGGACGCATTTTGCGAACACGACGGCGCTCGCAAGATTTGTGGACGCTCGACTCCGGTGGAGCGGAGGCAGATTTGGGGCAACCCTATCGACCCGATGGGGGGTGTCGAAGGTTTCGATCCAAGATATATTCACGATGGCCATCTGGGCGCCTTGTGACACAGTATCGCCCGATGAACTCGCAAGGTTGACGCGCGGCGGAACAAAATTGGGCCTTCGTTGGAGAATGTGTCATGGTCTGGATAATTGTTGCTGTGCTGGCCTGCCTTGTTATCCTTCAAATCGCACTCTATCGACGTGCTCTCAATGAGACGACGGCTTTGTATTCGCTGCTGATGTTGACCCTTCTCAATGATGAAGTTCTGGAGGGACAAAGAACAGGACTCCTTGATCTTGTGAGCAACGCGAAAGCGAGAAATGCCGACGAGCTTGCTTCCCAGGTGCATTCAGCAATGTGCGATCATGCGACGAAGCTAAAGGAAGCAGGGTCCGCACTACTCGCCGTGTCGAGCGGTTTATGGAATCTGTATCGGAACACCCCCGTTTCCCCAAAGGGTGGTGCCACATCCTAAAGGGCGCACATGCCAAACAGTCTCGTTCCAAAAGGTCATTGTGCAGTGCAAAAAAGGACTACTGCGTCGAGTTAGGCGTGACGTCATCTGCTCATACCTGCCGAATCTGCCGCCGATGGTAATAGACCGGAAGGCCGCTGATTGGCCACGCTAGAGCGGTGCCAAGAATGAAGCCGATGATCGGGAAGGCCGGACGAGGTTCGGGTTTCTTGGCTGGAGCAACCGCTCCTATCTGCGCAAGAAAGTCTTCGTCTGTCATTGGGCCATATTTCTTGGCGAAGCCTTCCATTGTCATGTGCGCAGCGTCGTATAAGCGAGACCCCGGAAGCGGCGCAGGGGGCGCCCCGCTCGCGACGGTCGCTGACATGTCGCTGTCGATGTGCGCGCCCAGGCTGCCGCCCATCATGCCGAAAAGCGCCGCGAATATCAGGAATGCCAGGACCCGCCCAAACCAGTGGCCGAGAAGCCAGAAATAGAGCACGCCTAGCGCGAGGCAGATGCTGAGAAGCGCGACCATGTCAGTTGCAGTTAGTCATGTTGCCATAAGTGTAGCAGTTGAAAGAGTGCGACTGCGGAATCTGAATGGGATAGAACTGCGTTTGTATCGGCGGTTGCTGAGGGAACGGCGTCAAAGCCGCAGGCGGCATCGCTGACAGGGCGGCGGCAACGGCAGCAGTGCGCCGGTTGGCTCTGTCCTGAGCCATCTCAGTGATTGCAGCCGCAGCCTGTGCGGACACTGCGTTCGCCTGTTCTTGGGTTATCTGTTTGCTGTCTAGCTTTTCCGCAATGAGGGCACGATCAGCTAGAAGCAGGTCGGCTAGGTCCGGCGCGAGCCCATTCGTCACCATCATATTCCGACGCGCAGACGCCGAGCAATGTTCCCTGGCAAGTGCATAGCCGTCGCCCGGAAACTGAGCAGAGCAAATCTCTCTCTGGTGTTGCAGTGCCGCCATCGCGTCGGCGGCTCTCTGAGCGGCGCAGGAAGTCATTCCGATCAAAGACAGGAGCGCCAGTGGCGCCATCCGGCGCTGGCCCATGCCATTCCCCCTTGTTCACCCGGCTGGCGCCGGGTGGTTCGCTGCGCACGAACAAGGAAGTTACGCCCCACGTATTCCCCCGACCCAGGGAGCGACCCCAGGCCATAGGACGGGTGTTGTATTCCGTGGGCCACCCGACCAAGCGGGGGACCCTTGTTCAGCGCATTAGGCGCGCCACCAGCGTCAGCGACGAAGCTGGCAGCGCCGGCAATCTGATATGGATGGGCGTGGGGAGCAAGCCGAAACGAGTGGCGGAGCGGACTCGCATCCGCTCCGCCGTTCGCTATCCTGGGGTTGCGACACCAGCCAGGGGGCGAATGCTATGTCTCAGGAAGAGATCGAAAGGCTGAACGCCACGCGGTGGCTATTCATTTCGGCGTCTGGGTACTCGGTGGCAACCGATCCTCGGACTGGAAATCGGGACGTAGCTCTTCATTTGGAAATACCAGATAATCAACTCGGCATGGCACCAGGGACCGGCCTTGCAATCCGGTGGACTCCCACTGAAGCCCGGAGAGTTGCCGCGAGTCTGCAAAGAAAGGCGGACGAGGCTGAAGCTGGCCTACCTCGGGCATAGACATAATTGCAGCGCACTCCTGTTCCGTGTAGATGACCCGCACGAACGGCGCACACGCTGTCATCTCCGGCGCGGGACTGGTCCTCCCGCCGCCAACACCACCATAGCAGGGCAATCGGGCGCGGCGCTACGCCGTTGCCTGCCCGTGCTGCCAATCCCGTTGATGCTTGAATCTCTCTCTCGCCAGCCTAGACCCCGTCGAGCGGTGGGGGTGGCCGCACGCTCCGCCGCGCAGGCAATAACAGGCGCCGACCGGGCGAAATGCCATGCGGCGGGTCCGCTCCGGGTCCGCAAGAGCCGATAGGGGTGGCAGGTTGACCGCCTGATACCTCATAACTCTTTGATTTCATTGGTGGGCGCACCAGGGCTCGAACCTGGGACCCGCTGATTAAGAGTCAGCTGCTCTACCAACTGAGCTATGCGCCCACAGGCGAACACCAGCCGTCAGGCCGGACACCCGCAGGGGCGGCGCTATAGCAACCGCCGCCCCGGCTGGCAAATCGGCGGCCCTCGCCGGCCCCTACGCCCCCGCCAGGATCGCGTCCGCGACCTTTTCTGCCGTCATCAGCACCGGGAAGTTGGTGTTGGCACAAGGCACCACCGGGAAGATCGAGGCATCCACCACGCGCAGTCCCGCCACCCCCCGCACCCGGCCGGCCGGATCGGTCACCGCCATCGGATCGTTGTCGGAGCCCATCCGGCAGGTGCAGGACGCATGCCAGACCCCGACCGCCGCCCTGCGTACGAAAGCCTCCAGCGCCTCGTCGTCACGCATCAACTCCTCGAGCGTGACGCCCTCCATGATCAGCTTGCGGATCAGCCAGGTCCGCATCCCCTCCGGTCCGTCCAGCAGCCGGGCGATCGCGTCAGTCAGCAGTTTGTTCTTGCGGCTGACGATGCCGACCTGCCGCACCTTGTCGCTATAGCTCGCGGGAAACGGATCGGTGGTCACCGCGCGCATTTCCGGCGTCAGGTGGATCGCGCCGAATCGCCGTACCCCGTCCATCATCCGCTCCAGGTCGCGCGGATCGGACAGCAGGTTGAACTCCACAACCGGCTCGTCACCCGCATCGCTCGAAGATAGCTTCACCTGTCCGGTCTCGGAATACGTCTTGTACACCGTGATGATGAAGGAGCCGATCTGTTCCCCCACCGCGTGCCACGATGTCTTGTTGGTGACGACAGTGAACATGTCGCCGGGCGGGATACCGTCCAACCCGGACGAGTAGCGCAGCGCAGTGTAGATGTGCCGCCGCGTGTAGTCGTGAATGATCCGGGCGTGCGGCTTGATGAACGCGGCCACCGCCACCGCCGGATGGTCCTGCAAACGCTGTCCGACTCCGGGCAGGTTGGCCCGCACCTCGATCCCCATCTCGCGCAGGTGCCCGGCCGGGCCGATGCCCGCACGCAGCAGGTGCGCCGGAGAGTGGATCGCGCCGGACGACAGGATGATCTCGCGCCCGCGGAATTCCGTGGGCCGGCCGCCGACCCGCGCCTGCACGCCGACGCAGCGCTGGCCATCGAACAACAGGCCGGTCGCCTGCGTGTCGGTGGAAATCGTCAGGTTCTCGCGCATCCGCGTGCCCGGATCGAGGTAGCCGATCGCGGCCGACACCCGTCGTTCATAGACGTTCGAGATGGTGATGGGAAAATACCCGTCGCGGAACTCGGCATTCTGGTCGGTCAGGAATTCGTAGCCGGCCTGCTTGAACGCCTCCCCCGCGGCCTTGGCGTGTTCCGGCCAAAGATCGGGGAAGATGCGGCGCACGGGTATGCGGCCTTCCTTGCCATGCCAGGGACCCTCGAAATCCATGTCGCGCTCGACCTTCTTGAAGAAGGGCAGCACGTTGTCCCAGTTCCACCCGGTCGCCCCGCGTGCGTGCCACTCGTCGTAGTCGGTCGGAGCGCCGCGATTGGCGAGTTGCCCGTTGATCGACGATCCGCCCCCCAGCACCCGCGCTTGCTCATACGTGCGCTGTGGCGGACGCGGGGCGTCGGGACGGTTGTGCGGGATGACCTCCGTCGTGACCTTCAATTTGTTCCAGGTGAAGCGCGGATTGAGATAGGCGGTGCCGGGATAGGAATTGAGAATCTCCTTCGGCACTTTGCCGTGCGGCGTGTCCTGCCCGGCTTCCAGCAGCAGAACGCGATTGGCACTGCGCGCCGACAGCCGGTTTGCCAGCACCGACCCCGCCGACCCGCCGCCGACGATGATGTAGTCGTAGCCTTCAGCCGTGACCCCCATCAGCGTGTCTCTGTATGGAAGGTCTTCGACACGATCTTCCATCCCTCGGCCAGCTTCGCCAGCGTCAGGTAGTCGGTGAAATACCGCGGCGGAATCTGGCACTGCACCTTGGCGAAGGCGGTGTTCGGCCCCGAGCGGTCGATCTGCACCACCCAGTCCCGCCGAGGCAGGTCCCTGCTCTGCGCCGACTGCCGTCCCCGCACGAACTCGAACCATTGCTCACGTGGCAGGTCGGCCAGCTTGCCGTCCTCGACGCTGAACAGATGCGCCACGTCGTGGAACGCCCGCCCTAGCTTCGCGGTATCGCCTTCATAGAGGCCGTCGAAATAGGTTTGCAGCACCTGTTCGATGTCGTGCAGATCGCTCGGCATGTTTGTTCCCCTCGCTCAGCAGCCCAATTGTGTGGCCATGTCCTCGAGATCGGTCGCCACCACATCCCAGTCCTGGTCCGCGGCATAATCTCGCTTCTGGTGCGGTCCGTATTCCGCCGGACGCGGAAAGAACCCGGTCATCAGCCCGCACTTCCGCGCATTCGCCAGATCGTTGTTGTGGGCCGCCCCCAGCATGACCTGCCCTGGTTCCAGATCGAGCAACCGGGCGACGCCGAGATAGGTCTCCGGATCGGGCTTGAAATGACCGAATAGGTCGGAGCCGAACACCAGGTCCCACGGAATGCCCGCGTGCTTCGCCATGTTGGTCAGCAGCGACACGTTGCCATTCGACAGCGGTCCGATGATGTAGCGGCTTTTCAGGCGCGTCAGGCCCGGCACCGAATCCGGCCACGGCTTCAGCCGGTGCCAGCCGCGATTGATGTGCTGCAGGTCGGCTTCGGTCAGGCCGGTAATGCCGAACTGTGCCACCAGTTTGTCGAGCGATGCGCGGTGCAGGTGGTCGAGCGTGGTCCAGGCTTGCTCGCCCTTGCGCACCCGGTCCATCGACGGGTGATAGGCGGCGCGCCACGCATCCACCAGGCCGGTCCAGTCGGCATCGATGCCGCGCTGTCGGCCAAAGTTTGTCAGCTCGGCGATCAGGCTGCCGCGCCAGTCCACCACCGTGCCGAAGGTGTCGAACACGATCGCTACAGGCTGCTTTGCTGGCATGGCCGTGCCCCTCCCGTTATCGGTGCAGCGAAGCGCCCGCCACGGCCGCGGTCAAGCGTGCTGGCCTCGCTGCACCGCGACAGAACATAGTTGAGGTGTAAGATACCTCGGTCTAAGCTGCCCGCAGGGCGGCAGAAACGGAGGGGTGTGATGGCAGGGGATATCTTGGCTGGGCTGGTCGAGGCGCTGGCTTCGGGTGCGGTGGAAGTGGTCGATCTGGCGCAGCCGCTGGAACCATCGACGCCGGTCATCAGCCTGCCGCCGCAGTTCGGCCAGTCCGCGCCGTTCCGCATGGAGCGCATCTCCGACTACGACGATCGCGGCCCCGCCTGGGCCTGGAGCAATCTCTCGCTCGGCGAGCACACCGGCACGCATTTCGATGCACCGGTGCACTGGATCACCGGCAAGGACCTGCCGGGCAACGCTCTGGATACCATCCCGGCGCGCCGGCTGGTCGCCCCGGCGAACGTCATCGACTGCACCGCCGCGTGCGACGCCGATGCCGATTTCCTGCTGACGCCCGCGGGCATCGAGGCGTGGGAGGCGAAGCATGGCAAGATCGAGCCGGGAAGCTGGGTGCTGCTGCACAGCGGCTGGTCCCGCCGCACCGACGAGGCGAGCTTCCTCAACGCCGACGATAACGGCGCCCACTCGCCCGGACCGTCGCCCGAGGCCGTCACCTTCCTGGTGAAAGAGCGTGACGTGATCGGCTTCGGCACCGAATGCGTCGGCACCGATGCCGGCCAGGCGTTCCGATTCGAGCCGCCGTTTCCGTGCCACACCTTCATGCACGGCGCCAACAAGTTCGGCCTCGCAAGCCTGACCAATCTGGACAAGCTGCCGCCCAAGGGCGCGATCCTGATCACCGCGCCACTGAAGATCGCCGGCGGCACCGGCAGCCCGCTGCGCGTGCTGGCGCTGGTCGCCCACTGATGGCAGAGCGGTCGTTCCAGAAGGAGGTCCAGCAACTCCGGCTTGGTGCGGGCGAAGAATTTCGCGGCGAGGGAATCCTCGCCGTCACCAAGGCGTTGCTGCAATCCGGCGTGTCTTATGTCGCGGGCTACCAGGGCGCGCCGATCTCGCATTTGATGGACGTGCTGGCCGACGCCGAGGACATCCTCGACGAACTCGGTGTGCATTTCGAAGCGTCAGCCAGCGAAGCCGCTGCAGCGGCAACCCTGGCAGCGTCGGTGAATTATCCGCTGCGCGGCGCGGCAACGTGGAAATCCACAGCTGGCACCAACGTCGCTTCAGATGCGCTGTCGAACCTGTCGTCCGGCGGCGTCACCGGCGGCGCGCTGATCGTGATCGGCGAGGACTACGGCGAGGGCAGCTCCATCATGCAGGAGCGCACGCATGCCTTCGCCATGAAGTCGCAGATCTGGTTGCTGGATCCGCGCCCCAACCTGCCGTGTATTGTGAACATGGTGGAGAAGGGGTTCGAACTCTCCGAAGCGTCGAACACGCCTGTCATGCTGGAGGTGCGCATCCGCGCCTGCCACGTGCACGGCCGCTTCATCGCCAAGGACAATGTGCGTCCCGCCTACGGCTTGAAGGACGCGATGGAGCACCCGCGCCGCGACGTCAGTCGCATCGTGCTGCCGCCGGCGAGCTATGTGCAGGAGCAGGAGAAGATTCGCGACCGGTTGCCGGCGGCGCGAAAGTTTATCGTGGATCACAAGCTGAACGAGGTGTTCGCCGACGGCACGCAGGATGTCGGCGTCATCGTGCAGGGCGGCATGTACAATGGTCTGATCCGCGCCTTGCAGCTTATGGGTTTGTCGGATGCGTTCGGCAACACGCGCATTCCGATCTATGTGCTGAACGTCACCTATCCGCTGGTGGACGAGGAGGTTACACGCTTCTGCGCCGGCAAGCGCTCCGTGCTGATGGTGGAGGAAAGCCAGCCGGAGTTTCTTGAGCAAGCCATCAACGTCATATTGCGCAAAGCGGATCTACAGACTCGCGTGCATGGCAAGGATGTGCTGCCGATGGCGGGCGAGTACACTGCCAGTGTGGTACGCGCCGGATTGGAGTCGTTCGTCGGGCGCTATTTGCCCGGCTTGCGGCCGAACACCGCGCAGCCGCCGGCGCCGGTGCAGCCGCCTGACCTCGCGAAGCATGTGCATCCGCGGCCTCCCAGCTTCTGCACCGGCTGTCCCGAACGTCCGATCTTTACCGCGATGAAGCTGGTGGAGCGCGAGCTTGGGCCGCATCACGTAAGCTGCGACATCGGCTGCCACCTGTTTTCTATTTTGCCCCCGTTCAACATCGGCGCCACGACGATGGGCTACGGGCTGGGCTGGGCCGGCGCCGCGGCGCTGAACGCCAAGGATTCGAACCGCCGCACCATCAGCGTGATGGGCGACGGCGGCTTCTGGCATAACGGCCTGGCGTCGTCGGTCGGCAACGCGGTGTTCAACAAGACCGACAACGTGCTGGTCGTGGTGGACAACTATTATTCCGCGGCTACCGGTGGGCAGGACATCCTGTCGTCGCGCGCCAGCAGCCGCCGCAAGACCGGCAACCCGATCGCACGTGCGGTGCGCGGAGTCGGCGTGACATGGGTGCGCGAGGTCACCCGCACCTACGACCTGACGCGCATGGTCGGCGTGTTGCGCGAAGCGCTGACCACGCGCGAGAAAGGCCCGAAGGTCATCGTCGCGTCGTCGGAGTGCATGCTGAACCGCCAGCGGCGCGAGCGGCCACTGATGGCGAAAGCGGCGCGCGAGGGAAAGCGTGTCGAGCGCGATCGTTTCGGCGTCGATAGCGACACCTGCACCGGCGATCATTCCTGCATCCGTCTGTCGGGTTGCCCGTCGCTGACGGTGAAGCCAAACCCCGATCCGTTGCGTCGCGACCCCGTTGCCGCGGTGCAGGAAAGCTGTGTCGGCTGTGGGCTGTGTGGCGAGGTGGCACATGCGGCGGTACTGTGCCCGTCATTCTATCGCGCGCGGATCGTCACCAACCCCACCCGCTGGGAACGTTGGCGCGCGCAGGTTGCCGCCACGGTGATCGGCTGGCTGGCGCCGCCCGCCCATGCCTGAGGCCCCGCTCCCGCCTGACGTTGCTGTCGGCACCCGCGCCATCACGGTCGCGATTCTCGCGATGGGTGGCGAGGGCGGCGGCGTGCTGGCCGACTGGTTGCTGGAAGCGGCGGAGGCCAGCGGTTTCGTTGGGCAATCGACGTCGGTGCCCGGCGTCGCGCAGCGCACCGGCGCGACGATCTACTATCTTGAATTCTTCCCAATGTCCGAATCCGGCGCATCGGGTGGACAGGAGCCCGTGCTGGCATTGATGCCTGCTCCGGGCGACGTCGATTTGGTCATCGCTTCGGAATTGATGGAAGCCGGTCGCGCCATCCAACGCGGACTGGTAACCCCAGAGCGCAGCACGTTCGTTTTCTCCACGCATCGCGTGTTCGCGATGACCGAGAAGATCGCGATGGGCGACGGTCGCGTCGATGCTCCGGCGCTATTGGCAACGTGCCGGTCCGCGGCGCGGCGCGTGGTCGCCACCGACATGCAGGCGGTGGCAGAGAAGACCGGAGCGCATCTCAGCGCCGTGTTGCTTGGCGCCGTGGCAGGATCCGGCGCACTGCCGATCCCGCGCACGGCGTTCGAAGCCGCCATCCGCCACGCCGGGGTCGGTGTGGATGCGAGTCTTACTGCGTTCGCTGCGGGGTTCGACGCAGCGTTAGATGAAGTTGGGATGGCTGGGGTCGTCGTCGCGGCGCCCGGCATCCCGGTTAGAACCGAAGGAGACGTCATCATCGAAGAAGGCGTCCGCCGCCTGACGGATTACCAGGACGCCGCCTACGCGCAACTCTATCGTGACCGCCTCGATCGGCTTCACCTCGACGGCAAGCTGCTCAGCGAAACCGCGCGCCATCTTGCGTTGTGGATGAGCTACGAAGACACCATCCGCGTCGCCGACCTGAAGACCCGCGCCAGCCGTTTCGCCCGCGTGCGCGCGGAAGTGCGCGTGAAGCCAGACCAGGTTCTGCGCATCACCGAGTTCATGCATCCGCGCGTGCAGGAAATCGCCGACACGTTGCCTGCACCGATTGGCCGTTGGCTGCTACGGTCCGGTGCCCCACGCCGGCTAATGGAAAAGCTGACCGCACGCGGCCGGCATGTCGAGACCACTGCGATCGGCGGTTTCCTGTTGCTGCGCGGCATTGCCGCGCTGCGCCGTTTCCGCAGGCACACACTACGCTTTGTTGAAGAGCAAAAGCATATCGAGGCGTGGCTCGGGCGTGTTGTGGCACTCGCGGGACGCGATCCAGAACTGGCGTTTGAGGTCGTGCGCTGTCAGCGCTTGGTCAAGGGCTACGGTGATACGCACGCGCGCGGCTGGACCAACTTCCAGCGCCTGATGCAGGAAACCGATCGCCTTGCCGGCCAGCCGGGGGCAGCGGAACGGCTCGCCGCGCTATGCGACGCGGCGCTGGCAGACGAGAACGGTCAGGCGCTGGCGAAGGCTCTGGAGGCAGCATGAACCGCTATCGCGAGGACCCGGCCGCGCTGCGCGCGCTGGTGCGCGACGATACGGTGCATCGCGACGTCTATACCAATCCCGAGATTTTCCAGTTGGAGATGGAGCGCCTTTGGGCGCGCACCTGGATCTATGTCGGCCACATCAGCCAGGTGCCTGCGCCGGGTGATTTCATAACCTGCGACATCGCCAGCGTTCCGGTGCTGATGATCCGTCAGGCGGATCACAGCGTGCGGGTGCTGCGGAATCGCTGCGCGCACAAGGGGGCGAAAGTCGTCTCCGATTGGTCGGGCAACGCCGGGCGTTTCATCCGCTGTCCGTATCACAATTGGAGCTACCGCACGGACGGCTCGATTGCCGCCATCCCGCTGCGCCAGGGCTACGACGGCACCAACTTCGCGCAATGCGAGGCAGTGAGCGGATTGCGGCCAGTCGCGACGGAAACCTATCGCGGCCTGGTGTTCGCTCGGCTGAGCGAGGACGGGCCGGATTTTGCCGGCTATTTCGGCGATTCTCTGTCTTCCGTCGACTACATGGCCGACCGCTCGCCTGAGGGCGAGATGGAAATTGCCGGCGGCTGCCTGCGCTATATGCACGACAGCAACTGGAAGATGTTCGTCGAGAACCTGAACGACACGATGCACCCGATGGCGGCGCACGAATTGTCCGCCGGCACGGCGAAAGAACTATGGAGCGACCAGCCGGCCGATGCTCCGAAGCCGATGGCGATCGAACAACTGGTGCCGTTCGCCGGAAGCTACGACTTTTTCGACAAGATGGGCGTGCGGGTGTTCAATAACGGACACTCCTATTCCGGCGTGCATTTCTCGATCCATTCGTCGTACGCCGCGGTGCCGGACTACGAGGCGGCGATGCAGCGTGCCTATGGCGAAACGCGGGCAAAGGACATTCTGGGAACGGTCCGTCATAACACGGTATATTACCCCAGCCTGACAATCAAGGGCGCCATCCAGACGATCCGCGTCGTGCGGCCGATCGCGGTGGACAAGACCTTGCTGGAAAGCTGGAGCTTTCGCCTGAAGGGCGCTCCCGACATCTTCTTCAAGCGCAATGTCATGTATACGCGGCTGATCAACTCGCCGATGTCGGTGGTGGGACATGACGATCAGCAATGCTACCGGCTGATCCAGGAAGGCCTGGCCGCCGATGGCAACGAATGGATCAGCCTGCATCGGGATTACCACCCGGAAGAGCGCAACACACACGACCTGACGGTGAACGGCACCAGCGAGATCTCCATGCGCAACCAGTTCCGCGCCTGGGCAAACTTCATGGCGCCCGCATGATCGAAGCGGACATCGCCCGGTTCATCTATCGCGAGGCGCGATTGCTGGACGAGAAGGCCTGGGACGCTTGGTACGACCTGTTCACCGAAGACGGGCACTATTGGGTGCCGCTGACGCGCAATCAGCCGGATGCCGAGTTCCACACCTCGCTTGCGTATGAAGACAAGCTGCTGCTGCGTTTGCGTATCGAACGCCTGCGCCGCCGGCCTCCGTCGCAACATCCGGAAAGCTGGAGCCAGCACGTGTTGCAGGCGCCCGAGATCGAGGCGGCAGACGCGGGAACGTGGGTAACCCGCACGGCCTTCCACTATGCGGAGGCGCGTGGCGATGCGCTGCAAACATTGACCGGCGTGGCGCTGCATCACCTGGTGCGGCAGGACGGCGCGCTGCGGATTCAGTTGAAGCGGGTGAACCTGCTGAACTGCGACGCGGCGTTGCCGTCGATTCAGTTGTTTGTATAGATGGCAACCGAAGAAAACCTCTCCCGCCCTGCGGGAGAGGTCGAGGCGCGAAGCGACGAGGGTGAGGGTGATCGGGTCGGCACACTATATTCTCCCCACCCCTCCACCGTCGCCGCCGCGTTCGCTGCCACGGCGTCGCGCACCCCCGACCGTCCCTTCCTTCTGGTCCTCCCGGAAACCGCGCGTGCCTACGGCATCGCACCACGCGCGATCACCTACGCCGAAGCCGCGTCGGACATTGCCCGCCTGCGTGCGGCCTACGCTGCCGCCGGCTACGGCACCGGTCATCGCATCGGCCTGATGTTGGACAACCGCCCGGCCTTCCTGCTGCACTGGTTCGCACTGAACGCCCTGGGCGCCGCCATCGTCCCACTCAGCGCCGATCTGCGTCCCGCCGAACTGGAATTCCTCGTCCAACACAGCGAGATCGTGTTGGGCGTCGCCGCCGCGCCGCACCTGAATAAACTACGATCCGCGGCACCCAGACTCGCGGTCATCGCGGACGACACACCGCCCCCACCCGCACCCTACGCCCCACGCGAACACACGCCCGGTCCCGCAACAGAGTGCGGCTTGCTTTACACCTCCGGCACCACCGGTCGGCCGAAGGGCTGTGTTCTGTCCAACGACTATTACCTGCGTGCCGGGCGCTGGTACGCCACCGTCGGTGGCTTGTGCGAACTGCACGAGGGTGACCGGCTGATCACGCCGCTGCCGCTCAACCACGTCAACGCCATGGCCTTTTCGACCATGGCCATGATCGCGATCGGCGGCTGCATCGTGCAACTGGATCGATTCCATCCCGGCACCTGGTGGGACTCCGTGCGCACCAGCCAGGCCACCATCCTGCACTATCTCGGCATCATGCCATCGATGCTGCTGCGTGCCGCGCCAGATCCGAAGGATCGAGACCACGTGGTGCGCCTCGGTTTCGGCGCAGGCGTGGACCGCCGCCATCACGCCGCGTTCGAGGCGCGCTTTGGTTTCCCGCTGTTGGAAGCATGGTCGATGACGGAGACCGGCGCGGGCGCTGTGGTGATCGCCAGCCACGAGCCGCGCCACGTCGGCACCAACTGTTTCGGCCGGCCGCAACCGGAGGTCGAGGTGCGCATCATGCCGGAAGACAGCGAACTGCTGGTGCGCGCCGCCGGCCCCAACCCCCGGGCTGGATTCTTCAGTGCATACCTGAAGGAACCGGAGACTACCGAGGCGGCCTGGGAGGGCGGCTGGTTCCATACCGGTGACATCGTGCGGGCCGACGCCGACGGCTACCTCTATTTTGTCGATCGCAAGAAGAACGTGATCCGCCGCAGTGGCGAGAACATCAGCGCGGTGGAGGTGGAAAGCGTCCTGCGCCGCCACCAGGCGGTCGCCGAGGTCGCCGTCGCCGCCGTCCCCGACGAACTTCGCGAAGAAGAAGTGCTCGCCTGCATCGTTCCGCACGGCCCGATCGGCGATGCCATCGAAGTCGCCACCGATATCGTGCGTGCGGCGCTACAGGACCTGTCATATTTCAAGGTCCCTGGCTGGGTCGTGTTCGTGGACGCACTCCCGCTCACCGCCAGCCAGAAGGTCGCTCGGGGCGAGTTGAAGGCGATGGCGCAGCGGCTGGTGACGCAGCCGGGCTGCGTCGATACGCGTGGGCTGAAACGCCGGTGACCGCGCGTTCCTACGAAGGTGTCGCGCTTTGTTGCCCGGTGACGGAACCGTATGTCCGCCGCTCGGAACATGGCGCCGCCTGGTTCCTCGCGCGAGCGCTACGACGCTTGCTCGGTGGCAGCGGGATTACGAAACCTGACATCGACGGGCTGTGCGTCTCCAGCTTTACGCTGCATCCCGACACCGCGGTCGCGTTTACCCAATATGTCGGCATGTCGCCACGCATGCTGGAATGGCTGCCGATGGGCGGCGCCTGCGGCGTGATCGCGCTGCGCCGAGCGGCGCGCGCGGTGCAAGCCGGTGACGCCGAGATCGTCGCATGCATCGCCGGCGATACCGCCAACGAAACCAGCTTCCGCGACTTACTCGCGACCTTCAGCACATTCGCACGCGACGCGGTGTATCCTTACGGCGCTGGTGGCCCGAATGCGAGCTTCGCGCTGATCGCCGATGCCTATATGCGCGCGACCGGCGCGACGCGGGAAGACTTCGGCAAGCTCGCGGTATCGCAACGGGCGAATGCGCGGCGCAATCCATTGGCCTTGCTGCGCGGCGAACTAACATTGGCGGACTATCTCGCCGCCCGGCCGATCGCCCAACCGCACCATCTGTTCGATTGCGTCATGCCCTGCGCCGGGGCCGATGGTTTCCTGGTGATGTCGGAAGCACGGGCGCGCGCCCTGCGCCTGCCGTTCCTCCGCATCCTCTCCGCGATCGAGCGACACAATGCATTCCCCGACGATCCGGTGCAGTCGCGCGGCGGTTGGGCGATGGATCGCGACGCATTGTGGGCGCAGGCCGGCGTCGGACCAGCCGATATGCAGCTTGTCGAAACCTACGACGATTATCCGGTGATCTCGATGATGCAATTCGAAGGGCTCGGCTTCTGCCCGCCGGGTGAAGCCCCCGGCTTCGTGCGCCGGCACGATTTCACCATCGAGGGCAGCCTGCCGCACAATACCGGCGGCGGGCAGTTGTCGATGGGGCAGGCTGGTGCGTCCGGCGGCTATCTGGGATTGGTGGAAGCGATGCGCCAATTGCTGGGCGAAGCCGAGGGACGGCAGGTTGCCAACGCGCGTCATGCACTCGTCAGTGGGTTTGGCATGATCAACTACGATCGCGGCCTGTGCACGTCCGCGGCTGTGTTAGGCCGCGCATGATCAAGCTGCAGCGTTGTGAAGACTGCAGCGCGGCGCAGTATCCGCCACGCGAGGTCTGTGTCACGTGCCTGTCGGATCGGCTGGTATGGGAAAGCGCGGACGCGCTACCCGGCCGCGTGCTGGCCCGCACTCTGCTGCATCATAGCAACGAACCGCGGTTTCGCCCACGCCTGCCGCTGACCGTGGGGCTGGTGCAATTCGATGCCGGTCCGGTGGCGGTGTGTTTCCTTGCCGAAACGGCGGCGCCAGGTGACTCCGTGCACGTGCGGATCGGTGCGGATGACCTGTTGGAGAGCGCATGAATCGCGCCCTGGTCACCGGTGGCAGCGCCGGCATCGGGTTGGCGATTTGCCGCGCGTTGCTTGATGCGGACTACGAGGTTGTCTCGCTCGATCGCCAGCCGAACCCGCTGCGACACGCGCGGTTGCGTGGCATCGAGGTGGACCTGTCGGACGAGGCCGCAACCGAACAGGCGGCGCAGGAAGCGACACGCGAACCGATCACCACGGTCGTACACAACGCCGGCGTCATTCGTCCCGCGTTGTTGGCGGACGCCACGACCGCCGACTTTGCGGTGCTGTCGCGACTGCACCTTGGGGCGGCGTTGGTGCTGGTGCAGGCCGCATTGCCGGCGATGCGCTCGGCACGGTTTGGCCGGATCGTGCTGATTTCGTCGCGCGCCGTGTTGGGGCTTGCCACGCGCTCCGCCTACTCCGCGACCAAGGCAGGGTTGATCGGACTGACTCGCACTTGGGCGCTGGAACTCGGACCGGACGGGATCACGGTGAACGCCGTCGCGCCGGGCCCGATCGCCGGCACCTCGATGTTCCATGACGTGCTGCCAGCGGGCGATCCGCGCATCGAGGCTTTGGCGCAAACCATCCCGGTTCGGAGATTGGGGCAACCCGAGGATGTCGCCCGCATGGTGCTGTTCCTGGCAGATCGAAAGAGCAGTTTTATAACTGGGCAGACGATGTTTGTGTGCGGGGGGACTAGCGTGGGGAGTTTGGGGTTATAAAACCAAACGCCCGAAAGATCGACGCACGAATTGTCCGCGCCGGGTGCCCCACTCGTCATGGCCGGGCTTGACCCGGCCATCTATGCAGCAGAGGTGCCGCGATAGATGGCCGGGTCAAGCCCGACCATGACGTTTGGGGCGGCTCGTGCGAAGCGGTCGCGAGTCAGGCGTTCGGCGGGCTGGTATCGAGTACGGACGTTGCGTCGGCCGAGCCTACTTGCGCAGCCCAGCGTCGCGCAGCAGCGGCAGCACCGCCTCGACAAAATATGGCAGCTCGTCCTTATAATTCACAAACGACAGCGCCACGCCTTCGAATCCAACGCGACTGATCGCCACCAACTCCTCAGCGATGCGCTGCGGCGTTCCGATCAGAGGGTAGGTGCCCGCACCGCCGACGAACCGCTTGCGATGCAGCCGGTACACCGCGGGGTCGTGCGAACTTGAGAACTTCGCCTTGTTGCCCATGTAGTGGTCGGCGCCCGCGGTATCCTCCATCGTCACGGCGTAATGTTCGTAGTAGGCCTCGGCCTGGTCCTGCGACGGACGGCAGACCACGTGGCAGGTGGTGTAAACTCCGACCTCGCGTCCCGTGGCCGCCGCCCGCGCGCGCATATCGTCGATCTGTGCCCGGCTGTCGCCGATCTCGACGAAGGTGGTGAACAGGCAGTCCGCCGCCCGCGCCGCGAAGTCCCGCCCGGGTGGCGAGAACGCCGCGTTCAGCGTGATCGGCCGCGGACGCTGCACCGGCAGCGGTTTGCCGGACACCCCGCTCAGATCGTAGTATTTTCCCTTGAAATCGAACGGCGCGGGCTCGGTGTAGATGCGGCTCAGGATCTCGAACCATTCAAGCCCCTGGCCGTAGCGGTCCTCGACCATCTCCAGGCCGAAACAATCGAATTCCTCCGGGTTCCAGCCGCAGACGATGTTCAAGCCGGCACGGCCGCGGCTGGCATGGTCGATCGTCGTCAGCGCCTTGGCAGCGTAGACCGGATGCACCATCGGCACGTGAACCGTCGAGAACAGCGCGATCCGTTCGGTCACGCCGGACAGCGCGGCCGCCTCGGTCAAGGTTTCGAACGACCATTCGCGCGAGTTCGTAACGCCGCCGAAGCCTCGCCAACGCGCGATCGGCAGGAAGAACTCCAGCCCCGCGCGATCGGCCATCTGCGCCACCGCCACCACGTCGGGCCATTCCGCCCGCCAGCGCTCCGGCACCCGGGTCAAGGTGAGCCCGCCATCGGCATTCGCCGAAAACACCCCAAGTTTCAATCGGTTGGCGCCGCGCATCGGATGGGGGCTGACAGACATGGAAATTGCTCCGGACTTGGCCTTGCTTGCGGCAAATTAGTTGAGATATAAGATAATGACCAGAGGGCGAGGGCCCGGAGAAGCGATATCACCGATGCGGATCGTCTGCGTGGGCGGTGGGCCGGCGGGCCTGTATTTTGCGATCCAGATGAAGCGGCGCGATCCGTCGCACCGCATCACCGTGGTCGAGCGCAATCGGCCCTACGACACCTTCGGCTGGGGCGTGGTGTTTTCCAATGAGACGCTGCGCAACCTGGAAGGTGCGGATCCGGAGAGCACGCAGGAAATCCTCGACAGCTTCGCGCACTGGGACGACATCGACATCCATTTCAAGGGCCGCGTCATCACCTCCGGCGGCCACGGCTTCTGCGGCATCGAGCGCAAGCACCTGCTGAATATCCTGCAACGCCGCGCGGAAAACCTGGGCGTGGAACTGGTGTTTGAGCAGGAGGTGGACGACGCCGCGGAATTCGGCGACGCTGACTTGATCGTGGCGGCGGACGGCATCAACAGCAAGACCCGCAACCGCTACGCGGCGCAGTTCAAGCCGACCACGCACGTTGCGCAGAACCGTTTCGTCTGGCTCGGCACGCATCGTGTGTTCGAAGCGTTCACCTTCATCTTCGTGCAAACGGAATTCGGCTGGTTCCAGGCGCACGCCTATCGCTTCAACCAGGACACCTCCACCTTCATCGTCGAGACCACGGATGCGAACTGGCGCGCGGCCGGGCTCGATCGCGTGGACACCGCCGGCACGATCGAATTCTGCGAGCGCTTGTTCGCGCCCTGGCTGGAGGGCCACGCGCTGCTGGCGAACATGGCGCATCTGCGCGGTTCGCACTGGCTGAATTTTCCGCGCGTCGCCAACGAGACCTGGGTGCACAACAACATCGTGCTGGTCGGCGACGCGGCGCACACGGCGCATTTCTCCATCGGGTCCGGCACCAAGCTGGCGCTGGAAGATGCCATCGCCCTGGCGCGCGCCTTCGACACGCACGGCACGAACGTACCTGCCGCGCTGGCCGCCTATGAAGCCGAGCGGAAGATCGAGGTGCTGCGCATCCAGTCCGCGGCACGCAATTCCACCGAATGGTTCGAGAACGTCTCGCGCTATGCGCACCTGGAGCCGGAGCAATTCGCCTACTCCCTGCTAACGCGCAGCCAACGCATCAGCCACGAGAATTTGCGGTTGCGCGACCGCCCCTGGTTGGAGGGGTTGGAGCGCTGGCTTGCCGCGCGTGCCGGGCATTCGACGAACCGTCCGACTCCGCCAATGTTCCTGCCTTTCCAACTGCGCGACATGCAGTTGGCAAACCGCATCGTAGTGTCGCCGATGGCAACCTATAGCGCTGTGGACGGCATGCCGGACGATTTCCATATGGTGCATCTCGGTGCTCGGGCTTTGGGCGGTGCGGGGCTGGTGTTTACCGAGATGGTGTGCGTTACGCCGCAGGGCCGCATCACGCCGGGCTGCGCCGGACTTTGGTCGGAGCCGCAGCGTGACGCCTGGGCACGCATCGTCGATTTCGTTCACAAGCGGTCGGCGGCGAAGATCTGTTTGCAGCTCGGTCATTCCGGGCCCAAAGGTTCGACGCAGCTTGGCTGGCAGGAGATGGATGCGCCGCTGCGCGAGGGAAATTGGGAGCTGATCGCGCCTTCGCCGATTCCGTGGAGCCCGTACAACCAGGTGCCGCGCGCGATGACGCGCGACGATATGGATGCGGTGCGCGACGCGTTCGTAATTGCGACGCAATACGGCGCCCAGGCGGGTTTCGACATGCTGGAGCTGCACGCCGCGCATGGCTACTTGCTCTCGTCCTTCATCTCGCCGCTAACCAATGGGCGCAGCGATGAGTATGGGGAATCGTTGCACAATCGGCTGCGCTTTCCGCTGGAGGTGTTCCGTGCCATGCGCGCGGTCTGGCCGGCGCATAAGCCGATGTCGGTGCGGATCTCGGCCACCGACTGGGTGGAGGGTGGCATCGTTGCCGCCGATGCGGTGGAAATCGCGCGCGCGTTCAAACAGGCAGGCGTGGACCTGGTGGACGTGTCCGCGGGTCAGACGTCGCTCCAGGCCCAGCCGGTCTATGGCCGCATGTTCCAGACGCCATTCGCTGATCGGATACGGAACGAAATCGACATTGCGACGATGGCGGTGGGCAACATCACCGAGCCGGACCATTTGAACGCCATTATCGCGGCCGGCCGCGCCGATCTGTGCGCACTTGCCCGGCCGCATCTGTCGGATCCGCATTTTGCGCTACGTGCCGCTGCCGGACTGGGCTACACCGATCAGTGGTGGCCGCAGCAATATCTCGCTGGGAAGGCGCAGATCGAACGGCTGGTCCGGCGTGCGGACACCGATTATTCGGCAGTGATATGATTAGGATTCGCACACACCTCCCGTCATGCCGGCGAAGGCCGGCATCCACGACTTGCCCGCGCGTGCAAGGCAGAAGTCGTGGATGCCGGCCTTCGCCGGCATGACGGGAGAGCGGTGCGCAGCGTCATGCCAAATGCCATCGTCACCGGTGGGTCCAAAGGAATCGGCCTTGCGATCGCGCGCCGACTTGCCGCCGATGGTGCGGTTGTCGCACTGATTGGGCGTGATACCGCCGCACTGGCGCAGGCATCCGCCGAACTCGGCGCGCGATACGCGGTTGCCGACGTCACCGACCATACCGCACTGCGCGACGCCGTCGCTTCGTTCGGCTCATGCGACATCCTGGTGAACAACGCCGGGGCCGCGATGTCCAAGCCCTTCGCCAAACATGCAGTGGCCGACTTCGAGGCCATGCTGGCGGTCAATCTGCTGTCCGCGGTTGTCGCTTGCCAGGCGGTCCTGCCGGACATGCGAGCGCGCGGCTTCGGGCGCATCGTCAACATCGCCAGCACCGCCGGTCTGAAAGGCTATGCCTATGTCACCGCCTATGTCGCCGCCAAGCACGCGCTGGTCGGATTCACCCGCGCGCTCGCCTTGGAAACTGTGAAAGACGGCATCACCGTGAACGCCGTCTGTCCCGGGTTCACCGACACCGATATGGTCGCGCGTTCGGTGGCCACCATCGCGGCTGCCGGCGGTGGTTCGCCGCAGGCGGCGCGCGGCAAACTGGCAGCCACCAATCCCGCCGGCCGGTTGGTGCGGCCGGAAGAAGTGGCCGAGGCCGTCGCCTTTCTGTGCCGGCGCGACGCCAGCGCGATGACCGGTCAGGCGATCGCCGTTGCTTGCGGAGAAATATGAGATGCAGCCGGGTCAAAATTTCCGCTGGGAGGTCGCGGGCAAGGTCGCGACCATCACGCTCGATCGGCCAGAGAAGAAGAATCCGCTGACCTTCGATTCCTATGCCGAACTGCGCGAGACCTTTCGTGCTCTGGCACTCGATCAGACTATCAAGGCCGTGGTGTTAACCGGCGCCGGCGGTAATTTCTGTTCCGGTGGCGATGTGTTCGAGATCATCGGGCCGCTGACCCGCATGAAGATGCCGGAGTTGCTGGCCTTCACGCGGATGACGGGAGACGTCGTGAAGGCGATGCGCCTCTGTCCGCAACCGATCATTGCGGCGGTCGAAGGCGTGTGCGCCGGCGCCGGTGCGATCCTGGCGATGGCGGCTGACCTCCGCTACGGCACGGCCGAAAGCCGCACGGCTTTCCTGTTCACGCGCGTCGGCCTGGCCGGCTGCGACATGGGGGCTTGCGCGATCCTGCCGCGCATCATCGGCCAGGGGCGCGCCGCCGAATTGCTTTACACCGGCCGCTCGATGACCGGCGATGAAGGCGAGCGCTGGGGATTTTTCAACGCGCTGCATCCGCCGGGCGAAGTGCTTGCCGCTGCGCAGGCGATGGCGGCGCAACTCGCTGACGGTCCCACGTTCGCGCACGGCGTTACCAAGACCATGTTGCACCGCGAATGGAGCATGGACATCGAAAGCGCCATCGAAGCAGAAGCGCAGGCGCAGGCGGTCTGCATGGCGACCGAAGATTTTCGTCGTGCCTTCGAAGCCTTCTCCACCCGGCAGCGGCCGCAATTCAGAGGCGATTGAATGAGCGATCGGAATCCAAATGGCCAGCGCGTGTTGCAGCCGGCATCCTGGCCGCGTCCGCGCGGCTACGCCAACGGCATCGTCGCCGGTGGCGAGACCATCTTTTTGGCTGGCCAGATTGGCTGGGACGCGCAGGGACAGTTTGCGAACGGCATTGCCAACCAGGTTGGCCAGGCACTGACCAACATCGTGACGCTGCTGGCCGAAGCCGGCGCGGAGCCGCAGCACCTGGTGCGGCTTACCTGGTTTGTCACCGACCTGAACGCTTACCGCGAGAATCAATCGACGATCGGCTCGGCGTATCGCCGGGTGATCGGCAAGCATTTTCCGGCCATGTCGGTGATCGGCGTGTCGCAGTTGGTAGAGCATGCGGCGTTAGTGGAAATCGAGGCGATCGCTGTCCTGCCGCCAATAACTTGACACCTAAACTATCCTCGACTGAAATAACCGAGCCCGCGCGCGCCGCGCCTCCGGGCCAACTGCCCAGCAGGGAGACAGCATGATGAAAACGCGTCTGATGGCGGCCGCCACGGCCTTGGGTATACTCGGCGTATCGGCAGCGGCCCAGGCTCAGATAAAAATCGGCGCCATCCTGTCCATCAGCGGTCCCGCGGCGGCGATGGGTGTTGGCTACAAGGGGGCGTTCGACTTTTTCCCGAGTGAGATCGCCGGGCAGAAGGTGGAATACATCGTTCGCGACGACGCGACCGATGCCAATACCGCGTTTACCATCGCGCAGAAGATGATCTCGGAAGATCATATCGATGCCTTCATCGGCCCGTCGCTGACGGCGTCCGATGCGGCGGTCGCGCCGCTCGCCAACCAGGCGCATGTGCCGATGCTTGCCATGGCGCCGTATGAATACGATCCGACGAAGCAGCCTTACACGTTCAATGACGCGCAGCCGTTGTCGCTGATGGTGTCCGTCGTCTTCAAGTACATGCAGCAGCACGATATCAAGGACGTCGGCTATATCGGGTTCACCGATGGTTGGGGCGATCAGGTGCTGGCCGCCACCAAGCTGTCCGCCGAAGCGGACGGTATGAAGATCCTTGCCGATGAGCGATACGCCCGCACGGATACCTCGGCGGAGGCGCAGGTGCTCAAGCTGATGAGCGTGCATCCGCAGGCGATCATGATGGGCAACTCGGCGACGCCCGCGGCGCTGCCGGTCGTTGCGCTGCGTCATCGGGGGTACAAGGGCGGGATCTATGGCAACCACGGCATCGTCAGTCCCGCCTTCATCAAGGTCGGTGGCGCGGCGGCCGAGGGTGTGATTGCCGATACCTCGCCGCTGGTGGTGTATGACCAATTGCCCGATGGCAACGCGATCAAGCCGGTGGCGACAGCGTTCATGGCGGAGTATGCGGCAAAATTCGGCGCGCAAAGCGTCAACCCGTTCGCCGGCTACAGCTACGACGCGATGCTGCTGTTGAAAGCTGCCATCCCGGTCGCGTTGAAAACCGCCAAGCCCGGCACCGACGAATTTCGCGTCGCGCTGCGCGATGCTTTGGAGAAGACCCACGAACTGGTCGGACTGAGCGGCGTCTACAATATGACTCCGACCAATCATAACGGGCAGGACGATCGCGCCGCCGTGCTGGTCGAAGTGAAAGACGGCGCCTGGAGGGCGATCCACTAGGGCGCGTCCGAACAACGCCTGCGCGCGATGACGGCAGAGTAGCATGGACTGGTTCGTCTTCCTGGCGTTGCTGCAAGACGGCATCACCACCGGCGCGATCTACTTGCTCCTGGCGATCGGCCTGTTGATCGTGTTCTCCGTCACCCGGGTGATTTTCGTTCCGCAGGGCGATCTGCTGGCGTTTGGCACACTGACGGTGGCCGCGCTGCAATCGGGCCACCTGCCCGGCACGCTCTGGCTGTTGGACGGCGTCTCGGCGCTGGCGCTCGTGGCATCGCTGTTCCACGGATGGCGCGGCGCATGGCGAGGCGTGCTGGCCTGGGGCGCCTATCCCGCTATCGTTACGGGTGCAGCGCTGGTGCTGGCGCCGCACCAGGTGCCCGCGGTCTCGATTCTGCTGGCATTGGCAATCGTCACGCCGATGGGCCCGCTGATCTGGCGCTTCGCCTTCCGGCCGATTGCCGACGCATCGGTGCTCGCACTGCTGATTCTGTCGATGGCCCTGCATTTCGTGCTGATCGGGCTTGGCCTGGTATTCTTTGGACCGGAGGAAGCCAGCGCTCCGGCGCTGACCGACGCCAGCTTCGACCTGGGCGATCTGAACGTATCCGGACAATCGCTGGCCGTCCTGTTGTGCTGCGCATTGCTGGTGCTGGGCCTGCGCTGGTTTTTCGGCGCAACCATCCATGGCAAGGCGCTGCGCGCAGCGGCATCCGACCGGTTGGGCGCGCGTCTGGTGGGCATCGATGCGGGCGCAACCGGCGCGTTGGCGTTCGGACTTGCCTCGTTCATTGCCGCACTGGCCGGCGTATTGATCGGGGCGGTGACGCCGCTGTCCTACGACGCCGGGTTCGACATCGGCTTGAAGGGCTTCGTGGCGGCGATCATGGGGGGACTGGTCTCCTACCCGATGGCCGCCGCCGGTGCGGTGTTGGTGGGCGTGCTTGAATCGCTGGGCAGTTTCTGGGCGAGCGCCTATCGCGAGGTGATCGTCTTTACGTTGCTTATTCCAGTGCTGGTCTGGCTTTCGTTACGGAGCGGGTCACCCGAGGACCGGGCGTGAGCGAGGTCTCTGCCCGGGAGCGTGCGTGCGTGGATGGCCGGGTCAAGCCCGGCCATGACGGTTGGCGCATCGGAGACGCCAGGTCGCGATTGTGGCTGTTCTTGTCAGCGACATTCGTCGTCGTCGTACTGCTCCCCGCCGTGCTGCCTGCCTTCTATGTTACGTTGTTCGGCTATGTCGGTCTGGGCACGCTCGTCGCGTTCGGCCTGGTATTGCTCACCGGAGTCAGCGGCCAGACATCGTTCGGACAGGCGAGCTTCGTTGGCCTCGCCGCCTACACAACGACATTGCTCACCAAGTTCGCCGGCGCGCCGCCCATTGCGGGTCTCGTCGCCGGGCTTCTCGTGACAGGCACCATCGCGTGGTTACTCGGACTGGTTACCGCGCGACTGTCCGGCCATTTCCTGGCGTTGGTTTCGGTCGCCTGGGGGATGAGCTTTTTCTCGCTGTTCGGCACGCTGCCATGGCTGCACGGCTTCAACGGCATCGGCAACATCCCGCCGCTCAGCCTTGGGCCGCTTTCCGCCGAAAGCCTGCGGGTCAACCTTGGCGTGATCTGGGCCGCGGTGGCGATCGTAATGGCGATGTCGGCGTGTTTGCTCGACAGCCGCATGGGCCGCGCGATCCGCACGCTGAACGGTGCGCGGCTGATGGGCGAGAGCGTCGGCATCGACACCGTGCGCCTCAGCAGTACCGTGTTCGTTGTCGCGGCGCTGTATGCGGGCGTGGCGGGTTTTTTGTTTGCGCACTTCCAGCGCTTTATCAGCCCAACGCCGTTCAGCCTGGGCGCCAGCATCGACTACCTGTTCATGGTCATCATCGGCGGCGCCGGATCGCTATGGGGTGCTCCGTTGGGCGCGGCGCTGGTGGTGGTACTGCGCGACCAGTTCAACGACTGGATTCCTCGCATCACCGGGCGCGTCGGCGATTTCGAATTGCTGGTATTCAGCCTCGCCGTGATCGTCCTGCTGCAACGGGCGCCCGATGGCCTGCTGCCATTGCTCACACGTCTGAAACGTCGCCGTACACCGCAAGTCGAATTGGAATCCGAAGCGACCGCCGAAGCACCGTCCATAACGGACGCCACGACTACGCCCGGCGCCGAGTTGCTCGGACTGGAGGCGATCTCGCGGAACTTCGGTGGTCTGGCAGCGAACCGCGACGTGAGCTTTGCCGTCCATGCCAGCGAGATTGTCGCGTTGATCGGGCCCAACGGCGCTGGCAAGACCACGCTGTTCAATGTGGTCAGCGGCGTAATTCCACCCAGTTCGGGACGTATCCGCCTGTTCGGCGCGCCTGCCGAACATCTGCCACCGCGCCGTGTAGCCGCGCTGGGCCTCGCCCGCACCTTCCAACATGTGAAACTGCTCTCGAGCCGTAGCGTGTTGGAGAACATCGCGCTGGGCACGCATCTGTCGGGCCGCGCCGGATTGCTGCGCGCGATGGTGCGGCTCGACCGTGCCGAGGAGGCGCGGATGCTGGCCGAGGCGCGCGCCCAGGCCGCGCGCGTGGGCCTCGGTTCGGTGCTGCACATGCCGGCCGGCGATCTGCCGCTGGGCCGGCAGCGCGTAGTGGAGATCGCGCGCGCTCTGTGCCTGCGCCCGCGTCTGCTGTTGCTGGATGAGCCTGCGGCCGGATTACGCCTGCCGGAGAAACAGCGTCTGGCCGCTCTGCTGCGGCAGCTTCGCGCCGAAGGTATGGGCGTGCTTTTGGTAGAGCATGACATGGATTTTGTCATGCAGCTCGCGGATCGGGTGGTGGTGATGGATTTCGGCCAGAAGATCGCCGAAGGGCCACCCGAAAGCGTGCAATCCGATCCGGCGGTAATGGAAGCCTATCTCGGTGGCCTGACATGACCGCTCCCTTGCTGCAATTGGACGGACTGCGCGCGGGCTACGGCCATGTCGAGGTATTGCACGGCGTCAGCCTGTTAGTGCCCGGGGGGAAAATGGTCGCCATCGTCGGACCCAATGGCGCGGGCAAGACCACGCTGATGGGCGCCGTCATGGGCTTGCTGCCGCGCCGCGGCGGCTCGGTTCGTTTTCTGGACACCGCCGCCGGCACGACCGAGGCGATGGTGGCGTCGGGCGCCGTGCTGGTGCCGGAACAGCGCGCGCTGTTTTCCGACATGAGCGTCGAGGACAATCTATTGCTCGGCTTCTATACGCGCCGGCGCGCCGGCGAACGCGATGCGCGGCCGTCAATGCGCGAGGTTTTTACCATCTTCCCACGTTTGGAAGAACGCCGCCGCCAGGTTGCGGCAACGCTGTCGGGTGGCGAGCGGCAGATGCTCGCCCTGGGGCGCGCATTGATGGCTCGTCCGCGACTGCTCTTGCTGGACGAGCCGAGCCTCGGGTTGGCGCCGATGCTGGTGCGCGAGATCTTCCGCGTGCTGGTCGAGTTGCGGTCGCGCGGTCTGTCGATCCTGCTGGTCGAACAGAACGTCCGTGCCGCCCTGCAAGTTTCCGATTATGGCTATGTGTTGGAGATGGGCGAGGTGGCGGCGGAAGGGCCGAGCCTGGAACTGGCACAGAATCCCCGCGTGCTGGAAACCTATCTGGGGCAGCGGCGTCGCCATGCCGACTGATAACGCCGTGCTGGTGCCCGATCGGGAAGCTGCGCTCGCCGATAACGCGCGCCTGCCGTTGCGGGTGTGGCTGCGCCTGCTGACCTGCATGAACATGACCGAGGGCATGATCCGCGCACGATTGCACGCGCAGTTCGCCACCACCCTGCCGCGCTTCGACGTGCTGGCGGCACTGGACGCCGCGGAGACGGAATTGACCATGGGTGCTCTGTCGGCGCGGTTGATGGTCACCAGCGGCAATGTCACCGGCCTCGTCAACGCGATGGAGAAGGATGGATTGGTGGTCCGCCGCCCGCATCCCGATGACCGGCGCAGCACGCTGATCGGTATGACCGAGGTGGGGCGCGCGCTGTTCGGCCGTATGGCTCCGGCGCACGCGCAGTGGATCGAGCAAGCGATGGCGGGGCTGGACCGCAGGGAGGTCTCGCAGCTTTGGGAGGTGCTCGGATATCTCAAGGCGTCGGTGCGGGGGGCCGCTGCGGCGCCGGCCGCCAGGGGGCGGCGACGGTTGCCGGGGGAACCTTACGTTTCGATCGGGGCGGCTGTCAGTCCGCAAGCAGATGCACCACAAAGGCACAAAGGCACGAAGATTTAGTTCTTTGTGTCTTTGTGGTGAATCTGCTTGCGGACTGACACATTGCAGTGGCCTTTCAAGTGTTGGCTCCGATATGCGGATCCTCCGGGTTATTGCGGCGAACGCGGCGACACAGCAGTCTCCCGGGTGAGGAGCCCCGTTCGTCAGGCGGGGGATTGCCGCGTCGCTGCGCTCCGCGCAATGACAACAAGGGAGAATGACATGGTCGCCGAGGCGCACAAGGTCGGTCCGAACCGCTACCGTGAAAGGTTTGGCCGCTACTTCGAGGATTTCACGGTTGGCGACATTTATGAACATCGCCCCGCCCGCACCATCTCGGAAACCGACAACACCTGGTTCACGTTGCTGACGATGAACACCCACCCGCTGCATTTCGACGCCGAATACGCCAAGCACAGCGAGTTCGGCCGCTGTATCGTGTGTTCGCCCCTGACCGTGGCGCTGATGGCGGGCATGAGCGTCAGCGACGTCAGCCAGAAGGCCATCGCCAATCTCGGCTGGCGCGAGATCAAGCTGACCCATCCGCTGTTTGTCGGCGATACGCTGTCGGCCGAATCCGAAGTGCTCGACAAGCGCGAGAGCAAGTCTCGGCCGCAAGCGGGGATCGTCACCGTGCAGACGCGCGGCTTCAACCAGCAGGGCACGGTGGTTTGCGTGTTCGATCGCACGATCCTGGTCGGCAAGCGCGGCTTCGACACCGAAGACAAGGCGGGCTACTGAGGCGTCCTTCCGAACAGAGCAGCAAGCGCGGCGATCAGGAGTGCGGGCAGTGCGGCCATTGCAAGGCATTCGGGTTCTCACCATCGAACAATACGGTGCCGGGCCTGTACGGCACGATGCATCTCGCCGATTTGGGGGCCGAGATCGTCAAGGTCGAGGCGCCGGCCCGTGCCGGCGTCGCGCCGGGAGACAGCTCGCGGCATGCGGGGCCGTTCTTCCTCGGGCCGAACGACAGCCAGTTCTTTCAAAGCTTCAATCGCGGCAAGCGCAGCGTGGTGCTCGATCTGCATCACGAGCAGGGTTATGCGGCGTTTCTGAAGCTGGTGGCGAAGGCCGACGCGGTGATGAACAATTTGCGCGGCGATCAGCCGGCAAAGCTGCGCATAACCTACGACGATCTGCGCGAGGCCAACCCACGCCTGGTCTGCGCGCATCTGTCCGGTTACGGCCGCACCGGACCGCGCGCCGGCTGGCCGGCTTACGATTACCTGGCGCAGGCCGAGGCCGGCTATCTGCACCTGACCGGCGAACCCGATGGGCCGCCGACCCGGATGGGCCTGTCGATCATCGACTACATGTCGGGTGTCACCATGGCCTATGCGCTGACGGCGGCGCTGTTGGGCGCGTATCGCAGCGGCCAGGGCTGCGACGTCGACGTGACGCTGTACGACGTGGCGATGCACCAGCTCAGCTATCCGGCGACCTGGTACCTGAACGAGGGCTACGTGTCGGAACGCCGCCCGCGGTCCGGACACCCCGCGGTGGTGCCGTGCGAGATGTATCCGACCGCGGACGGCTGGCTGTTCATCATGTGCATGACGCCGAAGTTCTGGACCACGCTGTGCGACTGCATCGGCCGTCCCGAACTGGCGGCCGACGAACGCTTTCGCGGCTTCCCCGAGCGGTTCGCCAATCGCGATGCCTTGGCGGAGATCCTCGACGGCGAGTTTCGCCGCGCGACCACCGCGGCGTGGATGCAGCGCCTTGGGGGGCGCGTTCCGGCCGCACCGGTGTTGACCCTGCCGCAGGCGCTGGACAATCCGCATCTGCAAGCAACAGACGGCGTGTTGACGCTGGCGCACAAGCAGCGGTCCGATTTGAAAATGATCGCTACGCCCATCCGGATCGACGGGAAGCGCCCGGGCGCGGCCGCGGGTCCGGCGCTCGGCGCCGACACCGAGGCGTTACTGGGTGAGGCCGGGCTCAGCGCCGCGGATATCGCCGACCTGCGGGCAGTGGGGGCGATCTGACGGCGCTGCCGGTGCGGCACTGGTGTTCTGATCCTGACGCTTCGAAGCGTCAGGATCGTAATACAAGGTCGCTCCAATCCGTCACCATCTGAAACAACGCAGACATATCGCTGCCCTGATCGCGGTGCATTGTGACACGATCGCGGGAGTGAAATGCCATGCGCAAGATCGTTTCCTCTACCCTTCGGATCGCTGCCCTGGTCGGTGCCCTGGCTGTGCCCTTGGCTGCGGCGTCGCCCGCGCATGCCGCCTGGCACGGTCGCGGCGGATGGGGCTGGCACGGCGGTTGGGGCTGGCACGGCGGCTGGGGTTGGCACGGCGGGGCTTGGGGGTGCTGCTGGCGCGGCGGCGTCTTCATCGGGTTGCCGCCGGTGTACCTTCCGGTGCCGGCGTATTATCCGCCGCCTCGGGCCTATTATCCGCCACCTCGGGTCTACTACCGGGCCCCTTATCCGTACCGTTACTGATCAGGCCTGAACGGCCGCCAAACGCAAGAGATCGTGACTGTCAGAGTGGCTGGCGGCCCTTCCTGGACACGTATCGAACCATGTGCCTCGCCCCCAGCTCGGAGTGCCGGCGCCTGTTGACGGACATCCGGGAGATGCGCCTCGCCGCCTGATGCCGACACGCCAAGACTTCAGGCAGTCCTCCCCACTTCACCATTCAGCCGCGACAGGGTGTCCACGATCTGGTCTTCCGGAATCTGCGCCAATGCCAGGTGACACAGAACAGCGACCATTTGCGATGGCGAAGTACGGGGATGAACGTGGCTGGCGATTATCTCGATTTTCGCCCGATCGCCGTGCATCAGAGAAACGCGCATCGGCACTGCGTCGGCACCTTCCAGCGCCGGGCGGCCCCCGCTCGATCTCAAAGTCCGCTGAACCACCTGGCCAATCGCGGCCAGACTCAGCGGATCGCTTTTGTCTCCTGGCAGCCGCCCGAGCGGGATCGACCAACCGACGCTTTCGACCGACAGCGGCACGATGGCCCCACCCGGGATCGTCATCACGGTGGAAGAAATCTACAGCGCCGCATAGGCCGACCGTCACTTACCATTGGGTGGGCGGTACGTTCGGTGGACCGACGAACCGCCGCCTGCGGCCGACACCGGCGCGGCTGCTGCCGTAACCACGATCTCGGTGAGAGCGTGATCTTGCCTCGTGGTTTCTGGGATACCGACCCGGACCGAGTTCGAATCCAGCTCGGGGTATGCCAGCAAAGTGATTCTTGGTTGGCGCGACGCCGCCATCGAGACTGCGCGTCGGAAAGGGAGCGGTTGATGTTCAACGGCCAACTCGCTATGTTCAATCATTCATAACGCCAAGATCGATGATATCGCCCGTGACCCTGCCGCCCCCTGCAGCGCGGAACGCTCAGGTCGCCTTCGCCGGCGGCGCGACCATCGGCACACCTGGCGGTCTGACGATCGTCAGCCCGGCGAAAGGCCTCCCTATGCCGAAACCTACTACCTCCGAATACATCCGTGGCTCGCTCTACGGCCTTGCGGCCGTGAGCATCTGGGCGTCATGGATCGTGGCCGTGCGGCTTGGAATCAGGACAAGCCTCGCACCCTGGGACATCGTGGCAATTCGTTTCGGTGTCGCCGGATTGAGCTTGCTGCCGTTTCTGCTGAAGAAGGGCCTTGCCGCCGATCGTCTGGGGTGGCCGGGACTGGCGGCGATCATGCTGGGCGGTGGCGCGCCGATGGTGTTGGTTTCCTACGGCGGTCTGCTGTTCGCACCGGCGGCACACGCGGCATCGCTGTATACTGCCGTCATACCCCTATATGTTGCGATCGTGGCCGTAGCCGTGCTTGGCGAGGTTTTCACCGTTGCCAAGTGGATCGGACTCGTCTTGATCGTTGCCGGTGTCCTGGGCATCGTCTGGGGCGCGGGTGGCGCGATCGGAACGCGGCAGAACATCGGCCACGCCATGTTCGTCGGTGCGGGCATGTTGTGGGCCTGCTATGTCGTGGCCATGCGGAAAGCGAGATTGGACGGGCTTCACGCCGCTGCGATCGCCGCGGTCGGGTCATTGATCGCCTACGTGCCAGTGTACGCGGGCATTTTCGGGACCCGTCTGTTCAACGCACCTTGGCGTGACCTTGTCTTGCAGGCATTTGTCCATGGATTTCTGGTGGCCGTGATTTCGTTCGTGTGTATCGGGCGGGCGGTCAGAATTCTTGGTGCGTCGAACGGCTCAGCGTTCGCAGCCATGGCCCCCGCGATAACCGCGATTGTGGCCATTCCGGTTCTCGGCGAATGGCCGGCGACGAGTGACTGGATCGCAATGCTGCTGATTTCGGGTGGAGTCTACATTGCAAGTGGAGGCCCGCTCCCGGCCCGACGGGTCGCACAGAGAGTGGCTTCGTAACAACCCACACCGGCACCCAAGCGTTAAAGACACGCAGTCAATACATCCTTTGAAGCCTGAACTGAATGATATGCGCACTTCATCGACGACCGCGGATGAGGGCGCCACCAAAGGCCGGAAAGAACCCGGGAAGGACCGATCATGCCAATCCGCACGCTCGCCGAGGCGATCTCCAACTACGGCCGCGAGGCCTATCTGCTCACGGTCGCGAAGGATGGTCCGCACACCAGTCATGTGACGATCGAGCTTCGCGGCAGCAGCATCGGCTGCGCCGTGGGTGCGTCCGCCGCCAAAAACATCGTGCGCGAGCCAAACGTGTCGTTGTTCTGGCCGCCTACAGAGCCCGGCGGCTATGCCTTGATCGTCAATGGCGCGGCCGAGGGCGAGCGCCTGCCGACCGGCGTGACGATGGCGGAGATCACACTCACGAAATCCGTGCTGCATCGTCCGGGCCCCAAGCCCGATGACAGCGACGGGCCGTGTGTGGCCGACTGCCGCCTTCTGACACGGTGACATAAGGTGCGGCAGGATGGCACTTCATGGCACGGCTGTTGGGTCGAGGCCGTAGGGGCCGTTTCCCAGGCCCCTGGCCAGTCCAACAAACTCGATTTTCGCCGGCATGACTGGTCGCACGTGGCTGATACTGTAACGACGAGCCGGGTGAGATCACGCCTTTCGCACGTATTTGCCGACGTCCCGGCCAGCACCGGGTTCGAAGTTCCAGCACGCGTGTAGGTCAGCAGGATATTGAAATGTGTCAGTGAATTTCCTGGCTGGGAGTCCTGGACACGTTTCGAACCCTGTGCGTCGCGCCGGAGCCCCAATTTCGGCGCGTACTCTGAAGAAATTCGGGGGATGTGGCTCGCCGCCTGATGACAAGATCCACGCTGTGGAATGGGTGGCGTGTGCCTACCGATCTGTGTGTGGCGATCCCATAAAGGGCCTTAACCGGGCAGCGCCCATGTGATCTCACGTCCCTTCAGCTCGCGGTAGCGACGTGCGTGGGCACGCAGGCTCGCGGGATCTGACATGAGACGCGACAACCAATCCCGATCGAGCCGCGCCGCGGCATCGATCGCGGCCATCGTCGTCGCCTGCAAAGCGCGCTTCGCGAACGCGTAGGCAGGGTAGCAGTCTGGTGACACGAGAGCAGCCCAGGTCACGGCATCATCCAGCAGCCTGCCTGGCACGGCGGTCTTGTCTATCACGCCCATCTTCGCCGCGGTCGCGAGATCATAGACCTGACCGAACAGCGTCAGCTCATTCGCCGCGCGTGGACCAATCGCGTGCTTGATGATCTCGCAGTACACTGCTGGCATGGGAATGCCGATTGGCACCTCATTCAAGGAGAACTGCAACGCGCCTTCCGAAGCGATGCGATGATCGCATCCGAGCGCCGTGATCAGACCGCCAGCGTATGCATGGCCGTTGATCGCCGCCACGGTCGGCCGGGGGTAAGTGAAAAGGCGCAGATTGGTGGCGCGATAGGCATCTAACCACGCATCGATCTCTTTGACCGATTGTCTCGCGAACAAGGGGAAGTGGTGGTCAAAATCCAGCCCCGCCGAGAACGCGGCGCCTGTGCCCGTGAGAACCACCGCGCAGTCGTTGAACCCGCCTTCGAGGCGGTCGAATGCTTCATGCAGGTCGTCAAAGAACGCCGGATTTTGCGCGTTGACCTTGTTTGTGTTCATGGTCACGACGACGACGTGGTCGTGCTGGCGCTCGATCATCCAAGGCATGGTGACCCTCTATATTGGTTCGAGAGTGGCCCGGCATAACCGTCAACCGCGCCCAATCCGACGCGGTTTCCGCTGCCGCCACGGAACTGAGTGCCGCGGAACTGAGTATTGTACCTGGCGATCGGGACGTAGCAACGGGAACGATTGACGCGGTTACCCAGCGGCGCCTGCCGCACAGCTCCAGTTCGTGGGATCGGTGATCTCTCCCGTCCCGCGATAACGCGCCTGCTTCGGGTACGGGCACAGCGGCAGCCGGTGTTGCACCGGCGCGTTCGGCCCGGTGCTGGCCTGGATCGCGTCCGGCGCGTTGCCATGCTCGACCCACGCCTCGATGGCGGACAGCGTATCGAACCGGTCCGGAGCCGGGCCGCCGCCGCAATGATGCATTCCTGGAACGAGGAACAACCGCACGTTCTTTTGTGTGCGCTCAATGCCTTGTTGTTGCCCGACAAGTTCCTGATAGAACGCGATGGATTGCGACGCCGGGATCGAGGGGTCGCTCGCGCCATGATAGAGGATCAACTTGCGACCCTGCGCGATGAACCGCCTGAGCCGCGCCGGATCGCGCGTGTTTCCCTGGGCGTAGGTCGCATCCATCATCCCAAGCAATTTGTCGCCTATCGTGTTGGTGCTCGGATCGACATCCAGGTCAGCGACTGTCGCGCCGGGCCCCATGCCAAGCCAGTACGTCAACATCTGCTGCACCAAAGCCCAGACGTGCGCCTCCGCTTCCGGGTTCGCCTTCCACGGCGCGGCCAGATCCGACAGATCGGGCGCCGCCTGCCCGGTCGTGTTGAACGCGAGACCCTGAGGCCCCGACAGATCGGTGAGCGCCCAAGGGCCGAACACGACATGTCCCTGCGTATCGTGGAACCGCGAAGTATAGCTCTTCATCACCCGCATTTGGTCCGCGTTCAGACAGGCCTGTGTTTCGCCAGGGCGGCAGAGCAGGTCCGCGGCACGGACCGGGCAGGCCGAAGGGTTCTGAACAAGGCCGTCCTTCGCGCCGTCGATCGCATCGCATTGCCCGGTCACCCGCGCGTCGATCGCCGCGATCGTGGCTTCTGGGATGTAGGCGGCGGGGGATGAGAGCGCCGCCTTCTGAACGACGGCGCGCGCCGCGGAGGTGATGTTGCTCAGTAACGGATCGCCGGCGATCACCCCTTGATAATCCTCGGGGTAGCGATCGGCCTCCATCATCGCCATGCGTCCGCCGGTCGAACAACCATCGAAATAGGCGTGCTTCACTTTCGCGGCATACCAGGCTTCGGCGAAAGCCTTTCCGGCGATGGTGACATCGTGTGCGGCGCGATAAAAGAAATCGACCCGTTTCACCATGTCCGGCTTGCCGTCCGGCAGGCGGGACCAACTGGCGCTCACGCCGTCGCCGACATGGCCGGTATCGGTCAAAATCGTCGTGTAGCCCTTGCCCAGAGCCAGGCCGCGATCGGTGGCGTTCGCCGAGGGCACCAAATTGCCGGCATTGCCGCCGACGCCGAGGAACAGGAAACGATGTCGCCATGCCTCGGGCAGTTGCATGGCGAAGCGCGCGAGACCATTCGCGACGCCCTCGCCCTTCGTGATGACGGTGCCGTGCACTTCACAGTAAGCGGGAACGGCTCCGACGGCCGCCACGGGCTTCGCATCGGTCACGCTGACATCAGGCACGCGCAGCGCGTTGAGCGCTGTCACATCGCACGACAGCACGGCGCGGGCCGATGCGCCGGTTGCCATGAAACCGGCCAACGCGCCGAGAGCGGCAAGACCGATGCGCATTGTCATTCCTCTCGTGTGCGTCGAGCGTGTCAGCCCCAGGGGTCGAGGCCCAGTAGCTTGCGGCCAAACGGATCGAGGTCGGCGACGGCGAAATTGTTCTTCTCGAACGCGCGCGGATCGCCGGGGAACGGCACGCCGATCGGATGCGTCTGGTCCGCCCAGGTCGTGATGCGCGCCTGCCGCAGTGGCTCGTTGTCGAAGTCGGCCGGGAACATGGAGATATACTGCGCCATGCGCACGTCGTTGTTGGAGATGTTCGGACGCACGCCGTGCGGGAGCTGGCTGTTAAAGATCAGCAGGTCGCCCGCGTTGAGCTCGATATTCTCGATCGCGTGACCGGTGATGTCGGGCTTGAATGGATTGGCGCCAGTGGGCTGCCTGGCCCACCAGTCATCGATCTCGGCAAACACGCCGGGCACGCATTGGAAGCCGCCAATGTCTCCACCCCCCTTTCTAAGTGACAGGACGCCCTGAACGGCGACAGGAAGCGGGCGCCGCGATACATCGATGTCGAAATGGATGAACCCATCAGTCCGGCGTTCGGTGCGCGCCTGCCTGCTCGGCGGGTTGAGGTTCGCGCGGTCGATCGCGACCCACAGATCTTCCCGATCCCAGATGTCGACGAAGGCATCGTACACGCGCCTGTTCTGCCGAGTGTCCCACAGGCTCTGGTGGTTGTATACCTCCACCATGCCGGTGTTGTTCAACTCGGTCATCTTATGTTCGCGCAGTTGCGGTTTGTACCAGGTCGCGGGGTCGGCCGGGTCCATCTCCAGAAATCGCCAGAGCATATCGGCCACGGCGTCGCATAGTTCCCGCGGAACGAGGTCCCGTATCACGACGAAGCCTTGCGTTATCCAATGCCGCCAATCGGCTTCGCTCAACACGCGGAGCGGCAGCGTCTTCTGGATATCCTTCAGTTGGATCGTCTGGCCCCGCGCGCCCGGGTGATCGCCATGCCCATCAGTCTCCGAGCCAGGTGCATCGATCGCGCGTGCATCGGGTACATCGATTGCGTACGCCACGGTCCGCTCTCCTCAGCGACGATAACAGACGATCATCTTAGGGTCCCGGCCCCCCAACATTCGCGTGCGAAAACCGGCGAATACTGATACTATTCTGGCGTCTTGCGACCATTGAGCGCCTCGGATCGAACTGACATGAAGGCTTTCTTCGAAACCGTGACGCCCGAAGCCGGCGCATCCTGTGCCTTCCTGGACCGCAGGCTCGCGGATGGCATCCCATTCGAGTGGCACCACCATCCCGAGTTCGAACTGACGCTGACGTGCAACAGTCGCGGCCATCGGTATGTTGGTGACGACGTCGAGCCTTATGACGATGGCGATCTCGTTCTGATTGGACCAGGCATTCCCCATAGCTGGCACTCGCGTGAGGCCGTCGACGCGACACGACCTCATGTGGCTTTGGTGGTCTGGTTCACGCGCGAATGGGCGGCGGGACTGACGACCCTGTTTCCGGAGACCGCACGGATCGGCGGGATGCTGGCTCGCGCCGCTCAGGGCCTCAGCTTTGGCCGTGCCGCGCGAGAAGCGGTCGCACCCCTGATCGAGTTGATGCGAGGAGTGACGTCCGCTCGCCGTCTGGTCCTGCTGCTCGACGTGCTGACGACGCTCTGCCAGGATGCTGACGCTGTCCCGCTCGCGAATATACCGTCGGAGCCGTTAGAGTTGGCGGCCGACCCACGCTTGGCCCGCGTGCTTGCCCATCTGCATGACCATTTCGCTGAACCCGTGTCGATCGGCGGAATGGCCGAACTCGCCTGTGTCAGCACTTCGGCGCTCCACCGGATGTTCAGGCGCCACACGCGAATGACGATGGTCGGCTACATCAATCGGCTGCGGATCGGTCGCGCCTGCTCGATGTTGATCGACAGCGCGATGCCGATCGCAACGATCGCGGTGGAGGTGGGCTTTACCAATCTGTCGCTGTTTAACCGACAGTTCGCGCGCGCCAAGGACGATACGCCGAGCAACTTTCGCAAACGCCATCGCAGCATGCTCGCGACGCTACCCAACCC
>CAVXNH010000044.1:0-114772 GCA_963762885.1 uncultured Alphaproteobacteria bacterium
TCGATCCGATCTATCTGGTCTGGCTGTTCGTCGCGATCTCGGCGGTGCTCGCGGTCGAGGCGGTGTATCTGACCTGCTTTAAGGCGGCGTCCTATCGCAGCAAGATCAATCGCCGGCGGATGATCTCGAAGGACCGCACCGATCGCGAAAGCGTGCTCTCGGAATTGCGCCGCGAACGCGGCCTCACCGCGGGCGGCGATTATCAGCTCAATCTCGTCGCGCTCAATCGGCTGATCCTGCAGTCCGGCCTCACCATCGGCATCACCCGGCTCATCATCGTCGTCATTGTCCTCGCCGTCGTCGCCTTCGCGGCCGACATGATGTTCCGCGGCAGCTACTTGAAGCCGCTGCGGCGGGTTTGTTCAGCGCCACGGTGCTGCCGATCTTCATCCTCAAAACGCTGCGCAGCCGGCGGCAAAAGCAATTCGCCGCCCAGTTCCCCGACGCGCTCGATATCATCGTGCGCAGCCTGCGCGCCGGCCATCCGGTGCCGATCGCCATCACCATGGTGGGGCGCGAAATGAAGGACCCGATCGGCTCGGAATTCGGCATCGTGTCGGACGAGATCACCTACGGCGCCGAGCTCGAAACCGCGATGCGAAATCTCTATGCCGCATCGGCTCCGACGATCTGCCGCTGTTCGTCACCGCGGTCGCCATCCAGGGCTCGACCGGCGGCAATCTCGGCGAGATTCTGGGAAACCTGTCCGGCGTCATCCGCCAGCGATTTAAGATCGGCGCAAGATCCGCGCGCTCGCCGCCGAAGGCCGCGCCTCGGCGATGATTCTCTCGGCGCTGCCGATCGGCATGTTCCTGGTCATCCAATTCATCGCGCCGGATTTCTACGCGTCGGTGTGGAGCGAGCCGCTGACCAAGGAATTGTTGTTCGCCGCCGCCGGCTGGATGTCGGTCGGCAATCTGGTGATGTTCAAGATGGTCAACTTCAAGATTTAGAGCGGGCTAGGATGAGATTGTCACAGCAGAGTTCATCCGGGCCCCGCGAAAGCGGGGACCCGGAGTCCGATTCCCGCTTGCGCGGGAATGAGCGGAGAGCCGCGCCGACACGATCAGGATGCCCCGTGATGGACCCTGGCACCCCACTGAGCTGGTTCGGCGACAACGCAGCGACCATGCTGAGCGTGCTGATTTTCCTCGCCGCCGGCACGCTCGCTTTCGCCGGCATGCTCGGCGTGCGGGCGCGCGAAGCGGTGCGCCGCCGCGCCGCGACCGTCGGCGTCGAGGACGGCGCACCGGGCGGCCGCCGCGCCATGCGCTATTCGGGCCTCAAAGCGGCGCAAAAGCTCGTCGACTATACGACCAAGCATTATTCCTCGGTCGACACCAACGACGTCAAACAGCTGCGCCGCCGGCTGATCGAAGCCGGCATCTACGATCCGCACGGAGCGGCTTATTTCTTCCTCGCTCGCGTCACGCTCGCGATCGGGCTGGCGGCTGCCGTCTATGCCGGGCTGCCGCTGACCGGCCTCCGCGTCCAAACCTCGCTCTGGCTCTTCGTCATGTGCGGCGGCGTGCTCGGTTATCTGTTGCCGAGCCTTTATCTCGACCGCCGCATCAAAGCCCGCCGCCGCGAACATCAGGCGGGCTTCCCGGATTTCATGGATCTGTTGGTGGTCTGCGCCGATGCCGGCCTCGCCATGGAGGCGGCGCTCGACCGCGTCGGCCGCGAGCTCGGCGTGGCGTATCCCTCGCTCGCCGCCAACATACACATGGCGAAACTCAAATCCGCGCCGGCCGCACCACGACGAATGGCTCGACCACTCGGCGACCGGCTCGGCCTCGACGAGGCGCGCTCGTTCGCCACCCTGATCCAGCAATCCGACGAACTCGGGTCCTCGATCGGCGAGCGCTCCGCGTCTATTCCGACGACATGCGCCACAAGCGGCTGTCGCGCGCCGAGGAGAAAGCCTACAGCCTGCCGGCGAAGCTCGCGGTGCCGATGATGATCTGCATCTTCCCGGTGCTGTTCATCGTCATTCTCTGCCCGGTCATCGTGCGGCTGGCGACCGGGAATTGGTGAGAGTTTCCCTAGTCCTCCCCCGTTTACGGGGGAGGCCGGCACGCAACGCGTGCCGGGTGAGGGTAGGTCTCTGCGCCGGCGCAAGCTTCGCGGCCGCAGCCCCTCACCCAAGCCTCTCCCGCAAGCGGGAGAGGGCTAAGGCCATCCCCGCAGCGGGGCGCTAAATCCCTCCTTAACCGCGCTCCGCTAGCCTGCCTCGTCCGGGGGATCCGCTTAAAAGCGCGGGGCGTGGTCATGGCGATCCAGAAAGCGCGTTTGTTGCTCCTTGTCGCGGCGGGCTTGAGCCTGCTTGCCGGTTGCGGGCGTCCCCGCCATTCGGCGATGCGTCGGCGTCCGAAACGCCGGCCCCGGCCGCGGCAAACTCCGATATCACCGGCTCCATCCCGATGCCGCCCTCCGCACATCCCGCCGCCCAGGCGCAGCTTCCGCCGCCCGCGGCCCCGCCCTTCATCATTCTCGGCGTCGGCTACTGACCGGCCGGCTCGGCCCGGGCGAGGAATTCCTTAACCCGCCTCGCCTAGCCTGTTCCGGCCGCTGCTGTCCGCCCATCGCCTTGTTTGGTGCCTCGCTTATTGTTTCTTTTGGGCCTGGGCTGCGATCCGCTTCATCGGCGGATCGGCCGGGCGTACCCGGATGCGTCATCATCGAACCTTGCCGTTGACCACAGTCCGAATGGTCACCCGAGGTGAGCAATTACCGGTCTGCTTTACGACGGAGACCTCGGCCCGCGCTCGCTTTATCTGCCACGGCGCACCCGACAGTCGTTGCTCTGCCGGCGCACGCGTAAAATTGCGCGAAGGCACCCGCACACGCGCCTCGTCGTCAGGGCGCCGAATGACGGCCGAAGTGTCAGATTTTTTACACACGGAAATTTGATGGACCTCCAAACTAACAAAATGTTCCTGATTTCAAAGCCCTAATAAGATGGCCCGGGAATTGCTAAATGCTTACCGTCGTTGGTTTTCACCCTCAGGGAGGCAAATCCGTGACGCGTGTACGCACCACGAAAGCGGTCGCCGTGATCGGGCTCGCGGCTTCTCTCGCAGCGGCTATTCCCAGCGCCTATGCGAACGTCACCTTCTCGACCTTCGTCTCCGGTGCCGACATCGCCGCTGTGGAAGGTCTGAACCACTCCACCATCGCATTTAACTACACTGGCACGGGCTTCGTCGGTTCGGTGTACATTGGAACCGATAATAACCAGCTCTACTCGACCAATCTGAGTGGCGGAAATGTGCAGCCGTTCGGCCAGCCGCTTCCGGGCTTCGGGAGTGAAGTCGTCATTGGCGTGGGATTGGGCCAGAGTGGATTCGCCGCGGGTGCCGTCTACGCGGGTAACGGTCAGGGCAACCAGATTTACCTCGTCCCCAGCAGTGGGGCGCCGTCGCTGTTCACCACTTTGCCGGATGGCGGGAACGTCCGGCAGATTTTCTTCGATCCCGGCAGTAATTTCGGCGGGAATATGCTGGTCACCACGAACTACGGGGATGTCTACAAGATCACCTCCAGCGGGAACGTCTCTCTGCTCGCTTACCTAGGCGCGGACTCGGAAGGCATGGACATCGCCTCCAGCACCTTCGGCCCCTATTCCGGCGACCTGCTGGTTGGGTCGGAAGGCACCGGAGACCTCCACGCCATCACCCCAGCGGGAGCGGTTTTTCTGGTTGCCAGCGACATAGACGAGGCTGAGACGGTCAGCACCGTGCCCACGAACATCTGCAGTTCGAACAACCCGCTGCAGGGCTTTTACGTTGCGAATTACCCGATCGATATCCAGAAGGCCCCCGCCAGCGATTTCTGCGCCTACGCGGGTGATGCTATCGTCACCGAGGAGATCAACGGCGGACCATCGCCGGTGAACGTTGTGGCCTGGACCGGCTCCGGCTACTCGGTGACGCCCATCGGCAACCTGCCGGGCCAGTCGGAGGACGGTATCTTCGTGTCCGCGCAGCGGATCAGTGACGTAGGTGCCCCGGAGCCGGCCAGCCTGTTGCTGCTCGGATCCGCGCTGGGTGGATTGGGTTTGCTGGGCCGCCGCCGCCGCGGCTGAATTCGCGAGACTGGGTTTGCACCGTCCAAAGACGGTGCAAACCACAGATCTCTCTCGTTACGCTCGAACCAATATTCGCCCGCTACTGCATCGCGACAGCCGCTCCGAGCAGCGCGAGGCCTTCGGCGACGGACACGAACTCCCCGCCGCCGGCGAGTTTCTCCACCCCGAACCGCTGCTCGAACAACCGCCGAACGGCGGGAACGAACGCCGTGCCCCCCGTAAGGAACACCCGGTCGATCGCCTCGGCCGGCAGTGCGGCTTCCTCCAACACCCGATTGTCGGCTTCGGTGAAGATTTTCGGACGCCGGCCATCGCTGGCCGTGCGTCCGGGCACCGGGCCAGCGTACGGAAACCTTCACCACCACGGTCATTCATTGGTCGATACGCTCATCCCGAAAGCGGCCGTGCGCAGCGCTCACGGCATGGTTGAGGCGCCTTTCGCAGACTGGCGCGTCGCCTTTTTTGCATCGGACCTGCTGGCAAGTTACCGAGCCGGGTAGGCAAGCGCTCTCGGAGCGCCTAAGCTTTCCGCCCGCATCAGGACACGGCCGAAGGGCCGGCCCTCCATCAGATGGCGCACCGCCTCCGCCGCCTCGGACAGCGGAAACACCTTGGCGATGGTCGGCTTGATACTCCCCTCGGCGAGGTACCCGAGCAACGCTTTCTGCGCCGCAGCCAAAGTTTCCGGCGCGAAGGCCCTCAAGGTGAAGCCACGCACCGTCGCGGCCTTCCAGATGATGTCTGTCAGATTGATATGGGCTTCTCTGCCGGCCGCATAGCCGACGACCGCATAGGTTCCGCCGGAGGCCAAACAGCCAAGGGCCTCGCCCGTCAGAGTTCCGCCCACACCATCGATAACCACGTCAACGCCCTTGCCGCCGGTCATTCGCATCACACCGTCCCTCAGGTTTTCGCTGGAGAGATCGACAATGTGCTCGTATCCGGCGGCGCGCGCCTGTTCCGCCCTCGCGGTCGTGGTCGCCGTTGAGGCCGCAACCGACGCGCCAAGTTTTCGGGCGATCTGGACGCTTTCCATGCCGACGGCGCCGCCGATGCCGGGCGCCAGGACCGTCTGCCCTGGCTTGAACGCTGCATACTCCGTCAGTACGAGGTATCCTGTGATATAGCCGGCACCAGCAAGGTAAGCGGCGGCATGCGCGTCATCGATATGTGCGGGCACATGCGTCAGCCCCGCCGCCGGAGCTGAGACAAGTTCTCGCCAGGTTCCATCGACGAGCAAGCCGAAGCCCCGCCCCGTCACGAAGACGCGTTCGCCCGGCTTGAAATGTTCCACTGTCGATTCGACACAACTCCCATGCCGGTCTGCCCGCCGACCCGCGGCAAATTCTCTCGGGTGGCGAAGAAGATCTGACCGGCACGGACTGTGTCATCGAGCGGATTGACGCCCAGCGTCCGCATTCGGACGAGCACCTCACCCGCCACTGGGTAGGGCTGCGCGAGTTCAACTAGCCTGTTCTCCTCATACCCGCCGTAAGCGCGATATTGGATCGCCTTCATAAGTCCGGTCTCCTTGCAGCTCGTGTAGTTTGCAACGTGCGCCCTGCCCCACGACGCTCCGGAGTTGATCCGGTCAGGTTCCGGCGCGACGCGCTCTCTTATGGTGTCCAAATTCCGTTGGCGGGTTGCAGGTCACCGCGGGACTTGGAATTAGCTTTGGCGGGCAAGCCTGCCGTTTCCTAAAAGACGAACCGACTCGGCTTTGCCCAGCCTAGCCCTTGACGGTCGGGGTTGGTGGAACCGGCAAGATGATTTCTGTAGCGACCTTCCAGTCATCCGCGATTTTGATCCAATCGATGATCATCAAAAACGGCTTGGGCGTGCCGTCCTGACCTGCATACGACACCGTAATGGTCACCGGGGCATATGACTCGGCCAGGTCGGCGGTTAAGCCGACTACCTTGAGCTTGGACAGGTTGGGTGTGAGGTACGACAGGCCCGGAGCTCGCTATATCGTGCAGCTTCTGATCTATCGCGTCGTTTCCCCAAAATCCCGCCCAGTTCCCTTCGGATTGGACAGCGCCCTTGGCAACCAGAAGGGCCGACGGCGATTGCCAGAACATGGCGTGCAGGGCCTTGAGATCGTGCCTGTTTGCCAACGCCATGAGCTCACCGAACCGCGCCCCGATCGTGTGCAAAGTCGCCGCGCTCAGCGGGTCCTGATAAGCTGCGGGCGCTGCGGGCGCCGATCCCGCCGACAGGCCGGTCGCGATGAAGGCGGCTGCGAGAAGCGTTTTGTGCATGATCGCTGTCCTGGGTGATTTGCGAAGGTTGATGAGGGCCGGTTTCAGCCTTTGGTGCCCTGTGGCCGTCCGGCAGCCTCGAGGATGAGCCTTTTGCTTGTGGGCGGCGACGAGGCCTTGACGCGTGATCGTCAGGCTGCCGCGCGGTAACGGTCCGCCGCGTGGGCTTGCATGAAATTGGGCAGCATCGCCTGCCGCGCGGCTTCCAGGGCGCTCCATTGGCCGGCATCCGGCAAAGGCGGAATGGTCACGGTTTCACGACGATCGAAGCCGACAAGAGCCGCGTCCACCAGTTCACCCGTCGCCATGGCCGCAGGCAGCGTATTCACGTCACGGCCGGAGCGCTCCCAGATTTCCGTGCGGATGGCGCTGGGGAGCACGGCCTGCACGTAGACGCCTTTGGGAGAAAGCTCGAGATGAAGGCCCTGGCTCAGGAAAAGCACGAAGGCCTTGGTCGCTCCGTAAACGGTGAGGCCGATTTCCGGAGCCAGCCCAACCACCGAGCCAAGGTTGACGATCGACCCTCTGCCCGCCGCCACGAGGCGCGGTGCGATCGCGTTGGCCATCCGGGCAACATCGCGCGCCACCAGAACAACGTCATGGCCACGGCGGGCGAAACGATCGGCGTAAACGGCGCCAATGCCGGCCGAAGCGCCGGTGATAAGCACGGTGGGTTTCACGCTCATTGAAGGATGCTCCTGGTTAGCGTATTCATGACGTTCGTCATGTTGCCGCTTACATGACGAGTATCATATATAATGTCAAGGCGGTTCTGGAGAGAAAGATGCGAGTAAGCCGCGAACAGGTGACAGAGAACCGACGCACCATCCTGGAGGCCGCGGGCCGGCTGTTTCGGGAGCATGGATTCGAGGCCGTCACGGTCGCGGAGATCATGCAGGCGGCCGGGCTTACGCACGGCGGTTTCTACGGCTACTTCGCCTCCAAGGACGAGCTGATCGCCGGCGCGCTCGCCGACGTGCTGGCGAAACGGCCCGAGCCCTCAGGCAACCTCGCGACCTATGCCGCCGGATATCTGTCGCCGACGCATCGCGATAACCGAGCGGCCGGATGTCCCACCGCTGCCTTGGCCGGGGAGACGATCCGCCTGGCCGGTCGCGCGCGCACGGAGATGACAACTGGCCTCAAACGGCAGATCGAACGTCTCAGTCGCATCGCCGCAGGCGAGACTGCCGCTCAGAAGCGTCAGGCGGCGATTGGCAGTTGGGCAGCGATGGTGGGCGCCATGATCATGGCGCGTGTGAGCGACGACCCCGCTCTGTCGGGCGAGATACTGGACCAGACGCGTACCTGGCTGGAAGCCCAGGGCAAAGATCATGAGCAGCGCGATCCGCAGCATCGCGCGACACGGTCCCGACATGCGCGTGGATCTCGTGCGCGCAGATCTTGAGGCGGTCACGGCCTGCATAATCGATCGAATGACCGCTTCGGCGCGCTGCTTGTCCAAAGCTGCCGTTCCCCTTTCGGCCAACACCGGACATTCCGCACAGGCCGCTTTGAGCCAGCCAGCAGATACTCGGTCGCAGGCGCCGACCGGGGAGGCTGAACACCACCGGACGGCCGCGCCGCACAGTCGGGGAAGCCTTAGATGCTAGTGGGCCTGCACTGACGGATGAGTCTCGCTCAGGATTCCTGTGCTGGGGCGGGGCGAGCGAATCTGCGCCATGCGGACCTGGCGTGCCGCGACTTGCTTCTGCTTGACTTTGGGAATGGCCTCGTTGAGATATTGCATGAAGTCGCCGACGGTCCTCAACCCTTGAACCTGGGTTTTGATCTTCGTGCTCTCTTCGGGCGTAGCCGCAGCTTCCATGTGGCCTTTCGCGACGATGAAGATCGTCGAAACCAGCCAGGGGTCCTTGATCGAATCCAAGGGAGTCGACGGATCGACCGTCGCAATCACCTCGTTGCTGTCGGCGACGGGTTGCGGCGCGCGGCTACGCTGGCTATCGGGCGTCAGCGTCAGAGGAGCGTTCTGGCGCGGCGTTTGAAGCGTTGCCAGGTTCTGCACGCCGACGATCGAACTGTCGCGCACCGTCATGGGCTGCAGCCCGAACACCTGCTCGACCGTTGCGGGGATGGCGGAGTGTTCAAGCCTTCTGTGCTCGATCATGCCTTGCGGGCACAGTGGGGAAATCACCACCACAGGAACCCGTGGCCCGTACTGGTCGAACAGGAAACCGTGCGCTTGCCCCTTCGAACCTGTCGGGGCGGCACGCGGCGGGCGCACATGGTCGTAAAAGCCACCGTGCTCATCCCAGGCGAGGATCAGCATGCTGTCATTCCAGTGGGGAGAACTGCGAATGATCTCATAGACTTTCTTGATGAGCGACTCCCCCTCAAAGACACTGTTTCCAGGGTGCTGCGAGTTGATGGGTTGTGGTGCCGCCAACAAGCCAACTTCTTGCAACAGTTTCTTCAGCGCCTCAATTGCGACTTTCTCTGATTCATCCTTCGCGCTTGACCCCAGGCTATTCAGCTTCTGATCTATGGTCCCGTAGTACGGCTCGATGAACGTGTAGGCCGCGTCGTAGCCGGGATCCATGACATCCTTTTCGAAGTCCTCAAAAAGATCGACATCAGACAGGCCGATCCCCTTGAGCAGGACCACGTTAGGAACGCCGTCCCCGGAGTAGATTTCGGAATGGTATCTTGGCGCTGCGCAATCGATCGTAGAGGGTACCAGTGTCGAAATGGATGCCCTTGGAGTTGAAGACCTCATCCTTGAGTTGGTCGGAACCGCTGGGTGAATTGTCCCAGACACCCGACGTAGCGGCATGGGCAAACATCCGGTTCGGCTCAGTGGGGCCCGCCATGGAACTATGCCAATGATCGCACAGCACAAACTCCTTGGCCAACTGATTTCAGAATGGGCACATACTGCTGGGCAAAGCACCGCATAGGTTCGCCCGGGTTGCTCTTATCTGAAAAGGCAGCGTAGTCGGTAACGAAGCCTGAGTTGTCGACCGGGGGGTATGGAGCCCCATTGAGTTGGAGGTGCTCCGTCCCGCACAGTTGGACTGTGACATCCGAGAATTGATGCAGCACGTCGCGCTGGCCAACTGTCGTATCCCCCGCCGATCGATCGACCTTGTAGGTCGGATGGGCCGCATCGTCGGTGTTGCTGTTGGTTTCGTTTCCGGTCAGGACCTCCGCCGAAGTGGGTTGGCCGGTTTGCGTGTCGATACCCTTGATCTCGGAGAATCCCAGCATGTGGTCGAACGACCGATTTTCCATCATCAGCACAAAGATGTGCTTGATGCCGGTCTGCCCTGACCGGTATCCAAAATCGTTAAGGACGAACCTGGCAGCGGCGAAGACGCCATTTCCCGTGTTCTGGGCGACCCACACGCCCGCGTCCCCGAAACCCACGATGTCGGGCAGGCCGTCGCCCGTGGTGTCGGCCAGGAAGCGGGGATGGTTGGCGACGCTCCAGCCCTGGTTGACCCCGAAGTTCTGCAATACGAACTTGGGCGCTGCGAACGTTCCGTCACCGTTGCCCAAAGCAGTCCAGACGCCGTCGTTGCCGAAGCCGACGAGGTCGGCATGCTTGTTACCCGTCAAGTCGACGACGAAACGGGGGTGTTGGGTGGTCTTCCAACCTTTACTGGCACAGAAGTCTGCGACGACCATCTTGGCCGGGGTGAAACTTCCGCCGCCTTGGCTGAGTGCAGTCCAGACGCCGTCGTCGCCGAAGCCAATAAAGTCGGCCTTGCCGTCACCGGTCAGGTCGGCCAGGAGTTGCTCGTGCACGGCGGTGCGCCAGCCGTGGTTGTAGCCAAAGTCGGCGATCACGAATTTGGCCGCTTGAAAGCCGCCATCCCCGTTGCTGAGCGCGGTCCACATGCCATCATTGCCGAAACCGACGATGTCGCTGCGCTTGTCGCCCGTGAGATCGGCCAGAATGCGAGGGTCATTGGCGACGGTCCATCCCTGCTTGACCCCGAAGTTCTGCAATACCAACTTGGCCGCTTGCAAGCCGCCATTCCCGTTGCTGAGCGCGGTCCACACGCCGTCGTCGCCGAAGCAGACGATGTCCGCGAGGCCGTCGCCGCTGACGTCCGCAAGCAACCGCAAATGCCGACCGACCTGCCAGCCCTGCTTCGCCCCGAAGTTCGGAACCGCCAGTGCGGCTGTGGTGAAGGTTCCATCTCCCTGGCTGAGCGCTACCCAGACGCCATCATCGCCGAATCCAACGATGTCCGCGCTGTGAATGCGCACGAATGCAGAAGATGCTGCAACCGAGGTGGCCATACTCTTGGCGACCACCGCCGGGGTGGCTGGGTGCGCCGCCCCGGCACTTGGTGCTGACGCAGTCTCGATCTTTACGGTGTCGACTGCATTGTCGAACCTCGCACGCAACGGGTCGGCCAATTCACCCAAGGTCCGAACATGTTTCTCGATGCGCCACTCCTGCCCATAACCAAACTGGCCTTGTCCCGAGCTGTCGTTATGGACAAAACTTGGTGTCGAGAAATTTCCCTTGCCGTCGTTGAGCGACACCCATACGCCATCGGTTCCGAAGCCAAGGATATCCGCCTTGCCGTCGCCGGTGAGGTCGACGGCGAACCGAGGAAACTCACTGCCCCAATTTATACCAGATCTGCCCACGATTCCCCCCTGCGTCCAATATGCATTGCGCGTGAAACCGCGTTGCCATGGCGGGTCTCGTGTCTGGCATTACAGCCGCACAGTCGCAGGCTTAACATCGTCGGCATATTCCTTCAAGGTGCGAAAAGAACCTCGCGCGACGGAACGGCACGCTATGACAGGCAATGACGAGAACCACGACTCACGACTCAATTGATCACAATCACGGCATGACTGCGGTCGCGATGCAGATTGCGGAAAAGGAGGTGTGGGCGCATCGGCCGTAGCGGGTGTGGATGCGGCGCGAGTCCGTGAGGCGCCCGAACATGATCTTGATTGTGGCGCAGCTTGGGTAGCGCGGAGATCGGCGGAGCCAGGGGAAGCGCTCGCCGCGTCAGCGTGTCTGCCGGGGAAAGGCAATGGAATGTCCGCTATCGGGAGAGTGCGCCTGGAGGTTGGGCGTCTCACGTGGTGAAGGTTTTCGGACGCCGGCCGTCGCAGGCCGCGCGTCTGGGCATGGGGCCGGCGTACGAAAACCGCCCAAGCACGAACCCGCGGGGATGCGGCGATGGTCTATGGGGATTTCGAGTTTTGCTCGGTTGAGGTAGTTACGCAACCGGCTCGTCGCTGGCGTTGTCGGGAAGTTGGCGAGTGATATTTTGCGCCGGGCGAGGCCAGGATCGGGATTTGGCCGCGGCTGATATGCAGCCGTGTGGCGCTGATCATGGTTAAGGACGCATCAGGAGGCATTCGCCGTAACGGTGGTGTTGCGGCGTGAGGTGAGCGCGAGCCGTGCCGGATCACGAGGGGGTGCTCCCGGTTGATGCAGGCGCGTGAGGTGGCGCGCGTGGTTGCCTCCATCGCCCGAAGGTCTCGATGATGGTCATGCGCCCGCCGCAGCAGGGACAGGGCGGCAGCCAATCGGGCGGTTCCGGCGCTTCGACGGGTTCCGGCGGCGGCGCCACGGCAAGCAGTTCGCGGGCACGCGTGATACTGGCTTTGCGTGCGGAACTGGCGAGCAAGCCGTAATGGCGGATGCGGTGGAAGCCACGTGGCAGGACGTGGAGCAGGAAGCGGCGGATGAACTCGTGCGGCGCGAGGGTCATGACGCGCTGCCGCTCGAGACCGTCGCGGCGGTAATCCTTGTAGCGGAAGGTGACGCCGGTCGCGTCGAACGCAATCAGGCGCCGGTTGGAGATGGCGACCCGGTGGGTATAGCGCGAGAGATAGGCGAGGACGGCCTCGGGGCCAGCGAACGGTGGCTTGGCATAGACCACGAAGCGCTTCTTCCTGACCGCGGCGAGGTGACGCAGGAAGAGACGGCGGTCGGCGAGACTGGCCTGGGTGCCGAAGAACGCAAGTCGCCCCGCCTTATGGAGCTCGATCAGCCGCGTGAGGAACAGGCGGCGGAAGAGCATGCCCAGCACCCGCACCGGCAGCAGGAAGGCCGGACGCGAAGAGATCCAGCGCCGTCCGTCGAGCGAGATGCCGCCACCCGGTACGATCATGTGGATATGCGGATGGTGTGTCATCGCCGATCCCCAGGTGTGGAGCACGGCGGTGATGCCGATGCGGGCGCCGAGGTGTCGGGGGTCAGCCGCGATCGTCAACATCGTCTCCGACGCCGCACGGAACAGCAGATCGTAGACGACGGCCTTGTTCTGCATGGCGATGTCGGCAATCTCGGCCGGCAGCGTGAAGACGACATGGAAGTAGCCGACCGGCAGCAGGTCGGCTTCACGCTCGGCCAGCCAGGTGCGCGCAGCGGCGCCCTGGCACTTGGGGCAGTGCCGGTTGCGGCAACTGTTGTAGGCAATGCGCTGATGCCCGCAGTCCTCACAGGCATCGACATGGCCGCCAAGCGCCGCGGTGCGGCAGTTCTCGATCGCCGACATGACCTTGAGCTGGGTCAGGCTTAGATGGCCGGCCTGGACGGCACGATAGCCGGCGCCTTCAGCGTGGAAGATATCGGCGACCTCGAGCGAGGTGCGCAAGCAGGTTCAGCCGCTGGGTTCCTCGCCCTGCATCAGCAATGCCAAATGCTCGAGAGGACTGGTCACCGAACGGATCGTCTTGGTCGCAACGCGCGCGTAGAGCGCGGTCGTATCGAGCTTGCTGTGCCCCAACAGGACCTGGATGACACGGATGTCGACGTCCTGCTCCAGCAGATGGGTGGCAAAGCTGTGGCGCAGCGTATGGGGTGACACCCGCTTCCTGATCCCAGCTGCTTCGGCCGCCTCATGGGTCGCGCGGTTGATCTGCCGGGGCGAGATCGGATCGGTGCAACTGCGCCCTGGGAACAGCCAGCCATGCCGCAGCATGACCCGGCGTCGCTTGCCTTCCTCCCACCACAGCCGCAACAGCGTGAGGAGTTGGGGTGACAGCATGGCGTTGCGGTCCTTGCGCCCCTTGCCCTGCTCGACGCGGATCAGCATGCGCTTGCTGTCGATATCATCGACCTTGAGGCTGGCCACTTCCGACACGCGCAGGCCCGCACCATAGGCGGTGCCAAGTATCGCCTTGTATTTGGGACCCGGTACTGCTTCGAGCAGCCGGCCGACTTCCTCGACAGTCAGCACCGCTGGCAGCTTGAGCGGGTAGCGCGCCAGGACCAGGCGGCGCGACAGGTCTGGCCGGTCGAGTGTGACGGTGAAGAAGAAACGCAGTGCCGAGACCGAGCAGTTGATCGTAGGTGGCTGTACACCGCTCTCGTGCTGGTGCACCTGAAACCGGCGAATATCCTCAGCCGTCGCCGTATCGGGCGACCGCCCGAGGAAAGCGGCGAAGCTGCGCACAACGCGGATGTAGTCGCGCTGGATATCGGATCGCAGGCCGCGCATTGCCATATCATCGAGCATACGTTGGCGCAGCGCACTGACGGGGCGGTCGATAGTTGAAACGGACATTGGACGTTCCTCTCAGGATGAAGGGAACTCCATGCTCGAGAGGCAATCTCGTCCGGCTCAAGACTTCATCGAAAACCGCGCAAAAGTATTGAGGTCCAGGGGCTCGGCCCCTGGCGGGGTTTGGGGCAGCGCCCCAACCTTGCTTTGCTACGTTGGTCTATGGTTTGGGGTGCCGGATATAACTCATCCCGCAGCACCGATCCCGCGAAGCGGGTTCGTGCTTGGGTCGAATCCGGCCGCTGGTGCAAACTGGCTCGGCTACCGTCGCTTTGGTTTGGAACCGGCTGTCCTCCGCAGGGCCACACCCCGGCTGACGGGCAGTCCTGAACAAGAAAATCTGGCCCGCGACCTGTCACGACCTCGGGGTCGAGGTGCTAGCCACTCTTCCGCTCCACCTGGCAGCGGAACCGCGTTGAGTTCCGCAGCGAAGTGCGGCGACGTGACAACGATCACCCCGCGCCGAGCAGCGCCAGCCCCTCGGCGACGGACACGAACTCCCCACCGCCGGCGAGTTTCTCCACCCCGAATCGCTGCTCGAACAACCGCCGCACAGCGGGAACGAACGCCGTGCCACCAGTCAGGAACACCCGGTCGATCGCCTCGGCTGGCAGAGCGGCTTCCTCCAGCATCCGGTCCACCGTAGCGCCAAGCCGCGCCAGGTCGCCGGCGATCCAGGATTCGAACTCCCCCCGCGTGATCCTGCGTTCCACGCCAAACTCCTTATGCCGGAACGCAAGCACCGCGCTGTCCGCCCGCGACAGCGCCGCCTTGGTAGCGGAGACCGCCTGATACAGCGGATAACCCACCCCATCCTCGATCAGCGTAATCAAATTCAACAACCGCTCGGGGTGTTCCGCCGTGCGCGCCACCTCGGCGATGGAGCGCAAGGTGCGCGGCGTGCGCATCAGCGACAGCAGGTGCCAGCGCGCGAAGCCGGAGTAATACTCCGGTGGCACCGGCAGCGCCGTGCCCATCACCCGGTAGGTGTCGCCCTTGCCGAGCAACGGTGCGATGGCGCGGTCGATGATGCGGAAGTCGAACGCGTCGCCGGCGATGCCGATGCCGGCATGGCCAAGTGGCACGCTGCCGCCCCGAGGCTCGAAGCGCATAACCGAAAAGTCGCTGGTGCCGCCGCCGAAGTCGCCGATCAACAGCGTGGCCTGCTCGGTCAAGGAGCGGGCGAAGCGCGTGCCGGCCGCCTCGGGCTCCAGCGCCAGCCGAACGTCGTGCCATCCCGCATCGGCGTAGCCGCCGCGCAGCCGTTCGGCGCCCAATGCATCGTCCGGGAACTCGCCGGCGAAGCGCACCGGACGGCCGACGACGACGCGCGGCGGCAGCGGAACGTCAGCGAGCAAGGCGCGCAGGAACCAGCCGATCATGCGTTCCAGCGTGAAGCGGTGACCGAAGATGCGCGTTTCCGTAAAACTCTTTTGCGCCAGGTAGGTCTTCATCGACATGATCAGCCGGCTGTCCAGCGGATCTTCCAGATAGGCGGCGATCGCCTCGGGCCCGGCCGCGTGGTGCAGCAGGGTCCGGCCGGGCTGCGGCTCGGTCCAGAAGCACAGCACCGAGCGGAATACGTCGAGCGTGGCCAGGCGCCGCGTGGTGACCGAGCCATCCTCGTGCAACAGGGCAACGACGCTATTGGTGGTGCCGAAATCGATGCCGACTGCCCTGACCATTCGGCTGCCCCACGTACAAGGTCCTCCCCCTCCCCTTGAGGGAGGGGGAGGAGTTTGTATCTTGCGACAGCAGGCTCACAATTCCGGCCAGGATGAAAGCGTCCTGACACTACCAGCCATGCATCCAACCAATTCAGTTTGTCGCGATCGAACAATAAGCTATTTTTCAACCGGATGGCACGGCTCGGATAGGCAACGCACCGCATGAACCGCAGACAGCATCGGCCCCACCGGCAGCCGGGCCGTGCCGGCTCGCCAGGACCGACGCCAGCCCCCCAACCGCTGTTCGCCGCGGCCATGCAGCACCAGCAGGCCGGCCGCTTCGACGACGCCGAACGGCTGTTCCGCCAGGTCCTGGCGGCCAATCCGCGCCACGCCGACGCCATGCACATGCTCGGCGTGATCGCCTACCAGACCGGACGCCGCGATCTCGCCATCGACCTGATCGGCCAGGCGGTCGCGGCCAACCCCCGCGAGCCCCTGTACCACACCAACCTCGGCAACCTGCGCCAGCAGCAGGGCCGGCTGGACGAGGCGGTCGCGCTCTACCACAAGGCCATAGAACTCAATCCGGACCTCCCCGGCCCGCACAACAACCTCGGCAACGCCCTGCGCGAACAGCGCAAGCCTGACGAGGCGATCGCCGCCTTCCGCCGCGCCATCGCGTGCAATCCGGACTACGCCGAGGCGCACAACAACCTCGGCGTCGTCCTGCTGGAACAGGGCCGCCTGGACGAGGCCGTCGCCGCCTATCGCCGCGCCATCGCGATCAAGCCCGACTATCCGGACGCCCTCAGCAACCTCGGCAACACGCTGAAGCAGCAGGGCCTGCTGGACGACGCAATCGCCTGCTATCGCACCGCCCTCGGCATCCGCCCGGACTTCCCGGAGGCGCACAGCAACCTCGGCATCGCGTTGCAGGACCAGGGCCTGTTGGACGACGCCATCGCCGCCTTCCGCGCCGCCCTCGCGCTCAACCCCCACCACCCGGAGGCGCAGAACAATCTCGGCAACGCCCTGATGGAGCAGGGCAAACTGGATGAAGCGGCCGTCGCCTTCAGTGGCGCCGCGGCGCTCAGCCCGAACGTCCCGGAGGTGCACTACAACCGCGGCAACGTGTCCTGGGAACAAGGCCGGCTGGAGGAGGCCGTCGCCTGCTACCGCCGGGCGCTCGAACTGCGGCCCGACTACCCGCAGGCGCACAACAACCTGGGCAACGGCCTGAAGGAACTGGGACAGCGCGACGAAGCCGCCGCCTGCTACCGCCGCGCCATCGAACTCAAGCCCGACTACGCCGAGGCGCACAACAACCTCGGCATCCTGTTGCAGGAAACCGGGTTGGTCGGCGAAGCCATCGCCTGCTGCCACCGCGCCCTCGCCCTGAACCCGGACTTCGCCGAGGCGCACGACAACCTCGGCAACGCGTTGCGCAAGCAAGGCCGCACCGCTGAAGCGATCGTCTCCTACCGCCGGGCCGTCGCGCTCAAGCCGGACTTCCCCGACACCCGCACCAACCTGGCGATGGCGATGCTGGCGATCGGCGACATGCCGGCGGGCTGGGAAGAGTACGAGTGGCGCTGGAAGACCGCCCACCTGGGCAAATACGCCCGCGACTTCCCGCAGCCGCAATGGCGGGGCGAACCGGCCGCCGGCCGCACCCTGCTGATCCATGCAGAGCAAGGGTTCGGCGATACGCTGCAGTTCTGCCGCTACGCAACGCTGGCCGCCGAACGCGGGCTGCGGGTGATCATGGAGGTGCCGAAGGCGCTGGTCCGGCTGGTCCGGACCGTCCCGGGCGTCGAGCGCGTGCTGGCGTTCGGCGAGCCCCTGCCGGAGTTCGACCTGCAATGCCCCATGCTCAGCATGCCGCTAGCGGTGGGGACGACGATGGCGACCATTCCGGCCGACATCCCCTATCTGCACCCGGACCCCACCCAGGCCGCCGCCTGGCGCGCGCGCCTGGACGCGATGGGGAACCAGGGCACCCGCATCGGCCTGGTCTGGGCCGGCAATCCGCGCAAGCAACTGCCCGCCCTGGCTGCGCTGGACCGGCGGCGCTCGATTGCCGCGGACCGGCTGGCGCCGTTGTTCGAGGTGCCCGGCACGCAGTTTTTCAGCCTGCAAAAGGACGGTCCGGCGCCACCGGCGGATTTCGCGCTGACCGACGTGATGGCCGAGATGGACGACTTCGCCGACACCGCGGCGCTGATCGCCAACCTCGACTTGGTGATCTCGGTCGATACGTCGGTGGCACACCTGGCAGCGGCGCTGGGCCGGCCGGTATGGGTCATGGACCGCTGCGACCCGTGCTGGCGCTGGCCGCTCGGCCGCAGCGACAGCCCGTGGTACCCGACGCTGCGGCTGTTCCGGCAGCCGGATTTTGGCGAGTGGGAGTCCGTGATCGCCGACGTGCAGACCGCGCTGCGGGAGTTCGTTGAGTCAAAGTCGCCCGATCCGCGTCCAGCGGCCCCCGATCCACGCCAATCGAAGCCCGACCAACGTCATGGCGGGCAAAGGCCCGCCATCCACGACTTTGCCGCGCCGACGTCCGAAGTCGTGGATGCCGGCCTCCGCCGGCATGACGATGCCGACCTGCGCGTGCCCCCGCTCCCCGCCCCGATCCCGGACCCGCAACCGCTGTTCGCCGCGGCCGTGCGGCACCACCAAGCGGGCCGCCTGGACGAAGCGGAACAGCTCTTCCTCCAGGTCCTGGCGATAGATCCCCGCCACGCCGACGCCCTGCATTCGCTCGGGGTGGTCGCCCACCAGACCGGACGCAACGACCTGGCCGTGCGGCACATGCGCCAGGCCATCGCGATCAACCCCACTGCTCCCGTCTACCAGTCCAACCTCGGCAACCTGCTGCAACGCCAGGGCCGTACCGACGAAGCCATCGCCTGCTATCGCGCCGCTATCGCGCTCAACCCCGCCTACCCCGTCGTCCACAACAACCTCGGCAACGCCCTGCGAGAACTGGGGCAACTCGACCAGGCCGCCGCCTCCTACCGCCGGGCCGTCGAAGTCCGGCCGGACTACGCCGAGGCCCACAACAACCTCGGCGTCGCGTTGCTGGAGCTAGGCCAGGTGGACGCGGCGATTGCCAGCTACCGCACCGCCATCGAACTCAAGCCGGACTATCCCGACGCCTTCAACAACCTCGGCAATGCGCTGCGGGAAGCCACGCAACTGGACGCGGCGGTGGAGTCCTTCCGCCGGGCGCTGGACCTGAAGCCGGACTATGCCGAGGCGCACAACAACCTCGGCATAGCGCTGCAAGAGCAGGGGCAGCCGGACGACGCGGTCGCGTGCTTCCAGGCCGCCCTGAAGTTGCAGCCGGACGCTGCCGAGACCCACATCAACATTGGCCTCGCACTCAAGCAGCAGGGCCGTCTGGATGAGGCGGCCACATGGTACAACGGCGCCGTCAATCTCCGGCCGGACCTGCCGGAGGCGCATTACAACAGCGGCAGCATCCGCCAGGAACAGGGCCGCCTGGACGAGGCGATCGACTGCTATCGCCGCGCTATCGGCCTCAGGCCGGATTATCCGGGGGCCTACATCAACCTCGGCAACGCGCTGAAGGAAAAGGGCTCGCTCGACGAGTCCGTCGCTGCCTACCGCAAGGCGATCGACCTAAAGCCCGACTATCCGGACGCCTACAACAACCTGGGCATAGCCCTGTGCGACCAGGGCGAACTGGACGAAGCGATCGCCTGCTGCCGCCGTGCGATCGAACTCAAGCCGGACTACGCCGAAGCCCACGACAGCCTGGGGAACGCGCTGCGGGCCAAGGAATTGCTGGACGCGGCGATCGCCAGCTACCGCCGCGCCATCGAACTCAAACCCGACTACGCCTTCGCCCACAGCAATCTCGCCATGGCCTTGCTCGCCCACGGCGACCTGGTGGCGGGTTGGCAGGAGTACGAGTGGCGTTGGCAGACGCCCTATATGATCAAGGCCCGCCGCAACTTCGCGCAGCCGCAGTGGTACGGCGAGCCGGCGGCGGGCCGCACGCTGCTGATCCATGCGGAGCAAGGGTTCGGCGATACGCTGCAATTTTGTCGCTACGCGCCGTTGGCCGCTGCGCGCGGGCTGCGCGTCATTCTGGAGGTCCCCAGGCCCCTGGTCCGCTTGCTCCGCGGTCTGCCGGGGGTCGCGCAAGTGCTGGCGCATGGCGACGCATTGCCGGACTTCGACCTGCAATGCCCGATGCTCAGCATGCCCCTGGCGCTGGGCACCACGCTCGACACGATTCCCGACGCGGTGCCCTACCTGCGCCCGACCCGGCGCAGATCGCGACCTGGCAGGCGAGGCTCGCCGCGACGGGCAAGCCAGGCCCCCGCATCGGCCTGGTATGGGCGGGCAGCCCACGCAAGGGAGTGCCTCATGCCGAGGGGATAGACCGGCGGCGCTCGCTCGCCCCCGACCGGCTGGCGCCGTTGATGACGCTGCCCGGCCTGCACTTCGTGAGCCTGCAAAAGGACGGTCCGGCGCCGCCCGCCGACTTCCCGCTGACCGACTTCATGGCCGAGATGGGGGACTTCGCCGATACCGCGGCGCTGATCGCCAACCTCGACCTGGTGATCTCGGTCGATACCTCGGTGGCGCACCTCGCGGCGGCGCTGGGCCGGCCGGTCTGGCTGCTGGACCGCTCCGATCCGTGCTGGCGCTGGCCGCTAGGCCGCACCGACAGCCCGTGGTACCCGACGATGCGGCTATTCCGTCAGCCGCAGCGCGGCGACTGGGACTCCGTGGTTGAGAGCGTGCGGACGGAACTCTGCGCCCGGTCCAAACCCGCCGCCGCCAACCCCGCAACCACAAACCTCACTGCGAGTTGGCCCCAGCCCCCCCTCGTCATGGCGGGCGAAGGCCCGCTATCCACGACTTTGGCGCCCGCAACTCCGCAAGTCGTGGATGGCGGGCCTTCGCCCGCCATGACGAGGGGGGGCGATCATGCCGCGCCTCCCACGCCCCCCATCGCCCGCCTCTTCGAGGCCGCCGCGCGTCACCACGAGGCCGGCCGCCTGCCCGACGCCGAACGCGGCTACCGCCAGGTCCTCGCGATCGACCCCAACCACGCCGAGAGCCTGCATCGGCTCGGCGTGATCGGCGGCCAGGTCGGCCGCCACGACATTGCCGCCGACCTGATCGGCCGGGCGATCGCGCTCGATCCGACCCAGGCGGCCTATCATTGCAACCGAGGCACCGCCCTGACCCAGCAGGGCCGCCTCGACGAGGCAGCCGCATGCTTCCGCGCCGCGCTCGACCTCGAACCCGGCTACGCGGAAGCCCACAACGCGCTGGGCGTCGTGCTGCGGGACCAAGGCCGCCTGGACGCCGCGATCGCCTGCTATCGCAGGGCCGTCGAACGCGATCCAAACTACACCGGGGCGCACAACAACCTCGGCATCGCGCTCAAGCAGCAGGGTCGCCTGGACGAGGCGGTCGCCAGCTACCGCACCGTCCTCGGACTCGACCCGAACTACGCCGCGGGCCACAACAACCTGGGTGTCGCGCTGCTGGAGCAAGGCCACCTGGATGCGGCGGTCGCAAGCCTCCGCACCGCCATCGAGCTCGATCCGGCCTACGCCGTGGCACACGGCAACCTGGGCATCGCGTTCAAGGACCAGGGGCGGCTGGACGACGCGGCTGCCTGCTTCCGCCGGGCCATCGCCCTCGATCCGCGCTTTGCGGAGGCACACAACAACCTGGGCACGGTACCTGGGAGAGCACGCGCGGCAGGACGAGGCGGTCGAGTGCTATCGGGCGGCGATCGCGATCAATCCCGCCTTCGCGCAGGCCCACAACAACCTGGGCACCGCGCTTCGGGCGCTGGGGCAACTGGACGATGCCGTCGCCAGCTACCGCCGGGCCATCGCGATCGATCCGGATTACGCGGATGCGCACAACAATCTTGGCATGGCGCTGCTGGCCCGAGGCGATCTGGCGCCGGGCTGGGCGGAGTACGAGTGGCGCTGGGAGACGCCGCACCTGCGCCGGGCGCGCCGCGACTTCGCGCAGCCGCAATGGCGCGGCGAACCGGGGCAAGGGCGGACGCTGCTGATCTACGCCGAGCAAGGCTTCGGCGATACGCTGCAATTCTGCCGCTATATCCCGCTGGCGGCGGCGCGCGGCTGGCGCGTGATCGTGGAAGTGCCCCGGACGCTGGTGCGGCTGATGCGCGTCCTGCCAGGGATCGACCAGGTACTGGAGCGCGGTGAGCCACTGCCGCACTTCGATCTCCATTGTCCGATGCTCAGCCTGCCCAGCGCGCTGGGCACCGACACCATCGCGGATATTCCCCACGACATTCCCTACCTGCACGCCGACTCCGCGCAGGTCGCGGCCTGGAGGGCTCGTCTGGCCGCACTGGGCAAGCCAGGTCCTCGCATCGGGGTGGTTTGGGCGGGCAGTTCCCGCCTCTTCTCGCCCACCGGTGTCGCCCTGGACCGCCGGCGCTCGATCGCCCCGGACCGGCTGGCGCCGTTGTTCGAACAATCCGGAGCCCAGTTCTTCAGTCTGCTCAAGGACGGCCCCGCCCCGCCCACGGACTTCCTGCTCACCGACTTCATGAGCGAAATGAGCGACTTCGCCGATACCGCGGCGCTGGTCGCCAATCTCGACCTGGTTATCTCGGTCGATACCGCGGTTGCCCATCTGGCAGCGGCGACGGGCAAGCCGGTCTGGCTGCTGGACCGCTTCGATCCGGACTGGCGCTGGTTGCTCGGACGCAGCGACAGCCCCTGGTATCCGACGCTGCGCATCTTCCGCCAGCCAAAGCCCGGCGATTGGGACGCGGTGTTCGACGCCGTGCGCATCGAGCTCAAGCGCCAGTGGGAGCTGCGGCAGGAGCAGGAGCAAGGGCAAGATTCTCCGATGCCTGCGCTTGCTCTCCCTGACGACCTGCGAACCATCTTCGACGCCGCAGTTCAGCACCATCAAGCCGGCCGCCCGGCCGACGCGGAACCGCTCTACCGCGAGGTCCTCGCCGCCAATCCCCGCCATGCCGACAGCCTGCACCTGCTGGGGGTGATCGCCGGCCAGACCGGACGCCACGATCTGGCGGTCGAGAAAATCCGCCAGGCGATCGCCATCGACCCGAGGCAACCGGCCTACCACGCCAATCTCGGCCTGACCCTCAAGGCGCAAGGCCGCCTGGACGAGGCGATCGCCTGCTTTTGCTCCGTCACCGAACTCCGGCCCAACGATCCGCAGGCGCACCTCACCTTCGCCAACATGCTCCGGGAACACGGCCGGCTCGATGCAGCCGCCGCCAGCTACCGCACGGCCATCAAGCTCAAGCCGGACTATCGGGAGGCGCTGAACAATCTCGGCAACACCCTGAAGGACCTGGGACAGCTTGACGAGGCGGTCGCCTGCTACCGCCAGGCCGTCAACGCCGCGCCGGACTTTCCCGAGGCACACAACAACCTGGGCGTTGCCTTGCAGCAGCAAGGCCAGACGGAGGCGGCCGTCGCCTGCTACCGCACCGCCATCCACCTCAAGCCGGACTACCCCGACGCCCACAACAACCTCGGCATCGTTCTGCGGGCGCAGGGATGGCTCGACGAGGCGCTGCTTTGCTTCCGCCGGGCGCTCGACCTGCGGCCGAACCACGCGGCGGCGCACAACAACCTGGCCATAGCGTTGCAGGCAACGGGCCGCCTGGACGAAGCGGTCGCGCGCTTCGGCGTCGCGCTCGAGCTCCGGCCGGACGACCCGGAGACGCTGACCAATCTCGGGATCGCATATCAGGCCCAGGGCCGGTTGGACGAGGCGGCCGCCAGCCACCAGCGGGCCATCGGCCTCCGGCCGGACTTTCCCGAAGCGCACTACAATCTCGGCAACGTGCGGTGGGAACAGGAACGCCCGGACGACGCGGCCGCCTGCTATCGCCGCGCCGTCGAACTGCGGCCGGACTACGCCGAGGCCCATGCCAACCTGGGCAACGCCCTGCGCCGCCAGGGGCGGCTGGACGCAGCGGTCGCCAGCTACCGCACCGCCATCGGCCTGCAACCCGACTACGTGGACGCGCATAACCACCTCGGCATGGCGCTGCTGGCGAGCGGCGACCTGGCAGAGGGTTGGGTCGAATACGAATGGCGCTGGCAAACGGCGCAAATGCTCCGGGACCGCCGCCCCTTCACCCAGCCGCAGTGGCGCGGCGAGCCCGCCGAAGGCCGGACGCTGCTGGTCCATGCGGAACAAGGCTTCGGCGACACGCTGCAATTCTGCCGCTACGCCGGGCTGGCCGCCGAGCGCGGGCTGCGCGTGATCGTGGAAGTGCAGCCGGCGCTGGCCCGGCTGTGCCGCAGCCTGCGCGGGGTAGCGCAGGTGATCGCGCGCGGCGCCCCCCTGCCGGCATTCGACCTGCACTGTCCGATGCTCAGCCTGCCGCTGGCGCTGGGCACCACGCTGGCGACCGTGCCCGGCGCCACGCCCTATCTCCACGCCGATGCCGATCAGGTCGAGGCATGGCGGACACGTCTCGCCGCGATGGACGATCCGCGTCCCCGCATCGGCCTGGTATGGGCGGGCAATCCGCGCAAACTGCTGCCCGTGTGGGAAGCGCTGGCCCGCCGGCGCTCGATCGCACCGGAACGGTTCGCCCCGCTGTTCCAGGTGTCGGGCGCGCACTTCTTCAGCCTGCAAAAGGACGGCCCCGCCGCACCGTCCGAGTTCCCGCTGACCGACGTCATGGCGGAGATGACGGATTTCGCCGACACTGCCGCGCTGATCGCCAACCTCGACCTGGTGATCTCGGTCGATACCGCCGTCGCCCACCTCGCCGGAGCGCTCGGCAAGCCGGTCTGGGTGCTCGATCTGTACGACCCGTGCTGGCGCTGGATGCTCGGCCGCGAGGACAGCCCCTGGTATCCGACCTTGCGCCTGTTCCGGCAGCCGGATCCCGGAAACTGGCAAGCTGTCATCGAGCGCGTGGCGGCAGAACTGCGGGACGTCATGCCCCCGACTGTCATTGCGAGCGAAGCGAAGCAATCTCCCGCGAGAAATATCGCGAACCCACGCGGAAGATTGCTTCGCTTCGCTAGCAAGAAACAACCCGTGTTGCACGGCTCCCACGTCATGGCGGGCGAAGGCCCGCCATCCACGACTATGCTGCGTGCCGCGAGAAAAGTCGTGGATGCCGACCCCGGCCTTCGCTCGGGGCAGGCTCTCCGTCGGCATGACGTGGGGGGCGGGCACCACCGCAGTTTCGTTCAGGGCGGGTCGGCCGCCGCGGGCCGATGGCCAACTCGCAATGACACGGCGGCGGCCGACAGCGACGTCCGGGCGGCGCTCGACACCGCAGTCCGGCATCACCACGCCGGCCGCCTGGCCGAGGCGGAATCCCTCTACCGGCAGGTCCTCGCCACCGACCCCCACCATCCCGGCGCCCTGCACGGGCTAGGCGTGCTCGGCGGCCAGACCGGACGACATGATCTGGCGATCGACATGATCGGCCAGGCGATCGCGATCGACCCCGGCAACCCGTCCTACCATGCCGACCTGGGCGTCGCCCTGAAGGCCCAGCAGCGCCTCGACGAAGCCGAGGCGTCCTTTCGCACCGCACTCGCGCTCCGTCCGGACGACCCGGAAGCGCACCATAACCTTGGCGTCGCCCTCGCAGCGCAGGGACGGCTGGACGACGCGGCCGCCTGCTATCGCCAGGCCATCGCATTCCGCCCGGACTTCCCACGGGCGCACCACGACCTCGGCAACGTCCTCCTGAAACAGCGGCGCCCGGACGAAGCGGCCGCCAGTTACCGCCGCTGCCTCGACCTCGAGCCTGACCACCGGGAAGCGCACACCAACCTCGGCATCGCGCTCAAGGCCCAGGGGCGGTTGGACGAAGCGGTCACCCACTTCCGCCGCGCTCTCGACCTGCGGCCGGACGACGCGGAGGCGCACGCCAACCTCGGCGTCGCGCTCAAGGCCCAGGGCCGGCTGGATGAGGCGGTCGCCTGCTTCCACCGGGCACTCGAACTCAAACCGGACTTCGCCGGGGCACACACGAATCTCGGCAATGCACTGGATGAGCAAGGGCGGCCGGACGAGGCGATTGCCAGCCACGGCACCGCCATCGCGCTCACCCCGGACGACCCCGTTGCGCACAACAACCTCGCCATCGCGCTGAAGGGTCAGGGACGGCTGGACGAAGCAATCGGGTGCTACCGCAGGGCCGTCGTGCTGGATCCCGACTATGCCGAGGCACACTGCAACCTCGCAATGGCCCTGCTGGCGCATGGCGACCTGCCGGAGGGATGGCAGGAATTCGAGTGGCGTTGGCAGACGCCGCACATGTTCGCCGCCCGCCGCGGCTTCGCGCAGCCGCAGTGGCGAGGCGAACCCGCGGCAGGGCAAACGCTGCTGATCCATGCCGAGCAAGGCTTCGGCGACACCCTGCAATTCTGCCGCTACGCCAGCCTCGCCGCCGCGCGCGGCCTGCGGGTGATCCTGGAAGTGCCGCAGCCGCTGATCCGATTGCTCCGCGCGCTGCCGGGCGTAGACCGACTGGTGGAGCGCGGCGAGGCGCTGCCGGATTTCGATCTGCACTGCCCGATGCTCAGCCTGCCGCTGGCGCTGCGGACCACGCTGGCGACCATTCCGGCCGAAATTCCCTACCTGCAAGCCGATCCGGCGCTGGTCGAGGCCTGGCGGACGCGCCTCGCCGCGACCGGTAACCAGGGTCCGGGCATCGGGCTCGCGTGGGCCAGCAACGCCCACAACCTGTCCCTGACGCAGCGCTCCCTGCCCCCCGAGCACTTGATGCCGCTGCGCGATCTGTCCGGCGCACATTTCGTCAGTCTGCAAAAGGCTGGTCCGGCGGCGCCCGCGGCCATGCGGCTGACCGATTTCATGGGAGAAATGACGGATTTCGCCGATACCGCCGCGCTGATCGCCAACCTCGACCTGGTGATCTCGGTCGATACCGCGGTCGCCCATCTGGCCGCGGCGCTGGGCAAGCCGGTCTGGCTGCTGACCTGCTTCGATCCGTGCTGGCGCTGGCTGACCGGGCGGCACGACAGCCCGTGGTATCCCACGCTGCGGCTGTTCCGCCAGCCGAAGCCGCGTGAGTGGGACTCGGTGATTGCGAGCGTGCTGGAGGAAGCTCGGGCGCTGTTCTCCGTGTCATGGCCGGGCTTGGCCCGGCCACCCACGGCTTTGCTGCCGGCGTCAGTAAAAGCCGTGGGTGGCCGGGCCAAGCCCGGCCATGACACGGAGGTTCCCGGCCATGACACCGAGGTTCCCAGTCAGGAAACCGAGGTTCCCAGTCATGAAACCGCGGTTCCCGGTCATGACACGGAGGTTTCCGGCCATGACACGGATATTGGCGGCCGTCCGGATGCGGCACCCGCTTCCCAACAGGACCCGCGCCCGCCCAGCAGCGGCGACGGTTCGTCGGACACCACACCGCCCAGCCTGACGCCCGACCTGCAAACGCTGTTCGCCGCTGCCGTGCAGCACCACCAGGCCGGTCGCCTCGCCGAAGCGGAACCGCTCTACCGCCAGATCCTCACCACCAACCCGGACCACGCCGACTCCCACCACCTGCTCGGCGTGATCGGCGGCGCAGACCGGCCGCCACGATATGGCGATCGAGCACATCGGCCGGGCGATCGCCATCAACCCCAACGCGGCCCCCTGCCATTCCAACCTGGCCATTTCCCTGAAGCACCTGGGCCGCCTCGATGACGCGATTGCCTGCTTCCGGCACCGTAACCTGGATCTCCACCCCGGACGATCCGAAGGCGCACCGCAACCTCGGCGTGGCGCTGCGGCGAGCAGGGGGCGGTGGACGAGGCCGCCGCCTGCTATCCGACGCTGCACTTGGCTTCGATCCGGAGTACGCCGACGCCCGGGCAGCCTTGGACGGGCTGCTCAAGGCGCAAGCCAAACCCAATCGGCGATCGCCCGGATGACCGGCCATCAGGCCAGCCCGAACGACGCGGGGATCCAGAACAACCTCGGCACCGAATGCAGGGCGACGGCCGCCTGGACGAAGCGATCGCCTGCTACCGCCGCGCGATCGATCTCGACCCAAACCTCCCGGAAGCCCGCAACAACCTGGGCACCGCGCTCCGCGCACAGGGGCACCTGGATGAGGCGATCGCCTGCTACCAGAACCGCCCTGGCGCTCGAGCCGGCCGACCCCGAGGCGTCACAACAACCGGCGGCATTACGCTACAGGAACAGGGTCGCTGGACGCGGCGATCGCCTGATTTCCGCCACGCCATCGAGCTGAACCCCGACTATCCGATGCCCACTGCAACCTGGGGATGTGCTTGCTGCTGCAGGCGATCTGGCTGCCCGGATGGCAGGAAAACGAGTGGCGCTGGCAGACGCCGCAGATGCTCAAATCCCACCGGGATTTCACCCAGCCGCAGTGGCGCGGCGAAGCCGCCGAGGGGCGCACGCTGCTGATCCATGCCGAGCAAGGCCTCGGCGACACGCTACAGTTCTGCCGCTATGCCCCGCTCGCCGCCGCGCGTGGCCTGCGGGTCGTGCTCGAGGCTCCCGGACCGCTGGTCCGCATCCTGCGCAGCCTGCCGGGGGCCGTGCAGATCGTCGAGCAAGGCCAACCCCTCCCGGACTTCGACCTGCATTGTCCCTTGCTCAGTATGCCCCTGGCGCTGCGCACTACGCTGGCGACCATTCCCAACGCGGTTCCCTATCTGCATGCCGACCCAGCGCTGGCGGAGGCCTGGCAAACGCGTCTCGCCGCGATGGACAACCAGGGAGTCCGCATCGGCCTGGTGTGGGCCGGCAATCCGCGCCGACACGTGCCGCTGGGGGCGGTGTTCGATCGCCGGCGCTCGTTGGCCCCGGAACGGCTGGCGCCTCTGCTCGGCGTTACCCGGGCAGCACTTTTTCAGCCTGCAAAAGGACGGTCCGGCGGCGCCCGAGGACTTCGAGCTGACCGACTTCATGCCCGAGATGAGCGATTTCGCCGACACCGCGGCGCTGATCGCCAACCTCGATCTGGTCATCTCGGTGGATACCTCCGTGGCGCACCTCGCGGCGGCACTGGGCAAGCCGACCTGGCTGCTGGACCGCTTCGATCCGGACTGGCGCTGGCTGATCGGCCGGCACGACAGCCCGTGGTACCCGACACTGCGTATCTTCCGTCAGCCGCGTCCAGGCGACTGGGACGCGGTCATCGACGCCGTGCGGGGCGCACTGGAGCGCCAGAGGGAGCAAGCGCAAAGGCAAGAGCAGGAGCAAGAGTTCCCCCTCGCCTCGCGCCCGCCCTACGAACCCTGTTCGACGCCGCGGTTCAGTGACCACCAGGCCGGCCGCCTGAGCGACGCGGAACCCCTTTACCGGCAGGTCCTCGCAGCGAACCCGCGCCACGCCGACAACCTGCATCTGCTGGGCGTGCTCTGCGCCCAGACCGGACGCCACGACCAGGCGGTAGACCTGATCGGCCGCGCGATCGCACTCAACGCGGGCGACCCGGCGTACCACGCCAACCTCGGCGTCTCGCTGAAGGAGCAGCGCCGCCCGGACGAGGCGGAGGCTTGCTTCCGCACCGTCCTCGATCTCAGGCCGAACGACCCCGACGGCCACAATGCCCTCGGCGTCGCGCTGAAAGACCAGGGCCGGCTGGACGACGCGGCCGCCTGCTATCGCCGCGCCATCGCGCTACGCCCCGATTTTGCCCGAGCCCACCACAACCTGGGCAACGCCCTGGCGGAGCAAGGGCTGCTTGACCAGGCAGCCACAAGCTACCGCACCGCGATCGGCCACCAGCCGGACTATGCGGACGCATGGAGCAATCTCGGCAACGTCCTGCGGGACTTGGACCGGGTCGATGAGGCGGTGGACTGCTACCGCCAGGCTCTCGCCCTCAGGCCGGACGACCCGGGCGCGCTGAACAACCTCGGCAACGCACTGCGGGCACGCGGCCGGCCGGACGCAACCGACAGCGCGGCCTCAGCGACGCCGGAACGCGACGCACTGGACGCCGCGATCGCCTGCTATCGCCGTGCCATCGAGCGTGGACCGCACTTCCCGGAGCCGCATAACAACCTGGGCATGGCGCTGCTGGCCCGCGGCGACCTGGCGTCCGGATGGCAGGAATACGAGTGGCGCTGGCAGACCCTGCCGCGCGACACGGTCCGCCGCCACTTCGCCCAGCCGCAATGGCGCGGCGAAGCCGGCGCAGGGCCGCACGCTGCTGATCCACGCCGAGCAAGGCCTCGGCGACACAATGCAATTCTGCCGCTACGCCGCGCTCGGCCGCCGCCCGAGGGTTGCGGGTGATCCTGGAGGTGCAGGCGCCGCTGGTCCGCTTGTTGCGCGGCCTTGCCGGGCGTCGACCAGGTGGTCGCGCAAGGCGAGCCGCTACCGCCATTCGACCTGCACTGCCCGATGCTCAGCCTGCCGCTGGCGCTCGGGACCACGCTCGCGACCATTCCCGCCGAGGCGCCCTACCTGCACGCCGACCCAGCGGAGGCGACCGCCTGGGGGACGCGCCTGATTGCGCTGGGTAAGCCGGGTGCGCGCATCGGACTGGTCTGGGCCGGCAACCCGCGCAAGCATTTGCCCGTCTCCTCGGCGACCGATCGCCGGCGTTCGATGCCGCCGGATCGGCTTGCCCCCTTGTTCGACCTGCCCGGCTTCCACTTCGTCAGCCTGCAAAAGGACGGTCCCGCCGCGCCCGCCCGCTTCCCGCTGACCGACTTCATGCCCGAGATGACCGACCTCGCCGATACCGCGGCGCTGATCGCCAATCTTGATCTGGTCATCGCGGTGGATACCGCGGTCGCCCATCTGGCGGCGGCGCTGGGCAAGCCGGTATGGCTGCTGAACCGCTTCGACTCGTGCTGGCGCTGGTTCGTCGGCCGCAGCGATAGCCCGTGGTACCCGACGCTCCGCATCTTCCGCCAGCCGCGGTCCGGCGACTGGGACGCGGTGATCGACAGCGTCTGCGCTGAACTCGCCGGTGGCGGTGGGGGCAACCGCGGTGTGCATCGTAACTTGGGCCGCGAAGCGGTCCAAGGTTGGGGGGAGGGGGAGTATCAAGACCCAGCCACCCCGCAGTCCCTCTACGACGCCGCGGTCCAGCACCATCAGGCTGGCCGCCTGATCGACGCCGAGCGCCTCTACCAGCAGGTCCTTATCGCCGAACCCCGCCATGCCGACAGCCTGCACTTGCTCGGTGTGATCTGCGGCCAGACGGGACGTCACGCCCTGGCTACCGACCTGATCGGCCAGGCGATCGCCCTCAAGCCGCACGAACCCGCCTATCACACCAACCTGGCCATTGCGCTGAACGAACAGGACCGGGTGGACGAAGCGGTCGCGTCCTTCCGGGCCGCCCTCGATCTCCGGCCGGACGACGCGGAAGCCCACAACCATCTCGGCGTCGGCCTCAAGCGGCAGGGTCACCTCGACGCCGCCATCGCCTGCTACCGCCGAGCCATCGCCCTCGCCCCGGACGATCCCGACGCCCACCGGAACCTTGGGATCGCCCTGCTGGCGCGCGGCGACCTGCCGGAGGGATGGGAGGAATTCGAGTGGCGCTGGCAGACCGCGCCGATGCGCAAGGACCGCCGCGACTTCCCGCAGCCCCAATGGCGCGGCGAGCCGGCCGAAGGCCGCACCTTGCTGATCCACGCCGAACAGGGCGCCGGCGACACGTTGCAATTCTGCCGCTACGCCTCGCTGGCAGCGGCGAGGGGTTTCCGGGTCATCCTGGAAGTCCCCCAGCCGCTGCTCCGATTGCTCCGAACCCTGGCCGGCCCCGACCAACTGGTCGCGCGTGGCGAGCCACTCCCGCAGTTTGACCTGCATTGCCCCATGCTCAGCCTGCCGCTGGCCCTGGGGACGACGCTCGACGCCATCCCGGCCGAAATTCCGTACCTGCGCGCCGATCCCGCGCAGACAGCGGCCTGGGGCCACCGCGTCGCGGCGATTGCCGGCCCGGCGCCACGCATCGGGCTCGCCTGGGCCGGCAACCCCAGCACCATGTTCGACCGCCGCCGTTCCCTGGCCCCGGACCTGCTGGCGCCATTGTTCGACGTCACCCAGGCGCGGCTTTTCAGCCTGCAAAAGAGCGGCCCCGCCGCGCCCGGGCACCTCGCCTTGACCGACTTCATGGCGGACGCCCAGGACTTCGCCGACACCGCTGCGCTGATCGCCAACCTCGACCTTGTCATCTCCGCCGATAACGCCGTCGCCCACCTGGCCGGTGCACTTGGCAAGCCGGTCTGGCTGCTGGACCGCTTCGACCCCGACTGGCGCTGGCTCACCGGCCGCCGCGACAGCCCGTGGTATCCGACGCTGCGCATCTACCGCCAGCCGCATCCCGGCGACTGGGACGCGGTCATCGCAGCCGTCCGGGCCGACCTCGGCGGGTTCGTCGCCAACCTCGTGGCCGAACGCAACCCACCGGACGACGCCGCGCGACATTTCCACCGCGGCATCGCCCTGCGGCAACAGCAGCGCCTGGACGACGCCATCGCGTGCTTCCGCGCCGCCATCGACCGCTATCCGGATTTCCCGGCCGCCCTCATCAACCTCGGCGCCGCCCTGCACGAACAAGGCCACTTGGACGAGGCGGCCGACGCCTACCGCCGCGCCCTCACCGTCCAGCCCAACGCGCCCGAGGCCAGCAACAACCTGGGGATCGTGCTCCAGCAGCTAGGCCGGTTGGACGAGGCGATCGCCTGCTTCCGCGCGACCCTGGATCTCCAGCCCGACGATGCGGAAACCCACGTCAACCTGGGCCTCGCGTTCGAGGCGCAGGGACACCTGGACGAAGCCGTCGCCTGCTGCCGCAAAGCCCTCGACCTCCGGCCGGACTTCCCCGAGGCGCAATACAACTGCGGCAACATCCTCCAGCAGCAGGAACGCCTGGACGACGCAGTCGCCTGTTACCGCAACGCCATCGCCCTTCGGCCGGACTACCCCGAAGCCCACAACAACCTGGGCAACGCGCTTAAGGCGCTCGATCGCCTGGACGAAGCGGTCGCCTGCTACCGCAAGGCGATCGAACTCCGGCCCGACTACGCCGAAGCGCACTTCAACTGCGGCAACCTGCACTGGCAGCAGCACGCCGTCGACGAGGCCGCCGCCTGCTTCCGCGCCGCCCTCGATATCCGGCCGGACTTTGCCGAGGCGCTCGACGGCCTGGGCAACGCCCTTCGCAGCCAAGGCAACCTGGACGAGGCCGTCGTCTGCCTGCGCCGCGCCATCGAACTCAAGCCGGACTACGCCCAGGCCCATAACAACCTTGGCATAGCGTTGCAGGGACAGGGGCTGCTGGACGCGGCCATCGACCGCTTCCGCTGCGCGATAGCGCAACACCCGGACATGCCGATGGCGCACAACAACCTCGGCACGGCATTGCAGGAACAGGACCGGCTGGAGGAGGCGGCCGCCGCCTACCGCAACGCCATTGTCCACCAGCCCAACTTCGCGGATCCGCACAGCAATCTCGGCCTGGCGTTGCAGAAACTCGGGCAGTGGGACGCGGCGATCGCCAGCTACCGCCGCGCCATCGAGATCAACCCGGACCTCGCCGAGGCACACAACAACCTGAGTATGGCCTTGCTCGCACGCGGGGATCTGGCGGAGGGATGGGAGGAGAATGAGTGGCGCTGGCAGACGGGGCACATGGCCAAGCACCGCCGCGACTTCGCCCAGCCGCAGTGGCGTGGCGAGCCGGCGGAAGGCCAGACCCTGCTGATCCACGCGGAGCAAGGCCTCGGCGATAACCTGCAATTCTGCCGCTATGCCCCGCTGGCAGCCGAGCGCGGGCTGCGGGTCATCGTCGAGGCGCCCCGGCCGCTGGTCCGCCTGCTGCGCAGCCTATCGGGCGTCACCCAGGTCGTGCCTCAGGGCGAAGCCTTGCCGGAGTTCGACCTGCACTGCCCCATGGTCAGCCTGGCGCTGGCGTTCGGCACCACGCGCGAGACCATCCCCAACGCGATCCCCTATTTGCAGCCCGACGCGGCACAGGTCGCGGCCTGGCGAACGCGCCTCGCCGCGTTGGAAAACCAGGGCGTCCGCGTCGGTCTGGTCTGGGCCGGCAATCCGCGCACACACATACGCTCCGGTGCCGCGGTCGACCGTGTGCGCTCGATGGCCCCAGAGCACCTGGCGCCGTTGTTCGCGCTGCCCGGTCTGCACTTCTTCAGCTTGCAGAAGGGCGGCGCGCCGGCGCCCACCGACTTCCCGCTGACCGACTTCATGGCTGAGATGGACGACTTCGCCGACACCGCGGCGCTGATCGCCAATCTCGACCTGGTCATCTCGGTCGATACCTCGGTCGCCCACCTGGCCGGTTCCCTCGGCAAGCCGGTCTGGCTGATGGACCGCTTCGATCCGGACTGGCGCTGGTTGCTCGAACCGCGCACCACCCCCTGGTATCCGACGCTGCGCATCTACCGCCAGCCGCATCCCGGCGACTGGGAGGCGGTCGTCGAGAGCATACGCGCCGATCTCCGGCACTACGTCGCAAACGCCACCGGGAACCGTCATCCGCGCGAGAACCGTCATCCCTGCGAAAGCGGGGACCCAAGCTGCATGGGTCCCCGCTTTCGCGGGGATGACAGGTACTCGCGCGGATGACAGTTCTCGCTCGGCCGCCGCGCCGTCGCGCCTGACCCCGCCCGCCCAGGCGCTGTTCGACGCCGCCGTCCGGCACCATCTGGCCGGGCGGCTGACCGAGGCCGAGCCACTCTACCGCCAGGTCCTGGCCATCCATCCCGGCCAGGCCGACTGCCTGCACTTGCTCGGCGTGATCGCCGGCCAGACCGGACGGCACGAGCAAGCGATCGACCTGATCGGCCAGGCGATCGCCATCGACCCGACGGCGGCGGTGTACCATTCCAATCTCGGTGTTTCGCTGCAGCAGCAGGGGCGGCTGGACGAAGCGATCGCCAGCTTCCGCGCCGCCCGCGATCTCAAGCCGGACGATCCGGACACGCACACCCATCTGGGGATCGCGCTGAAAAACCAGGGCCGCCTGGAGGAGGCCGCCGCTTGCTTCCGCCGCGCTCTCGAAATCGCGCCGGACAACGCCGAGGCGCTGACCCACCTGCAAAACCTGCCGGCGGCACACCAGCAAACGGACGATCCCGAGGCTCTGTTCAACCAGGCCGTCACGCTCCGGGCGCAAGGCCGGCTGGAGGATGCGATCGCCAGCTACCGCCGGGCCATCGCGCTGAAACCCGACTATCCCGGGGCCTTCAACAACCTTGGCAACATACTTCGCGCCCAGGGCCGCATGGAGGAGGCCATTGCGTGCCTCCGCACCGCCGTCGAACTCAGTCCCGACTACGCCGAGGCCCACAATAACCTGGGCATCGCGCTCCAGGCGCAGGGATGGCGGGACGAGGCGGTCGCCTGCTACCGGCGCGCGCTCGAACTGCGGCCGGACCTGCCCGCGCTGCACAATAACCTGGGCACCGCCTTGCAGGAACAGGCGCGGCTCGACGACGCGGTTGCCTGCTATCGCCGCGCCCTCGACCTCAATCCCAACTTCAGCGAGGCGCATAACAGCCTCGGCGCGGCGTTGCATCTCCAGGGTCGGCCGGACGAGGCCGCCGCCCACTACCGCAAGGCCGTCATGCTCCGGCCCGACTACACCGAGGCCTACAACAACCTCGGCAATGCCTTGCAGGAACAGGGTCTGCTGGACGCGGACGCGGTCGCTGCCCAGCGGGCCGCAACACTGGAGGCCGAACAAGCGTTGGACGCCGCGTGGCTGGACCAGGGCCAACTGGACGAAGCGGCGAGTTGCTACCGGAAAGCCCTCGAACTCAACCCGGACTACGCCGAAGCCCACACCAACCTGGCGATGGCGTTGCTCGCGCGCGGGAACCTGGCGGCGGGCTGGGAGGAAAACGAGTGGCGCTGGAAAACGCCGCAACTGGCCGGCGCGTATCGCAACCTCGGCCGCCCGCAATGGCGCGGCGAGGCGGCAGCCGGCCAGACCCTGCTGATCCAGGCGGAGCAAGGCTTCGGCGATAATCTGCAGTTCTGCCGCTACGCGCCGCTGGCAGCCGCGCGCGGCCTGCGCGTGATCCTGGAAGTCCCCAAACCCCTGGTGCGGCTGTTCCGCAGCCTGCCGGGGATCGACCAGGTCGTGCCGTCCGGCGAGGCGCTGCCGCCATTCGATCTGTACTGCCCAGTAATGAGTCTGCCCATCGCGCTGGGCACCGCAACGATTGCGGATATTCCCAACGAGGTGCCCTACCTGCGCGCCGACCCGGCGCAGGTCGCGTCCTGGCGGACGCGCCTCGCGGCGACCGGCAAGCCGGGGCCGCGGATCGGCATGGTGTGGGCAGGCAATCCGCGCGAGCACCAGCCCAGCGCGTCGGCGGTCGATCGCCGGCGCTCGATCGGCGCCGAACGGCTGGCGCCGTTGTTCGACATCCCGGGAGCGCATTTCGTCAGCCTGCAAAAGGACGGACCCGCCGCGCCGCCGGACTTCCCGCTGACCAATTTCATGCGCGAGATGACGGACTTCGCCGACACCGCGGCTCTGGTCACCAATCTGGACCTGGTTATCGCGGTGGATACCGCGGTGGCCCACCTGTCCGCGGCGCTGGGCCGGCCGGTGTGGCTGCTGGACCGCTTCGATTTGGATTGGCGCTGGCTGATCGGGCGCCACGACAGCCCCTGGTATCCGACGCTGCGCGTGTTCCGCCAGCCGAGCCCCGGCAACTGGCCAGCCGTCGTCGAAGCCGTCCGCGAGGAGTTGCAATCGTTCGTTGCCGCGCATCCGGAGCCTGGCGCATTTGTCATGGACGTTCCGGCGCTGTTCGCCGAGGCCGTCGCGCGGCATCAGGCCGGCCGCGTGGCCGACGCCGAATTGCTCTACCGGCAGATCGTCGAGCATGACACGAGCCATGGCGACAGCCTGCACATGCTGGGGGTGATCGGCGGCCAGACGGGACGCCACGAGCTGGCGGTCGAGATGATAGGCCGGGCGATCGCCATCGACCCGAACGTGGCTTTCTATCATTCCGACCTGGCGGTTTCGTTGCGGCACCTGGGGCAGCCGGAGGCAGCCGTCGCACACTTCCGCAACGCCGCCGACCTGCGGCCCGACAGTGCGCAGGCCCAGCTCAATCTCGGCATCGCGCTGAGCGCGCTGCGGCGCCGGGACGAGGCGATCTCCTGCTTCCGCCGGGCGATCGAACTGCGGCCGGACCTCCCGCGGGCACACCGCAGCCTCGGCACTGCGCTTGCGGAACAAGGGCTGCTCGACGAGGCCGCCGGCTGCTTCGGCCGCGCCCTTGAACTTCGGCCGGACGACCGGGAAGCGCTGGACGGCCTGCGGGACACGCTGCGAGCGCAAGGCCAGTCCGACGCGTTGGTCGCGTGCCGCATCGCCCTTGCCCTCAAGCCGGACGACCCACGGGCACATTTCAACCTGGGTCTTGTGCTGCAGGAGCAGGACCGGCCGGATGAAGCGGTCGCTTGTTACCGCAAGGCTGTCGCGCTCGGGTCGGACGATCCGGAGCTGCATTTCGGCCTGGGCCTTGCGCTGAAAGCGCAGGACCTGCTGGCGGAAGCGGTCGCGTGCTACCGCCGGGCGATCGCGCTCGACCCGACTTATCCGGCCGCGTACAACAACCTGGGTAATACGCTGCGGGCACTGGGACAGGTGGACGACGCGGTCGCCAGCCTCCGCACCGGCGTCGAGCTCCAACCGGACAATGCGGAGGCGCACTGCAACCTGGCGCTGGCGCTGCTGGCGCGCGGCGATCTGGCGGCCGGATGGGAAGAGAACGAGTGGCGCTGGAAGACGCCGCAAATGCGCAAGGATTACCGCGACTACGCCGTGCCGCTTTGGCGCGGCGAGCCAGCGGAGGGCCGCACGCTGCTGATCCATGCCGAGCAAGGCCTCGGCGATAACCTGCAATTCTGCCGCTATGTCCCGCTGGCGGCCGCACGCGGCCTGAAGATCGTCCTCGCGGTCCCCAGCCGGTTGGCCCGATTGCTGCGTAGCCTGCCGGGTGTCGCGCAACTGGTGACGCACGGCGACGAACTGCCGCCCTTCGATCTGCGCTGCCCGATGCTCAGCCTGCCGCGGGCGTTGGGCACCGCCACCGTGGCGATGATCCCGGCCGACGTGCCCTACCTGCATGCCGATCCAGCGCAGGCCGCGGACTGGGCGGCGCGCCTCGCCGCGATGGCGAACCAGGGCCGGCGGGTCGGCCTGGTTTGGGCGGGCAATCCGCGCGACGGTCTGCCGGTTGGATCGGCGGTCGATCGCCGCCGGTCGCTCGCCCCGGAACGGCTGGCCCCGCTGTTCGAGGTGCCCGGACTGCACCTGTTCAGCCTGCAAAAGGACGGGCCCGCCGCGCCGCCGGACTTCCCGCTGACCGACTTCATGACCGAGATGACCGACCTCGCCGATACCGCGGCGTTGGTCGCCAACCTCGATCTGGTCATTTCGGTCGATACCTGCGTCGCCCACCTGGCTGGGGCGCAGGGCAAGCCGGTCTGGCTCCTGGACCGCTTCGATCCATGCTGGCGCTGGCTCGTTGGGCGCAGCGACAGTCCGTGGTACCCAACGCTGCGGATTTATCGTCAGCCCCTGCCAGGGGATTGGGACACTGTTCTGGCTGACGTCGCCCGCGACTTAAGGGAGTTTCGTGCCCCGCTCACAGATCGGCATTCGGACGCCTCGTTATAGTAGCACCAACCCGCCGAACGATTGCCTCTCGACCGCGTCGCGCGGACCGCCCTAACCGTCATGGCCGGCCTTGTGCCGGCCATCCACGCCTTGCCTCCGTGCACGCGACAAAAGGCGTGGATGGCCGGCACAAGGCCGGCCATGACGGTTAGCGGCGGCCTTTGTCCTACGTCAATCGTTTTGCGGGCTGGTATAATCCGCCGACGCTCGGCGTCATGACGGAAGAGCGTCGAGCATCGCTTTCGCTTCCCTGAGGCTGATGGTGTCGAACCCTTCGGTGAACCGGTCATAGACCGACGCCAGTAATCGCCGGGCCTCGTCCTGGCGGCCCTGGGTCACCCGCAAGCGCGCAAGGCTAAGCGCGGCCCGCAACTCCCAGAGCAACGCACCCTGCTGCCGGGCCACGGTGAGTGCCTCGCGGAAAGCTTCCTCAGCTTCCGTTACCGCCTTTTGTCGCAGCAGGACTTCGCCCTTGACGCGGAGCAAATCGGCGACGAACAGATCCTGGCCGTCATCGCCTTGGCTCGCTGCGGCCAGCCCCTCATTCACGGTATCAAGCGCCTCGGCCAGTTCGCCACGCCCGATAAGGCCGGTCGCAAGTGCACCCTTGGACTCGGGATACGACATCCGGCCGCGCAGCACAATTCCGGTCCGGGCGAAACCGCTCTAGGGTCGCTCCTGCGCAGGGAAACACGGCCGCCGACGACACTGCTTCCCCGGCATGCAATGGAGGTACATCGTGACCCAACCACCTCGCCTCGCCCTGACCATGGGCGACCCCGCCGGGGTCGGTCCGGAGATCATCGTCAAGGCCTGCCGCCAACTGCTTCCACGGATCGAGGCGGGGGACCTGCGGCTGCTGGTGATCGGCCACCGCTCCGCCCTACGCGCCGCGTGCGACCTGCTGCACGAGACCCTGGCATTCCCGGAAACCGACACGGCCCCGCTCGCCTTGCTCGCCGCCGGCGAAGAGCGCCAAGCGATCCGCTTCGGCGAACTCTCCCCGGAAGCCGGGCGCTTCGCCTATCTGGCGATCGAGCAAGCCGTCACCCTGGCCAAGGCGGGCAAAATCGACGCCATCGTAACCGCGCCGCTGAACAAGGAGGCGCTGAACCTCGCCGGCTACCACTACGCCGGCCACACCGACATGCTGGCGGCGCTGACCGGCACCAAGCGCTCGGTCATGCTGCTCGCGCACGGCGACATGCGGGTCAGCCACGTCACCACCCACGTCGCGCTGGAAGCCGTGCCTGGCCTGCTGACGCCGGATCGCCTGCGCCGCACCATCGACCTGACACAGGACGCGCTGATCGACCTGGGCATACCTCGCCCCCGCATCGCCATCGCCGCGCTCAATCCGCACGCCGGCGAGGGTGGCCTGTTCGGCCGCCAGGACATCGAGATCAGCACACCGGTCATCGAGCAATGCCGCGCCGACGGGTTGGACGTCACCGGCCCGGTCCCCGGCGACACGGTGTTCGTCAAGCTGCGCGCCCGGCAGTTCGACGCCGTGGTCGCGATGTACCACGACCAGGGACACATACCGGTGAAATTGCTTGGCTTCGACGTGGACCCCGCCACCGGCGCCTGGCGCGGGCTGTCCGGGGTGAACATCACGCTCGGGTTGCCGCTGATCCGCACCTCGGTCGATCATGGCACCGCCTTCGACATCGCCGGCAAGGGCATCGCCAATGAGGAGAGCCTGATCGAGGCGATCGACTACGCCCTGCGGCTGGCGGCCAATCGGACAGCGCGGCGCGCGGCCGCGGCTTGATCCTGGTCAAGGCGGCGCCATCGCCGATGTGGCAGGGTGTCGAACCAAATGATTGGTGGAGACACCGCCATGAACCGCGAAATGTCCGAGATTATCCGCCACCAAAAGCCGCTGACGCTGCCGCCCGACACCACGGTGCAGGAGGCCTGCAAGCGGATGCATGCCCGCAAGGTCGGCGCCGTGCTGGTGGTGAACGACCGTACCCGTCTGCTGGGCATCTTCACCGGCCGCGATGCCGTGCGCGTGCTGGCGCAGGCCAGGGACCCGGCAACGACCGTCGTGAAGGACGTGATGACGAAGAAACCCGCATCGATGCCGCCGCACTCGACCGCGATCGAGGCGTTGCGCCTGATGCGCGACGGCGGCTTCCGCCACGTCCCTGTGGTGCATGAGGAGGTCGTGATCGGCGTCGTCTCGCGCGGCGACTTCCGCGGCATGGAGCAGGACCGGCTGGACGAGGAGACGGGGATCTGGGAACGGATGCGCTAGAACCTCTCCCGCGGAAGCGGGAGAGGTTATTTCCTCCGCAGCAGGTTCAGCACCAGCCGCAGCGTCGGCACCAGCATCGTCGCAATGGCAAAGCTGCTGGTGGCGCTCTCCAGCGCCTGCTGACGCACCTGTAATGCCTCCATCTCGACGCGGCCGGGCGACGACCGCGCCATCAGCAGGACGAGGAAAGCGGCGACCACCAAATCCACTGCGGCGACCGCCGCCGCCGCCCCGGGTTCGGCCCAGCCGACGCCCTGCCGCAGCCAAAACCAGGCGGCGACATGGGCGAACGCCAGGGCCCAACCGAGGAACATCAGCCCGATCAGGCCGATCGCCATCCGAATAGCGGTCCGCTGCAACTGCCGTCGCAGACGCAGCCCCTCCGCTTCGGCCGCGATCCGCGCCAGGCGGAGGGTGCGCATCGCCTAGCGCATCGCCCGGCCTAGGACGTAACCAATTCCCGCGGCGATCAGGATCGCCACCAGAGGCGCCTCACGCACGCGGCCGGACATCGCCTCGGCCTGATCGCGCACCACACCGGCGGCGCCATACATGGCGGTCTCGGCCCGGCCCGCCGCCTCGGCGAGCGCCGGCGTGACCCGCTCCTTCATCAGCGATTCGACCTGTTCGCGCAGCCGCGCGATCTGTGCCGTCGCGTCTTCCATCTTGCCCTTCGCGTCGTCCACATAGGCCATGAGAGAATTCCTTTCGAGAATGGACAGCCGATCAGCGCTACCTAAGTGGCGTCAATTGGGCAATCCACGCCGCTCGGCTGCACGCTTGCGCGAGCAAGGACTCGAACAACCTCTCCCGCCCCTTTGCGGGAGAGGTCGCCGCGCAGCGGCGGGTGAGGGTGATCGGGCCCCCCGTGGCCAAGTCTCGCCACCTCAACTTCGCCGGCGAAAGCATCTCCCTGCTCTCAAGCCACCAGGCTCTCCCGGCGCAGCAAGTCCGCAACCAGCGGCATCGATCGTAGCATGGCTGGAATGTCCCGCAAAGGAACCGGCCGGCTGAACAGGTAGCCTTGGATGTCGGAGCACCCCGCCTCCGCCAACGCACACAATTGCTCGCGCGTCTCCACGCCCTCAGCTGTGGTGGCCATACCAAGATCGTGGCTCAGCGCGATCACCGCCCGCACGATCGCCACACAGTCGCGCTGCTTGCCAAGTTCCCGCACGAACGACTGGTCGATCTTGATCCGATCGAATGGGAAACGCCGCAGATAGCTCAGCGACGAGTAGCCCGTCCCGAAATCGTCCATCGCGATGCGAACGCCAAGGCCGCGCAGTTCATGCAACGTCGATAGCGTCGCCACGGTATCGTGCAGCATGACAGTCTCGGTGATTTCCAGCTCCAGCCGCCCCGGCGGCAGCCGCGCATCGCGTAGCGCCGCGGTGACTATCGCGACGAGATCGAAGCTCTTGAACTGCACCGGCGACAGATTGACCGAGACACTCAGTTCGCCTGACCACGCAGCGGCAGCCGTGCAGGCCTGCCGCAGCACCCATTCGCCGATCGGCACAATCACGCCGATCTCTTCAGCGAGCGGGATGAATTCTGTCAGGCGGGATCATCCCGCGCTCCGGGTGGTGCCAGCGCAGCAGCGCCTCGAACCCAGCCAGCGCTTCGGCGCGCAGATCGATCAGCGGCTGGTAGTACACCTCGAACTGGCCGGCGTGCAGGGCCTGGCGCAGGTCCAGTTCCAGCAACCGCCGCGCCTGCATCTCCGCATCCATCGCCACCTGGAACAGCCGGTACACCCCGCGTCCGTCCGACTTGGCACGATACAAGGCCAAGTCCGCGTTCTTCAGCAATTCGTCCGCATCCAGTCCATCCTGCGGAGCGAATGCGACGCCAATGCTGGCGCCGATGACGATCCGGTTACCATCGATCTCGAATGGCTCATCGAGCATATGAATCAGCCGCTCGGCGAAATCGGCGGCCTCGGCCGGCTTGGCGATCGGCACCTGCACCACTGCGAACTCGTCGCCGCCAAGCCGCACGACGGTGTCGGTATCGCGAATCCGCTCCGTCAGCCGCCGCGCCACCGCCTGAAGCAAAGCGTCCCCGACCGGATGTCCAAGCGTGTCGTTGACCGTCTTGAACTGGTCCAGATCGAGACAGAGCAATGCCAGGAAGCGGCCAAGCCGCGCATGCGCCAGCGCTTCCTCCAGCTTGTCACGAAGCAGCACGCGGTTCGGCAAATCGGTCAGCGCGTCGTGGTGGATCATGTGGGCCAGCCTGGCGTCCGTCCGGCGGCGCTCGGTGATGTCCTCATAGGTCGCCAGCCAGCCGTCCGCCATCGGCTGGTGGGTCATCTCAAGGCAGCGGCCATCGGTCATCTCGAAAATCTGTGTCGTCCCGGTTTGGCTGCCGACAACAGACCTTCGCCAACGGTGCAACGCCGCCATGTCGTCCTGCGAGAATCCGCCATGCTCCATCGCGAGCTGCATGATGGCGATTGCAGTGATGCCGGCCGGCAGTGCGTCGGTGCTGCCGCCGACCATTTGGTAGAAGCGGCGATTGGCGACAATGAGCCGGTCCGCGTTGTCGAACATCGCCAGGCCCTGTCGCATATTGCTCAAGGCCACGTCGAACTGCATCGCCCGGCGCTGTACTTCCTGCGCGCTCTGCTCGCGTTCGCGTGCCAACTGTAGCTCGTTTTCCGCGCTCAGCGCCGCCGCATGGGCCGCCACCAGCCGTTCCTGATCCCGCAATTGCCGCACGCCGAGCACCACGATGCCGGCGACGATCAACTCAATCAGCGCCGTAGCGCCAATCAGCGAACGCCCCTGGACGCGCCAGCCGGAAAGTGCCGCGGCCACGGTGTTGGTGGCAGAGATGTACAGCGGAAAGTGCGCCACACCGTGCGGCGCGACCAACCGCTGCGCGCCATCGAACATGCTCGTCTCACGCAGCACGCCGTGATCGAGAGCGTCCATCTCGCGGCGGAAGTTAGGAGTGCCGGCGTACTGCCTGCCGATCATGGCATCGACACGCGGGAAGCGCGCCAGCAGAACCCCGTCGAGGCGAAACAGCGCGTATGACGGGTCGCCCTGCCCGGAAATCCGCGCGAAGAAATGCTCGAACGACTCCAGCCTGATGGTAGCGCTGACGATGCCGAGAAGCCGGCCGTCCAGGGCCGTGAAGGCGCGGGCGACGACAATCGCCCACAGCCCGCTGTCACGGTCCATCTCGGGAGCGCTGATGAACGTCTCGCGCGAGGGGTCTTCGGTGAGGGCCTGGAAGTAGTCCCGGCCGCGAACATTGACCGGCGCGAACGGGAATTGATTCGAGATGTTGATGGCGTCGCCAAACCGGCCGACCAGCATCAGGCTGCGGATCTGCGGTGCGCTGGCAATCCGCCGGCGCAGGTCCAGGTTCACCAGCAAAGAGTTCAGGTTGTTCTCGAACTTCTGCACCGTATCGATGTCTTGCTCATGCAGATGCTGGATCAGGTCCAGTTCCACCAGTTCGGTTGCCTGGAAGGTGCGATCGGTCTCCTCGGCCAGCACGAGGGCCAGGTTCTGTAACGCCGCGCCGGCGTCCTCGATGGCGACACGGCGCGATTCCGCCAGCAGCAGCGCCGTGCCGGCAGCCAAAGCGAGGCCAACGACGAGTCCGCAAGCCATCAGCAGGCGCCTGGCGCGCGGATGCCCCATCAGGGCCGGGAGTTTCGCAAAGCGGAGCGGCATGGTGCGTCCCGGTTCAAGCGGCACGATGCTGCCCCGAAAGGCTGAACCGACGGTTAACGCCGCACTGAGCGAATCCTCTCCCGCTCCTCGCGGGAGAGGGCGCCGTGAAGCGGCGGGTGAGGGTGTCGCAGCCCCCCATGACCAATTCTCGCCGCTATCCATCGAAATAAGGCTCTGCGGGGAAGTGATATCAACCCGCCGAACGATTGACTCTCGACCGCTTCGCACGAACCGCCCTACCCGTCATGGCCGGCCCATGGCCCCGGGCGCTTGTCCCGGGGCTTGTACCGGCCATGACGGGGACGCGTAATCCGGGCGGCAAATGATGCGTCTATCGTTGGGCGTCGCCTAATACCAAGCGTCCTTGAGTCTGACCTTCGTCGTTGCCGGCCGCCCCCTCGTCATGGCCGGCCTTGTGCCGGCCATCCACGCCTTTTCCGTGACCTCCGCAGCAAAGGCGTGGATGGCCGGCACAAGGCCGGCCATGACGAGGGGGGCGGTCGGCGTCCTGCCGTAGGTCAGCTTCTGTGACGCTTGGTATAAGTGCTCCAATCAGTCGCGCCGTAATCCCCTGTGGCATGGCTTCCCGGCCGGGGCATCATTCGGCGGCGGAGCCCTCCAGGCTGAGCAGCGAGCGGCCTCGGGTTTCCGGCAGCATCAGCAATGCAATGATCATCAGTCCGTAGGCAACGACGCTGAAAATCGCGATGGCGGCGCCCAGGCCCAGCGCGGTGGACAGGAAGCCCACCAGCATCGGGAACAGGGCGCCGATGCCGCGGCCGGCGTTATAGCAGAACCCCTGGCCGACGCCGCGCACCGCGGTCGGATACAGCTCGGTCATGAACGAGCCCATCGGCGAGAACATCATGAGCGACACGTAGCCGAGCAGGAACCCGACCGGGACGATCCAGTCGTTGTTGATTGGGGCGAACAGATAGACCAGCGTCAGCACGACTGAGCCGATCGCCGACAGCATGAAGGTGGGCTTGCGGCCGATTCCGTCGGCTAGGTAGGCACCGCTGAGGAAGCCGAAGAACGCCCCCAGGATCAGCACCAGCAGGTAGCTGCCGGTGCCGACCGAGGAAATGTGCCGCACTGTCTTCAGGTAGGTCGGGAGCCAGATGGTCAGCGCATAGCTGCCGCCCTGCGCGCCCGCCACCATCATGGACACCCGCCAGGTGGTGGAGAGGTACGGCTGCTTCAGCGCCGCGAAGATGTGCCAGATGCTGGTGGGATTGGCGCTGCGGCGGTTCAGTTCCGGTTCTTCGACGAAGCGGCGGATCCAGAACACCAGCGCGGCGGGAGCAAGGCCGATCCAGAACAGCGTACGCCACGCGTATTCCTCGGGCAGCGTGGCGATCAGGAAGGTGTAGAGCAATGCCGCGGCGCCCCAGCCGACGGACCAGCCGGTCTGCACCAGGCCGACCGCGCGTCCGCGATACTTGTCGCGGATCACCTCGCCCATCAGCACCGCGCCGGCCGCCCACTCGCCGCCGAAGCCCAGGCCTTGCAGCGCGCGGAAGATGAAGAGCTGGGTGAAGTCCTGGGCAAAACCGCAGAGGAAGGTGAAGAAGGCGTACCACAGGATGGTCACCTGCAACACGCGCACGCGCCCGTAACGGTCGGCCAGCGCGCCGGCCAGCCAGCCGCCGAACGCCGAGACGAGCAGTGTGACGGTGGCGAGTTCACCGGCCTGGCCGGCAGTGATCTTCCACAGCGCGAGCAGGCTCGGGATGACGAAGCTGAAGATCTGCACGTCGAGCGCATCGAGCGACCAGCCGCCGAAACAGGCGCCCATGGTACGACGTTCACGCGGCGTCAGGTCGGCGAACCACGCGATCATTCCGTATTCCTCCGTGTCGTTGCGCGGAGTGTATCGCGGGGGGACCGGGCCGCAATGCCACTTCCCTCTCCCGCTTGCGGGAGAGGCCAAGTGAGGGTGAAGCGCGCCGCACGCTACCTTTCCTTGATCTGGATCAAAGCGTGCGGTTGCTGGTTCCCCCACGCTTCCCGCATGACCGAATTCCGCGAACCCCTGCACGACGTCGCGCATCTCGGCGCGGTCGAACTGCTGACGCCGAAACCCGATGCCAGCCGCTGGTTCTTCCGCGACGTGCTCGGCATGGAGGTGGTGCACGAGGAGGCGGGATCGGCCTGGCTGCGCGGCTACGGCGATACCGCGGCGGCGACGCTGAAACTGACCGCGGCCCCGGCGGCGGGCGTCGGCACCATCGCCTGGCGCGCCAGCAGTCCGCAGGCGTTGCAGCGCCGCGCCGCGGCGTTGGATGCGGCAGGGCTCGGCGACGGCTGGAGCAATGGCGATTACGGCCGCGGCCCGTCCTTCCGCTTCCACGATCCGGAAGGCCACCGCATGGAGCTGTATTTCGTCGAGCAACGCTACCAGCCGACAGACACCACGCGTTCGACATTGAAGAACCTGCCGTCGCGGTATCCGGCACGTGGGGTCGGTGTGCGGCGCATCGATCACCTGGCGTTGCTGTGCAACGACGTCGCCGCCAACCGGGAGTTCGCGCAGGAGCTGCTGGGGCTGCGGCTGCATGAGCAAGTGGTGTTCGATGACGGGGCGACCGAGATCGGGTCGTGGCTCAGCCCGTCACCGCTGCATCACCAGGTGGCGTATGTGGTCGATGTGAAGGCGGGTCACGCGCGGCTGCACCACTTCGCCATGTGGGTCGATGAACGCGAGGACGTGCTGCGCGCAGCGGACATCCTGCGCGAGCATGGCGTGTTCATCGAGGCGGGTCCGGCGAAGCACAACAACTCGCAGGGGTTCTATTTGTATTCATATGAACCGGGGGGCAACCGGGTGGAGATCTACTCCGGCAGCTTCCTGGTGCTGGCGCCGGATTTCGAGCCGGTGGTCTGGAACGAAGCCGACCGCGGCACCGGCGTGTATTGGGGTGGAGCGCTGCCGGCGAGTTTTCTTCAGTACGCCACCCCGGATATGCCGGACGCTGCCGCGGCGACGGCGGCGCCGGTGTTCGATCCGCACTGATACGTTACGTCCTGTCGGCTACGTTACGTCCTGTCGGCTACGTTACGTCCTGTCAGCTAGGTTACGTCCTGCCTGCCCCATGCCGGTTCCGCATGCGGCCACCCGCCACGTCGATCCGCGCGCGCGGCGCCGTTATGCGGCCGCCGGCATCGCCTCACGCATCGCCGCCAGCATCGCATCGGCGAGGGTTCCGTAGGCGCTGGCCCAGGCTGCCTGCATCTCCACGGTGAACGCCTCGGCCAATTCGTCGTCGAGCGTCGCCAGGAGGGCAGCTCCCACGGTTGCGAAATGTCGTGCCTCAACTCCGTAAGCGGCGTGCCTGCGACCCAGCGCCTGGATGTGTCCCAGTATCGGCCCCAGGTCGTCGAGCGACCGCACCACCATGGTAAGCGCCGTCATGAGGTGACCAACCTGGGTGCGCATGTCAGCGCGGAACAGTGGCCGCAGCGACGGATCGGCGGCGAACAGCCGCTCGTAGAACGCCAGACCGATGCGCTCGGCATGCGGCGCGATTTGCTCGAAACCCTGGCGAACCAGGACGATCTCGTCTGTGGTCATGGCATAGTTCTCCCGAATGATGTGCAGCAATATGGCGTGGGGGGTGATGGCAGCGTTCGTTGCGAGGTTCAGTGCCCAAACGATCGATTGTACAGCAGCGCCGGCACGTTCTCGTCGCACTGCTCTGCGACATGCGCGGGACACAGCACACCGAGCGATGCCATGGTCCGCACATCGGGCAATCGCGTGTGGCCGACGCACACCGCACCGTCGGGGTTCCACGCCGCTTCCAGCGTCATGCCGGGTGCCGGCTCGTCCTGCTGGATGCCGATACGGTCGAACAGATCGATCGGCGTGCCGTTGCGCGTGTTCCCGACGCCATCGCCGCAATAGTCGGCGCGCACCATGCGCACGCACGCCTGATAGTATGGCGCGAGGGACGTTCCGTCCGGCGCCTGTCGCCACGGCGCGTAGCCGAACCGGATGCACTTGCCCTCGGCGCCGCCAGTGCAGGTGATCAGGAACCGGCCAGGCGCATCGACATGCCGCATCTGCGCGGTGAACGCGCCGGCGAGCGGAAATCCGAGCCGCCTTCCGTCCGGATCGGGCTGGCAGGCGTTACGCCATTCGCCGGTCGTCGCATCCTGCTCCGACATCGCATACAGAACGATGTCGCCGGTGGGATCTTTCGGATCATGCTCCGCCGCGTCGATCCGGATGTGACGCTGCTGGCCGGAGCCGTCGCCGATCGCCAGTACGGTGCCAGGCAGCGCTTCCTGCGGCAGTACCCGTGCCGTCGGCGAGTACGATGCGAAAGCTGGTGTGTTCGACAGTGACGCTCGCCACCGGCTGCGCCGGCGCCGCGACCGCGGAAGAGCGGCTCGTGGTGAGGCAGGCGATCGCTACCGTCAGGGTGACGACCGCTGATACGGCAGTGGCGACAAGGGGACGCCGGCGGTACGGTGGCATGACACGGTCCTTCGGTTGGAAAGGCGCAGCCGGCTCATCGCGCGTGGGCCAGGCGCGCGGGAGCCGGCTCGCCATCGCTGGGCAGACCGCCGGTGCCGTCACTTTGGCGGCAGCCGGCGTGCTTCGCTCTAGTGCGTGGCGTGCAGCGGCAGGATTAAGGCCTCGACAACCACGCCATTCAGTTCGCCCAGTGCCGTCGAGGCCGTGGCCGCGGTGCGGTTCGGAGTCGCCCCATTGTTCATCAGCGCGTTGTGGCCCAGCGCGTTGGGGGACAGCGCGTTGGGGGTCAGCGAGTTGGAGGTCAGGTGAGCATTGGCCGGACCGGCCGTAGCGCCAATCAGCACGGCGAGCCCGGTGAGCGCGCCACACAGCGAGATGCGAGAGAGCGACGACATGATGGATTCCTCCTGTTGGTCTACGACGCGACGATTCGCGTCTGCCGGCAGGATCGATCCTTTCCGTTTCAGTACCATGCCGCGCGACGGGCGCGGGTGTTTCAATTGTGTCGGGTTGGTCGCACCGGCATGTCGCGGATGGTGGGCGGCTTCATCGCCCGTCCGGCAGCAGCTCGGCGATCAGCTGCCGCAGCTCGGATGGCACGAACGGCTTCTCCAGGGTCGGCCGGCCGGCGCGCATCAGGAAATCGCCCGCCAGGGCGCCAAGCGTGTCTCCCGTCACGAACGCCGTGCGCGCGCAGAGATGCGGCTTGTGCGCGCCCAGCCAGGCAAACAGCGCCGGCCCATCGATGCCCGGCATCCGCACGTCGCAGATGATCACGTCGTAATCGCGTCGTTCGAGCAATGCCTGTGCCGCGTCGCCGGCGCTGACGGCGTCGCAGCGGAAGCCCTGCGCCGCCAGCATCTCCGATAGCAGCCGGCCCACCTCCGGTTCGTCATCGACGATCAGCGCGGTCCGTCCTGCAGGCGCGACAAGGTCGTCGCGCAGATCTGTCGTCTCGGCCGCTGGCGCCGGGCCGTCCTGCCGCAGTGGCAGCAGCAGCACGAACCGCGCGCCCGCATCGGCGGCTGGCGCCAGCGTGAGCATGCCGCCGTGCGCTTCGACGATTCCGCGCGACACGCCGAGACCAATGCCGGTGCCGGTGCCAAGTGGCTTCGTGGTGAAAAACGGATCGAATATGCGTGAACGGATCGACTCGTCGATGCCCGGACCGTTGTCCGCCACCTCGATCCGCATCCAGTTGGCATCCGCGCGGGCCATGATCCTCACGTGACGGGGTGGCGGCTGCGTCTCCAGTACCTGGCGCGCGTTGATCAGCAGATTGCTCAAGACCTGCTGCATCTGGTCGGCATCGCACATCACCAGCGGCAGGCCGGGCGCGATGTCCTGTGTTGTGGCTACACCGCTGCTGCGCATGCCGTAGGCGAGCAGGGTCAGGGCGGAGTCGACCAATGCCTGCACGGCAACCGGCCGCTTCTGCGTCTCGCGCTGGCGCGCCATCGCCAGGAAGGTGCGCACGATGCGGCCGCAACGTTCCGCCGCGGCCTGCATGCGCTGGGCGCGCTCGGCCAGCTCCGGCGCATCCTGCGCGGCCGCCTCCGCCAGCATCAGCGCGTTGCCGATGACGATGGACAGCGGATTGTTCAGCTCGTGCGCGACGCCGGCGAGCAATGAACCGAACGCCGCCATCTTCTCGCTTTGATGCAGCGCCTCACGCTGCCGCTGGATTTCGGCTGCGGCCGCGCGCGCCGCGGTCAGGTCGCGCAGGTGCGCGGTAAACAGGCGGCGCTCCGGCAGCCGCACCTCGGTGATCGTCAGTTCCACCGGGAAGACGGTGCCGTCGGCCCGCATTGCTTCGATTTCGGTCCGCCGGCCGATTACATGCGGGTCGCCGGTCCGCAGGTAGCGCGCAAACCCTTCGGCATGACGCTGGCGCAGCGCCGGTGGGACGATCAGGTCGCCGATCGGCCTGCCAAGCACGTCGGAACGGCGACGTCCGAAGGTTTGCTCCGCGGCGGGATTGAACTCCAGCACGCAGCCCGCCTCGTCGATGGCGATGACGCAATCGAGTGCGGCGGAAATGATGGCGGCGTTCAGCGTCTCGCTGGCGCTGCGCGCGGCGAGCTGTTCTGCCAGCTCCTGTTCGCGATGCTTCAGGTCGGTGAGATCGCGGTTGAAGATGAAATACCCGTCCACCGCGCCTTCACTGTCATGCAGCGGCACGCAGATGCGCTGCAGGTAGCGGCGGCCCTGGCGATACTCCAGCCACCCCTCCCAGGGCACGACTTCGCCCGCCAGCGCGCGCTCACCTTGCGGGTAGAACAGCGCGAAGGTTTCCTCGGCCAGCACATCCGGAATGGTGCGGCCGACGATTTGCTCGACCGACAGGCCGGCAAAATCGATGTATTCGCGGTTGACGTAGCGGTAGCGCCGGTCGCGATCGAGCAAGGCAATGCGCGTCGGAATGCTGTCGAACACCGCGCGTAGCTGGGCTTCGCTGATGCCGTCCAGATTGCGGTCGCCGGCCGGCATCACGCTTTCGACGGGACGAACATGTAGCCAGCGCCGCGCATCGTCTTGATGACCTGCGGCTTGGCCGGATCGCGCTCCACCTTGCGGCGGATGCGGGCGATGCGCACGTCGATGCTGCGATCGAATGGCTCGGTGTCGCGGTTATGGGCAAGATCGAGCAAGCGCTCGCGGCTCAACACGCGGTTGGGGTTATGCGCGAATGCCGCCAGCAGATCGAATTCCATCGCGGTGAGTTCCAGCGGCTCGCCGCTCTCGCGCGACAGCTTGCGCGCATCGACGTCGAGCCAGAGATCGCCAAACCGCACCAGGTTCGCGGGCGTGGCAGGTGGCGGTTCGGCCGTGCGGGCGTTGCGGCGCAAGACGGCCTGGATGCGCGCGCGCAATTCGCGCAGGTCGAACGGCTTGGTGACGTAGTCGTCGGCGCCCAGCTCAAGTCCGACCACGCGATCCACCACCTCGTCGGCCGCGGTCAGCATCACGATCGGCACGTCGCCGCGGGCGCGGATGCGGCGGGCGATCGCGAAGCCGTCTTCGCCCGGCATGTTGACGTCGAGGATCAGCAGGTCGGGCATTCCGTCCGCGAGGCAGGCGTCCAACTCGTCGCCGCCGGCGGCGTTCCTGACATCGTAGCCGTGACGGCAGAGATACTCCGCCACCATCGCGCGCAATTCGGGTTCGTCGTCGACGATGACCAGCCGATGCGGCACGGGCATCGCACCCCCCTGGGTCGATGGCAATTGATATATGCTGAGCGACATTATCACAGCCGCGCAATCCTGCCACGAGCGAATTGCGGGACGGCAAGCGGATCTGGATCGTGCGCACCGGTGGGTACTGAATCCAGCACCCAGGGCGCGGCACAGGCCTGGGCGATCTGCCGCACCTGTTGCAGCAGTCCCGGGCCGACCGGGATGCCCTCGGCCATCCGTTTCTCCTCGTAGTTCCACTGCGGATCGCCCGCGACCATGACCGGCTGCGCCGGATCCATCGGTGTGGTCGCGCGCAGATCGTTGCAGAATCGCGTGACGTCGGCAGTGAACTCCTCGGGTTCGCGGAACAGCCCCGGATCGATCGCGATGAAGCAGTGGCCGATATCCATGCCCTGCGGCTTCTTGGTGTGCATCGGATCGGTGATCAGCGTCGCGCCCGACAGGCACGACCCCAGGATGTTCACCATCGCCGCCAGCCCGTAGCCCTTGTAGCTGGAGTTCTCCGGCGAACCTCCCAGAGACGTCAGGAACCCGCCCTTCTCGCGCGCCACCAGAGGGTCATTGCTCGGCCGCCCTTCGCTGTCCAGCACCCAGCCATCCGGCGTCGGCAGGCCCTCGTTGGCCTTGTTGCGGATGCGCCCGGCCGCCACCGTCGTCGTTGCCATGTCGAGCAAGAACGGCCGGCCGTCGGTCGTCGGCGCGGCGAAGGACCATGGATCGGTGCCGAGCTTCGCCTCCTTCCCGAAGGTCGGCGCCACCTGGATGCCCGACGCGGACGTGCAGGCCATGCCGATCAGGCCCGCCTTGGCCGCCATCAACGTGTAGTATCCGGTCGCCCCGAAATGCGCCGAGTTGCGCACCGCGGCGATTGCCATGCCCGACTGCTTCGCCTTGTCGATCGCCACCTGCATGGCGAAGCGAGCCGGCACGTGGCCCAATCCACCGTCGCCATCAACCAAGGCGGAGACTGGCGATTCCTTGATGATGCGCGGCTGCGCGTCCATCTTCGCCCGCCCGGTGCGGCGCAGCCGGTCGTAGCCGGGGATCATCGACATACCGTGGCTGTCCACCCCGTGCAGGTCCGCCCACGACAGGATGTCGGCGGTCGCTTCCGCGTTGTCCTCCGGCATGCCCCAGGCCAACACGATGGCTTTGATCTGGGCACGATGTCTTTCGTACGAAGCCGGCATTGACGTCTCTCTCCTTCGGTTTGTTACGCGAGTGCGGTGCGACGCGACGGGCTAAGCCCTGCCGCCGCCCCGCCGCGCCAGGAAATCCAGCGTCGCCTCGGCCGCGCGATCGGCATGCGTGGCGGCGACGTGATACGAATTGCCCGGCAGCACGAGCAGTTCGGAATCGGGAATCTGCTGCTGCCAGGCCCGGGTTTCGTCGACCGAACCGAGCGCGCTTTGCTCGGTGACGATGACCAATGTGGGACAGGCGATCTTCGGCAGGTCGGCGCGGATGTCGGCCGCGGCGATCGGTCCCATGAAGCCGATCTGGGTGGAGGCTGCGGTGCGGCCCATGTAATTCGTCCACCACGTCACGCCTTCCGGTGGGAAGCCACTGCCGAGCCGCGTGCCCATGTTCTGCCGCGCCCAGTATTCGACACCGTGCGTTTCGAAATCGCGTATCAGGTCCGGCACGCGCTCTGCCGCGCCGGGACGTAGCGGAGGCGGCGTGCCCACCACTGTGAGGGTGGTGACGCGATCGGGCCGGCGCGCAGCGAAGGCGCGCGCGATGGTGCCGCCAATCTTGGCGCCGATCAGGTGGAAGCGATCGATGCCCAGATGGTCCATCATCAGGCAGAAATCCTCGCTCAGAGCGTCCAGGCTCCATGCGTAGTCGCGCGGCATCGGTGTCGATTGGCCGAAGCCGCGCATGTCCGGCCGCACCACGCGGTAATGCCGCGCGAGCTTCGGCACCCAGGCGTACCAGGCCAGGCCGCTTTCGGCATTGCCATGCAGCATCAGGATGGTTTCCGGCGTGCGCCAGGGGTCGGTGAAGTCATCGACCTCGTAATGCATGTCGAGATCGGCGGAGGCATGGAAGTTCGGCATTTCGTTTCTCCCCTACGGCGTCCCATCTTGTGTCCATGGCCGCTCGCTCCCCGTGTCATGGCTGCTCGCTCCCGTGTCATGGCCGGCGAAGGCCGGCCATGACACGAGGAGCGAGCAGCCATGACACGGGGAGCGAGCGGCGATGACACAGGGGAGCAACCATGACACCGGAAGCGCTCATCGATCGCCGCGCCCCGCTTCCCGCCAGCGCAGCATCACCCGCTCGCTCTGCTTCAGCAATTCATGCAACCCCGTCGCGATGATCATCAACACGAACAGCGCCGCAAATACCCCGGCAGTGTCGGTACTGCCCCGCCGCCGCCTGGATCAGGTAGCCGAGCCCTTTGTTCGACGCCATCATCTCGCCAACCACCGCGCCGATCAGCGCATAGGGCACCGAACTCTTCATACCCGTGAAAATCCAGATCAGCGCCGACGGCAAAATAACCTTCCGAATAATCTGCGCCCTGCTCGCGCCCATCAACCGCAGCACATCCACCAGCTCTTGCTCGACCGCCAGCGTGCCCGCGTACGTGTTGTAGAATACCAGGAAGAACACCACGAACGTCGCCAGCACGACCTTCGAGGTCAGCCCGACGCCGAACCACAGAATGAACAGCGGCGCCAGAGCGATCTTCGGCAAGCTGTAGAACGCGACGATGAACGGATCCAGCACCGCGGCCAGCTTTCGGTTCAGCCCGAGCGCCAGCCCGAACGCAATCCCGCCGATCGCACCGAACACAAAGCCCAGTACGGTCTCTATCAGCGTCACTTCGACATTCGCCCACAGTTCGCCGGTGGTGACCCATTCGGCAAGCTGATCCCAGATCAGCAGCGGGCTGGAAATCCAGAACGGCTTCATCAGCCGCCCACTGGAAAACTGCCAGGCGCCAAGAACAACAATGACGATCGCCACGCGCCAGCCCATCACCGACAGCCAGCCGCTGCCCGCCCCGGGCGACGCGACATCGGCCGGATCGCGCCCCAGCACGACCTCGGCCGGGATCGGCGTGGTTTCCACTTCGGACATGGTCAGTTCACCATGACGTCACCGCGGACGCTCGCTTCCAGATACGACCATAGGCGATCGTGCAATTCGCCGAAACGCGGGTCGAAGCGGATCCGGAACACGTCGCGAGGGCGCGGCAGCTCCACCGTCTCGATCGCCCGGATGCGGCCGGGCCGCGCGGAAAACACCGCGACACGATCGGCCAGAGTCAGCGCCTCGGCCAGATCGTGCGTGACGAAGACGATCGTCTTGCGCGTGCCGGTCCACAGCTTCAGCAACTCGTCATGCATCACCAGGCGAAGCTGCGCGTCCAACGCGCCGAACGGCTCGTCCATCAGGATCGTTTCGGGCTCGTAGGCCAGCGTCCGCGCCAGGCTGACGCGGCGGCGCATGCCGCCCGACAACTGCGCCGGAAAGGACTTTTCGAATCCCTCCAGTCCCATGCGCGCCAGCCATTGATGCGCCTGCCGATGCCGCGCCTCGCGCAACTCGCCACGCAATTCCAGAGCGATCGCCACGTTGTCTTCCACCGTCCGCCACGGCAGCAGCGTATCGCGCTGTGTCAGGTATCCCACGTCAGTGTTCGGACTGGGCACCGGCACGCCACGATACAACACCGAGCCGGCACTCGGCGTGAGCAATCCCGCCGCCATGTTCAACAGCGTCGACTTGCCGCATCCGCTCGGTCCCACCACCGCGAGGAATTCTCCAGGCTGCACCGCCAGGTTCACATGCTCGCAGGCGACCACGGTGCCGGAGCGGCTTTGGAACCGCCGGGCGATGCCGCGATACTCGATCAACGGCTGGTCGTTCAATTTCCCAGATCCTGCATGGCGCGGCGAACGAACGACGCATCGACCACCTGCGCGTAGGGGACCGGCGCGTCGCTCGCCGGCAGCACGACCTTTTCGAATTCCAGTTCCTTGTTATAGCTGATCTCGGTGAGGTCGGGCGACGTGGGAAAGTCCGGAAGATAGGCGGCCCAGGCAGCGTCGAAGGTTTCCGAAGTCAACGATTTCAGGAACGGCCGTGTCGCACTGCGCGCCGCATCCGGGTCATGCGCGATCAGCATCGTCGCCCGGGTGATCGCGCGCGCCATGCCGTTGGTCACCTCCGGATGCGCCTTGTTGTATGAGGCCAGCCCGTACAGCGTGCCGTAGCTTGCGCCGGCCAACTGCGGAATGTCCTTCATCCGGTCGATGACATTCACCGTCAGTCCCATCCGCGCCGTGATCACGTCCACCGGTGGCAGGCACGACGCCCCATCGACCCGCCCCGCCTGCATCGCTGCGATCTGTTCGCTGACGCCGCCAAGCGGCACAATTTGCAAGTCCCGATCCGGGTTCATGCCATTGCTGCGGAACAGGTAGCGCATGAACATGTCGGACGTCGCGCCCGGCGTCGTGATGCCAAGCCGCAGCCCCTTCATCGCTTCCAGCCGTTGCTTCAGCGGCTGGTCCAGCGACAATCCGCGTTGCTTGGCCACATCGGCAAGCACCACCAGCGGTCCCTGGAACAGCGACAGCGTGGCAAGCGCCCGCACATCGTCGAGTCCGCGCCGATGCGCCATGATGCCATCGAACAGCACCGACGCGGAAAATTGCCCGCCGCCGCCGATCAACCCCGTCATTGCCTTCGGCCCACCGCCGGCCAGCACGACGTTGAGCTCGATACCCTCCTGCCGGAAATACCCCGCCGTCTGCGCCACCAGCAACGGCACGAAATTGAAGCTCAGGCTGCTCTGCACCAGCGTTACCGGCGTCAGCGCGCTGGCCCGCACGGCCGGCGCCGCCAAGGGCGGCACGAGCATCGCGGCCGAGGTGCCGACGAACGCGCGGCGGCTGATCATTCTTCGGTTTCCTCCGTTTCGGACCGCAAGCACAGCACGCGGTGCCCGACGGACAGACTGACCGCCAAAGCCGCATGGTGCCAGTCCCCCTCCTGACGATTGCTTTTCCGCCAAGGGTAAGCCAATGGTCGGGAGCTTGAGGAGGTCCTGCAAATGGCCAATGGAGCCGACCTGTTGCGTGCACGTTTCGGCATCGACGTGCCGGGCGCCGAAGTGCCCGACGCAATCGCGCCACTGCTCGATCGCCGCGTGGTCCGGCGCTACCGGGAAGAGCCGGTGCCCGACTCATTGCTCGATGCCTTGCTCGCCGCGGCGCAGTCGGCACCGGCGAAATCCGACCTTCAGCAATACTCGGTCGTGGTGATGCGCGACCCCACGCGCATCAAGCAGATCGCCGATTGGATCGGCACCATGGACTGGATCGCCACCGCACCGGTGTTCCTGGTGTGGTGCGGCGACATGCGGCGCGGCCAACGCCTGTGCGACATTCACAACATGCCGCACGCCAATAACAATCTCGACACGTTCCTCAACACCGCGGTCGATTGCTCTTTGGCCATGGGCCAGTTCATGACAGCCGCCGAAGCGGTCGGTCTTGGCACCTGCCCGATCTCCTACGTGCGCAGCCATATCGAGCGCGTGTCGCCGCTGCTGGGCCTGCCGTCCGGCGTCTATCCGGTGGCGGGATTGAGCATTGGCTGGCCGGTGTTCCGCCGCCCCGTGTCGATGCGCCTGCCGCCTTCCGTGGTGGTGCATCGCGAGCGCTATGACGACAGCAAGATGGAATCGGAAGTGTTCGCCTACGACGAACGGCGCCGCGCGCGCGAACCGGTCGCCGCCGGCAGCCTGAAGAACAACGACGTCTATCCACCGCGCGACGGCGTTGGCTGGAGCGAGAACGTCGCCCGCCAGCTCTCGGTGCCGGAGCGCTTCGGCTTCGCAGCGTACCTTCGGACAAAAGGGTTCGACCTTGCCTGAGGACCACGCCCACCACGCCGATCTGATCGATCAGTCGGAACCACCTCGGCCCGGCGTCGTGCAACCACGCCACGCCGCAAGCCTCGTCGTGCTACGCCAGGATGGCGGCGAGCCCGCCGTGCTGATGGGCATGCGTGGCGCGAAGCATCGCTTCATGCCGAACCGGTTGGTGTATCCCGGCGGCGCCGTGGATCGCGCTGACCTGGGAGCGCCCAGCGCCACCCCGTTGTCGCCACACACCGAACGGATGCTGCGCAAGGCGGCCAATCAGCACCTCGCGCATGGTCTCGGCATGGCCGCGGCACGCGAGTTGGAAGAAGAGACGGGCCTGAGCCTGGGTACACCGCCTCGGCTCGACAGGCTCGAATACCTGATGCGTGCGGTGACGCCGGCCGCGAGCCCGATCCGCTTCAACGCGCGCTTCTTTCTGGTGCCGGAAGAAGCGGTGTCAGGCACGCTGGGCGGCGACGGGGAATTGGAGAACCTGCGGTTTTTCGGCATGCAGGAAGCGCTGGGACTTGAACTGGCCCGGCCGACGCGCCTTGTGCTGGAACGCGTCGAGGCGTGGCTTGGCATGACCGAGCCGGAGCGAAAAGCCGTGACCCACACACCGATCCTGCGCGACCGCGCGCCGCGGATGGAGTGATCGGCCGCGCGCTGCGATTGGACCAAGACCGCTACGCCAGATTGGGACTGTCGGTCGGACCAATTTCCGGCTTCAATGCCGTGGAGCAAAGATTGGAAAAGTGTGTCCGCATGTCCGACGTGAACACCGCAGCCCCGGCCGCCTTCGAGGTCAACAACGTCAATCGTCTGCGCCGCCGGTATGAGCGCGGGCATTATGACAAGGAGACGGTCTACGCCATTCTCGATGCCGCGCTGATCTGCCACATCGCCTACGTCATCGACGGGCGGCCGTTCTGCACGCCCACTGCGTTCTGGCGCGAGGGCGACCATCTTTATTGGCACGGATCCTCGGCCAGCCGCGCCATCCGGCAGCAGGACGGGATGATGGTGTGCCTGACCGTGACGCATCTCGACGCGCTGGTGATGGCACGATCGGGCTTCCATCATTCGGTGAATTATCGGTCGGTGATGGCCTGGGGCCATGCGCACGCCGTCACCGATCGGGCGGAAAAATTGAAGCTGATGGATAACTTCATCGACCGCGTCTATCCCGGCCGCTCCGCATTGATCCGTCAGCCGACCGAATTGGAGCTGAAGGCGACCACGCTGATGAGCATGGCGATGGAGACGGCGTCGGGCAAAATTCGCAACACGCACGTCTCGGACGACGAGGAAGACTATGCGTCGGTGCCGGCATGGAGCGCGGTGTATCCGATCACGCAGGTGCTGGGTGAGGCGTCCGAGTGCGAGCGCCAACTGCCGGGGCTTGAGTTCCCCACCGGCATGACGGATTTCGTACCCGGCACGAAGCTGGACGAACTGATGACGAAGACCTATCGGACGACGTTCGGCACCGACTAACCCGGACTTCAACCTCTCCCGCGGGAGCGGGAGAGGTCAATGGTGCGAAGCACCGAGGGTGAGGGTGATCGGGCCGCACGTAAGCAGGGTGAGCGTGCCGACCCGATCACCCTCACCCTCGACGCTTCGCGTCTCGACCTCTCCCGCTCCCGCGGGAGAGGTTATCTCAGGGCGCCGCTATGCGGCGCGCCACAACTCTCCGTCGCGCACCACCTTGCCTTCGGATTCCAGTTTCATCAGATGCCCCAGCACGTTGCGCTCTGCCGCGCGGCGCAGCCGCGGATGGACCTGCGAATAGATCGAGTTCATCAGCGTGAACGTATCGGCCGGCCCGGCATCGGCCAGCTTCGTCGCGATCGCGCGTTCGCGCACCTGGCGGTGATGCAGCATCTCGCTCACCAACACCCGCGGCTCGGCCAACGGAGGGCCGTGGCCGGGCAGGAACACGTCGTCGGTGCGATCCAGCAACAGGCGCAGGCTGGCGAAGTAGTCGGCCATGTTGCCGCCCGGCGGGCTGACCACGCTGGTTGACCACGACATCACGTGGTCGGCGCTGAACAATACCGCCATGCCGTCCTTCGCCGGCAACGCAAAGCACAGGTGGTCGGAAGCGTGGCCCGGCGTGTGCACCGCCAGCATGCCCGCGACGCTGTCGCCGTCCGCCAGCTTGATGTCCGCCTCGAACGTGTCCAGGCCGCTGATACGAAACCCGACGGTCGGCGCACCCGTCGCATCCTGCAACGCCGGCACCGCCCCGACATGGTCGTGATGCGTATGGCTGACCAGGATCAGTGCGATATTGCCGCCGGTGGCGCGCAGGATCGCCTGCACATGCTCTGGATGCTCTTCCGGTCCGGGATCCAGCACGACGATACCGTCCGCCGTCTCGATCAGATACGTGTTGGTACCGTAATAGGTCATCGGTCCGGGATTGGCGGCAACGATGCGGGAGACGCCGGGCATCACCGGCAGCACCGCGCCGCGTTCGGGCTCGGGTTCGGTCAGGAAGGGCATGGATGGCCTCGCTGGTTGTTGCCGTCGTACATGCAGCAAAGTGCCGGGACTGGCAACGCACCGGCACACCGTGCCAGGATCGGCGCCAGATCGGATCGGGGAGGAAACCGCCATGGCCAACGGGCTGCTGTTCGCGTCATTCGATTTTTCCGGCGCGCACGAGGACGAGTTCCACGACTGGTACGACCTGGAACACGTCCCCGAACGCCTGCGCGTCCCGGGATTCATCAACGCCGAGCGCTGGATCGGCGATGAAAACCCGAAGATTGCCGTCGCCACCTATGACCTCGCCAATCCGCAGGTGTTGTACAGCCCGCCCTACGCGGCGGTCGGTGGCGACAACGCATCGGTTTGGACCAAGCGTGTCACCGCGATGTGCCAGCGCCTGATGCGCTATGAAGGCGAGCAATTGGTGCCTGGCGACGTCGCAGCACCGGCGGGCGCGGCGGCGCTGCTGGTGGCGTCGATGAACGTCGATCCGGCGGCAGAGCATGAGTTCAACGAATGGTACAACACCGAACACCTGCCGCAGCTTGCCGCCGTGCCCGGCGTGCTATGCGCCCGCCGCTTCCGCGCCTCGGATACCGCCAGCGAGCGGAAGTACCTGGCGCTGTATCACCTGAGCGGAACGGACGTGTCGCGCTCGCCGGCATGGAGCACCGCGGCGGACACCGCATGGACCCGCCGGATGCGCCCGCATTTCCGCGACCTGCTGGTCCTGCGCTGCAAGCGCTACGCGCGTTAGTTAACCTCTCCCGCGGGAGCGGGAGAGGTCGAGGCGCCCTTGCGCCGAGGGTGAGGGTGATCGGGTCGCACGTAAGCAGGTAGAGCGTGCCGACCCGATCACCCTCACCCTCGTGCGCTTGCGCGCCCTCGACCTCTCCCGCTCCCGCGGGAGAGGTTGACTGAATATGGACCCCACCGAATACGCCCTGATGGACGCCGCGGAGCACCGGCTCTGGTGGTACCGCGCCCTGCACGCACGGCTGATCGAAGCGCTCGGACTCCAGACCGGCCGCGTGCTGGATGCCGGCTGTGGCACCGGCGGATGGCTCACCATGACACGAGAACAGCGCCCCCATCTCAAACTGGTGGGCCTTGAATGGTCCGCCTTCGCCGCCGCCCGGGCCGCAGCGAAATCCGCCGCCTCGATCGTGCGCGGCAGCGTCAACGCCATGCCGTTCGCCGACGCCAGCTTCGACGCTGCCATCGCCGCGGACGTGCTATGCCACGCGGCCGTCGACCCCAGCCAAGCGCTGGGCGAACTTCGGCGGGTCCTGCGACCAGGCGGCCGGCTGCTGATCAACCTGCCCGCCTACCAATGGCTGATGTCGGCGCATGACCGCCGCGTGCACAACGCGCGCCGCTACACCGCGCGGCAAACCGCATCGCTGCTGCGCGACGCCGGCTTCACCGGAATCCGCACGCAGTATTGGAACGGCCTGCTGCTGCCGCTCATGGTCGCCCAGCGCAAGCTGCTGTCCCGCGGCGACGCCGCTTCCGACGTTGCCCCGTTTTCGCCGTGGCTCGATGCGACATTGCATGGCATGACAGAGATCGAGCGCCGATTGCCGTTCTCCCTGCCGTTCGGCGGGTCGGTGCTGGCCACCGCGGAGTGCCCATGAACGACGAGTTCCCTGTCCACCTGCAAGCGCCCAACGCGGCGCCATCCCGCGCGGATGCAACGACGCCCGGTTTGTCCGTCGTCATCCCGGTCTATCGCGGCGCCACGACGATCGGCCAGGTGGTGCAGGCGCTGTCGGCGCTGGAGCCGGAAGGCGGCCTGGAAATCGTGCTGGTGAACGACGGCAGCCCCGACAACTCCGCCGAGGTCTGCACCGCGCTGCTGGCTAACATGGGTGTGCCGATCACGTACATAGAGCATGCGCGCAATTACGGCGAACATAACGCGGTCATGACGGGCCTGCGCCACGCCGCCGGCCGTTTTGTCATCACCATGGACGACGATCTGCAAAATCCGCCGGACGAGGTGGTCCGCCTCTACGACCACGCACGGCTGGGGAATTGGGACGTGGTCTACACGCGTTACGAACACAAGCAGCACGCCGGCTGGCGCAACCTGGGCAGCCGATTTGCCAATGCCGTGGCCGACCGCTTGCTCGACAAGCCGAAGGGCCTGTACCTGTCGTCGTTCCGCTGCATGTCGGCTTTCGTGGTGCAGGCAGTCACCCGCTATGGCGGCCCGTATCCGTATGTGGACGGGCTGATCATGCAGGTGACCCAGCGCATCGACAGCATGACGGTGCGCCACCTGCCGCGTGCGGAAGGTCGCTCCAACTACACCCTGCGGCGGCTGATCCGGCTGTGGCTCAACCTCGCCACCAGCTTCTCGCTGGCACCGCTGCGGCTCGCGATCCTGGCCGGCGTTGTCCTGGCGACCGCCGGCATGGTCGGCGCCGTAGCGACCATCGCCGAGGCGCTGATCGACCGCGACACACCATCCGGCTGGGCCTCGACGATGACGGTGATCCTGCTGGTGTCCGGCGTGCAGTCGATGATGCTGGGGATCATCGGCGAATATGTTGGCCGCACCTTCCTGTCCGCCAACGGCAAGCCGCAGGGCACCGTGCGCAGCGTCCTTCGCAATTCGATAGCAGAGCATGGCCAATCATGAAATTCTATTGGATCATGCTGGCAACCGCGATCGCGACCAGCATGGCGGGACAGACCTTGCTGAAAGCCGGTGCCGGCGTACCGACTTCATGGCGCAACTGTTCGACCCGCGTACCCTGGCCGGCTTCGTGCTGTACGGCGGCGCCGCCGTGCTGTACATCGTGGCGCTGCGGCGCATCCCGATGTCTGTCGCACTGCCATGCACCGCTGCGTCGTATGTCGCCGCGGCGCTGATCGGACATTATCTGTTCGCGGAACCGCTCGGTCCTGCACGCCTCGGCGCCATCGCACTGATCTGTCTTGGCGTGGTATTGCTCGCCGCCGCTTGAAGCGCAGCCCGAAGCTCAGCGCCGCAAGATGACGTCGTGATCCGCGCCCTTCGCCGCAAACGCGCCATACACGGTACTGCTCGGCGCGAAATCGTTATACGCCTGTGCATGCGGTGCGAAGTCGCGATACGCCACCGCAAGGCCGAGATGATAATCCGCTCCCGGATCCTGCCAAACCGCCAGCACCCGCCGGCGATAATCCGCGCCGATGTCGGGAGTCTGCGAATGATAGGCGGCGATCGCATATGACCAATCCCGGCTGCCGGCATTCAGCGCGTTCAGGAAGTGCGCCGCGTACAGCGCATTGGCCTGCGGATCGAACGCCTCATCCAGCGAGGCGAACGCTGTCGGGTGGAACATCAGGTTCACCTGCATGCACCCAACGTCGATGGACCTCACACCGCGCGCCTGCAACGCGCGCACCGCGGCGATGGCTTCCGCCTTGCTGGCAAAGAACGCACCCACGCCCTCGGCGTTGATGGTCCACGGCCAAGGGTGCAGCCGTCCGGTCGCCGATCGGGGCGACCGCTTTCGACCACGGCGATGGCCTGAAGCAGATGCTGCGGCAAGCGCAACGAAGTCTTCCGCCGTGGCAACCGCGAAGTCGCACAGCACCGGAGATCTGGGAACGCCTGGGGCCGCCGACACCGCCGGGGACAGCGACCACAGCAACAGGAGGACGGACAGACGATGGAACAGGACGCGCATCGGGCGCCTATGCGCACGAATTCGTGTGCAAGGCCAGAATTCTGCGCCGGTCAGGTAGGCGCGCGCACGCCACTTGCAAGATCGCGTGTACACCACCTGACCGAATTGCAACCGAGACGCATCCCAATTCAATTGCGAAGTGTCGCATATTTTCGGACGCGGACCAATGGGACACAAAACTCCATGTTTGGTCAAAGCGAGATCTGTGATCGTCTCTTCGGCAAACTCACTTCGTGTTGCAACCATGCGATGCACGTAATCGGGAAGTCGCACGATGCGTGGCCAAAGATCAGGTCCCGATCAAGAAGGATCGCATCCACGCGGACGTGATGGCGCAAGATCGGTTTTTCCGCGTACACGCTACCCTGCAAACGGGCGAACGTTACCGTCACACACACATAACGTGAGCGGTTCCGAAGCGACCTGATTGCTGAACAAACACGACGATGATCGGGGCCCGCATGGTTGTCTTGAGCAGTGCCTCTCCTATGGTTCGGGTGACGTTGAACGACCTTTCACGCTTGCCGGTCGATCGCCTGGCGCGTCTCCTGCTGGAGCGCGCCGCGGAAGACCCCATGCTGCTCAGCCGGCTGCATGCGACCATCGAAGAAAGTTCGACGCCCGTCGCAGGTCCGGCACCGACGCCGGCAACGCGTCCCGGCCTGGCAGAGGTCGTCGGCGAAAGCGCGGCCATGCGCCACGTCACCGAATTGATCAAGCGTTTCACCCGCACCGACGAGCAAGTGCTGATCACCGGCGAAAGCGGCACCGGCAAGGAACTCGCGGCACGCGCCATCCATGCCAGTTCGAGGCGGCGGGACGGTCCGTTCGTCGCGGTAAACTGCGCGGCAATTCCTTCCAGCCTGGTTGCATCGGAGTTGTTCGGGTACGAGAAAGGTGCGTTCACCGGCGCGAACGTGCGCACCAAGGGGCAGATAGAACATGCCCATGGCGGCACGCTGTTCCTGGATGAAATCGGCGACATGCCGGTGGATTTGCAGGGCCACCTGCTGCGTTTCCTCCAGGAGGGCCAGATCGTTCGCGTCGGCGGGCGGGAATCGGTCCGCGTCGACGCGCGTATCGTTGCCGCAACGAATGTGCGGCTGCGCGAGGCGATTGCCGAAGGACGCTTCCGTGAGGACCTGTACCTACCGGCTGAACGTGCTGACGCTGGCGCTGCCGCCCTTGCGCGAACGGCTCGAGGACATCGACCCGCTGGCGCGGCATTTCCTGCGAACGGCAGCGAGGGATTTCGGCCGCAGCGTCACGGATTTCGACCCTGACGCATTGGCTGCGCTGCGCCGATATTCCTGGCCCGGCAATGTGCGCGAACTCATGTCCACGATCCGCCGCGCCGTGGTGGTCGGCGACGGCGACACCGTGAAGCTGCACGACCTGATGGGCATGGAGGATGTGCCGCGGCCGGTCCCGATGCATTCACCGAAGCCGTTGCCGCGCGCCGGATCGGACGAGGAACGCACGGCACTACAGGCAGCCTTGGTGCGTCACGGCGAGAATGTCACACTGACGGCACAGGAACTCGGCGTATCCCGCGTTACGCTGTACCGCATGCTGCGGCGCCATTCGGTGTCGCTCGATCGCGGCTTGAAAGAGCCGCCAATCCCCCGTAACGGCGGCAGCGGCGCGCAGCCGCTCTATCAGATCGGCGCTGTCGTCGGATAGCCTGGGGATCAGCCCTACGAAACGGGCTCACGCCGATACACCAGTTCCAACGCGTCGGCGAGGCTGGGAACGCGCGATGACACCGCGCTGTCGCCGCAGGATGCCACTGCCCAGGCGCCGGCGTGACCGACGATGAGCCAGGAGGCTAGCAGGTGTCCCGATTTGAAGACCCCGATGATGGTCTCCGTCCCGGTTCCCGGCCAGGGCCGAACCCCGAGATCTTCGGCGGTGTCGATGCCACCCTCGCGTGCGGCCGTGATCCAGCCCGCCAAAGTTCGGCGTTCGACGGGGCTCAACCCGCCGAAAGGCCTCGCGGTTGCTGGATAAATCGGCTGTGCTTGTCCGAACTCCATTTCCATCCCATCACAGTATGAGGCCGGCTGCGCGAATCCGACCATTCCCTGAGGCGGCAAGCTGGTGCGCGCGATCTCCAGTCGCCTTTTATACGACACAGTCTGTAGCAAAGCCTGTGCCAGCCTCACTGTTTATTGTCTGCAATCTTGTCAAAGAGGGGATAAACCGAGGGCGCTCTCCGGGTGCGCGAGGTTTTGCGCGGCTTGCAGCCGGCAGTTACCAATTTGAAACCGGAAAATACTGGCCTGTGGCAAAATTCCCACAGAGCTGTATCAGGTGCCTGCGATACAGGGGCTTGACGTCACGCGAGACGTCAAGCGAGCGGTTCAGATCACCGCGCGCAGTAATGTCCACACGCCGTAGAGCGCCACGGTGGTGAGAACGCTGGACCCGATCATCAAAGCCAGGGCAACCCGATGATCGCGCCGCCGCAATCTGTTCTCCACCGCCACCGCATGTTCAGCCGTGTCCTGCAACGCTTGCGTCGCGGGGGCCCGCTCCCGCGCCCTCACGTCCGGCATACCGGGCGCTTCGGCAACAAACCCGGCCAGAGACGTCGAGCCATGGGTTGCGGACATACGGAACGTTCCTTCGGAGCTCATGTGTCAGCAACGAACTGATAGCATAAAACCGCCAAGATTCCGTCACCGTTTTCATTGGATAGCACAAAATCGTGATCGACGCCAATCACATCCGGCGCTCGGCTTGCATTCGCTGCGACCCATGTCGATCACCACCCTCGGCGAGGCCGCCGTATCACCGCGTCTGCCGCCGGCACCGCGCGGATTGGTTCACACCCTGGATCGGGACAAGTTCGATTCCGCCTGTGCTGCACTGATGGAGCAGGTGCTAGAGGAGTATTGGCCTGACCTGGTGGTCGGGATCCGCACCGGAGGACTGGTCGTCGCGGAATCGATGGCACGCGCGACGCCCGGTGGCGTTCCGGTGTTGCCGCTGACCTGCCGCCGCGCAGGCACGGCAGCGAAATCGCGCTTCAAGCTGTTGCCAACCGTCCTTGCGACCCTGCCCCGGCCGGCCGTCGATGGGTTACGCTGGCTCGAGCACCGGTTGCTGACTGTGCGACGGCGTACCAAGACCAAGGTGCAGCACCTCGACCACGCCGAGGCCGCCGCCATCGGCCGGCACCTGGCACAGCGCGTGGCCGCACAACGTGTGCTGGTGGTTGACGACGCCGTGGACAGCGGGGTGACGCTCGCGACGGTGTTGCAGGTGCTGCGCGAGACCTGCCCTGCCGACACGCAATTCCGCTCCGCGGTTGTGACGGTGACCATGGCGCAGCCGTTGGCCGAACCAGATTATGTGCTGTACCGCGGCATCCTGTGCCGCTTTCCGTGGTCGTTCGATGCCGCAAACTGAACCGGTCCTGATCTTCGATCTGGACGGGACCATCCTGCGTCGCAACAGCTTTCCAATCTGGGCGGCGACGATGCTTGGCTTGCGCGGTCACGGCCTGTCGTTGCGGCACCGTGTAGGCTTATCCCTCGCGGTGCAGCGGCTGGTGCTGGCGCGCAAGTTGCGCCGCCTCGACCACGACACCCTGATGCATCGGTTGCAGACCCTGTGGAGCGCCACCGTCGCACGCCCCGGGGTTACCATCGCCGAGCATTTGCAGACCCGCTTGATGGGACTGGTGAGGCCCAATATGGCGCCGATCCTGCGTCTGGTCGCCGAGGACATGATGGATGGTGTGCTGGCGACCGCCGCCGCCGGCGAGTACGCGATTCCGCTGGGGCGGCGGCTGGGCTTTTCCACCATCATCGCCACCGGCTCGGACGAACCGCACAACGCCGGCGCGCATAAGCGCGACCGCGCGCTGGCGCTGCTACGCGAACGCGGCTGGTCGGACCGGCCGCGCATTTTCTTCAACGACCACATGGACGACCTGCCGCTGATGCTGGAAAGCCAGGCGGTATGCTGGTTCGGCAACGATCGCGAGCTGAAGCGGGCCAAGGCGGCAGTGCCCGGCGTTCGCTTCGTCCCGTGCCGCGCCATGCGCCCCAACGAAATGAGCGCTACGATCGCCCATCTCGGCCAAAGCCTCGCCGCTGCTCAGCTTGCCGACATGCCGTGGCTGTTTCCCGCCGCACGCCCGCGCGCCAGCACGGTTTCATAAATCGCCAGCAGGTCGCGGACGTGGTGGTGCGCGTCGGCGGGATCGGCCCAGAACCGTTCGTAAGCCGCCGCACCGGCAGCCGCAACGCGCGAGTCGACCTGCACGTCGAGCATGCAACGAGCCAGGTCCTCCACATCGCCGCTGCGGAAGATCCAGCCGGTAACGCCATCGACGACGCGTTCCGACGCTGCGCAGACATCGCTGACGATCGCCGGAACGCCGCGCGCCGCGGCTTCTTCCACAACGAGGCCGAACGTTTCATACCACCGGCTGGGAAACACCAGAGCGCGCGCCTGGCGCAGCGCCTGTGATACCCCGGCCCCATCGAGCCAGCCTGTGACAGTACCGCCGGCCGCTTCCATCGCGGGGCGCAGCGGGCCGTCACCGGCAAACACGATTGGCACGCCGATCCGGTGCGCCGCCGCTGCCGCCAGCATCACGCCTTTTTCCGCATCGAGCCTGCCCAGCACCAGCAGCGGGCGATTGTTGGCGACATTCACCGGTGCCGCGCGCGGCACGTCGATGATGTTCGACAGGCTGTAAAGTTGCGAGTCGGATGCGAGGTAGGGCAGCAACAGCTGTGCTGACTGCTGCGACAGAGCGATGAAGTCGCGCACGCTATCGGGAAACCGCGCATAATGGCGCTGGATGGCGCCGCGCGCGACACGATAGGTCTTGTGCAATGGATGACGCTTGTCGCAGTTGGTCAGCACGCAGGACGCGGATAGCGCGCGCCGTTGGCACGGCTCCTCACGCCGATAGTCGTAGAACGCACCATTCGGACAGGCGGCGAAGAAATCGTGCAACGTGCAGATGGCAGAAAACCCCGCAAGCTGCGCCGCCAACGCAGGACTGGTGCTGAGCGCCTTGGTATAGCCGTGCAGATGTACCACGGTGCGGGAGGGATCGAGCCGCGCCAGCAGCGATCGCGTGGCCACAAAAGCCGCGCTGTTCCAGGCGGACCGCAAGGCTGCGGCCGGATGACGCAATACCTGTAGCAACTCGGGCTGGCCGAGCGAGACGACACGCACACCGGCGTCGTTCAGTGCCTCACAAGGTGCGCCAACCGCGCCGAGGAAAGTGACGTCCATGCCGGCGCCGCGCAGCGCGATCGCTTCGTCGATCGCCACTTTGCTCGCGCCGCCCTGCACATAACAAAAGTCGTTCAGGATGACGGCAGATTCAGCCGTTGCAGCCGCCATCAAGCGGCACTGGGCACAGGCGCGGATCGTCGAGGACGCAGCCGCACCGACAGGCGTCGTCCGAACTCGTTGCCCGGCCGCTCCACCAGGTGCTCTGCTACAAAGGACACTGCCAGAACGGTGGCGACGACGCCGAAGAGATAGAGCGGTGTGTCTCGAAAAATCCCCAGCAGCAGCATGGTCTGGATCAGCGGGCCATGCACCAGATAGACGCTGTACGACATGTCGGTGCGCATGTGCAGCACCGGCGTACAGAGCACGAAGCAGAACACGAACGCGGCCACCAGCAGGGGGCGAATGCCGGGCGGGATCGGATGGATCCAGGTCCAGGCAGCCAGGAACACCACGGCGACGATCGGCGTAACCCAGTAGGGCACGCGGAAGTCGCGCGCATAGAGATACAACGCCATGCCGACGACAAAGAATTGCAGTTGCCCCGGAAGCTGCTTGGCATAGCGGTCGTCGCCCAGATGCAGCGCCATCACGTTGTACGCCACCGACGCCAGGAAGATCAGCATCAGCACCTTGAACCCCCACCGTTTGGTGGCGACGCTGATCAGCGGCACCAGCAGGTAGAAGCCTAGCTCGATCTTCAAGGTCCACAGACTGGGATTGATGCCCGGCACATGAAGGCCCGACAGCACCCCGCCGATATCGTATTGCAGGAAATTGGCGAAGGTCAGGTTGACCGCGAGATAGCGCAGCGTCGCATGCGGCTCGCTGAATGGTCCACCAGGTAGTAGCGCCATCATGATACCGGTCTGGATCAGCACGATGCAGGCGTACATCGGATACAGCCGGAAGAATCGGCGCACATAGAACGACCATAACCCGTGCGTGCGGGCGTAACTCAGCGCGATCAGAAAGCCGCTGACCACGAAGAAGCAATCCACCGCGGCATCCGCCAGGTTGAACGGGAAAGTCGGATATTCCGTGCCGGACAACAGCTTGAAGTGCCCGAACACGACCGCCAGCGACAGCAACAGACGGAGCAGGGTAAAGTTGTTGGTTTCGTCTTCGGCCCGGACTTTCATGGTAGTTCCACCGCATGCGCGGGCCGCTTGGGGTTGTAGGTGAGTGCCGGACCGCCATAACGCACCGGCGCACCTCGGAACGGATTGGCCCAGGGTTTCGCCGCCACCATCTGCCGCAACATCCACAGCATCCCGACGGACGCCCCGAAATACAGTTGCGAAACCTGATCCTCCAGCATCGACAGCGCTGCTCCGTAGCCGAGATTGAATACCAGAATGGCCAATGGCGTGAGCGCGACCACTTGCGTTTCGGGCGGCTGGCGCACGCCTTGCCAAACCATCCAGCCGAGATAGAACAGGCTCAATACGCCGAAATTCGCATAGATAAAAATGAAGAAATTGTCGGACGGATTGAAGAAATCCTGAGCATAGAATCTTTGCGCGCCGCCGATGCCGCCGAGTCCGACTCCGAACGGAAACAGGTTGTGGTCGCTGATCCACCGCCACGCATCAGGCCACGTGTCCGTTATGCGCATGGCGAACGAGGCGAAGCTGAACACGCCGCCGTTGTCGGCGACCAGCAGTCCGGATGTGAAGATCGGCAGCACCACGTCCAGCACAGCGAAGCCGACAGCGGCCCAGCACAGCAGCCGGTAGCGCATGAAGCCAGGACTTCCCAGGATCAGGGCGACCACGGCGATGGCAAGGACGGCGCCCTTCTGCGTGGTCATGAACACCGCTCCGACGGTGGCAAACAGCATCAGCATGCGCAGGACATAGCTGCGCATTCGCAGCGCGATCACCAGCGCGACGGTCGGCAGCAGCATGGCCGCGGAAATCGAACTGCGGGTAAACCCTGCGGCACGCTTGGTGATGCCGTTATCGTCGATGTCCCAGCCACGCGAGACATCGACGCTGATACCGCCGATATGGGTTTCGAGTCCCATCCAGGGCATCGTGACGAAGAACTTGTCCAGCACGACACCGAATACCGAGATGATCCAGACAATCCCCAGCAGCAGCACGATCTTGCGGCTCGGCAGCACAAGGGCTCGGGCGGCGATAAATCCGAACAACACGTTGACCAGCAGCTTGGCGCCGTAAATCGCCGGCAGCGTGGTATGGAAATTCAACGTGCCGATCAGGCCATGCAGCGCGACGATCACACCGAACGCGAGAAAGGCAGGATGGACGCGGGTGCGGAACGCCTGCGCTGCCAGCAACAGCATCAGCGGTCCGATGATCAACCCGTCGCGCAGCAGAATAGCGCTGTCGGCACCGACGCTGTACAAGCCGTAACGGATCACGCCCTCAAAGGCGTAGATCAGCAGGTACGCGACCGCACACAACGTGAACAAACTTTGCATTGCGGCCCCTGCGTCCCCTTGCCTGCCAAGCATCAAGTGGGAAGGTTTCACGCACACGGCAGGCCAAAATACGGAGCGCAGACTGAACATGGATGACTTGTGATCGCACCTGGCCGTCCTTGTCTGGCATTGATGCTGCACCGACCGGCAGCATCGAGGTGAGCAGCATGCGACCGTTTGCGACCCGCCAATTGGCCCGCTTTGGCTGGGCGTTGATCCTGTCCGGCGCCGCTGGGCAGGCATTCGCAGCGCCATTCTGCCTTCAGAGCCAGACGATCCCGCCGCAATGCATGTACTACGATGCGGCGGAGTGTCAGACCGATGCCGCCCGCCAAAACGGCGTGTGCTCCGCCAACCCGCAGGAGTTCACGTTACAGCCGAATATCGGGCAATACTGCCTGGCGACGTCCTATGGAGTGGCATTCTGTGTCTATCCGGACCGCGCCACTTGCATGGCAGACGCGGTGCGGCAGCACGCCGCGTGCACGGCGGCGCCAAACGTCGCACCGGGCAAATCGCCAGATCCATACTCGGCTGTCGGCGGCCTGTAAGACCAATCGCCGTAGAGACTGACCGTCGGCTACGATCCGGGGCCGGACTGCAACAGCGGCACGACCCTGCCAAAGCCTCGCGCGGGGAAATCGCTGGCCTGGACTTCCCGATGCGCGCCGACGTCGTCGAGGTAGAAGCGGTAGCGGCTTGCCGCCTGGAAGGACTCCTCGAGAAACGAAGCTTGCAGCGAACCGCCGAGATTACGAAATGCCGGCACATCCGGATTGGCATCGTGCACGATGTACAGCAGGCCGCCCAGCACGGTGCTATGCGCACCTTGATGATTTTCGATCACCGTGCAGTCGCCTTCGGTCTTGATGCCCAGCACCACCAGCGGAGCGCCGTCATTGACGATGCGACTGCCGCCGCCCTCGCTATCGAACTGGCGAGCATAGACCGGCGCCGGACCGGCGATGTGCATCGTGCCGCAACACACATCCTCGATGAATGTGCGGCCACCGCCAGGCCCGCGCTGCAACAGGGACGTGCCGGCCGTAACGATATCACGCAACACCAGATCGCGGGCCGCGGTCTGCTGCACAGCGAGCTGGTCGCCCAGGTTGGTCATGTCGAACACCACACGCTCGATCGTCAGTGGCGGGCCCGGCTGATCGACGCGGAGCATGCCGGTGTCGCGGGCAAAGGCCGGATTGCGTTCCGGTTTGACGGTGATGCTGGCGTTGAACCCGACGATGCGGCGGACGGTGGGCGGAACGCTCATCCCATCGGCAAGAGTGTAATGCCCATAGGGCAGATAGATGGTCGAGGCGCCACTGGCCATGGCACGGCGCAGAGCGTCCGTGATGTCCGGGTCGCCGGATGACGGGGTGGCGTAACGCATAACGTTCACCCAGGAAGCGGGCGGATCGTCAGGCGGCGTCGGCGCATCCGGCAGCAACAGTGGGGGCAATGGCGTCGCCTGGAATTTGTCGCCCTGATACATGCCGTTCAACACGGTGTTGTTCGGCGACAATCGCAGATCGTCCGCCAGAATGGCGCCGCGATTGGCCAGCGCTCCGGAAGGCGCCCGTCCGTTCAGTTCTGAATGCGCCAGCACTACCAATCCGCCGGCCGCCGTGTTGGCAACCGCTTCGCCCGGCGTATCGATCCGCAGGTCAGCCGCAGCAATCGAGTTGGAGGTATTCTGCAAGCCGATCCGTTGTTGACCCGTGAGCGTGACATGATCGAGGGTAACGCCATATTCGGTATTGGCGACGGTCATGCCAACGGCGAACCCCTGCACCGTGACATGCTGGATCAGGGCTGGCCCGATCCATTTACGTTGCATCGCAACGCCGATCGCTCCGCTGCCATCCGGCGCCCGCACAACTACGTTGCGAATGGCACCGATATTGTTCGCCAGGTAATCGATCCCGACGGCACCCGGGTTACCGGCGCCGACATCGATCGTGAGATTTTCGACGAAATTCTCGTAGGCGTCGTTGCCCTCGCCCTTGTGGGTGTAATCCTTGCCACCGCTGGTCGGCGAGCCATCCAACAGCTTTGCCGTCGTCATAATCACACCGCGCGGCGCGCCAGGGTCATTGAACCCAGCAGCATGGTCGCGCAGCCGGATCACCGTGTTGGTTGCCGATGCGCCGCGCAGGCTCATGCCGGACGCAAAGCCACCATTGCCGTAGTGATGCGTCAATGTATCGGAAACCAGATACGTACCGGGTGGCAGATAAACGATACGGCTGTGCCAAAAATTCGGACCAGTGTCCGGACCTTCGGCGTCGATCGCGGCAATCAGGGCTTTCGTATCGTCGGTAACGCCATCACCCTTCGCGCCAAAGTCTCGCACGTTCAACACGCCGGCATCGACAGGCACCGTCTGTGCCTTGGCCGGCGCAGAGAATGCCGCTACGAGGAACACGCAACATAGCAGGATCCTCATGCTACGCGTTCCGGCACGCGCGAGATGGATGCTGGGGCGATGTCGAGGGACGTGCTCGCGGCGTCGGCCCGCAACGCCTGATAATGCTGCAGGTACGCATCGACCATCGGTCCGATCGCATGCCGCCTGGCGACAGCGCGTGCCGCTTCCTTCAGGTCCGGCAAGCCGCTTTCACCCGTGGTCAGGCGATGCATGATCGTCGCCAGGCCCGCCGGATCGCCTGGTTCGAACAGGAAGCCCGTCGATCCTTCGTTCACAAGTTCCGGGATGCCGCCGATCCGACTGCCGATGACGCCAATTCCGTAGGCTGCCGCTTCAACAACAGCGACCGGAGCATTCTCATACCACAAGGATGGGATCAGCAGGTAGTCGGCGTTCGCCAACAATGTATGCTTTTCATCGCCCTGAACAAATCCGGCGAAGTCGATGCGCGGGTCCGCTTCGGCTGCTTCACGCACGGCCGCTACCAGCGGGCCGCGACCGGCGATCGTCACCCGAAAGCGCAGTTCCGCGGGCAGCGAACGCACGGCATCCAGCACAACGCGAACTCCCTTTTCCTCCGTCAGGCGGCATAGCAGTAGAAAGCACGTGGTCGGGTCGTCCGTCTTCTCGCGTGGCGGCAGCGTGGATGGCTGCGGAATGCCGTTGCGCACGACAGCGGTCTGCCGCACCGAAAGACCGGCTTCGCGATGCTTATCCAGCAGAAACTGGGAAGGGCTGATGAACAGGTCAACGTCGTCCGCGGTATGAAGGTGCCAGGCGCGATAGGCGCGGCACGAAATCGAGGGGTGCGTGCAGATACGCCAGTCCCGCGAGAGTAAAAACGCGCGGGGACAGATCAGGTGATAGTCGTGGGCGGTGTGGATCACCGGGATGCCGAGCCGCCGAGCCCGCCGCCAGATCGAGGCGGAAAACCCGTCGATCACGTGCGTGTGGACGATGTCCGGCTGCGCTTGCGCCAGGATCGCGCGGAAACGTCGCGCCGCGTCCAGGTTCCAGGTATCACGCAAATGCCACAACGCACGCCGGATCCGGCTCTGCCCGTCGCGCGCGAAGCTCCAGTACATGTTGCGCGGAAAGAACCGCAGCACTTCGACGCCGTTGCGCTTTTCTACAGGGTACGGCTCCATCTCCGGGCCGCAGGTCGAAATCACCGTGGCCCGATGGCCACGCTCGACGAGACCTTCCGCCAGGTAGGCGACCATCAATTCCGCACCACCCGCCATGATCGGCGGGTAGAGGTTATTCACCAGCAGAACGTGCATGCGCCGGTCAGAGCCACCGTCGTAACCAGCGTGGCGCCGCGGATTGGTAGCGCGTCAGCACCGCGCCGACCACCATGCCGCCGGATGCGCTAAGCGAATTACGCAATTCAAGCGCAACCGGCGCACGCGTGCGGCCCGCTTCCAGCACCAGGATGTTGCCATCCACGAAGCGTGACAGCAGCACGCCCATCGGTGCGTCCGACGCGGCCGGCGCGGCAATCACCACCAGATCGAACGCCTCGCGCAGCTTGCCGAGAAAATCCGGCAGTCGCTTCACCGTCGGCGCCAGGTCAAGCGCCCCGCGCATGCTTGGCATCGTCATGCGATACAGATCCAGGCCGACCACGCGCGTGATCGTGCTTTCCATGTCGTCGAAGTCCTGGTCACGACCAATCAACGGCTCACGCCGGCGCGGAGCGTAATGATCCTTCGGATCGAGTTTCATGCCGGTGCCGTTGACGAACAGCACGCGCTTGCCGAGCCAGGCGGCACTGATATAGGCAAGGTCGTAAACGACGTCTTCCGTACCGGCATTGGTCTCCGGTGCGATAAACTGGCACACGACACCGTTACCGGTATTGAGCAACTCCGCCAGGGAGTGATGCAGCTTCACCAACTCGCCAGGCGCGAGTCCGTGTGGCCGTCCATCGGCCTTCACTTTCGGGGGCAAGCGCTTGGTAGGCACCGGCAGGCTGGCACGCCCGCCCGCAGGCCTTTTCAATGTGGCTTGTGTCATAGTCCGCGTCTCCGGCTAAAAATGTTGCCGATGCAGCCAGGAAGGGTGTGCTTTCAGGCATCCTTTCCGAATGTCGCCAGCACTGGCAGACGCAGGATCTGTGCCACGTCATGCGGACTGCGAAGGCGATCGTCGAACGCTTCGGCGCCGAACACTGCCGCGCAGGCCACGATCAAGCCGGCCAGGATGGTCCCGAGCGCAATCAGCTTGCGGCGGGGACGTGCCGGCTCCTGTGGCAGCGAAGGTGCGGCGATCACCGCGGCGGCGGAGATCTTTTCGGCGTTGCGGTTTGCCTCGACCCGCGACTCCTCGGAGCGGATCGCCAGCGTTCGGTAGGTGTCATCCTGGATGCGAACGGTGCGTTGCAGGTCGTCGTTCTGCGTGCGCTTGGCGTCGAGATCCGCCAGGCGCTGATTGATCTGATCGAGCTGGGCGGCGAGAAGTTGCGCCGGCTCACGGGCGCCCTTCGCCTCGGCGGAGGCGCGCATCAGATCGGTCTTGATGTTTTCATAAACCAGGTTGGGCTGCGTGCCGGAACGACTGCGTGCATCGGCAGTACTGTGCTTCACCGCTCCTTGGAGGCTGGCAATCGACGCGTCGATCGACTGGAACACGGGGCTGCCGGGCCGATAGGTGGCGGCCATCTGATCGCGTTTGGCTTTCAGGGTGGCAAGCTGCCCATCCACGTCATCGACGCCGCGATAGGTCTCGCCCGCTGCACTGGTTGTCAGCAGCGGAGGTACGGACTCCAGAAGTTCCTTATAGGCGGCTTCCTTTTGCTGCGCTTCCTGCACCCTGCCATTAGCCGTCGCCAACCGGCTTTCCACATCGGTGCGCTGCATAAGCAATTGGTTCACCTGGGCACTCAGGTCGGAAATTTTGTTGGCGGTACGGAATTGACCCAGCGCCTGCTGCGCCGCGGCCAGCTTTTCCTGCGCGCGATTTGCCTCATCCTGAGAAAACTGTAGCTGCGGGTTGGCATAGATCACCGCTTCCTGGGAAAAGAAATGATCCAGCACGCTTTGCACGACAGCGTGCGCCACCTGCGGGTCGGTGTTGAGGAACGACAGATTGATCACGTCGCTCTGCAAACCGACATCGATCAGCATATCGCCGGAAAACGCCTTCAGCGCCTCGCTCATCTGGGCCTGCGCGTCGTGCCCATCAGCGGCGATCTTGGGGTAGACACGCGCCAGACCGACCGAGGTAATCGCGGCGCGGGCCAGATCGGGACTGCGCAGGATATCGGCATCCGAATAGATGATCTCCCGCCGCTCGTTCGAGCCAAGCGGTTGCTGCGGGGTTCTTGTCCGGTCGATATCGGGCACGGTCTGCTGATCGAAGCGCAGCACAAGCGACGCGCTCGACAAATACTGAGGAGTCTTGATCAGAAGATATCCGGCGCCGCCGAGGCACACCGCGCCGAACACCAGCAGGAAGGTGAACTTGCGCCGGAAAAAGGTCAGGATCAATTCACGGAACGACGGCTGAACGATCATGTAAGGTCCCCGGTCCTGCTGGTGTGTCGGCGGTAGGCGTTGCCAAAGATCATTTGGCCGAATTGCAGTTCAATGGGCGATGACGGTCGCGGCGCCCACAGCCGGATTTATAATGTAGGAGAATCCAAAGCTCGGATTGACGAACTGCGCCACGTACTGGTTGTAGAATTTGTACACCTCGGAGATGCCCATCTTCGGCACATAGACAACGTCGTACGCTGCCAGCCGGACGTCGGCAGTCGGATCCTTCGCATGCTCTACGTCGCCGAATCGCACGGACAGGAACTCCGGCTGGTCGTTGGCCCCCCGACGAATCACAAAGATATTCAGGATCGGAACTGCTCAGTTTAAGACCACCCGCACGGGCAATTGCCTGAGACAATGTAAGTGTCGGGCCGACCGTGATGAATTCGCCGGGATTGTTGACCTCACCGGCCACATAGATACGGGTGGGCGCAAAGGACTTCACAACCACAGAAATCCGTGGGTTCTGCAAGTCGTGCGCATAGTCGCCACGCAGCGCCGCATCCAATTCGGGGATGGTGCGGCCAGAAGCCACAACGTCTCCGGCGATCGTTGTCGAGATATGGCCATCGGGCCGTACCAGTCACTTCCTCATTCAACTCCGGGTTCAGCAGCAGCCGGAGATCGAGAACGTCACCAACCTGTATACGGTACGGCGGCAGTGGCGCGGATGGGCCGAGCACCACCGGCTCGGGAGGTGCGGGCGGCAGATTGCTGGTGTCTGTGCAGGCAGCCAGCCCGACTACCGCGGTGAGGAGAACGATCCGGCGCCATGCCAGGGATGCGCATAGTGCCGGGCGCTCGGCCTTCGATTGTTCGGAATATCCTGAAACTGTATCCATTTCTTGCCACATCTCCCGTTTCGACCACACGGTTTCGTGTCAGAGGACTTGTGAAGTTGGACGGCCGCGAGCGCTCTACTGTGCGCCGCGCTGGAGGAAGACGGCCGGAATGGTCTTCAGCAGGATCGCGATGTCGTGCCAGAGCGTCCAATTGCGCACATACCAGACATCCAGCCTGACACGACTCGCATAGGACGTGTCGCTTCGGCCACTCACCTGCCAAAGTCCGGTAAGACCCGGCTTAGTCTCATAATAGTAGTCTATATCGTCCGCGTAGCGAGTGACCTCGGCCTGCACAATTGGGCGAGGTCCCACCAAACTCATCTCACCTCGCAGAACGTTGAGCAGTTGCGGGAGCTCGTCGAGGCTGGAGCGGCGCAGGAACCGGCCGAATCGCGTCACACGGGGGTCATTGGTCAGCTTCTGACTGGCCGCCCATTCCTCGGCCGCGACCGGGTCTTCCGCCAAAACCTGCCGCAGCACAGCTTCGGAATCCATCACCATGGTGCGGAACTTGATGCAATCGAACGTGCGGCCACCTGCGCCGATGCGCCGATGCCGGTACAATGCCGGGCCTCGATCGAGACGCACCAATATAGAGAGGGAAACCAGCAAGGGCGTGAGCAATACAAGCAGTATCATCGCGACGACGTGATCGAATGCGGCTTTGAGGATTCGACTGAATGGCCGCGCGAGGTTGTTGCGGCTCACCAGCATCACGACATCGTGGCTAAAGAAATGGTGTTGGCGCAGGCCGACGACGGGAAGGCCTTCCATTGCCGGGATCAACGCGAGCGAGCGGCGGCCGCGGCGCAAGGCCGTGATGATGTCGCGTTCCGCGGCCATGTTGCCGGTTCCAACCCCGACCACGACGAATTCCGCGCCGCGCTGGTCGATCAGCCCGAGCAATTCCTCATCACCCAGCGATGCCGCCGCGCCGAGTTCGATGGCTCCTACAAGCTGGTAGCCCATCGAACGATCCGACAGCAGCGCGGCGCGCGCCTGGTCGTACACGCCAGGACCGGCGATCACGAGCGTGTTGATGGTCCACAATCCGGACGCATTCAACAATTCGCGCACGCCGGCACGCACGAGAACCAGCGATGGGCAGAAGAAGATCCAGCGTAGCAGGCTTTCTACTTCGACCGGCCGATTGTAAACCGCGACCGTCAGGAAGATGTCGCAGGCCAGCGCGATGGCGCAGCCCATCACGACATCGCCGAGCTGCAGTCCAAAATGGTACTCTTGAAGTGTAGTGGCCACGTGCGGCGAAGAAGCCCAGCAAGCTCACGAGTACGAGAAGCGTACCCCAACCGTGCCAGGCCGTTCCAAGCTGGAGCAAATTGCTGATCGCGCGTTCCAGCGGCTCCGGGCGTGTTGCGACGATCGCCGTGAATGCCAGAAACACCGCGATGATGAAAGCCAGCACGTCTGAGGATACGAGCGCTATCGGGCAGAGCCGCAATGCTACCTGACCGCGCGGGGTTGAGCCCGCGTCTGACATCATGTCGCTGCGTGCGTCGGCTGCCAGATATTCCATCCGGTCAATTCGCCTAATCGGATACATGCGTCGTCCTTGCAAGCCCCCGGCGATCGGGCGCAATATTGGCGTATTTGTCACAGCAATTCGCATGCCAAGACCGCAGCGCGATCTTGCACGGCCATCGGTGCCACCGCTGGCACGACACAACCAGGCGCATCGCCACAGGGACGTGCCGGTTTACGTAGCAACGCTGTTAAGCCGCGATCGCGGCTGTCGCGTGCAACAAGAATCGAATTACAAGTCATACACGCAACGGTGAACGAACCGACATAACTTTGGCCGCGCGGCGGATTCCGCGCTGCGCAACCAATGGCCATATCGATGGGTGGGTAAGCACGGCACGTGCCAGCCGGGTCGGTGGCGCACCGTCCGCGCGCAAGCGGCTGATTTCCTGCATCCAATGCAACTGTTGGAAGGCGTAGATCCGCCGTTGCAGCAATGCCGCAAGTTCATGTTCGCCAGCAGCTTGCATGGTGCGCAGCACATCTGCATTCGCTGCGATGGCTGAGCAAAAATTGTAGCGCCACCGGCCGCTGCCGGTTTCGGTCCAGCGGCGGGATATGCTGCCGAACGCCTGGCTCCAATAATACAGCGGGCGCTCGATCAGCCAGCCGCGTCCGCCCTTTGCAAGAAACTCGACCATATAGAGAAAGTCTTCTGCAAATTTGGCATTTTCATGGTACGCCAACCCGGTGGAACGAATGAACCCGGTCCGAACCACCGGCTTCAGCATACCAAAATTGAAGGCGGAATATGGATCGCTTCCCGCAATGAACGCCGGCTTGTCAAGCGGGCGCTCGCTCTCCTGCACAGGAAAAGCGGTGCGCACGACCTGGCCGGCACCCTCGTCGTAGTGGAACTGGTTGTCGGCGACGAGTTCCGCCTGCATGTGCTCTGCCGAACTTATCAGTGTGGATAGCCGGTTGGGCGCGTACCAGTCGTCCGCGTCCAAGACCGCGATCCAGCGGCCCCGCGCTGCCGCGACGCCAGTGTTCATGGCGAAAGCCTTGCCACCGTTCCGTGGTAGCGTGATCAGTCGTAGCCGTGGATCCACGGCCGCGAGACTTCGCGCGATCGAATTGGTATGATCGCGCGAGCCATCGTCGATGATCAAAACCTCCAGGTCCGGCAGATCCTGGCGCAAAGCGGATCGCACGGCCCGCGGCAATGTATCGGCGCTATTGTACGCGGGTACAAGCACCGAGACGCAGCAGCTTCCTGCTGTCATGTCATACACCTTTTAGGCACCCAGAATCTCCCCGGAACGGCGCACCAAACGCGCCGCTCTCCGCCAACGCTGCGGTGCAACAAAGGTTCGGCCCACTTCCAGAGCTTTCAACCCTTCTCGCGCTTGCGTGTCGCGCAGCCGCGATATTGGCGGAGCCGGTGCGGACGCGAGCCTATTGCGACCGCCGATGGACCCGGATCAGACGGTCAACCGGACTATGACCGGATGAGTTGGCCTTCGCGCACACGGTATCCTTGCGCGAGAACGCTGGTGCGAGCGTCGGAAACCGGTACACGTTGCAAGGAGTTTGCAATCCTCGCTGCCGTGGGTAGCCGATATTCGGGGGGACCTACGTAAGGCGAACCAAATGTCGCCCGATACCACCGTCTCGGGCGATTATCGCTCTGGTTCGGTGCTTTTTCAATATATACAGGTATTACGTAACGTAATAGTTGAGTGATATTGGATTTCAACCAGGATATTGGCGACTTCCGATACTAAAATGGAATTTATGGACAAAAGTTAACCTCAATTTACTTTGAAGCACTCGCAGTAAAGTGATAGAAACTCATCGTGTGCCGTGACAATCGCGACACCCGGAAAGTTACAGGAGTCTTCCATTTCCATGGAAACGCCCTTCCTGGCGGCCGTGTCGGCCGGCAGCGTGTCAGGTATTGCCTGTAGGCACCGCAGCGGTCCGCGCTCCCGCCCCAATCCGCCTGGGAACGCGACATCGCACCAGTCGGAAGCCTTGGGTAATAATATTGCTGCCGTAACCAGCGATCCGCCCCATGGCAGAGTTTCCGACGAGATCGCGCACGCCGGCCGGTCGAAGGCCCGCCACGCAGAACCGGCGCGCCGGCTCTCCATGACCGCCGTCGGCTGACCGTTCCCAAAGCCGCGGTAACGCGGCGCCCCCGTTTCGGAAAGTCCGCATCCTATGCCAACCGCGATCTCGGCCACAACCTTCATCGATACGCTCGGCGTCAATACGCACCTGGATTTCGGCGGAACCTATGCCGATCTCGCCCAGGTCGAGTCGAATTTGGAATATCTCGGCGTGCCGAACGTTCGCGATTCCGCCGAGGCAGCCTCTGACGCGCAGACCTGGCTGGAGGTGGCCCAGGCGACCGGCGTCAGGTTCGACGACTACATCGCGGAAACCTCACAGGCCGGGATGCAGACCGACATCGGCTTCATGACGCAGCTTGCGGATGAGGGGATCCTCAACGCTATCGAGGGCGGGGACGAAGAAGACGACAGCTATCCGCAGTCACTGGGCAACACGCTGGCAGCGACCGCGCTGGTCCAGCAGCAGCTTTACGCTCTGGGCGAAAAACTTGGACTGCCGGTCATCAACATGAGCTTCGGCTCCGGCTGGACCGCGGCGAATGATTGGGAAGGCGACTACGGCGCGGTCGGCAACCTGTCGGCCTATGCCACCTATGCCAACGCGCACACCTATCCGAATGTCGGCCAGGTGCCGAATTCCGCGATCGAACAACTCAATGGCGATGCCAAACTCGCGGCATCGAGCCGACCGGTGATGACCACGGAAATCGGTTGGACCACGACCAGCTTCAGCGAAACCGCCATCGCGCAATACGCCGTGGATGCCACGCTCGACGGCATCGCGGATGGCGATGCTGGGATGTACTTCTACGCGCTGTACGATGACAGTTCCGGCGACTATGGTCTGTTCAATGCGGACGGCACCGCACGGCCCGCGGCAACGGCGCTGCACGACCTGACCGCGCTGCTCGCGGACACCGGCTCCACCGCAAAGACGTTCACGCCCGGCTCGCTGAACTACACCTTGTCCGGGACCGAATCGAGTGACAGCTCGATACTGATCGAGAAGTCTAACGGGACGTTCTGGATCGGATTGTGGAATGAAGGCGGCACCGCGCATACGGTGACCGTAACCCTTCCGTCCGCGGCGGCCGAGATCGAAGTGTTCGATCCCATTGCCGGAACGTCGTCGATCGAAACCGCCAGCAACGCCAGCACGATCGCAGTCAGCCTCGGCAGCGATCCTCTGCTGATCGAGGTCGTGCCAGCCGCCGCGGGAACCGGAACAAGCAGCGGAACATCGACGACAACGACAACAACATTATCGACCGGCCCGGCCATCGCGCTGCCGGCCAGCGTGACCGATACCACAGGCAGCACGGTCACGGTCACCGGCGGGTCGGTTACCGATGCTTTCGCTGCCAGCAATCCGGGCACGCTTGTGCTGGATGTCAGTGCGACCGCCGGCTTGGTCGCGATGACTTCGGGCGGCGCCGCACTCAGCGGTTCCGGCACGCATTCCATGTCGGTGACCGGCACGTTGGCCCAGATCAACGCCGACCTCGCCACGCTGACTTATGCGGCCGGCGGCAGCGCCGGTGGCGACACGATCATCGTCAGTGTCTGGGACCAGGACGGCATCGAAGGAACCAAAACGACCGAGGTCACGGTCACCGCATCGACCTCAACTTCGACATCGACATCGGCGTCAACAACGACGGCCTCCGGTCCTGCCATCGCCGTGCCGTCGGCCGAAAGCATCGCCGCCGGCTCCGCCACTGCGATCGCCGGCGTCTCCGTCACCGATACCTTCGCCGCCAGCAATCCGGGGACGCTGGTGCTGGATGTCGGTGCAACCACTGGCCTGGTTGCGATGACGTCCGGCGGGACACAGCTTTCCGGCTCCGGCACGCATGCGATGTCGGTCACCGGCACGTTGGCGCAGATCAACGCCGATCTCGCCACGCTGACCTACACCGCCGGTAGCGGCGCCGGCAGCGACTCGATCAGCATCGATGTCTGGGATCAGGCTGGCATCGAAGGCACCAAAAGTATCGCCGTCGCGGTAAGCGCGGCAACGACGACCACAACAACAACAACGTCCACACCGGCCGCAACCGGCCCCGTCATTAGCGTGCCCGCGGCCGAGGCCGTCACCGCCGGCACCGCAACCGCGGTCTCTGGGGTCTCGGTTGCCGACACCTTTGCCGCCAGCCACCCCGGCACAATGGTGCTGAACGTCAGCGACACCACCGGCCTGGTTGGGATGACGTCCGGGGGTGCGGCTCTTGCGGGATCCGGCACGCATAGCATGTCGGTCAGCGGCACGCTGGCGCAGATCAACGCCGACCTCACCACGCTGACCTATACGGCGGGCACTAGCGCCGGCACCGACTTCGATCTCAGTCAATGTATGGGACCAGGCAGGACTCGACAGCACCAAGACCATCGGCGTGACCGTCTCCACCGAGCCGACTATCGTCATCGCCGCATCGAACGCCGACCCTGTAGAATTGGTCAGCAACGCCATCATCACCGCGACTGCCGGCAACCACATGATGTTCATCGGCGGTTCCGGCGACACGATCAGCGCGACCGGCGGCGTCGAAACGGTGCAGGCGTTCGAAGGCGGCAACACGATCACCACCGGCGCGGGCAACGACACGATCAGCTTCGGCGGCCGAGACAACACGATCAACGCCGGTGGCGGCACCAACACTCTGAATGACAGCGGCAGCAGCAACACGATCGTCATGCCGGGCGTCGGGCAGGGTTTCGACTCCATATTCGGTTACGTGCTGCAAAACGGCGACACGCTGGATTTCCGCACCGCGCTGGCGGAGACGTCCTGGAACGGATCGTTCTCAACACTGGGAAACTACCTGAGCGTTACGACCTCCGGAGCCAACGCGATCATCTCGCTCAGCGACACCAGCGGCGGCGCCGCGACTCAGATCGCAACCCTGGAAGGCTCCGGAAACGTGACGCTGTCCAGCCTTCTGGCGCACTCGCTTACCTGACACGCACAGCCATAACACATCATCGGTCGGCTTGAGCCATCGGCGGGCCAACGTTTCCGTAGCCCTGGGGTGGAGGAAATCCGTTCGGCCGCGCATCCCCCATCGCACGATTGACGTAATCCAACGCGCCGCCAATGTTACCGGAACCTAACATGCTCAGCGCGGAGGCAACGTCGCCGGCGATGCGGCTCGAACCCGAAGCCTCATCGCCGGTCGGCGTAACCGGCCGGAACACGAGTTGAAGCTGTGCCTCTTCCAGATACTGCCGCGCTTCGTCGATATGTCCGGCCGCCAACGAAGCCTGCGCCATCCCAAGACGCGCGCGCGGTCCGATCTGGCGCGGCTGACCGTAGGCTTCATTGGCAGCGCGCATGACCCGCTGTTCATCGCCTCGCACGTCGGTTTCTGGGGCGCGCGCAGCAATGTCCGGCGAAGCCGGCGCGGTTCGGGATGCGGTGCTGGCAGACCCGTGACGCAGCCGGTTGAGCACAGAGTCCATCGCGGTAAAATCGTTTTGCCCCGCACGTTGCGGATGGTCCGCGGCCAGCCTGCCGGGATTTGCGATCCTGGCCGCTGGTGCAGGGGGCGCAGCCGCGGCGACCTGTGGTGGCGAAGGTTGCGGCGGCAACGGTGGCGGTAACGGCAGCGACACAGATTGCTCCGTCGCCTGGGCCGGCTCAGCGGTCGCCCGAGTCACGGCGTCCGGCGCCTGGGTCACAGCCACTGGAGCATTCGATGCAGCTTGCTCCGGTTGCGGCTTGGAACCTGCGGTAGAATTCGAAGATTGCGTCGCCAGCGCACGTTTTCGTGCGTCTTCCAGTTCACTAACCCGTCCCTGCTCTGCCGCCCGTAGCTTTTGCAGCGCATCGAGGTCATGGCGCTGTTCATCCGCCTCGCCGTGCAGCAACGACACGTTTTGCGAGGCTTGCGCCATTTCTGCCTGCAATTGCCGCAACTGCTTTTCCAGTGCATCGCGCTGCGCGCGCATTGTCGCTGTCTCATTGGCGTCGGCGGACGAAGCTGTCGTGGCTGGGGTTTGTGTCTGCTGTGGCGGGGGCGGTTGGCTGATCACCGGCGGCGGCGGCGCCGACTGTGCCTGAATCGCCAGCGGCACCGCGAACACGGTGGCTCGCGGACGCAGGCGCCGAAGGTGCTGCCTGCGGATTGTCCACCGCTTTGTCGGCGATAACGACGGGAGCATGGCCTGGGGCAATCATCGCTACGGCCGCGTGAAAGCGATTCAGCACGACCGCAGGATCGCCGAAGGACGCGACGAACAACAGCGTCAAGCCCGCCACCGTCGCCAGGCCACCAAACAGGAAGCGCAACAAATCGGCCTCGCTTTCAGGTTGCCACCGGAGGTCGAACCCCACATTCCCAGATAATGCCATCCGAATGCCAGTCAATCAGGGCTGCCGAATGTGGGGCGCGGCTATCAGCCTGATTATAGATCAAGGAAAAGAACAGAGCCGGCAATAATTGTCATTAATGGTTACATGTTGTTCTCTATCATATAAAGGAACGAACTTCACGTGATCTGGGAACATCATCCATCAACCCCATGTCATTCGACTTGCACCACCTCACGGGTCGACACAGGTGCAAGCTACGCGCCGCTTTTCGACCTTGGGAGTGTTCCGTGATGCCGCAGGATTTTCAGGATCAACTGATTGCTTTCCTTCCAAAAATGCGCGTCTGGGCCTTGGCGCTTACCCGAAACCGGGCCGCGGCCGAGGACCTGACGCAAGATGTCGCAACCAAGGCTTTGATTGCTCGCGATTGCTTTATTCCAGGCACCAATTTCTCCGCGTGGGTTCACAGAATCATGATCAATCACTTCATCAGCAGCGTGCGCAATCGTCGGGAATTCACTGATATGGATTTAATGCCGGACCTGCCGGTGCCTGCCGCGCATGAAGACCGCACAGCGTTGCGAGAACTCGGCTGGGCGCTCAATCGCCTGCCACCGGACCAGCGCGAGGCGCTGTTCATGATCGTCCTGCAGGAAAAGTCCTATGAAGCGGCTGCCGAAGTTACCGGCTGCGCGATTGGTACACTCAAAAGCCGCGTGCATCGTGCCCGCCTGCAACTGCGCGCCTATCTTACCGGCGAGCCGCCTCAGACCAAGGCAGCATGATCTCACGCCGCCGTGTGGATTGCCTCAGGTGCGGGGCTGCAACAAGTAGAGTGCGAACAACCGGCTTGGGTCGGTCCACATCGCACGACAATCCCAACCTGCGACGGCGGCAATGGACGTGAAGCGTTCGGGGGTGTGTTTGTAGCTGTTCTCGGTGTGGATGGTCTCACCTCGTGCGAACCGGATGCGCTGACCCGCGATACGCACGGTCTGGTCCTTGGCACTGACCAGGTGCATTTCGATGCGGCTCTCCTGGTCGTTCCACACTGCACGGTGGATGAAGGTTTCCACGTCGAACCCAGCGCCCGCCTCGCGATTCAGCCGCACCAGCATATTGCGGTTGAACGCGGCGGTGACGCCGGCCGCATCGTCATAAGCCGGCAGCAGTACCGACGGGTCCTTGCGCAGATCGGCACCGACGAGGAACCGCGACTGGCCGCCAAGCGTGGTACGCGCCAGCGCCAGGAACCGGGTGGCCTCAATCGGATCCAGATTGCCGATCGTCGAACCAGGGAAAAAGCCGAGCCGCGGCATGGCCGCCACTGACGCAGGCAGCTTCACCGGATCCATAAAGTCCACCGCGATCGGATGCACGGCGAGGCGAGGATGCGACGACGCGAGGCGCTCGCGCATTTGCAACAGCGCCGGCATGGCGACGTCGATCGGCACATAGGCGGCGATCGCTTCGGCCTGTCCAGCCGCGCCATCGGAGAGCAGAAATGCGGCTTTCCCCTCGTCGCTGGCGCCATATTCCACCAGCACCGAGCCGGAGGGCACCGCTTGAAGCACTTGGGGCGCAACCTCGGGCAACAATGCACGCTCGGTGCGCGTCAGATAATACTCCGGCAGTTCGGTAATCCGATAGAACAGCCGACAGCCTTCCTCGTCGTAGAACAGCTTGGCCGGCAGCGTTTTCTGCGGACCCGACAGGCCGGACAGCGCCTCGTCCACCAAGCCGCGGTCGATGGTCCGGACCAACAGGCCAACATCATTGGGCATCAGCAGGCCTTTCTGTCAGGCGTCGCGCGCCAGGCGCAGTCCGGAGAACTGCCAGCGCTTATCTGGATGAAAGAAGTTGCGATAACTTGGACGCGTGAGTTGGGGGCGTCGCAAGCGATCCGCCGCGCAAGACCATCTGATTCACCATGAACTTGCCGTTGTATTCGCCCACGGCGCCAGCGGCCGGCCGATAACCAGGATAGGGGCCATAAGCGCTGGAGGTCCATTGCCAAACATGCCCGGTCGCCTCGTGGACATCGGGATGGAAGCTGGCCGCTTCCCACTCCGCCTCGGTCGGCAGGCGCGCCCCGGCCCAACGAGCGAATGCATCCGCCTCATACCAACTGGTGTGCCGGACCGGCGTGTCGGGGTCGAGCAATGCAATTCCCGCTGGTCCCATCTGCCACCATGCGTCATCGCGGTGCTGCCAGTACAGCGGGGCAATCCAGCCTTGCGCCTGCACTTGCGCCCACCCGTCCGACATCCACAGGGTCGGCGTGCGATAGCCGCCATCGTGCATGAAATCGAGCCACTCGCCCGCGCGAACCAGCCGCGAAGCGACGGCAAAGTCCGTCAACAACTCGTCGTGAGCAGGGGTTTCGTTATCGAAGCTGAAGCCGTTGCCGGGGCAGCCGATCCGCACCGTGCCGCCGGTGAAGCCGATGAATGTGGTAGGTGCTGGCGCGCCAGCGGGCTCCTGCCAGTCCGGCATGACCGCAGGCGCCAGCGGGTTCTGCGCGAAGGCATGCAGCATATCGGTCAACAGCAGTTCCTGATGCTGCTGTTCGTGCTGCAAGCCGAGCTCGACAAGGTGTGCAGCTTCGTCCCCCATGTCTGGTATCAGCCGCACCATTGCCGCATCGACATGGGCGCGGTACTTGGCCACATGGTCGGTTGACGGCCGCGTGAGCAATCCACGCATCGGCCGCGGATGGCGCGCGCCGACTGCCTCATAATAGGAGTTGAACAAAAAGCCGAAGGCCGGGTCGAAGATACGATAGTCCGGCGCGAATGTGGCAACACGAATTGCTCGAAGAACCATGTCGTGTGCGCACGATGCCACTTGGCGGGACTGGCATCCGGCATCGACTGGACGCATTGATCCTCGGCCGTCAGTGCCGCAGCAAGCTGTTCAGTGTGGCTGCGAACAGCCGTGTACCGCGTCGCCATAGCCTGGGCTTCGGTGGGAAAGGCGGCCACATCCATGCCCATGCTCCCGGGATCGAACAGGTAAGAGACGACGGCGTGCGGTATGCGGCTACAGTATGGCAGGCCACATAGGTGCTCGAAAGGTGGGGCGAAAGGGGGGGGCCGTCGGGGCGACGGGTGAGCGGCTCGCGCCGCCCACCCATGCCAGCGAAGCGACATTTCGGCGGACGTGGTCGAACGCGTCAACCGACAATGCACACCCGCCAGAGGTGACCCGAGCGCACCTGCGTGCGCCCGGGCACTACTCACGCGTTGTTGTACTTGTAGGCGGGCATGCCGTTCAGTGACGCCTTCGTGGCACCCGGCATTACGATCCGGTCCTTCTCGATCTTGAGCTGATCGAACGGCACGGATACCAGCTTGCTGCCCATGCCGAGGAAGCCGCCGACCGAGATCACAGCCGTGGTGGCCTTGTCGCCGCGGCCCATCAGCACGTCATCGACCGATCCGACCGACTGGTTCTGCTCGTTGTAGACGCTGGCTCCAACGATCTTGCCGACGCGCATCTGGCCGTCAGCGGTCGTGTAACGCGGCGTGGAGGATTCGTTCGCCGTGTCGTTGGTGGCCCTCGTCGTCCGGTCCGCCCGCGTTCCGGTCATGCCCGCGCCGGTGTTATTGCTCGGCACCGACGACGCCGCGGCCGGGCTGTTGTTCGGCGCATCGTTGGTCTGCGCAGCCAGCACCGGCACGGCAAGAATCGATGCCGCCAGGATCATCGGACCAATTGCATATTTTGCCATTTATGGCTCCTTTCGTCGACACAGTAGGGATGCGAACGTCAGGGCCGTTGCGGCGTTGCACTTAGCCTCGAAGGTGTGAAACCCTGCAAGGGCCTGCGCGTCGAACCCCCGCTTCATCCGGCTGTCCGCACGCGAACGTGAAGTGTGATGCATTGACAATAGGGGGCGGCAACCGGACCTGCCCGAGTTGCGTTGCGATCGTTCACGCGCATCAAGGAGTTGACGATGGCCTCCCGACCGATTTGGCGCGGACACTTGCGTTTGGCCCTGGTGACCTGCCCTATCGCGCTGCATAGCGTTGTGCGCGCCAGCGGCGATCTGCATTTCCACTATATCAACCCGAAGACAGGCCATCGGGTCCGCATGGTCACGATGGACGCCGAAACGGATGAAGAGATCTCCCGGCGCGACCTGGTGAAGGGTTATGAGTTCGAAAAGGATCGCTACGTCCTGCTGGACGACGACGATTTCGAGCAAGCAAAGATCGATTCGTCGACGACCCTCACGGTGGATAAATTTGTCGGCCGCGACGAGATCGAGCCGGTCTATTTCGACACCAGCTACTACGTGGTCCCGGATGGCGACGCCGGACAGGACGTCTACACCGTGCTGCGCGACGCGATCGCTCAGACCGGGCGCGCCGCCTTGTCGCGCGTCGTGATTGCCCGGCGGGAACGCGCTGTGGCGATCCTGCCGATGGGCAAAGGCATGGTGTGCCACACCCTGAATGAGCCGCGCGAGTTATACGAACTCCAAGCCGCTGTTCGACGCGATCGGCAACGCCCGGCCGGATCCGGAGATGGTCAAGCTGGCCACGCAGCTTATCGAGCGTCAGGAAGGCAAGTTTGCGCCTGCCGATACCGAGGATCGCTACGAGACGCGCCTACGCGAGGTAATCGCGGCGAAGCTCAAGGGCGAGGGTATCACGCCACAGCAGACCGAGGCTCGGGCACGAGACAACGTGATCGATTTGATGGCGGCGCTGAAGGCGAGTCTGGGACGCGGCGAACGCACCGAGCCAAAGGCGCCCGAACGCCGCAAGGCCGCGCCGGCCCAGCGCAAGGCGGCAGCCAAGCGCAAGGCACCGGCGCGGCGCCGTGCCTAGCCGGGGCGCGGCTTTGGCCGGGGCAACGCCTCGGCCAAAGCCCTGCGCGTTGCTACGTGCGCGCGGGTAAACCTTGGCGTTAAGCCGCGTGCTTCATCGCCTGCTGATTGATCTCCTTCAGGGCCATGTCGTTCAGCAGCTTGTCCGCCTTCTTCTCCTCCTCCAGCGTCTCTCCCATCAGCCTGACGACCTCATTCTGGCCGCACCCACGAGCCCACGCGATGATCGTACCGTAGCGAGCCATCTCGTAATGTTCGACCGCCTGCGCGTTGGCTACGATGCCAGCATCGCGGACCGGCCCGGCCTCGAACTCCTCGATGACCTCTTCGCCCTCTTCGATGATGCCGTTGATCGCCTCGCAGGTCTGCCCGCGCGCACGCTTGCCCATCGCCTCGAAGGCTTGCTGGAGCCGTTCGACCTGCCCTTGCGTTTCCTCATGATGATGCATCAGCGCCTGCTGAAGCCTGGTGTTCCGGGCAGCCTTTGCCATCTTCGGCAGAGCTTTCAGAATTTGTCGTTCAGCGTAATAGACGTCCTGCATGAAAGTCAGCAAAAGTTCATTGATTCCTTTGGTCGCAGCCATAGTTATCCCTCGATTTTGGTTAGCTGTTTTGCCTGGAGTGGCACCACCCTAAGCGCCTAGGGGTCGGCCCCGTTCGATGCAAAAAGCCGTGTAGAACACAGCCCCTTCATGATCCGTGACGGGCAGCGGAAGCCGCGACGCTACGATACAAGCACATCCGTCGCACCGGAGCCGCGCAGGATCGCCTCCGCTTCGGAACGTTTGGCCGCGGTCGGTGCGCGCACCGACAGGATCAGCCGGCCCATTGACGCCCTGATGTCCAACCCCGTTTGTTCCTGCTCGTTTGCCGCACTGCTGACCGCATAGGCCGCGCCGCCAACCGCCGCGCCGGCCGCAGCCGCGGCGGCAACAGCAACCGCTGCCGCACCGCCCGTCGCTACTGTCACGCCGGCGGCGGCAAGCGCGGCGATCGCCCCGGCAGTGCTGGTATGCAGCGTCCGTGCCTGGCGCGCATCCTCCTCCGTATCGGCCTCCATCGCCCCCAACTCCGGTGTCGCCCGAGTCACCGGGGCGGCGGCTTCCGGCAGGGAAAGATCCGCACGATCGAACCCCGAGGCGGTCAGACCCTTGATCGCCGCTTGCACTTGCTCCGAGCTGGAAAACGTGGCCCGCACTTCATGCAATACGCCAATGGCTGGGCCGCGTTCCGGAGCTGTACCTGGTCTGTCATATCGAAGCGCTCCGCAATTCAAGTGAGTCAACCGTTCTGTCATGAAAGTGGCTGACCGCTGTGGCCATGCTGACCGCCCTTGCGGCCTGCTTCGGCTGCGCGTTCACGGTCCTGTGCAAAATTGCCCGGATTGTTGGGCGCACCGCCGCCGCCATGGCTGCGTTCGCCGCCTTTCCGCCCGGCCTCAACAGCGCGCTCGTGATTATGTGCGAAGTTGCCGGAGCTCCTCTGGCCGCCAACGTGCCCCGCACGCGACGCCTTCTCGCGATCGAGCGCGAAATTGCCGCGATTGGTTATGGTTCGCGTTTCAGACATGGCTTTTTTCCTCTTTCCGCCTTGCCAGAGAACGAAAGCGCGGGGGATGGGTTGCCTTATGGCGGTTCTGTCGTGAACGCTTAAGCATCGTTCTACCCATGACGAGCGCGCAGATCCGCGCTAGCCTGCGGCCAACTGAAATCGCAAGCGGGAGGGAAGCATGCGCGGTGTCGTTTTCACGGGTGGCCGTGACCTGGAATTGATGGAGTTTCCCGATCCCACGCCTGGGCCGGACGAGGTGGTGGTCGAGATGAAAGCCTCCGGCATGTGTGGCAGCGACCTGCACCAATATCGGCGTCCGAAGACCAGCGGAGGTGCGAACGCCACCGGCCTGCCGGCCAATCCAAATCCGGTGATCGCGGGACATGAGCCGTGCGGCGTGGTCGTCGCGGTGGGACCGGGCGTGACTGCGAAGGAAGCGCGCGTGGGCGAGCGCGTGATGGTGCATCATTACCAAGGCTGCACGCAGTGCAATCACTGCCGCTCCGGCTGGCAGCAGCTTTGCCAGGAAGTGCCGGTCAAGGTGTACGGCAGCAACTCGCATGGCGGGCACGCGAAATATCTGTGTGTTCCGGCCAACACCATGGTGCCGCTGGCCGACGAATTGTCGTTCTCCGCCGGCGCGGCGATCGCCTGCGGATCGGGCACTGCGTATAGCGCGTTGCGGCGGATGAACCTGTCGGGCAACGATACGATCGCGATCTTCGGCCAGGGGCCGGTGGGTTTGGCCGGCACGCAATTCGCCAAGGCGATGGGTGCCCGGGTCATCGCGCTCGACGTCAATCCGCAACGGCTGGAGCGGGCAAAGGAATTCGGCGCCGACGAGACGGTCAATCCCGGTTCGAACGATCCTGTAGCGGCGATCAAGGATCTGACGCACGGCCGCTACGCCGATCTGTCGCTGGATACCTCGTCCAACGCGGAGGCGCGGCTGAATGCCATTCGCAGCACCAAGGTGTGGGGCACGATGTGCTTCGTCGGCGAAGGCGGCGATGTGAAGATCGATGTCAGCCCGCATTTGCTGCGGCGGCAAATGACGCTGCTGGCGTCCTGGACGTTCTCCAACATCATCCAGGCGGAATGCGCGACCTTCTGCGTCGAACGCAAGATCGACGTGGACAAGCTGTTCACCCACCGCTGGAAGCTGGAACAGGCGGAAGAGGCGTACAAGCTGTTCGACAAGCAGAGCGATGGGAAGGGCGTGTTCCTGATGTAGCCGGCCGCGTCAGTCCGCCAGCAGCGCCATCGCCGCCTGCAACGCCTGCGCTACACTCAGGTCCTGCATCTGTCCGGTGCCGGACACCGTTGCCGCGGCGCGGCGGCCGGACGGAGCGTATTCGGTGGCATCCGTTGGCCCGAACAGGCCGAGCGTCGGCGTGCCGGCGGCGGCAGCCAGATGCATCAGCCCGGAGTCGTTGCCCACGAAGAACGCCGCCCGAGCCAAACACGCAGCGGCTTCCGGCACGCTTAGGCGGCCTATCAGATCGATGGCATCCGGCAACGCATGCAGCAGCGGCGAGGCCATGGCACGTTCCGCCTCGCCCGGGCCAGCGAAGATCGCGGGAACGGCAGATGGCAGGGGGCCGTCACGCAACGCTTCGAACAGCGCGGCAAACCGTTCCACGGGCCAGATCTTGTTCGGCCAGTTAGCGGTCGGCGCCAACGCAACGATAGGCCGGCCGGCCGGCAGCAACGCAGTGGCACGGGCATCATCCTGCGGCGCCGTCCAAACCACCGGCAATGGCGGCGGGTCGAGAAGCAGGATCGTCGCAAGCTGCGAAACTTTGTGACCGGAGCGGCGGCGCATCACCGCGCGGCGACGCGTCGGCACGATCCAGGAAAACGCCGATCCGCGAATATCCACCACAAGGTCCCACAGCGTCGTCGTGGCGGTGAGCCACAGACCGGCCCAGTGCAAACGATACGGGCGCTTGTCCAGCACGATGGTGCGCTCGCGATTTGGCATGCGTGCAAATACGCCCTCCGCAACCGGTCCGCAGGCCACGGTAATGCGCGCGCTCGGATAGGTACGGATCAGATGGTCAAGCAAACCGGTGGACAACACGGCGTCACCGAGCCGATTCGAGGTAATGAACAGGATGCGCATCGCAGCCGTGATTAGCAGCCGGACTGACGTTCCGCGAGCGTCCGGTTTGGCGGACCGCTGTCGCTTCGGTGGCGCGCGGCGCGGGCGAAGCAGGCCGCGGACGCTATTCCACGCCGACGGCGGCGCCCAGCGTCTCGCCGATCGGCCGGTTCAGTACCAGATCGGCAATACCATCGAGTCCGGTGGGATCGCGGTTCACAATGACCAATTGCGCGCCGTTGCGTTTCGCCAACTCCGGGAAGCCGGCAGCAGGATACACCACCAATGACGAACCGATGGTGACGAACAGGTCGCAAGCCAGCGTCTCGGCCTCGGCACGCTGCATCGCCAGAGGCGGCATCGCCTGGCCGAACGAGATCGTCGCGCTCTTTACGTAACCACCGCAGGCGCAGACCGGCACGATGCTGTCGCGCTCGAAATCGACGCGCAGATCCTCGATCTCATAGCGTTGCTCGCAGGTCAGGCAATGCGCGTAAGTGGTATTGCCGTGCAACTCGATCACCTGGGCTGGCGGAATGCCGGAGTCCTGGTGCAGGCCATCGATGTTCTGCGTGATCACGGATGACGCATTGCCGTCGTGGATCAATTGCGCCACCGCGCGATGACCGCGATTGGGCTGCGCCGCGCGCAGGATCGGTTCCATCTCGAAGCGCCGGCGCCAGGTCTCCCGACGCGCCTTGTCCGAGCGCATGAAGTCAGAGAAGTCGATCGGCACCTGCTTGGTCCAGAGACCGCCAGGGCTGCGAAAGTCGGGGATGCCCGAACTCGGTGCTGATGCCGGCACCGGTGAACAGCACGATACGGCGCGCGTTGCCGAGCATGCGAGCGAACGAAACAACGTCAGGGTCCTGAACCATGCCCCCAGCCTCGCAAAACCGCGCGCCGACGCCAAGCCCCCGCGGCGTTGGGCGAAGTCGGCCGCGTCCCGGCGCAGCCGAAAGATTAGAAAGGGTCAGGGGCTTTGCCCCTGAAACCCCACCAAGGGGCTCTGCCCCTTGGATCCCCCGCCAAGGGCAGAGCCCTTGGAACCCTTCACTTGGAGTGGCTGGACGGGAGGGGGCTATGTGATGGGACTGCCTTTGGTGACGGCCCATCGCCGTCACCAAAGGCAGTCCCATCACATAGCCCCCTCCCGTCCAGCCACTCCAAACGGATGGATTGCAAAGGCTACGCCTTTGCTGGGGGTCCAGGGGGCAACGCCCCCTGGCGGGTCCAGGGCAGAGCCCTGGCCTTTCTAATCTTTCGACTGCGCCAGGACTCGGCCGATTTCATCCAGCGCCGCGGGGTCTTCGATGGTCGGGGGTATCGGCACGCTCTCGCCGTCGGCGATGCGGCGGATGCTGCCGCGCAGGATTTTGCCCGACCGCGTCTTCGGCAGCCGCGCGACGACCCGAGCGTCGCGGAACGCCGCGACCGGTCCGATCCGCTCGCGCACCAGCGCCACCAGTTCAGAGCAGATCTCTGCCTCCGGCCGGTTCACGCCGGATTTCAGTACCACGAGGCCGATCGGCGCCTGCCCCTTCAGTGCGTCCTTGGCGCCCACCACTGCGCATTCGGCGACATCGACGTGGGAGGCCAGCACTTCCTCCATCTGGCCGGTGGACAGCCGATGGCCGGCGACGTTGATGATGTCGTCGGTGCGGCCCATCACCGAAACGTCGCCGTTATCATCGATCACCCCGGCGTCGCCGCTGCGATACCAGCCGGGAAAGTCCGCAAGGTACGCGCTGCTGTAGCCCGCATCGTTCTGCCACAGCGTCGGCGCGCAACCGGGCGGCAACGGCAGGCGCACGCAGAGGTTGCCGGTATCGCCGCGTTCCAGCACATGCCCGTCGTCGTCCAGCGCGTGCAAATCGTAGCCCGGGCAAGGCCGCCCGCCCGAACCGGGATGAAACGCAAACAATCCGAATTCGCGGAAACCGCTGGTAATCGCCCAACCGGTTTCCGTCTGCCACCAGTGATCGACCACGGGACGCTGCAGCAGCGCCGCGGCCCACTCCGCGGTCGGCGGATCGCACCGCTCGCCGGCGAGGAACAGCACTTCGAACTTCCTAAGGTCATAGGAAGCCAGCAGCTTGCCCTCGGGGTCCTGCTGCTTGATCGCACGCATCGCGGTCGGAGCGGTGAACAGCACTTTCACGCCGTGTTGCGCGATCACCCGCCAGAACGCCCCGGCATCCGGCGTGCCGACCGGCTTGCCTTCGTACATCACGCTGGTGCACCCGCGCAGCAGCGGGGCGTAAACGATGTAGCTGTGGCCTACGACCCAGCCGACATCGGACGCCGCCCAGTAGACGTCGCCGGCCTCGACGCCGTACAGCATGCGCATCGAATTCCACAACGCGACGGCATGCCCGCCATTGTCGCGCACGACGCCCTTCGGCCGTCCGGTCGTGCCTGACGTGTAGAGGATGTAGAGCGGATCGGTCGCCGCCACCGGCACGCAGTCATGCGGTGCGGCGGCCGCCTCCGCCTCGGCCAGATCGTAATCGCGACCGGGCGTCAGCGTGCACGGCGACTGTTCGCGTTGCAGGATCAGGCAGGCATCGGGCTTATGCGGTGACAGACCGATCGCCGCATCGAGCAACGGCTTGTAGCGGATGATGCGGCCCGGTTCGAGGCCGCAGGACGCCGACACGATCACCTTCGGCTGCGCGTCGGCGATGCGGCTTGCCAGTTCCGCCGCGGCGAACCCGCCAAACACCACCGAGTGGATGGCGCCCAGCCGCGCGCAGGCGAGCATCGCAACGGCGGCTTCCGGCACCATCGGCAGGTAGATCACCACGCGATCGCCGCGCCCGACTCCAAGCCGGGCCAGTGCGCCGGCAAATTTCGCTGCCCGCGACTGCATCTGTGCGTAGGTGAAGGTTTCGATCCGCCCGGTCATCGCGCTGTCCCAGATCAGCGCGGGCTGCTCGCCGCGCCCGGCGGCAACGTGGCGATCGAGGCAATTATAGCAGGTGTTCAGCGTGCCGCCGGCGAACCACTGGCCGTACGGCCCGAGCGTCGGATCGAACACCTTGTCCCAACGCTTTTCCCAGGTGACGCCGTCGGCGATCTCCCCCCACCAGGTTGCCGGATCGCGCTGCCACGCCGCATAGGCCTGATCATAGGTCGTCGTGGCCTGAGCCATCCTGCCGGTCCCCTTCTGCCAGCGCTGTCGTGATGCGCCGCAATTGTTCGAGCAATGCAGGCTTATCCTCGCCCAGGATGCGGTCAAGCGCCGTATCGCACGCCGCGGCACGTTCTTGCAGGCGTTGCAGCATCGCCTCGCCGGCCGGGGTGAGTTGCAGCAGCGCCGCGCGCCGGTCGCGCGTGGTGCGCGCGCGCTCGATCAGGCCGCGGTCCAGCAATGTGCGCAAAATGCCGGTGACGCTGGACCGGTCGCGCCCCAATGATTCTGCAACGACAGACGGAATGGTGCCGGGATTGTCGCCGATCACCGCCAGCACCTCGGCGTGGATCGGCATCAGGCCGGTGTCGGCCAGGCTGGCAGCGACATGTTGCTGCGCGACTTCATGCGAGCGCCGCAGATGGAAGCCGACGCTATCGGCGAACCGGCCGAGTTGGGTCGGCGGCAGCTTGAGCATGGACATGGGCCGCACGATGCCGCCTCGCGTCGCCGCTTGCAAGCTGGTTTCGCGTCAAACTAGGTTGCCGGCGCAATGAGGGAGACGATGCATGTTGCTGCGCGGAGAAGCGGCGGTGGTGACGGGCGGCGGCTCGGGGCTGGGCGCGGCGACGGCGGCGGTTCTGGCGCGGGCCGGGATGCGGATCGCGGTGCTCGACATCAACAGCGATGCGGCGGTAGCGAGCGCGACGCGGTTCGGCGGTGTGGGGGTCGCGTGCGACGTTGCCGACCCGGCGTCGGCCGAGGCGGCGCTGGCGACGGCGCGTGCGGCGCACGGCGTGGAACGTGTGCTGGTGAATTGCGCCGGGGTTGGCACCGCGGGCCGCATCGTCGGGCGTGACGGGCCGCTGGAACTGGCGGCGTTCGAGCGGGTGATCCGGGTCAACCTGATCGGCAGCTTCAACATGCTGCGGCTGGCGGCGGCGGCCATGTCGGCGCTGGACCCGCTGGAGGATGGCGAGCGCGGGGTGATCGTCAACACCGCATCGATAGCGGCGTACGAGGGACAGGTCGGGCAGGCGGCGTATGCCGCGTCCAAGGGCGGCGTGGTTGGCATGACCCTGCCGGCTGCGCGCGAGTTGGCTCGGGCGGGGGTGCGCGTCATGACCATTGCGCCGGGATTGTTTCACACGCCGATGGTGGCGCAGTTGCCGCCGGAGGTGCAGCAGAGCCTCGGGGCGAGCGTCCCGTACCCGCCGCGGCTGGGAATGCCGGAGGAGTTTGCCGCGCTGGTAGAGCATATCGCGACGAACCGGTTCCTCAACGGCGAGGTGATCCGGCTGGACGGGGCGTTACGCATGGCGCCACGGTGAGGTGCGGCGCGACGGTGCAGCGGGTTGTATTGCGTTACAGGTGCGGCGGCATGTAGCGCAGCGCGGCGAGGATGACGCCAACACCGACAAAGATCATCCCACCGAGTTTGATCGTCATGTCGCCGCGCATGAGTTCCATGTCGCGCCGCAACAGTGCGAATTCGGACCTCACCTCGGTGCGGAACGAGACGTTGTCACCCTTCATCTCAGCCTGGGAAGCGAGATTGTCACTCTTCATCTCAGTCTGGAAAGCGAGGTTGTCGGCCTTCATCTCAGTCCGAAAAGCGAGGTTGTCCGCCTTCAGCTCAGTCCGAAGAGCGAGATTGTCGGCCTTTATCTCACTGCGCAGCCAGACAAGGTCGCCCTTTGTGGCAAGATCCGCGCCGGTCAGCGCTTCCGCGAGCGCCTTAGCCGCGCCGGCAGCCTGCGGTGCGGCGAAGCCAGCCGCTTCCAGGCGCCGGGCCATCTTCAAGGTGTCGAACGGAACGGCGTTCATGTCGGAACCCTAATGCGGCGAGGTCCCCGTAGTCCAGCACGGCTCAAGCTAATATTGGGTTATCACGAGACGGGCTGCCCTGTTCATCCGGGCCGCTACAGCAATTGGATCCGCCCCCCTCTGCCTCAATGCGCCTCCGCCCAGGTGCGCCCGGTCCCGGTTTCCACCACCAGCGGCACCGACAGCGTCGCGGCGCTTTCCATCACGCCGCGTGCAACCTCTGCCAAACGGGCCGCCTCGTCTTCCGGCGCCTCGAACAGCAGTTCGTCATGCACCTGGAGCAGCATGCGGGAGCGGAGGTTGGCGGCGCGCAGGGCGGCGGGGAGATGGATCATCGCGCGCTTGATGATATCCGCCGCGCCGCCCTGCAACGGAGCGTTGATCGACTGCCGCTCGGCATAGGCCCGCCGCGCCGGGTTCTTGTCGGCGATGCCCGGCACCCAGCAGCGGCGCCCGAATGGCGTGGTGACAAAGCCGTTGATGCGGGCTTCCTCTTTCGTGCGCTCCATGTACGCGCGAATGCCCGGGTAGCGTTCGAAATACCGGTCGATGAACACCCGCGCCTCACCCGGAGCGATGCCGAGTTGGCGCGCCAGGCCGAAGCCGCTGATGCCGTAGATGATGCCGAAATTGATCGCCTTCGCGCGCCGCCGCGTCATCGGGTCCATGCCTTCCATCGGCACGCCGAACACTTCGGAGGCGGTGCGCGCGTGGATGTCCTCGCCACGCGCGAAGCTGTCGCGCAGCGCGGGAAGCTCGGCGACGTGTGCCAGCAAGCGCAGCTCGATCTGCGAGTAGTCGCAGCTCACCAGCACATGGCCATGCTCCGCGATGAAGGCATGACGGATGCGGCTGCCTTCCTCGGTGCGGATCGGGATGTTCTGCAAATTAGGATCGTTCGACGACAGCCGGCCGGTCGAGGCGATCGCCTGCGCGAAGCTGGTGTGCACTCGTCCGGTGTCGGGATTGATCTCCTGCACCAAGGCATCGGCGTAGGTGGATTTCAGTTTCTGCAACTGCCGCCAGTCGAGGATCTTCGCCGGCAGTTCCAGCCCCTGGTCCGCCAGCGCCTGCAACACGGAAGAATCCGTGCCCCAGGCGCCGGTCTTCATCCGCTTGCCACCCGGCAGGCCCATCTTATCGAACAGCACTTCACCCAACTGCTTCGGGCTGCCGACATTGAATTCGAAACCCGCCAGGCGGTGACACTCCTTCTCCATCACCGCCATGCGTTGTTCGAAATCCACCGACATTCGGCGCAGGTCGTCGGCGTCCACCTTGATGCCGGCACGCTCCATGTCCATCAGCACGCCGGTCAGCCGCCGCTCCATTTGCTCGTACAGCGCCAGCGCGTGGGCGAAGCGCAGCCTGGGGCGCAGCGCCTGCCACAGCCGCAGCGCCACGTCGGCGTCCTCGGCGGCATAGGCGGTGGCGCGCTCGATCGGCACCTGGGCGAAGGGCAGCCGGTTGCGGCCGGTGCCGGTGACCTCGTCGTAGGTGATCGGGGTGTGGCCGAGATGCAGTTGCGCCAGTTCGTCCAGCCCGTGGCCATGCATGCCGGCCTCCTGCGCGTAGGAGATCAGCATGGTGTCGTCATACGGCGCCGGTTGCGCGAAGCCGGCGCGGGTCAGCACCAGCATGTCGAACTTGGCGTGATGGAAGATCTTCAGGATGCCGGGATCGGTCAGCACCGGATCGAGCGCCGCGATCACCGTCTCCACCGGCAATTGCGGCAGCGGATCGAGCAATTCGTGCCGCAGTGGGACGTAGGCGGCGCGGCCGGGCGCCACCGCCAGCGACAGCCCGACCATGCGGGCGCGCATCGGATCCAGTCCGTCCGTCTCGGTGTCGATCGCCAGGAAGCCGCAGCCTTGCGCCTCGGCGACGAAGGCGCGCAGATCGGCTTCGGTGGTGAGCGCCACGTACGGCCCGAAACCCACTGCGCCCGCCTCAGGCGCAGCCCGCGCCTCGACCGGCAAAGGCAGCGCGGCCTGGGAGCGGCGGGGAGCCGCTTCCACCGTCTGCGTCGCGGCGGCGGTCTCGCCATCCAGGCCGAGCCGGCTGACGACGCTGCGGAACCCCTGCGCGCGTAGCCATGCCGCGAGCTTCGGCTTGTCCGGCTCGCAGGCGATCAGTTTCTCCACCGGCGTCGGAAGCGGCGCATCCGCGCGCAGCTTCACCAGCTCACGGGAGATCCGCGCCTTCGCCGCGTGTTCGATCAGCATGTCGCGGCGCTTCGACGGCTTCATCGCCGGCGCTGCCGCCAGCACGGTTTCCACGTCGCCGAACTCGTTGATGAGCTGCGCCGCGCCTTTCGGGCCGATGCCCGGCACGCCCGGCACGTTGTCCACCGAGTCGCCGATCAGCGCCTGCACTTCGACCATCTTGTCCGGGGTGACGCCGAACTTTTCCATCACCTCGGCGGGGCCGATCGGCTTCTGCTTGATCGGGTCGAGCATTTCCACGCCGGGCCGGATGAGCTGCATCATGTCCTTGTCGGACGAGACGATGGTGACCTGCCCGCCGGCGTTCTCCGCGGCGACGGCATAGGCGGCGATCAGGTCGTCCGCCTCCCAGTCCGCCAGCTCGATAGCGGGGACGCAGAATGCCGCGGTCGCCTCACGGATCAGCGCGAATTGCGGGATCAGGTCTTCCGGCGGCGGCGGGCGGTGCGCCTTGTAGGCGTCGTACATCCGGTTGCGGAACGTCGCCGCGCCGGCATCGAAGATCACCGCGATATGCGTGCCGACATGTTCCCGCAGCAGCTTGGCCAGCATGTTGGTGAAGCCGAATACCGCGTTGACAGGCGTGCCGTCCGGCCGCGTCATCGGCGGCAGGGCGTGGTAGGCGCGGAAGATGAAGCCCGACCCGTCGATCAGGATCAGGTGCAGCGGGCGCTCTGGCGGCACATCGGTGGCCGAGGCGTCCTCGACCGCCGGCAGGACGTCTTTCCCTGGGCTCTCGATCCGGGGATCAGTATCTGCCGGCATCGCACGCTCCCCTGGTTGGAAGCTGCCTGCCGCGCGCAGCGCCGCGATGGCGACGGTCTCGTATGTCGCGCGTCATGTCCACAACTCCATGAGCCCAAAAGTCGGGGTAATGATAGCGGCGCCAGTGGTGGTTTCAAAACCGAGGACCTGGTCGCGACTGGCCCACCTGTGGGTAATGGGTCGTTTTGATATCCACAACGGGTGGAGAGCGGATGTCCTGGTGCCAGGCCTCGCGCGGGGCGTCGGCTGTGGCTGACCGGCTTTTGCAGTTCGTACATTTCAAACGGCGAGCGGACAGGGCGCGAAGGTGTCGCTTCACTCGCGAGGCTTTATCTCGCGAGGCATATCGTTGACAGGGTAAGAAAATTTGCGACTACACTATGACGCTGTTTGGGTTTGCCGCGCTGCGCCAAAGCCATCCAGGGAGGAAGCCTCGTGAGCCAACCGACACCACCGAACATCGTTTTTGTCCTGTGCGATAACACTGGCTAAGGTCGTGCTCCGCTACGCCGAGGGCATCGACAAGCCAATCCTTCAGCCGCAGTTTCCGATGTTCTTCGACCTCGGCAGCGATCCCGGCGAGCGGTACAACCTGTTCGAGATGAAGATGGACATGGGCTGGATGTACAGGGCCGTATTCCCGGCCATTGCCCAGTATCCTAACATTCCGACGGGTGCGGATTTCAAGGGGTACCAGACACCGATATAGGCGGATAGTGATGAGCGGACCACCATCGCCGCGACACGGTCGGACTGAACGTTTGCAGATGCCCCCGGGGGGCCGTGTCCGCAGCGTTATATGCCTTGCGATGATGATCGTGGGCTGGTCTGCCGTTGCCGCGCTCGCCGACGAGGGCGGCGTCAGCTTCTGGCTTCCGGGACAGTACGGAAGTTTCGCCGCCGTGGCTCCTACGCCGGGCTGGTCGATGCCACTCGTATTCTACAACTACGGCGGATCTGCCAGCCGCGGGGTCGTCCTGGAGCGCGGCCGTCTGTTTTCGGCCGGCTTGAGCACGTCGTTCGACGGGCTGTTCATCGTGCCGACTTACACGCCTGACACCATGATCCTTGGCGCCCGTCCGAGTTTTTCCCTTGCCTTCGCTCCGTCTTACAATGCCACAACTGCAGATGTGGGCCTCGGCCGGCTGTCGGCGTCCCGGTCGGATTCGCTGTTCAGCGGCAGCGACCTGTACCCGACGGCGCAACTCTACTGGAACGCCGGCGTGCACAATTTCATGGCCTATATTGCGGGTGACATTCCGGTCGGCGCCTACGACCCCAACCGGCTCTCCAATATCGGCATCGGCCACGGCGCGATCGATGGTGGCGGCGCTTATACCTACTTTGACGAGAAGACGGGCACGGAGGCGTCCGCGACGCTGGGGTTCACCAAGAATTTCGAGAACAATTCCACAAACTACACAAATGGGACCGACGCCCATCTGGACCTGGGCGCAGCCCAATTCCTCAACGAGCATTTTTTCGTCGGGGTTGTCGGATATTATTATCAGCAACTGACCGCCGATACGGGGCAGCTCGCGATCCTTGGCCCGAACGAGTTCGAGGACGCGCGGCGTCGGCCCACAAATCGGCTACAACTTCACCGTGGGCGGCGTGTCGATCTACACAAACCTGCGCGGCTATACGGAGTTCGAAATCTTACCGCAGAGTCCAAGGCCACTCGATTTACTTCACCGTCAATGTGCCGTTGTCGGCGCTGTTTAGCGGTCATTCGCAGTAAGGCTTTCTCATTGCCGCGCGAACGGCGAACCTCACTGCGAGCCAGAAACAAATTAATGACGCTGCGAAAAAGCCCAGGGCGATAACGAACAGGAGCGCGGCGCCGTAGACTTGATTGATTCCGACGGCGACACCGGCGAAGGATGCAACCACTAGAAAAATGATGAATATGGCGGCCAGAATGGCAAAATCCAGCGGTCTGTTCAGTAGCTTTGCACGGCGCAGGAGGCTTGACATGCTTACCGTCAACGCGCCAACTGAAGGACCGCTGGCATCATTTACCTCCAAAGCGACGTAGTGATCCACAACGCGGTTCAGGCGTCCAATCAAACTGAAATGAAAGCTGCCACAGCCCCGAGGAGAAAAGCGGGTGCAGTGGCTTGAGAAATGATGCGGGAAAGCTGGTCAGCCAGCAGTCCGGTGGTTGGCATCTCGAAGCAGTCCGTTTCCCCGTCATACCGACGAAGGTCGGCATGACGCTGATGGTGTCGTCCGTGCGTCAACCATTTCGCGGGCTGGTATACCCCGGCACCGCAGGAATATGGCTCGCGGCCAAGGTGCGCCGCCGTCCTGAACCGCCATCTGGCCAGATTCCATCGCGCAATGGGTATATTACTCATGAAGTTGAAAGAAGATTCGGTAAGCCATCATAAAGAAGCATCTCTGGTGCCGCGGCGCCCGGCAGGACGCGGGAACGGCACGATAGCTCGGTGACGCTTGCCTGTCCTTCCTTCGGCCTTGCGAGACAATTCTGCCTTGCGCAGGCATGGTCCCGGCAGGGTCGCTCGGGTTGTCGGCCCGATGCGATGACTCAGTTACGTAAATTTTCCTGGACTTCTGGCGCCTCCCGTGCTTATATTCCTCTTGCAAATGTACGCCGCACTCACCCGTTATGACCTACCCTCCCGCCCCGATCGCCAAAACGATTGGTCCGGTCCCAAGGTGACCGATCGCCACCGTGCATTTTCCATCGCCTGCCTGCTCCGGCATGTCATCAACTACGCCAAGGAACTCCGCGTCACCATGCGGCTGCGTGCCGGCGCACCCGACTTCGCGCTGCTCATCAGACCCTTCGGCATCAATGACATAGGGCTCATCATCGTAATAGGGGCAAAACCCCGGGCATGAGTGCATTTGGTGCTTGCCCCGACGCGGGCAACTCGGATTCAAGCTATGTGTGAGCCAGCCGGATAACTTTGATGGCCTGTCGTCTGCCCAGCTCCGGGAGTTGGTGGGCAATCTATTGGCGAAGTTGACCGAACTGGAGCGAACAGTAGCGGCGCAGCGTGAGGAGATCGCCCGGCTGAAAGGCCTGAAGGGCCGTCCTGACATCAAGCCAAGCGGCATGGAGAAGGCTACCGCACCATCCAAGCCAGGCAGCCGGGAGAGGCGTCGTCGTCGCGGCAAGGTGCAGCCTCGCGCGAACGTCGAGGACCGTGTGCTGAAAGCCGCGGCACCGGCAGGGTCGCGCTTCAAGGGCTACGAGACCTATCTGGTCCAGGAGCTTGTGCTGTCGGTGCATGCGATCCGCTACCGCCGCGAGCGTTGGGCCACACCGGACGGTCAGACCATCGTCGCGCCGCTGCCAGAGGGGACCGAGGGACATTTCGGACCTGACCTGCGCCGCTTCGTGTTGATGCAGTACCATCAAGGTCAATCCACGTTGCCGCGGCTGACTGCCCTGCTGCAGTCGGTTGGCCTGTCGATCTCCAAGCGTGAGGTCCAGCGCCTGCTGACCGAGAAGCATGATGGCTTTCTCGCCGAAGCCCGCGACGTGCTGCGCGCGGGATTGCAAACATCGCCTTGGATATCGGTCGACGACACTGGCGCACGACACAAAATGGCGAACAGCTTCTGCACTCAAATCGGCAATGACCGGTTCACCTGGTTCGGCACGCGGCCATCGAAGAGCCGGCTGAACTTCCTCGACCTACTGCGTGCCGGCCATACCGACTTCGTGCTCAACGCCGCAGCGTTCGATTATATGCGCAGCCGCGCTTTATCCGCTCCCCTGATCGCCCAACTGGCCGAGCAGCCGGAAGCAGCCTTTGCTGACCAAGCCGCATGGCAGGCGCATCTCGACCGGCTTGGCTTCGCTGCCCTGACCATGGCACCAAATCCGGTGCAGATCGCCACCGAAGGAGCGATCTGGGGCAGCATCCACGCGCACGAATTCCTGCGCGATGGCGTCGTGTTAAGCGATGATGCCGGGCAGTTTGCCGTCGGCCGGCATGCGCTGTGCTGGGTGCATGCTGAACGGCTGGTGCACAAGCTGGATGCCTTCACCGACCACAACCGTGCCGCTCAGCAGAAGGTGCGCAAGCTGATCTGGGACTTCTACGCCGCTCTCAAGGCGTACCGCGCCGATCCCGAGAAACACCGCCGTCTTGCACTGCGGGCACGGTTCAATCGCATCTTCCGCCGCCGCACCGGCTTCATCACGTTGGATCGTCTGTTGGCACGCCTGCTCGCCAACAAGGACGAACTGCTGGCGGTGCTCGACCGACCCGAGACACCGCTGAATACTAATGGCTCCGAGAACGACATCCGCTGTCAGGTTACCCGTCGCAAGGTCAGCGCCGGAACCCGCAGCGACCTCGGTCGCGACTGCCGTGACGCCTTTCTCGGTTTAGGCAAGACATGCGCAAAGCTCGGCGTCGCGTTCTGGGACTATCTCGGCAGCCGGCTTCGCGTTCCCGGTCACCTTGTCGTTGCGCAACTGCCGGGACTAGTCCGCTGCCGCGGGCAGCCCGCCTGAACGGTGGGCTGCCCGGGGTTTTGCCCCTATTACTCATCATCGAGCGTATCGGCAGCGCCATCCGCCATGCCGCAATACTGGAAGACGACCTGCTGAAGGTGGCCCGCGTCGGCCCGTATGTGCTCGCCAAACCCAGCGTTCCGCCCGATCTCCCTCGGTCGCCCCGCGAACCGCGCCCCAGCGGAGTACAAGCCGAACCCGCCGCCGGGCACGCCGAGGAGCCCAAATATCGCGTGCTCAAGCGACTCCCCAGCGTGGCACAGATCACGGCCCAAATTCGCCGCCGTCCGGTCGGTGTGGTCGTTGCCGTCATCTGCCGAGATCTCGGCATCACGCCGAACCACCCGCTGTGGCCGGCGCTCAGCGAGGTTATCGCCGCGCATGGCGGCAATCTCGAAGCACTGCGGCAGGAGATCGAGGAGCGCTGCCCGCCCGAGGTACTGGCCGGCTCCCGTTCCCGACGAGCCTGACACCGGCGAGCGCGCCATGATGGCGACCGTGTCGGGGGTCCTCGCTGCCGCGGACGAGAGACGAGAGTGGCTGACAGCAAAGGGCCCACCCTGACCCTCCCGTTCGGACTGCCGTGAGGACATGCACGGGGCCAGCCACGGCCGACCCCGCCATCCTGGTTCGGCGCACAGGTGCCAAGTGGCACGGATTTTCCCAACAGCCCGCATATCTCGGCCGCGTACGCGCCATTGCCGCGTGACACGGGGTCGCGGCACCGCTTGAATAGAGAAATGGACCTCCCCGTCGCCCCTGCCCGGATGCAAGAGACCGCCCCGGTCATGGTCTCGCGTCCGCCGCATCAGTTGGTTCCGGTGATCTTTGCCTCGCCGCATTCCGGCCGCTTCTACCCGCCGGACTTTCTGGCCGCCGCGCGGCTCGATCCGCTCAACCTGCGGCGCAGCGAGGACAGCTTTGTCGATGAGCTGTTCTCGGCTGCCCCTGAACACGGTGCTCCGCTGCTTGCTGCCACCTTTCCGCGCGCCTTCTGCGATGCCAACCGGGAGCCGTGGGAACTTGACCCGGCGATGTTCGCCGACCAGTTGCCGCCCTGGGTGAACACCACCAGCGCACGGGTGGGCGCCGGACTGGGGACGATTGCCCGCATCGTCGCCTCGGGCGAGACGATCTATCGGGGGAAACTGTCCTTCGCCGAGGCCGAGCGCCGGGTGCGCATGTTCTGGCAGCCGTTCCACGAGACGCTGGAGGCGATGATCGCCGGCACCCGCGCGCTGTTCGGGAGCTGCCTGCTGGTGGACTGTCACTCCATGCCGACGCACAGCGTCGGGCGGCCGGGGGGCAAGACCGACTTCGTGCTGGGCGACGCCCACGGAACCGCCTGCAACCCCCTGGTTACGCAGTTCATTGAGCGGACGCTGGCGGATCTCGGCTACGTGGTGCGGCGGAATGACCCGTATGCCGGCGGCTACATCACCCGGCACTACGGGCGGCCACGCGAACAGGTCCACGTAGTGCAACTGGAGATTGCGCGGGAATTGTACATGGACGAGGCGCGAATTGAGCGCCTGCCGCGGTTCGCCTCGGTCCAGCAGGACATGACGGCGCTGATCGGAGCGGTCGCCGCGGCGGCTGGGGCCATTCTCCACGTCTGATTCGCGCGGCGCCTGACGCCGGGCAAAAAAATGGCGACCCTTGTGGGGCCGCCAAAGTTTAGGGAGGAAACGTCCAAGAAAGCAGACAGCGCGACCAGGGGCCGCATTGCTGCGACGCACAATGTAGGCGGTCGGTCATTCGTCTGCAAGCAATTTTTTGCAACGCACCATTACACGGGATTCTTGGGGTTTCCCCTGCCCTTGCGGGCGTGGGTCGCGCTGGCAACGGTCTGTTCATCTTTGCCGCATAGGCTGCCGCCATGCGCCCCACCATCCTCGCCCTGCTCGCCGGACTGGCCTGCCTCTCGGCCAGGGCCGATCCCATCGCTAATCTCCCGAGCCAACCCGGGCTGCTATGCCAACAAGCGATCGAGTCGGCGGGGCGGGCGCATGCGGTGCCGTCCGGCCTGATGGCCGCCATCGGCCGGGTGGAAAGCGGCCGGCACGACCCTGCCAGCGGCGTACTGCACCCCTGGCCGTGGACGGTGGATGCCGAGGGTCAGGGCACGTTCTACGACACCAAGCCGCAGGCGATCGCCGCGGTGCGCGCGTTGCTGGCAGGTGGCGTGCACTCGATCGACGTCGGCTGCATGCAGGTCAACCTGATGCACCATCCGACGGCCTTCGGCAGCCTGGAACAGGCGTTCGACCCTTCGGCCAACGCCGACTACGCGGCGCAATTCCTGGTGGAACTGCATGGCCAGACGGGAGCATGGCCGGCCGCAACCGCGTTGTACCACTCGGCGACGCCCGAGCTGGGGGCGGCGTATCGGGAGAAGGTCATGGCCGTCTGGCCCGAGGAACTGCGGCTGGCCGACGCTGCGCCGCGGGGCGGCCTGACGCAGGCCTGGGGGGCAACACTCACCGGGGGCCGCTTTACCCCGGCGCGGCGTGACGCTGGCATGCGGATCATCCCGCAGACCGCGCCGGCCGGCGGGGCGCCGCCCCCGGGCCGTGGTCTCGACGCCTACCGGGCCGCACCGATCGGGATGGGTTGGCGCCGGGTGGGTGGGTAACGGGGGAAGTATCGCCGTCGTGCGAAGGCCAGTCGCGCAGGCGTTGCGGATGTGCTAGACGCTCGCCCCCATGAACACCTCACACCCCGCTCTGAACGCGATCCTGCGAACTCATCGACTCTGACGGCGCCACGCAGCAGTTGGCCATGGAGGTCATCATGCAGCCGCGCGAGCAGCGCGACGGGTGGATCAGGCGCTTGCGGCAGCTCTATAGCGCGGGGATCGCCCGGTCGGGCCAATCGCTGCACACCGCCGGCCGGATGGGCGACGTGCTGGAAGCCAGGCTGCGCGATCATCTGGCGGAGATCGAGGCGCGGGGCGGCGGAACCGTGGGTACCGCCTAGTCGTTCGGACGGAAGAGAGGCAATGATGAAGCCGTCGGATATCGCACGGGTCGAGGCGTATCTGCGCAAGACTCTGGGCACCGACCGAATCAAGATCGAGGTCCCGAAGCAGCGCGGCGCCTCGGTGGAGGTGCGCGCCGGGCAGGAGTTCCTGGGCACGCTACATCGGGACGAGGACGACGGCGAGGTGTCGTTCTCGCTGCACATCACGATCCTGGAGGAAGACCTCGCGGCCTGAGGGGGCCGGGGAACCACGGGCAGGCGAAGGTCGGCCCCCCCCGTCATGGCCGGGCTTGTCGCCTCTCCCCCCCCGTCATGGCCGGCCTTGTGCCGGCCATCCACGCCTTTCCGTAACGACCGCAGCAAAGGCGTGGATGGCCGGCACAAGGCCGGCCATGACGGAGGGGAGGCGACAAAGCCGGCCATGACGGGAGGGGGGGGAGAGGCGACAAGCCCGGCCATGACGGGAGGGGGGAGAGGCGATAAGGCCGGCCATGACGCTGGGCGGGTCGCGCTGCCCGTCACACCATCGTCGCGCCGTACTTCCATAGGAACACGCCGATTGTGATCACAGCGATCGTCGCGTAGGCAATGCGGCCGAACAGGTCCACCCGGATCACGTGCCGATGGAACGTCTTATTGCGCAGGATCTCCGCGAGCAGGCCGGTGATCATCGCCAATAAGCACAGCGTGAAAAACATATAGAAGATATATTCAAGCGCGACCGTGTAGCCGAGCGGCGGAAGCTGGTTGGTAATCGAAATCAGCAACACCGCGCTGGTCAGAATGCCCGTCACCGGGATCGTCAAACGCTCCTTGGCCAGGCTGGACGGGAAGAACAGCGTGGCAAACACGACCAGCATCAGCAGGAACAGCGGCAGCAATGCCTTCACCATGAATGCGACGACGTTGCGCTGCACCACCACCGCGAGGGAAAAGCCGCCATACTCGGTGCGGCTCGAGGTTCCGAACAGCGCGGGTTCCCCGAGCGTCGATTGGATCGAGGACGACGCCACAAACGGAGCTACGACAACAACTCGCCAAAGCTGTAGATCGCTGAACGCATCGCTATTCCCGGCCGCGCGTCCGGACTGATCTAGCTGCAACCCCGACCTATCGATGGCGTAGGCAATTTGCTCCCGCGGGTGCTCGCGGTTGCGCAGACGGATTACCAGAGCCTGGGTGTCGAACGGATAATCGTGCAGGTTGAAGTTTGCCTTAAAGGTGCCGCTGACGCGCCACAGGCGGTAGTCGATGCCCTCCTCAACGCTGGACCGCAGCGGGTGCGCGGGATCAAAGGTCCCGGTGAAGTCGGCGAACTCGACCTCGCTTGGCAGATCGTCGCCGTGGGCGTAGCGGATCCAGAAGTAGAAATCGGCGTGGAACGTGCCCTCCTTGGTGTCGACCCGATCGAGATGGGCGATGTCGATACCGGTGGCAACGACGCGCTGCAACCAGAAGAACTGGTCGCCGATCTGCACCATGTGTCCTAGCGCGATCTCGTGGTCGATGTCCACCAGGTCGCGATCCTTGACCGGCACGAGTTGCAGCGGAGCACTCAGGAAATGCCCGTCATGGAAATAGCCGTACTGCATCGGCCGCGGCATTTCGCGTGCTGCATCGAAGTACAGCGCGCTGCTGATGCCCGGCACCGCTTTGGCCGGACTGTCGATGGCGGCAAGGGCTTTGCGGATTTTTTCGCGATCGGCTCGCAGGGTGTCCACAGTATCGCCGATATGCGCGTGGCGGATTGCCGCCACCAGTACCCGCGCCGCGTCCTGTGCGCCGGCCGCGTGCCAGCCGGCGGGCTTGCCGCCGGTGCCGGCCCGGTAGCCCGACGCCAACCCCTGCCCGAGGATGCCGGTATTGTCGAGAACGACCGGCGCGACCGCGAACAGGTTGTCGGTAAAGAACCCGGGCTCGTCCTTTTCCTCCGGCTCGGCGTCGAACTGTTGCACAAAGGCGTCGGTCGCGGCGCCGGCGGACAGGATGACCATCGAGCGGATGCCGTGGCGGCGGATCGCTTTCAGCGTGGCCGCTGCAGAGTCAGCCGCCAAGCCAAGCACGATGATGCGGGGTTCCGGCTCCTGTGCCAATTGCTCCGCCAGGGTTTGGGCTGACACCTCCAGGTTGCTGCCGGCGGCCAGCATGAAGGTATGGGGTTTGAGGCCGCTGTCAGCCTGCTGGAAGCCGGTGAGGAAACTCTCGGCGTAGACACCGGGACCGCCGACCAGGTCGATATCCGGCGCTTGCAGGAAAGCGCCGGTGTGCCGCAGGACAACGGCGTGGATGTACTGCGCGAGAAACCCCGCCTGCGCGCTGTTGGGCGAGGCAGTACTGAAATAATACCGGTTATCGCGGATGACAGCGTCGGCGGTGGCGTTGCCGGTCACCGCGGCGATGTGGCCGTCCCGATAGACCGGACCTGCCGCCATCGCGGTATCGCTGACGGAATGTGCCAGCACGGCGACCGCCGGGCTGTCGACGATCCAGCCGGCCTTGGTTGCGGCCGTCGCCGGCTTGCTCTGGTCGTCGTAGGCCTGGAGTTCCAGCATGTGGCCGTCGATGCCGCCCGCGGCGTTGACTTCGTTGAAGTAAAGCTGGGTCGCGGCGCGCGCCTCCCATCCGGCATCGGCGCGCGGGCCCGACATCGAGTTGATCAGGGCGACGACAATCGGCCCCGGGCCCTGGCGAGCCTGCCAGGCAAAACGCACCCCGGCCGCGATCAGGATAAGGACGAGGATCGAAGCCGCCGCCGCGATGATCCGGAAGCGATGCTTGCGGCGGTCCTGCGGCGGGGCGTCTATCCGCTGTTGATTGCTATCCGGCATAGCGGTTCCTGTTGCGGCGTGTCACATCCGTCCAAACCCGATAACGGCGCATTAGAATGCGTCCGACGCTATTTGTAGGCCGGCTTGCCATCGTGGAGTACCTGATTGCGCCAGGTGTCGCGCACCGTGTCCTGGATGGCGGCCGGCAGGACGATGTAACCCAATTGTTCTGCGGACGCTCCTCCATTGCGATACGCCCAGTCGAAGAATCGCATTACCGCATCCGACCGTGCGGCGTCTGCCGGGTTCTTCGGCAGCAGGACGAAGCTGGTGGAAACGATCGGCCAGTTGCCCGCACCGTCGGTGTCCACCAGGTCAACCGCGAAGTTGGGCACGTTCCAATTGGCCGCGGCGGCGGCGGCCGTGAAACTTGACAGCGTCGGCTTGACGAAGACGCCCGACCGGTTGCGCAGCCGGGCACTGTTGAACTGGTTCTCCATGGCAAAGAAGCTCTCGACATAGCCGATGCCGCCGCGGCTGATCGACACCGCGCTGGCGACGCCATCGTTGCCCCTGGCGCCCGATCCGCACGGCCATTTCACGTTGACACCGGCGCCCGTCCTGTCCTTCCAGCCCGCGCTGACCTTGGAAAGATAGGAGGTGAACACGAACGACGTGCCCGACGCTTCATAACGGTGGATCGGCGCGATCGAGACGTTCGGCAGGGTGATGTCGGGGTTCAACGCCTCCAGCACAGGATCGTTCCATTTGCGGATCCTGCAGGCGTAGATATCGGCCAGCACCTGACCCGTCAGTTTCAGCTTCGCCTTCCCGGACGCGGGGCAGGTTCACGATGACGACCACCGCGCCGATGACGGTGGGAGCTGCACCAGGTTGGCGTTGGCGAGGCCGGCCGCGTCCATCGGTAAGTCGGAGGCGCCGAAATCCGTGGTGCGGGCAACAATCTGCTTTTGGCCTTCGCCGGAGCCAACCGGGCTGTAGGTCAGGTCGACGCCGATCGCGCTCCGTGCGGCGTCGGCCCATTTGGCGTAGACCGGCGCCGGAAAGGTGCCGCCGGCGCCGGCGATTTTCTGCGCGCACGCGATGGAACAGAACGATACGCAGAGCGCATGCAAAAGCCGCGGCAAGGAGCGCGCGTAACAAGTCCGGGAACTTCCGGGCTGTCGCTGCCGGAATCGCAGAGAGAACGTTCTACAGTGGGACGCTACATTGGCACAACCGGTGCGCGCCAGCACAAAGATGGATCACCGCATGACGTTTTCATGACAGCGACGCGACGAAGCGGACCCTGACAGGAGCGCCGTTCGGGCTGGTCGCCGCCGGGTCCGGGCGCCGTCGCGCGATTGATCGGCGGGCGCGGGCGTGTTTGGGTATCGCATCATGGGGAAGCGCAAATCCAAGGCAGTGGAAACGGCCAATGCCGGCGACCGGCTGAGCATCCGGCTGGACCTCGCCTCAGGCACCAGGATCGGCCCGGGCAAGGTCGCGGTATTGGAGGAAATCGGCCGGACCGGTTCGATCTCGGCGGCGGGACGCGCTTTGCGCATGTCCTATCGTCGGACCTGGGAACTGGTAGAGGAGCTGGACCGGAGATCTGGGCACTCTGGTTGTCGAAACCGCGGCCGGCGGCAGCGGCGGCGGTGGCGCCGTGCTGACCCCGGCCGGAAAGGCGGTCATCGAGCG
>CAVXNH010000045.1:0-15450 GCA_963762885.1 uncultured Alphaproteobacteria bacterium
AACGCATTCATTCTCTGCCAGGTCCGGCCGCAACTTGCCGTGCACGAGGTTGGATGATCCGACGAAGTCTGCGACGAAGCTGTTGCGTGGACGTGCGTAGATCTCGGTCGGCGTGCCGGCTTGCTCGATCACGCCGTCGCGCATCACCACGATGCGGTCCGACATCGCCAGCGCCTCTTCCAGATCGTGCGTGACATAGACCGAGGTCACGCCGAGGCGATGCTGCAACTCGCGCAGCTCGATGCGCATGTCGGCGCGCAGCTTGGCGTCCAGGTTCGACAGCGGCTCGTCGAACAGCAGCACCGGCGGCGAGAAGGCGACCGCCCGTGCCAGCGCCACGCGTTGTTGCTGTCCACCGGACAGTTGCGAGGCGCGGCGCGCGGCGAACGCGCCCATCTGCACGAGGTCGAGCGACTCGCGCACGCGCGTTTCGATCTCCGCCCGCGGCCGTTTGCGCACGCGCAAGCCGTAGGCGACGTTGTCGAACACGGTCATGTGCGGCCAGATCGCATAGGACTGGAACACCATCGACAGTCCGCGCTTTTCTGCCGGAATGTCGACGCGGTCTGCCGACGAGTAGACCGCACGACCGCCAATGCGGATGGTGCCGGCGCTCGGCCGTTCGAGCCCCGCCAAGGCGCGCAGCGTGGTGGTCTTGCCGCAGCCGGACGGCCCGAGCAAGGTCAATTGCTCGCCCGGCTGCACCGCGAAGCTGACGTCGTGGACAGCGACGACGGAGCCGTCCTGAATGCGCAGGTCCACGACTTCGATCGGCTCCGCCTTCAGCGCGAGGGACGAGGGGTTGCCGGAGGATGCCATGTCAGTCGCCTCCCGGTCCGGCGGCTTGTCGCGTGGCGACGACGAAGATGCCCATCGCCGCCGCGACCACCACGGTTTGGATCAGCGCCATCGCAGCGGTCAGTTCGGCGCTGGTGGCGAACCAGGATTCGACGATTGCCGGCGTGATCACCTTGCTATGCGGTCCCATCAACAGGATTGACGCGCCCAGTTCTCGCACGCTGGCTATGAACAGCAGCAGCCAGCAGGCCAGCAGGCCAGGTCGTAGTAGAGGCACGGTCACCGTGCGCAGCCGGTAGATCCACGGCGCCCCACACATCTGCGCCAATTCCTCCAGCGTCTTGTCCAGTTGCAGCATTACGCCCGAGACGGTGCGCATGCCCAACGGCAGAAACACCGTCAGGTAGGCGATCAGCAGCAGCCAGATGGTGCCATAGATCGGTATCGGAACGACCAGCCACGCCCACATCATGCCGAACGCGAACACCAGGCGCGGCACCGCCTGGGGGAACATGGCGATGTACTCGATGACGCCGCGGCCCGGCAGGCGGGAACGATAGACGATCCAGCACAGCAAACCGACCAACACTGTGCCGATTGTCGCGGTGCCGATCCCCAGCAGCAGCGAATTGGTCAGCGCCGAGCGTACCGCGTTCATCGTCGCCGCGGTGCGGTAGTTGGCCAACGTCCAGTTGGCCGCAGTGGGAAACGCGACGGCGATGTTTTGCAGCGAAGCGAATACCAGGGTCAGCAAGGGCAGTACGACGGACAGCAGCACATAGAATGCGCAAACGCCGAACAGTACCCAGCGCAGCCCGCCCATATCCATCCGCCGGGGCCGGAACGCCTTGCCCGTGACGGTGACGAAGCTGCGCGAGGTGACGATGTGGCGATAGACCATCATCATCACGAACATGATCGCGAACAGCGACACGCCCATTGCCGCGGCCAGCGGCAGGCGCGGCGGATATTGCGAGACCAGTTGGTAGATCGCGGTGGTCACCACGTAGAACCGGGTGGGCAGCCCGAGCACCAGTGCGGCGGTGAACGACCCGAGCATCTCGGCGAACACATAGATCGTCGCGCCCAGCACGCCCGGCGCGACCAACGGCAATGTCACGAACAGCATGGTACGCAGGCGGCTGGCGCCCATCATCTGCGAGGCTTCCTCCAGCGATGGGTCCATCGACTTCATCACCGCGCCGATCATGAAGAATGCGACCGAGCCCTCGAACAGCGCCATCACCCAGGCGATGCCGAACGGCGTGACCATGTCGAGCAATGCGCCGTGGCCGCCGGCAGCACGCCAGAGTTGGTTGATGAATCCGCTTTCCGGCGCGCCGAGCAAGCTCCAGGCGAAGGCACCGAGCAATGGGGTTACATAGTACGGAACCGCCATCAATTGCTCCAGCGTGCGGCGAAACGGCACGTCGGTACGCGACAGAATCCAGGCGGTGACGAAGCCGAAGATCACCGCCATCGCCGTCGCCGCGAGCGACACGGCGACGGTGTTGCCAAGGATGCCGGCGTAGTGACCCATCGCGACGAAGTTGCCGAAGCCGTACGCGGTCGGCGGGCGCACGTCGGGGTCGCCCACGTCGAGCGCGGCCTGCAGCAGAAAGAAAATCGGATACAGCACGAGCACGCCGACAATCACCGCCAGCAGCATGCCGGCAATCGTCTGCGCGGAGATGCTCGGCAGCGAGCGCCGCGCGATGGCGACGTCGGACACGGGGTTACAGCCCGAGCATCGCGCTCCATTCCTTGTTGAATTCGTCGTGGCTGGCCAGGTAGTCGTTCAGATCCGCCGGGGTGAGCAATTTGAACTCGCTCAGTTTGGCGCCGGTCAGCATCGGCGGGGCGTCGTCGCGGACCGAGGCGTAGATCAGGTTCAGGTTGTCCTGGTAGAACTTCTGGCCACGCAACGACATCGCCCAGTCGACGAACAGTTTCGCCGTCTCCGGGTGCGGCGCGCGATTCACCGCGCCGACCAGCAGCGGAGTAGCCGGCAACCCGTCGGGCGGCGCGACGAAGCCGATCTCGGCCCCCTTTTTCTGATACAGCACGTAGGCCGCGTACTCGCCCACGCACGTCACCTTGTCGTCGCCGCGTGCCAGCCGGTCCATCAGTTGCACGCGGCTGTCGAAGGCGTGCGGAAGCTGCTTGGCGAAGCTGGTCCAATACGCGTCGCCGTACAGCTTGCGTAGCTCGTACCATTGCACGAACTGCAAGCCGGAGGCGGCAATCTTGCAACTCATCGCGCCGCGCCAGCGGGGATCCAGCAGATCCTTCCAGTTCTTCGGGGCGTCGGCGTCGGAGACGCGGGATTTGCAGTAACAGATGCCGGTGAAGTCCACACCGGTCCAGAAATACGCGCCTGGCGGATCGCTGAGGTATTTCGCCTGGTAAGCGTGCGCCTCGGGCGACTGGTAGATTTCGTAGCCGCCCTTCTTCTGGAAATCGATCGCGGGGGCAAGGTCGGAGAGCTGGATCACGTCGAGGTCGTATCGCCCGGCGCTGCGCTCGGCGAGGACCTTGCTGTACAGCGCACCGGTTTGGGCGCGCACGTAGCTGCCTTTGATTTTTGGAAAATCCTTGGTGAAGGCATCGACGATGTCGGCGGTGCCGGCCTCGTTCTCGTGGCAATAGAACACGAACTCGCCTTCTTGCTCCACCTTGGCCATGTCGGCGTAGGTCTGGAAGTCGAGCACCTTAGTGGGCGGGGCTTTTGCCTGCGCCCATACGCTGCCGCCGCCCAGGGTCATCCCGCCAATCGCGGCGCCCGCCTGCAGGACATGACGGCGGGTCAGGCCTTTTGGCTTGGACATCGTGTTCTCTCCCAGGTCAGCTTTTGCGGCCGGGCAGAGCATGGCGCGAGCAGGACGGAAAAGCCACCACCGGGCGTCGGCGGGGCTGGAAGGGTGAGGGTGATCGGATCGGCGCGCCCTCCTGGCTACCCTACGCGCTACACCCCTCGTCGCGCAGCAGTTCCGTCACCGCCGCCATTGGCACATCCGCGGCGGTGAAGCTCTGGCCGATGCCGCGCGCCAGCACGAACTGCAAGGCGCCGTCACGCACTTTCTTGTCCCGCCGCATGTGCCCGATCAGCGTCGCGGCGGAGAACCGGCGGTTCAGCATCGACAGCTCCGCCGGCAATCCCACGGCGCTGACATGCGCCACCACACGCTCAGCATCCTCGACCGAGCAATGCCCCAGCCGGGCCGACAATTTGAACGCCAGCCCCATGCCGACTGCGACGCCTTCGCCGTGCAGCAACCCGCCATCGTAGCCGTATTCCGCCTCCAGCGCGTGGCCGAAGGTATGTCCGAGATTGAGCAAGGCACGGCCGTCGTTGGGCTTTTCCTCGCGCTCGTCGTCGCCGACCACGCCGGCCTTGAACGCACAGGCGCGCTTGATCGCCTCGGCCTGGGCGTCGCGATCGCCGCCCACCACGCCGGCGCCGTGGCGCTCGCACCAGGCGAAGAAGGCCGCGTCGCCAATCAGGCCGGCCTTGGCGATTTCGGCGTAGCCTGCGCGCAATTCACGCGACGCCAGCGTCGCCAAGGTCGAGGTGTCCGCCAGCACCATGCGCGGCTGGTAGAACGCGCCGATCAAATTTTTGCCGTGCGGCGTGTTCACCGCCGTCTTGCCGCCGACCGAGGAATCCACCTGCGACAGCAGCGTGGTGGGGATCTGCACGAACGGGACGCCGCGCAACACCGTGGCCGCGGCAAAGCCCGCCAGGTCGCCTACCACGCCGCCGCCAAGGGCTATAACGGTGGTGCGCCGTTCGATGCGTGCCTCCAGCAACTGGTCCATAACGGATAGGTAGGATTGCAGGCTCTTCGACGCTTCGCCGGGAGGCACGATGATCTGCTGCGTGGCGATGCCGGTCGCGGCCAGGCCGCGTTGCAAAGTGGGCAGGTGCAGATCCGCCACCGTTGTGTCGGTCACGATCACGGCGCGCTTCTGCGGCAGCACAGGCGCGAGCAATGCGCCGGCGCGTGACAGCAGATCGTCGCCGATCACCACGTCGTAGCTGGTGGATGGCAGCACAACGGACAGCCGTCGCGGCGGTTGCCACGCCAGCAGTGCGTCCAGCACTTGCGATGTAGTGGTATCCGGGCTCTCGTCGCTGCAATCGACAATGACGTCGGCTTCGGCATAGATGGGATAACGCTGATCCATCAGACGTTGCAGGATGTCGGTCGGATCGCCATCCGCCAGCAGCGGGCGGTGGTCGCGGCCCGACACGCGGCGAACCAGCGTTTCCAGCGGGCACCGCAGCCAGACCGACGTCGCGTCGGCCCGTGCGGCGGCGCGGGTTGCGGGATCCATGAACGCTCCGCCACCGAACGCCAGCACCAGCGGATCGCCTGCGAGCAAGCGGCGGATCACGCGCCGCTCGCCGTCGCGGAAGGCGCGCTCGCCGTAGCGAGAGAACAGTTCCGGGACGGTGCAGCCGGCGGCCAGCTCGATCTCAGCATCGGCGTCGCGGAACGGCAAACCGAGTCGCGCGGCGAGGCGACGGCCGATCGAGGTCTTGCCCGCGCCCATCAGTCCGACCAGCACGATGCTGCGTCCGGCCAGGGTTTCCGGCAGCGACATGCCTTCCTTCAGCGCGGTGTTGCGTGTCATGACGGGCAAGGCTAGCACAGCACCACGCAGGCAGCCACGCTGGCGGTTTGCGCAACGACAGAGGCGGTGGCTGCGTCCATGATCCGCATGTTCCTGTTTGTCCTGGCGATCGGGGTGGTGCTGCTGGCGGGGGGCGTGGTGTATCTCGGGCTGTTCCCGCCCAATCCTGCGCCGCACGCGGTGGAAAAGACGCTGCCGAACGACAAGTTCCAGAGCCACTGAATGGATCGCCACGTCGAGGCGTTCCTGGAAATGCTGGCCGCGGAGCGCGGCGCGGCGCGCAACACTCTGGCGGCGTATGTGGCGGATCTGACGGATTTCGCTGCCTTCGCGGCCGCGCGGGGGCAGGCGGTCGCGGGCGCGGATGCCGCGACGTTGCAGGCCTATATGAGCAATCTGGGCAAGGCGGGGCTGTCGGCGCGGACTGCGGCGCGGCGGCTGTCGGCGCTGCGGCAGTTCCATCGTTTCCTGCTGCGCGAGGGGGTGCGGGCGGACGATCCGACGTCGTTGCTCGATACGCCTCGGCTGCCGCGGTCACTGCCGAAATATTTGTCGGAGCATGAGGTGGATGCGCTGCTGGCGGCGGCGGGTGCGCGGGCCGGACGGCCGGGCGCGATCGCGCTGGCGGCGCTGGAGATCCTGTATGCGAGCGGCATGCGCGTTACGGAGCTGCTGTCGCTGCCGCGGAGCGCTCTGGCAGGCGATGCGGCGCTGCTGCTGATCCGCGGCAAGGGCGGGCGGGAGCGTATCGTGCCGCTGACCGAGGCGGCGAAGCGCGCGGCGGCGGCGCTGGTGGACGCAACCGGCAACGACGGGCGCTGGCTGTTCCCTGGCCGCGACAACAAGCGGCCGATGACGCGGCAGGGGTTCTTCCTGTTGCTGAAGCAGGTGGCACTGGCGGCGGGGCTGGACCCGGCGCGCGTGTCGCCGCATGTGCTGCGGCATTCGTTCGCCTCGCATCTGCTGGCGCGGGGTGCGGACCTGCGCAGTTTGCAAACTCTGCTGGGGCACGCGGATATCGCAACGACGCAGATTTACACGCACGTACTGGCGGAGCGGCTGCAACGGCTGGTCGAGGCGCATCACCCGCTTGCCGTCATTGCGAGGAGCGCGCCCGGTGTCATAGCGAGCAACGCACCCGATGTCATTGCGAGGCGCGAAGCGCCGAAGCAATCTCCCGCCTGACGATCTGCCGCCTGCTCGTCAGGCAGGAAATTGCGTCGGCGCTACGCGCCTCGCAATGACAGTGGGTGCGCGGGCACAGACAATGCGCTAACAGGAGAACGACCATGCCGCCCGAGGACGTCATTGCCGACAAGCGCCGCCCCTACACCGGCGCCGAATACATGCAAAGCCTGCGCGACGGCCGCGAGGTCTACATCGACGGCGAGCGCGTCCCCGACGTCAACGCGCATCCGGCGTTTCGCAATTCGGTGCGGTCCATCGCCCGGCTGTACGATGCGCTGCACGATCCCGCGCGTCAGGGCGTGCTGACCTGCGCCACCGATACCGGCTCCGGCGGTTACACGCATCGCTACTTCCGTGTGCCTCGGTCGCGCGAGGACCTGGTGGCAGCTCAGGGCGCGATCGCCGAGTGGTCGCGGCTGAGCTACGGCTGGATGGGGCGTACGCCGGATTACAAGGCGGCGTACACCAACACGCTTGGCGCCAATGCGGAGTATTACGGGCCGTACGCGGGCAATGCGGCAACCTGGTACAAGCGCGCGCAGGAAACCGTGCCCTTCATGAACCACGCGATCGTCAATCCTCCGGTCGATCGGCATAAGCCGGCGGAGGAAGTGAAGGACGTGTTCGTCAGCGTGCAGAAGGAGGTGGACGGCGGGATCATCGTCTCCGGCGCCAAGGTGGTGGCGACGTCAGCGGCGATGACGCACTACAACTACATGGGCCAGAGTTCGAAGACGGCGACCGAAGACCTGGACATGTCGCTGATGTTCATCGTGCCGATCGACGCGCCGGGCCTCAAGTTGTTCTGCCGCACGTCCTATGAACAAGCCGCGCTGCGGAACGGTTCACCGTTCGACTACCCGCTGTCGTCACGGTTCGACGAGAACGACGCGATCTTCGTGCTCGACAAGGTGTTCGTGCCTTGGGAGGACGTGTTCATCTACCGCGATCCCGCCCGCGTGCTGAGTTTCTATCCGCGGTCCGGCTTCATGAACGGCTTCCTGTTCCAAGGCTGCACGCGCTTCGCGGTGAAGCTGGATTTTCTGTGCGGCCTGCTGAGCAAGGCACTGCGCTGCACCGGCGGCAACGATGCGCGCGGCAATCAGGCTTTGCTGGGTGAGGCGGTGGCGTGGCGCAACCTGTTCTGGTCGCTGTCGAACGCGATGGCGAACAACCCTGACCCGTGGAAGGGCGATGCAGTACTGCCGGAGCTGCGCGCTGCTTTGGCGTACCGGGTGTTCGCGCCGGATTGTTATCCTCGGTTGAAGGATATCGTGGAGCGCACGGTGACGTCGGCGCTGATCTATCTGCCGTCGTCGGTCAAGGATTTTTCCAATCCGGCGATCGAGCCTTATCTGCGGCAATATGTGCGCGGGTCGTATGGGATCGGCTACGAGGAGCGGATCAAGGTGATGAAACTGCTATGGGACGCGGTGGGCACCGAGTTCGGCGGCCGGCACGAATTATACGAGCGGAACTATGCGGGCGGCTGGGAGGATATCCGGTTGCAAACGCTGACGGGCGCGCAGCGCGGCGGAGACATGGCGGCGATGGAAGCGCTGGTGGATCAGTGCATGGCGGACTACGACACCAACGGATGGACCGGAGAGACGTGGCTTTCCTAAACCTCTCCCGCGGGAGCGGGAGAGGTCGAGACGCGAAGCGGCGAGGGTGAGGGCGATCGGGTCGGCACAGTCTAGCTGTTGCCTGCCGTCCCGATTATCCTGCGTCATCGATATAGACAACGCAGTAATGATAGGGAGTGCTACGTGCCGACCCGATCACCCTCACCCTCGACGCTCACGCGTCTCGACCTCTCCCGCTCCCGCGGGAGAGGTGACGAATACCCGTGCCAACTGGATCGCAACGAATCCGCTTAGCGTTGCCACACTGATCGCGTTGAGCCGCGCCAGTGAGGCGGAGTTTGCATCATTCAAATACATCAGCCCGGTCAGCGGAATCTCCGTCAGACAGACCTGCGCGCCGATCGCCAAACCGATCAGCCCAAGCATGACCCAGCGCTCGTCGCTACGAAAACACAGCGCCGGCAGCACAATGCATGGCAGCAGGAACAGCCCCACTGCGGACGCCGACCCCAGCAGCGCCGAACACCACACTGTGTTGACGATGCCGATCGCCGGCAAAGCCGCTCGCCCGGCGCACGACCGCCGCCGTGCCACCGCCGGCACCAGCGCAAAGAACGGACTCGCCAACATCGTAAGCCACGCGCCGCTATGGTCCCAGCCAATCAACGCCAGCACGTACAGCGGATAGAACGGTCCGTTCCCCGCCACGACCAGCGCCACCAGGTTGCTCGCCGCGGTGGCCGGATCGGGGTGCGCGGCATAGCGTCCCAACCAACCGGTCATCGTCACCGAGGCCGCAATGCGTAGTGGCTGATGCCCCACTCGGTGCCGCCGCGGGCGCCGAACAGTCCCGCCGTCGCCAGGAAAAACAGCCGCCAGCGCCGCGCCCAGAGTGACGCCTCGTTGCCGTAGACCTGCCGCAGGATCGCGCCGATCTGCTGGGCATTGGCATCGAAGTTTGCCAGCCAATGCTCCGCGGTCCGGCGATAGTGCATGCCATTCCAGCGCCAGTCGGCGTCCACCACGAAGCGCTCGTCCAGTTCCCAGATCAACCCGTGACTCGGCATCACGCCGCCGGTGAAAAAGTGCTGCGCGATCCAGTCGGCCTTGTCGTCGTGGTCGAAGCGGTACGGCATCGCCCGATGGCTGAACACATGCAGGAACAACAACCCGCCACGATCCAGCCAGCCATGCACGCGTGCCAGCAATGCCGGCCAGTTCGAGATGTGCTCGAACATCTCCACCGAGACCACACGGTCGAACCGTCCATCGGCCTCGAACACGTTCATATCCGCCGTCACCACACGCACGTTTGGCAGACCGCGCCGTGCCGCTTCCGCCTCGATATGCGCGCGCTGCGGACGCGAATTGGAAACCGCGACGATGTCAGACCGTGGAAACCGTTCCGCCATCCACAGCGTCAGCGATCCCCACCCGCAGCCCAACTCCAACACGCGCTGCCCGTCGTGCAAATCCGCATGCGCGGCAGTCTCCGCCAACGCGTACTCTTCCGCTTCGGCCAAGGTCGACGCGCCGTCGTACAGGCAGCACGAGTATTTCCGCCGCGGCCCAAGGATATGCGCGAAGTACGCGGGCGGCAGCTCGTAGTGCTGCGCATTGGCATCCTCCGGATTCAGCGCGATCGGATAGCGCGCCATCTCCGAAGCGAAGGCGCGCTCCATAGCGGGATCGCCCTGTTCCAGTCGCCGGCTGGTGCGTTCCACCAGCAGCGCGATACCGGCGCGGGTGATACTGTCGGGCAACGGCACGCGTTCGACCGCACTGGCGGCCGCGGCGACAAGGTTCATGATGACCTCGCTGGAGGAAGCGGAATGAACGCACTGACACGTCCCTGGTACTCGCGATACGTCTCGCCCCGCGAACGCAGCATCTGCTGTTCCAAGGGCGGCACACCGGAGACGTAGACCAGCAGCCAATACATGAAGGCGGGAGCAAAAAGCGCCAGCCAGCCCCACGGATAACCGCCGGACAGATCGATCGCGAGCAACGGATACGCCACCCACCCGAGCCACTCGAAAAAATAGTTCGGATGGCGCGACCAGCCCCACAACCCGACATCGCACACGCGGCCCTTGTTGGCGGGATCGGTGCGGAACCGGTGCAGTTGGCGGTCCGCCATCGCCTCGCCGACAATCGCCGCCAGCAACACTGCAAGCGCGACAAGATCGACCCATGACAGCGGCCGTGGATTGCGCGCTGCCAGCAACATGGAGATCGCCAGCAACGCCGCCGCGGCCGCCTGGATTTGCAGGAACCAGAACATGCGGCTTTCGAACGATGCGCCCCACTCGCGGCGGAATTGCGCGTAACGGGCATCCTCGGTGCCATGCGCGGTGCGCCCGGCGAGGTACCAACCCAACCGCAGCGACCATGCAGCGACCAGCACCGCGACCAGCCATTGCCGCGGCGTCGGCGACCCCGCATCCAAAGGATACAACGCGTAAACCACGCCGGCCGCGCCGAGCGCGAAGCTCCACACCATGTCGACCCATCCGGCATTTTGCGCGCGTCGCTGCACCAGCCAGGCGATCATCATGGCGCCCGCCAGGCCCACCGACACACCGATCGCCAGCGCCAGCATCAGCCGTCACACGCGCCATGCGCATCGACGAAGCGCAATGCGTCTTCGCGCGCCGGCGCCAGGAAACCCAGCGGCCGAGCGAATGCGGCGATCAGAGTCTTGTGGCCGATGCTCGGGTAAAGATCGTCCTGCACGCTGGCACCTGCGGCGCGCAATTTCGCGGCCAGCCGCAAGGTGTTGCCGGGATCCACCGTGGTGTCGTCGCGCCCGGCCAGCAGCAGCATCGGCGGCGCCTCCGCCGACACATAGTTGATCGGTTGCGAGCGCGGGCGATCGTATTTCGGTCCGAAGATGTCCTTCAACTCGTCGTCGTGCAGCGGCAGGAAGTCGTAGGGTCCCGCCAAACCGATCACGCCGCACACGTCGCGTTGCGGCGAAAGATCGACCGAGCGCAGGTAGCTGGGATCCAACGCCAGCAACGTGGCGATCTGCCCTCCGGCCGAGTGGCCCATGAAGAACAGCCGATGCGGATCACCGCCGAACTTCACGACGTTCGCGCGTGTCCAGGCAACCGCCGCCGCCGCGTCGTCCATGAACGCGGGGAAGCGCACCTGGGGATACAGCCGATAGTCCGGGATGACAGTCAGCACGCCACGGGCGGCCAGTGCGGCGCCGACGAAGCGATACATCGCCTTCGAACCGGAATCCCAGTTGCCACCGTAGAAAAACACCACGACCGGCGCCGGTCCATCGGATTGACGTGGAGCGTAAATATCCAGCGCGTGACGCGGGCCGTCGGCGTACGCAACGTCGCCGGTGACCGTAATGCCGTTGCGCGGGGCGAGCGCATTCAGCACCCCAGTGGGAGAGCAAGCTGCCAGTAATAACATCAGCAACGCTGCCGCCGCATGGAAGCCCCGCACTCAGACACCCACCAACGGCTGGACGAGGCGCGCCAGCCAGGTGTGCGCTCGCAGCCGGCCGGTGGTGGCGATCAGGCAGATGCAGTCGGGACCGGCCGAGGCGATCGGCGTGTGTTCCAATGCCGGGTCACCCTCGGCGATGTCGCTCGCCTCGTAGTGGCCAGTTTCGTCGGCGTAACCACCCTGAAGAATGCACGCCATCTCCGGGCCGGTATGGCCGTGGCCGGGCAACGCCATGCCGGGCGCGACGCGGATCAGGTCCAGTCTTGTGCCGGACGCATCGCGGCGGGCCAACGGCATCAGCCGGATGCCCGGCCCGAGCCACCACCAACGGCCGGTGGCCAGCGCTTCGAGGCTGGTGGCGGCAGGTCGGGTAGGCGCCAGGGACTGCGTAATCGCTGCATCGTCCAGCCGCGCCATCGTGCGTTCCAGCGCATCGGGCCGCAACGGCGCGCCAGGCAGCGTGGCCAGCAATGCGCCGCCGACCTCCTCCATCTCGCGTAACTCATCGCGGCAGCGCGGGCACGCCGCCAGGTGCACCGCCAGCACGCGCGCATGCAGCGACGGCAGGTGGCCGGCGGCTTGCGATATCAGCGTCGCCTCGGAGGGGTGGTGGCGGATCATAGGTCTTCATCCAGCAGCCCACGCAGCCTGGATATGGCGAGGCGCAGCCGCGATTTCACCGTGCCGAGCGGAATGCCCAGAACACGTTCGATATCGGCATGCGGACGGTCATCGAAGAACGCCAGGCGGATCACGTCGGCTTGCTCTGCCGGCAGCGCGGCGAGCGCGGCGCGGACCCGGGTGCTGCGATCCTCTGCTGCCAGGACCGCGTCGGCGCCGGGTTCGGGAGATGGCTCGTCCGCGGGGTCCGGCAGCGGCGGGGTCCGTTGCGCGCGCCGTGCAGCGTCGATCCGCAGGTTGCGGGCAATCGTGAAGATCCAGGCAGCGGCCGTGGCGCGCGCAGGATCGAATTGCGTCGCCTTGCGCCAGACGACCAGTAGCACTTCCTGCGCATGTTCTTCGGCGGTGGCGTTATCCAGGCCGAGCCGCAGCAGGTACGCCTTCACGCGCGGCGCGAAGCGCGTGAACAGGGCGACGAACGCGCCGCGATCCGCCCGCGTGGCGATCGCCTGGATCAGGCGCGCCGGATCGGCCTCGTCGTGCTGCACGGGATCGCCATTGCTCTGCTGTCCGGTCATGGCGCCGCGCCACCGGCCCGGGGGAGGACGGTTGGTAATGCTGCTGCGACGGGCCAGGACCAGACCATTCATGCCTTCAATACGAGCGGAGTGCCACGGCGGATCATAGCAGCGGTCGGAAATAATTCGCGCCTGGCGTTCACCGCGAGCGTTTGGCGGTGATCCAACGGCGCGTGCGGTTCGTATCTTCCCCGAAACTCGCAATTTTGCGACGAGCAGGAGCCGATGCCGCGCCCTTATGCACCGCTGGACGTCGCCGTGGTCGGTACCGGCATCGCCGGCATGAGCGCCGCCTGGTTGCTCTCCTTCCAGCACCGCGTCACCGTGTACGAGCAAGCCGATCGGCTGGGCGGACACAGCAATACTGTGGATGTGCCGGGGCCTGCCGGCCCTGTTGCCGTGGATACCGGATTTATAGTCTATAATGAGCAGACTTATCCGAATTTGACTGCTCTGTTCAGCTATCTTGAGGTGGAGACGGCGCCGTCGGAGATGTCGTTCGCCGTATCGCTGCGCAACGGGGCGCTTGAATACGCCGGCACCGACCTGCGCGGACTGTTCGCCCAGCGGCGTAACCTGCTGCGGCCTCGCTTCTGGCACATGCTGCGCGACCTGCTGCGGTTCTATCGCGAGGCGCCGCAGGAGCTGGCGGCGCTGGATGGTTCGGCGCTGAGCCTGCACGCGTATCTCCGTTCCAGGGGCTATGGCGAAGCCTTCGTGGAGGATCATCTGCTGCCGATGGCAGCGGCGATCTGGTCCACGCCGGCCGGTGCGGTTGGCGATCAGCCCGCCGCCAGTTTCATCCGGTTCTGCGACAACCATGGCCTGTTGCAAGTGCGCAATCGCCCGATCTGGCGCACCGTGGTTGGCGGCAGCCGTTGTTACGTCGAGAAATTGACGGCGCCGTTCGCACGGCACGTGCGGCTTGGCTGCGGCGTGCATGCGGTGCGGCGGCTGCCCGACCGAGTGCTGGTCTCGGATATGCTCGGCGGGCAGGCGCGGTTCGACCACGTGGTGATCGCGACGCATCCCGACCAGGCGCTGGCGATGCTTGCAGACCGGTCCGATGCCGAGGCCGCCTTGCTTGGCGCGTTCCGCTACGGCGCGAATACCGCCGTGCTGCACACCGACGCGTCCTTGATGCCGCGGCGGCGCCGGGTGTGGTCGAGCTGGAACTATCTCGGCGACGCGGCCGAGGGTCCCTCGGTCACCTACTGGATGAATCGCCTGCAAGGGTTGAACACGTCGCAACTTCTGTTCGTCTCGTTGAACGCGCCGAGGCCGCCCGACCCCGCGCGCGTGCTGCGCTCCGAAATCTATGCGCATCCGCTGATGGATGCCGCCGCCGCCAATGCGCAGCGCCGGCTATGGGACCTGCAAGGCGTGCGCCGCACATGGTTCTGCGGCGCCTGGTTCGGGGCGGGATTTCACGAGGATGGATTGCAATCGGGACTGGCGGTCGCAGAGCAATGCGGCGGCGTGCGGCGGCCGTGGCTGGTGCCGAACGAGTCCGGGCGCATCCATCTCTCGCCCGCCACCTCGCCGATGCTGGAGCAAGCGGCATGACGGTATCGGCGATCTATCACGGACAGGTGGTGCACACGCGGTTCCGTCCGGTGCGGCATCGTTTGAAGCATCGCCTGATGTGGATGCTCTTGGACCTGGACGAACTGCCGATGCTGTCGCGGCGGTTGCGGCTGTTCTCGCTGAACCGCTTCAACCTGGTGGATTTCCGCGACCGCGATCACGGCGACGGCTCGCGCGTGCCGATGCGGACGCAGATCGAACGGCAACTGCGACGCGCCGGGTTGGAACCCGATGGCGGTGCAATCCGCGTGTTGTGCATGCCGCGCGTGCTGGGCACCGTGTTCAATCCGCTGAGCGTGTTCTTCTGTCACCGCGCCGACGGCCGGCTGCGCGCGATGCTGTACGAGGTGAACAACACGTTCGGCGACCGGCATAGCTATCTGGCTCCGGTCGACGATGCGGATGCGGACCGGCCGGTGCTGCGGCAAACCTGCGCCAAGCACTTGCATGTGTCGCCGTTCATGGACATGGCGATGACGTATCACTTCCGCATCGCTCCGCCAGCCGACCGTGCGGTGGTTGCGATCGAAGGCCATGACGCCGACGGACCGATGATCGCCGCGGCATTCGCCGGCCGGCGGCACGCGCTGACCGATGTCAACCTGCTGCGTGCCTTTGTCGCGCAACCGTTGCTGGGCGTGCAGGTGCTCGGTGCGATCCATTGGGAGGCACTGAAACTATGGCGCAAGGGCGTGCGGCTTCGTTCGCGTCCGTTGCCGCCCGCCGAGCCGGTGACCGTGGTGGGTGGAAATTCCGCCGTGATGAGGCAAGCATGAGTTCGGCGGTCAGCGACGACGTCGCCGCTTCGATGCCGCTGTCCCGGCTCGACACGCTGCACGGCTGGGCGCTTCGGAAGATCGGCCAACGGCTGCGTTGTGGCACGCTGACCGTGATCACTCCAGAGCATGCGCGCATGGTGTACCGCGGCGCGGCGCCGGGACCGGAGGCTACGGTGGTGCTGCATCGCTGGCGCACGCTGCGCCGGC
>CAVXNH010000046.1:0-15665 GCA_963762885.1 uncultured Alphaproteobacteria bacterium
TGGTGGTGAACGGCGATGTCGGCTTCGCCGAGGCATTCATGGACGGCGATTGGTCCAGCCCCGAGCCGGCCGCATTGCTCGAACTTGCGGCGCGCAACGCGGCGCCGTTGTCGCCGGCGATCGATGGGACGCCTTTCGCGCGGTTTATGAACCGCGTGCTGCATGCGATGCACGCGAATACGTTGTCCGGCAGTCGGCGCAACATCCGCCAGCACTACGATCTCGGTAATGATTTCTACGCGCAGTGGCTCGATGCCGGCATGTCGTATTCGTCTGCTTTGTACAGCGATTCCGACCCGACGCTGGAACAGGCGCAGTCGGCGAAGCACGCGCGCGTGTACGAATTGCTCGACGCCGCACCGGGACAGGACGTGCTGGAGATCGGTTGCGGCTGGGGCAGCATGGCCGATCTTCTGGCGCAACACGATTGCTCGGTGACGGGGCTGACGCTGTCTCCGGCGCAGCTTGCGTATGCGCAGGAACGGCTTGCGACGCGCGGGTTGTCCGATCGTGCCCGTGTGCTGTTGCAGGATTATCGGAAATCGTCCGGCAGCTTCGACCGCGTGGTATCGATCGAGATGCTGGAAGCGGTCGGCGAGGCATTCTGGCCGCGCTACTTCGATATCCTGCGGGATCGGCTGAACCCCGGCGGGATCGCCGTGCTGCAAGTGATCACTATCGACGATGCTCGATTCGAAAGCTACCGGCGCACGCCCGACTTTATCCAGCGCTATATCTTTCCCGGCGGCATGCTGCCTCCGCCCGGCGCGCTGCGGCGGTGCATCGCCGAGGCGGGCCTGGCGTTGCAGCACGTCGAGACGTTCGGCGAGAGCTACGCTCAGACTTTGGTGGCGTGGCGCCGGCGCTTCCTGGATGCCTGGCCGCAGATCGCCGCGATGGGCTTCCCCGAGCGCTTCCGGCGCATGTGGGATTACTACCTGTGTTATTGCGAGGGCGGCTTCCGCGCCGGCGCCATCGACGTCGGGCTGTGGCGCATCGAGCGCCCGGCATGATCGCCCGCCGCGGCTTGCTGTTTGGCGCAGCGATGGCCGGCGTGACGAGCGGGGCGCGTGGCATGCCGCAGGTTCCGGAGGACGGCCGGCTGGCGTTTCGGATCATGCGCAACGGCAGCGCGATCGGCACACACGTTTTGACCTTCGAACGGCAAGGCAACGGCTTCGACACCCATATCGCGGTGGACATCGCCGTGGGTCTCGGCCCATTGGTGCTGTTTCGCTACACGCTGCGCGGGTTGGAGCAATGGCGCGACGGTGTGGTCACTCATGCCGATGCGACGACCGAAGATGACGGCTTGCACGACATCATGCGCGCGGATCGCGACGCGCGGGGCTTGTGGGTGCAGGGATCGAAGGCGCCGCGCTATCTGGCTCCGGCCAATGCGCTGCCGGCGACGCATTGGAACATGGCCGAGTTGGACGGACCCTGGATCAATCTGCAGAACGGGCAGTTACTGCATCCCGTGGTGCACCTTGTCGGGCCGGATCAGGTGACCCTGGCGGATGGCCGCAAGCTGGCCGCGGCTGATTACAAACTCTCCGGCGAGGTCGATCTGGAGCTTTGGTACAGCACGGCGCGGCAATGGTGCGCGTTGCTGTTCACGGCCAAGGACGGCTCATTGGTCCGTTATGAACTTATGTGACCGGCACATGGGAAACCTGCCACGAATGCCACGTTACCTCGTTTGGTTCTGCGGCTGCCTGCTTTGCCTGTCGCTGCTGACGATGTGTTCGGCACAGGACCAGCCGCCGCTGACCCTGGCGCCACAAGTGGATCTGCAGCGGTATGCGGGCCGTTGGTACATAATCGCCAATATCCCGTATTTCGCCGAGCGTGGGAAAGTCGGCAGCTACTTCGACGTCAGCTTTCCCGACGGGCAAGTGAAGGATGTCTATTACGGGCGGGACGCTAACCTCGAAGCGCCGTTGAAGAGCTTCACGATGAACGGCTATGTCGTGCCGGACACGGGAAACGCGCGATGGCGTAAATCGCCGATGTGGCCCATCTACCTGTCCTACCTGATCCTGTGGGTCGATCCGGATTATCGTTATGCGCTGGTCGGCTATCCCGGCCGCGGTTACGGCTGGGTGCTGTCGCGGTCACCGGCGATGGACGACGCGACCTATGAGTCGTTGCTACGGCGCTTTGCGGACGAAGGCTACGACACCGTGTTGTTTCAGCGCGTGCCACAAGCCTCCCGGAGTTGCGACCGGGACGCCGGGCACGGGGCGCAACACTACGACGCCTCGGCGCTTCTATGCGGCCGGTAACGGGTCACCTTGATTTCTCGCTCCCGGCGACGCGCCTGCGCAAGATCGTAAGCCATTTGCAGTCGTGCCCAAAGATCGGCCGATGTCCCAAACGCTTTCTCCAGCCGAATCGCCATTTCGGGTGAGATACCACTCCGCTCGTTGACAAGGTTGTTGAGCGTCTGACGGGTGACGCCAAGCACCCTGGCGCCGTCGGTGACGGTCAGACCCAGTGGGGCCAGGCATTCCTCCCGAACGATCTCGCCGGGATGTGGCGGATTCTTCATCGGCATTGTCAGCAGCCTCAATGGTAGTCGACAAGATCGACATCAAACGCATCGCCATCGGCAAATCTGAACACAATTCGCCAGTTTCCGGAAACCGACAGTGACCAAAGTCCCGCAAGGTCCCCACTGAGGCGATGCATCCGCAGACCGGGAACCTGATCGATCTGTTCAGGGGTTGCCGCATTGTCGAGCAGTGATAGAGCCCGCGCGATGCGCCGCACCTGATCTTGCTTCAATCCTCTGGGATCGTCCTGGTCAAATAAGCGTCGGAGCCCTCGATGGCGAAAGCTTTTGATCATCTGCCTATACAGGTAGTCCGACAATTGTCACTGGTCAACCTGTGATCTGACTCTGACGGATCGATTTGACATCCAATTCCGTCATTGCGGGCGAAGCGAAGCCATCTTCCCCGGGAGACCCCGTGACGTCACGGGGAAGATTGCTTCGCTCGCTCGCAAGAACAACCGGCCGAGATCCCATTTCTACGGGCTGCCGACAAAGGCCGGCACCCATAACTTCGCTGCTTTTGACCAGGCGCAGTCGTGGATGCCGACCTTCGTCCGCGTGGCGCGGACGCCGCGCACGGCTACGGTTTCATTCAGGCAGGGTCGGAAGAACTCCGGCTGGTGGCCAACTCGCAATGACATTCGGACGCCAGGCACGAAGCGCTAGGACCGCAACACCAGGGGGTAAGCGCAGGAATAATAGCGGCCGGCCAGTTGCTAGCTCCGGTATTGCTGGTCAATTGCTGGTTTGCGTTACGCCGCTCGGCGCATCGCGCCGAGATCGGGGTAGCGTGCCGCGCCGCCGAGCAGCAGGATCAGTTCCATAGGGCCGGCCAGCCCGGCGAACAAATGCGATGGAAGTGCTGCCTCGCCATCTGTCCAACGTAGGCCGTTGTCTGAACTCGAACGCATGAAAGCCGTCCATTAGCGCCGGGTCCGACGCCTCGATCGTGGTGAACCTGGAGCCTCGGCGGACCACGAGCCGCCGCAGTGCGACGCCGAGACGACGTGGGTCGCGCGCCAACCCCAATTCCTGCGGCGATGCGGCGAGGGAGCAAATGCTCGCCATCGACGGCGTTCTACGCAAGCGGAAGACGCAGATGCCCTCACTGTGCTGCACGGGGTCAAGCCGGGCACCGCCCACCAACAAATGCAGGTCCGGATCGTCCGTTAGCGGGCGGAGCGTGCCGCCGCCGGCCCGATCCAGCAGCCGGCGCCAAATGGCGTCGACCACCGGCCCTCCCGTCAGCACGGGTGCGCAAGGCGGCTTCGGTGGCGACAGCCAGGCGGTATTGGCATTCTGGAACAGCCACCGGTTGCCGTCGTCGCGATAGCTCTCGGCCGGAGCGCCATTGGCCAGCAGCACATCATGCGTCGCCAGTTCGACGTGATAGATCGCCACTTCCTGGGCTCGCTCATCCCACAGGATCGAGCGATGATTGACCAGGAACTCCACCGGGACCAGCACGCCGTCGATGTAGAGCGAGTGTCCCTTGGTGATGCGTAAATCGTGATGCGGCACGTTCTGCGCCAGCGCGCTCTTGCGCACGATCACCGGTGTTGCGGCAGTGCGGCGGCCTCGGGTCGCCAGCACCCGGCCCTTGCCAATCCAGGTGATCGGCCGTGCCTCGCCCGGTTCGGTCAGTACCAGATCGCCGATGGCCAAAGCTTCGACGGCGACTTCGCCGTTCGGTGTTGCAATCCTGGTGCCGGAGAGAAAACACAGCGCGAATTCGGTATCGACGACGGTCTGCGCCGGCTGGCCCTGCGGGCTGAAATTCACGCCGTGTCCGGGGCCCACCTCGGATGCGTTCGGGTCCCAATTCCAAAAATACACGCCGGCGAGGGACGAGTTGCCCGATTGGTTCCAGGCATTGAAGAACGCCTGGTAAAGATTGGCCTGCAACGATGCGTCGGGCTGGTTGGTGGCGCTGCCGGCGGGCTGCGATGCTGCGTCGGTGGCATTCTCGTAGCCAAGTTCGGTGAACAGCATGGGCTTGCCGATCGCCGCTGCGACGCTCTCGAAATAGCTGATCAGCGATTGATTGCCGGTGACGGCGTGGGTTCCCGCATCGGTCGGCACCTGGGTCCAGCCCGCCACCAGATCGGACAGCGTCGGATTGGCGGCATCGGATAGCGGCGCATAGGCGTCGATGCCGACATAGTCGAGTTGGTTCCAGAAGCTTACCTGGGTGGTCAGGTCGCCGGTGCCGGCCGTCAGCCCATGCTGGCCGGCCCAGGGCGAAGCCGCATCGTTCCAGTCGGCAGAGTAGGTCAGCGTGCCGCTGAATACCGCGCGCACTGCCGAGATGATGTCGGTCCAATAGGACAGGTAGGCCGGGCCGGTGAGTTGATCGAGTTCGGTGCCGATGCACAGCGACGTAGCGCCATTGGCCTGCGCGACCGTCGCCTCATCGACGATCATGGTCTTGTAGCTGGCGAAGAATGCGGCGGGGTCGCTAGGATTATAATACGACCGCCAGTCGCCGACACTGTAGGAACCGATCAGCGCTGGCTTCAGGAAATCGATCAGCGGCCGCACCATGACGGATAGGCCGTCCGCCGTAGCCTCCTTGATGGTGTTGCCCAGCGCGGTCAGGCTGTCGGTATAGTTCGCATCCGTATAGACCGTGGAATTATTGACATCGATGCCGTATTCGATATTGAGCGCGACTGTATTCGCTCCGGTAGCCACGAGCGAACTCAGCAAATCGGCGTTCTCATAAGCGCCGTTATAATACGACGTATAATTGAACCCCTTGAGCTGTAGCGAAAATGCCATCCTCTGCTCCCCACGCCGTGTTGGCGGCGATCAGACGCGTCTCGCCGCCGCGGAACGCGATCGTTCGGGCAGCGCAGCATCCCGGACGCGGCGGCGCAAGCACGCCGTGCGGCAGCGTGATCATTCCTTATTCACAATAAGGTGAAGGTGCTCGCCGAGGCGAGGGCTGGGCGCCTTACTCCGCCGCCACCATGGCGGGCTGGCGCGCAATGCGCAGCACCAGCAACGATGCCAGCAAGCAGGCCGCGCCGCTGGCCAGGAATGCCAGCAGATAGCTGCCGGTCGCGTTGCGGATCTCGCCCGCGGCCAGGGCGGCCAGCGCGCCGCCGAGCTGGTGGGCGCAGAACACCCACGACACGATGACAGGTCCGTCCTTGCGGCCGAACACCTGGTTGGTCAGCATGATGGTCGGCGGCACCGTGGCCACCCAATCCAACCCGTAGAAGACTGCGAAGACCGACAGGCTCAGCGCGTCGAACTGGGTGAATGGCAGCGCCAGCAGCGCCAAGCCACGCAGTCCGTAATACCAGAACAGCAGCACGCGCGGATTGTAGCGGTCGGTCAGCCAACCCGAGCAAATCGTGCCGAACAGATCGAACACGCCAAGCGACGCCATCAGGCCGGCCGCCGTGACCTCGGGGATGCCGTGGTCCATGCAGTAGGCGATCATGTGGGTGCCGATCAGGCCGTAGGTCGAGAAGCCGCATACCGCGAAGCTGCCGGCCAGCAGCCAGAAGTCGACCGAGCGGCTGCCGCGCGCCAGGCCCTCGAAGGCGACGCGGAAGGGATTGGTGGCGGTCGGCAGGGTCGGGGGTTCCTCGGTTGCACCGTAGGCGCCGAGGCCCACCGCGCCGGGGCTTTCCACCAGCAGCAGCCAGACGAACGGCACCAGTGCGAGCAGCAGCAGAGAGACGGCGATCGGCACGCTGACCCAGCCGAACGAAGTCGCGAGCCAGGCCAGCGCCGGCAGGAACACCAGTTGCCCGCTGGCGTTGCTGGCAGTCAGCAGCCCGAGAACCAGACCGCGCCGGGCGACGAACCAGCGGTTGGCGATGGTGGCGGCGACGCCGAAACCGGTGGCACCGGCACCGAGACCGACCAGTACGCCCCAGGTCAGGTACAGCTCCCACGATTGCGTCACGAAGGCGCTGCCGCCGGCGCCCACCAGCAGCAGGACCAACGCCGCCAGGATGGTGCGACGAATGCCGATCACCTGCATCAGCGCGGTGATGAATGGCCCGGTCACGCCGAGCAGCAGGATGTTGAGCGATATGGCGCCGGAGATGGTGTCGGCGCTCCAGCCGAAGGTATGTTGCAGCGGCACCAGCAGCACGGCGGGGGCGGCGCGTACGCCGACGCCGATCAGGATCACGGTGAAGGCAATGGCGACGACGATCCACGCGTAGTGGATGCGGCCCGCGAACAGCCGGGCGAAGCGTTGGGGGGCGGGCATTGGGGCGCGGACTCCTCGGCGCTTGGTTGCGCTTAGCATGACGGACGTCATATGGTCAGGCAAGCAAAGAGATGACGAGCGTCATGCGTACAAGGAATGGTCCGGATGCGACGAACGATTGAGCAAAAGGCGGAGACGCGGCAGCGCATCGTCGAGGAGGCGGGGCGGCTGTTCCGCCAGCATGGTATCGACGCGGTGGGCGTGGACGCGATCATGCATGCGGCCGGGCTGACGCATGGCGGCTTTTACGGGCATTTCCCGTCGAAGGAGGCACTGGTGGCGGAGGTCGCCTCAGCTGCGCTGGCGCGGTCGGCGGCGCGGTGGGAGCGGATTGCGCGGGAGCATTTGGCGGACGACGCGTTGGAGCTGATCGTCGGACCTTACCTGGATCCGGCGCATGTGGCGGAGGTTGAGCGCGGCTGCGTGCTGACGACGCTGGGTCCGGAGGTGGCGCGACGGCCGGAGGCTCGGCCGGGCATCGCGGCTTCCGTGCGGGTGATGGCGGATGCGCTAGGGCGATGCCTGCCGGAGGGCGACGATGGTCGGGCGCTGGCGGCGCTGTCCACCATGGTGGGCGCGGTGGTGCTGGCTCGGCTGGCGGACAGCCCGGAGTTGGCCGAGGCAATTCTGGCGGCGGCGAAGCAGGCTACGTTGCTTGGGTCGCAAAATTCCACTGCACCGGAAGAAACAAACTCCTCGCGGTCTCCTTGAGGGAGAGACGCCCCGCATCGCCGGCGATGCGCCACCGGGGATGAAAACGGTGACGCCAGTCGTCATCCCCGCGAAAGCGGGACCCATGCTGCTGCTTGGGCTCCCGCCTTAGCGGGAATGACGACATCGGACGTCGGGGGGGTTTTCATAGCAGGTCGTTCATACACCCGGCGACCTATGCGGTTTCATCCCAAGCGCCGTCGCGGTCAGGAGTCAGAAAATTTTACACAGGCGCCAGGCTCGTGGGTTGCGCTCGCGACCGGAACGTAGCGCGCCAACCAGTGACACAATGCGCGAATGGCGGGGCGATTGGCAGGGTGACTGCGCTCCAGGTCTGCCTGGTATCCGGCGACGGCCGCCGCCAGGGGGCGTTGCTCCCGCCTTGCGGCCACGATAGACGGCAGCGCCCCGTGGGACATGACCCAAACCGCGTATTCGTCTCCGGTCATGCCCAGGGTACTCGGAGGGGCCGCGCTTTTCCTCGTCGCCCGCGTTGTGCCACGTCTCGACGAAATCGTCGATCTGGCTGGCCGAAATCGGCCCGTCACTGCGCGCCCGCCCGCGCCACGCTGGTGATTCGCTGTGACAACAGCGGGCTCTCACCGAGGCGAACAGGCAATGCGCGTTCTCGACACTCAATTCGAAACCGCTGCATGACCACGGGTTCGCCGTCGAGATTGATGTTCAGGTCGTCTGCCGAACTCGTATTCGATCCAGGAACTGCGGGCTGACGGGAGCATGGGGTGAATGGCCGCCGCGCCTTCTCGCAACAGACGGGGGAAGGCGTCCAGCGGTGCTGTGCGGCCGAGTTCCGGCAGGATCGTCAAATCCAACAGGCCGTCGTCGATCAGCGCATTCGGGCAGAGCACTACGCCGCCCCCGGCCGCTCTTCCGTTGCCGATGGCCACGGCCAGGAAGCGGCCCTCCCAGGCAAAACCCTCGGCACGAAAGCGACCATGATTTGCCGAAAGCTCGGCGAAGCGCGAAACGCCGGTGATGACGTAGGCCAACGCGCCAAGCCACCGTTTGAGGTCTGGGTCCGTCTCGACCGTGATGCGGGAGCCGAAGCCGCCCGAGACGAGGTTTACGAAGGGCTTGCCGTCGACCAGGCCAAGGTCGATCCACTGCACTGGCCCGTTTGTGGCAATGCGCAAAGCGGCGGTGAGATCCTGAACAGGAACGCCCGCCGCATGAGCAAAATCGTTGGCGGTCCCGAGGGGAAGCACACCGAGCGTGCATTGGTCCGGCAGTCCGGCTGTATAGGCTGTGGAGAACACCTCGTTGATCGTGCCGTCGCCGCCGCCCGCGACAACGCGGTCGATTTGGCCGACCTGAGCCGCGCCCACGGCTTCGGCCGTTAATCGCGCGGCGTCTCCCGGCTCCCAGGTGACGCGCACCTCGATCCGGCATCCATCTTGCCGAAGCGCGTGGACCGCCGTCCTCACGCGAGGATCGCCGGCCGCCTTGCCGTGAAGGATGATGCGGACATTTGCCACGGCATGAGTCCTCCGTGCGGTGCGAGCAAGCGGCTGCCATCAGAAGTGGCCGCTATCGGCGCCATGGTCTACGAACATGGACCACCGCTTCAGGTCATCAGGACAGGTGGCTGATCGCGCCGCACTGTAAAACGATATAACTCAGGCGACGAAACCTTTATCGCAATCACCGCGACGCTGAACGATTGGCTCGGCGGCCATGGCATGGCGACGTTCGGTCACGCTGCGCCGTCGACCGCGGCGAAGATTACAGATCAATCCCGACCCGTGAGCTATATCCCAAGGGCGTCCGGCGAGGGTTACGATGTCGTGGCGGGTGTCTCGCAATGCGGGCGGCATGGGATCGCGGGTCGGCACTTTCGGCAACCGTTATTACTCGGCCTCCTGGCCGGCCAGCCAAATCCGCAAGCCGTTGACAATGGTTGCGTCGCGCGGCCGTGCGGCGGCGGCCAATTCGCCAAGACGTTCGGCCATGACTGCGCGCAGAGGTCGTTTGGCCCGCCTGGCCTCCAGAATACTGGGAAGGGCTTCGGGATCGTAAACCCATACCTGGTACTCGTCGTGGCGCAGTCCCAGATAGTCTTCCAGGGATATATCCCGTGCCCAGGTTTCCAGGTCATCGTGCCATCGGCCCACAAAATCGTCGATGTCCTCAGGCGACGCCTCGCCCCGACTGTAGAGGTCGAAGAAACTGGTCGGCCTGGCTGCAGTTCGAATGTCAGACATCTATTCGCCTCCCGCGCACGGTCCCCTTTCTCCAGTCCCCAGATATGGCATCGAGAACCGCCACATGCCGGCCACGTGTATCGGTACACCTCGATCTCGCCGTGCATGCTGTCCCAGTTGAACAGCCGCTTTCCATCCTTGCTCCGCCAGCGTTGGCTACCGTGCACGAACCCGAGATAGTCGAAGCCGTCCAGATAGGAAGGCTTCGGGATCGGCAGGCGGCCCACGCCATCCCTACTCCGCCGCGAGCTTCTCCGCGTCCTTCGCCGCCTTCAGTTCGGCCGCTTTCGCCTCAACCAGTTCGACGATGTGCTCTACCATGTCGCCACTGGCGATCGTGTGGTCGGTCTTGCCGGCGCGGTAAATCATGTGCCGGCCGTTGCCCCCGCCGGTCAGGCCGATATCGGTCATCAGCGCCTCGCCCGGGCCGTTCACCACGCAGCCGATGATCGACAGCGTCAGCGGCGTCTCGATATGCGCCAGCCGGTCCTCCAGCGTCCGCACCGTCTCGATCACGTTGAAGCCCTGGCGCGCGCAGGATGGGCAGGAGATCACCTTCACCCCGCGATGGCGGATGCCCAGCGTCTTCAGCAGGTCCCAGCCGACCCGCACCTCCTCCTCCGGCTCGTCCGACAGCGACACCCGCAGCGTGTCGCCGATGCCGGCCCAGAGCAGGGAGCCCAGGCCGACCGCGGATTTCACCGTACCCATGCGGCGGCCGCCGGCCTCGGTGATGCCGATATGCAGCGGATGGTCGCAAACCTCGGCAAGCTGCTGGTAGGCGGCAACCGCCAGAAACACGTCCGACGCCTTCACGCTGATCTTGAAGTCGTGGAAGTCGTGCTGTTGCAGGATGTTGGCGTGGTACAGGGCGCTTTCGACCAGCGCCTCCGGGTTAGGTTCGCCGTACTTCTCCAGCAGGTGCTTTTCGAGCGAGCCGGCGTTCACCCCGATGCGCATGGAACAGCCGTGGTCGCGGGCGGCCCTGATGACCTCCTTGACCCGCTCGTCGCTGCCGATATTGCCGGGGTTGATGCGCAGGCAAGCGGCGCCGCTGTCCGCAGCCTCGATGGCGCGGCGGTAATGGAAATGGATATCGGCAACGATCGGCACGTTGACCTCGCGCACGATGTCCTTCAGCGCCAGGGCGCTTTCTCGGTCGGGGCAGGAGACCCGGACGATGTCCACCCCGGCCAACTCGGCGCGGCGGATCTGCGCGATGGTGCCTTCCACGTCGGTGGTAAGCGTGTTGGTCATGGTCTGCACGCTGATCGGGGCGCCGTCGCCCACCGGCACGCGTCCGACATACACGCGGCGGGATTTCCGCCGGATGATCTCCTGGTAGGGGCGGTAGCTCATCGGATTCCTCTCCGTTGGACACGGCCGCGCGCCCCGCCGGGACCGGGCGGCTCCCTGTAGAATGGGGTTTCCTTGCCCGCGCCGCTACTGTGTCACGGAACGGACATTGTTTGCTGGGGCAGTACCGCTTGCCTGTGCAGTGGGGTTCGCCGGCGTGGGGGCGGAGCCGGTCGCCTGGCTTAGCTTGCCGTCCTTGATCAGGTCGGCGTCCAACGGCAAGTCCCGGCGCACCGCGCCGGAGCCACCGGGCACTGGGGTCGCAACCCCATCCACCACGAGTTGGGTGCCGCCGGCGTTGCCGGTCGTCAACACCAGGTTCGGCCGTGGCGGTACCGGCCAGGTGTCACCGTTATGCAGGATCTTGTTCAACAGCACGCCGCCATTGCGGTCGCGCACCTGGAGCCATGCGTCCGCGGTAGCCTGCACCACGATCCGCGGTTGATCGGAAGCCGGCGCTTCCTGCGGTGCCGCCGGAGCTACCATGGCGGGTGGCGGTGAGATTGCCGCGGCGGCGGCCGAACTCGGGGATATCGATGGGACCGGCGGCGCGGCTTGTTCGGGCGCCGGCGCGGGCGGCGCTGCCGTCGCAATGGCGACAGGCGCCGCCGGCGCGGCCTGGGGCGGTGGCGGAACAGCTTGCTCCGCCAGGCTGGCGAGACGCGCGGGCACCGGGGCGACGGTTTCGGCCGGCAGGCGGCCTTCGCCGGACAGGCGGTACCAGCCGGCATAGGCGCCAATCGCCAACACGACGCCCAACAGGACCACCGCTCCTGCCGGCACGCCGCGTTGTGGCATGGGGGCGGGAAACACCAGTTCGGTGCGGCGGTTGACCTCGCTCGCTTCCGCCTTGAAGCGCCGGGCGACCTCGTCAGGATCGAGACCGAGGGTGCGGGCGTAGGTGCGCAGGAAGCCGACCGCGTAGGCGTTGCCCGGCAGCAGGTCGATGCGGCCTTCTTCCAACGCCTCAAGATGCGGCAATCGGATGCGCAGGGCAGCGGACACGGCTTCGATCGGCCAACCCAGCCGTTCGCGCGCCGCACGCAAATCCGCCCCGGCGCGTGGCGCCGCCGCCGGACCGGCAATATCGGTCAGTGTCGTCGACATCATGCTCTGGTTTTCTACCAGCTTCGACCTGCGATCCTGCAGCACCGTCGCCCCGTTCTTTTGCAGCCAGATTTTCCGGTGAGAAGCGTGCCGGTCGGCGGAGGTTCGCCCCGCGCGTGGTCCGTCCCGACGGCTGCCGCTTCTTAGCCAGGGCCGGCGCACTTGCCAACCACCCCTAGAGTGACTCCGTTTATGCCTATAGTCGAATTGTCATTGCGGCTTTGACAGAAACAAAATCCACATTTCATAAAGACATGGCGGAAATGCACACCACTCGCCCAATGGTGGCCCGCGAGAAGCCCAGGACTCTGCCCTCCGGGGCAGGCCCGGGGCGCAGAGTCCCGGCCTGCGCGGGGGCCTACACCGGCAGGCCGTGCTCGCGCGCCCAGGCGGCAATTGGCTCGCGCAGGCTGGCAGCGCCGTTCGAGCCCCGCCTGATCGCCGCAAGCACAGGCCGGAACGTTGTCAAATCCACCTGCCGCAACATCGCCTTCACCGCTAGCAGTCCGGACGCGGGCATCGACAGGTTGGTCAATCCCAGCCCGACCAGCGCCAGCGCCTCCAATGGGCGCGATGCCGCCTCACCGCAGAGTGACACCGGCACGCCGGCCCCGCCTTTCGCCGCTTTCGCCGCGGTCAGCAATTGTTCGATCAGATCAAGCACCGGCTGCGACAACAGGTCGTAACGACCGTACAACGAAGGTGTGCCGCGATCGACCGCAAACATGAATTGCAGCAGATCATTCGAGCCAACCGAGATGAAATCGGCATCGCGCAGCAGATCAGGGAGCTGCCACATCAGGGCCGGCACTTCCAGCATGGTGCCGATCTCGAGCTTTTCAGGCGCCGGGCGCACGCGGCGCGCCTCGGCCAGCAGCAGCGCCCGGGCGGCGCGGAATTCCCCCACGGTGGAAACCATCGGGAACATCACCGACAGCTTGCGCCCGCCGGCCGCCAACAATAGGGCGCGCAACTGCCGGCGCAGCAGTGCCGGGCGGTCCAGACCGATACGCAGCGACCGCCAGCCCATCGCCGGGTTTTCTTCCTCCGTCGCCATGCCCGGCAGCAGCTTGTCGGCGCCGAGATCGAGGGTGCGGAACAGCACCGGCCGGTCCCCTGCGTCATCCAGCACCCGGGCATAGATCGCCGCCTGTTCCGCGACATCGGCCACGGCGCCGCGCGCCAGCATGGCGATCTCGGTGCGGAACAGGCCGATGCCGTCCGCCCCCACCGCGTCGAGCTGCGCCAGTTCCAGGCTCAGCCCGATATTCAGCATCAGCCGAACCGACGTGCCGTCGGCAGTGACGCCAGGCTGGTCGCGCAGCAGGGCCCAGCCGGCGTGCTGCGCGCTCTGTACTTCCAAGGCGCGAACGTAGGCCTGGCGTACCTCGGCCTCAGGGCGCAGCACGAGCTGGCCCTCGCCGGCGTCCACCACCGCCTCATCGCCCGGCTCGGCAGTATCCAGCATGCCGCGCGTGCCGCCCACGGCGGGGATGCCGAGGGCGCGAGCCAGGATCGCGGCATGGCCGGCGGGGCTGGCTTCTTCGATGGCCACGCCGGCAATGCCACGGCTGTGCCAGTCGAGTAATTCGGCCGGTCCCAACCGGCGCGCCAGCAGAATGGCGCCCTGAGGGATCTCGGCGCGCGGGACGTTGCCGAGCAAGGCGGAGAGCAAGCGGCCGGCGAGATCCTCCATGTCTGCGAGGCGTTCCCGCAGGTAGGGGTCGCTGATGCGGCGCATGCGGTCGTGCAGTTCGCCTGCGACACGCTGGACGGCAGCCTCCGCGGCGACCCCGCCACGGACCACCTCGGCGACACGGCGCAACCAGCCGGCATCCGCGGCGACCAGGCGGTAGGTTTCCAGGACCTCGCGCGAGGCCGTGGCATCCTCGGCGCTGCCGCCATCGGGCACGCCGGTGGCGATCAACTCGTCCAGTCCGCGCTGCATCTTCTCGACGGCGGCGTTCAGGCGAACCAGTTCCGCGGCGGGGTTTTCGGCGATCAGCCGCAGCGGGACGCGGGGCGGACCGTGCAACACGACCGGGCCGATGGCGATGCCGCTGGTGAGCGGGGTGCCGGCGAAAACCCGCGGGACTGTGGCGGCGATGCCCTCCCCTCCGCCGTCGGTGGCGCCGCTGGCCGGCAGCATCTCGGCCAGCAGCATGGCCACGGTTTCCAGCTCGTCCACTTCCTCGTCGGTGTAGTGGCGAGGGGCGCGGTTCTGCACCACCAGCACGCCCATGGTGCGGCCGGCGCGGCGCACGGGGACAGCGAGCATCGAGGCGTAGGGGTCTTCCCCGGTTTCCGGCCGATAGGCGAAGGCGGGGTGGTTCTGCGCGTCTGGCAGGTTCATGACCGCGCCGGTGGCGGCGGACAGGCCGACGATACCCTCTCCGACGCGCAGCCTGGTGCGGCCGACGGCGGTCTGGTTAAGCCCCTCGGTGGCGGCGAGTTCGAGGACGTCGCCGGGTTTCTGGACATATATGGAGCACACCTCGCTGACCAGCTCGGCGGCGACGAGGCGGACCAGCTCGGTCAGCGGGGCGGCGCCGGAGGCCCGGAGTGTACGCAGTCGGGCCAGCAGGCGGCGTGGCGAGGCCATTGGCTTTCGTTAACCTCTCCCGCTATGCGGGAGAGGTCGAGGTGCGTAGCACCGAGGGTGAGGGTAGTGCGTGCGGCACGCGTCACCCTCACCCGCCGCTGCGCGGCGACCTCTCCCGCGCGCAGCGCGGGAGAGGTTAGCGGGCATGGCGCGCCACCAGCGCGGCAACCGCCTGATCCACCAGCTCGGCGATGACCGCCGCAACCGATTGCTCCGCGGTCACCATGCCGACCGACTGGCCGGCCATCATCGAGCCGTTCTCGACGTCGCCATCGATCACGGCGCGGCGCAACGCCCCGGCCCAGAAATGCTCGATCACAAGCTGCGCCGCTTCCTTGTCCAGCTCCCCGGCCAGGAAGCGGTCGCGGGTTTCCCCCTGGTGGCGCAGGAACCGCTTGGTGCCCTCGTTGACCAGCCCCCGCACCGGGATCACCGGAAACCGCTCGTCGAGCTGCACGGACGGCACCGCATCGCGCGCATTGGCGCGGATGAACGCCTGCTTGAACCTCGGATGCGCGATGGAGTCCGTGGTGGCGGCGAAGCGCGTGCCGAGTTGCGCTCCCGACGCGCCCATCTCCAGGTAGGCGAGGATCGCCTCGCCTCGTCCCAGGCCGCCGGCGACGAACACCGGCACTTCGCGGATATGCGGCAGGATCTCCTGCGCCAGCACGTTCAGCGACACCGGGCCGATATGGCCGCCGGCTTCCGAACCCTCGATCACCAAAGCGTCGGCGCCGCTGCGGATCAGACGCTTGGCCAGCACCAGCGCGGGGGTGAAGGCGATCAGCTTCGCCCCGCCATCCTTCACCGCGCGCACCGCAGCGCCCGGGGGGATGCCGCCGGCGAGCACGACGTGGCCAACCTTGGCCGCCA
>CAVXNH010000047.1:0-85630 GCA_963762885.1 uncultured Alphaproteobacteria bacterium
GGCACACCCGCACCAGGTCGTCGAGCTGCGGATGCATGGTGATCAGGTTGACGCCGAACGGCTGGGTGGTGAGCGCCTGGGTGCCGGCGATCTCGGCGGCCAACTGATCGGGGCTCATCGAACCACAGGCGATGACGCCGAACCCGCCGGCATTGGAGATCGCCGCGACCAGGCGACGCTCGCTGACCCAGCTCATCGCGCCGCCCAGCAGGGCGACGCGGCAGCCCAGGAAGGTGGTGCCGCGCGCCCATAGCCGGTCTAGTTCCGCCCGCGCAGCCCGAACGACATCCTCCCCCTCCCTCAAGGGGAGGGGGGGAATGTTGCAGCTATCAACTGGCATCGAGACCGTATGCGGTATGCAGCGCCCGCACGGCCAGTTCCGTGTATTCGGCGGCAATGAGGACGGAAACCTTGATCTCGCTGGTGGAGATGACCTGGATGTTGATGGCCTTGTCGGCCAGGGCGCGGAACATGGTGTTGGCGACGCCCGCGTGGCTGCGCATGCCGACGCCCACCACGCTGATCTTGGCGACGTTCGGGTCCTCGACCAGCTCGGCATAGTTGATCGCGGTCTTGATCCCCTCCAGCGCCAGCCGGGCGCGCGGCAGGTCCGCCTTCCCTACCGTGAACGTCATGTCCGTCGTACCATCCGCGGAGATGTTCTGCACGATCATGTCCACGTTGACGTTTTGGTCCGCCAGCGCGCTGAAGATAGTAGCGGCGATGCCTGGCCGGTCGGGCACGCGGCGCACCGTGATCTTGGACTCGTCACGCGAGTAGGCGATGCCGGCGACGTTTTCTTTTTCCACGATTTCGTCCTCATCCACGACCAGGGTGCCCTCGGTGTCGCTGACCGGCCCGTCCTTGAAGCTGGACAACACCCGCACCCGCACCCGCTCGTTCATCGCCAGCTCGACGCTGCGGGTCTGCAATACCTTAGCCCCGACGGATGCGAGCTCCAGCATTTCTTCGTAGGCAATTTTGGCCAATTTGCGGGCCTGCGGAACGATGCGCGGGTCAGTGGTGTAGACCCCGTCCACGTCGGTGTAGATGTCGCAGCGGTCGGCCTTCACCGCCGCCGCCAGCGCCACCGCGGAGGTATCCGAGCCGCCACGCCCCAGCGTGGTGATGCGGCGGTTCGGGGCGATGCCCTGGAAGCCGGCGACGACCGGGACGTGCCCCTTCTCCATGCGGCTGATCAGGTCCGAACCGTCGATGTCGAGGATGCGTGCCTTGCCATGGGCGTTGTCGGTACGGATGGGAATTTGCCAGCCCTGCCAGGAGCGCGCCTCGACGCCGATCTCCATCAGCGCGATTGCCAGCAGGCCGGTGGTAACCTGTTCGCCGGTCGAGACCACGGTGTCGTATTCCCTTGCGTCGTGCAGCGGCGACAGCGCCTGGCACCAGCCGACGAGCTGGTTGGTGGCGCCGGCCATGGCCGAGACCACGACGGCGACCTGGTTCCCCGCATCGACCTCGCGCTTGACCCGGGCCGCGACGTTGCGGATGCGGTCGAGGTCGGCGACCGAGGTGCCGCCGAATTTCATCACGATACGCGCCATGTTCGGGATCGTTTGCCAGCGTTCAGTGGTCGGGTGACACATACTGGCGCGAGGCAGGAGGGGCAACCTTGGGTGGCGCGACCGTTTCGGTTACGAGAATGGCGTGTCTCGCAACGCTGGCAGTTGTCCGAACGCACGCCTATGTTGCCCAGCATTGATAGCACCCCTCCACGTCGCGTCCGCTCGCCTGCCGCCCGCCTTGAAAGCGAGGAGGAAGCGCGATCCCGGCTGGCCTGGGAAGCGGAGATGGTCGCCGAGGCCCGCGCCGAGCTGGACGCCGGGCTCTATGTTGACGCCGACGATGTTGATGCCTGGATCGACAGCATCGGGACCGACCGCGAGTTGCCGCCACCCCCGACCCGGCGTTGCTGAGCCGGCGGCCGCGTGCCGCGCAGGCTGATCTATGCGCCTCGGGCGATAGAGGACCTCAAATCGATCCGCGGCTGGCTGAGCCAGCCGGGCTCGGGACCCCGGGCTCGTCGGCGGTTGAGCGCGATCCGCGCAGCGATCAATCGGCTGCGCGGGTACCCCTGCCGTTATCCGGTGGGCCAATACCCCGGTGTGCGGGAGCTGCCCTGCGACGGCGGCTACCGTGCGCTCTATGAAGTTCTCCTCGACACCGGACGCGACGAGACCGCGGGCGACATGCGAGTGCTCCGGGTGTTCGGTCCTGTCCAGGCCCGTAGCCACCTCTGAACTCGTAACGGTGTTGCGTTGCCGGCCTCCGCCGCACCTGTGCGAGCGACGGCGCCGGTCACGCGAGCGCAGCGCCGCTCGGATCACGGCGGCATTCTTGCCAGCGGCCGCTGGCTCGCCGCACATATCCCTGCGCCACAGGAGGGCAACCGATGAGCAATACGACCGTTTCGGCCGCCGAGGTCGCGCGGTTCAACGCGCTGGCGGCCGACTGGTGGGACCCGAACGGATCGATGAGGCCGCTGCACCGCATGAACCCGGCGCGGATCGGCTGGATCGCAGAGCATGTGGCGCGGCGGTTCCCGAACAGCGCGGGCGTGCGGGTGCTCGACGTGGGCTGCGGTGCCGGCCTGGCGGCGGAAGCGCTGGCCCGGCGCGGCCTCGACGTGCTGGGCCTGGACGCCGCCGCCGAGACGATCGCCGCGGCGGAAGCGCATGCGGCGGGGCAGGGATTGCGCCTGGCGTATCGGGTGGGCGCACCCGAGGATTTGCTGGTGGAGGGACTGCGTTTCCCGGTGGTGACCGCGCTGGAGGTGATCGAGCATGTGCCCGATCCGGCCGCCTTCGCCCGGACGTTGGCGGGTCTGTTGGAACCCGGGGGACTTTTGTTCCTTTCCACGCTGAACCGCACGGCTCGCGCTTTCCTGTCAGCCAAGGTGGGCGCCGAATACCTGCTTCGCTGGCTGCCGGTGGGCACCCATGACTGGCGCAGATTCATCACCCCGGCGGAGCTGGGCGGATTGCTGCGAGAAGCCGGGTTGCGGGTGTCCGACGTGACCGGCCTGGTGCCGGACCCGCTGCGCGGGGGCTGGCGAACGGCGCGGGACGTCGGGGTGAATTATATGCTCGCCGCGGAAGGTTGAGCGAAACCAGTCTCAATGACGGGAGCGGCGTCCTACGTCATGGCGGGCCTTCGCCCGCCATGACGTAGGACGCGAGTATCGCCGGCTTCGTGTCAGGCTTGCGTCTCGCTGGATACGGCCTGGGTGTTGCGCATCAGTTGCCGCACGACGAAGTCGGTGTCCATCACGTCGCCGAATATGGCGTAGAACGCGAGCAAGGACGCGCGGTGCTCCTCCATCGTCATTGCGGCATTGGCATCGGTCACCATCACTGTGCGGAAATTCGTCATCATCGCATCGCGTGCGGATGACTCGCAGCACACGTTGGTCACGGTCCCGGTGATCAGCACCGTGTCGAACCCGCGGGCACGCAGGCGATACGGCAGGTCCGAGGCCCCGGGCAGGAACGCGCTGAAACGATATTTGCGCACGATCTCGTCCTCGGAGCGCACGTCCAGGTCCGGCCAGAGTTCCTGACCCTTGCTGCCTTCGCTCATCGCCGCTTCGCGCCGTGCGCGGGCCGCCGGCGTCATCATCGCCTGCGAGACGCTCCATTCCATCGAGGCGCGGGCATCGAACGTGTTCATGATCCAGAAGACGCCGCCGCCGCTGGCGCGGACCGCGGCCGCGAGGCGATTGACCTCGGGCACGATATCGCGCGCCATCGGACAGACGGCGTGGCCGACGGCCTCGTCCATGAAAGCGTTCTGCAAGTCCACGACAACCAGGGCCGTGCGATGCGGATCAAGGTCGGCGAAGGGATGCGGCGTGCCGCAACGTGCGAGCACGCGCGCGGCGATGTGGTCGGGAATGTCGTCCAGCCAGCGCATCGATTTCTCGCCTTTGCGGTGGTCGTTCATATCATTCATCGCCGGATCGGGGCATCAATGATCGCTCGTGTCTCGATCGTGACGGCATGCGGCTCACCGCATGTAGTCGACGAGACGCGGATTTGCGCCCCGCGCGGACTTCGTTGCACATTTGCCATCCCACACCGCCGCCGCAGCGAGGCCCGCCATGCGACCGTCAGCCGAAGCGAAGATTGCCCGCCTGTCCGAAGCCCCGGCTGTGTCGTTCGGTCCTCTCGCGCACTATCAGCGGTTGACCGGAGAGGATGGACTGCCGGTGTTCACCGGTGTGCAGACCTGCCAACCGGGCTACGCCACGCCGCTGCATTGGCATCCGTACATCGAATGCCTGTTCGTGCTGGAAGGCACCATGGAGGCGTGGCTGGAGGGCCAGCAGGACAGCCCATGGGTACTGTCGGCCGGCGACATGATCGCGCTGCCTGCCTGCACCCCGCATGTGTTCCGCAATGCCGGCGACGGGACGTTGCGATTGCTTGGCATCCACAGCTCGCCGACGCGCATCGTGCATCGCGTGGACGAATAATTGCGCGGCTTGGCCACATGAACTCATCTTTCACACGATCGCTATAAAAATCGCAGGCCCCTCCAGGTTCGGGCAACATTCTGACACGATTAATTGCACTTATCCGGAATGTGCGGGGCGTAAGATGCGTCTCGCGCCAAAGGGATGAGGACAGTGCGATGTGCACAGAACAGACCACGGCACCCACGCTGCGCGGCTGGCTGCGCGACCCGATGATCCGTCTGGTGATGGAAAGCGATGGCGTGACAGAGCAGGATATGATCGCACTGGTTCGACGTGTAACGGCTGCTGTTGCATCGCGTCCCGATACGCTGCCGGCCCTGGCGCAGCTTTGCGTTTCGGAGGGCCAGGCTGCCTGGTGATGGCCAGAGCGGTTTCACCCTGACTGGAATCGCCCCCCTGTCATTGCGAGTTGGCCACCCTGCGGTGGTGGCCGACCCGCCCTGAATGAAACTGCGGTGGTGCCCGCCCCCCACGTCACGCCGACGTAGGTCGGCATCCACGACTTTTCTCGCGGCACGCCGCATAGTCCTGGACGGCGGGCCTTCGCCCGCCATGACGTGGGAGCCGGGCAACACGGGTTGTTTCTTGCTAGGAGCGGAGCGACGAAGCAATCTCCCGCCTGACGAACCACGTGCGGTTCGTCAGGCGGGAGATTGCTTCGCTGCTCAGTTCTTCGCAATGATAGGGGGGCTTCGCGGCATTCCCACTCAAGGTGAAAGCGCTTCAGCCGCGAAACCCGCATTGTAACGATCGGACGTGGAATATCCGGCTTTAACCCGGCCACCCAACTCTTCGGCCTGGCTTGATCCGCACGGGCCTGGCGCGGCGATGCAACAGAGATTTGCTGCCAGCGAGCCTGATTATGCTGACCGCGCCGCAGGACGAGGGGGAGTGATCGCTCGCCACGGGCGATCGGTTGATTTCGCACTTCGACGGGGTGGCGACCAATTCGGCGGAGTCAGAAAATTTGACACATTGGTGTAACGCGGCCCGGCTGCGAGCGGCAACTGCCTCTAAAGACGTCCTTTTTCCTGTTGGCATGCTTTCTGCTTCCACAGACTCACGGTTTGGTGAGGAGCTTCCGTGGATGTCTTCCGCCGAGGATCGCGAACAAAGAGTGATCTTGTTTTTCGTGCCAGTGATGGTGCTGCTGCTCGGCTGCGGCGCCAGCCTGCTGCCGCCGGCGACGCTAAGCCAGGTGCTCGCCTGCCTGACTGTTTGGACCTGCCTATCAATCCCACTGGCGGTGCTGGTCGGCCACTGCGCGCTGGGCGAGGAATAGGGTTGCGGTCCTAACCCTTCGTGCCCTGCAATCTCCCGCGTGAGTTCGCGGGTCCTCTCGGAGGAGATTGCTTCGCTTCGCTAGCAAGAAACAGTCCCCCGCGTCATGGCCGGCGCAGGCCTGTGGCCAAATCGCAATGACGGGATTGGACGCAGGGCGCCAGCCTGGTCTCGCCCCCCGGCCTACAACTCCTCCACCTGGTCCACACCGGGTAGCAGTTTCAGCGCCTGCGTGAGCCGCGGGGTGACGTTGAAGCCACCGGGCAGGGCGATCTCCACGCTTTGCTCGGAGCCCAGCCGCGGCACCAGAACCACACGGCCTTTGCCGCTGCCGGCGGTGGAGAGCAAATCGCGGATGTGCGGGACAGTGACGGTCTCGCGCAGCCAGACGCGCATCGAGGCGCCCGCCGCCGCGGCCGCCTGATCGAGCAATACCACGTCCTGCGCGGTTACGCGCAGCGCCTCGCCTTCCAGGCGGAGGTCGGCGGTGACCAGCAGGTTGGCGCCGTCAGCCACGGCGTCACGCGCCCGGGCCAGGACTTCGCTGAACAGCGTGACCTCGCAGGAGCCGGAGGCGTCAGACAGCCGCACCCAGGCCATGCGGCTGCCGGTGCGGGTGATGCGTTCCTTGGTGGCCACCACGTTGCCGGCCAGCTTACGCGGGTCGCGCCGGCCTGGGCACGGACCTCGACCTGCGCGCAGGGGATCACGCCAAGCCGGCGCAAGGCCTGGGCGTAGGCGTCCAGCGGATGGGCGGTGAGGTGGAAGCCGATCGCCTCTGCCTCGAAGGCCAGGCGCTCGAGCTGCGGCCAATCTGGAGTTTGCGGCAGGCGCAATTGCTCGGTCTGGCCGCCGCTGCCGCCGAACATGGCGATCTGGCCGCTTTCGCGTTCCTCCGCCAGGGTCACGGCGCGGCGCAGGATGGTCTCGGCGGCAGCGAACAGGCGGGCTCGGTTGGGTTCCATTTTGTCGAACGCGCCGGCCTTCACCAGGTGTTCGATCTGCATGCGGTTGAGCTGGCGCGGATCGATCCGTGCGGCGAAGTCGGCGAGGTCCGCGAACGGTTTTTCCCCCCGCGCGGCGGCCACCGCCTGCATTGCGGCGAGGCCGACCTTCTTGATCGCTGCCAGGGCGTAGCGAATCGCCAGCTTGCCGTCGTCGGCGTACTCCACCGAGAAGTCGGCCAGCGAGCGGTTGATATCGGGCGGCAGGATGCGGGTGCCCGCGCGCTCGGCTTCCTGCTTCAAGGCGGCGAGGCGGTCGGTGTTGCCCAGCGCCAGGCTCATGCAGGCGGCGATGAAGACTTCCGGGTGGTTGGCCTTCATCCAGGCGGTCTGGTAGGAGACCAGCGCGTAGGCGGCGGCGTGCGACTTGTTGAAGCCGTAATCAGCGAACTTCGCCATCAGGTCAAAGACTTCGGTGGCTTTTTCCTCAGTGATGCCGCGGCCGGTGGCGCCACGCATGAAGATCTCGCGCTGGGCCTCCATCTCCGAGCGGATCTTCTTGCCCATGGCGCGGCGCAGCAGGTCGGCGCCGCCCAGGCTGTAGCCGCCCATCCGCTGGGCGATCTGCATCACCTGTTCCTGGTAGACAATGATGCCGTAGGTCTCGCTGAGGATCTCGGTCAACTCGGGATGTGGCGCCTCCCAGGGCTCGCCATGCTTGTGGCGGCAGAAATCCGGGATGTTGGCCATCGGCCCGGGGCGATACAGCGCGCCGAGCGCGATCAGGTCGTCGAACCGATCGGGCCGCATCAGGCGCAGCGCGTCGCGCATGCCCTGGCCTTCAAACTGGAAAACTCCCCCGGCATCGCCGCGCTGCAACATCTCGTAGGTCTTCGCGTCGTCCAGCGGCAGGCGTTCGAGGTCGACCTCGATGCCCAGGCCGTGCAGCAGTCCGACAGCGCGTTGCAAGATGGTCAGCGTGGTCAACCCGAGAAAATCGAATTTCACCAGCCCCGCCTGCTCGACGTATTTCATCGAATATTGCGTGACGAGAAATTCGGAGCGCGGATCGCGATAGAGCGGGACCAGTTCGATCAGTGGGCGGTCGCCGATCACCACACCGGCGGCGTGGGTGGATGCGTGGCGATACAGGCCCTCGATCTGGAGCGCGATTTCCAGCAGGCGGGCGACGCCCTCGTCGTCGTCGCGCAACTGGCGCAGGCGGGGCTCCTGCTTGATCGCCTCTTGCAAGGTGACGGGGTGGGCCGGGTTGTTCGGGATTAGTTCGGCGACCTTGTTGACCTGGCCGAAGGGGAGGCCGAGCACGCGGCCGACGTCGCGCACCGCAGCGCGGGCTTGCAGCTTGCCGAAGGTGATGATCTGCGCGACGCGGTCGCCGCCGTATTCGTTGCGGACATAGTCGATGACGCGGTCGCGGCCTTCCTGGCAAAAATCGATATCGAAGTCCGGCATCGACACGCGTTCCGGGTTGAGGAAGCGCTCGAACAGCAGGTTGAAGCGGAGTGGGTCGAGGTCGGTGATGGTCAGCGCCCAGGCGGCAACTGAGCCGGCGCCGGAGCCGCGGCCGGGACCGACGGGGATGCCCTGCGCCTTGGCCCACTGGATGAAGTCGGCGACGATCAGGAAGTAGCCCGGAGAAACCCATCTTGGCGATGACGCCGAGCTCGTAGTCCAGGCGCTCCTTGTAGCGGGTGCGGGTGGCGGCGTCGGCGGCGATGGCGTCCATGCGGCGGTCGAGGCCTTCCGCTGCCATGGCGCGGACGGTTTCTTCCTCGGTGGCGCCCTGATGGACTTTGGGGCTGACCGGCAGCAGCGGCTTGCGGGTCTCCATCATCACGGCGCAGCGGCGGGCGATGGCGAGCGTGTTGTCGCAAGCCTCCGGCAGGTCGGCGAACAGCGCTGCGCATGTCGGCGGCGGGCTTGAACCAGTGTTCCGGGCGTGACGCGGCGGCGTTCCTGTTCCGACAGCAGGCGGGCTTCGGCGATGCAGAGCAGGGCGTCGTGCGCTTCGAACATCGCTTGGGTGGCGAAGAAGCAGTCGTTGGTGGCGACCAGTGGCAGGTTCTGTGCGTCGGCGAGGACGATCATGCCCGGCTCGATGGCGGCCTCGAGCGGCAGGCCGTGGCGGTGCAGTTCGACGATAGTGCGGTCGGGGAAGGCTTCTGCGAATTGGCGGAGCAGGCGTTCCGCTTCGTGCCGCTGGCCGTCGGCGAGGAGGCGGGCAAGCGGGCCGGTGGTGCCGCCAGTGAGGAGGAGAAGGCCGGCGGCGTGCTGGGCGATGCGGTCGAAGGCGAGCTGCGGCTTCAGGCCGGGGTCGGTGTCGAGGAAGCCAGCCGAGGAGAGGCGTTGCAGGTTGGCGAGGCCGGTGGCGTCCTGGGCGAGCAGGACGATTGGTTCGGGGGCGAGGCGCGGGTTGTCGGGGCGAGTCAGGGCGAGCTGGCAGCCGATGATCGGCTGGATGCCCTTGCCGACGCAGTATTGGCTGAATTCCAGGGCGCCGAACAGGTTGCCGGTGTCGGTAATCGCCACCGCCGGCATCTCCGCCTCGCGGGCGAGGGCGGGGAGCTTGTCCACTTTGATCGCGCCCTCGCTGAGCGAGTACGCGGAGTGGCAACGGAGGTGGACGAAATCGGCGTGGGGCATGGGCGCAGTGTAGGGCGGGGCGGCAATTCGGGGATAGCCGGGTAGGACGGAACTTGTGGTGCGGGGGTGGGTTGTGCCCTTATCTGCGGCGCTCCGCCCGGAGCCACAGGTCTGCCATGGCTTCGGTCAAGCGGACCAGGCGAGATGCCAACTTTGACCCGCCCGCATCGGCGTCGTGGCATGGGCTGGCGATCGAGTAAGGCTACAGCGACGCGTAACTTGCCAGGTGTTGGAATGCTTGATCGCATTGAGATAAGGAACTTCAAGTCAATCCTTAGCCTGCAGCTCGAACTGCGCCCATTAAACGTTGTGGTAGGACCGAGTGGCGCGGGCAAATCCAATCTTATTGGCGCATTCCGGTTGTTGGACCAGATCGTCCAAAAGCGCCTCTAGGAATACGTCGTGCGTCAGGGTGGCGCGGCGCGCATGCTGCACTATAGACCGAAGGTCTCGCCGAACCTGGCAATGAGATTCGATTTTGAGCGCAACGGCTACAGCTTTACGCTGGCGCCTTCCACGGACGATAGTTTGTTTATCATCCGCGAGGAAATTCACTTTCGCGGTGACTATGTCCCAGATGGAGGGCCGCTACTCGGGGTCGGGCATAAGGAAGCGAGATTACCTGATGTAGCACGAAATGATCCGAAGCGGCGTGTGCCGTAACATGTGATGCAAGGCGTGCGCGATTGGGTGGTGTACCACTTCCACGACACTTCCGAGACCAGCCCTCCCAAACCGACGCAGGACGTAGACGACGACCGAAGCTTGCGGCCGGACGCCGCCAATCTGGCTGCATTCCTGTATCGTCTGCAGCAGCAGCGTGCAGATGAGTTTAGCCGCATCACCGAACACATTCAGCGCATTGCCCGTTCTTCGCCGAGTTCCGCCTTGCTCCGCTGGCCGCCCGACCGAACAAGATCAAGCTTGAATGGCGGCACCGTCAGTCTGACGCCTATTTTGACGGCGCGTCCCTGTCTGATGGAACTTTACGCTTCATCTGTCTTGCAGCGCTTCTCTCGCAGCCACAAATCTCCATGCCGTCGGTCATTCTTATCGACGAACCCGAGTTGGGACTGCACCCTGCGGCACTGACCCTGCTGGCCGAAGTGCTGCGCGAGGCTGCGAGCCACTCACAGAAGATATTGGCCGCGACCCAGTCTGTCACGCTGCTGGATCACCTGACCCCCGAAGAAGTCATCGTGGCCGACCAGATCGACGGCGCCTCAACATTCCGTCGTCCTGACGAGGCGGAACTGCGTGACTGGATGGAGGATTACGGGCTCGGCGAACTTTGGTTGAAGAACGTGTTGGGTGGACGTCCTCAGTGAACCGTCTGCTGCTGGTCGAGGGGCGGACCGAGGAGCCAGAGGTGGCCGGCTTCGTCTGAACAGCGTTTCGGTCCCGATAGATGGATTCCCGACCGATCCGTTCCATCAATTGCCGTTGCGGGGCATCGCGTAGGGAGGGCGTAGCCCGACCGGAGCGAAGCCCCGCAACGGCGACGAATTTCACGCCGCCTCCGCCACTGCGAGGCCCGCGAAATAGACGTGATCCGGCGTCCGTCCGTCAAGGCTCGAATGCGGTCGCTTGCGATTATAGAACCCCAAATAACCGCCAAGCGAGCTGCGTGCCTCCGCCACACTGTCATAGGCACGCAGATACACCTCCTCATACTTCACCGAACGCCATAGCCGCTCGACGAACACATTGTCGCGCCAGGAGCCGCGTCCATCCATGCTGATCTTGATCGCGTTGTCAGTCAGCAGTCCGGTGAACGCCGCACTGGTGAACTGGCTGCCCTGGTCGGTGTTGAAGATCTCCGGCCGGCCATGCCGGGCCAGTGCTTCGTCGACCGCGTCCAGGCAGAACTCGACCTCCATCGAAATCGACACCCGCCAGGCCAGCACGCGCCGGCTGAACCAGTCCATCACCGCGGCGAGATACACGAAGCCCCGGGCCATAGGTATGTAAGTGATGTCCATCGCCCACGCCTGGTTCGGCCGCTCGATCGCCATCCCACGCAGCAGATACGGAAACACCTTGTGCCCGTCTGCCGGTTTTGAGGTATTTGGACGGCGGTAGATCGCCTCGATTGCCATCCGCCGCATCATCGTCCTGACCTGTTCCCGCCCGATTGCGATCCCTTCGCCGCGCAGCAGGTCGCGCAGCATCCGGCTGCCAGCGAACGGATAGTCGAGGTGCAGCTCGTCGATCCGCCGCATGATCGCAAGTTCAGCGGCAGGCACGGGACAGGCACTATAATAGAGACTGCCCCGGCTGATCCCCAGCACTGCTGCCTGGCGGGTCAGCGGCAGTTTGTGGCCGCGGTCGATCATCGCCTTGCGCTCGGATGGCCGGCCTTGCCGAGCGCAGCCGATAAAAAATCGTTCTCCAGGGTCAGCTCGCCGATCTTCGCGTGCAGCGTTTTCAGGTCCACCTCGGGTTCGGAGGATTTGCCGTTCGAGCCACCGCCGAACAGGCCGGCTGCCCCCTCCACCAGTTGGGTCTTCCACGCCGTGACCTGCGTCGGATGCACCTCGTGAAGCTGCGCCAACTCAGCCAGCGTCTTCTCGCCCTTGATCGCCGCCAAGGCGACCTTCGCCTTGAAGGCCGGGCTGTGGTTACGCCGTGTACGCTTCGCCATGTTCCCCTCCTGTTGCGCGGCATCCTCGCCGCAGTCAGGCAGGGAATCCATTTATCGGCCTGTTCAGTTTTGGCCGGCCACCTCTGCCTTTTGTCAACCACGTGCTGCGTCCTCACCTCGCACCGTTGGCGTTTTCGTGGAACGAGCGAGTCTCCCGCCAACCGGGGAACTGCCGGAGGGCAAGCGGTATAAAGGCGGCGCCACGACGTATCGCCAAATAGGCCGCTACGCGCGCCGGCTCCTGGGCGATGCCGATGCCTACGTTACAACTCTGATCGACTATTATGGATTGCCAGCCGACTTCCCCGAATTGGCCGCTGGGAAGGCATAGCCGGATCTCATAGACAAGGTTGCGGCGCTCGAGGCCGCGTTCAGCGAGGACATCGATCATCCAAGGTTTCACCCCTTTCTTGTCGTGCATGAATTCGAGGCCCGGGTGTTTGCCGCACCGGAGGCAGCGTAAAACCATCTCTCTGTAAAAGGTTCGGAGCGGAACTGGAGAAAGTGGCGGCAACGGCGGGCGGTGCCGAGCGAGTAAACGACGGTCCCACAACCCATCCGTCGGCGCGCCTGGCCACGACCGCCCGAAAGTTGGGCCGGCGGCAGTATGGTAAGGTCGCCGATGGTTCCGATATTGTCGCCAAAGCCGGCTTGGGTGTCATTCGCAGCGGGTGCCCGCACTTCGCCGAATGGTTGGGCTGGCTGGAAAGCCTCGCACCGCAAACTGAGTAAGAGTCCGACGCTGTGCGAAATCGGAATTGGAATACCCGCCCCTTAGGGCGCGCCACGGTCGCACTGCATCCTTTCCCGCACCGCCTGTGCCAGCAGACCTGAACGCGTGTGTCCGGTGCGCACCGCATGCCGATCCAGCGCGGAAAGCCACTCTTCCGGCAAGGTGCTGTTCACCCGCACAGACCGGTCGGGAAGTTCAGCACGCACCAGGATGCGTCCAAGTCCGACTACATCAGCGTCTGTCGTGACATCATTCAGCTCGGATGGGTCGGGTAGCGCCTCGCCACGCTCCGCCGTCAGGTCGATATGACCTGCAATACTTCCTCGGCATTGGGCGCCGCTTCTCGCAATGAGGCCCCGGCACTGGAGCAGCCAGGCATGTTGGGAAAGAACACGCCAAACCCGCCTTCCGCCTGCTCGATGATCGCCGGATAGTAACGGACCACCTTTAACTGCTTCCCGGCGACACCCCTGACTGCCGCTCGACGCTGCGCAGGGTTCCAGGTGGGATGCCCTTGACCGGATGCGTGACTGTGCCGGGCCGCTCGCGATGCCGAAAATGATGGTGGCTGCCGGTCACGCGTATCAACCGCATGCCGCCTCGCCGGAACGCCGTGGCTTGCCGCCGACTCCGCAGCCGCCGTAACGTCCTGATCACGGGAGAAATGTCGCGGCGAGCAGCAGGGTGTGACCGATCAACTGAAACCGGCCGGGTTTTGGCGTTGCACCGGTTCGGATGACGCCGCCTCGCGCGGCCGCCTTGCCCAGGTGCGGCTGGTGCTGGCTGCCCAACAGCAGGCGAATCCCGGCCGTCCCGCGCGGGTTCCCCGCGTCGGGAACGTGGCGGGAATGCCGCACAATATAGTCGATTCGTCCTGGCGAGGCCCGGGGTTTCCACAGACCGGTCGCGATCCGTTAGCGTATACGGGCGCCTCGACCGGCGTAACGGAGTTCCCTGGGTGAGTGAGACAAACCGCCGCCTGGCCGCGATTCTGGCCGCCGATGTGGTGGGCTACTCCGCCATGGTCGGTGAGGACGAGCCGGGCACCCTGGCGCGCGTCCGGGCGATGCGCATCGAACTGGTCGAACCACTCGCCGCCGAGCATGGCGGGCGGTTGTTCAAGACCACGGGCGATGGGTTTCTGCTGGAGTTCGCCAGCGCCGTGCAGGCGTTGCGCTGCGCCATCGCGATCCAGGATACGTTGCGCGCGCAGGCAGATGGGCTGAGCCTGCGCATCGGCGTGCATCAGGGCGAGGTAGTGCCCGAGGGCGAGGACTTGCTCGGCGACGGCGTCATCGTTGCGTCGCGGTTGGAGCCGTTGGCCGAACCAGGAGGTATCTGTATTTCCGCCCGCGTGCGCGAAGACGCCGCCGGCAAAATGGCGCTGGACGTGGACGACCTGGGCGAGCGCCCGCTACGGAACATGACGTCGAAAATACGGGTGTTCCGAGTGCGGATGGGAGCGGCAGAGGGGCCGGTCCTGGTGCCGCCATCGGCGTATGCCCGATTCCGATCGTCGCGGCCAGGGGTGGTGTTGACCGCCGCCATCGTACTTGCCGCGCTGATCGCCGGTGGCCTCGCATTCCTGTGGCAGCGCGCCCCGCCGGCCACCGGAGCAGAGCACGCCGGAACCGGAGAGACGGCAGCATTGCCGGTCTCCGCTGAGCCGCCGCCCGACAGGTTGACGCGCGACTGTCCGACTTGTCCGGAGCTGGTGTTGATCCCGCCCGGCAGCTTCACGATGGGCGTGCCGCCAGAGGAGGACGACCGGGAGGGCGTGTCCCGGTCGTATGACGACGATGCGCGGCCGCCGCACAAGGTCACCATCGCACAGCCGTTCTGGTTGGGCCGGTACCCGGTGACGCGCGGCGAATACGGCGCCTTCGTAGAGGACACGGGCTATCAGGGTGGCGGCTCGTTCTGGCACGACCCGGGCTTTCCGCAGACCGATCGCGATCCGGTGGTGGATGTCAGTGCCACCGACGCTGCCGCGTACGCCCGATGGTTGTCGCGCAAGACCGGCAAGGCCTATCGCCTGCCGAGCGAGGCGGAGTGGGAATATGCGGCGCGCGCCGGCACGACGACGCCGCGGTATTGGGGTGACGACCTGGCCGCGGCCTGCACGTACGGCAATGTCGCGGACGAGACGTTGCGCAAGAATTTCCAGGGGCAGGCGGACAAGGACCGGTATTTCCCGTGCGACGACGGCTACGCCAATACCTCGCCCGCCGGGACGTTCCAGCCGAACGGCCTCGGGCTCGCCGACATGCTGGGCAATGTGTGGCAGTGGGTGGCGGACCCTTGGCACGACAACTACCAGGGTGCGCCGACGGATGGATCGGTCTGGGCCACCGAAGGTGCGACCGGCCGGCGGGTGCTGCGCGGCGGTTCCTGGAGCGGCAATCCGGGGGGCGTTCGCGCCGGCACGCGTGGCAAGGCCGAGCCGGGGATCCGCTTCAACAACGGCGGCTTCCGCGTGGCCAGGAGCCCTTGACCGCACGCAGATCCAGGGCTGATCGCGCCTCGGCGACGGATACAGACGAACAGGGGTGGACGGTGGGCCTTCTCCCGCCATGACGCGTCGAGCGGCGTCGGTGTGCCCCCAACTGGAGCAGAATTGGCGCCCTCTCGCGTTCGACGGCAACGTGTTATCGCCGCTACCCCGCGGCGCGCAGCACGGCCAGGTCGCAGCCTTCGTCGGCCTGCAGCACTTGCTCCGCCACGATCCGATCCCAGCCCCGCCGCGGCGTTTCCGGTGCGCGCCATGCCGCCTGCCGCCGTGCCAGCACTGCGTCGTCCACCAGCAGATCCAGCGTCCGGCGGGCCACCGACATGCGTATGCGGTCGCCGCTCTCCACCAGGGCCAGCGGGCCGCCGGCCGCCGCCTCGGGCGTGATGTGCAGCACGATGGTGCCGAATGCGGTGCCGGACATCCGGCAGTCGCTCATCCGCACCATGTCTTTCACCCCGGCGCGCGCCAGCTTGGACGGGATCGGCAGGTAGCCTGCCTCCGGCATACCGGCCGGGGTCAGGGGGCCGGCGTTCTTCAGCACCATGATGTCGGACTCGGTGACGTCCAGCGCCGGGTCGTCGATGCGGGCCGCGAGGTCCTCCAACCCGTCGAACACCACGGCGCGGGCTTCCGTCTCGAACAGCGCCGGCGTCGCGGCGGAGCGCTTCACGATCGCGCCGCGTGGCGCCAGTGAGCCGAACAGCGCCACCAGGCCGCCCACGTCAGACACCGGCTCGCTGCGGGCGCGGATATAGCGGCGATCGACGAAGGCGGGCTCGGTCAGGCGCTCGCCCAGCGTCGTGCCGGTGACGTCGCGCGCGCCCAGGTGCAGCAGGTCGCGCATTTCCCACAACAGCGCCGGCATGCCGCCCGCCGCGTGGAAGTCTTCCATGTAGCCTTCTCCGGTGGGCTTCAGGTCCACCAGCACCGGCGTGGTGTCGGACAACTCGTTCAGTCGCGCCAGGTCCACGGCGATCCCGCGCCGTCCGGCGATCGCCGTCAGGTGGATCAGAGCGTTGGTCGAACCGCCCAACGCCAGCAGGACACGCAGGGCGTTCTCCACTGACTGCGGGTGTGATAATCTCCGATGGCCGGATCGGCTGGGTAATCAACCGCACCGCCAGCGCGCCGGCATCCTCCGCGGCGCGCAGCCGGTCGGCGTGCACGGCGGGGATCGATCCATGCCCGAGTGGCACCATCCCCAGCGCTTCGGCCAGGCACGCCATGGTGGAGGCGGTGCCCATCACGCCGCAGGTGCCGGCAGTGGTGGCCAGGCGGCCCTCGATTTCGGCAATGCGTTCGCTGGTGACGCGGCCGGCGCGATAGGCCGCCCAATAGCGCCGGCAATCGGTGCAGGCGGACAGGCGCTCGCCCTGGAACGGAGTTGCCAGCATCGGGCCGGTGACGAGTTGCACGCAGGGGATGTCGGCCGAGGCCGCCGCCATCAGTTGCGCCGGCACGGACTTGTCGCAGCCGCCGATCAGCACGGCGGAGTCCATCGGCTGCGCGGTCAGCATTGCCTCGGTGTCGAGCGCGGCGAGGTTCCGGTAGTGCATCGAACACGGAAATAGCGATGGCTCGCACAGCGACACTGTGGGGAATGCCAGCGGCAATCCGCCGGCCGCCAGCACGCCGCGCTTCACGGCTTCCACCAGGTCGGGCACCGTGCGGTGGCAGTTGTTGAAGTCGGAGCCGGTGTCGACGATGCCGACCACCGGCTTGTCCAGCATGGCCTGCGAATAGCCCATCGACTTGGCGAAGGACTTGCGCAGGTAAAGCGCGAAATCGCGGTCGCCGTAGTTCGCGGTGTTGCGGGCCAGCCCGCGCTTTGGTTCGGTGCTCATGCCGGTCATGCTACGCCGGGGGCTGTGCCCCTGGAACCCCCACCAAGGGGCGCCGCCACCTGGTGGGTTTCAGGGCAGGGCCCTGACCTTGCTTCGCTCCTCCGACTGCCCTGCCGGCAAAGCGGCCGGATCGGCCCGCGGCAGAAGCACCGTCACCGTGGTCCCGCGTCCAAGCTCGCTATCGATTTGCACACCGCCGCCCGACTGGGTGGCCAGGCCGTACACCTGGCTCAGGCCCAGGCCGGAGCCCTGTCCTACCGGCTTGGTCGTGAAGAACGGCTCGAACGCGTTGCGCAGAACCTCCTCGCTCATGCCGGTACCGGTATCGGTCACCGCAACACCAACATAGTCACCTGCCGCCATATCTTCTCCGGCGCCGGGGCGCGGCACCATCAGGTTCGCCGTCGTGATGGTCAGTACGCCGCCCGCCGGCATCGCGTCGCGCGCGTTGATCGCCAGGTTGAGGATGACATGCTCTATCTGCACCGGATCGACCAGCGCGGGCCACAAGTCGCCGGCAAGTCGGTATCCACCCGCACGCCACGTCCCACGGTGGATTGCAGCAATTCGTGCATACCGCGGACGACCTCGTTCAGGCTCACCGAGGCCGGTTCCAGCGGCTGCTTGCGGGCAAACGCGAGCAATCGCTGCACCAGATCCGCACCACGTTCGGCCGCACTGAATGATGACGCCCAGCAGTCGCGCCTGCTTCGGATACTCGCCGATGTCGCGTTCCAACAGATCGGCATTACCGATGATCGACGACAGCAGGTTGTTGAAGTCGTGCGCGATGCCCGCCGTCAGCCGGCCGACCGCCGCCATCTTTTGCGCCTGGCGCACGCGCTCCTCGGCATGGTGCCGCGCAGTGACGTCGGTGTAGAGCGTGACGAAGCCGCCGCCGGCGATCGGGTTGCGGCGCAATTCCAGCATCCGCCCGTTCGGCCGCGCGCGCTGCATCGTGCCGGTGCTGCCGCCGGAGCGCAGCAGCGCCATGCGCCGCTCCACCTCGGCTTCGATGTCCACCGGGCCGAATTCCCCGGCCTCGGCCTGGGCGCGCAGGATCTCCTCCATCGGCATCCCGACGCGCAGAATATCGCGCGGCACCCCGGTAAAGTCGGGGAACTTGTCGTTCCACTGCCAACAGGGAGAGATTTTCGTCCACCATCATGATGCCGTCGCTCATGCCGGCGAGGGTCGCTTCGAGCTGGGCCGTCTTGTCTGCCAACGAGCCGCGTTCCTCGTCGCGTCGGGTCATGCGCGACCGAGCCAGGCGGTCGAGGCGGAGCCACACCGCCAATGCCAGCAACAAAGCCACGCCGCCGCCGGCGAGCCAGGCGCCGCGTTCCCACCCCGACCATGTCGCGGATGGCGACAGCGCGCACGGTGCCGGACAGCACGATGGCGGCGATGACGCACAGGGGCAGGGCCGCCGTCAGGCGCCGGCCGGTCATGCCCAGGTCGTTCTGTCCGATGCACTCCTCCTCGGGCGGTCGCCGCGGGCTCTGTCGCTGTCAGGACCTCCCAGCCGGATGGTGGCCCACCAGGAAGCCGCGGCAAATAAGCTCTGCCAAAAGAGCAGAACGGGCCGCGCTCACGAAAGCACCATGATGGCGTTGCGAGGTTATCACATTCATGTGAAGCCGCAGATAAAAGCTCAGAAATAATTTCGCCAGCACATGGACCGACGTGGCTCAAAACGAGCCGCACGCGGGTGCGGCCGTCATTCCGACCAGCGTCTGATCGAACTGCGCCGCGTAGGCGTTTCTGATGCGGCCGATCGCCAGAGGCGCTGGCGGCGGTATCCGGCAGAGCCGCCAGCAGGATCTTGGTGCGCTCACGTATCGTCTGGCTCGTGGCCGGATTCAGCCATGCGCCGATGCCGTCGAACACGGTGTAACCATTTGGCAGATTAGGGGTAACCACCCGTGCCAGGAAATCGTCCCAGGCCGGGTCGGTCACCTCGCCCTGGCCGTGGATGCTGCGACCGAAGAACAATTGGAACACCTCCATGGGCGTGCCCTGCCCGGACGGACAGCTTCCGGCCTGGCTGGCGGGTGGCGGCACGGCGCATCCAGAGAGCATGCCGGCGAGGCACACGACCCAGGGCAGAAAGCCTCGCCGCGGCTGGGGCATGCGCAATGCTCTTCCTGGTTCCGAATTGAAGCGCCCGATTGCGGACAGATATTGCCCGAATCCACAGTGTTTCGGCAGGATACCCCCACTGCGATTCGCATCCAATGAGGAAGCCATGGCCAAGCAAGCAGCAGCAACCCCCGCCAAGAAGGCCGCCCCCGCCCAGGCGACCGTCACGCTCAAGCATATTGCCGCCGACCTGGCGGAGAAGCATGAGCTGACGAAGAAACAGGCCGAGGCGATGCTGAACGACATGGTGGCGGTCACCACCCGCCACCTCAAAAAGGGCGACCGGATCCGCCTGACCGGTCTGGGCATCCTTCAGGTGCGCAAGCGTGCCGCACGCATGGGGCGCAACCCGGCGACCGGCGAGGCGATCAAGATCAAGGCGAGCAAGAAGATTGCCTTCCGTGCTTCGAAGGAACTGAAAGAGGGCGTCTGAAGGCGGCGCCAGCCGGGCTCGGTCCTTGCGACCCGGCCCGGGTGGTTCGCTCTGCTGGTCGTTCGCCGCTTGCCGGTCACAAGGCGGGTGGCGTGGCGCTTGTTCCTGTCAGACGTAAATTTGCGGCATTATGTAGCAAACGCCACACGGCCTGCGTTCATCGCAACCCACACCGTCATCCCCGCGAAAGCGGGGACCCAACGGCATGGGTCCCCGCTTTCGCGCTAGGGCATGCGCACAAGTAATCTGGGAATTGGAATGTGATTGGCCCGACGCGGGGCGGATCGGCTTGGGTGTATCGCGGCAACGGACACACAGGAGCCGCCATGGACTTGTCACTTGGGACATTCGGGGATGCGCGTCGCGACCAAAGGGGGGCGCGATCCTCGAACAGATGGTCGCGCGCAAGACGGTCTGCCTCAAACGGCTTGGCGGCGACCGTGGTGGCGAACTCGGAGCCGGGCGGTTCTTCGCCAACGAGCAGGTAACCACGACAAAGATCATCGCCTCCTGGAGCACGCAGACCGGCCCCGCCTGTGCCGGTCTGCATGTGTTGGCGATTGATGACAGCTGTGAAGTGAAGTTCCCGACCGCGGCGCAGCGCCGCCGCGGCCTCGGCCCGGTGAAGAAAGGCAATTCGTACGGCCTGCTGGTGCATTCGACGATCGCCGTCGACGCCAACAGCGGCGCCTGCCTCGGTCTGGTGGGCGGACAGATCTGGACCCGCCCTGGGGTAAACCCGATCCCGCATCGCGAGCGTCCGCTGGAGGAGCGCGAATCGATGCGCTGGCTGGATGCCGCCGCGCAGGCGAAGCAGGTGCTGCAACTGGCGGCGACGGTGACGATGGTGGACGATCGGGAGTCGGACATCTACGCCAAATGGGCCTCGGTGCCGACGGACGGCTTCGATATGCTGACCCGGGTGATGAAGGACCGCCGGCTGGCCACCGGCGGCATGCTGTACGCCGCAGCGGCCGGTTTTCCAGTGGTGGGACAGCGCCAGATCAATCTGCCGGCGCGCGATCCCGGCAAGCCGAAGCGAACCGCGGTGGTGGAGATGCGCTATGGCGAGGTGGAGATCCGCCGCCCGGACCAGGAACCCGACCGCTCGCTGCCGAAGCGCGTGCGGCTGCGGGTGGTCGAGGCGAAGGAGGTCGATCCGCCGGCGGACGTGGAACCGCTGCATTGGCGGCTGCTGACGACGCACGAGATCGCCGACGCGGGCGGCGCATGGCAGATCGTCGGCTGGTACCAGCGTCGCTGGGTTATCGAGCAATTGCACCGGGTGCTGAAATCCCAGGGACTGCAACTGGAAGACAGCCAGGTCACCAAGGCCGAACGCTTGGAGAAGCTGACAGCGGCGGCGGTGAAGGCGGCCTGTATCGATATCCAACTGACGCAGGAGCGGGATGGCAAACATCAGCTGCCGGGCGCCACAGTGTTTACCGAGCCGGAGATGGACACCATCGAGGCGCTCGTCCCGACGCTCGAAGGCAAGACGGATCGGCAAAAGAACCCTCACCCGGCCCACAGCCTGGCGTGGGCAAGCTGGGTCGTCGCCCGTCTCGGCGGTTGGAACTGCTACTATAAGCCGCCAGGGCCGATCACCTTCCGGCGGGGAATGGAAGCTTTCTACCAGATCCACCGCGGCAGGATGCTCGGGTTCGGACTGACGCCAGATGTGAGAATCCCCTAGCGCTTTCGCGGGGATGACGATCCTTTGTGGCGTTTGCTGCATAATGCCGAAAATTTTAGCCCGTAACGACGCGGGCTTTGGCGCCGTTGCCGGCGAACGTGTCGGCCACTCAGGCGAAAAGCAGCGCCGGCGGGGAACCTGCCGGATGGGCATGGTCGAACACCACCCAGGCATGGTGATGCTGCGCTGTATTGGTGCGCTCGCCCATGTCGAACCAGCGGATCCGTTTCATCAGCACCACGACGGCTGAGAACGGGGCTGCCGACATCATATCGGCGGCACGCCGTCCGGCGATCCATTGCAGGCGGACCAGCAGCGCGAGTTGGCCCTGCACCGAGGCAGTCAGTTCCAGCGCATGCCGCAAAAACTCCAGCATCGCCTTAGGCGATCTCGATTGCTCTTCATGCGATCCGGTGTCGCCATAGGGCGGGTTCGTCACAATGCTGCGGCACCCGCCGGGCACCGTGCGACAGGCAAGGAAATCGACGCCTGGCGTGCCAAAGCCGCGATCCATAATGTCGGTGGAAACAACCTGGTAACCGTGTGCATCGAGTACGCGGGACATCGCGCCATCGCCGCAACAGGGTTCCCAAACCGGGCCGCGGAAGCGGACGTGCCGTAGCAATGCCTCGGTGACCGAGTCCGGCGTGGCGTAGAAATCGCGCCGCTTCCGATCGTAACCCGAATAATGGATCGCACGACGCTCGGCTGGCGCGGGCAGGGCGGGTTGAGGCTCCGCGGTTTCCAGGGATGCGGCGGCTCGGGACAGCAGATTGGGCTGCTGTAGCCTCGGTTTACGCAACGCGTCGGCAATAGCGTCGGACTGAAGCATGTCTCGATCCCATCGAATGCTTTGCGAACGACATCGGAATCGCTCGCACCCTGGAGCCTCGATCCATACGGATGGTACACCGAGTCTGTCGAGACGGTTGGGGGTATCGGAAGTGAATCCGGCCGGAATTGAGAGCCTCCTGTCATTGCGCGCCACGCAATGACAGTGGTCAGCCCCCGACGACGACTTCGATCGGCCCGGGGGCAGCCTCGACGGATAGCGGTGCGTACCCGGCCGAGTTGCCATCGGCCTGGACTGGGATCGCCGCGTTGCCGACAACGTCCACCCGCCGCGCCCGGACCTGCCGCACCCCGGGCGAACGCCCCAGCAAATTGAGCGGTAAGGCGGCGCCATACATCAGGGTGGCGCACGCGCCGCGGTGGCGGAACAGCGACACCACGAAATCCGGATCGGCGGATACCGCATCGGCAGCCAACAGATAGTGGCCACCATAGAACCGGCCCTTGCTGACGATGACGCTCGCCGCCTGCGTCTCCTCGTCATCATCCAGCCGCACGGTGATCTGCGGATAGGCGTAGGAAACCGAGTCGTGCAGCGTTTGCAACACGTAGGCGCCACGGCCGAACGCCCGTTTCAGCGGTACGGGCAGCCGGTGGACGACATGCGCGTCGAACCCGATGCCGAACATCTGCACGAACAGACGCGAGCAATCCGCACCTTGCGCCACACCCGGCCAGAGCCGCGCGGGTCCGTCCGAACGCCAATGCGGCCGCCACGGCGCGGGGTGCGAAGGGCAGCGCCAGTTCGTGCGCCAGGACGTTGGCAGTGCCCAGCGGGATCACCCCCAAGCGGGCGCCGGTGCCCAGCAGACCGCTGGCCACCTCGGCGATCGTGCCGTCGCCGCCAGCCGCCACCACCATTTTTTCCCCCGCGCTGCCGCCTCTCGCGCCAGGCCGGCGGCGTCGCCGGCACACCGCGTTTCGGCCACGTCGAGCCGGACGCCATTATGAACCAGCACGTCCAACACGCGCCAAAGCAGCGCAGCGCGACGGCGGCCGGCGACCGGATTGAACACGATCATCATGCCGGGCATGATCCTGGAGCGTACAGGCGGGGGGCTAGTGGGCGGGACGCATCGGCCGCGATCCCCAAGCTGCGAAGCTTTCTACTTCGCAGAGTTTCGCGGCAATCGAATGACAGATTTATTATTGAAGTATTACCTTCACAAATTCTCCTAAGACCAAGTTTCGTCATGGAATCTTAACCCCATCCACAAGCGCATGCGACTATCTACTGGCCCCCATGAACGCGTTATCCACACCGGGCGCGCGGCCAGCTTACCGCAGCGTCTTCATTTCGGACACGCATCTCGGCACGCGCGGCTGCCGCAGCGACTTCCTCGCGGATTTCCTGCGCCGCATGAGTTGCCAGCATCTGTTTCTGGTCGGCGACATCATCGACGGTTGGCGGTTGCGCAAGTCATGGTACTGGGACGAATTCCATGACGACGTGCTGCGCCAGATCGTCAAGCATGCTCGCAACGGTGCAGAGGTCACCTACATCCCCGGCAATCACGATGAGATGTTCCGCGCCTGGTTGCCGCTTGGTCTGGAGATTTCCGGAATCAAGTTGCGGTCCGAAGCGGTGCACGTGACCGCCGTCGGGCCAACGGTTGCTGATCATGCACGGTGACGAGTTCGACTCGGTCGTGCGCTATGCGCGCTTCCTCGCCTTGCTCGGCGATGGCGCCTACACCGTCGCGCTGACGTTGAACCGCTGGTTCAACGTGCTGCGCCGGCGATCTGGGCTACCCTTACTGGTCGCTGTCGGCGTGGTTGAAGCGCCAGGTGAAGGAAGCTGTGAAGGCGGTCGACCGGTTCGAAACCGCGCTGGCCGGCGAGGCGCGCCGACGCGGCTTCGATGGCGTGGTGTGTGGCCATATCCACCACGCCGAGATGCGCGAGGTCGGCGGCGTTCTGTACTTGAACGACGGCGACTGGGTGGAAAGCTGCACCGCCCTGGTGGAACACCACGACGGACGCCTGGAACTGATCGACTGGGTGGCGTTGAACCGGCTGTCGTTCCTCGCGCCTCGGGCGCGGGTGGCACAACCTGCCTGACACCCTGGTCCTGAATTTCGCTGGCGAGCCGATGCTGCCGCCCGCCCCCTCCCACCGCATCCTGATCGTTACCGACGCGTGGCGGCCGCAGGTGAACGGCGTGGTGCGCACGCTGACCACGGTGGCCGAGGAACTGCGTGCCATGGGCCACGTGGTGGAGGTGATCGGCCCCGACCGCTTCCGCACCCTCCCCTGCCCGACCTATCCCGACATCGCGCTGTCCGTATGGCCGCGACGCCGGCTGGTCCGCATGATCGAGGCGTTCGGGCCGGACGCGCTGCATATTGCGACCGAGGGTCCGCTGGGGATCGCCGCCCGGCGCTGGGCGCGGCGGCACGGCAAGGCGTTCACCACCGCATTCCACACCCGCTTCGCCGAGTACATCCAGGCACGGCTGCACCTGCCGACGCGGCCGATCTACGCCTGGATGCGGCGGTTTCACGGGGCTGGCCAGGGAACAATGGTGGCGACCGCAAGTCTGCGCGAAGAGCTGACCCGGCGCGGGTTCAGCAATATCCGTCCCTGGTCGCGCGGCGTGGACCTGACACTGTTCAAGCCGGAACCGCGTGAGGACTGGGGGCTGCCGGGGCCAGTGTTCCTCTACGTTGGCCGGGTCGCCGTGGAGAAGAACATTGCCGCATTTCTGAACCTTGACCTGCCCGGATCGAAGGTCGTGGTGGGCGGCGGGCCGCTACTGAATTCCCTACAGCGGGAGTATCCGAACGTGCTGTTCACCGGCCCCCGCTATGGCGAGGCGCTGGCGCGCGCCTATGCCGGTGCGGACGTATTCGTGTTCCCGTCGCTGACCGACACGTTCGGACTGGTGATCCTGGAAGCGCTGGCCTGCGGCACACCGGTAGCGGCATTCCCGGTGACCGGACCGAAGGACGTCATGGCCGACGCGGCGGCCAACATCGGCGCGGTCAACACGGACCTGCGGGCGGCTGCTCTCGCGGCGCTGGACGCCGATCGCACAGCCTGCCGGGCGCACGCAGAGCGCTATTCCTGGCGCGCCTGTGCTGAGATCTTCCTGTCCCATCTGGTGCCTATGGCGGGGACCGCCGAAGCGTCCGCTGCGGTCATCGCTGCGGCGTAGTGTTCTGACCCTGACAGGCGATCCCACGTCCAATTCCGATAAGAAGCCTCCCCCTCTCCCGAGGGAGGGGGTTGGGGGGAGGACCTTCTTTTCTTGCGAGTTGGTCAACTCGCCATGACACTGGGACGCTGGGCATGAAGCGTTGGGATCGCAACACTGGCATCAGCCACAATCAGGCTGTCTTACGCGCGGTTGCCACGCCAAACGCCAGCCGCAGACCGCCTGATCAGACCGAGAATCAACAGCCCTCCGGCCAGCACCGGCAGCATCGGCGGCTCCGGCACCAAGGCCTCGCCGACAGCATCTCCGAGCGCCAGCGCGTTCTCGACCGCCAACGGGGTGTGGATACCCCCGACCACCCGGCTGAACTCGGCGCCGAGATAGCCGGACGATGCCTGCGAGAAGCTGCTGAAATCCTCGGTGATCGGACAGATCAGCGGACTGGCGTTGTAGTTCGGGTCGGACACCGCGTACCCGCCATATTCGGTCGGCGCGTTGTTGCATCCAAAAGCGCCCGGTGTGTTGACTGAGTAGAACACGCTGTTCAGCGTGCATCCGATGACGTTGCCATACTGATCCACGGTCGGCTTGCCGATGTTGCAATAGGAATTGGACGTCGAGCTGAACGCGATGTCGTCGGTGCCGAATAACGCCGCCAGCACCGTGGCGGCAGCGCCGCTGAACGCTGGATGCCCGGCGACGTAGTCCGGATGCGGCGGCGTATTGATCAGCGAAGTCCATGTGCTATCGCAGACTTGCCAAGCCGTGATGTAGGGATTCCAGTTGTCGCAATCGCGGATTGCCGTAATCGGCCGCCAAAGGTTGTAATTGTATTTGACCGCCCAGGTGGCGATGCCGGCATCATACAACGCCTCGCCGACCAGGGCGTCCTCCTGCGCATGCTGCAGCAAACCCAGGCCCTGGCCCGCGGCGGCATTGTCGGCGATCTGCAGCCAATGTCCGGGGGGTTGAAACGTGCCGCCCGGATCGTTCCAAAACAACGCCGCGGCGGCCTCTTGCGATGACTCCGGATAGAAGCCGTGTGCTTCGCACACCGTTTCGATACCCGATGGCAGCGCCGTTCCCGACCCCTCGCATTCGGTCTGCAACACCTGAAGCGCATAGGCTTGCGACGTGATCGACAGCGGCGGAGGCACCGCCGCCTCCAACCCGCTGATCGTCGCATTGCTCAAACCGGCCGGCATCACCGTCCCCCAGGTCGGCGTCATCGCCGGCCGGGTGGCGGGAGGGACATACACGCCAGCCAATCCCTCGTTCGGCGGCACATAGGGCGTGAGGGTCTCGAGGTTCGCCGCCGTGGACCCATCGTTGGCATGCGCCGCGATCATGGCGTCGCCCGCCGCGGCGCCGAGTTCGGTCCCGAGGGTGATGTCGGTCCCGCCGCCCAGGTTCGCCAACTCGTTCGAGAGCCCCGAAATGTCGGACGCAATGATGGCCATCTGGGCCGTGCTCGGGCCGATCAGCGTATTCGCATACGGCGACGTCGCACCGTAATATGAGGCGCCGGTCTGGCCTTCATACTGCTGATACAGCGAGCCGGCGCCATACAGGCTGCCCATCACGGTGACCGCGGCCTGTAGCGCCGCGGCCTGGGGCGAGGCATTCGCGACCGGTCCGCCGGCATAGGCGATCGGCGCGTCAGGGCTGCCGCTGGCCGCATTGACCGCGTCGAACATGGCGCCATCGACCATGGCGATCTCGCGCGCCACCTCCGGTGGGCCGTCGATCAATGAGGCCGAGCTGTTCTGGATGATGTTGAGCAAGGCGTCGTCGACATCGGCGATGACGTCGGCCCGCGCGGGTCCGGGCGCTGCGAACAGGAGGACACACGCCAGCAACCCGCCGGCCACGGAGCAATACGCCCGCCGCAGAAAGGAGCCTGACGCACGTCCCTGGACCGTGGGTGGTACCATTGTTGGTATTGTACCAGACCGAAGGGGCCGCACCGAACGCCCGCCGATCGTGGCAGCCCCAGATCAATATTGAGCACGAATGAGAACCGTTCGGAAAGGGACAAATTTCGGGACGTAGGCGATAGTCTCGCACCGCGGCTTCGATGTCACGGCATGAAGTCGAATTGGTCCCCGCCATCGGCGCCACTCGGAAGGGCCGCTTGGCGGCGGCACCCTGGAACTGGCCGCGGCCGGTTCTCCGCCCTTCTGTTTGCTCGCGATTACGCGCTTGGCGCATGGCTCGCACTGTTCGGGCAGTCAGGCTAAACTTCGGCACGATGCGTGCCGTGGCCATCCTGCCGTTCCTCGCAAGTCTCGCCGCTGCCCAGGCGCAATATCCGTCTGGCTACCCGGGTTATCCCGGTTACGGGGCGCCCGTCGCACCGCCGGCGCCATCATATGCCACGAACGGGGCGCCGGCCTCGCTCGCCCGGGCCATGGTGGAGGCGCACAATGCGGTGCGAGCCCGGGTCGGCGACCCGCCATTGATCTGGTCGGCGCAATTGGCCGCGGTGGCTCAGGACTGGGCAAACCGCCTGGTCGCTACGGGAACGTTCGCCCACCGCCCGGACAATCGCTACGGCGAGAACCTCTACGCGATCTCGGGCGGCGCGGCCTCACCCGGGCAGGTGGTCGCGACCTGGGCCGGCGAAGGGCGCGGCTACGATCCCAGCCGCAACACCTGCGCTGGCGTCTGCGGCCACTACACCCAGATCGTCTGGCGCTCGACGCGCAGTGTCGGCTGCGGTGTCGCAACCGATCCGGAACGCGAGGTGTGGGTGTGCGACTACGACCCACCCGGCAACCTCGTCGGCTTCCGGGCCTATTAGCCGGCCGCCTTCGGCTTCTTCCGCATCATCGCCTGGCGGCGGCAGATCGCCACCATCTCGTCCCGATGATTCCAGCAGGTGTGCTCGAAATCCACGATGCCGACATCGGGACGCGAGCGGCTCTCGCGCATCGCCACCACCTTGGTGCGGGCACGTAACGTGTCGCCGTGGAACACCGGCTTGGGAAATCGCATATCGGTGAAGCCGAGATTACCCACGGTCGTGCCAACGGTGGTGTCGTTCACACTCATCCCCACCATCAGCCCGGCGGTGAACATCGAGTTCACAATGCGCTGGCCGAATTCCGTACCCGCCGCGAAATGCGCATCGAGATGCAGCGGCTGCACGTTCAGCGTCAGCGCCGAGAACAGCGTGTTATCCATCTCGGTCACCGTGCGCGACCAGGGATGCTCGAATTCCTGACCGACGAAGAACTCCTCGTAGTACAGCCCCGCCATCGCATTTCCCTCCCTTTCATGCCGGCAGCCTATGGGGCGAAGGCGGGTGGCTGCAACCTCCCCCTCAACGAGCAGTGACGCCGCGTTCCTCCTGCAACAACATCCACGTGAACGCACTCAATCGCGAAGCCGCACGCCGCGTTGGCGCCATATTCGGCACCAAGTTTCGTCGCTGCGTTACTAACCGCGTCGGCGTTCGAGCCACCGCGAGACTGTGAAAGGGACACCTGGAATGCGTAGGAAACTCGCGCTTGCATTTGCCGTCGCTACATTGTTGGGCGCGGCGCCCCTGCTCTCGGCCTGCTACACCGCGCAGGGCGCCGGCCAGGATATTAAGGCAGCAGGCCAAGGTTTGAGCAACGCAGCCGCCAATCATACCGACTACAGACCGTGATCGACGCACGGCTTAGCGTGTGAACGGCAGGAGGTCGCGTTGTACACGCTCCTCATCGTGATCCTTGTCCTTCTTTTGCTCGGTGCGCTACCGACATGGCCGTATAGCGGCGGGTGGGGCTACTACCCTAGCGGGGGTTTGGGACTGATCCTGATGATCGTCGTTGTTCTACTGTTAGTGGGCCGGATATAAGTAAAACCTCTCCCGCTCCCGCGGGAGAGGTTCTTTAATTCAAGCCGCCAGTTTCTCCGCGCGCACGTCCTTGACGTCGCGGAATGCGATCTCAGGCGCGAGTTCCTCGGCCCGCCGCATCATGAACGCCGACGTGGCGAGGAACACCGGATCGTCGTCCACATCGTCCGCCATCGCACTCCGGTTAGCGGCGACGAACCGCGCCAGCGCCGTCTTGTCCGCCGACGACACCCAGCGCGCCAACGCATAAGGCGTCGCCTCGAAGCCGATCGCCACGCCGTATTCCGCCCCCAGCCGCGCCTGCAATACGTCGAGCTGCAACGTCCCGACCACGCCGACCAGCGGCGCGGCGCCATCCTGCGGGCGGAACAACTGCACCACGCCTTCTTCCGCCAGTTCCGCCAACGCCTGGCGCAGCTTCTTCGCCTTCATGGCGTCGTCCAGCCGCACCCGGCGCAGGATCTCCGGTGCGAAATACGGGACGCCGACGAAGTTCACATCTTCGCCCTCGGTCAGCGTGTCGCCGATGCGCAGGGTGCCGTGGTTGGGGATGCCGACCACGTCGCCGGCGAATGCCTCGTCGGCGATCTCGCGCTCGCGGGCGAAGAAGAACTGTGGCGCGTGCAGCGGGATCAGCTTTCCCGTCCGCACCTGCTTCAGCCGCATGCCGCGGGTGAGCCGGCCGGAACACACCCGGGCGAAGGCGATGCGGTCGCGGTGGTTGGGGTCCATGTTCGCCTGGATCTTGAACACCAGCGCCGTCAGGGTGGGCTCGGTGGCGTCGATGGTGCGGGTGTCCGCATGCTGCGCCCGCGGCGGCGGGCCATACTCCGCGAGCCCGTCGAGCAAATCGGTGACGCCGATGCCCTTGATGGCGCTGCCGAAGTAGACCGGGGTGAGGTGCCCGGCATTGAAGCTTTCCCGGTCGAACTCGGGCAGGGCGGCGCGCACCAGGTCCACCTCCTCACCCAGCGCCGCCAGCCGAGGGTCGGACTGCGGCAGCGGCGCGGTCAGGTGCAGGTCGCGGGCGCGCAGGTCATAGGTGCCGGCGAAGGTGGCGGCGCGGCCGACCGGCCAGGTGACCGGGGCCGTGTCCAGGGCCAGCGTGGAGGCGACCTCGTCCAGCAGCTCAAACGGGTCGCGGGCTTCGCGGTCCATCTTGTTGATGAAGGTGACGATCGGGATGTCGCGCAGGCGGCAGATCTCGAACAGTTTCCTGGTGCGCGCCTCGATGCCCTTGGCGGCGTCGATCACCATGACCGCGGAGTCCACCGCGGTCAGCGTGCGGTAGGTGTCTTCGGAGAAATCCTCGTGGCCGGGGGTGTCGAGCAGGTTGAAGACGCAGGCGGCGTGCTCGAAGGTCATGACCGAGGTGACGACGGAGATGCCGCGGTCGCGCTCGATGCCCATCCAGTCGGAGCGGGTGCGGCGGCGCTCGCCCTTGGCACGGACGTTGCCGGCGAGCTGAATGGCGCCGCCGGCGCGCAACAGGTGTTCGGTCAGCGTGGTCTTGCCGGCGTCCGGGTGGGAGATGATCGCGAAGGTGCGGCGGCGGGCGATCTCGGCGGTCTGGTCGGCGGGGAGGTTCTCGGCGGTCATGGGGCCTCATACAAAGGCGCCGGGGGAGGGACCCCGGCGCCGCGTGTACTCATATAGTGGGGCGGTGGCGAAAACCAGGGCGGGTGGCGGAGCGGGCTGACGCGCGGGTAGGGAGGCCTTGCTAGTCCAGGCCGATCGCCTCGGCCACCTGCCGGCGGATGCGGGCGAGTTGTTCAGCGGTGACGCGAGACGACGTGGGACGGACCCGCAGTTTGGAGGTGCCGGCAACCAACGGTGAAACGGCAGAGCATATCTTTGTGCAACCATTCTCGGGCGTGGGATCGATCCGGACCGAGAGTTCCGGCAGCACCATGCTGTCATCCTCGGTGAGCGGAACAAGGATGACATTTGGATAAAGCGGGCCGAACAGGGCTCCATCTTCTACGACAAATCGCGGGCCGCGGTTTGTTGGCTTCCTTGGGCAAGGGATCGCGCCAGTCCGCAATGACAATCTGGCTCGGCTCGAAACCCGCCATCTCAGCCTGGATCCGTCGTGGGTGTACCCCAGAATTCGTAGAATTCCCGTGCCTCGGGGTTCTCGGCGATGTAGCGCCCCACGGCCTCGCTCTGCGCGCGGATACGCTTCCGGCGGACCTCGCGCGCCGCATCGGCCACCAGTTGGCGCAGGTATGTCGCGAGCCCGACGCCTTGCTCCTTGGCCTCGGCTTCCAGTGTGGCGCGGACATTGTCGTCGAGGCGGACGGAAATCGGAGCGCTCATGAGATGTCTCTCGGGGCACGGTCTCCCCGCACATGTAGCGTGCCGCCGAAATCTGCGGCGGTACCGGGCACATCTTACTGATGTCATGTGCCCGGTAGCGGGCGTGCTCCTCACCGCAATTGCGCGTTCGTCCGCAATCCCACGCAAACCGTCTGCAGCGCGCCGGCCACCCCACAAACAGAAGCTCGGAACGTGGGGGCGTTCCGAGATTCTGCCAGCAGATTGACGGCCAATCCGACGGTAGCGAACAGTTTATCTATTGCGACGGCGGCGAGCGAAGCCAAGACCGGCGAGACTAACGCCAAGCACGGCAAGCGATGCCGGCTCGGGTGAAGGCACAAACGCCGGCGGCGAAGAAAAAGTTCCGCTCCCGGCAATAGACGCCGTACCGCCACCGACCTGATTTAAGTTCATAATAAATGCGGCACTTGTTTCCGCATAGTGACCTAAGTCGTCGATCAAGTTCCCGAGCAGATTGACAGTGACAGTATTGGGCTGACCAGCCGTAAGACTTTTCGATATCTCAGTGACATCGAACTCGTACAACCCATTGTTGCCTGCAAACGTCAAAAAGTCCGTTATTGTTACCGGAGTAAAGCTACTACCCACTCCGACCAACGAGAGGGAGGATTGTATCGTTATGACGGCCCCCCTCTGGACGGGGTTATAGTTAGGAGACGGTAATGGGGCGGTCAAACTCCAAGTGTTTGGGGCTGATGAGCCGCCCGGTGGGGTATATGGGTTGGTGAGATAGGCTCCGAATTCGGGGAAAGCTGCACCAGCAAAATTGAGGCAGGTCGTCGTGGAAAGGCTCGCCCCGCTGCCCTCGCCGCAATAGTCCCCGCCGCCACCGTTGAACCCCAAGTCCACGGCGGCGTCCACGTTGCTACCGGGCATTGCTTTCGCAGTACCCGAGATGGCAAGGGCGGCGGTCAGGCAGACCCCAACAATGAAACCACGAATAATCTTTCCCTGCGTCGCCATTTCAGTCTCCAGCCGCAAAATTCGCTCTGCCGCGATAGAAGCAAACCCTGTGCCACTCATAGAAATCACGCTATATCAATAGGTTATATGACTGCGACACTCCACATACTCGGCATGTGTAAGAAATCCCAACTCATCAGATTAGCCCCTGAAGCCAACCGCCCTCCCGTGGTCCCATTCCTGGCATCCACCCTCTCTCGTTGATCTCCAACCGTGCCGCCCTGGGTTCGCACCCCATGCCCGAATACCTCGCGCATCCCAACACCCGTAGCGTAGCCGTGGAGACCCCCGACGGCCGCGTACTCGTGCTGGCCGGCGCCAGCACCGGCAAGACCCGCGCGTTCTGACCCCCGCTCCGCCCACATCCCGCTCGCCGGCCGCGCCTTCCCCAGCTAGGTCCTGGCCGTCACCTTCACCGACAAAGCCGCGCGCGAAATGCGGGAAAGAGCGAGCGCCATCTCGAACTGCCCCGCCGAAGGCCTGTGGCTCGGCACTTCTCACGCACTTTGCGCAAGAGTGTTGCGTCGGCATGCGATTCACGCCGGATTGTCGGGAATTTTTACACCCATCAAATTCCAGTGACTGGTATGGCAATGACTGCGGCTTCCGCCCCGCCACCAATCCCGCCGCACTGGGACCGGGCGCTCGGCCGCCAGACCTGGCCTGCCGGGACTTGCGCCTGATCAGCATCGAGCGACGGAGCCGCAACGCCCTTTGACCTGTCCATCCACAACGCTATCGCTCAGCGATAGCACTGCGAGGTGTAACCATGGGTCTACTCATCGTCCGGTGCCTCGACGACGCTCTCATCCAGTCCCTCAAGCGGCGGGCCGCCCGGGTCGGGCGTTCAGCCGAGGCCGAGCACCGGGCCATCCTTGAACAAGCTCTCCGGCCCGAGACGGCAACCTTCGCCGAGGCCGCGGCGCAGCTGCGGGCGCGGACGCCGCCAAAGGCCAGCGACAGCGCCGGCGTGGTCCGGCAGGACCAGGACCGGGACCACACGGCCGGCAGCCCGTGAGGGAGGTTGTCGTCCATGCCTCGGTCTCCGCGAAGTGGGTTGTCGAGGAAGATCACAGCGCCAAGGCCGCCCTCCTGTTGCAGTGTGACGCGCGCCATGCCCCCGATCATTGGCTGGCCGAGGCGGTCAACGTGCTGTGGTCAAAGGCCTTCAAGGGCGATCTGACCGCGGCGGACGCCGAGGAACGCATGATCGCCCGGCTGCGCGCGCCAGTCATCGGTACGCCCATCGCGGACCTGATGCCGCGCGCTTTCGCGATCTCGGTGACGCGGAGGGTCACGGCCTATGCCTCGCTTTACATAGCATTGGTCGAGAAGCTCAACGTGCCTCTGGTCACGGCAGACGAGAGGCTGATCCGGCGCGTGTCCGGCGATGTGGCTTTGGCGAGGCGCATGGTTTGGGTAGGAGACCTGGCTGCCTGGTGATCGCAACAGCCACGCGAACGCGCGATACGTGTACCTGTGCAATGAGCATGAGTTTCCCAGGCGCGATGACGTTACCCCAATTACCGTGCTAAGAACATGGCCATGGACATCTTCGATGCAGTCGCAGTGGCCAGCAGTGTTCCGTTCCGGCACACCATCGGCGGCGCCGAACTCCGTGAGATCCTACGGCAAGGCCGCGTGCCAGATGAGTTTCTGCCGCATATCTCTCGCGCTATCGAGGAACTTCCCATCAGCATGCTGGCCCGGGTCGTTTTTGCGTACCCGCAGGGCGAACGGGCGACGGTCCTACGAAACCTGACCGAACTGGCCGACACAGTAGGGGCTGGCGCAAGGATCAGGGCATGGATGACTGGTTGAAATTGTTCGACATCGCGCTGCACATCATCGAGCGCGCCCAGGAGACTATGGGCAGTAAAATCTCATGGACCATCGGTGGTGGTACAATGCTGCATGAACTCTTTGCTCACCGCTACAGTCATGACATAGACATATTCGTCAACGATCCACAGGTGTTACTCTATATCACCCCTCGAACCAACGACGTCGCCGATCAGGTCTGCCATACCGGCAGCAACTACATCGAAAGCTCGAATTTCATTAAATTCGTCACGCCGGGCGGCGAGATCGATTTCATTGTCGCCCCCCGGTTGACCACGCCGCACGCGCTGGAGCGAGCAATAGGGTCCAGGCAGGCCATGGTGGAAACCGCGACGGAGATCCTGGCCAAAAAATTGCTATACCGGGCCGAGCAATTCACCGGACGCGACATTTTCGACCTTGCGTTCCTCATCGAGAATGGCGAAGCGGTCAAGCTGATGGTGGAAAGGAATACATACCTTCCAAGGCTGGCGGTGGTCATGCAGCGTATCGAGACCCACGAAGCTGCCCTACGCCGCGGCTTCGACCAGATCATGCCGGACGGCTACACCCCGACCTTCGATCATTGCGTCAAGGTGATCGCTGACTTCGTCGAAGCGCAGACGCGAGCAGTCGGCATGAAGCAGGCGTCGAACCAACCACCGGTTGAATGACCGCACGGCCCCCAGGCCAATCAGTTTGCCCCACCAACCCCTGGCACCCTACCGCACCCCCTGGCTACACTCCTCCCGTGCCAGCCCAATTCCCCACCCCATGACCGACTACCTCGCCCGCCTCAACACCGAGCAACGCGAAGCCGTGGAAACCCTCGACGGCCCGGTGCTCGTGCTGGCCGGCGCCGGCACCGGCAAGACCCGCGTCCTGACCACCCGCTTCGCCCACATCCTGCTCTCCGGCCGCGCCTTCCCCGGCCAGGTCCTGGCCGTCACCTTTACCAACAAAGCCGCCCGCGAAATGCGGGAAAGAGTGGGCGCCATCCTCGGCCGCCCCGCCGAGGGCTTGTGGCTCGGCACGTTCCACGCATTGTGCGCAAGAATGTTACGCCGGCACGCCGCCCAGGTCGGACTGTCGGGAAACTTTACAATTCTGGATACCGACGATCAGCTTCGTCTCTTAAAGCAGATTATGGAACCAGAACGGATCGACGCCAAGCGTTGGGCGCCCCAGGCGCTGATGGGCGCGATCCAGCGCTGGAAGGACCGCGGCCTCACGCCGGACCGCATAACCCCAGCCGAGGACATCGATTTTGCCAACGGCCGCGCCCGTTCGCTGTACGCCGCGTACCAGGACCGCCTGCGCGCACTGAACGCCACCGACTTCGGCGACCTGCTGCTGCACATGACGGAATTGTTGCGCACCCAGCCGGAAATCCTCGACCAGTACCATCGCATGTTCCGATACATACTGGTGGACGAATACCAGGACACCAACCTGATCCAGTATTTATGGCTCCGGTTACTTGCGCAATCCCACCGCAACATTTGCTGCGTGGGAGACGACGATCAGTCAATATATAGCTGGCGTGGCGCCGAGGTAGAAAACATCCTCCGCTTCGAAAAAGATTTCCCCGGTGCAAAGATCATCCGGCTGGAGGCGAACTACCGCTCCACCGCGCCGATCCTCGCCGCCGCCTCCGGCCTGATCGCCCACAACGAGGGCCGGCTCGGCAAGACGCTGCGCCCCGGCCGCGCCGACGCGCAGAGCGGCGAAAAAGTCATCGTCGTCGCCCTGTGGGACTCCGACGAGGAAGCCCGCATGGTCGGCGAACGCATCGAGGCGCTGCGCCGCGACGGCCATCCCCTGAGCGAGATCGCCATCCTGGTGCGTGCCGGCTTTCAGACCCGCGCCTTCGAGGAGCGGCTGATCCTGATCGGCGTGCCGTATCGCGTGGTCGGCGGCCTGCGCTTCTACGAACGCCAGGAGATCCGCGACGCGGTCGCCTACATGCGTGCGACCGTGCAGCCGGCCGACGACCTGGCGTTCGAGCGCATCGTCAACGTCCCCCGCCGCGGCGTCGGCGAAGCCGCCCTTCGCTCGATGCACGAGACCGCGCGGGCCGACAGCATCCCGCTCGCCGCCGCCGCGGCCAGGCTGATCGAAACCGGTGGCCTGCGCGGCAAGATAAAGGAGCAGGTGGGGGACCTGCTGCGCGGCTTCGCGCGATGGCGCGCCCAGGCGGAAACCGAGGGCCACGTCGTCGCCGTCGCCACCATGCTAGACGAAAGCGGCTACACGACCATGTGGCAGCAGGACAAGTCGCCCGAGGCGCCGGGCCGGCTCGACAACCTGAAGGAACTCGTCCGCGCGCTGTCGGAGTTCGAAACGCTGGCCGGGTTCCTCGACCACGTATCATTAGTTATGGAGAACGACGAGGACGCCGGCGCCGACCGCGTCAACCTGATGACGCTGCACGGCGCCAAGGGGCTGGAGTTCGACACGGTCTTCCTCCCCGGCTGGGAGGAAGGCCTGTTCCCCAACCAGCGCGCGCTCGACGAGGGCGGCCTGAAGTCGCTGGAGGAAGAACGCCGCCTCGCTTATGTCGGCCTGACCCGAGCCCGCCGCCGCGCCATCGTCAGCCACGCCGCCAATCGCCGCATCTACGCCAACTGGCAAACCAGCATCCCCAGCCGCTTCGTCGACGAGCTGCCGGAGGATCAGGTGGAACGTGCCGGCTCCGCTGCGCTGGCGCGCGACGCCCGCATCGCCGCGGCCACCACCTTCTCCGGCCAGTTCCCCCTGGTGGCGCGGCGCACCCGCACGGTCGAAGCCTGGGAGCAGCCGGCGCGCCCCGCGCGGGCCGACGCCATACCGGTGGGTGCGCGGGTCTTCCACCAGAAGTTCGGCTACGGCGTGGTCACGGCGGCCGACGAAGACAAGCTCGACGTAGCGTTCGACAAAGCCGGCGACAAACGCGTCCTCGACCGCTTCCTTGAACGCGCCTGAGGACTATCCTCCCGCCCAAGCGGACTAAACCTCTCCCGCGGGAGCGGGAGAGGTCGAGACGCGAAGCGTCGAGGGTGAGGGTGATCGGGTCGGCACGCACCCCCTTTTTCCTCGCCTCCGCCCATCGCCTGACCCAATCTCATGCGCCCCCTGACAAATCGTCGCTACCGCCCGCCGCGCCGCGCACCCAAGTGCCATCGCACACCGCATCCCCAGGGATCGCCATGACCCGAGCCTTCACCAACCTAGCCTTCACGCCCTCCGTGCGTGCCGCGCAACAGGGCCACGGCGCCCGCGAGCACAACGAACGCATGGCGCAGCGACCGCCTGAGCGCGACTCGCTACCCGAGGAAATGCAGGCCCGCATCGCCAACGCCAACAGCGTCATCATTGGCACCGCCAGCCTGGAAGGCTGGCCGCATCTGCAACATCGCGGCGGCCCGCGCGGCTTCGTCAAGGTGCTCGGCCCGCGCGCGCTGGTCTTCGCCGATTACGCCGGCAACCGCCAATACATCACCATCGGCAACCTGGCGGAGAACGACCGCGTCTTTCTATTGCTGATCGACTACGCCGAACGCACCCGTCTGAAGATCTGGGGCCGCGCCACGGTGATCGAGGGCGACTCCGACCTGATCGCCAAGGTCAGCGACCCGGACTACCGCGCCCGAGCGGAACGCGTCATCCGCGTAGACGTCGAAGCCTGGGACACCAATTGCAGCAGCCACATCCCGCATCTGGTGCCCGCCGACGACTGACCATGCGGGCCCCTGTCCAACGCCTCAACCCACCGCCTTCAGCGCACTCCCCAGCCGCCGCGCTGCATCCGCGGCCAGCGGCACCGGCGTGCCGGAAAAGCCCAGCACGATTCCGCTCATGCGCGGCGGCCCGGCGTAGTAGGCCCGCAGCGGCATCACCGCGAGCCCGCGTGCCCGGCAGGCCCGCACCGCCGCCGCCTCGTCCATGCCATCTGTGAGGCGCGCCACCATGTGCAGCCCGCCGGGCGCCGGAACGATCGTCAGTCCCGATGCGTGCCGCGCCAGGGCGGTCAGCACCGCGCTTCGCCGGCGGGCATATTCGGTGCGCATCCGTCTTATATGTGGTGCCAGCAGCCCCTGCCGCATGAACTCCGCAAGCACCGCCTGGCCAATCGCGTCGGCCCCGCGATCCAGCAGCGTGCGCAACCGCACGAACGCGGCCACCAGCGGCGCCGGCACCACCGCGAACCCCAGTCGCAACCCGGGCGCGAGCGTCTTGCTGAACGTGCCGCAGTAGATCACCCGCCCCGACCGATCCAGGCTGGCCAGCGGCGGCAGCGGCCGGCCTTCCCAGCGGAATTCGGAATCGCAGTCGTCCTCCAGCACCCAGGCGTTGGCGCGCGTCGCCCAGTCCAGCAGCGCCAGCCGCCGCCCGATCGGCAACGCCCCACCCAGCGGCGTGGCGTGCGACGGCGCCACCAGCGCCAGCCTAGCCTGCGGCGCCAGCCGGATGCCGGCGGCGACGTCCAGCCCCTCGGTGTCGCTCGGCACCGGCACCGGCGCCGCGCCCGCCGAGATCAGCGCCCCACGCCCCGCGATGTAGCCCGGATCTTCCACCCAGGCGGCGTCGCCCGGATCCAGCAATAGTTCGGCGGCGATGCGCAGCGCCTGCTGCGTGCCGGCGGTGACGACGATGCAGCCCGGATCGGCCGCCAGCCCGCGCGTGCTCGCCAGATGCGCGGCAATCTGCACGCGCAGGTCATGCAGACCTTGCGGCGGAGGATAGCCGGTGCACTCGGCCGGCAGCGCCTTCAGCACTCGCGCCGTGCAGCGCGCCCACGCGGCGGCCGGAAACAGATCCGGCGCCGGCAGCCCGCCGGCCAGGAGCATACCCGACCCGCTATCGCGCGGCGACGCGGTGATCGGCACGGCGGCCAGCAAAGAACCCCGCCGCGACAACACGCTGGCGGCGGTGGCCGGCGGCGCGGCGGGCGCGGGCGCAGCGTCCGGCAGGTCGGCCGCGACATAGGTGCCGCTGCCGGTGCGCGCGCGGACATAGCCTTCGGCCGCCAGGCGTTCATACGCCAACACAACGGTCTGCCGCGCCACGCCGAGTTCGCCGGCCAGCGCGCGCGTCGGCGGCAGTCGTGCCCCGGCCGGCAACGACCCCGCAAGAATTCCCTGCCGGAGCCGGTCGAACACGGCCTGCTGCCGCGTTTGGTCTGGTGCAAGCATAGGAAAGGACCGAGAGGTGTTGGACCAATCGGACCACCTAAGCAGAATTGGGCAATCAGGAAAAGCCGCGGCGTCCAGAAACACCAAAAACGGCCAGCGGGGCGCTTTCCCCGGGCCGCTCACTTCCGTCAGCCTCCTGCCCCGGTCACCCGGCGCAGGCTGGCCCGATGCTCAGAAGCCTTCGCGTTCCAGACGCTTGCGCTCCAGCTTGCGGGCACGGCGCACCGCTTCCGCAGCCTCGCGCGCACGCCGCTCGGACGGTTTCTCGTAGTGCCGCCGGAGCTTCATCTCGCGGAAAATCCCCTCCCGCTGCATCTTCTTCTTGAGCGCCTTGAGCGCCTGATCGACATTGTTGTCACGCACGAGGACTTGCACTTGGCCGCCTGCTCCTTCCACCTCGCCGCCCCCGCCTGCCGGGAACGCGCGAAAAATCCCGCTTCGGGGTGTCCCGACGCGGGGCCGGGGCTATAACACGCCTCCCGAGAGGCGCCAAATCGAATTCGAGGAGAGCGCATGGCCATCCTGAAAATAGCCCGCATGGGCCACCCCGTGCTGCTGCAACGCTGCCAGCCCGTGCCGGACCCCGGCGCGCCGGAAATCCGCCGCCTGGTCGCCAACATGATGGAAACCATGGAGGACGCGCCCGGCGTCGGCCTCGCGGCACCGCAGGTCTACGTGCCCTTGCGGCTGTTCGTGTTCCGCGTTCCCGGCGAGCGGAAGGAAGATGACCCCGACGACCTGCCGCTGGGCAACACGGTGCTGATCAACCCGGAGCTCGAGTTGCTGAGCGACGAGCGTGTGCTGAACTGGGAAGGCTGCCTGTCGATCCCCGGCATGCGCGCCGGCGTGCCGCGGGCGCCTCGGGTGCGGTATCGCGCCTTCGATTGCGACGGCAACGTGGTGGAACGCGAGGTGTCCGGCTTCCATGCCAGAATCGTGCAGCACGAGTACGACCACCTTGACGGGATTCTTTACACTATGCGGATGACCGATTTCCGCCTGTTCGGTTTTAACGAGGAACTGAACCGGCTCGTTGCGGCACGCGACCAATGATCGACCCGACCGAGCGCAGCCCGGAGCGGGACGCGGCGCTGGAAGCGATGCTGCCGAACGTGCCGTTCGACGGCTGGACCTATCGCGCCCTGCGCGCCGGCCTCGCATCGATCGACGTGCCGCGGGAGGAAGCCGAGATGCTGTTCCCCGGCGGCGTCGCCGACATGGTCGAGGCGTTCTGCGACTGGGCCGACCGCCGCATGGAGCAGTCGGCGGCGGAACAGGTGGTGGGGGGAACGCTGCCGGAACGGGTGAGGGCGGTGATCGCGCTGCGCCTGGCGCAGAACCGGCCGTACAAGGAAGCGGTGCGCCGCGCGGTGGCTGTCCTTGCCCTGCCGCGGCATGTCCGGCTCGCCGCTGCCTGCACCGCGCGCACGGTCGATGCGGTCTGGCACACCGCCGGCGACCGCTCGACGGATTTCACCTGGTACACCAAGCGGGCAATCCTGACCGCGGCATACACCGCCACGCTGTTGTTCTGGTTGCGTGACAGCAGCGAGGACGACGCGGCGACATTGGCCTTTCTCGACCGGCGGATGGCCGGCATCGCCTGGACCCACCGCCTGCGCCGCCGCGCGGAGACGATGCTCCATCGTATTTCAACCTCTCCCGCCTTCAGCGGGAGAGGTCGGCGCGAAACGCCGAGTGAGGGTGCCGCGAAGTGACGGAACGTATTTCGTTCAGAGCTTCGTGGGGGGAGCGGTACCGCAGCTGATTTCTGGTCTGAGCGAGCTACCCTGCTTAGGCTCCGCTTCAGATGCGCTTGGAGGATTCGGTCGCGGACATGAGCAAAGAAGCGGGGCGGCAGCATGCCGTAATGGAATCCGCTGGGCTGAATGCCGGGGATAGGGCGTAAGTCGGGGCCAGGCCACAGGAAGGATTCTTGTTACCGCGGCGCGTGGCAGGATCCGGAGATGGCACGCAAGCCATGTGACGCTTTGCTGTCCTTCCTTTACCTTTGTGAGACGTTTCCTGCCTTGCGAACCGCACCGGCCCTGCTACATCGCTCTGGTTGCGGATCAGTGGGATCGCCCGGCTCTCAGTAGACCCCGGCCTGACGTTTCATCAGGCTGTCCGCGGAGGCATACAAGTGCCTTGCGAGACGAAAAGTGAACCATGGAAACTGGCCACGCTAACATCCTGGCACGCCATCCAGTGCCCGGACATCGCTTGGCGCTGGACAACTATCATCGTCTTGGCGACGTCGGCATCCTGGGCGAAAACGATCGCGTCGAGTTGCTTGAAGGGCAACTGGTGGATATGTCGGCGATCGGGCCACGCCAAGCGCTCGCCGTCGATGCGCTGACCGAGTTGCTGGTCCCGGCGGTCGCCGGACAAGCCGCGATCAGGGTTCAGAACCCCGTCGAGCTCGACAGCCTGTCCGAACCGCAGCCGGACATCGTCGTGGTCAGGCGACCGTGGCTTGGTTGTCCGACGGCGCACCCGCAACCGGGAGACATCTTCCTGCTGATCGAGGTGGCCGACTCGAGTTTGGAAACCGATGTCGGCGCCAAGCTGGAACTCTACGCCAGGGCGGGCATCCGGGAGTTCTGGGTCGTCGATCTGACGACGGACAGTGTGCTCGTCCATCGGGATCCTATTGGTGACCGATACGGGTCGATGACCAGGGTTGAACCGTCCGGCGTCCTCGACGTCAGGAATTTGCCGGGAGTGTCGATCCATGCCGCTGCACTCATTGCCTAGTATTGCGGTTGACCCCTGAAAGGCTACGGGTTCCGCGCGATCAACACGTGCGGCCCGCTGATCTCGATAGTCTCCGCGTCCGGAGGCAGCGGTCCCGCAAACCGCCAGGCCGCAAGGGTTCGCAGGTTTGTCTTCCCCCCGATCCGCAATGACGGCGTTCAGGCGATATAGATCTTTCGATCCAACCCCAATGCATCGCATTCGGCACTGAGTTGATTGATCGTGGACCTATAACAACTATCGATGGTCTCGAGAGTCGAATAGGCAATAAGGTAATAATCGCAGCAGGCGGCTAGACCTAACGATCCTTTCGCCAGCATCTCCACCTTGTAGACATTCATGTCGTGTGCCGCTCCTTTCGCATAGTCCAGGAACAGGCCGAGCGACAGTAACGGGCGCTTGCTGAACAGAATCTTGCTGAAAGCCCAATGGAACTGATCGATGACGCGGTCCGGCCCGATATTGATGCGTTGCGGCAGGTCCGTCGTGGCGCCGGCAAAGACCTCGGCGAGTTCGGCCAGGCTTTGGATCGCCTTGTCGCCGTTCTTCTTGACGCTGCTCCACCCATAGGTGAGACCGAGATTGCAGAAATGCGCGGCGTCCGTGTTGCTAAACGCCGTGGCGGACTTGAACGCCATGGCTTTGTCGGTCTCGTCGAATTCCTCGTGCTCGGGATGTTCCGAGCGGAAGCCGGTGCCGATCTGGTGCGTCGCCTTTTCCTGGATGAGCTGGTTGTGCCGCAAGGTAGCCCCGCCAAGCGTCTTCCAGCGATCATATGCCCCCTCGACCGCGAATTCGAATGAGAACAAATAGGCCATTCGCTCCCTCGCGTACCATTCGAGTCTGGCGCCAAGCGGCCCGGAAAAGTTGACCGCCAATTCCGAGCGTTCCGACTTGATGCGTCCAACCATGTTCCCCTCCGGCAAATGCGGAACGCAGCAGGCTCCATGCCGACGAACCGGAAATTGCGCGCTCGAACCTACTGCATTATCCAGGCATTGTGATAGTGCCGCGTGCACGCTGCCCCGCTTTGTCAGGGCTGGCTTTGCGCTGCTTGCGGACCAAATGCGATCACCCCGGTCACCGTGGCCCGAGGTTTCATTAGACTGTCCGGCGCCGGCGTACAAGTTGCCCGGGGCCGGGCAGCGGACAGCATTCCGGTTTATCGGACCCGAGCGTCGAGAGGTACGGCTCGATGACCGGGGGGAACCGTCGGACGTCCTTGACGTCAGGGACCTGCCAGGACTGTCGATCCAGGCCGTTGCGCTCTACGCATGGTGTTGTGATCCTGACGCTTCGATACAGCTTCCGCGACACTCGAAAGGCTACCGCGATGTGTCACTCCGCAAGCAGGTCACCACAAAGACACAAAGGCACGAAGTTCTTAATCTTCGTGCCTTTGTGTCTACCATGGAAATAGCCCGAACCGAGCGGCCTGTCTCCCGCGCGAGCGATTTCGAGCCATGGGGATGCGGCCGCGGCCGCTGGCTAACTTTGTGGTGCATCTGCCTGCGGACTGACAGTGGCCGGGGTCGAAGCGTGAGCATCACAGCACTGGCGCAGTTGCGGCGCTGACGGGGAGCATGGACGCTTTTCTCGCACGCGGCGGATGTTGTCTCTGGCGTCCTGTATGATCGCGGTCGCTCCCTCGATCCGGTTATTCGCGTGATGAAAGCAAGCAAGAATTTAACACGGAGAAAGAACGAGAACCACGGAGGACCACGGAGACCGTTTGCGTCCCCCGGCAGTGCGGCAGGCACACGGGCTCCGTGGTTCTCGTTCTGCCTTCGTGTTAAATACTTTGCGGTGCTGCCCGCATCCGCCTGCGATCTGGGGCATTCGCGGACTACTTATCATGGCAAATGCGAGAGCCCTGGCATCATACCAGCCTGTGGTCCCAGGCCATCACCTTCCCCGCACAGTCCGCTCCGCGCAACGACATCCGAATATGCGCAGTCATCGTCGAGAACGAGAACGCCAACGAAACGCCCATCCGCCGCCAACTCGCCCCGCCCATGCCGCGCCCGTACATGCCACGGAACCGCGCCATCAATCCCCGGACAACACCACACCGCTGTGATATGCAGCACCCGCCACCCCACCCCGAGGCCCTGCTCGTGACCGCGATCCGTTCCCCCGCCGTCGCCGGAACCTTCTACCCCGCCGACCCCGCCCGCCTGCACCAGCAGATCGCCGGCTTCCTGGCGGAGGCCGATAATGCTCCACCCACCGGCACCGTGCCGCCCAAGGCGATCATCGGTCCGCATGCCGGCTACGAATATTCCGGCGCCATCGCCGCCCGCGCTTACGCTCGCCTGGCCGCCGCGCGCGGCACGATCAACCGCGTCGTGCTGATCGGGCCGTCGCACTATGTCGGCTTCCAGGGCCTCGCGGTGGATACGGCAGAGGCCTGGGCGCTGCCCGGCGGTACCGTGCCGCTCGACACCCAGGCGATCGCCGCGCTGCGCCGCTTGCCCCAGGTGGGCGCACTGGAAGCCGCCTATACCCGCGAACACGCGCTGGAGGTGCATGTGCCGTTCCTCCAGCAGGTGCTGGGGGATTTCCGCCTGGTGCCGATCGTCGCCGGCAACGCACCGCCCGCGGCCGTGGCCGCGGTGCTGGAAGCCTTGTGGGGCGGGCCGGAAACCCTGATCGTGGTGTCCACCGACCTGTCGCACTACCTCGACTACGCCGCCTGCCAGCAGATGGACTCCAACACCGCCGCGGCGATCGAACGCTTCGACATCGACGCCATCACCACCGACGGTGCCTGCGGCGCTGTGCCGACCCGCGGGCTACTGCTCGCGGCGCACCGGCGCGGCATGACGATCGAGCGGCTCGACCTCCGCAATTCCGGCGACACCGCCGGCACCCACGACCGCGTCGTCGGCTACGGTGCCTGGGCCTTGCACGCAGCCGACGATCAGGCGGACGCACCTGTCGGTGGATCCAGAGCATCAGGCGGTGGTGGATCTGGCAGACGGGCTGATCCAGCTTGTGCGCACCGCGATCGGCATCGGCTTCGATACGGGCCGGCCGCCGGACGTCAATCCCGGCGCCCAGATCCCCGCCTTGCTTTCTGCGCCCGGCGCGGCCTTCGTTACCCTCAGGCGCAACGGGATGCTGCGCGGCTGCATCGGCTCGGCGGTGGCGACGCGGCCACTGATCGTGGACCTGGTGACGCACGCCTTCAACGCCGCGTTCCGTGATTCGCGCTTTCCGAAACTGGCGCTGGAGGAATGCGCCGGGCTGGAACTCTCGGTGTCGGTGCTGACCGACCCGGTGCCGATGGCGTTCGCCGACGAGGCAGATCTGTTGGCCCAGCTTCAGCCGAATATCGACGGTCTGATCATCGAGGACACCGGCCATGCATCCCTGTTCCTGCCCAGCGTGTGGGCGGAGATACCCGAGCCGCGCCGGTTCCTGACTCTGCTGAAGCTCAAGGCAGGGATGGCGGCGGACCATTTCTCCCCCACGTTTACCGCGCGCCGGTTCCGCTCGATCGAGGTGAAGGGGCGCATGGCCGATGCGCCCGCCACGGGAACGCAGGCAGCCGACACGCTGCGCTGGACGCCGGTGGCAGGCCGGCGATGAGTTTGTAAGTTACTCCCCCTCCCCCCAACCTTGGTCCGCTTAGCGGCCCAGGCCCCCAAGAGGAGGGGGAGTCATTATCCGCGCGTTCACACACTCGTATCGGCGGTGGGGGCGATTGCCTTGGATGCGGGTAATGCCCAATCTCCCATCTGTCATTCCTGACCCAGCCAGACACCCAGCATGCCCAGCGCCACCCGCTTCCCCGCCATCGCCACCTGATGCCCGCCCTGGCCCAAGCACACGCGCACGGCGCCGGCACGGCGGCCGCGCCAGCCGTCATGACGTCTGCCCGCCTGCGCGAGTGCCAGAGTTGCGGCCAGCTTCAGGTACTGCCGCCGATGCCGCAGGCGGCGCGTGCCGTCTGCCTGCGCTGCGACGCGGTGCTGCGGCATACCCACCGCGACCCGATCAGAGTCCCGCTGGCGCTCAACATCACCGCGCTGGTGCTGTTCCTGATCGCCACCGGCAGCATTCTGCTGACGGTCAGCCGCGCCGGCCAGGTTCGTCTCGCCGACCTGTTCACCGGTCCCGTCGGGCTGGAGCAAACAGGGTGGTGGGAACTGTCCGCCGTCGTGCTGTTCACCACCTTCGCCGCACCGCTCGCGAAGGTGCTCGCCATGATCGCGGTATTGCTCGGGATACAGGTCGGCCGTCCGCCCGGCGGGTTGCGCCGCCTGTTCGCCTGGGTCGAGCGCTTGCGCCCATGGTCGATGATCGAGGTGTATTTGCTCGCCGTGTTCGTCGCCTATGTGCGGCTCGGATCCCAGGTACATATCGGACTTGGCCCCGCGCTGTATGCGCTTGCGGCGCTGATGCTGGTGATGGTCGCCGCCGACGCGACACTCGATGCCGAAGCGATTTGGGAGGCGCTGGATCGCCGCCACACGGAATTTGTCCGGCCGGTTCGCGAGGGCTGGCAGCCGGGCACGCCGCATCGGCTGGGCTGCCCTACGTGTCATTTTGTCACCCGCACTGTGGCTGGGTCGGCGTGCCCACGCTGCGGCTTTAAATTGCGCGCCCGCAAACCGAACAGCATCGCGCGCACCTGGGCGCTGGGGTTCTCGGCGCTGATCCTGTATATCCCGGCCAACGCCTTCCCGGTGCTGACCTACACCGAACTGGGGTACACCGAGCCCAGCACGATCCTCGGCGGGGTGCGGGAGTTGCTCGAATATGGAATGTGGCCGCTCGCGGCGCTGGTGTTCTTCGCCAGCGTGGTCGTGCCTGGATTGAAGGTGATCGGGCTGACTGTGCTGCTGCTCATGACCCAGGCCGGGTCCAGGCGGCGGCTGCGTGACCGCACCCGGCTGTATCGCTTCATCGACCATATCGGTCGCTGGTCGATGATCGACATTTTCATGGGCTCCATCCTGGTGGCGCTGTTGCAGTTTGGCGCGATCGTCTCGGTCGTGCCGGGGCCGGGAGCGCTCGCCTTCGCCTCGGTGGTGATCCTCACCATGCTGGCGGCGCAGACCTTCGATCCGCGGCTGATGTGGGACGCTGCGGGCGCCCAGTCGCGTGAGTTCGACCCGGGTGACGACGCTATGAGCGATCATCCTCCGCCGCATCGTCCGCGCGCGGTAGTGCGCTCCGGGGTGGACCGGCGGCGGCGGATGTCGCTGATCTGGTTCATCCCCATCGTCAGTGCGCTGATCGGCGGCTGGCTCGCGTGGCGCACGTTCCTGGAGCGCGGGCCGCTGATTGAGATCACCTTCGAAAACGCGTCGGGCCTCACCGCCGGCCAGTCGCATGTCCGCCACAAGGACGTCGATATGGGCCTGGTGGAGAAGATCGCGCTCAGCAGGGACCTGCAGCGCGTCGTCATCACCGTGCGGATGAACCGCGAGGCCAAGCCGTTGCTGACCGACAAGGCGCAGTTCTGGATCGTCAAGCCGCGCTTCTTCGCCGGAGCGCTATGCGGGCTGGAGACGCTGGTGTCCGGCAGCTACATCGAGTTGCAGCCCTCGGCGGCGGGCGGCGAGCCGCAGACGCATTTCACCGGCCTGGAGACGCCGCCGGTGCTGACCTCCGACGTGCCGGGCCACACCTTCCTGTTGCAGGCGTCGCGCCTGGGCAACATCACGCTCGGCTCCCCGGTGTATTTCCGCGACCTGGACGTTGGCGAGGTGCTTGGGTGGGACCTGGGCAACATGGCCGAGACCGTCACTGTCCACGCCTTCGTGCGGGCACCCTATGACCAGTATGTGCACAACAATTCGCGGTTCTGGAACGATTCCGGCGCCAAGGTGTCGCTCGGCCCCAACGGCCTGCAATTGCAGGTCGACTCGTTACGCGCCGTCTTGCTGGGTGGCATCGCGTTCGACACGCCGGAGCCAGGGGCACGGCTCTCCGGTGAGCCCGGAAAACCATGATCTTCCCGCTCTACGACAGCAAGGACGCCGCGGATTCCGCTGCCTTCCCGCGCCGGTTGCACTTCCTCGCGAATTTCCAGGGCTCGATCTCCGGGCTGTCGCAGACCTCAGCGGTGACGCTGCCATGGCATCAAGATCGGCGATGTCAGCAGTGTCGGGCTGCAATACGACAAGGACCATCGATGCCGTTGTCGCACCGGTGCATTTCGCGATCGAGCCGGACCGCATCGGCGAAGCTGAATCTGCCATCCGGCGGCGATCTGGATGCGACAATGCGCGACCTCGTCCACCGCGGCCTGCGCGTGACACTCGACAGCGCCAGTCTGCTGACCGGGCAGAAGACAACTTGCCATGGATATTTATCCCGATGCGCCGCCGGCTCCGCTGACCAAGCAGCGGTGACACCTACGTCCTTCCGGTGCTGGCCGGCGGGTCGGCAGGACATCGCCAGCGGCCGCGGCGGGCATTGCTGGCCAAGCTGGATGCGATCCCGTTCAAGCAGATCGGCGACAGCCTGAGCCAGACGCTGTCCGGGTTGAACGGCCTGGTGAACGGGCCAGACCTGAAGCAGTCGCTCGGCATCGCTGCACACCACGCTGGCGGGCGCCGACACGCTGGTGCAGCGCCTGAACAGTTCACTGCGACGCTGCCCCAGAAGCTGCCGGACATCATCGCGGAGCTCGACTCTGCGTCGAAAGCGGCTGAACGCGCTGGTTGGGTCGGCTGCAGACGGGCTATGGCGGCAATTCCGGATTTTCAGTCGTGATGCGAACCGGTTGCTGGCGCAGCTCACCGATGCGGCGCGGTCGGTCCGCGTGCTGGCGGACCTGCTCACGCGCCATCCCGAAGCGCTGATCCGCGGCCGCACCGACCTGGGGTCGCAATGATAGGCGTGCGGTGATGATGCCTGAATGTGGATCACAAGAGCGGGCGATATGACAGCGAAGATCGGCGCTGTCGCGCGCTGGGCTGCTGGCCGCGTTGCCGGCGGCCTGCACCTCGCCCAATCCGTCGTTGTACACGCTGGCGGTGGTGCCAGGCGCGACGCACCCCGCTGCGCCGACGCAGCATCGAATTGCGCGACATCGCTCTGGCGCACTACCTGCAACGCTCGCAGATCGTGCGTTCGTCGGAGGATTTCCGGCTCGACGTGGTCGGTAATGATTGGTGGGGTGAGCCACTGGACGCGATGCTGAGCAGGGTGCTGGTTCAGGAATTGTCGCAACGGCTGCCGCGAAGCACGGTGTTCGCGGAGAACGGCGGGATCACTGTCGACGCCGGATGCGACGGTGGAGCTGAACGTCCAGCGGTTCGACGAGGACCATACCGGCGCGGTGGTGTTGCTGGCGCAGGCGGCAGTGACCGGACGGGCGACGGTAGCGCGCAATCTGGGTTTCTCGGTGCCGCCGCCATCACCCGGCACGTCAGGGCAGGTCAGTGCGATGAGCACCGCCGTCGGGCAGTTGGCCGACGCGATCGCGGAGTTACTGATAGGGTCCACGCTCAGGTAACCTGCTATGAAAACTCCCCCGACGCCCGATGTCGTCATTCCCGCGAAGGCGGGAACCCAAGCAGCATGAGCCCCGCTCTCGCGGGGATGACGACTGGCGTCACCGTTTGCATCCCCGGTGGCGCATCGCCGGCGATACGGGGCGTCTCTCCCGCGCTACGCGCGGGAGAGACTTCCGAGGAACGCGGCGATCGCACCCGGTCCGGATCGCTCCGTGCCCGCGCGGCCGGCCCGCTGTTCCGCTTCCGCATTATAGTTCGTATTGGTGTTCACGTCGTACACCAGCGTCCGCCCGGCGCCGTCGGAGATGAACTCGATCCCCGCGACCTCGATCCCCGACCCCGCCAGAAATTGCTCCAGCCGCACCCGCAGCGCGTCCGGTATACCCTCGACGATGGTGAACTTTTCCCCCCGCGGCGCCTCGCCCACCGGGCAGTTGGCGTCGCCGATCGCGCAGACATCGGCGGGGCAGAGTTCGAAGCCGCCGCTGGTATCGACCTCGACCGCGTAGAGGAACCGGCCGCCGACGAACTCGGCGCGGGTGATCACCGGGCGCGGCGCACGGACATATTCCTGCAGCAGCGTCAGCCCATCCACCGGCGCCTGCCACGCGTCGCTGTCAACGAACGCGGCGAGGCTGTCGCTGCTGGCGAAGAGCTGCACGCCGAGCCCCTTGCCACCGCGATTCGGCTTCAGGATCACCGGCTGGCCCGGGAAATACCGTTCTGCCGCGGCCGGGATCGTGCCGCGGCCGGCGACCAGCACCGTGCGCGGCGTGGCGACGCCGTGGCTCTCCAGCGCGGCATATTGCCGCACCTTGCTGATTTCCAGATCGAGCGCGCCGGGGCCATTGACCACGCGCCGCCCCCACCGCGTGAGCCACGCCAGCACCGCAGCCGTAAGTTCGGCGGAATAGCGGTGGTCGCGCGTGTGCGAGGAGGCGCTCATGCGATTGTAGAACACGCCCTGCGGCGGCGGGGCGGCGAGGTCGAAGCTGCCCTCGTGCAAGAACCACTCGGTCCAGGGCAGGCCATTGCGCTCGAGGGCCTCGGCCAGAGGTGGCAGCCAGGCGGGATTTTCATGCAGGACATGGATGCGGGACACGGCCGGAACTCCGTAAGCGTTCCGTGTGTATGAAAGGACTTTTTCCCGGCACGCAAGATCGGCGGCAAAAGAAGAAGGATCGACTATAAATACCCTACGATTTGCGATTTTATCCTTTGCTTATCGCCTTTCGTAGCAGCACCGATACGCCACCTTGCCACCGCCGCGTCGGCTTGATTGACTGCTGCACTGCGACATACCAGCACGGGGACCTGATGCAAGCTGCCCGCCTTGCCGTCGATATCGGCGGCACGTTCACCGACCTCGCGCTGGAGCACGCGGGCACGACGCACCACCATCAAGGTCCTGACCACGCCCGCCGCGCCGGAACAAGGCGTGCTGGACGGCGTGCGCTCGGTGTTGGCCGCGGCGGGCATGACCGCGGATGCGATCGGCATCGTGATCCACGGCACCACCCTGGCGACCAACGCCATCATCGAGCGCAAGGGCGCCCGCACCGCGCTGATCACCACCGAAGGCTTCCGCGACGTGATCGCGATGGGCAACGAGAGCCGCTACGACCAGTACGACCTGAACATCGTCCTGCCCGAGCCGCTGGTGCCGCGGCATCTGCGCCTGGCCGTGCCGGAGCGGCTCGACAACGAAGGTCGATGTGCTGCTGCCCGCTCGACGAGGCGGCGGTGCGCGCGCTGGTGCCGGTGCTGCGCGACGCGGATGTGCAGAGCATCGCGGTCGGCTTCCTGCACGCCTTCGTCAATCCGCGCGCACGAGCGCCGTGCCGCGCGACATCCTGGCCGAAGCGCTGCCCGGAATTCCCGGTGTCGCTGTCGTCGGAAGTCTCGCCGGAGATGCGCGAGTGGGAGCGTTTCTCCACCACCGTCGCCAACGCCTATGTGCAGCCGATGATGGCACGCTACCTGCGCGGCCTGGAAGCCGGGTCTGCACGCGGCTGGGCGTGGCGGCGCCGCTGTTCCTGATGCTGTCGGGCGGCGGTCTGACCACGATCGAGACCGCCTGCCGTTTCCCGATCCGCCTGGTCGAAAGCGGCCCGGCGGGCGGCGCGATCTTCTCCGGCCCATATCGCCCGGCAATGCGGGCTGGCGAACGTGCTGTCGTTCGACATGGGCGGCACCACCGCGAAGATCTGCCTGATCGACGATTTCAAGCCGCAGACCGCGCGCAGCTTCGAGGTCGCCCGGGTCGGCCGGTTTCGCAAAGGCTCGGGTCTGCCGCTGCGGATTCCGGTGATCGAGATGGTGGAGATCGGCGCCGGCGGCGGCTCCCTGGCGCATGTCGATACCATGGGCCGCATCGGGGTCGGGCCGGAGAGCGCCGGCGCCGATCCGGGGCCGGCCTGCTACGGCCGCGGCGGCACCAGCCCGGCCGTGACGGACGCGAATCTGGCGCTGGGGCGCTACGACGCCGCGCGCTTCGCCGGCGGGACGATGGCGCTGGACGCAGCGGCGGCGCACGACGCTCTGGTCGCGGACGTCGGCGAGACGCTCGGGCTTACGGCGGAGATGGCGGCGCTCGGCGTGGTCGAGATGGTCGATGAGAACATGGCCAACGCCGCGCGGGTGCATGCGATCGAATCCGGGGAAAACCTATGCCGGGCGCACGCTGATCGCGTTCGGCGGCGGCGGGCCGGTGCATGCCTGCCGGGTGGCGGAGAAGATCGGTATTGCCCGCGTGCTGGTGCCGTCCGGCGCCGGTGTCGGCAGCGCCATCGGCTTCCTGCGCGCGCCGGTCGGCTATGAGGTGGTGCGCAGCCTGTATCAGCGATTTTCCACGTTTGATGTGGATGCGGTGAACGCGCTGCTGGCCGAGATGCCGGCGGAGGCGATGCAGGTCGTCGCAGCCGGCAGTTTCGGCGCGGCGACATTGGAAACGCGGACGCGTTCATGCGCTATGTCGGCCAGGGGCACGAAATCCCGGTGCCGCTGCCGGCGCGGGTGCTGACGGCGACGACGTTGCGGCGGTCCGCGCGCGTTACGACGCCGAGTATACCGCGTTCTACGATCGGCCGGTGCCTGGGTCCGACGTGGAGATCATGAGCTACGCAGTCGTTGTGGTGACCGGTGCCGGACGATGGCGACGCGCTACCGCCGGCGCGAGGTGGCCGCGTCGCGATGCCGCGCCGGCCGCGCACCCAGCATGGTGCGCGACACCGCGAGCGGCGAGGTCGCGACGTGGGCGGTGTACGACCGCGCCTCGCTGGCGCCCGGCGCGCGTATTGCGGGGCCGGCGATCGTTGCCGAGGACGAGACGTCCACGCTGGTCGGTCCGGGCTGGACGCGGCGATGAACGGGCGTGGCTATATCGAGATGACGCGCGGAGGCCGCTGATGGCCGATCGCACCGGCGCACTGAGCGCAATCCAGCGGCAGATCATGTGGAACCGGCTGATCGCCGTCGTCGAGGAACAGGCGCAGACCATGATCCGCACCGCGTTCTCGACCACGGTGCGCGAGGCCGGCGACCTGTCCGCCGGCATCTTCGACCTGCAAGGCCGCATGATGGCGCAGGCCGTCACCGGCACGCCCGGCCACGTCAACTCGATGGTGGAAAGCGTCGGCCATTTCCTGCGCAAATTCCCGGCCGACACGATGCGCGACGGGCGACCACTACATCACCAACGATCCGTGGCTCGGCACCGGCCATCTGCACGATCTCACCGTCGTGACGCCGGCGTTCCACGGCGGCCGCATCGTCGGGCTGTTCGCCAACACCGCGCATGTCATCGACATCGGCGGCCTCGGCATGGGCCCCGAGGGGCGCTCGGTGTTCGAGGAAGGGCTGTACATCCCGATCATCAAATGCTTCGACCAGGGGCAGCCGAACGAAACGTTCTTCGACTTCATTCGCGCCGGCTCGCGCCTGCCGGTTGAACTGGAAGGCGACATCTACTCGCTGTGCGCCTGCAACGACGCCGCGCGCGCATCGCCTGGCGGAGATGATGGACGAGTTCGAGATGGACAGCCTCGACCCGCTGGCCGACTTCATCTTCGACAGTTCGCGCCGCGCCACGCTGGCCGAGATCGCGAAGCATGCCGCAGCGGCACCTACCAGCGCGGAGATCTGCTCCGACGGCTACGAGGAACCGGTGACGCTGCGCCGCGGCGATGACGATGCAGGACGACGCCATCGAGGTCGATTTCGCCGGCACGTCCGGCCTGTCGTCGCGCGGCATCAACGTGCCGCCGGCCTATTGCCGCGCCTATTCCTGCTTCGGCATCAAAGTGCGTCGTGGCGCCGGAGATTCCCAACAACTGGGCCAGCCTGGCGCCGTTCCGCATGAAGATCCCCGAAGGCTGCATCCTCAATGCGCCGCGGCCGTATCCGGTGTCGGTGCGCCACGTGATCGGCCATCTGCTGCCGGACCTGATGATGGGCTGCCTGCACCAGGCGGTGCCCGAACGCGTCGCCGCGGAAGGCGCATCGGCGTTGTGGAATCCGCCGTTGCGCGGCGGCTGCGTCGGTGTCCGGCCAGGCGCGCGGCAACCGGCCGGTGCTGCCGGATTTCGAGGTCATCACCTTCAACTCCGGCGGCACCGGCGCGCGGCCGACGCAGGATGGGCTTGAACGCCACCGCCTATCCCTCCGGCGTGCGCACGATGCCGGTGGAGGCAACGGAAAACGTCGCACCCGTGGTATTCTGGCGCAAGGAACTCAGGCCGGATTCCGGCGGCGCCGGCCGCACCCGCGGCGGCACCGGACAGGTGATAGAAATCGGCGGCAAGGGCGATCTGGAATTCGCCATGAACGCCTCGTTCGATCGCGTCGCGCATGCTCCGAAGGGCCGCGAAGGCGGCCTGGACGGCGCCGCCGGTGCGATCCATTTGAAGTCGGGCAAGACGCTACGCACCAAGGGCTTCCAGGTGATCCCCGACGGCGAGCGGCTGATTCTGGAACTGCCCGGCGGCGCCGGCATGGGCGATCCGGCCGTGCGCGATCCCGCGCTGGTGGCACGCGACGTGCGCGATGGCCTAGTTTCTGCGGACAATGCCCGTGCGCTCTATAAGGTTGCGATCTTGACGGACGGCGCGTTGGACCAGCCGGCGACAAAGGTGCTGCGAGGAGGGCGGTAGCCTCTACGTAACAAAAAATTGCATTCAGCGGACGCCTTCGCCTAACATCAGGACAGACTGAAAAGAATAGGGCCCGGGGCGCCGACAAACGGTCGCTGCCGGCGAACAGGGGGCTCCATGGACGCGGCCATCGAAAAATCGGCCATGCGCAAGATTTACCTGCGCCTGCTGCCGTTCGCGGTTCTCAGTTATTTCCTCGCCTATATCGATCGCATCAACGGCAGCTTCGCCGGACTGACCATGCGTGGCGACCTGCATCTGACCGCCACGGAGTTCGGTTTCGCCGTGGGCACGTTCTACTGGGGCTACTTCATCTTCGAAGTGCCCAGCAATATCGTGCTGGAAAAGATCGGCGCGCGGATTTGGATCGCCCGCATCATGATCACCTGGGGCATCTTCGCCGCACTGACGGCGGTAGTGGCCGGCACCACCAGCTTCGCGACGATCCGCTTCCTGCTGGGCGCGGCGGAAGCCGGCTTCTTCCCCGGCATCGTGCTGTATTTCACCTATTGGTTCCCGCAGCACCATCATGCCCGCATCGTGTCCGGCTTCCTGATCGGCTTGCCGATCGCGGTCGCCTTCGGCGCTCCGGTGTCCACCGCATTGCTTGGCCTCGATGGCGTCTGGGGCCTCCGCGGCTGGCAGTGGCTGTATATCGCCGAGGGCGTCCCCACCGTGCTGATCGGGTCTGGTCACTTTACTGGTGCTGACCGACCGTCCGGAGCAAGCCACATTCCTCACGGCGGAGGAAAAATCCTGGCTCACTGCCAGGCTGCTGTCGGAGCGCCGGGCCAAGGAAGCCTTGAAGAAATTCTCGGTGTGGGAGGGCTTCTTCAACCCGAAGGTGCTGCTGCTGGCATTGAACTATTTCGGCATCGTCGTCGCCAGCCTCGGCGTGCTGTTCTTCGTGCCGCAGATCCTGAAATCCTTTGGCCCGATCAGCAACATGACAGTCGGCTGGCTGACCATGATCCCGTACGTCAGCGGCGCCGTCGGCCTGATCGCCTGGGGCCGCTTCTCCGACCGGATGCATGAGCGGCGCTGGAACTTGCTCGGAGCGTGCGTGGTCTCCACCATCGGCTTGATCGTCACGGGCATGACCATGGGCACGTGGTGGGCAATGGTTGGACTGTCGATTGCCACGTTCGGGTTCTACGGCTCGAAGGGGCCATTCTGGTCGATGCCGCCGATGCTGATGACCGGCACGGCGGCGGCGGCCTCCATCGCCTGGATCAATTCGATCGGCAATCTCGGCGGCTTCTTCGGCCCCTGGTATGTTGGTGCGGTGAAGGACGCAACCGGCAGCTATGTTGGCGGAGTCTACGGACTGGCTTTCCTATGCCTGCTGTCGTCCGTCATCTGTGCGTTGTGGCTGCATATCCCGAACCCCGTTGCTGCCCAGGCGCAAGCGATCGGTTCGCAAGCGGACTAAGGCGACGCCCAACAATGAACGAGTCCGCTGGACGCACGCCGATCCGTTCTCCCGTCATGGCCGGCCTTGTGCCGGCCATCCACGCCTTTGCCACGGGCCCGTAAGGAAGGCGTGATAGGGGTAGGGAGCGCCGGTTGTCCCGGCACCCCCTCCCTCCGAACCGGACGTGCAGATCTCCCGCATCCGGCTCTCCGGTCGGTGGTCTTACCTGCAAGAGGACTGGCGAACCGTCTCATAGGCCATCTGCAAGCTGAACAGCCCATGATCGGCAAAGAAGCGATTGGGCCAGCGTGTCTGATCCGCACCTCTTGTGTCGGCAATCCCCTTCAGCTTCTGCTGCTTGCGCAGCAGGCTCCGCAGCCGGCGGCGTATCCAGCCGTCCAGCGTGCCAAAGGTCCGCTCGCGGCTGTGCTGGAAGTAGCCGAACCAGCCCCGCAGCGTCGGATTGAGACCGTCGATCACCATTTCAAGGCTACGTCCCGTCGTCCGCTTGGTCTTCGCACGGATGGTATCCTTGAACTTCGCCAGGCTCTTCTCACGCGGCCATTTCTGACCCGCTTCGAAGCGATACCCCAGAAAGTCAAAGCCATCGGTTTGTGCGTCCACCAGCCGGGTCTTGACCGGGTGCAGGGTCAGTCCGGCAGATGCCGTCCAGTCTTTCACCGCGTCCAATGCCGCAGCAGCGTCTTCCGGGGTTCGGCACAACACCACGAAGTCGTCCGCATAACGCACCATCTCGTAGCCCTTCTCCGCCATCAGATGATCAAGCGGATCGAGATAGATATTGCTCAACAGCGGACTGATCACCGCGCCTTGCGGCGTGCCGTGTTCGGGCGTCCATTGCTGGCCGCCTTCCAGCACCTGCTGACCGAGGAATGCCTCAACCAGCGCAAGCACACGGCGATCCGACACCTTGTTGGCGACCAGCGCCAGCAATCGGTCCTTCGGGATCGTGTCGAAGTAACTCTTGAGGTCGGCATCCACGACATGCACGTATCCGGCCTTGAGCAGTTCATCCACCCGTCGCAGGGCATCTTTGCAGCCAAGGTTGGGACGGAAGCCGTAGCTCTGGGCGGCGAAGTCCCGCTCGAAGATCGGTTCCAGCAGCATGCGCAATGCCGTCTGCACCACGCGGTCCTGCACCGTCGGTATTCCCAACGGCCGCTTCTCCTGGCTTCCCGGTTTCGGGATGTAGTGCCGTCGGATCGCCTGCGGCCGATAAGTCCCGGTGCGCAGGTTCTCGCTCAGGCGAGCCAGGTTCATCTCCAGGTTCGCCGCGTAGTCCTCGATGCTGACATGATCCACCCCGGCCGCCCCTGGTTGGCTTTCACCGCGGCAAACGCCGCTTCCAGCGTGGCGATAGGGTAGAGCTTGTCGATCAGGCTGTACCATTTCCCTCCTGTGACCCCCTTTTCGAGGGTCGCCAGCATCCGCTTCGTCCAGATCGGCGGTTCCGCCTTGGGCCGTTGCGGCCTGCGTCTCCGGCACGTTTACCCGCGGATTGCTCCATCGGGACTGCCACCGGTGTCTCTCCGTCTGTTCCGGACATCGCGTCTCCACCTTCCTGCACCCCTTCGCTCCCCCGGCATTACCCGGCTTCAGCGCTACTATGGGTGCTGTGACTCCTATGCGGTGTTGGCGGCTTTTCTATCACTGGCGCACCGAACCCTGCTGCCGCACAGGTCTCTCCGCTTCACCTGCCCTGCCTTCGAAGCTCTCTGTCTCCAACCACCTTGCCGCTCCCAACGATCGCTTTGGTACCGACCCTCAGCGTCGCAGGCTTCCCGCTTGCACCGGTCTGGGTTTCGCCCTTCCACCGGAGGCTCGCCAGACGGCCCGGCCGAATCGAGTTCGTGTTCCTACGGATTGCTTCTTCGCCTCGGGTTGCTCTCCACCCCACCTCACGATGACGCAGTTACCTTCAGCTTCAGGCTTGGTCGGTAGGCCCAGGACGGACTTGCACCCTCCTGACAAGGCACGCTTGCGGACGCACGGTGGCCGGGCCAAGCCCGGCCATGACGGAGACGCGCGGGCCGGGCGGCAATTGACGCATCTATTGTTGGGCGTCGCCTAACATCCGTACTCCACCCCGGAAGCGCCATACCTCAGTCTGGACATGACGCTTTTGCCGTGCTGAACCAGAGCTTCCGTTCTGGGGAAGCCTCGGCATGACCTTGCATTGCGACCTGATCATTCGTGACGTCAACGTATTCGACGGCACCGGCGCGCCGCGCTTCACCGCCGATGTCGGCGTCACCGGCGATCGCATCGCTGCGGTTGGCGATCTCGGCGCCGCTACAGCCGACTCGCGAGGTTGTCGCGACCGGCAAGGCGCTGGCCCCCGGCTTCATCGATGCGCACACCCACGACGACCGAGCCGTGCTGTGCGGCCCGGAGTGCATGCTGTGCAAGATGTCGCAGGGCGTGACCACAGTGGTGGTCGGCAATTGCGGCATCTCACTGTCGCCCGTGCGGATGAAAACGCGCCCCGTTCCACCGCTCGATCTGCTCGGTGACGAATCCTGGTGGATCTTCGACAGTTTCGGCGCGTATGCCGAGCGGCTGCGCGCGATCCTCGCCGGTGAACACCTACGCGCTGATCGGCCACATCTCGCTGCGGGTCGAGGCGATGGACGGCGATACCCAGCGCGCCGCCACCGACAAGGAAGCCGCGCACATGCAGCGCCGCCTGGCCGAGGCGCTGGCGCAGGGGGCGTCCGGCTTTTCCACCGGGCTGTATTACCCGCCGAACATGATGGCGCCGACCGAGGAAGTGATCGCCGTGGCCGAAGCGCTGCGCGCCGCCGGCGGCCTGTACGTCTCGCATATGCGCGACGAGGCGAACGACGTGCTGCTGTCGATCGAGGAGACGTTGCAGATCGGCCGGGCGGTGAACGTGCCGGTGGTGATCAGCCACCACAAATGCGCCATGCCGGAGAATTACGGCCGCTCGACCGAGACCTTGCCGCGGATCGAGCCGGGCGCGGCGGGCAGACGGTGGCGATTCGACGTGTATCCGTATCATGCGGGTTCGACGGTGCTGATGCCGGCGCGGCTGCGCCCGGACGTGCCGGTGCAGGTCACCTGGTCGGTGCCGCATCCCGAAGTCGCCGGGCGGATGCTGGACGACATCGCCACGCGAATGGCGGCGGACGCCGCGCGAGGCGGCGGAGCGGCTGCTGCCGGCCGGCGCGATCTTCTTCCAGATGGACGAGCAGGATGTGCGGCGGATTATGGCGCATGGGCTGGCGATGATCGGGAGCGACGGGTTGCCGCACGATGCGTATCCGCATCCCCGGCTGTGGGGCACGTTCCCGCGCGTGCTCGGTCATTACGCGCGCGATCTGGGGCTGTTCAGCCTGGAGGCGGCGGTGCGTAAGATGACCGGCCATACCGCGGAGGTGTTCGGTCTGGTCGATCGCGGCGTGATCCGCGCGGGCGCGTTTGCCGATCTGGTGCTGTTCGATCCAGCAACGGTGTGCGATGCCGCGACGTTCGACGCGCCGACCAAACCGGCCGAGGGGATCGTCGAGACCTGGGTGAACGGGCGGTCGGCGTATGTGCATCGGGATTGGTGCACAGCCGAGCGGGCGGCAGGCAGGCTGGTGACGCGCGCCCTCTCCCATGAAGCGGGAGAGGGTCGAGAGGCGATAGCGTCGAGGGTGAGGGTGATCGGGTCAGGTTTGCTGCTACGCGCGGCCAGATCACTTGCACGGTCGCACTCGCTCTCGCGCTCCCGCGGGAGAGGTTAAAGCGCCGCCATGAAAATCACCCGCATCGATGCATTCCAGATCCGCTGGACGCCGAGCGAAAAGCCGTCGCAGCACAGCGCCTTCGTGCAGGTACACACCGACGACGGCCTGGTCGGTATTGGCGAGGCTTCGCCGATGCAAGGCGGCCTGGCGTCTCTGGTCATCATCAAGCACCATCTCGCGCCCACGCTGCTCGGCCAGGACCCGCTGGACCACGCCGTGTTGCTCGATCGCGCGATGCACACCCTGATGAAGCTGGGGCCGGAGGGCGCGCTGACCGGAGCACTGGCCGCGCTCGACATCGCGTGTTGGGACCTGAAGGGCAAGGCGACCGGACTGCCGATCTATAAGCTGTCGGGGGGGCCTGGCGCACCGCGTTGCCGCACTATGCCTCGATCGGCGGGAATGGCGACCGTAGCCTCGACGAGGTGCTGCGCGCGGTCGAAGCGCGGCTGAAGCACCGGCCGGCGGCGATAAAAATCCGTTTCGACAACGACCGCACGCTGCTCGATGCCGATATCCCGGGCGACATCGCCAAGGCACGTGCGGTGCGCAAGCTGGTCGGCGACTCGTTGCCTTTGGCCTTCGATGCCAACAATGGCTACACGTCGGGCGGGGCTATCCGGGTCGGCCGCGCACTGGAAGAACTCGGCTATCTGGTGGTTCGAGGAGCCAGTGCAGCACTACCACGTCAAGGCGATGGGCGAGGTGGCCGAGCGCTCGACATCACCGTGTCGGCAGGCGAGCAAACCTATACGCTGCCGGCGCTGGCGGACCTGATCGACGCCGGCGTGCGCATGGTGCAGCCGGACATTGTGAAGATGGGCGGCATTACCGGGCTGCTGCGTTGCGCCGCGCTGGCGCATGCGCATGGCGTGGAACTGGTGCCGCACCAGACCCAGCCGACGATCGGCCACACCGCGAACCTGCACGTTCTGGCTGCGCAACTGCACGCGACGAAGCCGGCGGAGTGGAACGATCCCTCGACGCGGACGCACGCAGTGTTCGAAAATCCGCCGCGTCCGGTGGATGGGCTGTTCCATTTGCCCGATGGTCCGGGGTTGGGGTTGGTGTTGAACGAGGCGGAACTGGCGAAGCGACGCGTTGAAGTGTGAAGCGCGCACCCCGCCCGTAGCGCCCCCACCCCGCCGCGGCACGTCATGGCCGGCCTTGTGCCGGCCATCCACGCCTTGTCTTTGCGCTAGCGGCGAAGGCGCGGAGGCTGGCAAAGGCCGGCCATGACGAAGAGGGCGCTCACTCCACCCGGATCACCACCTTCCCGACATGCGCCGCGCCCTCCAGATGCCGGTACGCATCCTTGCGCTTCCTCGAAGCCGAACACGCGATCGATCACCGGGCTGATCCGATGCAGTGCGATCGCACGGTTCATCGCCTCGAACATCTGCCGTGAGCCGACATAGATGCCGCGCAGGATCAGGCCTTTGCGCATCGCCACGGACGGATCGATGGCGCCCCCGGCGCCGCCCCGCACGCCGATCTGGTGCACCTGGCCGCCGAGCCGCGCCGACTCGATGGAATGACGGCAAGGTGCCCGCGCCACCGATCTCGACCACATGATCCACCCCGCGCCCGCCGGTAAGCTGCAGAACGTCCTTGTGCCACTCAGGATGTTCGCGATAGTTCACGCCATCGGACGCGCCCAGAGTTTTGGCCTGCGCCAGCTTGCCGTCGCTCGACGAGGTGGTGATCACCCGCGCCCCCGCCGCATGTGCCAACTGCAACGCGAAGATCGAAACGCCGCCGGTGCCCAGCACCAGCACGCTCTGTCCGGCAATCGGTGGCCGGCCGCCATACAACGCATTCCACGCGGTGACGCCGGCGCAGGGCAGCGTGGCGCCTTCCTCGAACGACAAATGCTCCGGCAGGTGCACCAGCCCGTCCTGGCTGAACACCACGTATTCCGCCAGCACGCCGTGGATCGCGCCGCCGAGCGAACTTGCCGCATGTTCCGGTTCGATGTCGCCGCCAATCCAGGTCTGCATAAAATGCCGGCGACACGATCGCCCGGCTTCACCCGCGTGACGCCCGGGCCGACCTCGGCCACCTCGCCCGCGCCATCCGATAGCGGCACCAGGTCGGGCAGCGGAGCGCCGCGCGCATAGCGTGCCGGTGACGACCATCAGGTCGCGATAATTCAACGACGCCGCCCGCATGCGCACCAGCACCTGGCCCGGCCCGGGATGCGGCGTCGGCTGTTCCCTCAACACCAGGCTGTCGATGCCTGCTGGCTTCGGCACTGTCCAGACGCGCATGATGATCATCTCCTCAGTAGCCGCGCACCGTATCGAACCGGTTCGGCAGGGGCTTGTTGTCGCGCCACGCCCGCAAATTGTCGAGGAACAGGTCCAGGCTGCGCGGGTTGTACGTCGCGGGATCGTCGGCAGCGGTATGCGGGCTGATGATCAGGTTGGGCGTAGACCACAGCCGATGGCCCGGCGGGATCGGTTCCGGCGTGAACACGTCCAGCACCGCGCCGGACAAGTGCCTCCCATCCAGCAGATCGCACAACGCATCCTGATCGAGCAATTCGCCTCGTCCGATATTCACAAGCCCCGCGCCGCGCGGCAGCAACGTCAGGCGCTCGCGATCCATCATGCCGCGTGTCGCGTCGGTCAGCGGGCAGGCAAGCAACAGGTATTCGGTGTGTGGCAGCACGTCATCCAGCCGGTCGGCGCCGATCACTTCAGCACAATCGGGATGCGGCGCCGGATGCGCCCGCACGCCGGTAACGTGCATGCCAAAGTGCGCGGCGTGCGATGCCGTCGCACCACCCAAAGTGCCAAGGCCGATCACGGTCAGGCGTTTGCCGCGCAGCACGGTGCCCCACAGTTTCTGCCACTGTCCGGCGCGCTGGTGCGTCACCATCTCAGGCACGCGATTGGCGAGCATCAGTACGGACATGATGCCGAACTCGCCCGACTTCACCGCGTGGGTACCGCGATTGTTCAGCAGTGCCACGCCCGGCGGCAGCCAGTCAAACGGCGCCAGCCGGTCGAGCCCGGCATTGGTGACGAACAGCAGTTTCAGGTGCAGCGCAGCGCACGGAAACTGTGTGCGCACGACGCTGACGTCGCAGACCAGAGCCTCGGCCTCGCGCATTGCCGCGGCGAAGTCGGCCTCGGTGGCGCCAAGGCTGACGGTGTGGCCGCCGCCGATGTCGGGCGCACGCGCGACGGCGCCATCCCATAGTGCGCGGGAGAATTCGAACAGCGGATCGTCGGCCGGGTTCTGGATGTGGATGCGCATGGAGGTTCAGCACACCTCTCCCGCCTTGGGCGGGGTTAGGGAGATAGCGAAGTTTGGTAACGTTCCTGGCGTACCGCGACAGCCATCTGTGTGATCATGCCAAGCCGCGCAGATGCGGCGCTCCAGTTTGCCTGGTCCACCGGCACTGGCAAGGTCCGCCATCAGCCAACGTCAGGAACTACCAACCGGCCAGATCGTAGCCGGATCAGCCCGTGCCCGCCAATTCGGGGGGGCAGCCGAAGACACTCGGTATGCCGCAGCGGCTGGGTTTGACACCACAAGGGCCTGCGACAAACATGCGCCGGCAGCCCGAAGGAGCTTCACTTGGCCGGCATAGCATTTACGACCCGGAACAGCCTGCGTTGTAGGTTTGGCGGCAGAGTTTTCCTTATTGCGGCCTTGGTGGCCAGTGCATTGGGTTTCTGTTCGGCAGCGCATGCACAACTCAATCTGTTCAGTGGGTACAGGGGGCCGACACTCACGAAAGAGGATGTGGATGCACGCTCCGCTGCGGCACGAAAGCTCCTGAACGATGATCCGGCATCAGAGGGGCAGACAGAAACCTGGGGTCGGCCCGAAGACCGGTAACCAGGGGACGTTGACGATCCAACGAGTGTTTGAGCAATCGGGTATGCCTTGCCGGTCTGTTGAGTCTAGATGTGACTTACAAGCAGACGAAGACTAAACGCGTGTTCACGCTGACCGCTTGCCGCGTCGCAACCGGAGAGTGGAAATTAGTGGATTGACGCTTTTCGACGGCGACCGCCGCCACCGAGTGTCTCGTGAACAACCCCGTCTGTCGCAAAACCACCCTTCCATTACATCGTTCATGATGTGTCGGTCATCATGATGCCCGCCAGCCATCTCCAGTTCCCCGCCCTTCGAGGGCAGGCTCTCCCCCAGGCGACGCGCGGGAACGATGTATCCTCCGCCATGCCACCCATCTTGTTCCGCGATGACCGCTTCGTCGTGCTGGACAAGCCTCCCGGCTTGCCGGTGCATTCCGGCCCGCGCGGCGGTCCCAGCGTCGAGGACTGGTTCCCGCTACTGTCGCGCCGCAAGGATGGGCCGTGGCTGGCACACCGGTTGGACGCCGATACCTCCGGCTGCCTGGTCGTCGCATTGCGTCGTTCCGCGCTGATCGCCGCACAGGCGGACTTCGCTGCGGGCGGGCGCAGAAGACCTACTGGGCCATGGTACGAGGCGTGCCTCCAGCCGAAAACGGCACGATCGACGCACGGCTGCGCCGGCATAGCAGTCCCTCTGGCTGGCGCATGATCAGCGATGCGGCCGGGCAGCGCGCGGTGACCGACTGGCAAGTGCGTGGTCAGGCTGGCGACATCGGGTGGCTGGAACTGCACCCCCGCACCGGCCGCACGCACCAGGTACGCGTGCACTGCGCTTTGCTCGGCTGCCCTGTACTCGGCGACCCGATCTACGGCGACGCGTCCGGTCCCCTGCAATTGCTCGCGCGCGCCATCGCCTTGCAACTCGATCCGCCGGTGGCCGCCACCGCCCCGCCGCCGCCGCATATGTGCGAGGCGCTGGCACGCTGCGGCTGGCACGCATGACCGTTGTGCGACGATGCACCGCATTCGATCACTGCCATCGGAAAAATCCATCATGGCGCCGCCTTTTGTCGGCTGGGCAAATGGTCTAACCTTCGCGTTGTGTCAGGCGAGGCCCGCACGGACCCGATCCCGCGGTCTTGCCTGTGATCACCCGAGCCGAGAGGGAGAATTACCATGGCGACACTCAAGGGCAGCAAGACGGAAGAGAACCTGAAGGCCGCATTCGCGGGCGAGTCCCAGGCCAACCGGCGGTACCTCTATTTCGCCCAGAAGGCCGACGTTGAAGGATACAACGATGTCGCCGCGGTGTTCCGTTCCACCGCGGAAGGCGAGACGGGTCACGCGCATGGCCACCTGGAATTCCTCGAGGCGGTTGGCGATCCGGCCACCGGCCTGCCGATCGGCCCGACGGACAAGAACCTGGCCGCAGCCGTTGCCGGCGAAACCCACGAGTACACTGACATGTACCCGGGCATGGCGCGCTCCGCCCGCGAGGAAGGCTTCGACGAAATCGCCGACTGGTTCGAGACCTTGGCCAAGGCCGAACGCTCGCATGCCGGCCGCTTCTCGCGCGCGCTCGCCGAGATCGCGTAAGCCTGCGCTTCGATTGAAGGCGACGGGGGCAGGCATCCTCGCGGGTGCCTGCCCTGAAGCCGTGGCCGCTTCCAGGCCTGATCCTGGGTCGTGCCATGCAAATTTAGAGGACAGGGTGATGCGAGAAGGCAGCCTGGAGGCGCCGACGCGCCATCCAATCGCTTGGCAGGATGAGTCGTTCTACGACCCTGCGGCGATCGATGCCGAACTACGGCGAGTGTTTGATATCTGCCATACCTGCCGCCGCTGTTTCAACCTTTGCGATTCGTTCCCTCGGTTGTTCGACCTGGTCGACGAATCGAAGACCGGCGAACTCGATGCGGTCAGCAGCGGCGATCTGAAGGCGGTCGTGGATGCATGCACGTTGTGCGACATGTGCTTCATGACGAAGTGCCCTTATGTGCCGCCGCACGAGTTCAACCTCGATTTTCCGCATCTGATGCTGCGCTACCGCGCGATGGAGGCAAAGCAGGGCAAGTTGAGTTTTTCCGACAAGCAGCTTGCGGCGACCGACCGCAACGGGCGGTTGGCGTCGATGGTGGCGCCGTTGGCGAACTGGGCGACCGATCGCAGCAACCACACCGTGCGGTCGCTGTTGGCGAAGCAGGCGGATCTGCATCCCGACGCCGAGCTGCCGAAATACCAATCGAAGCCGCTGACCTCGGCGGCGAAGCAGGCGCCCGAGGTAAATCGCGCCGCGCCGGCATTCGGCCGCAAGGCGGTGCTGTACGCGACATGCTTCGGCAACTACAACGAGACCGCGGTCGGGCTGGCCACGCGTGCGGTGCTGGCGCGCAACGGCGTGGAGACCGAGGTGGTGTATCCGCATTGCTGCGGCATGCCGCTGTTGGAGCAAGGGCGGATTGCTGAAGTGGCGGACAATGCCAAGACGGTGGCGGCGGCGATGCAGGAGTGGATCGCCAAGGGTTACGACATCGTCGCCCTGGTGCCGTCCTGCGCCCTGATGCTGAAATTCGAATGGCCGCTGTTGTTGCCGGATGACGCCCAGGTGAAGACGTTGTCGAAGGCGACCTACGACATCAGCGAATACGTGGTGGACATCGCCAAAAAGGAAGGCCTGGCCGAGGGCATGCAGCCGTTGCCCGGCGGCGTGACGCTGCACATGGCGTGTCACGCCCGGGCGCAGAACATGGGACAGAAAGCGGCGGAAATGCTGCGGCTGATCCCCGAATCGGACGTCGCGGTGGTTGAGCGGTGTTCCGGGCATGGCGGATCCTGGGGGTTCAAGCAGGAATACTTCGAAGTTGCGTTGAAGGTTGGGCGTCCGGCCGCACGGCAGGCGCGTGACGCCGGCAAGGCGTTCGTCACATCGGAGTGTCCGTTGGCCGGCATCCATCTGGCGCAGGGCATCGAAAAGCTTGGCGGCGACGGGGAGAAACCCCAGTTGGTGAACCCATCCTATCCAATTGCTCGCACGGGCCTACGGCCTGGCGTGAAGGAGACATCGATGCCCAGGCATGAACTTGTCGCGGCCGACATCCTGCCGGCCGAGGAATACGCCAAGCACCGCGTCGAACACCGGCGACGGGTCGGCGCGCTGAAGCGCAACCGCCGGGTGGAAGTCGGGCCGTACGTGACGTTCTATTTCGAATCCTATGACACGATGTGGCTGCAAGTGCAGGAGATGGTCCACATCGAGAAGGGCGGCGCAGCGCAGGTGCCGGACGAGCTGGCGGCGTACAATCCGCTGGTGCCCAAGGGCGACGAGCTTGTCGCCACCTTCATGATCGAGATCGACGATCCGGCACGTCGCCAGCGCGTGCTCGGCACGCTGGGCGGCATCGAGGAGACCGCGTTCCTCCGCGTAGCCGGCGAGACGATCAAGGCGGCTGCGGAAGCCGACCAGGATCGCACGACGGCCGAGGGCAAGGCGTCGTCGGTGCAGTTCGTGCACTTCCCGTTCACGCCGGCGCAGATCGCGGCGTTCTCGCGGCCGGGCGCGGAGGTGGTGATCGGTTTCTCGCATCCGAACTACGGCCACATGGCGACAATGCCGGAGGCTGTGCGCGCGGAACTGGCGCAGGACTTCGGGTAAACGGTCGTCACCGGTGGCGACGAGACCGACTCTATGCGCGGCGCCGGAACTTGGAAGCCCTGCTCAATCTTGACGAATTCGATTCTGGCCTATGTCGGGTAGCGCGTGCCGGGGATGGCGCGATCATGTTGATCGGATAAGGTTCACCATCAACGGATGAAGGGTTTTACCATGCCGCTTCCCGCCATCAGCCTGGTCGCCGTGCCTGGGCGCCGCCGCCTCACCATCGACCTGGCACGCGAGATCGAACGCCGCGGCTTCGCCGGCATCTTCTCGCCGTCGATGTTCGGCAACATGTCGCTGTGCGAGGCGTTGGCGTGGAACACACAAACGATGCCGTTCGGTACTGCGATCTCGCCGATCTACGCCCGCACGGTCGGCGACTTCGCGCAGAGCGCCGCGTTCATGCACGAGATCTCCGGCGGCCGCTTCCGGCTCGGCATTGGCGTGGCGCACGGACCGTCGCACGTGCGGATGGGCGTCACGCCGGGCAAGCCGCTGGGCGATACGCGCAGTTTTGTCGAGCGGTTCCGCGCGCAGGAAGGGCTTGGCAAGCTGCCGCCGATCATCATCGCCGCGCTGCGCAAGAAGATGGTGGCACTGGCAGGGGAAATCAGCGAGGGCGTGGTGTTCGCCAATGCCTCGCTATCGCACATGGCAGACTCGCTGTCGGCGCTGCCGGAGGCCAAGCGTAACGACCCGGACTTCTTCATCGGCAACATGCTGCCGACCTGCATCAGCGACGATATCGAGGCCGCGAAAGCGGTGAACCGGCGGTCGCTGACCCACTACGCGTTCCTGCCAAATTATCGCAATTATTGGAAGGAAGCCGGCTACGTCGAGGAGATGACGGCGATCGAACAGGCCATCGCAGCGGGTCGGACCGATGACGTGACGAAATACTTCAGCGACAAATGGCTGGCGGACAACACGCTGTTCGGTCCGGCGAGCCGCGTGCGGGAAGGTGTCGAAGCGTGGCAGGCCGCCGGCGTACGCACGCCGGTGATCGTCCCGTCGTCCGCAGCCGGCAACCAGCTCAAGGCAATGGAGGAAATTTTCGCGACGTTCGGGTGATTCCGACGAACGCGGCGCCTCCCGCGTGTGGGAGGCGCCGCGTCCGCTGCCGGTGCGTTACGGCATGACGTCCCAATATGGCCGCGCGCCGTAATAGTCGTAGACGCGTTCATCCCAGGCGCGATCGTTCCAGGCGACGACCTCGTCATCCGCATAAGATGGCGCGCCTTCCAGCGTGCTCTTGTCGAGATCGACCACGTAGCCGCCCATCGAGGGGTCGTATTTCAGCGTCTCCCAAGGTAGCGGATAATGCCGGTTCCCGATGCCAAGAAACCCGCCAAAGCCGACCACCGCATATGCGATCCGCCCGCTGAGCTTGTCGATCATCACGTCCTCGACAGAGCCAAGGTTCTCGCCGCCCGGATTATAGATCGTGGTGCCCTGCACCTGATCGGCGCCGATCAATCGGCCTTCTGGATTCGTGGTGTCTGCCAAACTGGCCATTCGCACTCTCCTGCGCTTCTTGCCAGGAAGCAACGCGCAGGAGTTTGCCGAGTTGCAGGATCGGGCCAAACGAGCCCAATCCTGTCACGATTGTGTTGAATTTTGCCGTACGCGGCGAATCCTATTTCTCCCGCGCGTAGCGCGGCGAGGTCAGGCGCCTCGCGCGGAAATAATCGTATGAGCTACCGGCGGACCACGTCTCCCTGTGCCATGGCCGGCGAAGGCTGGCTATCCACGACTTCACTGCTGGCAGCAAAAAAAGTCGTGATCGGGTAGGGAGCGCCGGTTGTCCCGGCACCCCCTCCCTCCGAACCGGACGTGCAGATCTCCCGCATCCGGCTCTCCGGTCGGTGGTCTTACCTGCAAGAGGACTGGCGAACCGTCTCATAGGCCATCTGCAAGCTGAACAGCCCATGATCGGCAAAGAAGCGATTGGGCCAGCGTGTCTGATCCGCACCTCTTGTGTCGGCAATCCCCTTCAGCTTCTGCTGCTTGCGCAGCAGGCTCCGCAGCCGGCGGCGTATCCAGCCGTCCAGCGTGCCAAAGGTCCGCTCGCGGCTGTGCTGGAAGTAGCCGAACCAGCCCCGCAGCGTCGGATTGAGACCGTCGATCACCATTTCAAGGCTACGTCCCGTCGTCCGCTTGGTCTTCGCACGGATGGTATCCTTGAACTTCGCCAGGCTCTTCTCACGCGGCCATTTCTGACCCGCTTCGAAGCGATACCCCAGAAAGTCAAAGCCATCGGTTTGTGCGTCCACCAGCCGGGTCTTGACCGGGTGCAGGGTCAGTCCGGCAGATGCCGTCCAGTCTTTCACCGCGTCCAATGCCGCAGCAGCGTCTTCCGGGGTTCGGCACAACACCACGAAGTCGTCCGCATAACGCACCATCTCGTAGCCCTTCTCCGCCATCAGATGATCAAGCGGATCGAGATAGATATTGCTCAACAGCGGACTGATCACCGCGCCTTGCGGCGTGCCGTGTTCGGGCGTCCATTGCTGGCCGCCTTCCAGCACCTGCTGGCCGAGGAATGCCTCGACCAGCGCAAGCACACGGCGATCCGACACCTTGTTGGCGACCAGCGCCAGCAATCGGTCCTTCGGGATCGTGTCGAAGTAACTCTTGAGGTCGGCATCCACGACATGCACGTATCCGGCCTTGAGCAGTTCATCCACCCGTCGCAGGGCGTCCTTGCAGCCAAGGTTGGGACGGAAGCCGTAGCTCTGGGCGGCGAAGTCCCGCTCGAAGATCGGTTCCAGCAGCATGCGCAATGCCGTCTGCACCACGCGGTCCTGCACCGTGGGTATCCCCAACGGCCGCTTCTCCTGGCTTCCCGGTTTCGGGATGTAGTGCCGTCGGATCGCCTGCGGCCGATAAGTCCCGGTGCGCAGGTTCTCGCTCAAGCAAGCCAGGTTCGTTTCCAGGTTCGCCGCGTAGTCCTCGATGCTGACATGATCCACCCCGGCCGCCCCCTGGTTGGCTTTCACCGCGGCAAACGCCGCTTCCAGCGTGGCGATAGGGTAGAGCTTGTCGATCAGGCTGTACCATTTCCCTCCTGTGACCCCCTTTTCGAGGGTCGCCAGCATCCGCTTCGTCCAGATCGGCGGTTCCGCCTTGGGCCGTTGCGGGCCTGCGTCTCCGGCACGTTTACCCGCGGATTGCTCCATCGGGACTGCCACCGGTGTCTCTCCGTCCGTTCCAGACATCGCGTCTCCACCTTCCTGCACCCCTTCGCTCCACCGGCATTACCCGGCTTCAGCGCTACTATGGGTGCTGTGACTCCTATGCGGTGTTGGCGGCTTTTCTATCACTGGCGCACCGAACCCTGCTGCCGCACAGGTCTCTCCGCTTCACCTGCCCTGCCTTCGAAGCTCTCTGTCTCCAACCACCTTGCCGCTCCCAACGATCGCTTTGGCACCGACCCTCAGCGTCGCAGGCTTCCCGCTTGCGCGGGTCTGGGTTTCGCCCTTCCACCGGAGGCTCGCCAGACGGCCCGGCCGAATCGAGTTCGTGTTCCTACGGATTGCTTCTTCGCCTCGGGTTGCTCTCCACCCCACCTTGCGATGACGCAGTTACCTTCAGCTTCAGGCTTGGTCGGTAGGCCCAGGACGGACTTGCACCCTCCTGACAAGGCACGCTTGCGGACGCACGGCGGCCGGCACAAGGCCCGCAATGACGTGGGAGCCGGGCAACACGGGTTGTTTCTTGCCAGGCGCCCGGCGCTGCGCGCCTCGCAATGACAGTGGTATCATCGCCAGATGGCACAATTTCCATGACACCAGTGGACGCATACGATTACGTCATTGTCGGCGGTGGATCGGCCGGATGCGTGCTGGCCAACCGCCTGACCGAGGATGCGAGCACCAAAGTCCTGTTGCTCGAAGCCGGCGGCAGTGACCGCCATCCATACATCCAGATTCCGCTCGGCCTCGGCAAGCTGTGGCAACAGCGCATGTTCGACTGGGGCTACGATACCGAGCCGGAGCCGCATTTGAACAACCGCCGCGTGCCGGTGCGGCGGGGCAAGGTGCTGGGCGGCAGTTCCTCGGTCAACGTCATGGTCTACACCCGAGGCCACCGCGGCGACTTCGATCGCTGGGCGCGCCAGGGCGCCATCGGCTGGTCCTACGCCGACGCGCTGCCCTACTTCAAACGCAGCGAATCGTGGGAAGGTGGCGAAGACTCCTGGCGCGGCGGCAGCGGTCCCCTCGGCACGCAACCCACGCGCATGCAGGACCCGATCCACGACGCCTGGCGGGAGGCGGCCCGCCGCGCGGGCTGGCCCGCAACCGGCGATGCCAACGGCGCCGAGGGGGCCGGAATCGGTTCGGCGCAGTTCACCATCCGCGCGGGACGCCGCGCCTCGGCGGCCAACGCCTATCTGAAACCGGTCCTGCAACGCCGTAACCTCGTCGTGCGCACCGGCGCCCTGGCCACGCGCGTCGCGATGCAGGGCAGCCGGGCAACGGGCGTGCACTTTCTCCAGCAGGGCGAAGAACGCTACGCCGAGGCCGCGCGCGAGGTCATCCTGTGCGGCGGCGTGTTCAACTCGCCACAGCTTCTGATGCTGTCCGGGATCGGGCCGGCGGACCATTTGCGGGCGCACGGGATCGCCCCGTTGGCCGATCTGCCGGTCGGGCGCAACCTGCGCGATCACCTGGCGGTGGCGCTACGCTGGCGGCGGAATGAGCCGGGGCCGTTCCATCGCCAGATGCGGCTCGACCGGGTCGCGTTTGCCATGGCGCGGGCCTGGCTACTGCGCGACGGGCCGGCAACCACGCTGCCGCTCGGCCTGATCGCCTTCCTGATGTCCGAGCCTGCGCTGGGGGCGCCGGATCTGGAGTTCATGGTAGGCGCGCCGCCGTTCGAGGCCAAACCCTGGCTGCCGGGCCTGACGCCGCCATTCCCCGATCACATGGGCATCCGCCCGGTGCTGCTGCACCCGCAGAGCCAGGGCATGGTCACGTTGCGCTCGGCCGACCCAATCGCACCGGTGCGCATCGCCAACAACTTCCTCGCGGCGCCCGAGGACCTCGCGACGCTGCGCCGCGGTTTCCATCTCGCCCGAGACCTGGCGCACGATGCCGCACTGGACCGGTTCCGCGGGGAGATCGTGGCGCCCGGTCCGGAAGTGCGCACCGATGCGGAGATCGATGACTGGATCCGCGGCACCGTGATCACCGTCAACCACCCGCTGGGCACCTGCGCCATGGGACGGGGCTCCGACGCCGTGCTGGACCCCGATCTGAAGGTGCGTGGGGTCGATGGGTTGCGGGTGGTCGATGCCTCGGCGCTCCCCGACATGCCTTCGGCGCATATCAACGCGATCGTCATGATGCTGGCCGAGCGTGCGTCGGACCTGATCCGCGGACGCCCGGTCCTGGCGCCGGCGAACGTCTGAGGTCCGCCGCGGTAGCACTGCCCTGGGGCAACTTACAGGAGAGGGGCTCGCGCATCGCAACCGCAGTGAAACGGCATGTGCGCTTGGTTGACGGGGAACACTCATGCAGCATCCGGAACTTGCCCTGATTCCCATACTGATGGTGTCGGACTACGTGCTGACCCTGGTTGGCGCGCGGCTGTATGGTGGCACATCCGAGGCACGGGCCGCCTACGAACTGAACCCGCGCTACCGTGACGTCGTGGCGCAGTTGCGCCCGATGCCGATCCGCCTGGCGCTGCGCTGCGTCGCGGTGACAGCGCTTCTGGCGCTGATGGGCGCGACCCTGCACACGGCGGTTGGCAGGATGGTCTATGCGACGGTGGTCGGCGCGCTGATCGCCGCCTATGCGCTGATCAACGGGGCGCACATCGCCAACATCCTGATCTTGCGTCAGCGCAACAAGGGCGGCGGTCCGGTCACCGAGCGTCGCCGACAGTTCGGTGCGGCGTTTCGGCATTTCGGCACCTCCTTCCTGCCGCTGGCCACGCTGGCTGCCTGGATGCCCAGCCCGTTCAGTGTGGGGGCGGCACTGGGCGGATTGTTCCTGGCGGTGACCCATCTGCGCTGGGCTCTGGCCAGTCCCGCTTCGGCGCCGGCCCCACGTCCGGCCGTGCCGCCAGTCCAGCAACAGGCCGGGCAAAGCTGTGGCTTTTGCGGCCGTCCGGCTGCCCAGGTGCCGCTGCTGATTGCCGGGAAGACCGCCGGCATTTGCAGTGAGTGCGTCGCAACCTCCGCCGCCATCCTGGCCGAACGCGCCGCCGCTTCGGCAGCCTCCGCCATCTGACGCAACGCCAGCCCGCAAGAGCACACCCATGGGAACCACCTGCGCCAGCATTCATTTTCGTGCCCGCACGGTGGCGGATGCCGCGAAGGCGGTTGCCCGCGCCTACACCGCGCAAGGCTATCGGCGCGACAAGAAACCGCAGCCGGGCGCCAAGCGCGTCATTGTGCTGGCGCGGCCGGGCGAGCAATTCATCTCTGTGGTCGACAGCACCAATGCGGCGCTGGACAGCGGCGAGTTGAAGGAGGCCGCGCTGACTGTCTCCCGCCTGCTGAAAACCGCCGCCGTCTTCACCAGCGTCTATGACAGCGACAGTTATGAATGTGTGCTGTTCAGCAATGGCCGCCAGGTCGACGCGCTGATGACCGATGCGGAGTCCTATGACGGGCCGCTGAAAATGCTGCGAGGCAAGCCCCGCGCCACGCAATGGGGCAAGGCCTTCTACCGCAGCTTCGCGCCCGGTCAGATCGATGCGGCGGCTGCCCCGGCCGGCGCTTTCGCCGAAGCGAGCCTGGGCAGAGTGGCGCACCTGATTGGCCTGCCTGGCGAGCGCATTGCGATGCACTTCAATGACGTCGCGGATGAAGCCGGCGCAGCAGTCACCGATCTCTGGTTCACCAAGGTGGCGGCACCAGCGGAGCCCGAAATTCCCGGCAGCATCGTGTTGCGGAATTATTTCGACCGGCACAACAGCCGCAAGTTGATGGTTTACCCCGCCGCGTGGCCGATGCCGGTGGGCCAGGAGGAAATACTGACCTGGCTGATGCTGAGCGAAGGCGGCGGATTTTCCGGTGGCACGCTTGAACTGTCGGTGACCGGCCCTGGCGGGTTAAGCCTGACCCGGGGGTTTCTGAACGGCGCGAAATTCCATAATGGCCAGATCGTCGGCGGCTACGAGCTGCCGCCCGATACGACAGCGGAAGCCGCCAAGGCCTATCTCGAAACCAAGCGATTTGATCTGACGCTTATAGAGTCTGATGGGGCGGAGCAGCGCTACAGGGCCGAGTATCCCAATCTGTTCGTGCCGCCAATGACGCCGCAGCGCACCACGCAGATTCTGCTGGTGTTGCAGATAAATGTCCTTGCCGAGGGGCATGGCGAATGGGGCATTGCGGGGAGTCTTTCGCCCGGCAGCGGCGAAGGGCCGCGCCATGCCCTGCCAGGGGTAAAGCTCGCCGCGATCGCGCCCGCCTGGCAACCGATTGTCTCCGCACTGAATCCGAAAGCGCCATACAACACCGAAGACCTGCCGGAACCGCCGCTGCCGGACGCGGCTGTCGATCTGCTGTTGCAGCATCGGTTGTACAATTCTCATTTCCGTGGCATGACGGCCGAGGCTGCGCGGGCCAGGCGGCGCGAGCAACAAGCGGCAGATTGCTCGCGGCAATACGAGATCTGGCGGCGCGAGGTGGGCAACCATCAGCCGCGCATTGCCCTGGACCGCCGGCTGTTCCACCCCAGTATTGCCAGCACTGTGGCGATCCTGACCGACGAGGGCCAGACGAGCCTGGATCTGTGCCGCGGCGCGATCGAGGCATGGCTACGCCCGGTGCTTGCCCAGGCCGGCACGCTGCATCTGCGGGCAGAGCGGCGCATGACCGGAGCCGGCAATGTCACCAAGCTGCGTAAATCCTGGCCGCTGCGCGAGGCGCTGCACGATAAGGCCTGGCCGAAGCTGTTCGACGCGGCACAACCCTATCAGGCGGTGATGATCACGCTGATGCCCGAAGGCAATGAAATTCCTATCGCCGGGCTGGGCTTCCACGCGACCATGAGCGAACGCGGCGCCGACCCTTTTGCAGCCGAAGGCGCGGAAGCCGTACCCGACCACTTGCTCGCCATGACGCTCGGCAAAATGCGCGGGCGCGCGTTCGCGCCGGTGGCATGCGGCGAAACTCTGCATCTCTATCGCTGGGTCACCAATCACCCAGCATGCCTGGCTTTCGCCGGCGTCTCGACGGACAGCATGAAGCAGGACCTGGATATGCTCGCGGCCGCGCACCGCCCGCTGCAAGCCTGGCATGGCGAGGCGGCCTGGCTGCCGGTGTTTGACACGGCAGGCGATTACGAGGACACGGTCTACGAAGACTACAGCGTGTTGAATTTCTTCCGCGGCATTCTGCATAATGAACAACTCAGCCTGAAAGCGCTGCGCCTTTCGGCCGGATGGTGCGGCAATGTGCTGCGCATGGTGACTCCGCACCTGTGGCTGGGGCCAAACCTGGCGGTCCAGATCGATTGCGGCTCGTTGAGCCGGGTGGCCCATGTAAGCGAGGTGAACGGCTGCCTGAAAATCGTCAAAAAGGCCGAGGCGTCAATGGAGGATCTAGAAATCGCCCTGCTGCCCGTCCTGCCGATCGAATCCGCCCGCATAAGCATACAGCAGGATGCGATTGCCGCCGGGATCGAATAGCTCGGCTTCCCGCCACAGCCAGCACCTACCGGGGGGGTTCGGTCGCAAAACCACGCCCGGCGCTTTCAATGCGAGATCGACGACTGATCAGGGGACGTTTCTGCTTTGGGTTGACAGAGCAAAACCGTCGAACGCAGAAAGCCCACAACAAACGGAAGGAAATGTCATGATGCCCCTCACGCGCGGTGCGTGCCGCACGCGGCACGGCAGGGTCGGCGCAGCCATGGTGGTCGCCTTGGCCGTTTCCGTGTCCCTGGTCGCCGCGGTTACGGGCAGCGCGGCGAACGCCGCAGCCACGCTCGATCATACGTCGTACGGCACCACGCAAGGCGGACAGGCGGTCGACATCTATACCATGACCAACGACCATGGCGTTCGCGTGCGCTTCCTCAGCTATGGCGGGGTCATCACCGAAATCGACGTGCCGGACAGGACGGGGCGCTTCGACGACATCGTGCTCGGCCTGAGCAATTTGCACGAGTACGAAACGCTCAGCGCGCATTACGGCGCAATCACCGGCCGCTATGCCAACCGCATTGCCCGGGCGCAGTTTACGCTGGATGGCCAGACCTACCATCTCATTGCCAATAACGGCGCCAACACGCTGCACGGCGGTCCGGACGCGCTCGATAAGAAGGTCTGGGACGTCTCACCCGCGCAAGTAAAGGATGGTGTTGGCGCCACGCTCAGCTATGTCAGCAAGGACGGCGAACAGAACTTTCCCGGCACGCTGACGACGCACGTGACCTATACGCTGACCAACGACGACACGCTGCGGATCGACTACGTGGCGAGCACCGACAAGGACACGGTGATCAACTTCACCAACCATTCGTACTTCAACCTGGCCGGCAATGGCTCGGGTTCGGTCGCGGATCAGATGCTGCTGGTAAACGCCGATCGCTATACCCCCGCCGGACCCGATCAGATTCCCACCGGAGAGATTGCGTCCGTCCAGGGCACGCCGCTCGACTTCCGCCAGATGATGCCGATCGGCGCCCGGCTGCACAGCCCTTTCCAGCAGATGCTCTACGCGCACGGCTACGACCACAACTTCGTGTTGAACCAGCACCCCGGCGATAGCATGACTTTTGCCGCGCGCGCCTACGATCCGCGCACCGGCCGCGTGATCGATTGTTTGACGACCGAGCCCGGTTTGCAGGTCTACACCGCCAATGGCCTGAATGGCTCGGTGGTCGGATCGGCGGGCACGACGTACCGCCAGACCGAGGCGTTCACACTCGAAACGCAGCATTTTCCGGACAGCCCGAACAGGCCGGACTTTCCGACCACGGAATTGAAGCCAGGCCAGGAGTTCCATTCGACGACGATATTCCGTTTCGCGACCGATGCCGCGCTGCCACCCCTGCCACACTGAGGGCAGCAGTTATATCAACCTGCGATATGATTGACCGATCCTGCTCATCGTCATCCCCGCGAAAGCGGAAACCCAAGCAACATGGGTCCCCGCCTTCGCGGGGATGACGATGAGGGTGGCGCAGTGTCGATCGGTCAGTCTTTCGGCAGGTTGGTATTGCAGGTCAGGTCCGGCGCGCAGTGGGGTGACCGTCGCGGCACTCTGGGCTAGAAGGCAGTCGCGAATGGAGATGGCATCAGCGTGACAGCGACGATTGCACCAGCGGGCGTCAACAGCCTGCGTAATGGGCCGAACCAGCGGGGCCGCTTCGGCGACTACGGCGGACGCTTCGTCGCCGAGACGCTGATGCCGCTGATCCTGGAGGTGGAGCAAGCGTATAACGCGGCGAAGGCCGATCCGGCATTCCATGCCGATTTACAGCGCCACCTGACCCACTATGTCGGCCGGCCCAGCCCGCTGTGGTTCGCCGAACGGCTGACCCAGCACCTCGGCGGAGCGAAGATCTATTTCAAGCGGGACGAGCTGAACCATACCGGCAGCCACAAGGCGAACAACTGCATGGGCCAGATCCTGCTGGCCCGCCGCATGGGCAAGACCCGCATCATCGCCGAGACCGGCGCGGGGCAGCATGGCGTCGCGACCGCCACCATGTGTGCGCTGTTCGGCCTGCCGTGCACCGTCTACATGGGCGCCACCGACGTCGAGCGGCAGAAGCCCAACGTGTTCCGCATGAAATTGCTCGGGGCCGAGGTGAAGCCGGTGACGTCGGGCGCCTCGACGCTGAAGGACGCGATGAACGAGGCGATGCGCGACTGGGTCGCCAACGTGGCGGACACCTACTATTTGATTGGCACCGTCGCCGGCCCGCATCCGTACCCGATGATGGTGCGCGACTTCCAGTCGGTGATCGGCGAAGAAGCCAAGCAGCAATTGCAGGAAGCCGAGGGGCGGCTGCCCGACGTGGCGGTGGCCTGCATCGGCGGCGGCTCCAATGCCATGGGGCTGTTCCACCCGTTCCTGGACGATCCGGTGCGGCTGATCGGCGTCGAAGCCGGCGGCCACGGCATCGAGACCGGCGAACATGCCGCCAGCCTGACCGGAGGGCGCCCCGGCGTGCTGCACGGCAACCGCACCTACCTACTGCAAGACGACGACGGGCAAATCATCGAAGCGCATAGTATCAGCGCCGGCCTCGACTATCCCGGCATTGGCCCGGAACACTCCTGGCTGCACGATATCGGCCGTGTCGAATACGTGTCCGCCACCGATCAGGAGGCGCTGGCCGCCTTCCAACTCTGCACCCGCACCGAAGGCATCATCCCGGCGCTGGAACCGGCGCATGCCATCGCCCACGTCACCAAGCTCGCGCCAACACTGCCCAAGGATCAGATCATCGTCATGAACCTCTGCGGCCGCGGCGATAAGGACATCTTCGCCGTCGCGGACCACCTGGGGGTGCAGCTCTGATTTCTGCCAAGATGGCGGAGGCAGGGTGGGGCGCTGCCCCCTGGACCCCCGCCAGGGGCCGCCCCCGATCCGTTTTTCGTAGAGGGGGGTGGGCCAACCGATGCGGCCAATTGGCTTGCCGGGGGTCCAGGGGGCGCCCCTTGGCCTTGCTTCCCCACCCATCAGGACCCCATGAGCCGCATCGCCAGCCGGTTCGCGGCGCTGAAGAGCGAGGGGCGGGGGGCGTTGATACCGTTCCTGGAGGCGTGGGATCCGGACGGCGCCACCTCGATGGCCTTGTTGCGTGGGATGCCGGCGGCGGGGGCCGATTTGATCGAGATCGGCATGCCGTTCACCGACCCGATGGCGGACGGGCCGATCATTCAGGCTGCCGGCAAGCGCGCGTTGAAGGCAGGGGTGAAGGTGGCGCGCGTGCTGGCGATGGTGCGCGATTTCCGCCGCGAGGACGACGCAACGCCGGTCATCCTGATGGGCTATCTCAATCCGATCCTGTCGTATGGTCCCGAGCGGTTCTGTGTGGACGCCGCGGCGCCGGGGGTAGATGGGCTGATCGTTGTCGATCTGCCCACCGAGGAAGCCGACATGCTGATGCCCTTCGCCAATGCGAGTGGGCTGGACGTGATCCGGTTGGTGGCGCCGACGACGGATGACGCGCGGCTGGTGCATGTGCTGAACGGCAGTTCGGGCTTCGTGTATTACGTCAGCATCACAGGCATCACCGGCACGCGCTTCGCGACTTCGGAACAACTGGCGGCGGCGATCCCTCGGGTTCGCAAGGCGACCGACCTGCCGATTGCGATCGGCTTCGGGGTGCGCACGCCGGCGCAGGCGGCCGAGGTGGTGCGGGTCGCGGATGCGGCGGTGGTGGCTTCGGCGCTGATCGACACGCTGGCGGCGCATCTCGACGAAGCGGGTCGCGCAAAGCCGGACGCTGTTCGGATGGTGCTGGATCAGGTGCGCGACCTGGCGGACGCGGTGCGCCAGCCCGGCGCGGGTGCCGGCATGAGCTGGTTGACCGAATTCGTCCGACCGAAGATCCGCACGCTGCTGGGGCGGCGCGAGGTGCCGGAGAACCTTTGGCACCAATGCCCCGCCTGCCAGCAGATGATCTTCCATCGCGACCTGGCGGCCAATTTGAAGGTGTGCCCGCATTGCGGCCACCATATGCGCGGCAGTGCCACCGAGCGCCTGGCCTGGACCTTCGACGAGGGCAGCTACACGCGGATCGAACTGCCGAAGGTGCCGGTCGATCCGCTGCGTTTCCGCGACAGCAAGCGCTACAGCGACCGGTTGAAGGAAACGCGCGACAAGACGCACCTGGACGACGCGCTGCTCGTCGCGCACGGCAAGCTCGGCGGCCACCAAGCGGTCGTGGCGGCGATGGAATTCGAGTTCATGGGCGGCTCGATGGGTGCCGCGGTCGGCGAGGGCATCGTCGCCGCGGCACGGCTCGCCGTGTTGCAGGAGGCGCCGCTGATCGTGTTCACCGCCTCGGGCGGCGCGCGCATGCAGGAGGGCGCGGTCAGCCTGATGCAGATGCCGCGCACGGTCATTGCGACTCGGCTGGTGAAGGAAGCCGGCCTGCCGTTCATCGTCGTGCTGACCGATCCGACCACCGGCGGCGTGACCGCAAGCTTCGCCATGCTGGGCGACATCCAGATCGCCGAGCCCGGCGCGCTGATCGGTTTCGCCGGCGCCCGGGTGATCGAGCAGACGGTGCGCGAGAAGCTGCCCGAGGGGTTCCAGCGCGCTGAATACCTGCACGAGCATGGCATCGTCGACATGGTGGTGAAGCGCACCGAGCTGACGGCCACGCTGGGGCGGATATCGGCCTGCTGCCATCCCGCGCCTGCGGGCGTGGAAGGCCGCCCGAGGCCCGTTGCCGCCTGGCCTGCCGGGGTGAGCGTCCGCCGGCCAGACGATCGCGCATCGTCGCCCGGCTGCACCGGCTGCATCCGCGGCTGATCGACCTCAGCCTCGACCGGCTGCTGCGGTTGCTGGAGAAGCTGGGCAATCCGAGCGTCGCCTGCCGCCGGTGATCCACGTTGCCGGCACCAACGGCAAGGGCAGCACCTGCGCGTTCCTGCGCGCGATGGCCGAGGCGGCGGGGCTGCGCGTGCACGTCTACACCTCGCCGCATCTGGTCCGCTTCAACGAGCGCATCCGCATCGCCGGCGAGTGGTGTCGGATGCGGCGCTGGCGGCGGCGATGGAGCATGTAGAGCACGTCAATGCCGGGGCGCCGATCACGGTGTTCGAGGTGATCACGGCGGTGGCGTTCCATCTGTTTGCCGCGACGCCGGCGGATCTGTGCGTGCTGGAGGTCGGGCTGGGCGGGCGCGGCGACGCCACCAACGTGATCGCGCGGCCGGCGGCGTGCGCGATCACCTCGATCTCGCTGGATCATCGGGAGTTGCTGGGCGACACGCTGGCCGCGATCGCGGCGGAAAAGGCCGGGATCATGAAGCCGGACGTGCCGGTGGCGATCGGCGCGCAGCCGGCGGAGGTTGCCTCGGTGCTGCTGGCGGAGGCGGCACGCGTCGGGGCGCCGGTGCGGCTGCGCGACCGCGATTGGCGACGTGGCGCCGGCGCGCACGGGGTTTCGCTATGAGGATGCAGGCGTGACGCTCGGCCTGCCGCCGCCGTCGCTGCCGGGAATGTTCCAGCTGGACAATGCGGGGATCGCGATTGCGGCGTTGCGAGCGTCCGGGCTGACGGTTCCGGATGCCGCTATCGGCGCCGGCATCGCCGCGGCGGAATGGCCGGCACGGATGCAGCGGCTGACCGGCCGGTTGGCGGCGATGCTGCCGCCGGACTGGGAGCTATGGCTGGACGGCGGCCACAACCCCGGCGCCGGCGTGGTGCTGGCGGAGCACTTGCGAGGCTGGGCCGATCGGCCGGTGCATCTTCTCGTCGGCATGAAGCAGTCGAAGGATTCCGAGCAATTCCTGCGCCCGCTGCTGCCGCTTGCGACGACGCTCTGGGCGGTGGCGGAGGACACCAGCATGCCGCGCGTCCGGTCGAGGCGATCGTTGCGGCTTCGGCGGCGTCGCTCGGCCGGGGCCGCATGTCGCCGACGCGTTGCGCGCGGTGGCGGCCGAGCCAGGGCCGGCGCGCGTGCTGATCTGCGGCAGCCTCTATCTGGCCGGCGAGGTATTGCAACAAGATGCGTAAGTTCCTGCTGCTGGCGGCGCTTTCGGCCGCCGCCTGGGTCAGCCCCGCCAAGGCGCAGATGCGGGTCCGATTACCAGATCATCGAATGGCAAACGCGCAACCCGGCGCAACTCGCGGCGCTGAAAAGCATCGGCGTCACCGCGGCGGCCGTGATCCCCGATCGCGATGGCACCGGCACGCCGATCGAGGTGCAGACGGCGCCACTGCGTCAGGTCGGGCTGCGCTGGTAGTCGAGAACAGTGCCACCGATCTGTATTCGCAATACCATCGCTGGATGCCGGGCAAGCCGGTGAACTGGCGCTTCCTCGATGTGCAGCAGCGCTATCGCGCCAATCCCGATGATCCGTCGGCGCTGATGCGCGATCCCAGCCTGTCGGACCCCGCAGCGCAGGCCCGCATCGATGCGCGGCTCACCGCAATCGTGCGGCAGCAGCGACCGTTCCATCCGCTGTTTTATAGTTTGGGCGACGAGACCGGCATCGCCGATCTCACATCGTTCTGGGATTTCGATTTGTCGCCGGCCTCGATTGCCGGCATGCGGGTCTGGCTGCGCGGTCAATACGGCACGCTGGATGCGTTGAACGCGGAATGGGGCACACATTTCGCGACGTGGGATGCGGTGCAGCCCGAAACCACAATCCCGGCGATGCGGCGTACCGACGGCAATTTCTCTGCCTGGGCGGATTTCAAGGCCTGGATGGACGTGGCCTTCGCCGATGCATTGCGCCGCGGCACCGATACCGTGCATGCCGCCGACCCGCACGCCCTGGCGGCGATTGAGGGCGCGCAACTGCCTGGCTGGGGCGGCTACGACTACACACATCTGGCGCATGCGGTCGATCTGATGGAGTTCAGCGGCGAGGCCCTGCGAATCGCCCGTTCGCTCAACCCTCACCTGGTGACGCTCAGCACGTCGTTCGGCGCTGACCCGCAGAGCATTCACGCAATCTGGAACGCTGCGCTGTGGGGCACGCACGGCCTGATCCTGTGGGACGAAAACAACAGCATCGTCGGTCCCGACGGCACGCTGGGGGAACGCGGCCGGCTCTATGCGCCATTGTTCGCCGAGTTGCACCGCGTCGGTCCGGTGCTGGTCGCCGCGACGCCGCATGTCGATCCGGTCGCCATCCTGTATTCGCCGGCAAGCTTCCGCACGCAGTGGATGATCGACCATCAGCCGAAGGGCGATGCGTGGATCGAGCGCGGGTCAGAAAAGGAGCTGGAGGACAACGCGCTCCGCATTGCCATGCGTGGCTACGAGGCGAGCCTGTCGCACCTGGGACTGGAGCCGCACTTTGTTTCGGCGGCAATGCTGCCGGGGCTGCGCGACAAGATGCTGATCCTGCCGGACGCGCTGGCGCTGGGTCCGGCCGATGCGCGCGCCATCGCGGCGTTTGCCGCGCGTGGCGGCGTTGTCGTGGCCGATACGCAACCGGGGCTGTCCGACGCCCACAGCCGGCGGTTGCCGCATCCGAATCTGGAGCTTGGGGTTGCACGGATTGTCGCTCCGGACGATCGCGCGGGATTGGCCTCGCTGCTGGCGCATGCCGGGGTCACGCCGGTGGTGCTGGTGGTGGCACCGGATGACGACGTGGAGACGCACGTGTTCCACGATGACAATGGGGAGATCATCGGGCTGCAGCGTCGAAAGGCTGGGGACGGGAGCGAGAGTGTTGAGGTGACGCTGCCGCGTGCAATGCTGGTGACGGACCTGCGGAGTTCTCAGGTGTTGGGGCGAGTCGACCGGGTGAGCGTTGCGCTCGATCCGGTCGCCCCGACGATACTGCGAGTGCGGTAACGTTAGTGGTGTGGAGTGTGGGAGAGGTCGGAACCCAGCGATGAGTGAAGGCGATCATCTCGCCCCGCTCTACCTGCTGCGTGCCGACCCGATCACCCTCACCCTTGGCGCAAGAGCGCCTCGACCTCTCCCGCTCCCGCGGGAGAGGTTGTTTCGCGTGGGAGGGGTTTAGCCTTATAGATTCCCGGCGATCCATTCCTTCAGGCGGCTCTTCGGCAACGCTCCAACCTGGGTCGCGGCCGGCTTGCCGTCCTTGAACAGGATCAGCGTCGGAATGCCGCGCACCGCGTAGTTGGTCGGCGTCATCGGATTGTCGTCGATGTTCACCTTGGCGACGGTCAACTTGCCGGCGAACTCCGAGGCCAGCTCTTCCAGGGCCGGACCGATCATCTTGCACGGGCCGCACCACTCGGCCCAGAAATCGACCAGCACTGGCCCTTCGGCCTTGGGCACATCGGTGTCGAAGCTCGCGTCGCTCACCGGCTTGGTGTTTTCGCTCATTGGGGGGTCCTCGTTCTTTCGGTTGGGCAACGACGTGGGGTCGGGTATCGATTCGATCAAGCGATCAGGCGTGCGCCGCCGGTCTGGGTCGCGGCTTTCGCGGGGATAACCGGTGGCGAGGCGCCCGGGGCGTGCAAATCCAACAAGGCGTCCGGCAGCATGGCGACCCGCGCGGCGCGGGTCCAGACCAGGGCGCACCGCACCGCACGGCCGGGGAAGATGCCGCGCAGCACGGCGCGGTAGGCGGCCATCTGGCGCAGGTACATCACCGGCGTGTCCTCCGGGCGGTCCGGCGCGCGGCGGTTGGTCTTGTAGTCGACCACCAGCACGCGGTCGTCCAACACCGCCAGCCGGTCCACCAGCCCGCCGACCACATGGGAACCGATCTGCCCGGTCAGCGGCACCTCGGCGCGGCTGCCGGGGGCGAAGGCGGGGGCGAGGTCGGGATGCGCCAGGATCGCCATCGCCTCGGCGGCCAGCGTGGCGGCGGCGCCGTCGGGCAGGCCCTGGCCCGGCCGGTCGAGCCAGCTTCGCGCCGCGGCCTCGCGATCCGCTGCCGGCAACTCCGGCAGGTGCTGCAACAACGCGTGCAGCAGGCGGCCGCGGAGAAGCCGGTCGCCGCCGCTGGCACGCTCGGCCAGAGGCGACGCCGCTGCCGGCACGGTGCCCAGTTCCACGCCCTCCGGCCGGCTTGGCGCCAGAGCTTCGGGACGCGCGGTCTCGGGCGCCGGCGGGACGAACTCCATGTCGGAGCGCCGCCCATCCAAGCGGGCAACGGTGCGCGTGCGCCTGAAGCGGCCTGCGCTATGGGCAGCGGGGCCGGCACGCGTTGCGGGCCGCTTAGCCGGGCCAAGTCGCCGTCCCAGTGCTCGAACTGCTCACGTTGCGGTGCCAGGCGTTCGAAGCCGCGCGCCACCAGGTTGTACCAGCATACATCCGGCAGGTTGTTGCGGGTCTGCCAACCGCACACCACCAGGCGGTCCTCCGCCCGGGTCAGCGCCACGTAGAGCAGGCGGTTATGTTCCTCCAGGCGGCGGCGAGAGAGGTCGTCGCGCACACGCG
>CAVXNH010000048.1:0-169767 GCA_963762885.1 uncultured Alphaproteobacteria bacterium
GGCGGGGCTAAGGCATTTGCCGACCGTGCCGGGGGGCTCCACGCGGCAGGACAGCGTGCGCGCCGGGCTGGAGGCGTTGGAGGCGCACGCGCCGGACGTAGTGCTGGTGCACGATGCCGCGCGGCCATGCATCCCGGCGGGCACCGTCCCTGCCCTGCTGGCGGCGCTGGAGCGCTGTCCGGGGGCGATCCCGGCGCTGCCGGTAGCCGACACGCTGAAGCGGGCGGAGAACGGGGTCATCGTCGCGACGGTGCCGCGGGATGGGCTGTTCCGCGCCCAGACGCCGCAGGCCTTCCGGTTCGACGCTCTGCTCGCGGCGCATCGGGCGGGCATCCTGGGGGCAACCGACGATGCCTCGCTGCTGGAAGCAGCCGGCGCGGCGGTCGCCATCGTCCCCGGCGCGGACGAAAACATCAAGCTGACCTACCCCGAGGATCTTGCCAGGCTGGAGCGTGCGATGACCGCACATCTGATCCCCCGCGTCGGCACCGGGTTCGACGTGCATGTGCTGGAGGCCGGGCGGCCCCTGATGCTGTGCGGGGTGGCGGTGCCGCACGAAAAGGGGTTGGCGGGGCACTCCGACGCCGATGTCGGCATCCACGCGCTGTGCGACGCGATCTATGGCGCGTTGGCCGAGGGCGATATCGGGCGGCACTTTCCCCCCAGCGAGGCAACCTGGAAGGACGCCGACAGTGCCCGGTTCCTGACCCATGCGGCGGGGCGGATCGCGGCGCGGGGCGGGATGCTGGCGAATGCCGACGTCACCCTGATCTGCGAGCGCCCGAAGATCGCGCCGCATGCGGAGGCGATGCGGACTCGGCTGGCGGCGCTGCTGGGGGTGGATGCGGGCCGGATCTCGGTGAAGGCGACGACGACAGAGAAGCTGGGCTTCACCGGCCGCGGCGAGGGCATCGCGGCACAGGCGGTGGCCACGGTGCTGTTGCCTGGATGATCCGCCGGGCGGGGGCATGGACAGCGCCGGGCCGGAAGACCATGTGAGGGACGCCCGAACGGGGCGAGCATGGGCCTGAGATCGCATGAACAATCGTCTTCTTGTCGTAGCGTTGGGCGCGAGCCTGCTGGCCGGCTGCGCGGCCACCACCTCCACCACGACGAACGCCGCCAATCCTTATCCGCCGGTGCCGCCGCCGATGGCGGAGACGACGCCCTTGCCGCCGGTCAGCGCCGAGGCCTTGCTGTGGCAGCCCGGGCATTGGAACTGGAACGGCAACGGCTATGTCTGGCAACCGGGTGAATACGTGCCCGCCGCCGGCCACGGGGCTTTGTTCCAACCCGGCTATTGGCAGCCGGCGCAGACCGGATGGATCTGGGTGGCGGCGCACTGGACGTCGTAGTGCTCTTGACTCTGACGGGAACTCGCGCCGGGCAAACGCCACCAAAAATCGTCATCCCCGCGAAAGCGCTAGGGGGATTCTCACATCTGGCGTCAGTCCGAACCCGAGCATCCTGCCGCGGTGGATCTGGTAGAAAGCTTCCATTCCCCGCCGGAAGGTGATCGGCCCTGGCGGCTTATAGTAGCAGTTCCAACCGCCGAGACGGGCGACGACCCAGCTTGCCCACGCCAGGCTGTGGGCCGGGTGAGGGTTCTTTTGCCGATCCGTCTTGCCTTCGAGCGTCGGGACAAGCGCCTCGATGGTGTCCATCTCCGGCTCGGTAAACACCGTGGCGCCCGGCAGCTGATGTTTGCCATCCCGCTCCTGCGTCAGTTGGATATCGATACAGGCCGCCTTCACCGCCGCCGCTGTCAGCTTCTCCAAGCGTTCGGCCTTGGTGACTTGGCTGTCTTCCAGTTGCAGTCCCTGGGATTTCAGCACCCGGTGCAATTGCTCGATAACCCAGCGACGCTGGTACCAGCCGACGATCTGCCATGCGCCGCCCGCGTCGGCGATCTCGTGCGTCGTCAGCAGCCGCCAATGCAGCGGTTCCACGTCCGCCGGCGGATCGACCTCCTTCGCCTCGACCACCCGCAGCCGCACGCGCTTCGGCAGCGAGCGGTCGGGTTCCTGGTCCGGGCGGCGGATCTCCACCTCGCCATAGCGCATCTCCACCACCGCGGTTCGCTTCGGCTTGCCGGGATCGCGCGCCGGCAGATTGATCTGGCGCTGTCCCACCACTGGAAAACCGGCCGCTGCGGCGTACAGCATGCCGCCGGTGGCCAGCCGGCGGTCCTTCATCACCCGGGTCAGCATATCGAAGCCGTCCGCCGGCACCGAGGCCCATTTGGCGTAGATGTCCGACTCCCGATCGTCCACCATCGTCACCGTCGCCGCCAGTTGCAGCACCTGCTTCGCCTGCGCGGCGGCATCCAGCCAGCGCATCGATTCGCGCTCCTCCAGCGGACGCTCGCGATGCGGGATCGGGTTTACCCCAGGGCGGGTCCAGATCTGTCCGCCCACCAGACCGAGGCAGGCGCCGCTGTTGGCGTCGACGGCGATCGTCGAATGCACCAGCAGGCCGTACGAATTGCCTTTCTTCACCGGGCCGAGGCCGCGGCGGCGCTGCGCCGCGGTCGGGAACTTCACTTCACAGCTTGTCATCAATCGCCAACACATGCAGACCGGCACAGGCGGGGCCGGTCTGCGTGCTCCAGGAGGCGATGATCTTTGTCGTGGTTACATGCTCGTTGGCGAAGAACCGCCCGGCTCCGAGTTCGCCACCACGGTCGCCGCCAAGCCGTTTGAGGCAGACCGTCTTGCGCGCGACCATCTGTTCGAGGATCGCGCCCCCCTTTGGTCGCGACGCGCATCCCCGAATGTCCCAAGTGACAAGTCCATGGCGGCTCCTGTGTGTCCGTTGCCGCGATACACCCAAGCCGATCCGCCCCGCGTCGGGCCAATCACATTCCGATTCCCAGATTACTTGTGCGCATGCCCTAGCGCGAAAGCGGGGACCCAGCGGCATAGGTCCCCCGCTTTCGCGGGGATGACGGGGTAGTTTGCGGCGAATGCGGACCAAGTGGCGTTTGCACGGGCATGCCGCATGTGGCCCGGCTGCCGAATGCCGAGGTGACGATGGCGCTTGACAGTCATCTATGATAACGACATAATGTTAGATATGAGCACACCGACGACGCCGTCCGCTTCCTGGCTGGAGTACTTCAAGCACATCGCGGATAGCCTTCAGCCAGATCTGCCACCGCCGCTGGGCGACCAGCCGGAGGATCTGGCCCGCCGCGACGCCGACGTCCTCGCGACGATCGTGTCCCTGGCGCCGGCCACCAACGAAGAGGCCGGACTGGTGCGGCAGTATATCTTCTTCAGCACCGGCGCCGAGTATTGCCAATACGCCCTGGCGCACCTGGAGCCCGACAGTGTGGTGGCGAACAAGATGCGCACCCTGTATTTGATCAATAAGCGGGACGCCAAGGCCAGCCGCACGGAGCTGCTATCGGAACAAGCGCGGCGCCGGCAGCGTGTCGCGGCCGCAGCGCGCGCGCGGCAGGCGGCCATGCAGCCGAGCATCGGTCACGGCGCTGGCTTGGGTGGTACGCGCCCCGGTGACGCGACAATGGCGCCAGTGCGGCCGGTGGACTCCGAGCGCCGGACGAAGCCCCTGCCATCGGATCGACCGAAGCCGCTGCTGCGGCTTATCCGGGGAGGAAAGACGGACTGAGCGAGGGTGGCGCCGCTCCGCGCGGATGGGTTGCCAGCGCGCGGCGAAACGCCCATCTATGCCGTGCAGATAGCCAGGAGGCATAGGATGAGCAATCATCCGAGCGCGATCGATGTCGTCGGCGGGGCTGCTGTGGTGGGGGAGGGTGTCGCGGCCGGTATGGACCTGGTCAGGCTGGTGCGTCGCGGCTTGCCGGTGGGCGCGGTGCAGTTCGTCCTGGACAATGGGGGCCTGACACCGGCCGAGCTGGATCGCATCGTCCTCCCTCGCAAGACGCTGGCGAACCGGCGCAAGCTGGGCACCCTGACGCCGGAACAATCCGACCGGTTGGTACGGGTCGCGCGCGTGCTGGCGGCGGCCGAGGAGACCTTCGGCGACCGGGAGAAGGCGGGCACCTGGCTACGCCGCCCGACGACCGCGCTGACCGGCGAACGGCCGCTCGAGTTACTCGACACCGATGAAGGCGCGCGTGCGGTCGAAACCTTGCTGGGCCGCATCGCCCATGGAATCGCCGCTTGATCGGCTGAGCATGGAGTACCGCGGCAGTGCTGGCCTGGCGGTTGTGCCGCGCGCCATTTGCGGATCTGACCGGTGAAGGCGCGCGCCGCTACGGCGGCCGATGGAACACGCCCGGCCGCCCGATGGTTTATGCGGCAGCCGACGCCGCGTTGGCGGTGCTCGAGGTTCGCGTGCATCTGGATCTGACGCCGGACCTGTTGCCGGATAACTATGTGCTGCTGACGATCGACCTGGGTAACCTGGCGATCGAGGCCATCGCGGACATCCCGGCCGATCCGGCCGCGTTCGGCGATGCGTGGTTGCGCGCCCAACGCAGCCCCGTCCTTCAAGTCCCCTCACTGATCGTGCCGGAGACTTCCAATCTCCTGCTCAATCCCTCCCACCCTGACGCCGCGCGCGCCAGCATTGTCGCGCAGCGCCGCTTCACGTTCGATCGGCGACTATGGCTGCCGGCGTGATTGTGGGGCGGGGTTACGTCAGTGCGGCGATCGCCGCGGCGAAGCGGGCCACCTCCTGTTCGGTGTTGTAGTAGTGCACGGACGCGCGCACGAGATCGGGCAACCGGCGCGCCGTTGCATCGAGCAGGGTGGAGGCTGGGGCTGAGGCGTGGGTGTTGATGTGCTGGTGGCGAAGTGCGGCGACCAAGTCCCGCGCCGGTTTGGCTTCGGTGGTGAAGGTGACGATGCCGCAGGGACGGCGGCCTCGGTCGCGCAGGGTTACCCCGGGGATGGAAGCGAGTTGCTGCCGCAGATCAGTGGCCAACGTGTCGATACGGGCCTGGATGTCGGTGATGCCGCGGGCGAGCGCGTAGTCCACCGCGGCGCCGAGGCCGAGCTGGGCGGCGACGTTGCGTTCCCAGTTCTCGAAGCGGCGGGCGTCGGGGCGGATTTCGTAGCGGTTGGGCTCGATCCAGGTTGCGGCCTGGAGGTCGAGGAACGGCGGATCCAGCCGGTCGAGGACGCCGCGGCGCACGTAGAGGAAGCCGGTGCCGCGCGGGCCGCGCAGGTATTTGCGCCCGGTGGCGGACAGCATGTCGCAGCCGATGGCGGCGACGTCGATCGGCATCTGGCCGACGGACTGGCAGGCGTCGAGCAAGTAGAGGATGTCGTGGGCGCGGGCGATGCGGCCGACTGCCGCCGCCGGGTTCACCAGGCCGCCGTTGGTCGGCACGTGCGTGATGGCGATCAGCTTGACGCGTGGATCGATCATGCGTTCGAGCGCCTCGACATCGAGTTCTCCGGCGGTGTCGCTGGGGATGACGTCGATGACGGCGCCGGTGCGGCGGGCGATTTGCAGGAAGGCGATGTAGTTGCTGGCGTATTCGGCCTCGGCGGTGAGGATGCGGTCGCCGGGGGCGAAGCCGACGGAATAGAACGCCATGTCCCAGGCGACGGTGGCGTTTTCCAGGAGTGCGATCTCGCTGCGGTCGGCGTTCAGGAGTTGGGCGATCGAGGTGTAGATGGCCTCGATGCGGGCGTCTTCGGCGGCGGCGGCTTCGTAGCCGCCGATGTCGGCTTCGCGTTGCAGGTGGCGGAGTTGGGTTTGCAGGACCGGGGTTGGCATGAGCGCGGCGCCGGCGGCGTTGAAGTGCAGGACTGTGTCCGTTGCCGGAGTGTCGCGGCGGACTTGCGCTATGTTGATGGGCATGGGGGCTACCAGGCGAACCGCGGCAGGGTGGCGATCGGGGCCAAGCCGGCCTCGCGCGCCTCGCGCTCCGCCGCCGCCGTGTCGAAGCCACCGTCGGCCAGGCGCAGCGCGGCGCCGTGGATCCCGTCCAGCACCCAGCACGCGGCCAGGTCCACCGCGGCGGCCCCGGCAATGTCGGTGCGCAACGCATCGCCGACCGCCAGCACCTGCTCCGGCGGCAGGTCGAGTTGCTCCAGCACCGGCTGGTAGATCGCCGGGTCGGGTTTTCCGAGCGAGCGCACGTCGCCGCCCAGCTGCTGGTAGCGCACCGCCAGCGCGCCGGCGCACAGCACGCGGACGCCGCCGCGGATCACCTCCAGGTCCGGGTTGCCGCAGATCATCGGCAGGCGGTGGTGCGCGCAGTCCTGCAAGACGGGCTCGAACTCGGCCATGTCGGAGGGGTTGCGGTGATCGTCCGGGCCGGTGTTGAGCACGAAGTCGGCTGCAGCGGGGTCGGGGACGCGGGTGAGAGGGAGGCCCTCCAGCACTGGCAGGTCGCGCGCCGGGCCGAGATGGAACACGCGCTGGCCGAGTTCGGCCCACCACAGGTCCGGGGGGGATTGCAGGGCGCGGCGCACCGCCTCGCCCGACGTGAGGATGTCGGTGTAGAGGCCGTCCTCGATCCCCATGCCCCGCATCATGGTGCGCACGGCGTCGTTGGGGCGGGGGACGTTGGACAGCAGCAGGGTGCGCTTGCCGGCCGCGCGGAGGTGGCGGAGGCAGTCCACCGCGTGCGGGAAGGCGTTCACGCCGTCATGGATGACGCCCCACAGGTCGAGCACGAACCCGTCGTAGCGGTCGGCCAGGAGGGCGAAGCCGGCAAGGTGCTGCATCAGGGGTGTCCTGCGAGTTGGGCGGCGGCGGTGCCGACGGCGTCCTGGATGCGGGCGAATCCGGCGGCGCGCAAGGCGTCGGCGAGATCGCTCTTGAGCCGGGGGATGAGGGCCGGGCCGGCTGCGGCGAAAGCGGTGTAGAGTTGGACCAGCGAGGCGCCGGCCCGGATCTTGGTCAGGGCGTCGGCGCCGCTGGCAATGCCGCCGACGCCGACCAGAGTCAGCCGCCCGCGCGACAGCAAATGGGCTTGGGCGAGCACGCGGGTGGACGGAGCAAACAGGGGCGCGCCGGACAGGCCGCCGGCCTCGCGCGCGTGGGGCGAGCGCAGGCCGGGCGGACGGGAGATGGTAGTGTTGGAGACGATCAGGCCTTGGGCGCCCTCGGCGACGCAGGTCTCGACGATGGCGGCGAGGCCGTCGTCGGCCAGGTCAGGGGCGATCTTCACCAGCACAGGCGGGCGGTGCGGCACGGTGGCGACGGCGCGGAGAATGGCGCGCAGCTGCGCCTCGCCTTGTAGGTCGCGCAGGCCGGGGGTGTTAGGGGACGACACGTTGATCACCGCGTAGTCGACGAAGGGGGCGACGGCGGCGAGCAACGCGGGGTAGTCGCGCAGCGGTTCGGCGTCCTGCTTGTTGATGCCGAGGTTGGCGCCGAGCGGGACCGGGCGGGGGCCGAGGGCGGCAAGGTTGCGCCGGTAGGTGTCGAGGCCGGCGTTGTTGAAGCCCAGGCGATTGATCGCCGCCGCGTCCCGCGGCAGGCGGAACAGGCGGGGGCGGGGATTGCCGGGCTGCGCACGGGGGGTGACGGTGCCGGTCTCCACGAAGCCGAAGCCGAGGCGCATCAGGGCGGCGGCGGCAACGGCGTTCTTGTCGAAGCCGGCGGCGAGGCCGATGGGGTTGGCGAACCGCAGGCCCAGCACGTCGATGGCTAGCGCCGGGTCGTCCGGCGTGGCGTCGCGCCCGATCAGGCCGCGGCGCAGGGCGAGCAAGGCCAGGTCGTGCGCATGCTCTGCATCCATGCGGCGCAGAAGCGGGAGAATCGCGGAGGCAATGGCGGGAGTCATGCCGGGGCTTATAGCCGGGCGGTGCGAGGTTGGAACGATGGCAAGGCGGTGCAGCCTGCTGTCCTGCGCCGTTGCCGGCGGCGTGGGACCGGTTGGCGCGGTTGACTCGGTGGCCGCGCGCGTCCGCTATTGCGGCTCTGCTAAAGCTACCTCAAGTCACGCTGGAGTAACCCGACATGACCCTGAAGCGCATGGTGCTGGAGATCGGCATGGGCACCGATATCCGCGGCGCCGAACCCACCAAGGCGGCGGTGCGCGCCCTACGCGATGCGCTCTGGCACAACTCGTTGAGCGTCGCAGATGCCGTGGGATTGCACGTCGATTCCATGCAGGTGGAGGTGACCATCGGCGTGCCGCATCCCGAGCAAGTGGACAAGGCCGCGGTGCTAGCGATCCTGCCGCATGGCACGGGAACCGTAACTGTCGTCGAGGGCGGGCTGGAAATTCCCAACGACGCCGGCACCGGTAGCACGCTGATCGCACACGCGGCGGCGGTCGTGCGCCTCGACATCGCCTGACGGGAGAAGGTCCATGCCATCCAAACGAGTCATCCTGGAGTTGGGCGCCGGCAACGATCTGCATGGCGGCGACTACACCAAGGCCGCGCTCCGCGCCGTGCAGGACGCGCTGCATCACAGTTCGCTCAGCCTGATCCGTTCGCTGGGGTTGGATTCGAAGACCATGCTGGTGGAGGTGACCATCGGCGTGCAGCAGCCGGGCAAGGTGGATGCGGCGGCAGTGCAGGCCTCGTTACCGCATGGCAGGGCGACGGTGAAGGTAGTGAAAGGCGGCCTCGACGTGCCCGACGATACGTCGGCCGATGTCGCGGTGATCGCCAGCGCGGCGGTTGCGGTGCGGTTCGAGGCGCTGCCGCAGACGAAGTGATTACTTGCACTCTGTCACTGCGAGAAGCGAAGCGACGCGGCAATCCCCCGCCTGACGAGCCGCTGGTCCTCGTCAGGCAGCGATCGCCGCGTCGCTTCGCTCCTCGCGATGACAGGGTATATCAAGGTCAGTGCACGAACGGCGGAGGCCTGAATCTATGAAGCGACGGACATTGCTGGCGAGCGGCGCGGCAATTGCCGCGACCGGCTTGGCGTCTCCGGCAATCGCGCAAAGTGGCTCGGCCAAGGTGCTACGCTTTGTTCCGCAGGCGAACCTGGCAAATCCGGATCCGATCTGGACCACGGCGACGGTGGCGATCAACCACGGCTACATGGTCTGGGACACGCTGTATGGCATCGACAACGCGCTCGCCGGGCAGCCGCAAATGTGCGCCGGGCACGAGGTGTCGTCCGATGAACTGACGTGGACCTTCACCTTGCGGGACGGCCTGAAGTTCCATGACAACGAGCAAGTGCGGGCGATCGATTGCACCACCTCGATCGCGCGCTGGCAGGTGAAGGATCCGTTCGGCCAGACGCTGGCTGCGCGAACGGACGAAATGAAGGTGCTCGACGACAAGCGGTTCCAGATCCGGCTGAAGCAGCGCTTTCGCCAGATGACCTACGCGCTGGGCGCAGCGAATTGTTTCATCATGCCGGAGCGCATGGCGAAGACTCCGGCCAACGAGCAGATCAAGGAATATGTCGGCAGCGGTCCGTTCGTGTTCAAAAAGGACGAATGGAATTCCGGTTCCAGCGCCGCCTATGAGAAGTTTGCGGGCTATGTGCCTCGGGCGGAGAAGCCGGAGTATTACTCCGGCGGCAAGGTGGCGCATTTCGACCGGGTCGAGTGGATCATCCAACCCGATCCCTCCACTGCTGCCGCGGCGTTGCAAACCGGCGAGGTGGACTGGCTGGAGTTCCCGTTGCTCGACCTGCTGCCGATGATTCGCAAGGCACAGGGCTGCACGGTCGTGCGTTACGACCCGCTCGGCACGCTGGCGATTGTCGCGTTCAATCATCTGCACCCGCCGTTCGATAATCCGAAGCTGCTGCGTGCGCTGCTGCCGGCGGTGGACCAGAAGGAATACGTCACCGCGTGGGTCGGAGAGCAGCAGGATCTGGGAAAATACCCGGTGGGGTTTTTCACAGCGGGGTCGCCGATGGCGAACGATGCGGGGATGGAGGCGTTCACCGCGCCGCGCGACCTGGCGAAGGCGAAACAGCTTGTCGCGGAGAGCGGCTATAAGGGTGAGAAGATCGTGCTGATGGCGCCATCCGATCAGCCCTCTCTCGTCGCCCCCTGCCAGGTGACCCGCGAACTCCTGCTCAAGCTCGGGATGAACGTGGATTACCAGGTGATGGACTGGGGCACGCTGGTGGCTCGCCGTGCGAAGCAGGAGCCGCCGGAACAAGGGGGCTGGAACATCTTCTGCACGACGTGGGGCGGGCTGGCGGTTTCCAATCCCGGCAGTTCCTATCCGCTGCGCGGCAACGGCAAGCAGGGTTGGTTCGGCTGGACGACGGATGAGAAGATCGAGGCGCTGCGGCAGGCCTGGTTCGACGCCCCGGACGTGGCGGCGCAGAAGGAGATCTGCCGGCAGATACAGGTTGAGGCGTTCGAGAGCATGCCGTTCATGCCGGTTGGCGGCTGGTATTATCCGTGGGCGATACGGAAGGACCTGACTGACCTGGTGCAGTGCGCCGCGGTGTTGTTCTGGGGTGTGCGGCGAGCGTGAGATCGCGTGCCGGCATCGACCGCCCCAACCGTCATGGCCGGGCTTGACCCCATGCGCATTTGCATAAGCCGGTGGCCGGAGAACAATGTGTCATGGCCGGCGAAGGCCGGCCATGACACAAAAAGACGATCGCGGCCGCCGGTGCGACGCACTCGACAGCCACTCTTTGCGGCGCTTGGTGTTACCCTACCCGCCCTTGCGTCCCCGGTCGTCAGCTTGTGGCCTTCACGAAGGGATTGGTCAGCGTGCCGAGGCCGGTGATCTTCACATCCACGACGTCGCCGTGCTTCAGGTCGGGCGAGGTGCCGTCGGTGCCCATCCAGATCACGTCGCCCGGATACAGCGTCAGGTACCGCGTCATCGCTTCGATGTAGGTCGGGATATCGAAGATCATGTCGTTGGTCTTGAAGCGCAGGCTTTCCTCGCCGTTGACCCGCACGGTGGTCGTCATGGCGTCGAGATCGGCGTCGGTTTCGATCCACGGCCCCATCGGCTTGAACGTATCGGCGTTCTTGCCGCGCCAGAATGTGCGGTCGCCGCGCTGCCAGGTGCGCTCGCTGACATCGTTGCCGATGGTATAGCCGAACACGCAGGACATCGCATCGGCCTTCGAAAGGTGTTTCGCCTGCTTGCCGATCACCACGACGAGTTCGCCCTCGTAGTTTACTTTCTCTGTCGCGTCGGCCGGGATCACCACGTTCTGGCCGTGCGCGATCAGCGCGTTGTTGGCGCGGTAGCCGATGTCGGCCTTTTCGGGGAACACCGGCTCCACGCCGCGCTTCGCCGCCATCTCGCGGATATGCGCGGCGTAGTTGATGCCCGCTGCATAGAAGGTGCGCGGGATCACCGGCACCTCCAGCGTGACGTCCGCCAGACGATGCTTGCTGCCGGTCGGCGCATGCGCGCCCCACGGTTCGCCGCTGATCTCGGTGACGGTATCGCCTTCCAACGAGCCATACGCGGTGCGGCCCGCGGTCGAGAATCTGATCCAGCGCATTGTTCAGTTCGCCTCTGCCATGGCCAGTTCCCGCACCGGGCGCAGGAAGGCCGGGTCAAACACCTTGGTCGCCATCACCTGGCACCGCCTGATCAGGCGGATCTCGTCCGGCCCATAGTCGGCGATGGCACGATGGATCGTGCCGAGGTGATCCCAGATCAGCAGATCGTTCTCAGTCCAGTCATGTGTCCAGCGAAAGCGCGGCTGGAGCTGGAAGTCGAACAGGAACGCCAGCATCGAGTCGCTCTCGTGCCGCGGCAATTCGTTGATGCGGATGGCGTAGCCGGGATTGGCATACAGCACCTTCCGGCCGGTGATCGGATGCGTGAGAAACACCGGATGCACCACCGGCGGTCGGCGGCTGCGTTGCTCGTCGGTCAGCGCCGGGCGCGTGCTCCCGTGGTTCTGGCGCATGTTCTCCCAGAACTTTTCGAAGTCGTGCGTGGCCGTCATGCCATCCAGGCGCGTTCTAATATCGGCCGGCAGAGCATCGTAGACCGCGTGCATGTTGGCGAACTCGGTGCCGCCCAGCGGCTTGCCGTTGCGGCGCGGGATGCGGACGCCGTACAGCACATTCACAAACCCCATGACGTCGCGATACGACATGTCGGTGTGCCAGTCCTGGCCGGCATCGGGACTGCCGATGTATCTGCCGTCCTGTTGCAGGTTTGACAGGATGCCGACATTGGGGTGCTCGACCTTGTCGGGATCCGGCCGGCGGCTGATCGACCCCTGGATCTCGCCGAACAGTTCGGAGAACCGCTGCACGTCGCTGACGTTGAGTTGCTGATCCGGGAAGCGCAGCACGCCATGCTGTCCGAGGGCGCGCAGGATCCGGGCGAACGTAGGCTGCGCCATATCCCGAGCAAGATCGATCCCGCGCACCGTCGCCCCGAGCACCGCGCCGGTCGGCTCGATTGTCAGCATTGCGCTTCCTCCTGCGAAGCTTCGATCAAGTCTGGTTTTCTGCCTCTCACGGATCGGTCCTACGTCCAATTCCGTCATTGCGAGCGGAGCGAAGCAATACCCCCCTAGGGAGTCCGCGGACTCACGCGGGAGATTGCTTCGCCGCGCTCGCAATGACACCCGGGACGCGGGCGCGAAACGTTAGGGTGGCAACATTAGGTCGATCCGGCCGACCCGTCCATCCGGCGGAACAGCGCCGGCAGCCTGCCGCGGCGACGCATTTGCGCATGGCTGGGATTCCAGTCAGGATGGCCAGCAAGCGGATCAGCATAACAAACGTCACGGGAGGACAACATCATGCCAGCCAAGACCTACGAGTTCACCACGCGCGACGTCGAATATCTCCGTCACGGCGACCGCCGTTTCATGGCGCGGCTGTTCGTGCCGCAGGGCGAGGGCCCCTTCCCTGCCATCGTCGAACTGCACGGCGGCGCCTGGTGCAACGGCGATCTGAACGAGTGCAAGACATACGCGGAAGCCTTCGCTCGCAATGGCCTCGCGGTTGCGGCGCTGGATTTCCGCCATGCGGGGGACGGCTATCCGACCACGCTCGCAGACATCAACTATGGTATTCGCTGGGTGAAGGCGAACGCCGGGGAGCTGAACACGCGCCCCGACCTGGTTGGCGCCGCGGGCCAGTCGAGCGGCGGGCATCTCGCGATGCTGGCGGCGATGCGGCCGAACGATCCGCGCTATGCCGCGATCAAGTTGCCGTCATCGGCGCCGGCGGTGGACGCCAGCCTGCGCGCTGTTGCCATGCTGTGGCCGGTGATCAACCCGCTGTCGCGCTATCGCCACGCGCTGCGGGCTCGGGACAGCGCCAATCCACCGGCCTGGGTCGGCAACATTCCCGATCGCCATGACCTTTATTGGAAGACCGAGGCGGCGATGGCTGACGGCAACCCGATCCTGATGCTGGAGAAGGGCGAGAAGGTGCCGACGCCTCCCGCGCTGTGGTTGCAAGGCCGGCCCGATCCAGTGCACGACTACCACGACGAAGACTCCAGCTTCCCCGGCACCGAGCCGGAACGCTTCACCGCGAATTACCGCAAGGCCGGCGGCAACATCGAGCTGATGATTGTGGAGCAGGCGGAACGGGCTTCGGCGGCGACGCTTGGGAAGGTGGCGGATTTCTTCCACCAGCACATCCCGGTGACAAAGTAAGGCTGGCCCGCAGGCCTGGGCATCGCCAGGCGCGGCGCACGGAGGCGCAATCCAGGTTGATATGATGCTGCACCGCAGCATATCGATCTGGATCAGCTACGGAGCCTTCGAACATGGATTGGTCGGACGGGTTGGGAGCGCTGCGCCGCGGCCTCGGTATTGCGACGCGCGTCGTCGCAGCACGACTGCGCGAGCATGGCCGGGCCGTGCCGGCGATGTCGCGGTCGGAGCCCGGGCGCTTTGATGTTCTCCCGGAGTTCGGCGCCAATCCCGGGCGGCTGAGCCTGCGCATTTACCTGCCGGCCATGCCGGTGCGTCCGGACGCTCCGCTGATTGTGCTGCTGCACGGCTGCGGGCAGGACGCCGCGACATTCGCGACGGAGACGGGCTGGACCGCGCTGGCGGATCAACTCGGGGTGCCGCTGCTGCTGCCGGAACAGCAGGAAGCGAACAACCGGGGGCGGTGCTTTCAGTGGTTCCAGCCGGACGAGATCAGGCGTGGGCACGGCGAGGCTGCCTCGATCGCCGCGATGGTGTCTGCCGCCGCCAGCCGCTTCGCGTCCGACCGCAGCCGGGTATTCGTTGCGGGCCTGTCGGCCGGCGGAGCGATGGCAGCGGCGATGTTGGCCGCCTACCCGGATGTATTCGCGGCGGGCGCGGTGTTCGCCGGGCTCCCGGTTGGCGCCGCGACGTCCATGGTGCAAGCGCTGGCGCGAATGGCCCATGGCGGCCCGAATATCTCTCCCGCGGATTGGGCCGAGCGTGCCCGTCGTCTAGCTCCGTCAGGCTATGCCGGGCCGTGGCCGCGGATGTCGGTCTGGCACGGCGAGGCGGACCAGATCGTGGTGCCGGACAACGGGCGCAGGCTGGCGGCGCAATGGCGCGCGCTGCATGGGCTGCCGGAAGCGCCGACGCGGGAAACGCCGCACCACCGCGCCTGGGGGGACGCGGTCGAGCTTTGGACGTTGCCCTGGTTGGGTCACGCCTGGGCGCTCGGCACCGGCGAGGGACGGCCGTCCCAGTTTGCGGTGCCGGGTCCGGTGAGCGCGGCCGGGGAAATCGCGCGGTTCTGGAGGCTTGGATGAGACGCCGCGGGTGGCTGCTACCAACACAAAGACAGATCGAAAGTCACGAATGGCTACGGAGCGAAATTAGAACCGTTCCAATTTCGAGTTGACCATCGGCCGGCGGCATCCGGCCCGCCCTGGATGAAGCTACGGCCGTCGTCGGGGAGTAAGGTCCTCCCCCTCCCTCAAGGGGAGGGGGAGGCTTTGTTTCTTGCCAGTGCGCTCCTCGAAATGGCAAGTACCTGGATAATTCCAACTCGCCTTGAAGAATCTCGTTTTGTCAGGTGTGCATCGCATTGGGTGCGTAGTTGCGCAACAACCGCAAAGATGCTGGGTTACGCCTGCAAGCGTGGCTGTCCACGCCATCAATCGGGGGAAACCGGCCAATGCAAGCCGCAACCATGAAACTCGCAACGGCACTTGCCGTGATATACCTCGCCGGCACGGCAGCGTCCGCTGTTGCAGCACCCGCCTGCACTGTTGATGCGCTGAACGCGCTGCACGTGCCCAACGTCACCGTGACCCAGGCGACGCCAACTCCCGCCAATGGCACGACCCCGGCGCATTGCGCGGTGCAGGCCACCGTCGTCACGCATGGCGAGGCCGCGCCGGACGGCTCGGCCCGTGCCGCCATCCAGTTGCCGGATACGTGGCAGCAGCGCTTCTTCTCCATGGGAGTCGGCGGCAATGCCGGCATCCTCACCCCGGCGGTGAACGCCACCGACCGCGCGGCGGCACTCGGCAAGGGCTATGTCGTCATCGTCACCGACACCGGCCATACCGGCAACGGCACCGACGCGAACTGGGTCGTTACCGCGGACGGCAAGCGCGACACGGCAAAGATCACCGACTTCTTCTATCGTGCGGAGCATGACGTCACCGTTTCCGGCAAGCAGTTCGCCGAAGCTTACTATGGCGCTCCGGTGCAGCACGCGTATTTCGACGGGTGCTCTACCGGCGGGCGCATGGCGACGATGGAAGCGGAGCATTATCCCACCGACTATGACGGCATCATCGCCGGCGATCCCAACCTAGACTACAACTCCACCATGCTGCGCTTCCTGGTGCAGAAGACAGCATTCGCCTCGCCCGCCGCCTACCTACCGCAATCGCTGCTGGTCGCCATCGACAAGCGCGTCACCGAGCGCTGCGACGCGATCGATGGCGCTACCGATGGCCTGGTGCAGAACCCCGCGCGCTGCCCGATCCGCGCCGAGGACCTGACCTGCAAATCCGGCGAGACCGGCGACTGCCTGACGCCGGAGCAAGCCAGAGTGCTGCATGCCTACACGACCGGGCTGCACGACCGGCACGGACACCTGCTGTATCCGGGTTACGCGATCACCAACCTCTCCGGCGCGCGCGGCATCAGCTATTGGACCACCGGCGACACCGCGCCCAACCTGGCCCAGCGCGAAGCACCCTGGGGTAGCGATCCGGCAGCCCCGCCGCGCGGTTGGGAGTTCGCTCGCCAGGCGCTGACCTACTGGATGGGCCTCGGGCCCGATGCAAAGATGGCGACGGTCGATGTCGATGTGCACACAGGGACCGCGGGCGACAAACTGGTGGCGACGCTAGAGCATGTGTTCGGGCCAGCCGAAACCAAGAACCCGGCGAAGCTGCTGCCGTTTATCGCGCAAGGCCGCAAGCTGATCATCTATCACGGCACCAGCGACCCCGCGATTCCGGCGGCCCGCTCGATCCTGTTCTATCACGAACTGACAGAATTCCTCCACGGCCCGGATAAGACCGCGGCCAGCGTGCGGCTGTTCCTGGTGCCGGGCATGCAGCATTGCAGCGGCGGCATTGGGCCGGACCAGTTCGATACGCTGTCGGCGATCGAGGCCTGGGTGGAACACGGCAAGGCGCCGGAGGCGATCGCCGCGACCACCAAACCGGACAGCGCGACGCCGCACAGCCTGCCGCTGTGCCCGTATCCACAGCAGGCGCGGTATTCCGGCAGTGGGGCGCTGGGGGATGCGGCAAACTGGAAGTGCGCTGCCCCGGGGCACGAGACGGCACGCAGCGGGCACGCGGCGGGCGCGGGGTAGCGGGGCGTATTCTCCCGGCGTCAGTTGGAGCGTTTTCATCCTGAATGGACATGCCGCGAAGACTACTCTCGTTGCGAGGCGCGCAGCGACGTAAGCGTGTGGCCGGCGGCTCTCCCCGACCGCCCGAGTGTGTTCGCGGATTCAGAAAGAAGTATTGGAACACAGATAAGAAGGGATGAACACGGATAAGGGCTGATGTTAGGTGACCTCACCACGAGCGGGGCCACACACGTGCCCACAGAATCGGTCATCCGGACTTATCTGTGTGCATCCCTTCTTATCTGTGTTCCAATACTTCTTTGATCCTATGTGGTAAGATCTTTTCATGTAGCAGCATAGAATATGCAAGCCGATCGGTTCGAGATGGCCCCCCGCATCGGCGGTTCGCCCAGGTCAGTTTTGGCGGCTACCATCGACGCGATGGGCAGCGGTCCTCGGGCCTCGCAATGACAAGAAGCTCAGGATTCCGTTCAGGGTGAACACGCTCCGGACCGGCGTCAGTTAGAATCGAGCGAAATCGTGCCAGCGCAGGCAGCTCGCCGCGATCAGAAACGCCCCGGTTGATCTTTCCGCCCGCGGCAGGGAATGTTGCACCCATGCCTATCCTCACCGGTCACGCGCAACTCGCCGGCATCATCGGCTGGCCCGTGCAGCATTCCCGCTCGCCCCGCTTGCACGGCTTCTGGCTGGAGCGCCACGCCATCGACGGCGCCTACGTCCCGCTGGCGATCCGCCCGGAACATTTCGCCACGGCCGTGCGCGGCCTGATGGAAGCCGGCTTCGCGGGCGCCAACGTCACCATCCCGCATAAGCGCGCCGCCTTCGCGCTATGCGACACGGTGGACCCCAGTGCCGCCCGCGCCGGCGCGGTCAACACTCTGGTGTTCGGCGGGGGGAAGATCGAAGGCAGCAACACCGACGGCTGGGGCTTCCTGGCCAATCTCCGCGCCCACGGCGTCGATCCAGCCGCGGGTCCCGCATTGGTCCTGGGCGCAGGAGGCGCGGCGCGCGCGGTGGCCGCGGCGCTGCTGGATACCGGGGTCCGCGTCACCATCGCCAACCGCACCCCAGAGCATGCCGAGGCGCTGGCGCACGATCTGCCTGGCCTGCGGATCATCCCCTGGGAGAGCCGCAGCGACGCGCTGGCCGATTACGCGCTGCTGGTGAACACGACCTCGCTCGGCATGCAGCATCACCCGCCGCTGCAACTCGACCTGACTCGCGCCGCGCCCGGCCTGGCAGTGGCCGACGTCGTCTACGTGCCACTGGAAACGCCCTTGCTAGCGGCCGCGGCAGCGCTCGGACTGCGGGCCGTGGAGGGACTCGGCATGCTACTGCACCAGGCGGTGCCTGGCTTCCGCGCCTGGTTCGGCGTGGAGCCCGAGGTGGACGTGGAATTGCGCCGCTTCGTCGCGGCGGACCTGCTTCAGGCATGAAGATCATTGGCCTTACCGGCGGCATCGGCATGGGCAAGTCCACCGCCGCCAACGCGTTCCGCCGCGCGCGCATCCCGGTGTTCGATGCCGACGCCTCCGTCCACCGGCTGCAGGCACGCGGCGGCCGGGCCGTCCGCGCCATCGAAGCCGCCTTTCCCGGCACCACGGTTCAGGGTGCGGTGGACCGCCCTGCCCTGCGCCGCGCGGTGCTCGGCAATCCGGACGCGCTCGCCCGGCTTGAGAGAATCCTCCACCCCATGGTGCGCCAGGAGGAGAAAGCCTTCGTCGCCCGCGCTCGCCGTGCGGGCAGCCGCGCCGTGGTGCTGGATATTCCTCTGCTGTTCGAGACCGGCGGCCGCAAGACCGACCGCGTCGTTGTGGTGTCCGCCCCGCGGGCCGTGCAGATGCACCGCGTCCGGCAGCGACGGAAAATGAGCGCCGCCGACATCGAGGCTGTGCTCGCCCGCCAGATGCCCGACGCCGAAAAGCGCCGCCGCGCCGACATTGTGGTCCGCACAGGCCTGTCCCGCTTCCACGCCCTGCGTTCGCTACGCCGCCTGATCAAGGAGTTACGCGCATGACCGGCCGCGCAGTGTTGTTCGACACGGAGACCACCGGCCTGGAGTGGGTGCAGGGGCACCGGGTGATCGAGGTCGCCGCGCTGGAGTTGATCAACGATCTGCCGACCGGCCGCCATTTCCATGCGCTGATGGACCCGGAGCGCGACATCCCCGAGGACGCCACCCGCATCCACGGCATCACCAACAGTCATGTTGCCGGCAAGCCGCGCTTCGCCGCACTCGCCGACGAATTGCTGGCGTTCTTCGGCGAGGGCCAGTTGATCGCGCACAACGCCCCGTTCGACTTCGGCTTCCTGAACGCGGAGTTGAGCAGGATCGGGCTGCCTTCACTGCCGTTGACGCGGATGATCGACACGCTGGCGCTGGCGAAGACGCGGTTTCCCGGGATGCCGAACAGCCTGGACGCCTTGTGCCGCCGCTTCGCCGTCGACCTCTCGGCCCGCACCACCCACAACGCCTTGCTCGACTGCCGCCTGCTTGCCGAGGTTTACGTCGAGCTGACCGGTGGCCGGCAGCGCGGCCTGTCCCTGGCGACGGCGAAGACGCCGGCTGCGATCGCCGTATACGCCCACACCGGCCCGCGCGTCCCGCGGCCGATCCTGCCGACCGAGGCCGAGCTGGCGGCCCACGCCGCATTGCTCGGCCGGCTGAAGGACCCGGTCTGGCTATCGCCCTGAAGCCAACAACGGGACGGCGCCGCCGCCAAGTAATCAGGCGGTCGCGGCTGGCTGCGGCTGGGCCTGCGCGCGCCGGGCCTGCCACAGCGCGACGAAGTCGATCGGTTGCAACAGCACCGGGGGAAAACCGCCGTCACGGGTGACATCGGCCAGGATATTGCGGGCGAACGGGAACAGAATGCGCGGGCACTCGACCAGCAGCACCGGCTCGATGGCGTTGTCGGGCAGGCCGCTCAGGGTGAAGACGCCGGCATAGGTCAGTTCGGCAACGAACACGGTCGGCGGAGTTGCCACGGTCTGGCCATTGCCCTGGCCGGTGGCGGCTTCATGCGCCTCAGCCTTGATCATCAACGAAACCTCGAAGACGTTCTGCCCTTCCTGGACACGGCGGGCCTGCACATCGAGGTTGATGTTGACCGCGGGCTGGGCCCGCAACTGGGTGAATATTTGCGGCGCCCCTGGCACCTCGAAGGACAGGTCCTTGACGTACTGGATGTTCACGACCAGCGGTTGCTGCGGAGCCTGACCACCCGGCTGCGGGGAAGGGGTCGTCTGAGACATTACGCTCTCCATATGGATGGGCACGCCGGTTTAGGCGCTTCAATGGCGCGCCCGGTAGCACGGATGGCACCACCACGCTATCGTGAGTTTGCGATTGCGGCTACGCCCGCCAGACGATCTGCGTGGGCGGCGGCGCCTTCGGGTCGCAGGTCAGCCAGGTACCATTCATGACGCTTTGGCCGGTCAGGCACAGGATAAAGCCCCAGTGGGAGACCACTACCGTGTCCGACCAGTCCGGGAGCGCGGCGAGCTCGGCCCGGAAGAGACCGGCACGCGCCTGGATCGCCTCGGCCGGTTCCTCGATCGGCGGCCACCACACCTCGTCCAGTCCGGAAAAATCATGCTCTGGCCAAGCTCGCTCCAGTTGGCTGCGCGGCGAGCCGATGTCGCAGGCGAAGGCGTACCGCTCCCGCACGATCGGATTGACCACCACCGGCACCCCGAGCGCGCGCGCCAGCGGCGCCGTGGTCTGCAGAGCGCGGGTATAGGGGGAGGTGATGATCCGCGTGACCCGCCGCTCGGCCAGCACGCGTGCCGCATCGGCCGCCTGGGCGTGGCCGAGTTCGGTCAGGCGCGGATCGACGATCCCGGGATCGCGCCGCGTGGCGGTAAAGTGGAGGTTGAATTCACTCTGCCCGTGGCGCAACAGAATCATGCTGCTGGCATACAGGCCGTTTCCGGGGCTCGCAACCCGGGCGATAGCCGGTTTCGTTTGTCTCGAAGGCCCGACGCGCCTATCTGTCATAATAAGGAGATAGGCAAAATGGGCGCAAGCGGCGGATTTCCACTGGATCTGGTCCTGTTCGGGATGATCGCGGCGTTTCTTGTGCTTCGCCTGCGCAGCATCCTGGGCAGGCGAACGGGGTTCGAGCGGCCGCCTCAGGCCAACGCACCAGCGCCGGGTCCGGCAACTGCGCAAGGTCCGGTGATCGACGGGCGGGCCGAACCGGCCGCCGCGGCGCCGAGCCGTGCCGTTCCCGATCCGGCGAGTCCCATCGGTCAGTCTTTGGCGCGCGTCCGCGGCATCGATCCGGCGTTCGACGTCGCCCGGTTCCTGGACGGGGCGGAAAAGGCGTTCAGGATCATTGTCGGCGCCTTCGGCAGCGGCGATCGGACCGCGCTGCGCTCGCTCCTCGCGGATGACACGTATCGCGCATTCACGCAGGCGATCGAAGCCCGCGAGGCGGCTGGCCAAGTGCAGGTGAGCGAGATCCGCGGGATGGAAACGGTGGCGATCGAAACGGTCGACCTGCGCGGCAACGTCGCCGTCGTGACCGTGCGCTTCGTGTCCGACCAGGTGAGCTACACAAGCGACAAGGATGGTCATCCCGTTGCCGGTACGGATGCGGTGACCGAGATCACCGATCTGTGGACCTTCGAGCGCGATCTGTCGACGCGCGATCCGACGTGGCGGCTCGTTGCCGCCCGCAGCGCCTGATTGCCTGGCGCAGCGTCAGAGTTGCATGGCTCCCGCAGCCCCTCCCGTTGACCGGCTCCCGGCCGGCAAGCCGCGGGTCGGGCTGTTCGTGACATGCCTGGTCGATTTGCATCGCCCCAGCGTTGGGTTTGCCGCGATCCGTTTGCTGGAGGAGGCGGGTTGCCAGGTCGAGGTCCCGCTGCGCCAGACATGCTGTGGGCAGCCTGCATATAATGCGGGGGATCGCGCTACGGCACGCGATCTGGCACGTGGCATATTGGACGCGTTCGGCGGCTACGATTACGTGGTGGTACCGTCCGGGTCATGTGGTGGCATGCTGAAGCACCATCTGCCGCATCTCTTCGACGACGATCCCAACCTGCGTGCGCGCGCCGACGCTCTCGCCGCGCGAACTTTCGAACTTGTGAGTTTCCTCACCGACATTTTAGGGCTGGCGCAGGTGCGAGCGCGATACAGCGGCGGCTCGGTCACCTATCACGACAGTTGCTCCGGGCTGCGCGAACTCGGCATCAAACAACAGCCGCGGCAGTTGCTGCGAGCGATGGGTGTCGAACTCATCGAAATGACCGAACCCGAACTGTGCTGTGGTTTTGGCGGCACGTTTTGCGTAAAGTATCCGGAGATTTCAGTGCGGATGGCATCCGACAAGGTTCGCGACAGTCTCGCGACGAGCGCCGACACGCTGCTTGCCGGCGATCTGGGCTGTCTCCTCAATATGGCCGGTCGCCTTGCGCGAGAGGGTCAAAGCACCAAGGTGCGCCATGTTGCCGAAGTGCTCGCCGGAATGACCGACGAGGTGCCGCCGATCGGCCAACCGGTGGCCCGGGCCCAAGGCTCTGCGGAGAGATAATCGAATCGGCCAACGTCGCATCACGACTCCCCTGTCATGGCCGGCGATCCAATTCGGTTATTCCCCCTCGGGCCCTAAAGTTACTCCGGCAGGCCGGCGCGGCGCAGCCCATCGGCATAGAGCTCGACATCCTGACCCCGCACCATGGGGGACCGGGCAGTGGCGGATTTGATACAGAAGTCCGGTTCCAGGGTCAGCAGACGCTCGCGCACGTCGGCTGCCTCCTGTTCGCGGCCGAGATGGCCAAGCGCCGCAAGCTGAGCCTTGAGCGAGGATGAGAAGCCGGGATTCAGCACAATCGCTCGTCGCCCCGCCGCCACCGCCTGTTCGTATTCCCGCAGCAGAAGGTTCGGCATGATTTGTGCTGTATCGAAGAAAAAACCGTGCGGGTCATACGGTGACAATCGTTGCGCCTGCCGAATGCGGCGCGTCGCTTCGGCATGCTCCCCGAGATAACTGTGTGCCAGCCCGGAAAAGCACCAGGCGAGTGCCAGATTAGGATTGAGCGCGATAGCGCGATCATGGAACGCCCGCGCCTCTTCCGGACGCTTGCCCAGGAAGCCGCGCACATGCCCCGCAAGGGTCATGCCCCGGGCGTCTCCGACATCCAATCTCACGGCGCGTTCGGCCAGCTCGCCGGCGCGCGCGGTCGCGGCACCCGGATCGGAAGCCCACCCCTGGCCGACCAATATGAGATTCCAATACGCGAGCCATGCGTGCGCACCGGCGTTATTGGAATCAAGCGCCACCGAGGCTTCCAGCAACTCGCCCGCGTCAAGAAACCCGTCCTGCTCCAGCCGATATATCGAAGGAAGCGCTGCCAGCATCAACTCCATGGAATCCGGATCCAGGCCCCGGGTAGCCCGCAACCGCTCGCCTTCCCACAGCAGCAGAGCCATATCGAGCTGGGCCACGGTTTCGGCAGCGATGTCGTCTTGCAGGGCAAAGATGTCGGTCACGCCACGGTCGAAACGGTGAGCCCATACAATGCCACCGGTGCGGATGTCGCTGAGACGCACGATGATGCGAACCCGGTTGCCGCTGCGCTGGATCGTGCCATCCAACAGAAAGTCCAGGTCAGGTGGGGCGCGGCGCAGCCCGTCGCCCGAGACACCAGCCGCGCTGACGGTCGTGACGCAGGTGATCCAATGGAAATGGGCAAGCGCGGCAATGAACTCCTCCACCAACGCGAGTGCCAACCCATCCTCCACCCCGGATTCGATCCGCCGCAGCGGGCTGACCCCGAGGCGGACCCCTCGGTAGACGCTTTTGGCTCTGGCGCTGGCATCGCCACGTGACCGGTTCATCGGCATCCCACGCGGCACGGCAAGACGAGGCCGGATATTGCCGACCAGCGTCTCGGTATCATGCGAGGGGACAAGTTGTCCGTGTTGCGCCAGCGCAGAGCGGCAGCGCTCATATGCGGCCAACGCCGCGCCGTGGTCGCCGAGGCCGAGATGCACGCCAATGATCGCGCGCCACCCGGCTTCGTGCGCCCGATCTATCCTTAGCAGTTGCTCGGCTGCCTTCAGAATGCCCGCGGAATCCTGCCGATCCCCAAGGATCGCTTCACCGATCGTTCGGGCGATCAATCCCAGGCGCTGGCTCTTGTCGGCCAGCCAGCGATCGAATGCCGGATCGAGGCCCTGCAAATCCTCCAGCAGAGGGGAGCAGAACAGATCAAGCAAATCCGGATGCGACGGCGTGGCGTGGGTGACCGCCAATGCGTCTATCCAAAAGCGGGCGCCGGTCAAAGCCAGTTGGTTGCGATCAGCCCGCAAGAGATCCGCATCGGCGGTACCGAGAACCTGCTGTAGCTCATGCACGGCCTGCCGCAAGGAGGCGCGGCCTTGGTCCTTCGCGCGAAGACTCCAGAGCAGCGCCGTCACCTGGCTGCGGAGGACAACGTGGTTGGGGGAGAGGGCCAGGACGGCCAGCAGCGCCCGGGCCTTCCGCGATCGAGGCAGAATGGACCGCCCGGTTGTATCTTCGACCCGCATTTTCCCGAACAAAGAAACACGAACGGTCGGGAACGCCTCACCGGTCGGGAGCATGAGCGCTTCGGGCTCACCAGAGGGCGGGGTAATCGGTATATCGCCACCTCTACGAGGGTTGCACCCTGGACTACCATCTGAAGGAGGCAATCTTGTCAGTCCTATATCCAATCAGTTGTATATTGGCAAGGATTTTCTAGAATTTTGCCGCTCCCCCGTGGGATGTCCACCCGGGGCCAGGGCGGGTGGTGCATACTCGCGAAGCCACCCTCGCCCCGGACTGGCATCGGCAACAGCACAGGGAACATTCTGACCTGGGGTGAATATCCCGGTCCGCCGGCTTCCCAAACCCGCCGGCATTGGCCACACTGTCAGCAGGAAACGTCGCGTCTGGGAAACAATGGACCTCTCTTTCGACTTGCTGGGCAATGCCATCGTGTCCGGCATACTCCTCGGCGGCTTCTACGCTTCGGTGTCGATCGGTGTCGCAATCTCCTTCGGTATGCTCGATATCGTTAACATCGCCCATCCCGCCTTTATTCTCCTCGGATCCTACATAGCCTACATCGCCAACACCTGGTGGGGCGTCGATCCGATCCTCGCCAGCGTCATCGCGCTCCCGGCCTTCTACGTGCTGGGGGTCGCCATCTATTCCGTCTACGAGTTGTCGTTCGAACGCCGGGGCGAGACCTCGCTGCGCGGCCTGTCGTTCTTCTTCGGCCTGCTGTTTATCACCGAGGTGACCCTCGTGCTGGTGTTCGGCGTCGACTATCGCCTGGTCGATGCGCCTTATATCGGTCCCAGCCTGCATTTCGGCGTCATCGAACTACCACTGCGCCTGCTGGTCCCGTGCCTGGTGTCGCTGGCGATGCTTGGCATCCTGCAAACCTTCCTGTCCGCAGCTTCCTCGGCCGCGCCGTGCAGGCCGTGGCGCAGGACCCACAGGCATTGCGGCTGATGGCGGCGAACCCCACTGCCATCAAGCGCGTCGCCTTCGGCCTGTCGATCGCCACCGCGTCGATCGCCGGCGCCGTATTGATTATCATCCAGCCGGTCGAGCCATCGATCGGCCGCGACTATATTGGCCGCATCTTCGCCATCGTGGTGCTGGGCGGCCTGGGCAGCATGAGCGGCACGCTGGTCGCCGCCCTGACATTGGGCATCGCGGAGAATCTGACGTCCACGTTCTACGGCCCGTCCTGGGCGCCGGCGGTCGCCTTCGGCATCCTGTTGCTCACCCTCGCGGTGCGGCCCAGCGGCCTGTTCGGACGCGCCTGATGCGCAATACGAGCTTCGTCGCATTGCTCATCGTGGTGGCCGCCGCGGTCTTCGCCGTCATGCTGTGGATCGGCAACGGTTACGTGTTCTTCGCCGGCTATGTCGTGCTGCAATACATCGTGCTGGCGACGGCGTGGAACATTCTCGGCGGATACACCGGCTACGTGAATTTCGGCGTCGCGGCGTTCTTCGCCTGCGGCGCCTATAGCACCGTGGTGCTGCACAAACTGTGGGCGCCGCCGCTGGTGGTGATGATCCTGGTGGGCGGCGCCGTCTCCGGCCTGATCGGACTCGGCACCGGCTATCTCACGCTGCGCCTCCGGGGCACCTTCTTCGGCATCGCCACGCTGGCAATGTCTGTGGTGGCGCAGACGCTGATCACCAACTGGCCGTTCGTCGGTGGCTCCCGCGGCGCCTATATCGTGCGGCCGGCGCATGCGTCGTGGCTGCCGCTCGACTACATCCAGTATCTCTGCCTGGTGATGCTGGCACTGTCGGTGCTCGCGCTCGCCACCGCACGCGCGATCGAGCATTCCCGCCTCGGCGTCGGCTTCGCCACGATCCGCGACGACGAACTCGCGGCGGAGGCGTCGGGCGTTCCCACCTTGCGTCTCAAGCTGATCGCCACTGCGCTGTCCGGCGGCTTCATGGGCATGGCCGGCGCGCCGCTGCCGTATTACGTCACTTATCTGGATCCCGCCTCGGGTTTCAGCCTCAGCTACGCAGTCAACACCATCGCCATGCCGCTGATCGGCGGCACGTCGAGCTGGGTTGGCCCGCTGATCGGCGCGGTGCTGCTTGGCACATTGCAGCAGGTGGCGACGGTGACGATCTCCTCCGCGCTGTCGCTGTTGATCGTCGGTTTGATGCTGGTCGGCTTCGTCGTCGCCGCACCCAACGGCATCATCGGCTGGTTCAAACCGGCCGCGCGAACCAGCATGCGGCGCCTACGAGGTTCGCAATGATGATGCCTCATTGTGAGCGAGCGCCTCGCGCGCGTCCCGTCATGGCCGGGCATCCCGTCATGGCCGGGCGTCCCGTCATGGCCGGGCTTGTCCCGGCCATCCACGCCTTTGCTCGACGCAAGATCAGAAGGCGTGGATGGCCGGGACAAGCCCGGCCATGACGGAGGCGTGGATGGCCGGGACAAGCCCGGGCATGACGATGGGGCACTCCTCCGGTGCCGTCGATGAGCGACGCCGCGCTGCTGGAGGTCGATGGCGTCGGCAAGCGCTTCGGCGGCTTCATCGCGCTGGCCGATATCGAACTCTCGGTGCAGCCGGGCGAGCGCGTCGGCCTGGTCGGTCCCAACGGTTCCGGCAAAAGCACGCTGGTGAACTGCATCTGCGGCACGCTGCGCAACGAAACCGGCAGCGTGCGGTTCGCCGGCCACAAGCTGGAGGGCAAGCTGGCGCATGAGCGCACGCGGCTCGGCCTGGCACGCAGCTTCCAGTTGCCGCGGCCCTTCACCACCATGACCTTGGCCGAGAACTTGCGGGTACCGATCCTGTATGCGGTGAACGTCCGCGCCGGGCACGCGATGGTGGATGTCGAAGGACGCTGCGACGATCTGCTGCGCATGGTGGGCCTGGCAGAGAAGGCGCACGAACTCCCGCGCGACCTGACGCAGATCGAGATGCGCAAACTCGAACTCGCACGGGCGATGGCGTCCGAGCCGCGGCTGCTGATCTCCGACGAGGCAATGGCCGGGCTGTCGCATGGCGAGGTGGATGACATCCTCGCGCTGTTGCTGAAACTGAACGAGCAGGGCGTCACCATCATCATGATCGAACACATCATGCGCGCGGTGCTGGCGTTTTCGCAGCGGCTGATAGTGCTGGTGGCCGGCCGCAAGATCGCCGACGGCGATCCGCAGGCGGTGGTGCGCCAGCCGGACGTGGTCGAGGCCTACCTTGGCAGCTAGCCTCACCATCGCCGGCCTGGATGCCGGCTACGGCGCGGTGCGCATCCTGCACGACGTGTCGCTGCGAGTCGGCGAAGGCGAAACGGTGGCGTTGCTTGGCACCAACGGCAACGGCAAATCGACGCTGATCAAGTGCGTGGTCGGCATGGTGCGTCCAACTGCCGGCAGCATCACCGCGGAGATCGACGGCACGCGCCATGAACTGGTCGGCATGTCCACCGAGGACATCGTCGATCTCGGCGTCGGCGTGGTGCCGGAGGGGCGGCGGCTGTTCCCCCGCCTGACGGTGACCGAGAACCTGCTGATGGGTGCGTTCCGCCATGCTGCGCGGCCGCTGATCGCGCACAACCTGGCGTTCTGCTTCGAGGTGTTTCCCCGTCTCGCGGAGCGTCGCCGCCAGCTTGCCGGTTCGATGAGCGGTGGCGAACAGCAGATGCTGGCGCTGGGGCGCGCGCTGATGTCCGCGCCTCGGCTGCTGCTGGTCGATGAGCCTTCGGTCGGACTGGCGCCGCTGCTGGTGAGCCGCACGATCGACAAGATCAAGGAACTCAAAGACAGCTACGGCCTGACGGGTACTGATGGCAGAGCAAAACTTCACCCAGGCCATACGGATTGCCGATCGAGGCTACGTGATCGTGCACGGCCGGATCGAGTTCGAAGGCGCGTCAGCCGAGGAGCTGAACAACAACGAGCTGATCCGCCAGTTCTACCTGGGGGCGTAAGAGACACCTCTCCCTCGGGAAGGGTGATCGGGCCGCACGTAAGCAGGTGGAGCGTGCCGACCCGATCACCCTCACCCTCGGCGCAAGGGCGCCTCGACCTCTCCCGCTCTCGCGGGAGAGGTGTACTGCTCTCAATGGATGATGATCTCCACCCGGCGGTTCTGCGGTTCGCGCACGCCGGCGCCGGTCGGCACCAGCAGATGCGTCTCGCCGAAGCCCTGAATGCCGATCGAACTCTGCGGCACGCCGTCACGCACCAACTCGCCCGCCACCGCCTGGGCGCGGCGCACCGACAGCCCCTGGTTGTACTGCGGCGTGCCGGACGTATCAGTGTAGCCGTTCACCTCGATCCGCGTGTACTGAACGCGGGTCGAGTTGTCGGCTGCCTCTTTGATGATCGATCGGGCGCGATCGGTCAGCGTCGCCTTGTCCCAGTCGAAGAACACCAGGTAGGAGCGCGATGGCGCCGGCGCAGGCGCCGCCACGGGTGCCGGCGGCGCGGCGGCTGCCGCGACCGGCGCAGGAGCGTTGAAGGTATAGCGCACGCCGAACAGGAAGATGTTGTCGTACTGGTTCCCCATCTTGAGATCGGTGTAAACCGGCCCGCCGCCACCGACCGGAATTTCGGTCGTATTGAATTTCTCGCCACCCCAGATCTTCATGAAGCGGTAGTCGGCCGTGAGAGACAGCCCGGGAACGCCCCTGATCGGCATGGACGCGCCGACAATGACCTGCGCGGCGGGATTGCCACGGGTGTCGTCGCTGCTCACCGAGAACGGACCGCCCGCCTGGACAGCGTTGAAGCCATCGAGATGGGTCCACTGGTAGCCGCCGCCGACACCGATATAGGGAAACAGCCACGGCACGCCGATATCCATGTCGTACAGAGCGTTGGCCATCAGGCCATAGGTGCGAGCCGTGCCTTTGTTAGAGGCGGGGACTGGCAAGCGCCCCAACTGATCGATGCCGTTGCGCTGGAAGTCACCCTCGATTTCGAACCGTATGCCGTTGCCGAGGCCATAACCGATAGCGCCGACGCCATCGGCGCCGACGTCCTGATCGAGCCGCAGGTGTCCGGCGCCTCCGATCGACGGCGCCCCCGGCGTCACGCGGGTATTTTGCGGTAAGTCGGCGCCGACGCCGCCTCCGACATACAAGCCGCTCACCGGCTGGGCGATCGCCGCCAGTGGCGTCGCGAGAAGGGCGGTCGCCAGCACCGCACCCCAATATCCCATGGTCTTGTCTCCTGTCCGCTTTTCGACCTTGGTCCGTCACGCTGGACCATTGCGGTCACACTCGCCCTGTCGCTCATCGTGCCGGCGAGCGAACCGCCGGCCGATAATGTGGTCGAGTGGTCTGGCGGCAATTCACCTGGCGTTGCTTCACGCCGCATTGAGCTTGCGAAGTGAAATACCAGCCTGCGGAAATACTGACGTACGGCCAACGTGGCCCGCGCCTTCTGTGTCATGGCGGGCGAAGGCCGGCCATGACACAGAAGGCGCGGGCCAGGTCGCCGAGGATCCATGACAACGCGGGCTGGTTAACACGCAAAAAAACAGGGTGCCGTGAGGCACCCCGTTGCAATCTGGTAACCTCGGCCGAAGCTCAGTGGATGATGATCTCGACGCGGCGGTTTTGCGGTTCGCGTACGCCGGCGCCGGTCGGCACCAGCAGATGCGTCTCGCCGAAGCCCTGCGTCGCAATCGCCGCGGCAGGAACACCGTCCTTGATCAGCTCGGCCTTGACCGCGCTGGCCCGGCGAATCGACAGGCCCATGTTGTATTGCGGGGTGCCTGACGTGTCGGTGTAACCGTTCACCTCGATCCGCGTGTACTGCACGTGGGTCGAGTTATCCGCCGCTTCCTTGATGATCTGGCGGGCGCGATCGGTCAGAGTCGCCTTATCCCAATCGAAGAACACCAGGTAGGAACGGGCGGGCTGCACCGCCGGCGCCGGCGCGGCCACAGGAGCCGGCGCCGGCGGCGGTGGCGTCTGGCCGAAAGCGTAGCGAATGCCGAGCAAGAAGCTGTTGTCGTACTGGTGCTGCACCTTGATCGAAACCGACGGATCGGCGATGGCGAAGGTCTGGCTTCCGGTAAAGGTCTCGCTGCCGGGGATACCGAAGAAGCGGTATTCGGTGGTCACCGTGAGGCCGGGAACGCCGGGAATCGGAAACGACAAGCCAGCAATCGCCTGAAAGGCGAACCCGCCCTGAGTCTGGCTTACGTCTTCGCTGAGCAACGGAAACGCGGCGCCGGTGAAGCTGCGCTGACGCGAGAAATTCGACCAGGCATATCCGGCCCCACCACCGATATACGGATAAAGCCACGGCAGGCCGACATCCATGTCGAACAGGGCGTTGGCCATGACGCCGTGGATGTTGAGATTCCCGCTACTGCTAGCGATCGTCGCGTTCGACATTTCCGAGAGAGAGGACTGGCGGTAATTCCCTTCCAACTCGAAGCGGATCCCGTTACCCAGCCCGTATCCGACGCTGCCAAGCCCGACAAAGCCGCCGCCAGGCTCGATTTGGTGGCCGTCCGCCAGAGGATCGTTTTCCGGCAGGTTGTACCCGGCGCCACCTCCGATATAGAACCCGTGGAATGGCTGTGCCTGCGCGACGAATGGCGCCGCAAGCAACGCCATCGCCAGCAATCCTCCGCGGAACCGCATGTTTCCTGTTTTCCCCTTCAGGCTCTAACGAAAAGGGCGCCTTTCGGCGCCCTTCCCGCATTGGTGATGTTTCGATCGTCAACCGTCAGTGGATGATGATCTCGACACGGCGGTTCTGCGGCTCGCGCACGCCGGGGCCGGTCGGCACCAGCAGATGCGTCTCGCCGAAGCCCTGCGTCGCAATCGCCGCGGCAGGAACACCGTCCTTGATCAGCTCGGCCTTGACCGCGCTGGCACGACGGATCGACAGGCCCATGTTGTATTGCGGGGTGCCTGACGTGTCGGTGTAACCGTTCACCTCGATCCGCGTGTACTGCACGTGGGTCGAGTTAGCCGCCGCTTCCTTGATGATCTGGCGGGCGCGATCGGTCAGGGTCGCCTTATCCCAATCGAAGAACACCAGGTACGAACGGGCAGGCTGCACTGCCGGTGCCGGCGCGGCGACCGGAGCCGGAGCAGGCGGCGGGACCTGGCCGAAGTTATAGCGCATGCCAACCAGGAAGATGTTGTCGTAGGTCGGTCCGAACTGGACCTTGCCGGTGCCTGCGGCCGATGCTCCGGTGCTGGTGGTGGCCGTGTAAACCGCGTCGGTCGAGCGGTTACCCGCCGTACCCAGGAAGCGATACTCCAGGGTGAGGGCCAAGCCAGGAGCCGCTGCAATCGGGAACGCCACGCCCGCGATGGCCTGATAGGCAAACACCGCCTTGGAGTTGCCGTTGGACGTGACCTGGAGACCACCGGGGTTCACGGTATCGGCGTCGACACTGAACCCGGTTGCATTATAGGCGTGGAAGTTCTTCCAGTTGACCCACTGGACGCCAACGCCCGCACCGAGATACGGCTGAACCACAGGCGTCAGTCCGACGAAGTCGTACAGGACGTTACCCATGAAGCCGTATTTCTGCTCGCGACCGCCGCCGCCAATGGTGGCGCGCGTGCCGCCCGTGAAGCCGTTGCTGCTGTCGTTCAGATAGTCGCCCTGGGCCTCAATCCGGAGGCCGTTGCCGAAGCCGTAGCCCAGGCTGGCCAGCCCGGCGAAGCCAGGGTCGAATTTGGCGTTACCGGTGGTGGACAAGCCGCCCAAGGCGCCTGAGCCAAGGGTCAGGTTCTTGATGGCCTCCTGCGCGTGGAGGTCTACACCTAGGCCAGCGCCGACATACAACCCGGTGACGGGCTGGGCACTCGCGACTATCGGCAGTGCCAGAAGGCTGGCTGCCAGGAGTGCGCCCCGAAGCTGCATCGTAATTCTCCTCATCCGCTGTTTTCGTTAGCCCACCAAGGTGCAGCAGTCACGCCTCGCGGGCCCTTTCGCTGGGAAAACCATAGCTTCGTTGGCCGCCCGCAGGAACCCAGGAGGCATGCCAAACAAGCGTTTGCCCTCGATCTGTTGCTCTGCGGCCACATAGCTGGGCACCATAGCCACAGATTGACGCCACTGTGAAGAGGCTGACTTAACCAGTATCATCGGTGCAATTTTTCGCTCCGTCACCGGATCGTGCAGAAAAAGAGTTTGCGGCGCAAGTGCCGGATTGCTCGGCGGGCGGCTTGCCGCGCATCGGCGGAAGAGAGCAGGAGTTGAACCTGCCCGGAGCCGCTTGGCGGCCCCAACCGGGTTTGAAGTCCGGCCGGCCCACCGGGGCCGCTTCTCCTCCACCCGCAGTATTGACCGGTCAGGCGGATACGGGAAGCTGCGCCAGAAAAGCCGCCTCTTCGTCCGGTTCCAGGCAGCGGCAATCCAGCCAGAGCCGGCCCGTGGCGATGCGCCCGATCACCGGGCGCGGCAGGGCTCGCAGCATCGATGCCAGGGTTTCCAGCGCGCTGCCGCCGATCGTCAGCGCCGCCGACGGCAGCAGGTCCACCGGCATCGCACCGGAGCCGATCTGGCTGCGGCACGGCTCCACCGCCACCGGCCGATTCGGGAAGGCGCCGCGCAGCCGCGGCAGCAGGCGTTCGGCCGTGGCCCGGATGGCCGCGTCCGGCCGCACCAGCAAACGCAGCGCCGGCAGTCGTTCCGCCACGCGGTCGGGATCGAGATACAGCCGCAGCACATGCTCCAACGCCGCCAGCCGGGCCTTGTCCAACCGCAGCGCGCGCTTCATCGGATTGGCGTTTATGCGCCGTATCAGTTCCGCGCGGCCGACGATCAGCCCGGCCTGCGGGCCGCCCAGCAGCTTGTCGCCAGAGAAGGTCACCAGGTCGGCGCCGGCTGCGAGCGACTCCTGCGGGGTGGGTTCATGCGGCAAGCCCCAGACGGCAAGGTCCACCAGGCTGCCGCTACCAAGATCTTCGACCAACGGCAGGCCGGCTGCGTGGGCGATGCCGGCAAGTTCCGCGGTGCCGACCGCGGCGGTGAATCCGGTGATGGCGTAGTTCGACGGATGCACCCGCATCAGCAGCGCGGTGTCCGGCCCGAGCGCACCCTGGTAGTCGCGCGCATGCGTGCGGTTGGTGGTGCCGACCTCGCGCAGCACGGCGCCGGCGCGGGCCATGATGTCGGGGATGCGGAAGGCGCCGCCGATTTCGATGAGCTCCCCCCGCGAAACCGGCACCTGCTTGCCCAGAGCAAAGGTGTTGAGCACCAGCAGCACGGCGGCGGCGTTGTTGTTGACCACGGTAGCAGCCTCGGCGCCGGTGATCCGGCACAGCAGCGGGGCGACGTGATCGTCACGCTCGCCACGGCGCCCGGTGGCCAGATCGAATTCCACCGTGGTCGCCGAGCGCAGCGCCGCCGCCGCGGCTTCGGCCGCTTCCGGCGGCAATGGCGCGCGGCCGAGGTTGGTGTGCAACACCGTGCCGGTGAGATTGAACACCGGCCGTTGGCTGACGGCGAACTGCCGGGCCAGCGAGTCGGCGGCGGCATCCAGGATGCTGGCGGCTGGCGCGGGATAGTCGCGGGCTGCGCGGCGTGCCGCCAATGTGGCGCGCAGCGCGGCCGTGGTGGCCTGGCGGCCGAATCGCTCCAGCAACACCGCAGCCTCCGCCGACCGCAGCAGCGCGTCGAGCGAGGGCAGTGGGCTGGGGTTGGCTGAGACTTGCATGGCGTGGGGAGCGGTCCACCTCTCCTGCCGTCGGCGGGAGAGGCCGAGACACGCAAAGCGGCGACCTCTCCGGCGGGGCGGGAGACGTATATGGTGTGCCGAATGGCGACGCTGATCGAAATCCCGACGCTGCACACCGCCCGGCTGGTGTTGCGGGCCTTCCGCACATCGGATCTGGATGGGCTGGCGGCGAATGCTGCGTTCTGGTGCATGGGTGTTGCCGATCAGCGCGTGCGACGGCGTGGCCCGCGCAGGCGAGTGCTGGACGGCGGCTTGCGTGGCGGTGAACCACGGCAAGGGCTGGGCGGGCGGGGCCGGACGGCGTCTCACGGTCGTCTCGTGTCGCCGCGTATGGGAATGTCCCGCTGGGCATGGGGTGTTGCCAAGCGGTGCGCTACCGCTGGGCATGGGGTGTTGCCAACCGCTGGGCTCTTGCCGAAACGGCCGCCCGCATTGGTGCAGGGGGTTCTTCCCACCACGATGCATGCCGGTCCGGGGCGGGAGCAGCGCCAGCCGGCCTGAATTGGTGCATGGGGTCTTTGCCGCTGTAGCGCGCACGGGTCGGCGCCAGCCCCCCTTTCGCTGCGCTGCTCTGGTGCATGGGGTTCTTCCCACCACGATGCATGCCGGTCCGGGGCGAGCGCAACGCCATCCGGTCGAATTGGTGCATGGGGTTCTGGCTGGTGCGCAAACTCTGGGGTCCGTCGCAGCACCGTGCGAGGCGCGTCGAAGCAAGCAAGGGTCTAACGCAGATGCAAGCAGATGCACGCGAACCACGCAGATGGGACATGGGCTGCCGCACCGGCGCGGCTCCCCTGGGCGCGGTGCCGCGGTCACTGCCGTAAACGGCCATGCCGGACACAGGCCCATCCGCGTGCTTTGCGTGCATCGCGTTCTTCATCTGCGCAAAAATTCTTTCTTGCTTTGCCACCCGCCACACCGTTCCGCCCAAAGACGCTCCGCACGGCGCCGGGTCCGCCGCGTCGCCGGAAGGGAAGGACCAGCGGCGGCCGGGCGCCAGCACCGCCTCGGGGAACGCCGCCTGCGAGAAAGCGCCCCGGGCGAGGCTGACGAGCATTGCCGCCGGCATGGACAGCGACGGCGGCAGCGCGGTGATGCCTCGCAGGCAGACGGCGAGGGAGTGCCTCCGCGAGCGCGCGAGCAAGGCCGAGAACTGCGCGGGGTCAGGTGGCGGGTTATGGGTCATGGCCGGGCTCTGGTTTTCGCTCCAAGGTTCCTGTTACGTTCTATCATTTCCAAGATGCAAACGGCAAGGAACCGTTGGGTGGCAACGGTTGGCGCCGGCATCCCTACCGATGGGTCAGCCTGAGGGCAGGAGAGGCTGATGTATCCAAAGGAGCTGTCGTCCAGGCGCTGGCCTTGAGCAGCCGGAACGGCCCTGGCGGACGCGTGGTGCCGCAGGTCGCCTTGCGGCAGAACCTGGGTGATTTAGATATGAAAGACGGGAACTCCGCGCTACCCGGAGCCTCACAGGCCAGAATTGACTTTAGCAATCATTCGACAAAGTAATCGTGATATCAATTGGTTATGGCGCATCACGGTAATAGGGGCAAAACCCCGGGCAGCCCACCGTTCAGGCGGGCTGCCCGCGGCAGCGGACTAGTCCCGGCAGTTGCGCAACGACAAGGTGACCGGGAACGCGAAGCCGGCTGCCGAGATAGTCCCAGAACGCGACGCCGAGCTTTGCGCATGTCTTGCCTAAACCGAGAAAGGCGTCACGGCAGTCGCGACCGAGGTCGCTGCGGGTTCCGGCGCTGACCTTGCGACGGGTAACCTGACAGCGGATGTCGTTCTCGGAGCCATTAGTATTCAGCGGTGTCTCGGGTCGGTCGAGCACCGCCAGCAGTTCGTCCTTGTTGGCGAGCAGGCGTGCCAACAGACGATCCAACGTGATGAAGCCGGTGCGGCGGCGGAAGATGCGATTGAACCGTGCCCGCAGTGCAAGACGGCGGTGTTTCTCGGGATCGGCGCGGTACGCCTTGAGAGCGGCGTAGAAGTCCCAGATCAGCTTGCGCACCTTCTGCTGAGCGGCACGGTTGTGGTCGGTGAAGGCATCCAGCTTGTGCACCAGCCGTTCAGCATGCACCCAGCACAGCGCATGCCGGCCGACGGCAAACTGCCCGGCATCATCGCTTAACACGACGCCATCGCGCAGGAATTCGTGCGCGTGGATGCTGCCCCAGATCGCTCCTTCGGTGGCGATCTGCACCGGATTTGGTGCCATGGTCAGGGCAGCGAAGCCAAGCCGGTCGAGATGCGCCTGCCATGCGGCTTGGTCAGCAAAGGCTGCTTCCGGCTGCTCGGCCAGTTGGGCGATCAGGGGAGCGGATAAAGCGCGGCTGCGCATATAATCGAACGCTGCGGCGTTGAGCACGAAGTCGGTATGGCCGGCACGCAGTAGGTCGAGGAAGTTCAGCCGGCTCTTCGATGGCCGCGTGCCGAACCAGGTGAACCGGTCATTGCCGATTTGAGTGCAGAAGCTGTTCGCCATTTTGTGTCGTGCGCCAGTGTCGTCGACCGATATCCAAGGCGATGTTTGCAATCCCGCGCGCAGCACGTCGCGGGCTTCGGCGAGAAAGCCATCATGCTTCTCGGTCAGCAGGCGCTGGACCTCACGCTTGGAGATCGACAGGCCAACCGACTGCAGCAGGGCAGTCAGCCGCGGCAACGTGGATTGACCTTGATGGTACTGCATCAACACGAAGCGGCGCAGGTCAGGTCCGAAATGTCCCTCGGTCCCCTCTGGCAGCGGCGCGACGATGGTCTGACCGTCCGGTGTGGCCCAACGCTCGCGGCGGTAGCGGATCGCATGCACCGACAGCACAAGCTCCTGGACCAGATAGGTCTCGTAGCCCTTGAAGCGCGACCCTGCCGGTGCCGCGGCTTTCAGCACACGGTCCTCGACGTTCGCGCGAGGCTGCACCTTGCCGCGACGACGACGCCTCTCCCGGCTGCCTGGCTTGGATGGTGCGGTAGCCTTCTCCATGCCGCTTGGCTTGATGTCAGGACGGCCCTTCAGGCCTTTCAGCCGGGCGATCTCCTCACGCTGCGCCGCTACTGTTCGCTCCAGTTCGGTCAACTTCGCCAATAGATTGCCCACCAACTCCCGGAGCTGGGCAGACGACAGGCCATCAAAGTTATCCGGCTGGCTCACACATAGCTTGAATCCGAGTTGCCCGCGTCGGGGCAAGCACCAAATGCACTCATGCCCGGGGTTTTGCCCCTATTACGCATCACGCATAGTGACGGACGTTATCATCGAGTGAGATTGGGCTAAAAAAGGCACCAGAATCGTGCCATGTCCAATTCGCCATTATTTTGCGATGCTCAAGCCTCCACCCTACCCGCGCGGAGGACTGACAGTTAAGTCACACAACCGGGAGAATTGGGCCAATCATAGCACTAGCGTCCTTTTCTGCCTCGAAAGCTATCGACAACAGGAATTTAGTCAAGCGCCCACTCGAATGCAAGACGACGATTGGGCGGTCGCGCGCGACAATGGCACGCCAGGATACGGGGGAAGGGCTTCAAGGTAATGGACAACGTGCGCTTGGCGACGTGGGGTGTGGTCGTCTCGATTTGCGTTCTCGGAATTTTTTACCCCAATGCCCTCCTGTGGGGGGTAACCCTATCGGCTGGTGGGCTGGGCTGGATCGCCGGCTGGTTTGTCGTCAGTTGGGCGGCGGTACTCCGTTTTCTTCGGGGCCGCCATCATCATATTGCTGATCATGTCAGTCTGGTGTGCCCAACGTGCTCGCTTAGCAGTATTGCAAACTGGAACCATCGCAGGCGCCCAGCAGTGGAATGCAAATTCATATTCAATTGGTATCATTATCCGAGAGATGCGGGCCGTCGTTGCTGCTATCTTGTTGGAATTGCTCCTCCCGATCGTTCTGCTTCTTGCATTCACGGCTCTGATCGAAGCCGTAGTGAACTTGCTGGATATCGAGACTGAGTGGGAAGCGGTCGCTTCGACTATCCTTAGCGCCACAAGCAAGGTTTGGAGTTACTCCCCAGCGGAGCTCCATGGAGAGATTTTAAAGGCATTGGCGCCCTTCAAATCTCCTGCCCAAAAAATGCTAGAAAAGGGGATTGCCGTTATAACAGGGACAATCAGCATCAGCTTTTCGCTGATGCTTTTTTTGTTCCGGCGCAGGAGTACGCATCTGAACGCGGCACAAGTAATCTTCGAAGAGATCGATTTGATCGTGAAGGAAGGTTTCCGGTCAGTCCCGATTATTCTCGCGAACCAAGCAAACTTAGCAACTCGGCCTCGTGGCCAACTTCTAATCGGCGCTAGTTCCGATAGACAGTTTCTGCTGCTAGATCCTGGCACCGGTCTTGCGACAAAGCTTCCCGCCTGCCTTCTCCGGTCTGCCGCGGCGTTCTTCCAAGCGGATCTGTCTCTTAATCAAATCTACAATGGCCTTCTGTCCCAGGCATTTGCCCAGGCCGATTCAGCGCGGCGCCAAACATACTTAACATCCTTGGATCAAGAATGGGTATCGACATACCAGATTGCAGCATTTGCAGCCCTGTTTAGGCTTGGCTTCTATATGCGCTTGCGGTGGTGGTCCATCTGATGAGCTGCGACGCGTCGGTGGCGGCATCCCATCCTGGCAGCTCTGACTGTCCCTACTCATTTCGAGAGGGGCATATAATATCGGTGGATTGCCGTCATCCTAGGTATGATGATGTATATTGCGGGATGACGGAGAAGAAGAAGCCCACCCACAACGCTCGAAGCGTTCAAGGCAGCCGCGCCTCGGATACGTGTCACGCTTGTTGCGACGAGAACCGCCGCTGCTCTCGGCTTTGGCCGCGCCGAAATTGAGGCGACGATCCAGACCATGCAGCGGTCGCAGTTCTACAAATCGATGACCGCCTATGCGGATCATCGGATTTGGCAGGACGTGTATCACGTCCGCTCACCTGCCGGCCTGCTCTACGTCAAGTTCACGGCAGATGCCGTCACCGAATTTGTATTGCTGTCGTTCGAGGAGAAAGACCATGACTGAAGTCGTCGATCCTGAAACGGGAGCACCGTTGCACCGCGATGTGCGTCCCGTCACCCTCACCTACAAAGGTGAGAGCATCACCGTCGATATGCCGGGCTGGTATGGCGACCACCCGGACGAGGGCGTTTTCGATCCGGCCGACATGAAGGTTTCCGACCGCGCCTTAAATTGGCTCAAGGCCCGCACCGAGGGATTGCCCGAACCAGAGGAAATCAAGCGCATCCGCAAAAAGCTCGGCCTTACGCAGGAAGCGGCGGGCGAACTGATCGGCGGCGGCCCCCGTGCCTTCCAGAGATACGAAGCCGGCAACCTGCTGCCCAGCTGGGCGATCAGCAGCGCCTTGGCCCTGCTGGATCACGACCCGAAGGCGCTGAAGGTGCTTGAGGCTCGCCACACGAGGACTGCAACTCCCCATCATGCGGAAGCCCCACACCCGTAGTCGTGTTTCCTCACCTCCATGCCAACCCCATTGTCCCACTCCCTAATTCCGTTCTACCCCTCCAAGCATGAGCACGCGCATCGCCCTGCCGGACGCCCCCGCCGTGGTCGCCGGGCACGGCCGCGCCGCCATCCTCACCACCGACGGCGAATTTCTCCTCCTCTCCGCCGCCGAGGCCGCGCAACACCTCCGCCACCTCCCGCCCCCACTCTGCGTCCACGCCCCCGCCACCTTCCGCCGCCTCGGCCTGCGCCCCGGCCCCGCCTTCGACCTGCTGGAACTCTTCGCCTTCGTCCTGCCCGCCCGCACCGGCGCCCCCACCCCGCGCGGCCTCGCCATGACGCTCGACCACGACAATCCCCCCACCGGCCTGGAAGCCGAGGCCGCCCTACTCCCCGACCTCGCCACCGCCCTCCTGCACGCCTGGCGCAAGGCCGAGCCACCCCGCTGAACCGTGACGCCGGCCCGCTCGCCGCCCGCATGGGCGCCACCGGCTGGGGCTGGGCGCCCTTCGTCCTCGCCGCGCTCGACAAAGCCGACGCCACCCCCGACGCCAATGCCTTAAAGGTCTGGCGCCGGCTGCCGGAATGGGAGGACGCCGCACCCCCGCCGCCGCCCTCCGCCCTGCCGGTTACCGAGGCCGAAGCCCGCGCCCGCCTCGCTGCCATGCTCGGTGCCAAGGCCGAGCAACGCCCCGCCCAAGCCGACTACGCCGCCGCCGCCGCCGCCGCCTTCGCCCCGCGCGAAACCCGAGGCGACCCGAACTTCGTGCTGGCGGAGGCCGGCACCGGCACCGGCAAGACGCTCGGCTACCTCGCGCCGGCCAGCGTCTGGGCGCAGAAGAACCACGGCGCGGTGTGGGTCAGCACCTTCACCCGCCACCTCCAGCGCCAGATCGACGCCGAGATCGCCCGCCTGTTCCCCGATCCGATCCAGCGCCGCCGCCGCGTCGTCATCCGCAAGGGCCGCGAGAACTACCTGTGCCTGCTGAACCTGGAGGACGCGGTCGGCGGCGCCACCAGCGGGCTTCATGCAGCAGCCCACCATCCCGCTCGGCCTGATCGTCCGCTGGGCGCTGGCCACCGACGACGGCGACCTGCAAGGGGGAGATCTCCCCGGCTGGTTCGCCGAACTGTTTGGCGCGTCCTGCTCGCCAGCCTGGCCGACCGCCGCGGCGAATGCATCCACGCCGCCTGCACGCACTGGCGCAAATGCTTCGTCGAACACACCATCCGCCGCGCCCGCACCGCCGAACTGGTGGTCGCCAACCACGCCCTGGTGATGACCCAAGCGGCCTGGGGCGGCCTCGACGACAACGCCGTGCCCACCCGCTACGTGTTCGACGAGGGCCACCACCTGTTCGACGCCGCCGAATTCGGCGTTCTCCGCCACCCTCTCCGGCCACGAGACCGCCGAACTCCGCCGCTGGTTGCTCGGCGCCGAAGGCGGCCGGTCGCGCGCCCGAGGCCTCGCCCGCCGCGTCGAAGAACTGGTGGCCAAGCGGCCGGAACTTGAAACCCCGCTCGACGCCGCCTTGCAGGCCGCCCGGGCACTGCCCGCCTCCGGCTGGTCCGGCCGCCTGCAGCGACGAAGGCGGCGAATTTCTCGACGGCCGAGTCCGGCCGCCCCCAACCCCACCGAGGCTTTCCTGCGCATAGTCCGCCACCAGGTCCTCGCCCGCATCCAGGGCACCGACGGCGAGCCATCCCGCCTCGCCACCTGGGGCGCCGCCGAATGCGACGTGTTTCCCGCCGCGCCCATCTCCCGCCGGCCGCCGACCGCCTCGCCCGCGCCTTCGCCCGCATCGCCGAACCCCTCGGCAACCCTGCGCGAACGACTGCTCGCCCGCCTGGACGCCGAGGCGGAGGAGATGGACGCCGCCACCCGCAACCGCATCGAGGCGATCGGCCGCTCGCTGGCCCGCCGCGCGCTGAACCCGCTCTCGGCCTGGCAGTCCATGCTGCACATGCTGTCCGCTCCGCAACCCAGCCCCGGCACGCTATCCCCCTACGTGGCGTTCTTCCGCCTGGATCACCGCCCCGGAGGCCGCGACAGCGATGTCGGCCTGCACCGGCATTGGCTCGACCCGACCGTGCCGTTCGCCGCCACCCTGGCCGCGCCGGCCCACGGCCTGCTGGTCACTTCCGCCACCTTGCGCGACGCCTCGGGCGCCGATCCGGAAACCACCTGGGCCGCCGCCGAGGCCCGCGTCGGCGCGCCCCACCTGCCGTCGCCCGCGATCCGCGCCGCGGTCGCCTCGCCGTTCGACTACGCCGCGCAGACCCGCGCCTTCATCGTCCACGACGTGGCCGCCGGCGACATCTCGCAACTCGCCGCCGCCTACCGAGCGTTATTCCTGGCCGCGGACGGGGGCGGCCTCGGCCTGTTCACCGCCATCCGCCGGCTGCAAGCCGTGCACACCCGCATCGCGCCCGAGCTGGAAGCCGCCGGCATCCCGCTCTACGCCCAGCACGTGGACGCCATGGGCAACGCCACCCTGGTGGACATCTTCCGCACCGAGGAAGCCAGCTGCCTGCTGGGCACCGACGCGATGCGCGACGGCGTGGACGTGCCCGGCCGCGCCCTGCGCCTCGTGGTGTTCGAGCGCGTTCCCTGGCCCCGCCCCGACATCCTGCACCGCGAGCGCCGCGTGCATCTCAGCGGCGGCGACCCGAAAGGCTACGACGACCGCATCGCCCGCCTGCGCCTGCGCCAGGCCTTCGGCCGCCTGATCCGCCGCGCCACCGACCGCGGCGTCTTCGTCTTGCTCGACCGCCAGACCCCGACCCGCTTGCTGTCCGCCTTCCCGGCCGGCGTGCAGGTCCGCCGCCTCGGCCTCGCCGAAGTGGTGAAACAAACGCGAGAGTTTCTGAACTCTGCTTGGGTGACCCCACCGACCGCTTGATCTCTCCGGCCGCTTCGCTCAGGGTCGAACCTTACCGTCCGAGGCGAAACGAATGCGCTCCCGCGACGCCCTGACCGCGCCCGAGGCGCTGGTTTTGACCATGGTCCTGGTCGCCGCCGCCGACGGCCGCATGAGCGATCGCGAGATTGGCACCATGTCAGGCCAGGTGCAGACCCTGCCGGCATTCCAGGACTTCACTACGCAGCAACTGAGCGAGGCGACCGAAGCCGCGGTCGACCTCCTGAATGAGGAAGACGGGCTGAAGCATGCCGGCGAGCTGGCCCGCGCCGCGCTCACCCCGCGGCTGCGCGAAACCGCGTACACCCTGGCCTGCGAGGTTATCGCCGGCGACCAGGGCTCCAAGTCCGCGTCGTTCGACATGCTGGAGTTCGTGCGCACCGAATTGCTGCTCGATCCGCTGATCGCCACCGCCATCGAGCGCGGCGTGCGTGCGCGGCACACGCGGGTAGACTGAAGAATCCCCTCTCCCGCCTACGGCGGAGAGGGTAGGGTGAGGGTGCAGCGGGGCGTAGGCGTCACCCTCACCTAGCCTCTCCCGCGATGCGGGAGAGGGATTAGACAGTGCGCACACTCGGCCTCGCTTTCGGTCTCGCCGCAGTGCCGGTCATGGCGCTGGCGGTCATGCTCGGCGCCGGCTGGGCGGCGCCCGTGCCGGCCTTCGTCTCCATCGTCCTCACCCTGATTGCCGCGCTGGTTGTCGCCTGGCTGTGGACGCGCGACCTCGACACGGTCACCGACGTGGTGCGCCGGGTCGCGGCGGAAGGCAGCGGCGGCGCGTCCTATGCCCGCCCCGCCCTCGCCTCCCTCGGCGAGCTTGCCCGCGAGGTGGAACGGCTGGAACGTCGTGTCGCCAGCCGCGCGGCCCTGGTCGAACAGCTCCAGCGTGCCGACGCCGCCATCGTCGAGCGGCTGCCCGACCCGCTGATCGTGCTCGGCGCCGACCGTTCCGTGCGGCGTTCGAACACCGCGGCGCGGGCAGCGTTCGGCGCCGATATCGGCGCGGTGCTGCGGCATCCGGTGCTGCACGGCGCGATCGACCGCGCGTTCAGCTCGGGCGGCGTCCAAAGCGCCGAACTGGTGCTGCCCGTGCCGGTGCAACGCGAGGTGCAGGCCACGGTGGTGCCGATGGATCCGCCGCTGGCCGATGGCGGCCGCGCGGTCGTCGTGCTGTCGGATCGCTCACGCGAACATGCGGTCGAACGCATGCGCGCCGACTTCGTCGCCAATGCCAGCCACGAGTTGCGCACGCCGCTCGCCTCGCTGATCGGCTTCGTCGAAACCCTGCGCGGCCCGGCCGCCGACGATCCCCCAGCGCAGCAGCGCTTCCTGGCAATCATGGCGGAGCAAGGCGCGCGGATGAACCGCCTGATCGACGACTTGCTCAGCCTGTCGCGGATCGAGCTGACCGAGCACCAGTCGCCCGCCGACAGCGTGGACCTGGCCGCGCTGATCCCGCGCCTGGTCGCCGGCTACGAACCCCGCCTGGCGGAGAACGCGGCGCGGCTGGACTTGCGGATCGCCGACGCGCTGCCGCCGGTGCTCGCCGACGCCGACCAAATCGCCCAGGTGTTGCAGAACCTGCTGGACAACGCGGTGAAATACGGCCGCCCGGACGGCACTGTGCACCTGTCGGCGCAACCGGCATCGTCGGGCGGCAAGTGGCCGGCCCGGCCCGGGGTCGTGCTCGCGGTGGCGGACCAGGGCGCCGGGATCGCGCGAGAACACCTGCCGCGGCTGACCGAGCGGTTCTATCGGGTGGACAAGGGCCGCTCGCGTGCGGTGGGCGGCACCGGGCTGGGCCTCGCCATCGTCAAGCACATCGTCAACCGCCATCGCGGCCACCTGTTGATTGAAAGCGAGGAAGGCGTCGGTCACCACCGTCAGCGTGTGGTTGCCCGCCCCGTAAACAAACCTCTCCCGCGCTCTTCAACCTCTCCCGCGGGAGCGGGAGAGGTCGATGGTGCGAAGCACCGAGGGTGAGGGCGATCGGGTCGGCACGTAGCAGGTAGAGCGTGCCGACCCGATCGCCCTCACCCTCGACACTGTCGCGTCTCGACCTCTCCCGCTCCCGCGGGAGAGGTTTCCTTTACGCCGCCAGCGGCAGAGCCATCTCCGGCCGCTTCTTCCGCCACCCCATCGCTCGCTCGTACGCATGCCCGGCCCGGAACACTGTCAATTCGGCGAACGGCTTGCCGATGAGCTGCATCGAAACCGGCAATCCCCCCGCGCCGAAACCGCAGCACACGCTCATCGCCGGCGATCCCGTCACATTGAACGGGATGGTGAAAGACGGCTTCTCCAGCATCGCCCATTTCGGCACCGCGTCGATCAGCGGAGCCTCCGCTGGCTGCACGGCAGACACCAGGATATCCAGCTTCGACATCGCATGCTTCAGTTCCAGGCACAGCAACCGGCGGCGGCGCAGCGCCTGCACGTAGTCGCCGGCACCGATCATCGCCCCAAGCGCCAACCGGTCGCGCAGCAACTCCCCATAATCGTTGAACCGCGTCTTCAGCCACGGCTCGTGCACCGCGTAGGCCTCGCTGGTCAGGATGATCCAGCCGCAGGCATTCCATTCCGCCAGCGGCGACAGCGTGACCTCGGTGATGTCGGCGCCCAGGTGTTCGAACACATCCAGCGCATGCGCGATGTGCAGCCGCGTGGCGTCGGTCACCGGATGGTCGGATTCGAAGAAATGCCGCACCACGCCGATGCGCAGCCCTTTGACGCCGCGATCCAGATCCTCGGTAAAGTCTGCCACCGGCCGATTGGCGCTGGCGGGATCGGTCGGATCGTAACCGGCCATCGCCTGCAACAGCAGTGCGCAATCCTCGACGGTCCAGGCCAGCGGACCGGTGTGGTCCAGGGTGAAGGACAGCGGCAACACGCCGGCGCGGCTGCACAATCCGTAGGTCGGCTTGATGCCGGCCAGGCCGCACAACGCCGCTGGCCCACGGATCGAGCCGCCGGTATCCGATCCGGTTCCACCGAGGATCATGCCAGACGCGACCGCCGCACCTGTGCCGCTCGACGAGCCCGCGGTGAAATGCGCCGGGTTCCAGGGATTGCGCACCGGCGGCCATGGCAGATCGAAACTCGGTCCGCCCATGGCGAATTCATGCGTCGCCAGCTTGCCCAGCATGACGGTGCCGGCCTCGGCCCATTTGCGCACGACGGTGGCATCGCTGTCCGGCACATTGTGCAGCAACAACTTGGAATGCGCGGTCGTGCGAATGCCGGCGGTATTATAGATGTCCTTGTGCGCGATCGGGATGCCGTCCAGCTTGCCGCGCGACAGGCCCGCCATGATACGAGCCTCCGCCGCGCGCGCGTCTGTCATGGCGCGTTCCTGCGTCACCAGCAGGAAGCGCATGCAGCGTCTCGTCCAGCGCCTCGATCCGGTCGAGGCAGGCTGGGTGAATTCGACCGGCGAGATCTGCTTGCTGGCAATCTGCCGCGACGCCTCGGCAATGGTGAGCAATTCCTCCATCAGTGCACCTCGGGAATGAAGATCAGCGACGGCTCGGCCTCGCGTGGCAGCGGCTGGGTGACAAGCAGCACCATGGCTTCCACCAGGGCGTACGGTCGTACAGTGCCTGCTTCTGTTCCGGGCTGAGCGGCAGGCCGGTCTGGGTGATGAGGACGTCGAACGCGGCCTCGCTGATTTTCGGTTTCATGCGCTGACTTCCTGCGGAGTGGTTGCGGCGGCGGTGTCGGAGCGCAGACAGCGCACCATGCCGCCGGTCGGTGTCATCGTGACGGGAATTTCGGCCTGCACGCAGGCATCGATCGCGTAACGGCAGCGCGGCGCGAAGGCGCAGCCCGGCGGCAGCGACACCAGGTTGGGCGGCGAACCCGGGATCGCCTCCAGCTTGGTGCCGCGCAAACCGCCGTGCACCGTCGAGTGCGAGCAAGCCCTTGGTGTAGGGATGTTGCGGCGCCCGGATGATCTCGCCGCGCCGTGCCGGTTTCGACAAAGCGGCCGGCATACATCACCGCGATACGGTCGGAGATTTCTGCCGCCGCGCCGACGTCGTGCGTCACGAACACGATCGCCATGCCCGAGTTCCTGCTGCAACTGGCGCAGCAGCAGCAGGATTTGGATCTGCACGGTGACATCCAGCGCGGTGGTGGGCTCGTCGGCCAGCAGCACCGAGGGCGAACACGCCAGCGCCAGTGCGATCATCGCGCGTTGCCGCATGCCGCCCGACATTTCGTGCGGATAGTTTTCCAACCGCCGCGCGGCGGACGGGATCTTCACCCGTTCCAACAATTCCAAGGCGCGCGCGCGCGGCGACGTGGCGCGAGATGCCCTCGTGCTGCACGATGGTCTCGGCGATCTGCCGGCCGATCGTGTAGACCGGATCGAGCGCGCTCATCGGCTCCTGGAAGATCATCGAGATTGCGCGTGCCGCGCAGTTTCGCGAAAGCTGCCGGCGGCAGCGAAAGATCTCCGACCCGTTCAGCCGCACGTCGCCCGAGATTTCGGCATAGTCGGGCAGCAGCCGCAGCAGCGCCTTCAGGCTGACGCTCTTGCCGGAGCCGGATTCGCCCAGGATGGTCAGCGTTTCGCCGCGTGCCAGGCTGAAGGAGACGCCGTTCACCGCCCGCACCTCGTTGCCGCGCCGGCGGAAGCGGACGGTAAGGTCCTCGACCTGCAAGACCGGCCGCGCGATCGTGCTGCCGTCAGGCATGGCCGGCCCCCGTTGCAAGCTGCGCCTCCGGCAGATGGCAGGCGACGAGGTGCGCCGGGCCGTCTGTCGGCGGCGCGCCGAACGGCGCCGTCAGGACCGGCACCGCGTCCGCGCAGACCGCCTGGGCGAAGGCGCAGCGGGTGCGGAAGCGGCAGCCGGACGGAGGATTGATCGGGTTCGGCGGATCGCCGGTCAGCGGCATTTCGGTGGTGCGGCGGTCGGGATCGAGCGTCGGCTTCGATGCGAACAGCGCGCGCGTATAAGGATGCTTCGGCGCGCGGTAGATCTGTTCGACCGGGCCGGTTTCGACGATGCGGCCGAGATACATCACCAGCACACGGTCAGCGACATATTCGACGACGTTCAGATCGTGGCTGATGAACAGGTAGGTCAGGTTGAATTTTTGCTTGAGATCGTGGAGCAGGTTGAGAACTTGCGCCTCGATCGACTTGTCGAGGGCGGAGACGGCTTCGTCGAGGATCACCAGCCGCGGCTCCAGCGCCAGAGCGCGGGCGATGTTGGCGCGCTGGCGCTGGCCGCCGGACAATTCGTGCGGGTAGCGGCGCGCATAGATGTGCGGATTCAGTCCCACCTGTTCCAACAAGTGTTCCGCGCGCTCGGTAGCTTCTTTGCGCGGGGTGCCGTGCATGCGCGGGGCGTAGGAAATGCTGTCCACCATGGTCATGCGTGGATTGAGCGACGAATAACTATCCTGGAACACCATCTGCATCTGCCGGCGCATGGCGTTCACGCTGATGCCGCTGCGGCTACCCACGGTGTCGCCGTCGAACACCGTGGCGCCGGCGTCCGGTTCGATCAGGCGCATCAGCAGGCGCGCGGTGGTGGATTTGCCGCAGCCGGACTCGCCGACGATGCCGAGGGTTTCGCCTTTGCCGATGGCGAAGGACACGTCGTCCACGGCTTGCACGGTGGCGACCTTGCGGTTCAGCAGTCCGCCGCGGACGGGGAAGTGTTTGCGCAGGTTTTCGACCAGCAGCAGTGGCTGGGCCGGGCCGCCGCGATCGCGCGGATCGTAAACCTCTCCCGCCCTGCGGGAGAGGTCGCCGCGTAGCGGCGGGTGAGGGTGATCGGGCCGCGCCGAAGCAAAGCGGTGCAGCGTGCCGACCCGATCACCCTCACCCTCGACGCTGCGCGTCTCGACCTCTCCCGCTCCCGCGGGAGAGGTGTACTCTCCAGTTGTCACTTGTTCAGCCTCACATCCATCGCCGACCGGAACCCATCGCTCATCAGGTTGAAACACATCGAGGTTATGAAGATCATCAGCCCCGGCAGCGCCGCGACATAGGGCTGCACGTAAATCGCCTGACGCAGCGAGTTCAGCATCAGCCCCCATTCCGCCTGCGGCGGCGTCACGCCCAGCCCCAGGAACGACAACCCCGCCGACAGGATGATCGACACGCTGATCAAACTCGTCGCGTACACCAGGATCGGACCCAGCACGTTGGCCAGCACGTGGTGCCGGATCACCTGCAGCGTCGTCGTCCCGGAAGCCCGCGCCGCCTCGACGAAATCGAGTTGCCGCGCCTGCGTCGTCACCGTCTCGCTGATCCGCACCATCGGCGGGATGAACACCACCGCCAGTGCGATGACTGAATTCGACAGCCCGTTGCCGAGCAATCCGCAGATCGCGATCGCCAGCAGGATCGACGGAAACGCGTAGAACACGTCCATCGTGCGCATGATCAGCGTGCCAACCAGGCCGCCCGCATATCCCGCAAGGATACCCAGGAACCCGCCGATCAGCAGCGAAATCGTAACCGGCAGGATGCCGGCCAGCAGCGACAGGCGGCCTCCGTAGCACAGCCGTGTCCACAGATCGCGGCCGGTCTCGTCGGTGCCGAGCCAATGGCCCGGCGTGCCGATCGGCTTGAGCCGCACCATCACGTTGCCCGCATAGGGATCGTAATGCGTGACCAGCGGCGCTCCGAGCGAGATGAACACGATCGCCAGCAGTACCAGGCTACTGCCATGGTGACGGGATCGCGCGCCAGCCGCTGGCGCACGGATTTCCAATAGCCCGGCGTCGGCGCCGCCGGTGCATCGGCCTGCGCTCGCAGTTCGTCCCGGAGCGAAGTCGATGGTGGTGTCCGACATCGCGGGATCAGCGCCGGATGCGGGGGTCGATCGCCGCCTGGGCGATATCGACCACCAGATTGAGCATGACGAAGAAACTGGCGAGCACCAAAATCGTCGCCTGCAGCACGGGAATGTCGCGGCGGAAGATCGCCAGGTTCAGCAGGTTGCCGGAGCCGGGCCAGTTGAACACCGTCTCGACCAGGATCGATCCGCCGAGCAGGTAGCCGAATTGCAGGCCCATCAGGGCGAGCACCGGGGGGGCGGCGTTCTTGCCGATGTGGCGGATCACCGGCCAGCGCGTCAGGCCCTTGGCGGTCAGCGCGCCGACGAACTCCATGCCGACGATTTCCAGCACGGTGGCGCGCACCAGCCGGCCGATAACGCCCATCGGAATCAGCGACAGAGTAACGACCGGCAGCACCAGGTATTGCAGGCGCTCGTATAGCGGCAGCAGTCGTCGCCCATGCCCTGTGCCGGCAGCCAGTCGTGCAGCACAGCGCAGAACATCACCAGCACGATGGCGCACCAGTAATGCGGCAGCGACACGCCCGTCGTGGAGATGGCGGAGAACACCTTGTCCGGCCAGCGCCCGTGGTACAGCGCCGCGATCATTCCGCAGCCGATGCCAAGCGAAAACCCCAGCATGGCAGCGAGGATTGCGAGAACGAACGTATTGCCGAGGGCGGTCATAAGCTGGCCCCAGACCGGCGTGGCGTTGAACACCGACAGGCCGAAATCGCCGTGCAGTGCGCGCATCAGCCAGAGCAGGTATTGGATATAGAGCGGTTTGTCGAAGCCGAACGCGGCTTTCATCTGGGCAATAACTTCGGGCGAGGCCTCCGGCGGCATCAGCAGGTCGATCGGATTGCCGGGCACGATCTGGACGAGGCCGAACACCACGAGGGAGACGCCCAGAAGGATCGGTATGGCCTGCAGGATGCGGCGAAAGGCGAAGACCAGCATGCGGTTCGGGTTCCCAGTCAATCATGCTGCACCGCAGCATTTAGACATATTCGGCCTGGGGCCGGGCGATGTCCACCGAAAAGTTGGCCTATAAGTTAGGCATTTGCACAATTATTCACAGTTGCAGGCCATGCTGCGTTGCAGCAATATGATAGACAGCACAAAACCGAGGCTCGCCATGCACCGCCCTGTCATCAATCCCGACGTCGTCAGGCGCGTCACGGAGCGGCGCGGTCACCTGCGCGTGTTCCACGACATATCCCCGGCGCGGACCGCGCATGTCGTGGTGGACCTGCAGAACGGCTTCATGGCGCCGGGCGCCGTCGCCGAGATACCAACCGCGCGCGCCATCGTGCCGCACGTCAACCGTATCAGCACCGCGGTGCGCGAAGCCGGCGGGATCGTCGTCTATATCAAGAACACCTTCGACGAGGTCGCGATCGCGACGTGGTCAACCTATTTCCATCACTTCTGCACCGCAGCCCGGCGCGTGCGGATGATCGAGGCGTTCAGCCCCGGCGCGTTCGGCCATGCGCTGTGGCCCGATCTCGACGTGCAGCCGCAGGATTTGCAGGTGGAGAAACGCCGGTTCGGCGCCTTCGCGCCGGGCGCGTCCGAGTTGCACGCGATCCTGCAAGACCGCGGCATCGACACGCTGATCGTCACCGGCACGGCGTCGCAGGTCTGTTGCAAATCCACTGCGCGCGACGCGATGATGCTGAACTACAAGGTGTTCTTCGTCAGCGACGGCAACGCGACGTTCACCGATGACGAGCATAACGCCACGCTGTCGGCCATGGCGCACACGTTCTGCGACGTGATCGATACCGAGGCGATGGTCGCAATGATCGACCACGCCAAGGTGCACGCGCCGCGGGTATCGGTAGCGGCGGAGTAGTGCACGCGCTCCTCACGTCATGGCCGGGCTTGACCCGGCCATCTATGCAGCCGCGGTGCCGCGATAGATGGCCGGGTCAGGCCCGGCCATCACGGACGCTGGTACCGCAATTGCCGAGTAACCCCCACAGCAAACGGACGAACGCCCCATGTTCACCAGGCGTGGCTTCCTCGCAGCCGCTGGTGCCGCGGCACTCCCCGGCCTCCCGGCCGCCGCCTCGACATCGCAAATCCTGCGCATCGGCATGACCGCCGCCGACCTCCCCACCACGCACGGCATTCCCAATAACGGCGGCGAGGGTTTTCGTTTCCTCGGCTATCCCGCTTACAATTCCATCGTCAACTGGGACTTCACCCATACCGACAAGCTGGCCGACATCACGGCCGGCCTGTTCACCGCCTGGCACCCGGACGAGACCAACCCGTTGCGCTGGATCTGCACGGTGCGCCAGGGCGTGACCTTCCACGACGGCTCCGAGTTCAACGCCGACGCCGTGATCTGGAATTTCCGGCGTATCTACGACGACAAGTCGCCGCAATACGACGCGCCCGCCGCGCCCATCGTGCGCGCCACCGTATCGATGATCAACTCATTCGAAAAAGCCGACAACGCCACCGTCGTCCTCACCACCAAATACCCCTTCAGCTTCCTCCCCTATTTGCTCACCCGCATCCTCATCGCCAGCCCGGCGCAATGGGAAAAGGTCGGGGGCGAATGGTCCGAGTTCTCCAAGCAGCCGTCCGGCACCGGTCCCTTCAAGATTACCAAGGTCGTGCTTGGACAATACGCCGAGATGTCGCGCAACAAATGGTACCTGGGACAAGGCGCGCATTCCCAAACTCGACAAGATGGTGGTCTACCCGATGCCGGAAGCCACCACGCGCGTCGCCGCATTGCGTTCCGGCCAGGTGGACTGGATCGAGGTGCCGCCGCCCGACGCCATCCCCTCGCTGAAGGCTGCCGGGATCAATATCAGCCTGTGGCCCTATCCGCACACCTATCCGTACGCACTGAACTGCCTGGACAATTCGATCTTCAAAGACGTGCGGGTGCGCCAGGCGATCAACTACGCGGTGGATCGCGAGGGTCTGTGCAAGCTGATCAACGGCACCGGCAAGCCGGCGATCGGACTCTACCCTCCGGACAACCCGGTCTTCGGCAATCCAAAGAACCGCTACACTTACGATCCGGAACGCGCCAAGGCGTTGCTGGCCGCGGCCGGCTATTCGCCCGACAAGGCCGCCAAGGGGAAGATCATGATCTCGACATCGGGTTCCGGCCAGATGGTGCCGATCCCGATGAACGAATTCATGCAGCAGAACTTCAAGGCCGTCGGTCTCGACATCGACTTCGACGTGGTCGAGTGGGGCACCATGCTGGTCGCCGTCCGCAACGCCCCCACCGCGCCGCAATCGCATGGCGATGATGGCATCAATATCAGCCTCAGCTTCACCGACCCGTCGTCGATGTTCCGCTACTACGCTGCCGACAGTTTCTCCCCCACCAACTACAACTGGGGCCATTGGAACAACGCCGAGGCGACCGAACTGCTGCGCAAGGCGCAGGCCACCTTCGATCCGGCCGAACAGCTCGCGTTGTTGCAGAAGGCGCACGCCATCGTGGTGGACGAGGCGCCGTGGCTGTTCATCGTGCACGACCTCAACCCGCGCGCGCTGTCGCCGAAGGTGACCAACTTCCATCCCGCGCAAAGCTGGTCGCAGGACTTCACCCAGATCTCCATGACCTGAGGCACACTCACATGCTGACCAGACGCAATCTGCTGATCGCCACCGCCGGCGCCGCCGCAACACCTGCGCTTCCGGCCGCCGCCGCAGCGCCGCAGGTGCTGCGCATCGGCATGACGGCAGCCGACCTGCCCAGCACGCACGGCATTCCCAATAACGGGTTCGAAGGCTATCGCTTCCTGGGCTACCAGCCATACGACGCGCTGGTGAACTGGGACCTGGGGCAGAACGCCCATGACAAGCCCGCCTCCATCCGACCCGGGCTTTTCAGCGAGTGGAAGCCCGACGAAACCAACCCGCTGCGCTGGGTCTTCACCGTGCGCCAGGGCGTCAAATTCCACGACGGCACGGACTTCAATGCCGATGCGGTGATCTGGAACCTAGGCCGGATCTATGATGAGAAGTCGCCGCAATACGACGCGCAGGCCGCGCCGATCGTCCGATCGGTGCTGTCGATGGTGACCGGCTTCGAAAAGGCCGACGACAAGACCGTCGTGATGACCACGAAATACCCGTTCAGCTTCCTGCCCTGGCTGCTGACCCGCGTTCTGATGGTGAGTCCAACGCGGTGGGAGCAGGTGGGAAAGAACTGGGCGGAGTTTTCCAAGAAGCCGGCCGGTACGGGGCCGTTCAAGATCACCAGCGTGGTGCTGGGCCAATACGTGGAGATGGCACGCAACGAGCAATATTGGGACCCGGCGCGCGTGCCGAAAGTTGACAAGCTGGTGCTGTATCCGATGCCGGAAGCCACCACGCGCGTCGCGGCGCTGCGCTCCGGCCAGGTGGACTGGATCGAGGTGCCCGCGCCGGACGCCATCCCGTCGATCAAGGCCGCCGGCTTCAATGTCGTGCTGTGGCCGTATCCACACACCTATCCCTACGTGCTGAATGTCACCGAAGGCTCGCCGTTTCACGACGTGCGGGTGCGCCAGGCGATGAACTATTCGCTGGACCGCGAGGACATCTGCAAACTGATCAACGACACGGCCAAGCCGGCGGTGGGATTGTATCCGCCCGGGCATCCGTTCTTCGGCAATCCGGCGCAGCACTACACCTACGACCCGGCCAAGGCGAAGGCGCTACTCGCCGAGGCCGGCTATGGTCCGGACAAGCCGCTGAAGACGAAGATCATGATCTCCACGTCCGGTTCGGGGCAGATGCTGCCGATCCCGATGAACGAGTTCATGCAGCAGAATTTCAAGGCCGTCGGCATGGACGTCGATTTCGACGTGGTGGAATGGGGCACCATGCTGGTGGGTGTGCGCAGCGATACCAAGTCGGCGCAGTCGCACGGCGTGGACGGGATCAACATCAGCCTCAGCTCGGTCGATCCTTCGACCATGTTCCGCTACTACGCGTCCGACACCTACGCGCCCAACGGCTTCAACTGGGGGCATTTCAGCACGCCGGAATCCGACGCGCTGCTGCACAAGGCACAGGCGACGTTCGACGAAGCGGAGCAAACGAAGCTGCTGGCCGATGCGCACAGCATCGTGGTGGACCAGGCGGCGTGGCTGTTCATCGTGCACGACCTCAACCCGCGGGCGATGTCGAAGAAGGTGACCGGCTTCATTCCGGTGCAAAGCTGGTTTGTCGACCTGACGACGATAACGATGACGTAACCATAGCCTGTCATTTGCGAGCGAAGCGAAGCGATCTCTCGCGAGAAATCCGGCATTATGTAGCAAACGCCACAAAGCGTCGTCATCCCCGCGAAAGCGGGGACCCATGCCGCTGGGTCCCCGCTTTCGCGAGGATGACGCTGTGGTTTGCGGTGAATGCGGACCAAGTGGCGTTTGCTGCATAATACCGGTGAGTTCGCACCAACCCACGCTGGAGATTGCTTCGCTTCGCTCACAATGACAGGGGGGGCCGGCGCGATGACCGGGGGGCACATTGCAGAGGGCGGCTCCGACGAAGAGACGCTGAGGCGCCGGGGCCAAGACGGCCGATCTGCCGCGTGCTAGCAGGCGCCTGCAACCCGCCTGCAACCAGGAGACTCACCGTGCGCCCCCGCCTCATCCCATTGCTCGCCGTCGCCGCGAGCTTCGTCACCCCGGCGCTTGCCGAGCAGGTCCAGCCGCGTCCCCCCGGCTGGGTGCCAGCCGGCGCCAACCCGGAAACCGGCGCACGGCCCGGGAACGAGATCGGCACCGGCATGTCGCTGCCGACCTCCGACCAGGCCGGCAACATCACACCTCAGGACACCACCTCGTCGATCGCCGCACGCCTGCCCGACCCGCGGGCGGGCGACGACGCCGCAATCCACGACTACATGCTCGACGCCCGCAATGCGATAGCAGCCGGCCGCTCCGGCGAGGCGCAGGAAGCCCTGGAACGGGCGGAAACCCGCGCGCTCGATCGTTCGGTGCCGCTGTTCCAGACCGCGGCGCCGATCCGCGATCCGGTGGTCGAGCGCATTCAGCGCATTCTGCACACCCTGGGTGACGGCGATCGGCTGGAGGCGATGCGCTTGCTGGAGCAGGCAATCGCGGCCGGAGGGTCATAAGGCAGCAATTGCCGCCGCCGCTTTTGACACAGATCAACGCGACGTCCTCCGATCGGTGTCAGGCTGACTCCGATCGGAGGACGCATGTTCAGATACATCCTCGTCCCCGCTACCGGTGCATCGACCGATGATGCGGTGTTTCGCAATGCGCTTGCGATTGCGCGTCCGTCTGCCGGCCACCTGGCCTTCCTTCACGTCCGCCTCGATATGCAGCAGACGGTGATGTCGATCGCGGGCGGCGATCTCGGCGGGGCGGGCGCCGTCGGTGTCATCGAACTCGGTGCAGGACGAGGTCGAAGCACGGCAGGCTCGTGCGCACGCCAGGGTCGCGGCGTTCTGCGCGCGCGAACAGATAGCGCTAACAGACGCCCCGGGTTGCAAGCCGAGTGGGCCGGTTCCCTACTGCACGCGGGAGCAAACGACGCTGGCTGAAACCGCGGCGGCGGACGTGCCGTCCGCGGCGTGGCACGTGGAAGCCGGCGATGAGCCTCAGTGCCTGGTCGCGCATGGCCGCACGGCCGACGTGACAGTGCTCGGACGTGCGCGCGACGGCGAAAAAATCGCCCTGCACGTGCTGGAAACCGTCCTGCTCGAAAGCGGCAGGCCGTTGCTCATCGTGCCGAAGGTTGTGCAGCCGTCGATCGGCCGGCACATCGCCATCGCCTGGAAGGATACCGCGCAAGCCGCGCGTGCCGTCGCCGCTGCATTGCCGTTGCTGGCGCATGCCGAGAGCGTCACCATCGTTGCCGTGCAGGAGAGTTCGGATACCCACGCCGACAGCAATTCCGGCAAGCGGCTGCGCCACGCGCTGCGCTGGCATAATCCAATGACGACACTGCGTGTCGTGCCGCGGACCAACCACGACCCGGTGGAGGCGCTGCTGTCCGTTGTCGAGAAGGACGGCGCCGATCTGCTGGTGATGGGCGGCTACAGTCACAGCCGGATGCGCGAGGCAATGTTCGGCGGTTTCACCCGCCGCGTCTTGCTCGCGGCGGACCTGCCGGTCCTGATGGCACACTAAAACCTCTCCCGCCAAGCGCGGGAGAGGTTTTCTGCACTTGACCTGGGTCAATGCAATCACGCCCGCGCGGGCCGATGCTGGCGGCACAACTCGGGGAGACCCACCATGTTGGATGCAGCCGGCATCATGACCCGCGGCGTCGTCACCGCGCGTCCCACGGACACTGTGGCGCACGTGGCGCGCATGCTCTCTGAACACGGCATCAGCGCCGTGCCCGTCTGCGACGATAGCGGCGCGTTGCTCGGGATGGTCAGCGAGGGCGACCTGATGCGCCCGTTCGTCGATACCAACGTCAAGCGCCGCGCCTGGTGGCTTACGCTGCTGGCCGACGGCACTGACCTGGCGCCGGAGTTCGTGGACTACGTGCGCCTCGATCGCCACCAGATCGGCGACCTGATGACCAGGCCGGTCATCACCGCCGCGGAAACCGCCCCCATCACCGAACTGGCAGAGCAAATGGTGCGAAATCGGATCAAGCGGTTGCCGATCGTGCGGGATGGCAAGTTGGTCGGCATCGTCAGCCGGGCCGACGTGATCCGCGCCATCGCACAGTCGCCCGACGCGGTGGTCGCAGCGGTCTGACCCCATGTCCGCCGCGGTTGCCAGCGCGGGTCGCGTGCGCGCCGTCCGCGGCGCGGTGCTGGACGTCGGCTTCAGCGGTGACAGGTTGCCGGAGATCGGCGAGGCACTGCACATCGATGATGGCGACCTCCGGCTGTTCGCCGAGGTGCACAGCCATCTCAACTCCGCGACCGTGCGCGCCATCGCCTTGCAGGCGACGTCCGGCTTGCGCCGCGGCACCATGGTGCAGGCGACCGGCGGTCCGCTGACCGCGCCGGTCGGCGATGCCGTGCTCGGGCGATTGCTCGATGTCAGCGGCACGTTGCACGACCACGGGCCGCCGCTGCCCGCCGATACACCGTGGCTGCCGATCCATCGCGCGCCGCCGCCGCTCGCCGCACAGACCGCCGCCTCCACCGTGTTCGAAACCGGCATCAAGGTGATCGACCTGCTGGTGCCGCTGGCGTTCGGCAGCAAGACGGCAATGTTCGGTGGCGCCGGCGTCGGCAAGACCGTGCTGCTGATGGAACTGATCCACGCCATGGTGGAGCGCTACCAGGGCATCTCGGTATTCGCCGGCATCGGCGAACGGTCGCGCGAGGGCCACGAGCTGTGGCAGGACATGGAAGGCTCCGGCGTGCTGGGCCGCACCGCGCTGGTGTTCGGCCAGATGAACGAACCGCCCGGTGCGCGCTGGCGCGTCGGCCTCACCGCGCTGACCATCTCCGAGTATTTCCGCGACGTGAAGCGGCAGAACGTGCTGCTGCTGATGGATAACGTGTTTCGTTTCGTGCAGGCGGGCGCTGAGGTTTCGGGGCTGCTGGGGCGGTTGCCGTCGCGCGTGGGCTACCAGCCGACGCTGGCCACCGAGGTGGCGGCGTTGCAGGAGCGCATCGCGTCCGTGGCCGGCGCCGCGATCACCGCGATCGAGGCGGTCTATGTGCCCGCCGACGACTTCACCGATCCGGCGGTGACGACGATCTCCAGCCATCTCGAAAGCAACATCGTGTTGTCCCGCGCCTTGGCCGCCGAGGGTATGTATCCGGCCATCGACCCCCTCGCCTCCAGTTCCATACTGCTCGACCCATTGGTTGTCGGCGTGGAGCATTTCACCCTGGCCGGCCGGGTGCGCGAGGCAATCGCGCATTACCGCGAGCTGGCCGACGTCATCGCGCTGCTGGGCGTGGAAGAGCTCGGCGCGGCGGACCGCCTGATGGTGGCGCGGGCGCGAAAACTGCTGCGTTTCCTCACCCAGCCCTTCGCGGTCACCGAGGCGTTCACCGGCGTGCCGGGCCGTTCGGTGTCGCTGGCTGACACGCTCGCCGGCTGCCGCGCCATTCTCGACGGTGAGGCGGACACCTGGGCCGAAAGCGCGCTGTACATGCTCGGCAGTTTCGAGGAGGCGCGGCTGCGCGCCAAGGCGGCCACATGATGCACCTGGTGATCGCCGAGCCGACACAGGTGGTGGTGGACCGCAACGACGTGGTGTCGGTGCGCGCCGAGGATGCCAGTGGCAGCTTCGGAATTCTGCAAGGTCACGCCGACCTGATCACCGTGCTGACCCCGTCGGTGGTGGCGTGGCGGCAGGCCGACGGCGGGCAGGGCTGGTGCGCCGTACGCCGTGGCGTGTTGTCGGTGCGTGCCGGACGCGAGGTGTCGATCGCCACGCGCCAGGCGCAATGCGGCGACGATCTGGCGACGTTGGAACAGGCGGTGGTGGCGCGGTTCGGCGCCGAACAGGATGCCGATCGGCAGGCGCGCGTGGCGGCGACGAAGCTGCATACAGCGGCGATCCGCGAGATCATCCGCGCATTATCCTCCTCTCCCGCTCCGCGGGAGACGGCAGGGTGAGCGTGTCCCCAACCGCACCCAAACCTGATCCCGCGCCAGACGCGGGAGGCGCGGAATCGTTCCTGTCCTCCATCCGCCGTCGCGTCGCACGCCACGCGAAAGCGCAACGCGAGGGCGAACCGTCGTTCGGCCGCTACCTGGCGCAGGTCGGCGTGCTCGGCTGGACCATCGTGCTGCCGACCTTGCTCGGCGTATTCGCCGGCCGCTGGGTAGATCGGCGCCTTGGCACCGGCATTTTCTGGACCGGTCCGCTGCTGATGGCCGGTCTCGCGATCGGCTGCTGGAGCGCCTGGCGATGGGTGCACCGGCCATGACCATCGCAACGTCGCTGTTGGACACAATCTGGTTGCTGGCGGGCCTGGCGGGTGGCACCGCGCATTTCGCCATGCTGCGGTGGAACACGCGGCTCTACCTCGACGGCAGCAGCTTGGTGCGGGCACTCGGCGTACAGATGCTGCGCCTTGTCGCCATCACCGCGCTGCTGGCCTTTGCGGCATGGCACGGCGCATTGCCGCTGCTGATCGCCGCGCTGGGCGTCGTGCTCGCGCGCTTGCTGGTGGTGCCGAGGTTGGAGATCGGGCCGTGACGGACTCCCCGCTGTCCATGGTTGCCTTGTTCCATCTCGGTCCGGTGCCGATCACCGCGCCGGTGCTGGTGACATGGGCCATCATGGCGGTCCTGACCGTCGGATCATGGCTGCTGACGCGCCGCCTGTCGCTGCATCCGTCCACCGCGCAGGCAGTGCTGGAAATGCTGGTCGAAACCACTGCCGCGCAGATCAGCGACACCATGCGCGCCGACCCGCGGCCTTATCTCCCGCTGATCGGCACGTTGTTCCTGTTCATCCTCACCGCGAACTGGTCGTCGCTGATCCCCGGCGTCGAACCGCCGACCGCGCATCTGGAAACCGACGCGGCGCTGGCGTCGATCGTGTTTGTTGCGATCGTGGTGTTCGGCATCCGGGCGCGCGGCGTCGGCGGCTGGCTTAGCAGCTTCGCCGAACCGTCCTGGCTGATGCTGCCACTGAACGTTGTGGAGACTTTCACCCGCACCTTCTCTTTGTTGGTGCGGCTGTTCGGCAACGTGATGGGTGGCGCCTTCGTCATCGCCATCATCCTGTCGCTGACCGGTCTGCTGGTGCCGATCCCGCTGATGGCACTGGAGCTGCTGACCGGCGCCATCCAGGCCTACATCTTCAGTGTGCTGGCGATGGTGTTCATCGGCGGCGCGGTCGGCGAGGGCGCACAATCGCAAGAGGCAAAGCAATGAACTGGATCGAAGTCGCAAGCGTGCTGGGCGCCGCCCTGGCGGTTGGCATCGGAGCGATCGGACCGGGGCTGGGCGAAGGCCACGCGGTGGCCGCGGCGCTCGACGCCATTGCCCGCCAACCGGAAATGGCCAACACGCTGTCGCGCACGTTGTTCGTCGGGCTGGCGATGATCGAGACGATGGCAATCTACTGCCTGGTCATCGCGCTGCTGCTGCTGTTCGCCAACCCGTTCGTGCATTGATGATGCGGTTCCGTCCACGCCCCTGCCCCCATCGTCATGGCGGGCGAAGGCCCGCCATCCACGACTTTGCTGCCCGCATCAAGACAAGGCGTGGATGGCGGGCCTTCGCCCGCCATGACGATGGGGGCGGCATGGGAGCACGGACGCCCTGACATGCACATCGACCTTTGGACCCTGGCGCTACAGACGATCAACGTCCTCGTTCTGGTCTGGCTGCTTGCGCATTTCCTGTTCCGCCCGGTCGCCGCGATCATCGCCGAACGCCGCGCCGCCGCCGACAAGCTGCTGACTGACGCCACAGCCAAACTGCAACAAGCCGCGGACGCAGCCGCCACCATTGCGAACCAGCGCGAGGGGCTGGCCGCTGAAGGCCAGCGCATCCTCACCGAAGCGCGTGCCGCCGCCGAGGCTGAACGCGCGACCCTGCTGCAACACGCCACCGACGCGGCGGCACGCCTGCAATCCGATGCACAGCAGGCGATCGCCCGCGACGAACACGCCATGCACGAGGCGCTGGAACGCGAGGCTAACGAGCTCGCGCTGACCATCGCCAGCCGCCTGGTGCAACGCGTCCCGGCGCGCGCGCTGAACCATGCGTTTCTTAAATCGCTGGCCGACACGCTGGCAACCCATCCGGCGCGTGGTTCCTTGACCGGAACGACAATCGAATTGTGCTCTGCCGTCCCGTTGGATGCAGCAGCGCAGGCCGACTGCCGCGACCTTCTCACTCGCGCCCTCGGTGCGGCGCCGGACCTTGCTTTCCGAACCGATCCTACCTTGATCGCCGGCCTTGAACTCGCGGCCCCGCACACGCTGATTCGCAACTCGTGGCGCGCCGATCTCGAGCGCATCACTGACGCTTTGCACGAAGAAGTTCGCTATGACGTCCCCCAGCCCGTGGCTTGAAACCGCGCAACGCCGCGTCGCCGCCACACCGCTTGCGCCCGAGGTCGCCGAGATCGGCCATGTCGCCAGTATCGGCGACGGCATCGCCATGGTTTCCGGCCTGCCCAACGCGCGGCTCGACGAGGTCCTGCGCTTCGGCTCCGGCCAACTTGGTTTCGCGCAGACACTCGACGCCGACCTGATCGGCTGCGTCCTGCTGGATGAGGTCGGCGCGTTGGAGGCGGGCGAGATCGTGCGCGGCACCGGCGAGGTGGTGCGCACGGCGGTCGGCACCGGCTTGCTCGGCCGCGTGGTCGATCCGCTCGGTCGCCCGCTGGACGGCGGCGCGCCGATCGTCGCGGAACGCCACGACCCGGTGGAACGGCCGGCGCCGGCGATCCTCGATCGAGCGCTGGTCACCCAGCCAGTGCAGAGCGGTATCCTGACCATCGATTCGCTGTTTCCGCTTGGCCGAGGCCAGCGCGAGCTGATCATCGGCGACCGTGCCATCGGCAAGACGGCGATCGCCGTCGATACCGTGATCAATCAGAAATCGTCGGACATGATCTGCGTCTATGTCGCGGTCGGGCAGAAGTCGTCCACCGTGGCGCGGGTGATCGACGCTGTGCGACGGCTGGGTGCGCCGGAACGCTGCATCTTCGTCGTTGCCGGCGCGGCGTCGGCGCCAGGTCTGCAATGGATCGCGCCATTCGCCGGCATGACCATGGCGGAGTATTTCCGCGATCGGGGCCAGCATGCGCTGATCGTGCTCGACGACCTGAGCAAGCACGCCGCCACGCACCGTGAAATCGCGCTGCTGACGCGGCATCCGCCGGGGCGCGAGGCCTATCCCGGCGACATCTTCTACCTGCACGCGCGGCTGCTGGAACGGGCAGCGAAACTGTCCCCGAACTTGGCGGCGGATCGCTGACCGCGCTGCCGATCGCGGAAACCGACGCCGGCAACCTCAGCGCCTATATTCCGACCAATTTGATTTCGATCACGGATGGGCAGTTGGTGCTGGATGCGCGGCTGTTCCATGCCGGCCAGAAACCGGCGATCGATATCGGCACCAGCGTCAGCCGCGTCGGCGGCAAGACGCAGGCGCCAGCGTTGCGCGAGACCACCGGCATGTTCCGGCTGGATTACGCCCAGTTCCTCGAATTGGAATTGTTCACACGGTTCGGCGGCGCGCCCGACGCGCGCGTGCAAAAGCAGATCGCACGTGGCGAACATCTGCGAGCCTTGCTGGTGCAGCCGCAATTCGCGCCGTTGCGCCTGGCCGACGAGGTGGCGCTGTCGCTCGCCTTGCGCGAGGGATTGCTCGATGCCGTGCCCGCCGCGTCGATTGCCGCGGTACGGCGGGCGCTGCCGGAGTGGCTCGATCAACATGCCGGCGCGGCGGTGGCGACGATCCAGCATGACGGCCGAATGGGAGACGCCGACACCGCGGCGTTGCGCGCGGCGGTCGTGGCGCTGTTGGCGCAGCCGGGTGAGGCTCCCAATGGCTGAGGACCTCGCCGCCGTCCGCGCCCGCATCCGCGGGGTGCAGCAACTGGACGCGGTGATCGGCGCGATGCGCGGCATTGCCGCGGCGCATGCGCAACAGAGCAGGGCGCTGCTGCCGGGATTTCGCGCCTATGCGGATGTGGTAGCGCAGGCGATCGCGCAAGCGTTGCGGCTGCGTGACGACGATGCGCGGCGCGGGGCCGGCGGGGCCGGTGTCGCGCGCATCGTGTTCAGCGCGGAGCAAGGTTTTGTCGGGGGCTTCGCGGAACATGTGCTGGAAGCCGCGGCGGCGCGGGGGCCGGCGGAGACTTTTCTGATCGGCAGCCGCGGGCTGCTGCTGGCGGCACCGCTGGGCATCGCGCCGGTCTGGCAAAGCGCCATGGCGACGCAGGTCGGCGGCATTTCGGGGCTCTGCATCCGCATCGCCGAAGCGCTGTACGAGCGCATGGCGGCGCGGCGGATCGGTGTTGTGGAGGTGGTGTTCCCGGCGTGGACGGCGGGCGCTGGCGCCGGCGTAACCTGCCGCTCGCTGTTGCCGCTGGATGCCCACCGTTTCGGTGGCGCGCCGGCGGGAGTGCCGCCGCTGACCACGCTGCCGCCAGAGGAGCTATTGGCAAGCCTGGCGGAGGAATACGTTTTCGCGTCGCTGTGCGAGGCGGCGATGCACGCCTTCGTTGCTGAAAATGAAGCGCGCGCCGCGGCCATGGTGCGGGCGCGCAGCAAGGTGCAGGATATGCTGGGGGAACTGACGCTGGAGGAGCACCGCGTGCGGCAGGAGGCGATCACGGCCGAGTTGGTGGAATTGGCGGCGGCGACATAAAGCGCGGAGCCTAAACCTCTCCCGCGCTGCGCGCGGGAGAGGTCGAGGTGCGAAGCACCGAGGGTGAGGGTGATCGGGTCGGCACGTAAGCAGGTAGAGCGAAGTGTGCCGACCCGATCACCCTCACCCTCGACGCTCACGCGTCTCGACCTCTCCCGCTCCCGCGGGAGAGGTCTTCTACTCCGCCACCACCGCCTTCACTTCCCGCAACCTCGGCGCCACCTCGCGCGCGAACAGCTTGATGCCCTTCACCAACTCCTCGTGCGTCATGAAGCCGGAGCGGCCGATCATCGCGAGATGCCCGAAACCACCGACCTTGTCATAGAACTCCATGATCTGCCGGTAGGTGCTGTCCGGCGTGCCGCAGAACAGAATGCCCTGCTGCATCGCCTCCTCTGTGGTTAGCGTCATCAGCTTGGCGGCATTCTGGCTGGCGGGGGCCACGCCCTTCTCCGCGTTCACCATGTCGGGTGCGGCAGCCAGCGGGCGCGGCGCGGTGCGATAGACCTGCGGGGCGAATTCCGGCGGCGTCATGCCGGGCAGGAACTTCGAAAGTTGCGGCGCCGATTTCAAACTGGTGTTGAGGAACCATAGCAGCTTGCTGCCGCCGGCACGGCCTTCCTCCTCGGTCTCGCCGACATAGACCATCGCCGCATAGGCGAAGTTGTCGGTGGTGACCTTCGGCAGCCCGGCCTCGGCACGGGCGCGGCGATGCGCCTGGTAGGCCCGCTTGGTGCCGTCCGGACCCCGCAATACCAGCACGTGCACCATGCCGCGCCGCCCGACTTCCGCTGCGGTATGGGGATCGCCGGTCGCCGACCACAGCCTCGGATGCGGCTGCTGCCAGGGCCGCGGCCAGATGTTGACGTGGCGATGCGTGAAGTACTTCCCCTCCCACGAAAACGGCCCGTCATGCGACGACAGCGTCTTGCGAATCAGGTCGATGGCTTCCCAATAGCGTTCAAGATTGCCCACCGGATTGGTGTGGTTCGACGCCATCTCGGTGCCGCCCGACTTCACAAAGCCGATCTCCAGCCGCCCGCGCGACATGACATCCGCGGTGGCGTATTCCTCGGCGATGCGCACCGGGTCCTCGCGCAGCGACACCAGAGTTCCCAGGCTCAGGATGCGCACCTTGCGGGTCTGCCGGGCCAGGATGCCGACGAACATCGGATTGGCCGCCATCAACGAGTTGATGCCAGCGTGATGCTCGATCGCCAGCACGTTCATGCCTTCGTCGTCGCAGAGCAGGAACTCGTCGAGCACTTCCTCGTACAGATCGGCGGCGACCTTCGGGTCGCACCATTTGTTCGGCAGGCTGCCGCGCACCGAATCCGCCGCGGCCAGCACATCCTGCGGCACGTAGGGGTAGGGGATTTCGCACTGCCACCAGACGTCCATGGAACTTTTCCCTCCGTGTGCCCTGGTGTTCCGATCAACCGATGAAGCTGATGACGCGGTCGGCGAACGCTTCGGGTTGTTCTATCTCCGGATGATGCCCCGCGGCATCGATCATTGCGAAGCGAGCGCCGGGGATCAGCCCGGCGTAAGCGCGACCGTATCCGGCGATACGATGCCGTCGGACGCGCCCCATAGCACCAGGGTCGGCACCGCGATGCGACCCAGCCAGCGCTTGAGTTGCGGGTTGTACATGTAGTCCTTCCAGCCATACAGGCACAGCGCGTCGCGGCCGCGCGCGTAGCGCACCAGCGCGGCGTCCTCCCAACTGTTGAAGTCAGGCGCGAAGCGCGCCGGATCGTGCCATTCGCGTTCGCTCACCGTATTGGGATGCGTGTTGAACACATCGAGGATGTCGGCGGTTTCGCGGTCGCCGAGCTTGATGCCGAACGGGTCGACCAGGATCAGTTTTTCTACCCGATGGCAGCAGGCGGCGGCGATCTCAGCGGCGATCCAGCCGCCGAACGAGAAGCCAAGCAATACGACTTTCTGCTGCGGCATCGCTTCCAAAAGCGAGAGGTAGAGATGCACGAGGTCGGTACACCGTATCGAAATCCTCCGGCCGCGGGGAGTCGCCGAAGCCGGGATGCGAGGGTGCAATGATTTCGGCGTGCCGTTCCAGCAGGTTCAGGAAGCGCGCGGACGGGGCGATCGGCTGCATGCCGTGCAAGGCCAGGATTGGCCGTCCCGCGCCGTGGCGCACGACCTCCAACTCGATGTCACGAACCTTGAGCAGGCTCGCTGAAGCCGGTGCGTCTGCCATGGCCACCTCCCGAGCCCCAAGCAGACCATACATTTTCCGTCCTGGCCAACCCTACGGCGTTTCGCCAAGCACCGTGGCGATCGGTGCGCGTACGATCCATGCCGTGTTGTGCGCCGCGGTGATGTTGGCGTCATAGCCGCCCATGTAGATATTCGGGTCGCCGGCGAATGGCGATGCCACGATCGTCCGTGTTGCGATCAGTCTGCCGGCAATGCCGGCCAATGATCCGGTGATCTGGTGCAGGTCATAATGGCCGTTGGGGTGTCGGACGAGATACCAGCCGCCGCCTTCGAGCCGGTGCGTCGGGTCCAGCACGACGAGGCCCGGCGACGGGGGCGATGAGGCGGGAATATAGGCTTCCAGGCCGATCGCCAGCACCTGCGCGCCCCTGCTGTCGCGCAGCGGCGTCATGTCGTTATACGCAGCGATCATGTAGCCAACCCGCGTGTGCCAGGTCCGATCGAGCAGGGCGCCGAGATCGAGGTCAGTCGTTTCGCTACCGTCGCGCGGATCGATACGCACGATTCGCGCGTAGTTGCCCTCGACCGCGGCGAGCAAGACCTGGTCGGGGCCGCCGGCGGGATCGGCGATCACGGTCAGGCCGCGCAGGCCGGTCTGCGAATAGAACGGCCGCGGATTGGTGTAGCGCAACTCCCAGTGCGGCGTTGCACCGTCGATGCGTTGCCAGACCTGTTGCCCGACGGCGGCATAGAGCGAGCCGTTGCATTCCGCGAAACTGCTGACGCGCAGGCGCCCTTCCAGTCCGGGAAATCCGTCCGCGCGGGTGGTACGCGGATCGAATTCCGGGTCGGAGGACCAGGCGATGCGACCTGGTACCGACGGATCGTACACGCCGCTGAAGATGCCACGCGGATCGGTGCCGGCGAACACGCGATCCACGCCGGTCTGGCGGTCGCGATGCGAGCCAATGCTCCGCACCTGTGGCAGGAAGTCCGGCGCGGTTGCGTCTTGCGACAGTATCGTCGTGATCCACGTGCCGGTGGCGTCGTCGCGGCTGAAGATCGCGTTGGTGCCGGTGCGGTCCCAGGAGGAGGAGAGCAGGATCTCGACCGGGGTTGGCAACGGGGCCCCATTGCGGTCGGTGGTGAAACGCACGTTTTGCAACGCCGAGATTGTGAAGTCGCGCATGCGGCCGGCGGGCATCCTGGCGTCGAACACTTGGTCAATGCGCCACGACGCTGTCGGTCCGTCCAGCACCAGGATGGTGGCGGGCTGCGGCCCCTCGATGCCCGGCCGGTCTTCCCAGTAGCCAAGCCCGGCGTAAAGCTTGCCGTTATGGACTGCGAGGTTGCGCAGTTCGGTGCCGCCCATGAAGCGGCCCGCGGCGTCGCGCGTGCCGGCGATGTAGGAGGGTTGGAAGCCGTCACCCGGCGACGGGGCGAACGCGGTAGCGATGAGCGCCCAGGATGCGAGCAGGAGCGCAAGGAGTTTGAGAGATGGCATGGGTGATGATCAGATGCTTGGTGTTATACTAACCCGCCAAACGATTGAGACACGGCACCGGCCGCCCCACCCGTCATGGCCGGGCTTGACGGGTAGGGGCGGGTACGTGCGGCCGCACCATAGAAAGCTTTTATCACGGAGGAAGCGCGGAGGGCCACGGAGGGCCACGGAGCAGAAGATTGAATGCGCTTCGCGCGGAGCGCGTTTCTATACTGCTCCGTGGCCCTCCGTGGCCCTCCGTGGCCCTCCGTGGCCCTCCGCGCTTCCTCCGTGATAAAAGCTTGCGGGCTTGCCCGCCGCACGAGCGCCGCGAGTTGGCCCAAGACCATCCCATCCCAGCGCCACCATCATTGCCACTCGCCGCCCGCCTGCCCACAATCGCTCGCCCAATGACGGAGGCCGGCGATGGACTTCATGCTCACCGACGAACAGCGGCAGATTTGCGAAAGCATCGCTCGCATTTGCGCGGAGTTCGGCGAGGACTACTGGTACCACAAAGACCTGAACCACGAATTCCCGCACGAATTCTCCCGCGCCTTTGCCGAGGCCGGCTGGTTCGGCGCGATCTTTCCGGAGGAATGCGGCGGCGCCGGTCTCGGCCTGACGGAGGCCGCCATCATCATGTCCGAAGTCGGCCGCAACGGCTTCAACGCCTGTTCCACACTGCACATGAACATGTTCGGCTGCCAGCCGATCGTGAAATTCGGCACCAGGGAACAGCAGCGCCGCTTCCTGCCGCCGATCATCGCCGGCACCGACCGCGCCTGCTTCGGCGTCACCGAGCCGGATGCCGGGCTCGACACCACGCATATCCGCACCTTCGCGGAACGCCGCGGCGACCGCTATGTGGTGAACGGGCGCAAGGTGTGGACCTCCACAGCGCAGGTTGCCAACAAGATCCTGCTGCTGACCCGCACGCGCCGCTTCGAGGACAGCCCGAAGCCCAGCGCCGGGATGACGCTGTTCTACACCGACCTCGACCGGCGGAAGGTAGAGGTGCGGCAGATCGAGAAGTGCGGCCGCAACGCCGTGGATTTAAATGCGCTGTTCATCGACGGCCTGGAAATCCCGGAAGAGGACCGCATAGGCGAGGAAGGGCGCGGGTTCCAATATCTGCTGCACGGGCTGAACTCGGAACGCGTCATCGTTGCGGCGGGCATCCTGGGTGCGTCGCGCTACGTGCTGGACAAGGCGGTGCAGTATGCCAAGGACCGCGTGGTGTTCGGCCGGCCGATCGGGATGAACCAGTCGATCCAGCATCCGCTGGCGGAGTTGTGGATCCAGCAGCAGGCGGCGGAACTGATGCTGTTCAAGGGCGCGGCGCTGTACGACAGCGGGGCGGAATGCGGGCCGGAGGTGAATGCGGCGAAATACCTCTGCGCCGAGGTGTTCTTCAAGTCGGCGTCGCGCGCGGTAAGAACCCACGGCGGCATGGGCTATGCGAAGGAGTTCCACGTCGAGCGGTATTTCCGCGAGTCGATCCTGCCGCTGATCGCTCCGGTCAGCCAGGAGTTGGTACTGTGCTACGTGGCGGAGCGCGCGCTGGGGCTGCCGAAGTCGTATTGAGACAAGGCCTTCGCGTTTGCCCGGCAGGCTGAGCAATGTCGGTGGGGCCATCGCCGGCCGTGTCGCCCGCCGCGCAACCATTCCCTTGCCTGTGTCGATTTGCGCGTCTGCCGCACAGATCATGTGCGACTTCGCAGAATTATCCGCGGATGCGGCAGTGATTAAGTGCTGCGGCGTCGGACTGGTGAGGGCATCAACCGAGTTGGCAATTCCGCCAGCCAGCCTCCACCGCCGCAGAGACAGGAGTCCATCATGAGGAATTTCATTCTTGCCGCGTTCGCCGCGCTGAGCCTCGGCATCGGGTCCGCCAACGCTGCTCAGACCGTGACCAACCATCTGGGTCAGACCGTGTTTGGCCCTGACTATGGCAGCAACGCCGCCGGTGGCTAATCGGTTCGCCGGCCACACAGAGACAAAGACTGACAAGACGCAGCAGGGGTCGGCGACTGGTCGGCCCCTTGCGTTTTGTACGGGGCTCGGCGTCGCGTCGTCCGGGCCCCCGCTATTTCCCTGGAGTATAGGCGCGCAGGAAGGTTCGCACCGCGGCGTCCACCGTCGCGTCGATTTCGGCATCAGTGGCGGACGGCGGCATGCCCAGGCTGGCCCGGAAATACACGCCGGCCGAACGTAGCATGCCGATGAACTGATCGGCGGCGATCAGCGGATCGGGCACTTCCAGCCGTCCGGCCGCCGCCTGTGCCACCAGCCAGGCACCGAACGTCCGCCGGAACAACTCCGGCCCGTTCTCATAGAACGCGCGCCCAAGCTCCGGGAAACGCACGCTTTCCGCCATGACCACCCGGTGTATGGCCAGCCGCTCGGCGCCCAGCAGGAAGCGCAGGATGCGTTGGCCCAATGCGGTCAACACCGCGGCAAGATCGCCCGACGCCTCCGGCAGCAGATCGCCGAGCACCACGTTGTCGTGGCAGGCCTCGTTGATGATGCCGGCGAACAGGGCGTCCTTGGAGGTGAAGTGCGCATACAGGGTCGCCTTGGACACCCCGGCCGCCCGCGCAATGGCGTCCATGCTGACCGCGCCGTAGCCCTGGGCGATGAACAGTTGACCGGCAGCCTCGATCACCGCGCGGCGCTTCGGCGAATCGGCTTCGATCCGGACCAGGGAGGAATGGCTCATTTGTCCGCACAGATGACCGATCCGGCGTTGCGATACAAGAGGTAAACTGAACGGTTCAGTTTTTTCTTGACGTTGGCATTACGGGCGTTTTATCTGGGGCCTGAACTGAACCGTATAGTTCAGGCAGGAGCCCCAGATGAACGCCATCGTTGCCAAGCCCGAGATCGCGCCCACCGAGGCCCGGTCCCACGTCACCGTCCCCGCCCAGCCCCGTCGCAGGATGACCCGACTGCTCCGCCCCCTGCTCGGCGGCGTCACGGCGGTCGCCATCGGCGTCACCGCCTCCTGGTGGTTCACCGAGGGCCGCTGGATCCAGAGCACCGACAACGCCTATGTGCAGGGCGACATCGCCGTGCTCGGCCCGCGCATCGAGGGCGATGTCCTGGCGATAGACGTGGCCGACAACCAGCGCGTCCACGCCGGCGACCCGCTGATCCGGCTGGATCCGGCCGACTGGCAGGCACGCCTGGCACAGGCCCGCGCCTCGGCCGCCGAGGCGGACGCCGCCATCCTGACCGCGCAGCGCCAGATCGGCCAGCAACAGGCCACCATAGCGGCAGCCGAGGCAGCGATCGCCCAGGCGCAGGCCGAGCAAACCCGCACGAGCGCCGATGCCGCGCGCTCGGCGTCGCTGACCGCGAGCGGTTGGGCGTCGCATCAGGCGAACGACATGGCGATCGCCGACCAGCGCAAGGCTGCGGCGGCGCTGACCTCCGCCCAGGCGCAGAAAGGCGCGGCAGAGCAGCAGATTGGCGTACTGGGCGCGCAGGTGGCGCAGGCCCAGGCCCGGGCCCAGAACGCTGACGCCGCGGTGAAGCTGGCCGAGAACAATCTGACCTACACGGTGATCCGCGCCCCATTCGACGGCATCGTCGGCAACCGGGCCGCCCAACTGGGTCAGCACGTGACGGCGGGCCAGCAACTGATCGCCGTCGCGCCGCTGCCAGACCAGCTTTACGTGGTCGCCAACTTCAAGGAGACCCAGCTTCGCCACATGCATTCGGGGATGAATGTGCGGCTGGTGCCCGACATCGATCCGGACGCCGCGGTGGACGGCACCGTCAACAGCCTGGCTCCCGCTACGGGTGCCCTGTTCAGCCTGCTGCCACCGGAGAACGCCACGGGCAACTTCACCAAGGTGGTGCAGCGGGTGCCGGTGAAGATTGCCATCGACCCTGCCGAGGGGGCCGACGCCGGCTGGCTCCGCGCCGGCCTGTCGGTCACCGCCGAAGTGGATACGCGCGGCCCGCAAGCCCAGCGGCTCGGTTTGTTCGGCGCCGCCGCGGCCACGCTGCGGGGCGCGATCCCGGGCGCGGGTAGTCGCGGCGCGGCCCCGCGCGTAACTGCCCCACAGGATGCTCATCAATGAGCCCGGGGCGTCTGACCTGGCGCCAATGGGCCGGCTTCATGGCCATGGTGCTGGGGATGTTCATGGCGATCCTGGACATCCAGATCGTCAGCGCCTCGATCTCCGACATCCAGGCCGGACTGGCCGCCAGCCCGGACGAGGCCGCCTGGGTGCAGACCAGCTACCTCATCGCCGAGATCGTCATGATCCCGCTGTCCGGCTGGCTGTCGCGGCTGCTGTCCACCCGGGTCCTGTTTGTCGCCAGCGCTATCGGCTTCACCGTCTTCTCCCTCGCCTGTTCCAGCGCTGACAGCCTGGGCGAGATGGTGGTGTTCCGCGCCGCCCAGGGCTTCATCGGCGGTGCGATGATCCCGACGGTGTTCGCCACCAGCTTTTTGCTGTTCTCGGGCGAGCGCCGCACGCAGATTTCCGTGCTGATCGGGCTGACCGCGACGCTGGCGCCGACCATCGGACCGACGCTCGGCGGCTGGTTGACCGACCGCTACTCCTGGCACTGGCTGTTCCTGATCAACGTTCCGGTCGGCATCGTGGTGGCGGCCGCGGTGTGGAGCTGGCTGGACATCGACCGTCCGGACTGGTCGCTGCGCTGCAGGTTCGACGCGATCGGGCTGGTGCTGATGGCGCTGTTCCTCGGCGCGCTAGAATACGTGCTGGAGGAAGGCGAGCGCTGGGATTGGCTGTCCGACCCCACCATCGCCTGGTGCGCGGTGATCTCCACCGTGGCGGGGGTGCTGTTCTTCTGGCGCATGCTGACGCGGCGCGATCCGCTGGTGGAGCTGCGGGCGTTCCGCGACCTGAACTTCGCGTTCGGCTCGCTGTTCAGCTTCGTCCTGGGGATCGGCCTGTACGGCTCGGTCTATCTGGTGCCATTATTTCTCGGGCGGGTGCGTGGCTACGACAGCCTGCAAATCGGCGAGACCATGTTCGTGACCGGCGCGGCGATGTTCCTGTCGGCACCGATCGCCGGCCAGTTGGCGCGGCGGATGGACCTGCGGCTGATGCTGGCGATGGGTTTGCTCATGTTCGGCGGTGGCATCTGGTGGATGGCGCACCTGACGGTGGACTCGGCCTTCTGGGAGCTGTTCGGCCCGCAGGCACTGCGCGGCGGCGCGATGATGTTCATCATGCTGCCGGTCAACCAGGTGGCCCTGGGCCGGCTGCCTCCGGCGGAGTTGAAGAACGCGTCGGGGCTTTACAACCTGATGCGCAACCTGGGCGGCGCGGTGGGGCTGGCGGCGATCAACACCGTGGCGACGTCGCGGCTGGCGATCCATACGCAGCACATGGACGAGCAAGTGACCTGGGCACGGGCGGGGACGATGCGGTTCCTCGGCGGGCTGACGCAGGCAATGACCGTGGGAAAGGGGGCGGAGGCGCATCTTGCGGCGCTGCGGCAGGTCGCCGGGATGGTGCAGCAGCAGGCGCTGACGCTGGCGTACAACGACGTGCTGTTGCTGATGGCCGCCACGTTCCTCGTCGCGCTGCCGCTGACGCTGCTGCTGGCCAAGCCGAACATGGGTCCGGTGGAGGCGCATTGACGTCAAATAAACCTCTCCAGCTGCGCGGGAGAGGTCGAAGTGCGAAGCACGAGGGTGAGGGTGATCGGGTCGGCACATAGCAGGTAGAGCGTGCCGACCCGATCGCCCTGCGCTATCGCACCTCGACCTCTCCCCCCGCAGGCAGGAGAGGTGTAGTATCCCCCTATGCATGCTGTTTGGTACGACCGGCAGGGGCCGGCCAACGAGGTTCTGACGTATGGCGAACTGCCGACGCCGGAGCCGGGGAACTACGAGCTACGCGTCCGGCTGGAGGCCGCCGGCGTCAACCCCTCGGACACCTATCGCCGCCGCGGTCCGGCGCCAGCGATGGAATATCCGCGCGTCATCACCGCAAGCGACGGCGCCGGCGTGGTGGACAGCGTCGGGCCGATGGTGTCGCAGAGCTGGGTCGGCAAGCGTGTGTGGCTCTACAACGGCCAGCGCAATGGCCGCTGGATGGGCACCGCGGCCGAATACATCGCGCTGAACGCCGACCTGGTGACGGAACTGCCGGACCACGTATCGTTCGCCGAGGGTGCCACGCTCGGTGTGCCCTGCATGACGGCGCATTATTGCGTGTTCGTCGCTGGTCCGGTGCAGGGGCGCACGGTGCTCGTGACCGGTGGGGCGGGCGCTGTCGGGCATTACGCGGTGCAGCTTGCCGACCTGGGCGGGTGCGACCGTGATCGCGACGGTCAGCTCCGACGCCAAGGCAGAGCATGCGCGGAAGGGCGGCGCGGCGCACGTGATCAACTATCGGCAGCAGGATGTCGCCGCGCGGGTCCGAGAGCTGACCGGCGGGGTCGGGGTCGATCACGTGGTGGACGTCGATTTCGGCGGCAACCTGGCGGCGACGCTGGCCAGCGTGCGGGCGAACGGCAGCGTGGCGGTATATGCCTCGAGCGGCAACCGCACGCCGCTTCTGCCGGTGGGCGAGTTGATGCAGCGCAACGTCTCGCTGTTCCCGATGTCGCTACCGGGCACGCCGCACGCGGCCCGCCAGCGCGCCCAGAGCGACATCGCGCGGTGGATCGCCAGCGGACCGCGCGTGCTGTCGGTCGCCGGACGGTTTCCGCTGCGCGAAACGGCGGCGGCGCATATCGCAGTGGAGCAGGGCGGGAAGGTTGGCACGGTCATCGTCGAGTGCACGCGATGATCGGCGATGAGGCGCGAGACGGGTGAAGCCCGGCGCCGGGTAGCGGGGGATGATGACGGCAGGGGCGGTTGACGGTACCCGGGTGCAGGGCTATTTCCCGCGCTTCTCCGATCGGATGGCGGCGTAGCTCAGCGGTAGAGCAGGGGAATCATAATCCCTTGGTCGGTGGTTCAAATCCGCCCGCCGCTACCAATTAATTACATGAGATATTGGCATATTCCATCATTCGGCCCATCGCGCAGGGGAATCGCACTTGGAGCGCTACAGGAGAATTTGCGGCCGGCGAGCGTCGTTGGGCAGTACAAACTCGACCACAGACCGCTAAATCCGGCTTCCAGGACGGCATCCGGACGCCAAAAGCTTCTTGTGCGATCACCCTGGCCCGTCGCTGCGCCTTGCTGACCGGACATTGACCGGACGCAGAAGGCTGGCCGGATAGGCGCCGCCCTGACCGGACGTGGGCGAACGGTCCTGCACTCGCCCCGACAGAATGTTCTTGCCACGTTCTTCGCCTCATGGCAGCCACCACTGTCTCCCCCCGCCGTCGCCGTAGCACGATCCTCGCTACCAGCTTGGCCGATCTGGACGCTTGGCGCTGGTGGTGGATTGCCTCACCGGCGCAAGATCTCCGGCGAAGCGTTGATCACGCCAAGATCTCCGCCGTCGCGGCTTGCTGTTCCAACGCCTCCTGTGTCTCTGCCAGCAACCTTGCGTTTTCCATCGCGATCACCGCCCGGGCGGCGAAGTTCTCCAGGAGTGCGGTGTCTTTGTCCGAGAACGCCCGAACCTCCCGGCGATAAACCAAAGAAGCCCAACGGGGCCCGATCTTAACGAGCGGCACGGGGACGATCGTGCGCGCGCCTCCCAGATCGGCCATTGCGCACGGCACTGCCATCGTTGTCCGCCATCGTTGTCCGCCTTGAGATTGCGTCAGAGGAATGATACGATTGCGCAGAAACACGCACTGGCAACAGATTCTGAACGGTCGGACCGCCGCCTGGTCGGCAGTGCGCCAACGCACAGGGGCAGGGAGCATCGTATCGTGACCATCATCACCGCAAAGTGGAATATCGACGCCAGCGGCGACTGGTCCACCGCCGCCGACTGGAGCACCGGCACGGTGCCGGGCAGCGCCAACTATGCGGTCATTGCCACCGCCGCCCCGCAAACGATCACGCACGATACCGGTGACGACACGGTCTATCGTCTGACAGTTGGATCCGACCAGTTCACGTTGGCAGGCGGCAGCCTGACTGCACTGACCGGCGGGACATTTGGTGGGACCTTCACCCAAACCGGCGGAACGCTGGACAGCGGCGCCTCCAGCTTTGTCTTCAACGCCGGCGCGATGCTGACCGGCGGCACCGTCGGCCCGGGCTCGGTCCTCAAGTTGATAGGCCAGAACACGGTAGGCAACTATGCGATCGACGGTGCGAAACTCTGGAATACCGGCACCGTCGTCGAAACCGGCCCCTTGTTGCTCAACAGCGTCACCTTCAACGCCGCCGGCGACTTTTCGCTGGCACAAAACCCCAATGGCCCCTGGAGCTATCTGAGCGCCGGCACCCTGCTCTCCACCCCGTTCATCGACGACGGCGGCGCCCTGAATGACTGGCTGAATGGCGAGTCGTTCCCGAATGAGGCAGGCGTTTTTCAGAACACCACAGGCACCACCGTCGCATTCGACGCCACGACCTTCTTGCCAGCCGGCTATCTCGAACTGTCGCCGGAAGGCAATGGCGATGCCACCGTCACATTCGCCGCACCTGTAGCAGGCCAATATGTCTTCACCGGCAACTTCCTGGGCGTGGATACCAGTGAGAACCTCCATACCGTTGAAATCGACCTGAATGGCACGGCGATTTCCACCGGCACGATCCAGAGCTATGGCCAGACAATCGCGATCAACCTGACCAAGAACCTCGCGGCCGGAGAGACCGTCTCGTTCGTCAACCACACGGGTCCCGGCGACGACCCCGACGATCTCGGCACCGGCTTGGCGCTGTCCGTCACCGAGGTCGCCCAACTCGTCAACGACACGAACGCGGTCTACGACCTCACAACCGACGATGGGATCACGGCCGGCGCCGCGAACGCCAGCATCACCAACGAAGGTCTGTTCGAAAAGACCGGCGGCAGCGGCAGCAGCGCCATTGCCGCGAGCTTTTTCAATCTCGGCACGATCGCGATCGATACCGGCGCCATCCAGTTTGACGGCGCCAGCAACGCCATCGGCGGCACCGTCGAAGGTATCGGCACGCTGGCATTCGGCGGCGGCAGTTCCTTCTTCAGAAACGGCCTCGGCCTCGACGTCGCGTCGGTGCAGGTAGATGCCGGCGCGACTCTCGCGCTGAGCGGTACCTTTGCGTATGGCGGGACCTTCGACGTGACCGGCGGAGGCACGCTCAACCTCAGTGCACGCACACTGACCTTGAGCAATGTGTCTGACTTCAGTGACGACACTGTCAACGGCTCGGGCACGTTGGCGAACACCGGCAACATGACGTTGGCGAACGTCCAGTTCGAGAACGCGGCCAAGGTCAGCAACACCGGTACCGTGGTCGAAACCGGCCCAGTGCGGCTCGGCCTGCTACCAGGACTGGCGGGCGAGATCATCAATCCGTTCAGCTATCCGGACGGCTCGGTGAGCGATGCGGCGAGCCAGACTCCCGATGCGACGTTCCTTGCCACCGATCTCAACTACAACCTGATTCCAGGCGCCGGTCCCAGCAATAGCGGCGACACCGACGTCGCGGCGTTCCTGGACTATAACGGCCAAGCCGATGGCGGCACAGTCAGCAATCAGACCGTGGCGGATTCGTCGGTCGCCAACACGTTGTTCCAGATGGATGGCTACATCGCCCTGACCGGCGGCGTGGCCTACACGTTCCTGGATTCGTCCGATGACGGTTCTATCCTCACGATCAACGGCACGATGGTCATCAACGACGATGGCCTGCATGGCAATGGCAACCTCTACCAGACCTTCTCTGTTGCGCAGACCGGCCTTTACGCGATCGACGTCAGATATTTCGAGAACGACAGCGGCGGGGCCAGCTTGCTGGTCCAGTATAGCTCCGGCGGCGCCTTTACCGATCTGACCAGCGCGATCCTCTACCACGGTAGCCCCGCGACCGGGACTATCACCAACGCGGCCGGCGCCGTTTACGACCTCACCACCGATGACGGGATCAGCGGCACCGGCGCAAGTGCCAAGATCATCAACCAGGGCCTGTTCGAGAAGACCGGCGGAACCAGCACCAGCCATATTGGCGCCGCCTTCAACAACACCGGCAGCATCGTCGTCGCCAGCGGCACGGTGGAACTCGACGGCGCGGGCAATACGCTGGGCGGATCGATCAGCGGCCAGGTCGCGCTCGGCGGCGCCACGGCGCTGGAGAGCACTCTGACATCGGGTGGCGGCGGGAGCACGCTCACGCTGGTGGGTGGAACGACGGTAACGGTTGCCGGCAATCTTGCTTTCAGCGGTGACCTGGCCGCGGGCCCGGCCGATGCGATCCTGCTGACCGGCCATACGCTGACGCTGAGTGGCAGCAGCGCGCTCGCCGGCTCGCCTGGCCAGGACGTCATCATTGACCCGGGCATGCTGGTGAACAGCGGCACGATGACGCTGGACAACGTGACACTTGGCGGGGTGACGCTGAGCAACACCGGCACGGTGTTCCAGACTGGCAGCGTGACCCTGGGCAACGCCTCGGGCGCGGGCAAGCTGGTGAACGCCGCCGGCGGTGTCTACGACATCGCGGCCGACACCGGCATCGCGGTCGGTGGCACCGCGGTATCATCGGTCACCAACCACGGGCTGTTCGAGAAGACCGCCACCACGGGCGTCAGCGCAATCGATGCCAATTTCGCCAGCACCGGCACGATCGGCCTCACCAGCGGCACGGTGGAGCTGGATGGCGCCAGCAACACGTTGGGCGGCTCGATTATCGGCACCAGCACGCTGGCGCTTGGCAACGCCATCACCACGACGCTGCAAAACGGCCTCACCGCCGCGGCCAGCACGACGTTGCTGCTTGAGGGCAACAATACGCTGAGCCTCACGGGCAATGCCACTTTGGGCGGTTTGCTTGACGGTTCCTATAATGGACCCTTCAACACCATCCTGCTCGCCGACCACCGGTTGACGCTGAGCGGCAGCAGCGTCATCGCCGGCCCCAATTTCTACTATGACCAGGAGATCGACGGTCCAGGCGCGCTGACCAACAGCGGCGTTCTGACGACGGATGCCGTCACGCTGGGTGGCCTGACACTAACCAATACCGGGACCATTCTCGATTCCGCCGGCGGCCTCGTGCTTGGCGATACCGCGGCGGGCGCGGCGAGCCTCGTCGACACCGCAACCGGCGTGTTCGACATCACCACCGACGTGGACATCGATACCGCCGGCGCCGGCACCTCCGCGATCACCACCCAGGGGCTGTTCGAAAAAACCGACGGCAACTTCAGCCGAATCTATGCCAACTTCACCAACACCGGCACGATTGCCGTTGCGAGCGGCGTGGTGGAACTCGACGGCGGCACCAATACGCTGGGTGGCACCGTCAGCGAGGGGACGCTGGCCATCGGCTACAACCTCGGCGCGACCTTGCGGAACGGGTTCAGCGTGGCCGCCGGCGCCACCCTGCAGTTCGACGGCAATGACGCGGTGAACCTTACCGGCAATGCCGCGATCGCCGGCAGCCTCGTCGACGAGCAATCCAGTACCGATCACACTTGGCAACCGCACACTGACGCTGGCAGGTTCCAGCTTCATCGCCGGATATTATGGCCAGGTCACGGTGGATGGGCCGGGCAAGCTCGCCAACAGCGGCAGCCTGACGCTGGCCAGCGTGGTGCTCGGTGGCTTGACGCTGAGCAATACCGGAACCGTCACCGAGACCGATTGGATCACGCTCGGCGACAGCACCGGTGGCTCCGGCCTGATCAACGCCCCCGGTGGAGTTTACGACCTCGTCAACGATGTTGGAATCTACACCGGCGGCACTGCGGTCTCAACGGTTATCAACCAGGGGCTGTTCGAAAAGACCAGCAGCACCGGAATCAGCAACATCTACGCGGACTTCGTCAGCACTGGAACGGTTAACGCCGCCGGCGGCATCATCGAACTTGACGGCGGCGGTACGATCAGCGGTTCGATCACCGGCTCGGGGACAGTCGGCCTCAGCAACGCCCAGGTCTACACGATTGCGTCCGGCACGCGTCTCAGTGTCGCGGAACTCTACGTCACCAATGGATCGACCCTTACGATCGGCGCCGTTACCGACGCGGGTTACCTCAACAGCAACTACGCCACCGTCGTGCTGACCGGCAACGTCGCGGTCGGTTCGTACGGCGTTTATGGCGGCTACGTTGCATTGAACGGCCACAGCTTCGGCATTACCGGCACGGCAAGTCTCGCTTCGTCGACCATCGACGGCCTGGGCAAGCTCACCACTGCCGGCATCACCACGGCGAGCAATTTCACTCTCGGCGCCGGCGCGACGTGGGTGAATACCGGCACCGTTGAGCAAGCCGGCGGCAGTGTATCGCTGGCCGACAGCAACGGCGCCGGCACCCTCATAAACAATACCGGCGCCATCTACGACTTCACCGATGACAACAGCCTGAACAACGACAACGCCAGCTACGGCAGCATCGCGAACCACGGCCTGTTCGAGAAGACCGGCGGCACCAATACCAGCTACGTTGTTGCCAGCTTCGAGAGCTCCGGCACGGTCGCGGCCGACAGCGGTACCATGGAGTTCTACGCCGGCGGCACGCTCGGTCATTCGATCATCGGCGCCGGCACCGTCGTGTTCAGCAGCACCAACAATCTTGGCAACTACACCATCGCCGCCGGCACGACGCTCGGCGTCGCCGATCTCTACGTCGCCAACGGGGCCACGCTCACCTTCGCCGGCTCATTCAACTATGCCGGCTATCTCAACGGCGACGGAGGCAATATCGCGCTCGGCGGCAACCTCACTGCCGCTGCGTTCCAGGACTATTCGGGCACGGTCGAACTGAACAGCCATACGTTCAGCGTCACCAGCCCCGGGCTTTCCTCCGTGACGATCGACGGCCTCGGCACGTTCGCCACCGCGGGCACCACGTCGGCTACCAATTTCTACCTTGGCGGCGGGGCCACCTGGGTAAACACCGGCACCGTCCAGGAAAGCGGCTACTGGGTCACCTTGGCTGACTGCAACGGCATCGGCAGCTTGCTCAACAAGGCCGGTGCGGTTTACGACTTCACTGACGACTACGGCCTGGGCACCTATAACAATACCTATGGCAGTGTCACCAATAAAGGCCTGCTGGAGAAAACCGGCGGGACCGCCACCAGCTATGTCTATGCCGGCATCGTCAGCACCGGCACGGTTGCCGTTGCCGTTGCCGACGACGCCATCGAGTTCGATGCCGGCGGCACGCTCGGCGGCACCATCACCGGCACCGGCACTATTGGCTTCAACTCGTGGAACGCCCTGCGCAGCTACACGATCGCAGCCGGGACGAAGCTCAACGTTGCCGATGTCTATCTTGTCGGCGGCGCCAGCCTGACCTTCGCCGGAGCCACCACCTATGCCGGCACCCTCGACATCAACAACGGCACCGTCACGCTGGACGGCAACGTCAGCATCGGATCCTTCACCATCGACCCTGGCACCATCGAACTGAATGGACACAGCTTCAACGTCACCGGTGCCAGCCTCTATTCCGTGACGATCGACGATGCGGGCACGCTGGTGACCGCCGGCGTCACCTCGACCAACAATCTCTCTCTCGGTGGCGGCGCGACATGGGTCAACACCGGCACGGTCAATCAGAGCGGCGGCTGGATCTATCTCTACGACAACAACGGTGCTGGCAGTCTGATCAACAAGGCGGGCGCCAGCTACAATATCGGCGACGATAGCGGCATCTACGGCCTCAGCAACTCCACCATCATCAACCAGGGCGTATTCGCGAAGACCGGCGGCACCAACACCAGCGCGATCCATGCCAGCCTCACCAATACCGGCACGGTCGCGATTGCCAGCGGCGTGATCGAACTCGACAACACAGGCAACATGCTGGGCGGCCGGATCAGCGGCACCGAACTGGCGCTCGGCAGCGGCAGCACGACCACGCTGACGGCGGGCTTCCACATCGATCCGACCACGACATTGCTACGTCGAGAACGGAGCGACGCTGGGCCTCGGCACCAACATCACCTTCGGCGGCGTCTTCGACGACAACGCCTACTATGGCAGCCTGGTGGAACTCGACAGCTATACGCTGACCCTGACCGGCACCAGCACCGTTGGAGGCGGCGGCAACTTCGACACGATCGACGGACCAGGCAAGCTGGCAAACAGCAGCGACCTGACCCTGGATAGTGCCACGCTCGGTGGTGGGCTCACCCTGGCCAATATCGGGACCATCACCGAGTCCGCCAACGGTATTGCGCTGGGCGACGGTACGGGAAGCGGCAGCCTGATCAACGCCGGGCCGGGCGTATTCGACATCGTGGCGGATGTGGGCTTCTCCAACAACGCCGCTGGCTCGTCGATCACAAACCATGGGCTGTTCGAAAAGACCGCCAGCACGGGCACCAGCGCGATCGATGTCAGTTTCATCAATACCGGCACCGTCAATATCGCCAGCGGCGTGATCGAACTCGACGGCACCGGCAACATGCTGGGCGGCCGGATCAGCGGCACCGAACTGGCGCTCGGCGGCGGCAGCACGACCACTCTGACGGCGGGCTTCAAGATCGACCCGGCCACCACCCTGTACGTCGAGAACGGTGCGACCCTGAGCCTCGGCACCAACGCCACGGTCGCCGGCATCTTCGATGACAGGGCCTATTACGGCAGCCTTGTAGAACTTGACGGCTACACGCTGACCTTGACCGGTGCCAGCACCGTTGGAGACGACGGCAACTTCGATACGATTGACGGGCCGGGCAAGCTGGCGAACAGCAGCAGCCTGACGCTGGACGGCGCCACGCTCGGCGGCGGCATCACCGTGACCAATACCGGGACCATCACCGAAGCCTCCGACGGGATCGCGCTGGGCGACGGTGTGGGAACCGGCAGCCTGATCAACGCCGCGACGGGCGTATTCGACATCGTCACGGATGTCGGCGTTGCCAACAACGCCAGCGGCTCGTCGATCGCCAACCAGGGGTTGTTCGAGAAGACCGCCGGCACCGGCACCAGCGCCATCGCGGTCAGTTTCAGCAATACCGGCACCGTCGCGATCGCCACAGGAACGATCGAGCTCGACGGCACCGGCAACATGCTGGGGAGCAAGGTCACCGGCGACGGCAATCTGGTGTTCGGGGGTGACAGCAGGTACGACGCTGACCGCGGGCTTCGCCATTAGCCCGGCCACGACCGTCGATTTCGACAACGGCGCCACGTTGGCGCTGGCTGCCAACACCACGTTCGCCGGCACGTTCGACGACACGGCGTATTACGGCAGCCAGATCGATGCCGGCAGCTACACGTTGACCTTGACCGGCAGCAGCACCATCGCCGGCACCGGAGGCCAGGAAGCCATCGTGGGGCCCGGCACGCTGGCCAACAGCGGCGACCTGCAACTGGACCTTGCGGTGCTCGCCGACGGCGCAACGCTGAACAATACCGCCAGCATCACCCAGTCCGGCAACGGATTGACGCTGGGAGGCGGCGCCGGCGGGGCAACGCTCAGCAACGCCGCGAGCGGCACCTATGCCATTGCCGACGATACCGGGATCGGCACCGGCGGATCCGGCGCCTCGAGCATCGTCAACTACGGACTGTTCGAAAAGAGCGGCGGCACTGGCACCAGCCAGATCTCGCCCGAGTTGATCAGCAGTGGGACCATCGAGGCCGCGAGCGGCCGGCTGGACTTCACCGGGGGCGTCGACGTGCTGTCCGGCGCGATCATCGGTGCGGGCCAGACGGAGTTCGACGGGCTCGCCGTCATCACCGGTCCGTTGACCGAAACCGCAACCACTCTGAGCTTCATCGGCGGACTGAACGACAACAGCCTGATCGCCGCCAACGGCGGCTCCATCTACATCGCTCAGACACCGATCGGGGTGGGAGCATTCCAGGCCGGCAACGGTGGCGTGCTGGATTTCGCCGCGGGCGCGGCGTCCCTCGATACGGCGAGTTTCGTGGCGGGCGGCGGCACGTTTGCACTGGACGACGCTGCCGACTTCCAGGCGCTGATCAAAGGATTCGGCAGCGGCGACACGATAGACCTGACCAACGTCCTGTCCTCGTCCATCAGCAGCCTGAAGTACGCGAACGGCATTCTGACCGTGACCACGACGAGCGGGACCGATACGCTGCACTTCGCCGGCAACTACGCCACAGCGAACTTCACACCGCTCGCCGATGGCTCCGGCAATGGAACGAACATCGTCTTCCATGCGTGACGCCGAACGCCGCGTCGGCGCCGTTCGCGACCAATGGACAGGACAGCGACGGCCTGGCACACGACCCATCATCCGGGGCCACAGAGATAGCTCGTTGAGCATCCCTATTTTGGTGGAGGGCGCCGCCGCCAATCAATCAGCTTGGAATATTGTCACGATTGGCTCCTGAAAGTCGGCATAGGCGTGCACCTAGAAAAACCTTCTCGTTGATTGCCCGGGCATCCGCCTGAAAGGTTCGGGCTTGTCGCCAGGGGAATCGCACTTGGAACACTACAGGCGAATTTGCGGCCGGCGAGCGTCGTTGGGCAGTGCAAATCAGGGCACCGACCGCGAAATCCGGGTTCCAGGCTGGCATCAGGACGCCAAAAGCTTCTTGTGCGATCACCCTGGTGACGGCGACCTGACGCGGTGCGTTTGGCCAGGCCAACGACTACACTGGATCGGCCGGCGCGCAGGCGCGGATCGCGGCTTCAAATCGTGCCTTGGCGTCCGGACCGCGGGCGAAGGGGCTGATGATCGGCACGTCAATGCCCGATTGTCGGTAATCCTCGATCCGGGCACGGCATTGCTCCGGCGTGCCCGACACGCTGGTCGCCTCGATCATCGCATCGCTCACCGCGTGCTCTGCCGTTTCGCGGTCACCGCGCGCCCAGGCGTCAGCGATCGCCGCCGCTTCGGCCACGAAGCCGTGCTCTGCCATCATCCGGTTATAGCGTGGGAAGAACCCGCAATAGAACGCGATCCCCGGGCGCAGCACGGCCAGCGCTCCGTCGTGCGTATCGCCGACAGAGGCGGGCAGCAGCGAGGTGACCTCGATCCGGTTCGGGTCGCGTCCGGCGTTGCTTGCACCTGCGGCAAGATGCATCCGCACCTGCGCGGCGGTGCGCAACGTGCTGCGCGTCAGGATGATGCCATCGGCGACTTCGCCGCACAGAACGATCCCTTTCTGGAACACGGCCGAGAGGTAAACCGGTATGTCCCGCTGCCGCGGCATGTACCACAGGTCAAAATTCTCGATGCGGATGGTCTCGCCTTGAAAGCTCACGCGCCCCGTGCGGATTAACTCGCGGACGATCGCGACGGTCTCGCGGGTGCGGGTCAGCGGCTTGCGGTACACCATCCCATGCTCTGGTTCGACCTGCGCCTTGTGACTGGACCCGAGGCCGAGAATGAAGCGGCCGTCGGACAGGTCGGCGATGGTGGAGGCGGCCATCGCGATCGTTGGCGCACTGCGGACGAAGACGCTGCTGATGCTGGTGCCGAGCAGGATGCGCGAGGTGCGCATGGCGCAGGCCGCCAGGATCGCGAATTGATCTCCGCCATGACCTTCGGCGACCCAGGCCGATGCATAGCCGAGGCTCTCGGCGAGAACCACGAGGTCGATGATCTCGGCCGGGTTGGGGCCACCCGAAATGGCGATGCCGATCCTGCGCATTGTTTTGCCTCTGCGGAGTTGCACACCGCAGCGCAGCACTGTCAGACAGTCAATGCCAGTGCCGGCCATCGTTCGGCCCACGGCGCGAGCGTCTCCAGCCGCCGGCCGATCTCGAGCACGACGTCGTCATGACCGAACGGCGCGACGATCTGCACGCCGATCGGCCGCCCATCCGGATGCGGTTGGCCCGGGACGCTGATGCCAGGCAGCCCAGCAGCGTTGATCCAGGCGCCAAACATCCCCTGCGTCAGGGGCGTGAGGCCCGGCGGCGCCTCGTCCTCCGCGCGCCAGGCCGGAGCAGCGGCGGTGGGCAGCAGCAACGCGTCATAATCGCCCCACGCCGCGGTCACATCGGCACGCCAGGCGGCGAGCGCGTCCAGCGCGTCGACATAGGCCGGGGCCGATATTGCCAGACCACGTTCGGCGGCGGCCCGCACGTTGTCGCACGTCTCTTCACGCCAGCGATACGGGAACCGGACCACGATTCGTGCCGCGGCCGCCGCGGTCAGCGTGGCATGAAAGCCGCGCAACGCACTGAGATCGAACGGGGCGGCGACGGGGGCAAGTTCACAATCCGCGCCGGTCAAAGTGGCAACAGCGGCGACGACACTGGCTGCGACCTCGGGCACAGCCCCCTCGCTGCCGATCGCGGTGAACCAGCCGATCCGGAAGCGCCGTCCGGGCGCAACATCCGGCGGCGGTGGAAAGCGTTGGGAATAGGGATCGCGCGGGTCCGGTCCGGCGAGAACATCGTACAGCAACCGCATATCGCGCATGGTGCGGGCGAACGGGCCGATCACCTGGAAATCGATACAGGTGGCCGGAAACCCGTACCGTCGGGGAATGCGCCCGGTTGAGGGCCGCATGCCGACGAGACCGGTGTAGGAGGCCGGGAGTCGTGTGCTGCCACCCATGTCGGTGCCAATCGCGAGCGGCGTTACCCCGGCGGCGACCGACGCTGAGGCACCGCCCGACGACCCGCCAGGCGTCAGCGCGGGATCCCAGGGACTGCGGGTGATGCCCGACAACCGGCTGTCCGTGCGGCCCAACATCGCCAGTTCGGGCGTGGTGGTCTTGCCGATGATGACGGCGCCGGCGGTCCGCAGACGTTCCGCACAGATGTCGTCGCGGTCGGGGATGTGATCACGGAACAACAGGCTGCCCCAGCAGGCGGGCATTCCTGCCACGAAGATATTGTCCTTGACCGACACGGGTATCCCGTCCAGCGGGCCGAGGCGCGCTCCCGACGCCTGGCGCGCGGTGGCGGCCCTGGCAGCGGCGAGCGCGCCGTCGCGGTCAACATGGGTGAAGGCATTCAGCACAGGTTCCAATGCATCGAGCCGCGCGAGCGACTGCTCGAGCAATTGCAGTGGCGTGACGTCGCGCGCATTGAGCAGCGCCGACAATGCAGTCGCATCCAGTTGCCAGGTCATGCGTCTGTCCCCCGGATTATCGCGCTACGGTGACAAGATATGGCGGCCCGCATCAAGCATCATGTTATGCTAGCCCGCCGAACGATTGACCCTCGACCGTTTCGCACGAACCGCTCCCAACCGTCATGGCCGGGCTTGACCCGGCCATCTATGCAGCACGGTGCCGCGATAGATGGCCGGGTCAAGCCCGGCCATGACGGTTGGGGCGGCCGGTGCCGTACGTCAATCGTTTGGCGGGTTGGTATTACTGACCCACGCCCCTTTCAGCCCGCATTGTCTGAACACCGGATCGCAGCCGATCGAGTGACTGCGGGCACGTGACGGTAGCAACCAAACGGAGCCCAGGCCATTGGTCCATACTGTCGCCATCCATCGGTCGACGATGGCCCGAACCGCCAGAGTGTGACGTGGCCCGGACTGTCGAGGTCCCGCTACCAATTGTAGACTTTTTGCAACGTCCCGCCCATGAGCTTCGCCTTGTCGCTCTCGGACAGCCGTTTCGAGTCACGGAACGGCGCAACGCCCTGCGCATAAGTCAGCATACCGATCGTCCGCGTCCAGTCGGTGCCCCACATGCAACGATCCAGCCCGAACGCATCGATGATCCGCAGAACCGGATCCCAGATGTCGTCGTATGGGAATGGTTGGTGCGACATCGTGCAGGCGCCGCTGATCTTCACCCGGACGTTGTCGTATTGGGCGATGGCGAGCAGCTTCGGCAGATCGGCCCAGACATCGGCGGGGACCGGCCGCCGCGAGGGTTGCAGAAGACCGAGATGGTCGATCACGATAACGGTGTCGGGATGCCGCCGGATGTGCGGAAGGCCTTTGTCCAGTATGCCCCAGCAAAGCAAGTTGACTGGCAGACCGTGTTTCGCGGCGGCACCGAAAGCGCGGTTCAGGCCGGGATGATCGGCGTCCATCGGCAGGCCGTCTCGCAGGATGATGCGAATGCCTCGCGCGCCTTGGGTGGCGGCCCATTTCGCCACCACATCGTCGATCGCAGGATCGGTCGCGTCGACCGGCGTCACGACCCGGAATTTATCCGGATAGGTGTTGTAAACTTCAAGCGCGTAACTCGGATCGTATCGATAGGCGCTGAATGACGAGACCATGATTGCGCCGTCGACGCCGACACTGTTCATGGCGGCGACCATTTCCTCGCCCGTGGCGGAATCCAGTCCATGTGAAGGACCGGCCCAGGGCCGGCCGGGATGATTCCGGTCGAAGGGATGGACCTGAACGTCGATGACTGGCATGGCCTTCCTCCGGTCTGTCCGAGCCATTGTCCAATGCCGCGACGGAATTGCCCAGAGCGACAGACCGGACGCGGACGGCGAACATCTGGAGGAGGATGCCATGAACGTCGGAACCACACGCATCTTCGTGGGCGCGGGCGCCGCGCCGTTACGGAACGGCACCGCATCCGTTGCCGGCCTGTTCCGCCGTTCCGTCGGTGATCTTGCCTGGGAAGCGTTGGACAACGGCCTTCCCGCAGGCGCGGAAGTTCACGCCATTCTCGCGCGGCCGGACGATCCGGACGTGATCTTTGCCGGCACGTCGGACGGGCCGTACCGAAGCGCGGATGGTGGTGATCACTGGCACAAGCTGAACTTTCCCGAACCGAATGTGATGATCTGGTCGCTGACCATTCATCCCACGCGGCCGAACGTGATGTACGCGGGGTCCGCGCCGATCGCGGTCTATCGCAGTCTCGACGGCGGCGACACGTGGCACCGGTTGCGTAACGCCATTTCTCCGGCCCATTGCGAGCGCGCCGGCTTCGACAGCCGCGTCCTTCGCATCGCCGTCGACCCGAACCGACCGGACGACGTCTACGCGGCGCTGGAAGTCAGCGGTGTCATCCGCAGCACCGACGGCGGTGAGACCTGGTCGGACATGTCCGCTCCGCTGATCGCAATTCGCCGGGCAGCCGCGCTATCAAAGCAATGTCGGCGGCCGTCACTGCGGATTATGCGAGGGGATGCTTGACTTGCACGCCACCGCCATCTCCCCCGCCGCGTCCGGCACCGTCTTTCTGGGCTTGCGCATGGGACTGTTCCGCAGTGACGATCGCGGAATGACCTGGCACGACACCGAGATCGGCCGGTTCTCTCCGCTGACCTATTGCCATGACGTGATCGTTTCGGCGCACGATCCCCGCGTGCTGTATACCTGCCTGTCCCCTGCCGCGTTCAGCACCGACGGCTCGCTTTACCGCAGTCAGGATCTCGGCGCGACATGGCGGCGCATCGATCACGGGGTCAAGGCGGAGTCAACTCTGATGGCGGTGAGCGAGCATTCAGCCGACCCTGCGCGGCTCTGTTGCGTCACCCGTGGCGGGCAGGTGTTCGGGAGCGAGAACGGCGGGGAGTCCTGGCGCGAGTATCGGCTGCCGGATGGTGTCGAGGACGTTTACGCGGTCGCCTGTGCCTGAGACTTCGGTCAGCGATTTAGCAGCGCGATCACCTTGGTGTCCGTCCGGAAACAGGTCCTCCGAGTAATCGCGCCGCAATCCCCGTGTCGTGGTTTGCCGAACCGGGCACGTCTGCATAGGCTGCCGACAGGGTTGCGCACAGCAGCAATCAAAACGTCCAGGAAGCGGGGACAAAAATATGAATCGTCTTGATGGCAAGGTTGCGCTGATCTCCGGCGCCGCGCGTGGCATTGGTGGAGAAACCGCCCGCTTGATGGCGCAAGCGGGTGCCAGTGTCATCGTGGCCGATGTGCTCGATGAACAAGGGCGGCAGACCGCGGGCGCGATCACGCAAGCGGGAGGGCATGCAGCCTACATTCATCTGGACGTGACGAAGGAGGAGCAATGGATCGAAGCCATCAACCTTGCCACCAGCAGGTTCGGCAAGCTCGATATCCTGGTCAATAATGCCGGCGTGTTCATCGGCAAGGGGATCGAGGAGATCAGCCTGGATGAATGGAACCGGCTGGTGGCGGTAAACATGACGGGCGTGTTCCTCGGCACCAGGCTGGCCGCGCCGGCGCTGCGGGAAGCGGCGAAGTCCAGCGAGCATGGCAGTGCGATCGTCAACCTGGCCTCGATCGCCGGCATCGTCGGTTCGCAACTGGATCCGCTGTATTCGATGACAAAGGGCGGCGTCACGCTGTTCACCAAGTCGGCAGCATTGGAGTTTGGCCGCAAGGGCTATCGTATCCGTGTGAACTCGATCCACCCCGGCGTGATCCAGACGGACATGGGCGAGCAAACCTTCGTCGCGCGTGCGCGTCGCACTGGCAGCAACGACACCGCGGCGGTGCGACAGGTCGTTACGGATACGGTTCCGTGGGGCCGCCTGGGCATGGCGCTGGACATTGCCAAGGGCATCGTGTTTCTGGCATCGGATGATGCGGGTTACATGAACGGGGCCGGCCTCATCGTCGATGGCGGCGTGACGGCAACATAGGTTCAGTCATCGCCGCGAACGCTGAAGCGGTCGCAGCCGGCAAATGGATCGTGGTCGTAGAAGGCGGGCTTGTCGAAAGCCTCCGCGTTCAGAGTGTGCACCAGACGGTGGCGCCGGCGGAAGCGACCGCATCACCTGAACACGGAGGCGGCTGATGAAGCGGGGACACGCGATCCCGCCGATCGGTGTTGCGTCGTTGCGAAAGCCCTAACCGCCCGCGACGCCTTGGGCTTCAACATAGAGGGCATAGACGGACTGGCTCGCGGTCATGAACAGCCGATTCCGCTTGCGCCCGCCGAAGCACACATTGGCACAGCGCTCCGGCAAGAGGATACGGCCAATCATGGTCCCGTCCGGAGCGAATACCGCAACTCCGTCCTGGCCTTCGCCGCCCGAAAAGCCACACCAGATATTGCCGTCGGTGTCACAACGGATGCCATCGGTATAGCCGGGCGTCGCATCGAAAAACACCCGGCCGTTATGGACGGTCTTCCCGTCATCGCCTACGTCATAGACATGCGTCGTCTTGCGGCCTGATGGCGTATCGACCACGTAAAGCCGCTTCTCGTCCGGCGAGAAACAGAGCCCGTTTGGCCGGTCCATGTCGCCGACCACGATGGTCATTTCGCCGGTTCCGGGATCGATCCGGTAAACCCGGAATGGCAACTCCTGTGGCGCCTTGTCGCCAAGATAGTTCCCACGGATGCCGGCGCCGTTATCGCTGAACCAAATCGAGCCGTCGGACTTGACGATCACGTCGTTCGCGCCGGTCAGCCGAATGCCATCGAAATGGTCGGCCAGCACTGTCACTGTTCCGTCATGCTCGGTGCGGGTCAGCCTGCGTGTGCCGAGTTCGGCGGTGATCAGGCGGCCTTGCCGGTCGCGCGTATTGCCATCCGGAAAGCCGGCCGGCTTGCGAAACAGGCTGACCGTCCCGGTTTCCTCATCCCAACGCATTAGCCGGTCGTTGGGAATGTCGCTGAAGATCAATTGCCGCAGATCGCCAAACCACACCGGACCCTCGGTGAAGCGACAGCCGGTAGCGATGCGCTCGATCGCCGCGTGGCCCAGCATCAGACGCTCGAAGCGTGGGTCGAGCGCGATGACATCGGGATCCGGATAGCGTATCGGCAAGGCCGTTTCCCAGCGCCCGCCACGACTGGCATCACCATCCAATGTCATGTTGAATCCTCCCAGTTCTGCACAGCGATCCGGCTTCGCCAAGCCACGCCGATCGGCGTTTAATTCAGCCGCAGTTCCGTAATGTGGCGCGGGTCGGGTTGCAGTTCGCCGCGCTCGACGCGCTTGACCAGATCGACCAGCCGTTCGTTCGCACGTGCCGCGAGCCCAACCTTTTCGCCTTCGCGGACGACGAAGCCGTTGAGGAACTCAATCTCGGTGCGTCGGCCTTTCATAATATCCTGCCCCATCGACGGCCGCTGATCCGCCGAGCCGCGCGGCTGGGTGCGCAACCGTTCCTCGTAGCGCGCGAGGGATTCGGGATCGCCCTCGCCGGCGCCGGCGACGACATCGGGTGGGAGATGGTTGATTTCCTCAAGCTTGTAGCCAAGCGCCTGGCCGATCCGGATCGCCTCGGCGGCAAGCCGTGCCTGGAACCGGCGGACCGTTTCGTTCTGCGCCATCTGGGCACCCGACAGGCCGGTGCAGGCGGAGACACCGTTTCCCATCGAATTGGTAACCAGCTTGGACCAGCGTTCGCCCCACAGATTATCGGTAACTTTGGCACTGTCGGCATGGGACACGAGATCGCGCACCTCCTGCGCGCGATCGCTGATGCGGCCGTGCACTTCGCCGGTCCGGTAGACCGTGTGAGCGGCGCCACCTTTCAGCCCGCCGCGATGCACGTGGCCCGGCTCAATGAGGCCAACGCTGATATTGCTGGCGATGCAGCCCAGCACCCTGCCCCAGCCGACGACTTCAGCGATGGCAGCCTCGTTCATGCAGTTCTGTAACGACACGACATAGGCGTTTGCACTGAGATATTGCTGGATGAGCAGCGCCGCCCACGTGGTATCGTAGGACTTCATGCAGATAAAGGCGATATCGAACGGCGCCTCCTTGCTGAACTGCTGCGCTTTGGTCAGGTGCAAGGCGCGCGGACGTGCGACGAACGGTTCTTCGCCCTGGTGATGCGTAATGCGCAGTCCATCGCGCCGCATTGTCTCGACGTGCTCTGGCCAGGGATCGACGAAGGTCACATCCTCGCCGGCGCGCGCCATATGCGCGCCCGTATAGCCACCAACTGCTCCCGCGCCGACGATGACGATCCGCTTGCCCATGATGCACCTTCTGTTTCCGCCCTACAGGATCGTAAGCCCCGGCGGCACGGTCGGGCAACTCGCAGCGGAGACCTTACCAAAAGCAGGCCGCACCACCTTCGGAACCGCCTGACCGGCAGGATGAAGGCGTCCTCGCAACCGGACGATAGATTATCCCTGGAAGAACTCGACCAAGCGGCTCTTTTTGTACCTTTCCGGTGGTCGTGGTAGGCAATGCCGCTTCCTCGACAAAGCGAAAACTGCGCGGCAGCTTGTAGGCGGCCAGTTGCTCTTTGCAATGCTCCAGCAACTCGGCTTCGCTCACGGCCATGCCGGGCCGCGGCACCACGACCGCCCCGATGATTTCGTCGCGCACCGGATCGGGCACGCCGATTACATACGCCAGTTGCACGCCAGGGATCGCCATCAGGATTTCTTCGACCTCGGCCGGCGCGACGTTGATTCCGCCTGTCTTGATCATCTCCTTGATTCGCCCACGAAAATGCAGAAACCCGTCGGCATCGAGCACACCCAGGTCGCCGGTGCGGAAATACCCGTCGGGGGTGAAGGCCGCGAGGTTCTTTTCCGCATCCTTGTAGTAGCCGATGGTGACGTAGCCCTTCACCTGCACCTCGCCGGTAGTGCCGGCTGGCTGCGGTTCCAGCGTCTCCGGGTCAACGATCCGCATGTCAACGCCGTCCAGTGGACGCCCGACCGTGCTAAGCCGCTTCTCCAAAGGATCGAGCCGCCCGTCGATCACGGCGCAATTCCCATATGATTCGGTCAGGCCATAGATATGGCAGATCTCGTGCGCCCCGAGTTCCATGATGCGTTTCAGTTGATCGGGCGAACCGACGGTCCCACCGGACCGCAGTGATGACAGGTCACGATGCGGCCGATCCGGATGATCGAACATCGCGTGTGCCATGTTAGGCGTGCCATAGAACAGCGTGCACCGTTCCGTCTCGATGATCCGCAGCGCCTCGCCCGCATCGAAATGCTCCTGCAGCACCACGCAGCCGGCATGCGTCAGCAGGTTGAACAAGGCATTTTCGCAGCCCAGCCCCCAATACAGCGACACGGCCAGCCACAGCCGATCCTCGCACGTCACGTGCATCCGCTCGCCGATATTGTACATGTTCTCGATCAGGCCGAAGTGCTGCAACTGCACACCCTTCGGCGTGGACGTGGAGCCCGACGTATACAGCATGTAGGCGATGTCGCCCGGCTGCACCGCTCGGGCGATCGCGTCGATCGCGCTATCGGGCACGTTGCGGCCCGCATCGTAAACCGCATCGAACTTCACGCTATCGCGATAACCCGAGGCGCCGGCGTGAACCAGGCCGCGCAACCGCGGCAGCGTCTCGGCGTGCGGTTCAAGCTCGCCAAGCATCGCCACATAATCATAGCGCAGGAATTGATCGCTCATGATCAGCATGTCGGCGTCGGAATGCTTCAGGATGTAGGCGAGTTCGCGGGTCGTGACCCATGTGTTGACCGCGACCATGGTGCCGCCGAGGCAACATATGGCGAGGTCGGCGATGATCCATTCCGGCTTGTTGCCCATCAGAATCGCGACATGGCTGCCGGGACCGATCCCAAGAGCATGCAGTCCCTTTGCGAACGCCCGGACTGCATCGCGCAATGCGCGGTACGACCAGCGGCGGCCATCGCCGACCAGCGATTCGCGGTCGCCGAAGCGCTCGTTCATCTCGTCCAACAGCGCGGGAATGGTGCGGCTGGCTGGCATTGGCATGTCAATGCTCCTTCATTCCGACGACCGGGGCCGATAGCAGGTCGGTCAAGGTTCGTGCGTCGGCGACCGAGTCCAGGCGCATGACGAAACCCTCCAGGTCGGACGACCACGCCTCACCCAACGCCGCCACCGCCGCTGCATGGAACCGCACGCGCAGTTCCACCGGCTGGCAGGGCTGCACGTCATCCTGCCGGTGCGTCCGCGTGGCGCCATTCCGCAGGATGACGCTGACCTCCGCGCCCTGGCTGGAAGGAAAGGCCGCGGTGAATGCCGGATCGTGGGTCAGCGTCGTTGCGCCTGCGATGCGCTGGATCTCCGGTTCGTCGAGCACGGCGAAGGCCGCCTCGTGCAAGGCCCCGTGCACAAGCGTCGCCGCGACGCTGAATTGAATGCTCATCTTCGCCTGAACCAGATGTTCGAACGGTCCGCTGAAGTCGCAGCCAGGATATTGCGTGGCCGCCGGCATGGTCGCCACGGTCACCGCGGCGACATCGCCGGCCCGCACCCCCGACCGCGCCAGGGCAAGTGCCGCCTGGCACGCCGTCTGCACATAGTTGCAAGCCGGCGCCGGCTTGAAATAGATCTCCTGTAGCGCGAGCGGCGCATCCCGCGGCGCCATCAGGGCGTTCGCATGCTCTCGACGCTGATGCGCGTCGTACAATCCGCCTGGCCCATCCAGCGCGCTTGGCGAAGCATACGCGCCCGCCTGCGTCAGCAAGGCGGCGGTCACCGCGTTGCGCGCCGCAGCGCCGGCATGGAAGAACACCTCGGTGCTGCCCGCCCACGGCCAGTTGTTGAGGCCGGCCGCCATGTTGGCGGCGATCGCGATCGAGGTTGCGACCCCGGTCCGGTCGAGCCCAAGCACTCGCGCTCCGGCGGCAGCGGCGCCGATCGGCCCGGTGACGCCGGTCGGCCGAAATCGGCGTGCGAGTTCGGCGTCGAACAATGTGCGGCCGATGCGCGCCCCGACTTCGTAACCGGCCACCGCGGCGGCAAGTAAGTCACCGCCCCGTATCGGCTGGCGACAGAGCAACGCCAACAGGGTCGGCCACACCACCACGCCAAGGTGGCTGTTGCTGCCGGGATGCATGTCCTCGCGCACCAGCCCATGACCCATCGTCGCATTGGCAAACGCCGCCTCCGGTGGCGAGGCGCGGTCGGGCATGCCGACGATCGCCGCCGGACCGCCGGCGCCGGTGCGCGCAACCGCCAACGCCTGGCGTGACCACGTCAGGTTGCGCGCCTCCAGCGCACAGCCGATGAAGTCCAGCAAAGCGAGTTTGGCCGTTTCTACCACGTCCGCCGGCAGTGCATCCGGATCGAGCCCGACAACAAACTCCGCAAGATATTGCGAAGCCGTTATGTCATCATTACTCTTGCTCGGCACCATGACCTCTCCCGCATGACGTCTATCGCGCGCTACGCCGCAACACGCCGCTTCACCTGACGCTGCATTTCCCGCCACGCCATGCTAGCGAATGCGCCGGACACTGAAGATGGCCCGCGCGGATATACCAGTTATCCTGCCGACCGAAGCCGCCGCCGGTGCCGATGGTGCGCCCGGACGGCCGGATGCTAGAATACCAGGGTCCAGGAAAGGAGGAGGCGACGCCGCAACCGCGGGCAGGTCGCCCGTTGCAGCCCATGGAGATAAAGCAGCTTCGGCACTTCCTTGCCGTGGTCCAGACCGGCAGCTTCTCCAAGGCCGCGGTATTGCTCGGCGTGGCGCAGCCGATGCTCAGCCGGCAAATCCGCTGCCTGGAACAGGAAATGGGCGTCGACCTGATGTACCGGAACGGACGTGGCGCCGTGCTCACCGATGCCGGCCGCATCCTGGCGGACCGTGCCGGCAGCATCATCGAATCGGTATCCGATACCACCAGCACGTTGAAGGCGATGCAGGCCATGCCCACCGGCGAGGTCATCATCGGTATCCCGCCGATGATCGGCGTCGTGCTGACAGTGCCGGTCGTCGAGCAATTTCGCGCGCAGTTTCCCGGCGTGTCGCTGCGGATCGTCGAGGCGTTCAGCGGCTATGTCATGGAATGGCTGGCCAGTGCCAGGCTGGATATCGCCGTGGTGTACAACGTGGCCCGCACCAGCGTGCTGTCCGTCGAGCCGCTGATCGAGGAAGACCTGCTGCTGGTTGCGTCCACCGCGGTCCCGCCGCCGGTGACCGGCGCCACGGTCAAGGCGGATGACCTGCACCGCATTCCGTTGATCCTGCCGAACCAGCCGCATGGATTACGCAACCTGGTCGATCGGTTCCTCGCCGATCTTGGCACCAAGCCGCAGGTGGTGCTCGAGGTTGACGGATTCTCCGCCATCCTGCGCCTGGTCGAACATGGTATCGGTGCAACGATCCTGTCTTATGCCGGCGTGCAGAGCCAGGTGGAGCAAGGCCGGCTGCGAGCGTGGCCGATCGTGCAGCCGCGCATGTCCGGCCAACTTTATGTCGCCACTTCGACGCAGCGTCCGACCACGCCGGTGACGCGGGCGCTTGCCAGGATCGTGCGCAACGAAGTTCAGGCGCTGGTTGCGTCCGGCCAGTGGAAGCCGCATCCACCGAGCGACTAAAGGCCCGTCCGGGAACAAGTCCTCCAAGTGATTGCGCTGCACATTCCGTGTCATGGCCGGCCAAGCCCGGCCATGACACAGGGACCCATGATCCCCCGGCAGCAAATTCGTTTGTGCCCGGACGGCCCTTGGGCTGCCTGAACGCGTCAAGGCATGGCGTAGAACCGTCGCGCGTTGCCGCCGAGGATCATGTCGGCCTCCTCCGCGGTAAAGCGATAGCCGGCGGCAGCGGCTTTGCCGGGCAGATCGCGAAAGAACTGCACCCAGGCCGGCAGGCTCGACCGTTCGCCGGTAAAGCGCTTGCCCGACGCCTGGTCCGACGCAAACAGAATCCGCTCGGTCCCGACGATCTGCCGCCAGGTCGCCAGCCGCGCGATAATCTCCGATGGCTCGTGCAGCATCTCATTCCAGTTGGAGACATCCAGCACGCAGTTCTCCAGGTCGGCAATCGCTTCCGCCGCGACCTGCCACCAATGCGGAAAACCCGCATGGCACAACACGATTTTCAGGTCGGGCACAGCGCAGGCCAAGCGGGCGACATGCATCGGATGGGCAGGGTTGGCCTCGCTCTGGTCGCGTCCGGCGAAATCCGTCCAGATGCCCGCGCGCGTGTGGATCTGCACCGGCACGCCTTCATCCGCGGCGAGGCGCATCAGCGGCAGGAACGCCTCGTCCGCCACGGTGAACCGGTCGGGCGTGATTTCGCCAATGCCGATCAGGCCAGTTTCCCGCAGGGCCATGCGAACCAACGCCAGGCATTCGGGCCGGCGATGGTCCACCGATACGTGCGGGAACAGCCGCCCGGGATGAAGCTGCATAAGCGAGCCGTAAAACTCGATCTGCTGCGCGAGGCTGACTGCCGGCTCCTGCCCGAACACCGACTCTCCCACATCAATCATCATCACGCAGGCACCGTCGATGCCCGCGCGATCCATGTTCGCAACGAAATCGTCGCCGTCGGGATCGACCAGTCCGCTCAGCAGACGGGGCATGATCATGTCTGGCGTGCGGTCCGGCTCCTTGGCCGCCCAGCCTTCCGCTGCGTCGCGAAAGAATGCCGGAGGCAGAAAGCCCTGACCCCAGACGTGGCAATGGCTGTCGATCACGGTCATTCAGGCAATTCCTTTGCCGGTGTGGGTGATCCGCGCGGCCATACCAACCGCCCTAAAGATCGGCCCTCCGAAATGGCACACGGCGGCAGAGTGTGCTCCGCAGTGTGTCAGTCTTAAGGGCGCTTGGCATCAGATCGCACCCTGGGCACGCATTTCGCCGATGTCCTGCCCGCCGTAGCCCAGTTCAGCAAGAATGTCGTCGGTATGTTCGCCCAGGCAAGGCGGCGGCAACCGCATTTCTCCCGGCGTGTCGGAAAATTTTACCGGAAATCCGATCTGCGGGATGCGGCCTTCCACCTTGTGATCCATCCATTGCAGCATCTGCCGCGACTGCATCTGCTTGTCCGCAAACGCCTCCTCGAACCCGTTGACCGGCCCGCAGGGAATGTCGTGCGCCTGCAACAGGTCGATCCACGCCGTGGCTGGGCGCGTAGCAAAGATGCCCCCCAGCATGGCGCGCGCGCGTTCCGCCGCATCGCCGGCGACCAGCGGATCGTCCGGCAAGTCGGGCGCCTGGAGCAGGGATTTGAGGCGGTCCCAGAAGTGCTGCTCAATGATGCCCAGGGTGATGCAGCGGCCGTCGGCGCAACGATACACGTCGTACGACGCCGCGCCGCCGGCGTTGAAATACTCACCGCCGCGCGGCTCCTTCCCGGCGAACAGCCATTCCCCGGCATGCGGCACCATCCAGGCCATCATGCCGTCGGTCATCGATACATCGACATGCTGGCCGCGCCCGGTAACCCCTCGCCCGATCAGCGCTGCGAGGATCCCGAACACCGCCATCAGCGAGCCGCCGCCGATATCCGCGATCAGCGGGCCGGGCACCAAAGGGCCGGTAGCGGCACGCGACAAAAGCTGCATCGCACCGACGATACCGAGATAGTTCATGTCGTGACCGGGCAAATCGCGATACGGCCCGTCCTGGCCGAAGCCGGTCAACGAGCAATACACCATCCGCGGGTTCAGCGCCGCCATCGCATCGTAGCCAAGCCCGAGCCGCGTCATCACCCCCGGCCGAAACCCTTCGATCAGCACGTCGGCACGCGCCGCCAGCCGGCGTGCCGCCTCCAGCCCGCCCGGCTGTTTGAGATTGAGCGTGATGCTGCGCTTGTTGCGATTGCATAGCAGGAAACTCGCCGAATCGCGCACGTTCTTTGGCGGCAGGTCACGTTGGTAGTCGCCGATGCCCGGCTGTTCCACCTTGATCACCTCGGCACCGAGGTCGCTCAGCATCTGCGTCGCCAGCGCGCCCGGCAGTAATCTGCTCATTTCGAGTATGGTTATGCCTTGCAGTGCCCGCGCCACGTGAGGTCCCGTTCCGAGATGCGTCGCCACGGAGTGTTCGCGCGATCGCCCCGCGCGCCAATCCGGGCCAGGACAATAACAGCTATGCCGGGACCATCAGTTCTGGCGGCGCCCTAAGGCTGTCAGGATACCAGGGTCGGAGGAACCAGAACCGGAAAGCGCTGCCGCATGCTGGGCCAACAGATTATCAATGGAGTCGTCACCGGCAGCGTCTACGCGCTGTTCGCACTCGGCTTCACCCTGATCTTCGGCGTCCTGCACGTGCTGAACCTTGCACACGGCGCCATTTTCATGTGGGGCGCCTTCATCGGGCTGTGGTGCGTCACCGTGCTGCATCTGCCGCTGCCGCTGGCATTCATCGCTGCGGCCGTCGCGGCGGGACTGCTGTCAGTGGCGCTGGACTGGCTGGCATTCCGGCCGCTGCGCAAACGCCGCGCGCCGGAATTCTCCGCGATCATATCGAGCCTCGGCGCCAGCCTGATTCTTATGAACCTGGCGCAGCGCGCCTCCGACACGCAGATCCTGCGGTATCCGTTCGGTACCTTCCCGATCCAGGTGTTTCGAATCGCCGGCCTGCGCATCACCCTGCTGCAATCTGGCATCGTCACCACGTCGCTGATTCTGACGATCCTCCTGTTGACCTGGCTCTACCGCACCACGTTCGGCCAACGCATCCGGGCAGTCGCGATCGACGAGCGCACCGCGAGCCTGCTGGGCGTCAATCCGGGCCAGGTGTATTTCCAGACGTTCTTCATTGCCGGAGCGCTGGCCGGGATTGCCGGGGTTCTCATCGGGATCGCCTTCAACTCCGTCCATTTCCTGATGGGCGAACCCTACATGTTGCGCGCCTTCGTGGTGATCGTGGTGGGCGGACTCTGGCAGCGTAGCCGGCGCCGTTGTTGCCGGACTGGCACTCGGCATCATCCACACAATGACGATCGCCTATCTCTCTACCGATCTGTCGGACACGATCATCTTCTCGATCCTGTTCCTGGTGCTGCTGCTGCGTCCTACCGGCTTCTTCGGTTCGTTGCATCGCCAGGCACGTGTGGTACGCGAATGAGCAATCTGCTGCGCGGCTATGGCAGCCTGCTCGACCTGTGCATGATCAACGCGCTATTGGCACTCAGCCAATACATCGTGCTGCGGGCCGGAGTTTTCTCCCTCGCCACCGCCGGCCTGGCCGCGTTCGGCGCCTATGCCGCAGCCAACCTGATCGTCGCGGGGACGGGCCTGTGGCCGGCCGTCGCCGCCGGCGCGGTGGCCGGCTTGGTTGTTGCCCTGGCACTGTCACTGCCGCTGGCGCGGCTGCGCGGCGTCTATCAGGCGATCGCGACTTTGGCGTTCGTGCAGATCGTCGTGTCGCTCGCTCTGTTCGCACATCGCTTCACCGGGGGAGCAACCGGACTGAACGGCATTCCGAAAGTTGTCGATTCCTGGCAGATCGCGGTGGTGCTGGTCGCAGTGACCCACTTTGTCAGCCGCATCAGTGCATCTCCGTTGGGCGTGGCGTTCGACATCATTCGGCAGGACGAAACCGCAGCGGTGTCGCTGGGCGTCAACGTCGCGTCGCATCACCGTCTGGCTTTTGCATTCAGCGGTATCCTGGCGGGGATTGGCGGCGCGCTGATGGCTGGTCACGACTACAGCGTTGTACCGGAGGAATTCGGGTTCAGCATGCTGGTGGGCGCGCTGTCCTTCGTCGTGCTGGGCGGCCGCCAGTCGGTGTTCGGGCCGATCGTCGGCGCCGTGGTGCTGACGCTGCTACCGGAAGTGGCTCGGCCGCTGGCGGACAACCGCATGGTGCTGTACGGCGCGTTGCTGATGGCTATCATCGTCTATGTGCCACATGGCATCGTCGATGGCATCGCGTTGCGCCTGCCGCGAGTGCCGCGCTCCTGCGGCGCGACCAGACTGGCGAATGCGCCATGAGCGTTGTTGCGCAGATCGTTGCGGCGGACATCGGCACCCACCAACGTTCCGGCCTGACGCTTGACAACGTGTCGCGCAGCTTCGGCGGCCTGCACGCGGTCAGAGATGTGTCGTTCGATGTGATGCCCGGGCGCGTCACCGGCCTGATCGGCCCGAACGGTGCCGGCAAGACCAGCACGGTCAATCTCATCACCGGCTTGCTTCGGCTCGACAGCGGATCGGTCCGGTTGGGAGATACCGACATCTCGACTTTGCCGCCCGACCGCATTGCGCGCGAGGGGGTCGTGCGCACCTTCCAGAACATTCGCTTGCTCGGTGAAATGTCCGTGCTGGACAACATCCTGGCTGGCTTTCATCGCCATGACGCCACGTCGCTGGCGGCGAAGTTCATCGGCCTGCCGGAGGTGCTGCGGCAAAATCGCCGCTGGCGCGACGAGGCATTCGCCATCGCGGCAAGGTTCGGACTCGACCAACTGGCGGACCGCCGCGCCGGTGAACTGTCCTATGGACTTCAAAGGCGAGTGGAAATATGCCGCGCCCTCGCGGTGCATCCACGCGTGCTGCTGCTGGATGAGCCGGCGGCGGGCATGAACGATGTCGAGGCCGAGGAACTCGGGCAGCATTTTCGCGCCCTGGCGGATTCCGGAATCGCCGTGCTGCTGATTGAGCATAACATGCGGCTGGTGATGGCGCTGTGCGACGATATCCATGTGCTCGCATCGGGCGTGCTGATCGCCTCGGGCGATCGCGATGCGATCCAGCGCGATCCAGCCGTCATCAGTGCCTATCTGGGTGAATAGGATGCTGGTCGTCGATAAACTCGTCGCCGGCTATAGCGGCATCCAGGCGGTCAGGGGCGTCAGCCTGGCGGTGGGAGCGACCGAAATCGTTGCGCTGATCGGGGCGAACGGCGTCGGCAAGACCACGTTGATGAATGCCATCAGCGGCGTGCTGCGACCGTCGTCCGGCCAGGTGACATTCGCCGGCGAGAATCTCGCCGGTCGCGCCGCCCACGTCGTCGCGCGCCGCGGTCTGCTCCAGGTGCCGGAGGGACGTCGCATCCTCGGCCCACTGAGCGTGCGCGAGAACCTGGAGCTAGGCCGGTTGGCGCGCGGCGGACGTAGCGGCGCAGACCTGGACCTGGTGTTCGAACTGTTTCCCCGACTGGTCGAACGCGAACGGCAGATCGCCGGCTCGCTGTCCGGCGGCGAGCAACAGATGCTGGCAATCGGCCGTGCCCTGATGGGGCGCCCGCGCCTGCTGATGCTGGACGAGCCAAGCCTAGGTCTTGCACCGATCATGGTGAGCCAGGTCTTCGAAGCGCTGGCGCAACTCAACCGTTCCGGCCTGCCAATTTTGCTGGTGGAGCAAAATGCCAGGCGTGCGCTGAATCTCGCGTCGCGCGCCTATGTGCTGGAGCGTGGCCGCATCGTGCGGCACGGCAGTGCCGACGAACTGGCGAACGATCCGGCAATCCAATCGAGCTACCTCGGCATCGTCGAACGCACCCTGGAGCCTGCCGAGGCGCCAATTCCGGGATACGACCTGTCATGAAACCTGTGAAGTAGGGGAAACGCCATGATCGTTTTGCGCCGAGGTGCCGCCTGGCCGGCGGTGGCTGCCTGTCTCGCGGCGGTAGCCTGTCTTGCCGGATTGGCCGCCACGCCAGCACGCGCGGACGAGGTGATCGTTGGTGCCGAGCTTGCGCTGACCGGAGCCTACGCCTTCGCCGGCGCCCCCAGCCGCGACGCGCTGCAAATGGCGGTGGACGACATCAATGCGCACAAGCTGGCGGGCGACCACACGATCAAGCTGATCCTTGAAGACACCGCCAGCGACAAGCAGCAGGCGATCTCGCTGGCGAACCGGTTTGCCGCGCGCGACAACGCAGTGCTGATCCTGGGCCCGTCATCGAGTTCTGGAAGCTGTTGCGGTCGCGCCGGTGGCGAACAGCCTGACAATCCCCATGCTGACCACGACCGCTCTGGCAGCGGACATCACCCGAGCCGGCCAGTGGTCGTTCAAGACGCCGGAAAGCCCGCAGGACACCGTCGTCGAGGTGACCCAATACGCGGTGGACAAAATGAAGGTGAAGCACGTGGCCCTGGTGTTCGGCCGCGACAATGAGGGCCAGATCGCGCAGAAGAACGTCGCGCGCGACTACTTCAAGGCACACGGCGTGGACGTGGTGGACGAAGAGTTGATCCTGTCCTCCGACACCGACTTCCAAAGCCTGGTCACCAAGCTGAGTTCACTCGACATCGACGCGATCTTCCTGACGCCGACGGCGGAGCAAGCGGCGAACATCGTCGTACAGGCGCGGCAGGGCGGGATCGACCCCAAGGTTCGCGTCATCGGCACGTCGAACATGGGATCCGACCGGTTCCTGCGGGTCGGCGGCAAGGCGGTCGAAGGCGCAGTATTCTTCGCGGATTATTTCAATGCCGTGGACAGCGCCGAAAACAAGGCGTTCGTCGCGGAATTCCAGGCGAAGTACAAGCGGCTGCCGGACAATGTCTCGGCGCTTGGATACACCGCTATGCAACTCGCTGCGGCGGCAATCAAGGCGGCCGGGCCGCATCCCACGCGCGATCAGGTGCGGGCTGCACTGGCGGGGATACGGGATTTTCCAACAGTGCTGGGCAAGGGGCAATTCAGCTTCGATGCCGACCGCAATCCGCATTATGGTCAGGTCATCCTGACGGTGGAGGACGAGAAATTCGCGCTCGCACCATGATCGTATGCGCGGCGGCGCGCGCGGCGGAGAATGGTGCAAGGTATTCGCGGGGAAATGACCAAATCTTCGGCGGCCGACACGCCCCACGTGTCATGGCCGACGAAAGCCGGCCATGACACGTGACTTTGCGGCACGACCGATTGAGGCACTTATTTCCCCGCGCTTCCAAGGTCGGTATCATCCGGAGAACACGCGACATGCCTGTGAGGATCGGCGACTGTACAGTTGGTGGCGCAGACCCAGGATGTACTGGGCGAAGTGCCGCTATGGGACACGCGGAACGCGACCCTCACCTGGATCGATCTGTTGAAGCCGGCGCTGCATCGACACGTTCCGGTCCAACACCGGACGGACAGTTGGACGCCGCCGGAGAAGCTTGGCTCCCATGCACTTTGCGACAACGGCGCGGTGTTGATCGCCGGCCGAGGCGGCATCGCCCTTTGGCACCCGGAATTGGGTTCGCTCGACCGCGTGGCAACGCCGGAAGCCGATCGTGCGGACAACATCCTGAACGACGGCCGCTGCGATCCGCGTGGCCGCTTCCTGGTCGCCAGCATGGACAGGATGCTGTCCGGCCCGAAAGGCCGGCTGTGGCGGATCGATCCCGATCGGCGAACCACCCTGTTGCAGGATGAGGAAATCTGGCTGCCCAATGCTCTGTGCTGGAGCCCTGACGGCCGGACGCTGTATTTCGGCGACAGCCACACCAAGGTGATCTTCGCCTACGACTACGATTTGAATACTGGCGTGCCGACCAACCGGCGGCTGTTCGCCGACACATCCGCACTTTCAGGCATTCCCGATGGGGCGAGCGTCGATGCCGACGGCTATCTCTGGAACGCCCGGTTCGAGGCAGGCTGCATCGTCCGCTTCGCGCCGGATGGCACGCTCGATCAGACTGTGACGTTGCCGGTGTCGCGCCCGACCCACGTCACCTTCGGTGGCGCCGACCTGCGCACGCTGTACGTTACCACCGCGCGGTTCCGCCTGAAGCCGGAGGAGCAACAAGCCCAGCCGATGGCCGGGGGCCTACTGAGTATCGAGACCGACGCAACAGGTTTGCGCGAACCCTGCTTCGGCTGACCCCGCCGTCAGGCCAGGCGAAAGCGCGGCATCGTCAGGTCCGGGTCGATGTCGTCAAACACCACGGTCACCGCCTGCCCCACGGACAGTTCGTTGGTGCCGACGACGTTTGCCGTCAGGCGCGGCCCTTCGTCGAGTTCGACCTGCACCACGTTATAGGGAATGTCGCCGGCGAAGGCCGGGAACCACGCCTTGTGCACCACCACCCAGGTGGAAATCCGGCCATTTCCACTGGCCTTTTTCCATTCAAGGCTGCCGGAGAAGCAGTGCGGACAGACCGGGCCGGGCGGCAGATGGGGCTTGCCGCATTCCTTGCAGAACGGCAGGAGCAATTCATGGCGCCGGCAGCCGGCCCAGAAGGGCTCGCTGTCCGGGCCGATCCTCGGACGCGGCTTGCGCGATGCAGTTTCTTGCGGCATCGGATCGATCCTCAGGCTGCGGTCATGATGACGGAGTCGCCCCAGGCGGTGGCCCATTGCAGCACGTCCGCATCCGGTATCTGCCGTGGTCCGGCGGTGCCGCGGATCTGCCGCATCATCTCGCGGATGTGGTTCCAACCGCCGATATGCGCCTCCGACAACAGGCCGCCGGAGGTGTTGAGCGGCAGCTTTCCCCCCGGTCCGATCGCACCGTCCTGCACGAAGTCGATCGCTTCGCCGCCGCCACAAAAGCCGAAGCGTTCCAGCACGAACAGCGGCAGCGGCGAAAACGCATCGTAGGTGTAAAGCGCCCGCACCGCGGACCGGTCCACGCCGGCGCTGCCATAAACCTCCACGTCCACCGGGCGCGAGCGTACCGGCCCTACCGGCTGCTGCCCGATGCCTAGTCCCGGCGGGGCAAAAATGAATTCGTCACGGCCGGAGCGCATGCCTTGCATGCCGGCGATCCGCACCGGCTTCTGCTTCAGGTCGCGCGCATGCTCTATGGTCGTGACCAACACCACAACCGCGCCGTCATTGATCAGGCAGCAATCGAACAGCCGCAGCGGATCGACGATCATGCGCGAACTCTGGTGGTCTGCCACCGTCAGCGGCGCGCGCATGATGGCATCCGGGTTCAGCACAGCATGGGCACGGATTGCCATCGGCACCGCGGCAAGCTTCTCGCTGGACGCACCTGTCAGCGCCAGGTAGCGCTGCATGCTGAGCGCGGCACCGCCGGCCGGCGATGTCAGGCCATAGGGCGGACTCTCGCCATGCGTGCCGCCTTCCTCGCGATTGCCCTCGGCGTCGCCGGGGCCGCCGAGGAAATCGCGCTCGCGCGTGAAGCTGATCGCGGTGACGCAGGCGACGACATTGGCAAGTCCGGCCGATACCGCAAGCGCCGCATGTTGCAGCGCGTTGGTGATGAACCGCCCATGCAGCCAGGACTGGTTGACGTAGCGCAGGTTCAGGCCGAACCCATCAGCGACGCGATCGTAATCCAACCCCAACGGCCAACCCATGTGGATGGAAAGCCCGTCGATGTCCTCACGCTGCAAGCCGCAATCGTCCAGCGCGGCCTTGAACGCCGTTGCCGCCAATGCGAGCTGACTGTCCGGCAGGAAGCGGCCAAACTTCGAAGCGCCGACGCCCACCAAGGCTGCATTGATATTCATGCGCCGTGTCCCTGTGATCCGGGTTGCAGAACGATGCGGCCCGTGACGGCGCCGGCTTCGACCAGCCGGTGCGCCTCCTGTGCTTGTTCCAGCGGCATCATGGCGCCGATGATCGGCCGGATGGCTCCGGAAGCAACCAGATCGAGGCAGTGGATCAACTGGTTGCGTGTCGTCGAAGTTGCCGACAGCATCGAGATATTCTTCAGGAAGAGCTGCGCCGGGTTGAACGGCACGAAGTCGCCGTTGAGCTGACCGATCAGGATCCAGCGGCCGCGCACCGCGATTGACTTGCGGGTGGCGTTGAACAGCAGGCTACCCACATTGTCGATCGCGACATCGACGCCGCGGCGGCCGGTCAGGCCCCGAACCTGGGCGGAGAAATCCTCGCCGCGCCGATGCACGACCACCTCGTGCGCGCCGAGATCGCGCAGCATGTCGGTCTTCTGCGGCGACGTGGTTTGCGCGATGACCCGCGCGCCCTGCATGCGCGCGAGCTGGATCGCGTGCACGCCAAGGCCGCCGCCGGATCCAGTGATCAGCACTGTTTCGCCGACCTTCACACTGGCAACGTCGCGCATGGCGTTATAGACCGTGCCGAGGGTGCAGGCGACGATGCTGGCTTGGTCTAGAGGCACGTTGTCCGGCACCAGCGCGACGTTGTCGTCTTCCACCGCGACGAATTCGGCGTAGCCGCCGACCAGCCCCCAGTCGCCGAGGAATTTGCGCTCCTCGCACAGTGGTTCGTAGCCGCTGCGACAATGCTCGCAGGAGCCGCAGATATGGTAGCGCTGTACCGTGGCGACACGATCACCGGGTTTGAAGCCGTGCGCCAGCGGACCGGTGCCGACCACGGTTCCGGCGATCTCATGCCCGAGAATCACCGGCATCTTCACGCCAGCCTTCAGCGTGCCATTGCGCGTCACCACGTCGTGAAAGCAAACGCCGCAGCTATGCACCTTGATGATCACATCTTTTCCCCGCGCGACCGGGTCAGGTATTGTTCGCAAGGTCAGCACGTCACGACCACCGGGCGCGTCCACGACGATGGCTTTCATGCCGCGTTCTCCTCCGTGCGGAATCTCAGCAGGGTGACGCCGTCCCCGGCGTTTTCGAACACGGCTTTTACCTGCATGCCAATGCGAATTCGATCGATGGGCACGTGCTGCAGGTTAGAGAACATTCGAACGCCGCAGCGGAGCCTGACCTGCACGACGGCATAGGGCACCTCGAGCGCCGGAAAATATTGCTTGTGGAAGACGCAGAAGCTTTCGACCACGCCTTCGGGTTCTGCCGCGGTCCAGGTGAATTCGGCGCTATGGCACACTGGGCAATTGCGGCTGGCCGGAAACCGATGGTGTCCGCAAACGCAGCGTTGCACCCGCACTTCCCCGGCACGCAGTCCGTCCCAGAAGGTTTGTTCGGGGCCGCCCGCGCGCGGCAGCGGCCTCGTCATCGCGGTCGTGCTCATGACGGAAGCCGCGAATAGAGGATGGAAGAACACACCGGCGAGGCGGCGAGGTAATGGATGTTCGTGGCACCCGCCACCTGCCGCTCGCCGCAGTCGCCACGCAATTGGCGAACGGCTTCGACATTGAGCGCCCAGCCCTGCATGTAGCTCTCCGAAAGATGGCCGCCCGAGGTATTGGTCGGGTAGCGCTGGCCGAGGCCGAGATGTCCCTCCGCGACGAACGGACCGCTCTCGCCGGGCGCACAATAGCCAGCACCTTCGAGCGAGAACAGCACCGTCGGCGTGAAGTTGTCGTAGATCATCAGGGCCGACATGTCTTCCCGGCCAAGCCCAGCCATCGCCATGCTGCGTTCGGTGGCGGAGTGCAACGCGGCATGCCAGAAATCGTCGGGCGGGAAGGTTGAATCGGTAAATGACGTCTGCAGTGCGCTGCCGCGGATATACACCGGCGGCCTGGCAAGATCGCGCGCATGCTCTTGCGACGTGATAATCAGCGCGACGCCGCCGTCGGTGATCAAGCAGTAGTCGAGCAAGCGCAGCGGTTCGCAGATCATACGGGCGCCCAGGTACGCATCCAGGTCGATCGGGCTGCGCATCACTGCACTCGGATTGCGCCCCGCGTGGTCACGGAACGTGATCGACACACGTGCAAGCTGTTCAGGCGTGGTCCCGAACATGTGCATGTGCCGTTGTGTCATCAGCGCATGGAAAGCGCCGGGCGACGTCATGCCATACGGGAACCACAAAGCGCTGCCGCCGGAGCCGTAGCTGTCATCCGCCCCGCCATACGCGGCGCCGGCGGAGCGGCCATCGTTGCCATAGACCAACGCGACCGTTCGGCAACGCCCACTCAGGACAAGTGCGCGCGCCATGTCGATGCAGATTGCCGCAAAGCGGCCATGCCCCGGGGTGATCGTGACGAACTGTGGGTCAATGCCGGCGATCTCGCAGAAGCGTTGGTAATCCGGGATGCGGTTTACGATGACGCCGTCGATATCGCCGAAGCCCAGCCCGGCATCCGCGAGCGCCTCGGTCAGTGCCCATAGTCCCAGATCGTACGCGTCGTAATCCGGCAACCGGCCGTACGACGTCGTGCCAACGCCAGCCACGGCCACAGTGTTCTCGGCCATTCATGCGTCTCCGAATTCAACTCGCTCCGCCGCGATCAGATTAGGGCGGGATGGGATCAGGGGGTAGTGCGGGTCCGTTACGGTCGTGGTTTGGGCCACGACCCGATCAACCGAAATCCCGTTGGAAATAGCTGAGTAGCTGTGGCGGACACGCTATTCGCATAGCAGTTATTGTGGCAGCGTGAGGTCCCGCACGAAACCGCTATGGCGCGATCAATCCATCCTGACGCCTCAACCGCCGCGAGCGTCCGGCGACTGCTGAGCAAGGAAATGCTCGACGATCTCCCATCCTGTTGCACGCCAGACTCCGGCGTGAGAACAGATGTATTCAAGGGCGGCATCGAGCGCACCGATGCGATGAGGCTGTCCGGTAACAAACGGGTGCACCGCAATAGCCATCACGCGTGGCACCGTTTCGCCTTCGCGGTACAACGTATCGAACTGGCGTCGCAGCATGGCCTCGAATTCGGGCACCGAGACTTTCATGTCGAAATAGGCCGGTACGTCGTTGGTTTGCACGGAGTAGGGCAGCGCGACGAGCACGGGCCTGCCGATATCGAGGAAGTACGGCTGGTCGTCATTGACCCAGTCGCACACATAGCGGATTCCGGCCTCGGCCAGATAGTCGAGCGTGTTCCAGGTTTCCGCCAGACCGGCACCGAGCCAGCCGACCGGACGCTTGCCTGAAACCGCCTCGATCCGATCGATGGTATCGCGAACCGCTTCACGCTCCTGCACCGGATCCATCTCGGTCAGGCGCAGGGCATTCGTTTGATTGTGCCCGATCCATTCCCAACCGAGCCTTGTGCCTTCCTCGATGATCTCCGGATGATGGTCGCAGACCTGGCTGTTCAGTGCGGCACTCGCGCGAATGCCATAGCGCGTCAGCACCTCCATGATCCGCCACACGCCGACCCGGTTGCCGTAGTCGCGCACCGACCAGTTGCGAACATTGGGAAGCTTCGCGTGCTCTCGCGGCACCCGTTCATTGACGTTGCCCGGCATTACATCGTCGAGTCCAAAGAACTCGACATTGGGGTTGATCCACAATGCGACCCGCGCGTCGTTCGGCCAGGACAGCCTGGGACGGCGAGTGATCGGGACGTACCGGAACGGCCCATAACGGCGCGGTATCACAGTGCTCTGCTCCTTAGTTCTGCCGGATCACATAATCGCGCTCGTCGACCCCATATTTCCGTTCCAACTGTTCCCCCGAAAGCAACTCCTGCTCCAGTTGATTGATGCGGCGATAACCGACCAGGTTGGTAAGTTCCTCCATGTCGATCAGCAGGTCGGGGCGATCCGCCGCTTCACCTGTTTCAATGCAGTTGAGCATGACCTGGAGCGCCTTCTTCATCCCCATCAGCGCGGAACCGGACATCATCCGAGGACAGGCGACGCGGGCAACTCCAAGTTCCTTGAGCCGGCGCAGCGGAATGAGCGGTGTCGTCGGACGGTTGCGCACCCCGAACCCCATGCCGATATTGACAGGCACATCGCCGGCCGCCTCGACCAGCCTGGCAATTTCGTCTTCGTCATGCACTGCGTCCGGATAGATCATGTCGGCGCCGGCCGCGACGTACTCCTTGACGCGTTTGACTGTCGCGTCGATGCCCTCAACCGCAATCGCGTCAGTGCGCGCGTTCAGGATGAAGTCCGGGTCCTTCTTGGCCTTCAGCGCAGCCTCGATCTTCAGCGTCATCTCTCGTGTCTCGATCAATTCCTTGCCGCGCATATGGCCGCAGCGCTTCGGCGCAAGCTGATCTTCGACGTTGATACCGACGATCCCGGCTTCCTCGAAATACTGCACCACGTGGTAGACGCTCACGGCGTTGCCATAACCGGTATCAGCATCCGCCATGAATGGAATCGAGATGGTCCGCGCGACATGGCGGCAGGCATCGACATTCTCGCGCAACGACAACAAGCCGATATCCGGCTGGCCGATCAGCGAGTTGGACAGAGCCGAACCCGACATCGCCGCGCATTTGAAGCCCATCGCCTCGACGATCAGCGCACTGTAGCAGTCGAAGACCCCTGGAGAGACCAGCGGCCTCGAGTCGCGCAGCAATTGCCGCATGCGTGCCGCCTTGGTCATGCTTGTCGCCGCTTCCATGTCAGGGCTCCTTTTCGTTGAGCTTTGGGTTGGTGCGTCCTCGTGGGGGCTGCCAGATAACTTCCGCGACATACTGATACCGGCCTTCACGGAAGTAATTGTGCGTCCAGCGGATTGGCCGACCATCGTCGAGCTTCACCGCGGAGCGCACGTGCAGCATCGGATCGGTCAATCCGATCCCCAGCAGGCGGGCGAGGAACTTGTCTGCACGCGCGACACTGATCGTATGGTCGCTGTGCTTTTGCATCACGCCAAACTTCTCCCACAACGCCTCGTGCAGCGGCTTGCCGAGCGCGGCCCTGCTAAGCGCCGGCGCATACTCCAGCGGCAGATAGGAGATGACGACCGACAGCGGTTCATTCTTCAGGTGGTGAACTCGCACGATCCGGCAGACCTGGGTGCCCGCCGCAATGCCGAAGAAACCGGCAGCGTCAGCCGGTGCCGCAACTTTTTCTGAGGAGAGCACGCGAGACTTCGTGCCGAGGCCTGCATGCAGGGGATCACCGGAAGAGGCGACGAGGGTTGGCATCTCCGGCGTGCGCACGAAGCGTGTTCCAACGCCGCGCCGGCTTTGCAGCAACTGCTGCTGCTTCAACACGTTCAGGGCCTGCCGGATGGTGTTGCGGCTGACACCGAATTCGGCGGTCAACGCGACTTCCGACGGCAGGTCCAGCCCGACCAGCATCCCGGACTGCGCCCGGGCCAACAGGACCTGGGCGATCTGGCGGTACAGCGGGATCGTGGTGTTGAAGGGCAGTTGCATTTGTGCTTATGTACATACAATAGGGCTGCCGGTTTCGGCAAGCGCGGGGGCGCATGCCGGTGGACGGCCGACGAGAGGAGAATGATCTTGCGGTCTGTCGAAGGTATTCCGGTGATCGACGTCAGCCCGCTATGGAATGGCACCGCTTCCGGTGTGACCGAGGTAGCGAAGCGGATTCGAACCCGCATGCCTCGCTTGCTTCGGCGATTTGGCTTCGCTTTCATTGCGTTTTGGCTTGCGATCGCGCCTGGGTGGGCGGCCTATCCGGATCATCCCATCAAGGTCATCCTTGGTTTTGGTGCGGGAGGCGGGGCGGACATTCTGCTGCGCAAGATCATCCCGTATGTCTCAGCGAAACTCGGCAAGCCGATCATCGTCGAGTACAAGCTTGGCGCCGGCGGCAATCTTGCTTTCGGTACGGTGGCGCATGCGGCGCCTGACGGCTACACGCTGCTGATGGGCTCGCCAGGATTGATTGTTAATCCCTTCATTTATGCCGACTTACCGTTCGACCTGGAGCGCGACTTTGCGCCGATCAGCCTGGTTGGGACAGTGCCGGCGGTTCTGGTGGTCAGCCCCTCGCTCCCGGTCAAATCCGTGCGCGACCTGGTGACGTTGGCAAAATCCAAACCCGGGAAACTCACGTTCTCATCGTCGGGCATTGGTTCCTCACTGCACCTGGATGGCGAGTTGTTCAAGGACGTCGCCGGCATCGACATCCTGCATGTGCCCTACCAAGGCGGGGCGCCGGCGATGACCGACGTTGTCGGCGGGCAGGTGGACATGATGTTCAATGTCATCCCGTCGGCCCTGCCGCTGATCCAGGGCGGCCAGTTGCACGCCTTGGTGGTGACAAGTGAGACACGCTCGGCGTCGTTGCCCGATGTGCCGACGATGCAGGAGGCCGGTTATCCTGGCGCGACGGCGGTGACCTGGAACGGATTGTTGGCACCCGCGAAGACCCCGCCAGCGATCATTCAACAGCTCAACCAGGCGATCGTGGAGTCATTGAATACACCGGAGGCCAGGCAGGATTTGGCAAAGATTGGCCAGGATCTCGTCACCGATACGCCGGAACAATTCGCCGCCTTCCTGCGCGCGGAGCGAGAAAAATGGACCGTCGTTGTCAAGGACGCGAACCTGAAGCCGCAATGAGCCCATTACATTGCATGCCCTATGCGGGTGCGGGCCGGCGCGCTCGCGCCAGCTAAGGCACAGGCGATGCACCACCTGCGTAAATTGCCAAAGGACGTCTGGGGCGGCGGGTTGATGGTGGCGATCGGCGGCGGGGTCGTATCGCAGACCGGCTTGAACTATCCCATCGGCACGTTGCAAAGGATGGGGCCGGGTTACGTTCCGCTGGTATTGGCATAATCCTGATTACCACCGGCCTGTACATCGCCGGCAAGGCCTTCGTCACGGGTCCGGGCCGCGTCGTAGTGCAGGCTCACCCGCCGCAGTGGCGAGCGTGGGCGTTGATCTCGCTCGGCATAGCCGGCTTTGTTGGCGCGGCCAATTATCTCGGGTTGGTCGCGGCGGCCTTCACGGTAGTGTTCATCGCGGCACTCGGCGATCGTGGCAATTCGTGGCGAAGCGCCGCGTTGCTGGCGCTCGGCATCGTCGTTGTCGCGGTGGTCGTGTTCTGGTGGGGCTTGCAGGTGCAACTGCCGTTGTTGCGGTCGCCGCTGTCGTGACGGGCACGGCCCTCAGCGATTTGTGGTTCGGATTCGGAGTCGCTCTCGAACCACAAAATCTGATGTGGTCGTTCTTCGGGGTGCTGATCGGCAACCTGATTGGCGTGCTGCCCGGCATGGGCGCGTTGTCGGCGATCTCCATCCTGCTGCCGCTCACCTACACGCTGCATCCGGTGCCGGCCGTGCTGATGCTGGCGGGAATTTACTACGGGTCGCAATATGGTGGGGCCATCGGCGCCATTCTGTTGAACCTCCCGTCGCATCCGCCGCATGCAATTACCTGTCTTGACGGCTATCCGATGACCCGCCAGGGCCGTGGCGGCACTGCGCTCGGCATCGCGATGATCGCGTCGTTGTTCGCGGCCTCGGTCGGAATCATCGTGATGATCTTTGCCTCGCCCCTGCTGGTGCAGATCGCCTTCAAGTTCGGACCGAGCGAGATCTTTTCGATCATGCTGCTGGGCCTGCTGGCTGGCGCGACGATGTCGCGCGGTTCGCCGCCAAGGGCATTGCGATGACGACGTTCGGATTGCTGCTGGGCGTGGTCGGCACCGACGTCAATAGCGGGGCGCGGCGCTTCACGTTCGGCTTCGAGCAATTGTCGGATCGGATCGAACTCGTGGCGCTGGCCATGGGTTTGTTTGGCGTGGCCGATTTCCTGATCAATGTGAACCGGCTCGATGTCGTTGGCCACAAGGTCAAGGTACGCTTACGCGACATGCGTCCCAGTCTGGCGGAACTGAAGCAGGCGTTCATGCCGATGGTCCGGGGCACAATAATCGGCACCCTGTTCGGGGCGCTGCCTGGAACCGGCCCCACCATCACCACCTTTGTCGCCTATGCGGTAGAGACAAAGTTGGCGAAAGACCCCTCGCGCTTTGGCCACGGAGCGTTGGAGGGTGTCGCAAGTCCGGAAGCTGCCTCGCATTCAAAGACGCAGGTCGACTTCATCCCAACCATGACTCTTGGTATTCCCGGCGACGCGGTGATGGCGTTATTGCTCGGGGCGCTGATGATCCAGGGGCTGCAACCCGGACCGCAGTTGATCAGCCAGCATGCCGACGTCTTCTGGGGATTGATCGCCAGCTTCTGGATCGGCAACGTCCTGTTGTTCTTGCTGAACGTACCCCTGATCGGTATCTGGGTGCAAGCTGCTGCGCGTGCCATACCGCTTCATGTACCCCGCCGCCCTGTTCTTTATTTCGATCGGTGTTTACAGCACGAACGACAGTCTGTTCGAGGTTGGCGAGGTCCTGGTCTTTGGCATCGCCGGTGCCATTTTGATGGCATTGGAATTTCCTATAGCAACGATTCTCTTGGGCTATATACTGGGTCCCCTGGTCGAGGAGAACTTCCGCCGGGCGTTGCTGCTGTCGCACGGCGATCTGCGCATTTTCGTCGAGCGACCGATCAGCGCCGTCTTCATTGGCGGCTGCGTCCTGCTGGTGACGCTACAGATCGTATTTGCGCTGACCCGGTCTCGCAGGAAGGGCATTGACGCCCTGGAGCATGCCGGTGCTCCGTCTGTTGCACCGGATTAGCCCGGCAACGGAGTCGATAATAGGAAGGAACTTCGGACGTGGGCAGACAAATCGAAGAATTGGCGAGATTCGTTGCGGAAACGCGGTGGGATGATGTGCCCGCGGCGGTTCAGCATCACACCAAGCTCGTGGTGCTCGACACGTTGGGCGTCATTCTCGCAGGGGCCGAGCGGCCCGAAGTGCGGCGGTTGACGATGCAGCTTGGAACTGGAACCGGAGCGACGGTTTTCTGTCCCGGCTGGCCAACGCATGATCCGCGCACTGCGGCGTTGTTGAACGGCATTGCCGGCCGGTCTGTCGAGCTATGCGAGGGGCTGCGTTTTGTTTCCGGCCAGGCCGCGATGCAGGTGCTGCCCGGGGTGCTTGCAGTGGGCGAAGCCACGCGACGATCGGGCCGCGAGATGCTGACGACCTTGCTCGTCGGCTATGATGTCGTGGCCCGGTTGGCAGGCGGTTTCACGCCAAGGCCCTTGGCCCACCAGAACGGACAGGTGTCGCTGGTGGCCGCTGCTGCCGCGGGCGCTCGTCTGCGCGGCCTCGATGCGGCTGGCATCAGCCGTTCCATGCGGATCGCGACAACCCTGGTTCTGACACCGAGCTACACGAATGCGGTCGCGGGAGCCACTGCGCTGAATGTCGCCGGTGGCATGAGTGGCTTCGCCGCCGCACTTGCTCCCGAGCTGGCGCTTGCCGGATTTGAGGCAGAGGCGGACGCCGTAGAGCATGCGTTCAGTCAGCTCGTAGGCGATGGGTTCCAGCCGGACCGGCTGACAGACGAACTTGGCAGCACCTGGCACATCATGCGCAACTATTTTCGCCTCTATGCCTGCTGCAATCCGATTCATCCGGCGCTGGATTGCCTGGCCGGCATACTGGCCGATATGCGGCCCAAGCCAGAGGACATCGCCCGTATCGACATCTCGACATACCGGTTCGCTGCCGTCATGCGTAATCCTGATCCGACGAATTTCTTCGCCTCCAAATATTCGCTGCCGCACGCGGCCGCCACCATGGCCGTACGCGGGCGGCTCAATCATGCATCCCTGGATGACGGGGCGCTTGATGACCCGACGATTGCCGCGCTCCGTCACCGTGTCACCGTCACGGAAGATCCCGCGATGAGCGCGGTCGCGCCACGCCTTCGACCGGCACGAGTAACGGTTGTGCTGACCGATGGCCGTCAGGGCACCCACGCTTGCGAGAGTCATCGGGGAGACTTCCAGGACCCATTCGCTGAAGCCGAGCTGCGCGACAAATTCCGCGAGCTGGCGGGCGGTGCACTTACGTCCGAAGGCATTCATCTGGTTGATCAAGCAGTGGACAATTGCGAAAACTGGGACAATGTGGGTGCACTGACGGCGCTTTTTCGGAGGTATGGCAGGCAGACCTCGACGATTTCCCAGGTTCTTTAGGTCATGCATAGCATCAAGGAACCATGCCGGACACGCTCTGCCGACCTTCGCTTCGCTCGGGGCCGGTCTGACGAGCTGCCGCAATGCGCGCAAGACTGCTACACAGTCCACTGATCAAGAGGAGGCCAATCGCCGAAATGTCCTGCCATGGAACAGCCACCCGCGGCGCCGGACGCCGGACTCCAAGCAGGGCAGTCTTGCAGAAAGTCACAGCGATACGCACACGGGAGGGCCGGTGATGTCTGGCAAAACGGCTGGTCCGCTCGACGGGGTCAAGGTTCTGGACCTGTGCAGCTATCTCGCCGGGCCCTATGGCTGCACGCTGCTGGCCGACCTCGGCGCTGACGTGATCAAGATTGAATCACCTCAGGGCGACATGCTGCGCCAGTTTCCGTCTAGCCTGGCCGGGGAGAGCAGGTTCTTTCTCGGCACTAACCGGGGAAAGCGCGCACTGGCGCTTGATCTGAAACAGCAGGAGGGGTTGGCCGTCTTGCACCGCATGGTGGCCAGTGCAGATGTGTTGGTCGAGAATTTTCGTCCTTCGGTGCCGGCGCGCCTCGGGATCGACTATCCACGGCTGCGGGCAATCAACCCGCGCCTCATTTATGCCGGCCTGACGGGCTACGGCGATACGGGGCCGCTGAGTGAGAAGGGCGGCTTCGACCAGGTTCTACAGTGCCTGAGCGGCATGGCGGTATTCCAGGGCAGTGGGGCCGACAGACCGCAACTTGTGCTTGGGTCGGTACTCGACTACTTCACCTCGGCATTGCTCGCCTATGGCGTCACCGCCGCGCTGTTTCAGCGCGAGCGCAGCGGTACCGGGCAATACCTCAGTCTTTCGCTGTTGCGTAGCGCGCTAACGATCCAGGCCGGCCGCTTTGTCTGGGCCGACAGCGAAGACCGGGATGTCGCACGTGACTCCGGCGCCGGTGGGCTGACCGGTATCCATCCGACGAAGAGCGGCGCCCTCTACATCTCGGTACATTCCAATCATTTCTTCGCCGCATTGTGCGATCTGATCGGGCGCCCGGAGCTGGCGAACGACCCGCGTTGCGCGACGATGCGCAGCCGCGCCGAACATGCCGCCGAATTGGTGCCGGAAGTGCGCGCCGCTCTTGCCAAACGAACCGCGCTCGAGTGGGAGGAGATTTTCGGCGATCAGGTGCCTTGTGCGGCGGTTCGACCGATTGAGGACATGTTCGACCATCCACAGGTTCTTGCCGAGGGGTTAGTGACCACACTCGATCACAAGGTGGTCGGCCGCTATCGAACGATGACAAAGCCAGTCAAGTTCTCGGACACACCCGGGCCGGCACCGACCGCGGCGCCGACATTCGGCGAGCACAGCGACGAGATCCTCTCGGCGCATGGCTACTCGGCCGACGAAATTGCCACGTTCCGTGAGCGCGGAGTCGTCCGCTGAGCGCGATCTACGTTCGATGCAAGTCGGCGCCAAGCGGACCTTGAACCATTGGCCATCGGTCGTTGACCCATCCACGCGACGCGGTGATCCATGATGCGCCTACGTGCCAACACCGTCTGACTACGGCCCCGCCTGGTTCAAAATCAAACATCCCTGAAATTTCGAAGGCGTTTCTAAAGCATCCGACGTTCGATTGAGTCCATGATCCAAGCGATTGCGCGAACACAGCAGACGACGCCTGATTCGGGGAGCAAGCGCTGCAATCTCCAGATTTCGTCGAAAGCGCTCTCATTTCGGCGTGCGGCATTCCAGAAAATAGGCAATGACGTCCGACTTCCCGACGACATCGCCATACTTGGCATTGATGTCGAACAACGCCGCTTCGTGCGGCGCGTCGTGCCGATCACCGACGCATTCGCGAGGCACAACCACGTGATAGCCATATTGTATACCGTCCACCGCCGTCGCGCGCACGCAGCCCGAGGTGGAACATCCGGCTAGCACCAGTGTATCGACGCGCAGGGTTGCCAGCGTCGAATTGAGCGTCGTTCCAAAGAAGGCGCTCGGATAGTTTTTGACAATCACAAGATCCTCGGGGCGCGGCGTGATCACGGGGTCAATCTCCGCCATCGGTTCGCCGTCCACCAACATGCGCAGCGCTGGCACTTTACGAATGAAGAGTCCGCCATCGCATCCCGACGGATGGAACAGCACCTTGGTGTAGATCACCGGCACGGATGCACTGCGCGCGGCGTCCAGCAGCGCGACCGTCTCGGCAACGCCGCGGACAACGCCGTCACCATAGAACGGCGCACCCTTGGTGGTATAGGCGCGGATGAAGTCGATGACGATGACAGCGGGATTCGTGCCAAAGCCGATTCTGCTATCGAACACCCCGCGGTAGTTTTCTGCTGCCGAAACCATTGCTATGCGCCCTTGTGTGTCTGGTGGAAGTCATACCGCCGGCCGCCGGTCGCGCCATGGCGTCGCAGCTTCATATGCGGCTGCAAGGCGGAACATGGCTGCCTCGTCACCTCGGTTCGCGACGATCTGCCAGTGCAGCGGCAGGCCCGAGGCGGTGAAGCCGGTGCACTGTACCTAACACCGGATGGCCGGACAGGTTGAACGGTGTCAGCGCTGTCTCGACCGTATAGGCCGTCATCTCCGGCTCGACCCCAAGCAGCGGAGGCGTATGCAATGTGCCAAAGGTCACCAGCGCATCGAAGCCTTGCAGCAACGTGGTCGTCGCCGCGCCGACGGCGTCGAGCCGGCGCAGGGCGCCGATATAATCAACTGCCGGCACGCACGCACCAGATATCAACTTGTCCCGCAGCGCTGCTCCCATGTCAGCGCCACGCGTGCGGAAATCTTCGGCATGAATCGCGGCCGATTCCGGTGGACCGATCAATCGGGTGATGCGGAAGCATTCCTCAGCGGGCACCGGCAGGCGCGCCGGCACAAGCTCCGCACCAAGCCCCGCCAGGACAGAGATCGCAGTATCGAACCCGGCCGCCATGTCAGGGTCGGGCGGAGGAAACCCTGGGCCGATGTCGCGCACGACCGCAATCCGCAGCCCGGCAGCCGATCGATCCAGGGTTGCCGTCAGGCTTGGTGCGGTCAACGTGTCGAATACCAGCGCGGCATCCTCGGTCGTCCAGGCAAAGATGCCAGGCCGGTCCAGCGTGAAACAATTCGGCAGGATACCTGAACGGTCCAACTGACCGGACGAGCCAATTACGCCGACTACGCCGGTAGCGGCGGCCGGAATGCGCACTGAGCCGGTGGTGTCCGACCCGAGTGCGAACATCGCCAGACCTGCGGCAACGGCGACGCCGGCGCCAGTACCTGGATCCGCCAGAGAAACGGTCCGTGTCCCACGGATTGCGCGCCGGCGGAAACGGCAGGTCGAAATACTCGCCGCCGTTCCCGGTGCCGTATTCCCAGGTCGATAGCTTGCCCAGCAGGATCGCGCCGGCATCCCGCAGGCGGGCGACCAATGCCGCGTCCTGCGCCGGGACGTGATGCAGCCGCAGACGCGAACCGGCGGTCGCCGGCAGTCCAGCCACATCGTAATTGTCCTTCGCCGCATAAGGGATGCCGTGCAGCGGCCCCCTCCACCCTCCGGCCGCAATCTCGCGTGCCGCCTCGTGCGCCGCTGCACGAGCCTGTTCCGCGGCGACATGGATGTAGGCATGCACACGTGAATCGATGGCCGTGATGCGCGCGAGATATGCCGCCACCAGATCGACCGGCGAAAGCTTGCGGGCGCGGATCAGCTTGTGCGCCGCAGCGATGCCAAGTTGCCACAGCGGGGCATCACCGTCGTCAGGCGTGCTGTCGGACATGGCGTCCGCCTCAGTTGAACGCCATCTTATCGTCCCAGACATGGTCCGGGACGGGCAGACCCTTGAGGTCGGCTGCGGTCAGCGGACCGTCAACAGGCAGGCCAACCTTCGCCACGATCATCTGCAGTTGCCGCGTGTGCTGTGCGGCATGCCAGGCGGTGCGCTCGAGGAATTCGTGCAGCGTCTGTTCGCCGTAATAGACATCCGCCTTCTCCTGCCAATTCGCGCCGCACCCGGTTTGCTCCCACCACTGCGCGAAGCGTGCCTCGATGCCTGTGCCGAAAGCAACCAGCCCGTCGCGGCCATGCACGTGGGGCGGAACATCCTGCACATAAGCGGCGAATTCCAGCCGCTTGCCATGTTCGACCAGATCGAGAAACGCCTCGGCGATCTGAAACACGTGGCAGGCAAGCTGGCGATAGGTTTGGGGACGGTTCGGCAGCACGGTGTCGAGCATTGACTCCGGAAGCTGGGCGAACGCGCGCCGGGCCGCACCGAGGATGATTCCGATGCGCGCCGTCAGTTCCGCCGGCGCCAGCATCTTCTGCGTATCGAGCGAGATGTCGGCGATCCGCGCGACGTCCTTGATGACCTGGCCGTTCACCCAGTCATCGCCGCGCGCGACGATCGGCACCTGGCGCAGCCCAAGCCGCGCCAACGCCTCAAACCCCTGCGCATCGGCCACCACGTTGACCGAGACAAACGGCACGCCGTGACGGGTCAGGAATTCCTTGGTGCGTAGGCAACTCGTGCAGCCGGGCTGCCAGTAAACGGTGAGCGGTGCGGTCTGCTGGGTGGTGGACATGTGCGTATCTCCGTACAGGTTCGTAGCAGGTCAGGCGATCGGCGCGGCGTCGGCCAGTTCGGGAAAATGGCAGGCAACGTGATGATCGGATGCCGCTGCGCTCAGCGGCGGGTCTTGTTCTGTGCAAAGTGCGGGCAAGGTGGGATCGGCCGATGACCGCGCCGCACCCTGCGCGACGGCCAGCAGCGCCTTGTAGCAACGGGGATGGAAACGGCAGCCTGGCGGGATCGCGGTGGCCGAGCCGATCTCGCCGCGCGGCATCACCCGCTGCCGGCTGCGCTCGCGCACCGGGTCGGCGAGCGGCACGGCAGAGAGCAGTGTCACGGTGTAGGGGTGCAGCGGCCGGGCATAGATCGCATCGCGTGGCCCGGTCTCGACGATGCGGCCGAGATACATCACCGCTACCCGGTCGCTGACGTGGCGCACCACGGCGAGGTCGTGCGCGATGAACAGATAGGCGAGCCCCTGGTCGCGTTGCAACTGTCGCAGCAGGTTGATGATCTGCGCCTGGATCGAAACGTCGAGTGCCGAGACCGGCTCATCCAGCACCAGCAGGCGCGGACTGACCACCATCGCCCGGGCGATGCCGATGCGCTGGCGCTGGCCGCCGGAAAATTCGTGCGGATAGCGATCGAGATGGCGACGGTCCAGGCCGACGCGATGCACGACGTCGAGCACCTGCGCACGTCGTTCCGCCTTGGCAATGCCGTGCACCACCATCGGTTCGGCGATCAGCGCGCCTACGCTCATGCGCGGATCGAGCGAACCGTACGGATCCTGGAACACCATCTGCACGTCGCGCCGCAGCGCGCGCAGGGCGCGACGCGGGAGCATGGTGATATCGCGTCCGGCCAACAGGATGCGGCCGGCACTCGGTTCCACCAGACGCAGAACCAGGCGCCCAAGCGTGCTCTTGCCGCTGCCGGTTTCGCCCACCAGACCGAGCGTTTCACCCTCGCGCAGCGTCAGCGACACGTTGTCCACCGCGCGCACCAGGCTGACACGCATGCCGAAACGACCGCCGCGACGCTGGAAGCTCTTGGTGACCCCATCGATTTCCAGCAATGCTTGCATGTCAGGCGGCTTCGGCGGTCAGCAGATTTGCATGCAGACAGGCGCTGAGATGACTGCCTTGCACGGTGGCATCTGTCGGCGGCCGGATCGTGCGGCAATCGGCGCGGTCCCGGCCGATGAAGCAGCGTGGCGCGAAGGCGCAGCCCGGCGGCAGGTCGGCCAGCATGGGTGGCTGTCCCTCGATCGCCGGCAGCATCTCGGCCGCCGCCCCTTCCAGGCTGGGGATGCTGCGGAACAACGCCGTCGTGTAGGGGTGCAGCGGCCGCGCGAACACCGCATCGACCGTTCCGGTCTCAACGACACGGCCGGCGTACATCACCGCGACGCGGTCGGCGTGGCGGGCAACCAGGCCGAGATCGTGTGTGATCAGCACCATCCCCATGCCAAACTCGCGGCGCAGTTCGGTGAGCAATTCGAGTATCTGTGCTTGCACCGTGACATCGAGCGCGGTGGTGGGTTCGTCGGCGATCAGCATTCTCGGGTTGAGCGCGATCGCCATCGCAATCAGCACGCGCTGGCGCATGCCGCCGGAGAGCTGATGCGGAAAGTCGTCAATCCGCCTGGCAGGATCGGGAATATGCACGCGCCGCAGCACGTCGATCGCCAAAGCGCGCGCGGCTGCCCGGCCGATCCGGCGATGGGCGCGGATCACCTCGACGATTTGGGATCCAATGGTGAAGACCGGATTGAGCGCGGTCAGCGGGTCCTGGAAGATCATCGCGATCGTTGCGCCGCGGCGTTGTCGCATCGCCTCTGGGTCAAGCGATGTCAGGTCCTGGCCTTCCAGCAGCACCTGGCCGGCGACGATGCGTGCCGCCGCCGGCGCGAGGCCAAGCGCGCAGCGAAACGTCATCGTTTTGCCGGAGCCAGATTCCCCAACCACGGCCAGGGTTTCTCCAGCACGCACCGACAGCGACACGTCGTCGAGCAGGGTGATCGGGCCTGCCTGACCTGGCAGCATGGCACCCAGGTTACGAATATCCAGGACGGGATCGGAGGCTTGCATCGGCTAGCGCCCTTAGTCGTTGACACTGCGGCGTTCGCGCCAATCGCCGAATTGCGCTTCTCCGTCATCCCCGCGAAAGCGGGGACCCAACGACATGGGTCCCGGCTTTCGCGAGGATGACGGAGAGGCGCCAGGCACCGCCGCAGCATCGATGACATGCAACACTAAAGCAGTCCGGCCCCGGTCTGGCGCCGCATCTGCGGATCCAGCGTGTCGCGCAATCCATCGCCCATCAGATTAAGGGCGATCACGGTGATCGCGATGCACAGCCCGGCGGATAGCGAGATCCACGGATTGCTGGCGATGACGCCCTGCCCGTCGGCGATCACGTTGCCCCAGGTCGGCGTCGGCGCGGCAATGCCGAGGCCTAGGTAACTCAGCCCGGCCTCCGCCAGGATCGCCGAGGCAGCGCTTATGGTTGCTACCACGATCACCGGCGGCATCGCGTTCGGCACCACGTGGCGCAACAGCACGCGGGTGGCGCTCATGCCCATGGCATGCGACGCCTCGATGAACGGGCGCGGGCGAACCACGATCACCACCGAGCGCATCACCGTGGCGACGCGCGGCGTGTAGGCGATGGCGATGGCGATGATGACGGATTGCAGCGAAGAGCCGCGTGCCGCGACCAGTGCAAGCGCCAGCAGGAAGCCTGGAAAGGCGAGCATTACGTCGTTGAGCGCCATGATGCCGCGTTCGATCCAGCCACCGGCGAACCCGGCGATGGCGCCGATCGCGGTGCCCAAACTCAGCGATAGGCCGATCACCGCCAGAGCAACTTCGAGCGATACATGGGTGCCCCAGATCAGGCGAGACAGCACGTCGCGGCCGTACTGGTCGGTGCCGAAAGGATGTGCCAGAGATGGTTGCGATAGCGTATTCATCAGGTCGGTGGCGAGCGGCGGGTACGGCGCCAGGATCGGCGCGGCGATGGCGACCAGAACCAAGAGCGATAGCAGAACGCCACCGACCACGAGGCCGGGATGAAGCAGGAAGCGCGGCAGCGGACGACGGCGTGCCGGCAGCTTGCGGATGGCGACGGTGGAACTCATTGCGAACGCCGCCGCGGGTCGATCACTGCGTAGGACAGGTCGAGGGCCGTGTTCACCAGCACCACGGCGATCGCCAGTATCAGCACGCCGGCCTGCACAAGTTGGTAGTCCCGCGCGAACACCGCTTTCAGGATCATCGATCCAAGACCCGGGCGGCTGAAGACCGCCTCGATCAGGATGGCGCTGCCGAGCGACCAGGCGAAGGTCACGCCGATGATCGCCAGTACCGGGACCATCGCGTTGCGCAGAGCCAGCCGATAGACGATGCGATGCTCTCTCACGCCCATGGCGCGGGCGACCAGGATGAAGTCCTGGTTGAGCACTTCCAGCATCGCCGAGCGCGCCAGGCGGGTGATGTAGGCCGCGACGGAGACTCCCAGCACAAGGGCGGGCAAGGCGAGATGGTAGATCTGGCTCCCCAGATCGTCGGTGGAACTGCCGCCAAGCGCGGGAAACAATCGCAGGTCGTGCGATAGCAGCAGGATGCCGACAAGTCCAAGCCAGAACACCGGGAAGGAGATGCCGAGCAAGGCGCCGATCATCACCGCGAAATCGGTCCAGCTACCCTGGCGGACAGCAGTGATGACGCCGAGCGGCAGGCCAATGATGGTGGCAATTACGATGCCACTGACCGCCAGCGCCGCGGATGGCGGCAGGCTGGACAGCGCCTCGGGCAAAGCGGGCTGGCCGGTGACCACCGAGCTGCCGAGATCGCCCTCGGCGGCGTGGCGCAGGAAGCGCAGGTATTGCGTGTACAGTGGCAGATCGAGGCCCATCTGCGCACGCAAGGCGTCCACAGAGTCCTGCGTGGCATAGTCGCCCAGCATGTACGCCGCCGGATCGCCCGGGATCGTGCGCACCAGGAAGAACACCACGGTGACGATGCCGAGCACGGTCACCGCCATCTGCACCAGTTGACGTGCGAGATAACGCAGCACCGCTCAGGCGCCGAGCGAGACCGTATATGCCTGCACCGTGAACAACGAGTTCTGCACCAGGCCCTTCACCGCCTTGGTATGCGCCAGGAACAGCCGGTCGGCGTAGAGCGGAATGACCGGAACGTCGGTCATCGTCTTGGCCAGGATCTCGCGATAGATCGCGGTACGCGCCGCCGTTTCCTGGGTGGTTCCCAGTTTGGTCAGCAGATCCTCGATGCCGGTGTAGTGCGCGGTGTTGAGGCCCGGCGGAAAGGATTTCTTGGCGAACAGCGAGAGGATCGGATTGTCCGGATCGGGCGGCCCGACCACCGCGGTGATGCAGGTCGGGATGTCGCCCTTGTTGCGGGCTTGCAGATAGGCGCCGCGTTCCAGCACCTTGATCGTGGTCTTGATGCCGAGAGCGTTCAGGTCGCTGGCGATCGGCACGACGATCTTGTCGTACGGACTGAGCGCGACGGTGACCACGTCGAGCTGGAAGCCATCGGCGCCGGCTGCGCTGAGCAATTCCTTTGCCTTCGCCGGGTCGAACGGATACTGCGGCACTTGCTCCGTGAATTCCGGAAACGACGAGGTCAGCACGCTGAACGCAGGCGTCTTGGTGCCTTTGAAGAAGCCGTCGATCATCGCCTTGCGGTTGATGCCGTAGATCAGCGCCTGACGCACCCGGACATCGTCCAGTGGCTTGTCGGTGGCGTTCAGCACCAGGTTGACGGTGTGGTTGGCCGGCCGGTCCAGCACGGTGATGCCGTCCGCATGGCGCAGGCGCTCGATCACCTCGGGCTGTTGCAGGGCGAAGAAGATATCGATCTCGGCGTTCTGCAGCGCGATCGCGGCCGCGGTCTCATCGGCGATGAGGCGGAACAGAAGGCCGTCGACCTTCGGCGCGCCTTCGAAATACTGCTTGTTCGCCGACAACCGGACCTCGCTGCCGGGGGTCCATTTGTCGAACACGAAGGGCCCGGTGCCGACCGGTTGCAGCGCGTATTTTTGCTCGCCGATCGCCTCGAGCGCCTTGCGCGACACGAGCCAGCCCTGGTTGAACGCGGTGAGTTTGTGCAGGAAGCCGGCATTCGGCGCCTCCAGCACGATGCGCGCCACGAGCTTGTCCGGTGTCTCAACCGATTTCACGCTGCCGATCTGGCCGGCATAGGGGCTGTGCGTGGCCGGGTTGAGCACGCGTTCGATGCTGAACTTGACGTCGTCGGCGGTGAACGGGCCGTAGCCCTTGTGCCAGGTCACGCCGTCATGCAGGTGGAAGGTATAGACGGTGCCGTCATCGGACACCGTCCAGTCGGTGGCGAGGTCGGGCACGATCTTGTTGGTCGCCTGATCGTATTTGACCAGGCCGTTATAGATCTGCGCGGCGACGGTCTGGTTTTCGATCTGGAAGATATGCGCCGGATCGAGGTTGCCGATATCGGCGCCGATGCGAATGCGCAGGATGCTGTCGGCGGCGCGCGCCGGGGCCACGCGCCCTGTTGCCGCGGCGATTGCTGCCGCGGCGCCGGCCCGCCCGGCTATGACGGCCAATTGCCGGCGCGAGAGGTTCAGGCGCGGCGAGGTCGATACCGTCATTGGCTATGCTCCTGCAGATTGCATGCAATCTATCCATATTGCATTCTCACTGCAAACCGATGCATCCATTCCTGCCAAGCCGTTTTCCCCGACCATAGGTACCGACATGCCGCCGCTGCCGCGCAACGATGACAACGCGGACCAGACCCAGGACGTCGCCGATGCCATCCGTCAGGGCGTTCTCGATGGCAGCCTGAAACCCGGGCAAAAGCTGCGCGAGGTCGAACTGGCCACGCGCTTCGGCGTATCCCGCACCCCGGTTCGCGAGGCGCTGGTCGCCATCGAGCGCGAGGGATTGCTGATCTATGAACTAAACAAAGGCTTCAGTGTCCGTGCCTTCGGGTTGCGCGATCTCGAAGCCGCCTGCGAGATGCGTGGATTGCTTGAAGGTTATGCCTGCCGCAGTATCGCCGAGCGCGGGCTCGGCAGCGACAGCGAGCGGCGATTGCTCGCATGCGTCGATGCGGTGGACACATTGCTGGCGTCAAATTGCGAGCTACCCGGCGCCGACGACCACAGGATCTGGAAGCAGGTCAACGCACAGTTTCACCTGATCCTGCTGCAAGAAGTGCCGAACCCTTTCCTCGGCCGCCTGCTGGCGACCGTGCAGCAAATTCCGCTCGTGCAGCATGGTCTCGCATTGCCGCGTGGGACTGGCCTGCTGCGCACGTACAACGCGCAACACCGGCAGATCCTGCACGCGATCCTGTATCGCCAAGGCACGCGCGCGGAGTTTTTGATGCGCGAGCATGTTCGCCAAGCGTTCGACGAAATCAGGTCGAAATCCGACGAACTGGAATTGGCCAGAACCAGCGAACCATCCGGGTTTGACCGGTAATACCAGCCCGCAAAATGTTTGACGTACGACACCGGCCATCCCCACCCGTCAAGCTCTGCCACGACGGGTGGGGCGCGGTTCGTGCGATGCCGTCGAGACTCAATCGATCGGCGGGTTGGTATAAACCCGTCTAAACCGTGGGGCCGAGATGCATTCACGGCGACGCAAGCTGGCCCACCTTGCACTCACTCTCCGCGCGTGATGGTGATAGTATAGCTGAACCGTGTCGCCGGATGGATGTTGTCAGAGACCTCCAACAATCGACCGTCGCTGGCATAGTCCAGCCGCACGATTCGCAGCGCGGGGTCTTTGACCTTTGCCCTCAGCAGCGAGGCCTCGTCGCTCAATAATGGGACTGCATGTATATGTTGCTCCACCCGCGCAACGGAAACATTGTATTGCTCCTCGATGAGCTGATAGATCGCACCGGAAATATGCTGCAGACGGTCGGCGACGCCACTGAAGATCGGGTTGATATAAACTCGGGTCAGACAGATCGGCCGATCATCATTCCGTCGGAAGCGGACGCCAAGACCGAACAACCATGTCGCATCAGCCTGGAACGGCAGTTCCCGGGACAAATCCGATCCGGCTTCCGCCAAACCCACGGATATCATGCGCATTTCGGTATCCGCCGCGTACTGCAAAAGGTCTTCAAGGGATTCTACCGATTGCGTATAAGGGATCGGCCGGTGCGACGCGATAACCGTTGTACCCGTGCGCGGCTTGCGAGTCACCAGGCCGGCGTCGCGTAGCCTGCGCATCGCCTCACGGACGGTAAATCGGCTGACATTGAACATCTCGCACAGTTCATGCTCTGTCGGCAGGGTCGATCCCACGAGGTAGCGGCCTTTGGCAATGTCCGCCGTCAGCGTGTCCGCGACTACGATGTAGCGTGGCAGCATATCCGTCTTTGCCACCCGCCGGCGTACCGAACGACGAAGGTTCATTCTAACGTTGTGCATGGATGCAGCCTGCCACATTGACCGATATGTCACCAGCACGCAGCAGAGCGTCAAGCGTGATGCCCCTGGATATTGGGAAGCAACATCGTGCCAATCACGGCGGCCAGGCTGTGCTTGACAGTCGATGGTAGCCGCGGATACTTGTCCGGACAATTCTATCAAGCGCAGTCACCGGGAAAGGGCTTGTGCAATGGCCGCATTGCTCACCTATGACGCGGCGGCGGCTTACAATTCGGGCCGCCGATGCGACATGGAGGCCGGCATGGCCAAGTACTTCGCCTCGGAAGCCGCGGTGGAGAACTCCCTGGAGTCGATGCGCATCCACGGCGGCTACGGCTATTCCAAAGAGTACCACGTCGAGCGCTATTTCCGCGATGCACCGCTGATGTGCATCGGCGAAGGCACCAACGAAATGCAGCGAATCATCATCGCGCGACAGCTTATCGCGCGCAACCCTGCCTAGCCGGCGGACGCATGACACCAGAAGCTGTCGCCATTGGGAGCCCGGAGCCATGAAGCTCGCCGGTCTGCGCGTGCTCGATCTCTCGCAGTTCCTGCCCGGGCCGCATCTGACGATGATGATGGCCGATCATGGCGCCGAGGTGATCAAGGTCGAGCCGCCGCCGCACGGCGAGCCCGTCCGCAATCTCGGCTACCGCGCGGGCGGCGAGAGCGTCTGGTTTCGCAATACGCATCGCGGCAAGAAGAGCATCGTGCTGGATCTGAAGAGCGCGGCAGGCCGCGACGCGATGCTCGCGCTCGCCGATACCGCCGACGTCCTGGTGGAGGCGTTCCGCCCCGGCGTCGTCAGGCGCCTCGGCATCGACTACGATACGGTAGCAGAGCGAAATCCCCGCATCGTCTATGCGTCGATCGCCGCATTCGGCCAAACCGGCCCCGATCATTTGAAACCGACGCATGACCTGGGCATGGAGGCTCTGGGCGGTGTCCTCAGCCTCAATCTGGGTCAGGACGGCAAGCCGACGCATCCGAACATTCCGATCGCCGACGCAACCGGCTCGCTGATGGCGCTGGCCGGCATTCTCATGGCGCTGTACCGGCGCGCCTCGACCGGACGCGGCGATTACATCGATATTTCCATGCACGACACCACGATGGCGTGGTTGCCGAACAATACCGGCTCGGTGTTCGCCGAAGGTCGCGCTCCGGCAGTGAAGCAGGAGCGCTCCTGGGGCGGCCATTCGTTCTACAACATCTATGAAACGCAGGATGGCCGCTACGTCGTCCTTTCCGGCGTGGAACATAAGTTCGTGCACAACCTCCTGGAGGCGCTCGATCGCCGTGATCTGATTCGCGTCGCAACCCAGCCGCCCGGAACAGTGCATGCCCCCGTCAAGGCATTCCTGGCCGACACGTTCCGCACGCGCACCCGCGACGAATGGGAGGCATGGTTCGCGGGCCGCGATGTCTGCTTTGCCCCGGTGCTCGACTTGCGGGAGGCCTTTGCGCGCCCGCAGGTTGCCGCCCGCGAGATGCTGATCCGCGATGCCGACGGCAATCTGCACATCGGCATTCCCATAAAATTCCGTGACGAGCCTGGCCGTGTCGATCCACGCCTGCCCCGGCTTGGCGAGCACACCGAAGCGCTGCTGCGGGAATTGACCGCGAGAGACACCACGATGACGCGCTGCGATGAAGGTGGCTGATGGCAGAAGATCGTCCCGCCAGCCTGACCCAGGGCTTGGCTGCTCTCATGCACCGGCCGATTGCCGCCGCCGACCGCGCACGGGCGGCGCTGCATGTGCTGGACTGGATCGGCTGCGCCGCTGCCGGTGCACGCACCCCGCCCGGGCTGGCGATGATTGCCTACGGCCACACCATGCCGTCCGGAAGCAGTCGCGCCTTTGGATCACTATCGCTTGCATCGCACGATGCCGCGCTGGTGAATGGGGCTTTCGGCAACGTGCTGGAGATGGATGATTTCTATCGCACCGCGCTGGTGCATCCGGGTCCAGTCGTCATTCCGGCGGCGCTGGCGGCGGCGGAAGCCACTAACGCCTCGGCGCAGGCCTTGCTCGACGGCGTGGTGCGCGGCTTCGAAGCGATGATCCGCGTCGGCCGCAGCGTCGGCGCCGCGCATTACCGGCAGTTCCACAACACCGCGACCTGTGGCGTGTTCGGCAGCGCTGTGGCCGTGGGATCGCTACTAGACCTGGATGACGATCGGTTGGTGCACGCGCTTGGCAATGCTGGAACCCAGGCGTCCGGTCTTTGGCAATGCCGCGTCGAAGACACCATGAGCAAGCAATTGCATAACGGCCGCGCCGCGCAGTCCGGACTGATCGCAGCCGAACTGGCAGCACATGGCTTCACCGGCGCCGCGCTTGTCCTGGAGGGGCCGCTTGGTTTTTTCGCGGGGCTATGTCCAGACGCCGAGCCTTGGCGAGTGTTGGACGATCCGAACGCCCCGTGGCTGATCCATGGCACCAGCTTCAAGCCCTGGCCGGCCTGTCGTCACACGCATCCGACCATCGATGCGGTCCTCGCACTGCGGCAGCACGTGAAGGCGGAGGCAATACGCCGGATCGTGGTGGAGACCTATCGCGACGCCATCACCGTCTGCGACAATCCGGATCCCCGTACGCCGGTCGAGGCAAAGTTCAGCCTGCAACATGCCAGTGCCGTGGTGCTGTTGCGCGGCAAGCCGCGTTTGGAGGATTTCGACATGGACGGCGTGCGCGATCCCACCGTCGCCGCCCTGCGCCAGAAGGTGGCATTGCTCGAGGGCACGACCCGCACGGCAGCGTATCCGGCACATTTCGGTGCAACGGTGCATATCGAATGCGGCGATGGCGGCGGCATCCAGCACGCGATACCGGATGCGTTCGGCGACCCGGAGAACCCAATGCCGAATACCGCGATCCGTGACAAGGCCCGCATGCTGCTCGCAAGTGCGGGCTATACGAGCGCTGCCGCGGACACGATCATTGCCACTGCGCTGGCGCTGGCGGACGGCGCTCCGGTCGCTGGTCTGACCCGTCTTTTGCACTGAGGCACGCTGACGATGGACGATATCGACTATTTCACGGCTGCCGATTTTCCGTCGATTCGCCGAGATTATCCGCTGGGCAAAGCGTTCCTCGAACGTTTCACCGGCATGAGCACGGATGCGCTGCGGTCGTTGCAGGAGACCCGCTTCCGTAGCGTGCTGGAACGCGCGTGGCAGGTGCCGTTCTATCAGCGGCTATGGAGTGCGGCCGGTATCGAACGCGGCGACATCAATGGGCTCGACGACATTGCCAAACTGCCGACCTATTCGAAATCCGACCTGATGGCATCCGTCGAGGCGTACCCGCCACTTGGCGACTTCGATGGCGCCGACAGTGTCGACAGCTTCCGTTCGCGCCAAATCATCCTGCAAACGACCAGCGGCACGACCGGCAAGCCGCAACCGCTGCTGTACGGCCCCAAGAGTCGCGAAATCCAGAACGCACTGCTGGCACGCATCTACCTGCTACAGGGGATGCGGCGGGACGATGTGGTGCATTCGGTCTATGGCTTTGGCATGGTGAATGGTGGCCACTATGTCCGCGAGACGATCCTGCACTGGATCGGCGCCCGGCTGCTAAGTGCCGGCACCGGCGTGGAAACGCGCTCGGCACAACAGGTGATGCTGATGCGCGACTTCGGCGCAACGGTGCTGACCGGCTTCGGCGACTTCGTGAAACGTTTGGCCGACGTCGCACGGGAGAATGGACTCGAGCCCGGCCAAGACATCAAGTTGCGCATGATCACCGGTCATCTCGGACCGGAGGGAAGCGGCCCGATGAGCGAGGCCTGGGGCGGCTGCGCCGTCTACGATTGGTACGGCGTCGGCGATACCGGCATCATCGCCGGCGAAGGTCCCGATCAGAGTGGCATGTATGTACTGGAAGACGCCCAGTTCCTTGAACTGATCGATTGCGAAACCGGCCGCCCGGTCGAAGGCGACCAACCGGGCGATATGGTCTGCACCTGTCTGTTCAAGGATGACATCTTTCCGATCATCCGCTTCAACACGCATGACGTGACGGAGGAGGTTCGCGGTGAATCGCCGATCGGCCTGCCGTTCCGGCGCATCCTCGGGTTTCGTGGCCGCAGCGACAACATGGTCAAGCTGCGCGGCATCAACGTTTATCCCAGCGGCATTGGTGCGATCCTGACGGCGGAGGGTCGCAACTTCGCCGGCGAATTCATATGTGAACTCGACCGCGTGGGCATACGCAATGAAATGACCGTGCGCGCCGAAATTCGCGGCCAACCGAGCCAGGCCATGCAGGCGGAGTACGCGCAATTGCTGCGTGCCCGTCTGGGCGTGGAGGTGCGTGTGACACTGGAAGCACCGGGAGCCCTCGCGGCACTGACGGGAATCGAAAGCCGGCAGAAGCCGATCCGCCTGATCGACCAACGCAAGCCCTGAAATCCGGCCATGACCGATCTGCGTGCATTGGGAATCGCTGAACTCGCCGAGGGCTATGGCAGACGCCGCTGCGATCCCGTCACGGTCGTAGACGCGTACCTCGCAGCGATCGAAGCGGAGGATGACGCGCTGCGCAGCTTCATCACCGTTGCCGGTGAAACTGCCCAAAAGGAGGCAAATGAGAGCAGAAAGCGGTGGGAGGAAAATCGGCCGCTTGGCATGCTCGACGGAGTGCCCATCGCAATCAAGGACAACATCGACGTCGCCGGACTGCCATGCACGGCCGGTGTCGCCGCTTTCCGCGAGCGTGTGCCGCGGCAGGACGCTGCCGTTATCACCAGTCTGCGGCAGCAGGGCGCCGTAATACTGGGCAAGCTCAACATGCACGAAGGCGCGTTCGGCGCGACGACGGATAATCCGGCTTATGGACGCTGCGTCAACCCGGTTCGCGCAGGCTATACGCCGGGCGGATCGAGCGGCGGTTCCGGCGCCGCGGTTGCGGCGCGCCTCTGCGTTGCCGCGCTGGGCACGGACACGATGGGCTCGGTTAGGATTCCCGCAGCCTATTGCGGCGTGTCCGGATTCAAACCGAGCAATGCCATGGTCTCCACCGAAGGTGTCGTTCCGCTGAGCCACACGCTGGACAGTGTCGGCGTACTGGCGCGCTCTGCGGCCGACATGGCCATCATGGGCAAGGCGCTGGTGCGGCCGTCGGCGGGCGCCTGCGCCGCGTCGCCAACGTCGTTGGCGGCCATAAGGGTTGGTGTGCCACGCCAACTGGCCCAGATAGATCTGCAGCCTTCGGTCGCAACCGCCTTCGATCGTTTCATTGCTCTGCTCAGCGCGATTGGCATTGTCGTCGTTCCGGTGGATCTGCAATTCTGGAACCCGGGCAAGGCACGTCGGGCGGGCTTGCTGGTAACGGAAGCGGAAGCCGCCGCCTATTACATCGGGCAACTCGGCGCCGACCTGGCGGGACTCTCGCCCGGCTTTGCCGCTATGCTGCGCTATCCGGCCCAGGCAGGACCGGCGCGCATTGCCGCAGCCTACGAAACGATCGAGGCTGTGCGGCTTGGCTGTCTGGATGCGTTCGGCGCGGTCGAACTCATAGCCTCACCCACGGCGCCACATACCAGCTTCCCACACGACACGCCGGCGCCGCCAGACCAGGCGGACAGCAGCGCGCTGGCGAATTTCGCCCGTGCCCCGGCGGTATCGCTGCCATCAGCCACCGATCCCCTGCCGATCGGCATGCAACTCATGGCCGCCCCCGGCAAGGACGAGTTTTTGCTCAGTATAGCAATGTCCCTGACGCAGGTGATGGAACGATAGGCGCGTGGGTCAATCGAACTGGGTCAGAAACAGAGCAATCTGCGGCACCAGGCAGAGGATCAGCAGGGTTACGAACATCACCAGCAGGAACGGCAACGCGCCCAGCGCAATGGTGCGCATCGAGGCAGTTCGATTGATGCCCTGCAGAATGAACAGGTTCATGCCGACAGGTGGGTGGATCAGGCCGACCTCCGCCATGATCATCAGCACCACGCCGAACCACAACGGGTCAAAGCCCAGCTTCACCATGACCGGAAACACCACCGGCAAGGTCAGCACGAGCATGGAAATCGAATTGAGGAACGCGCCGAGAATCACATAGATCAGCACGACCGACAGGAACACGAACCAGCGATCCACGTGGGTGTGCATCGCGGTTTCCATGATCCGCTGCGAAATCCGCAGATAGTCGAAGCCGAAGGTGAGTACGTTGGCGCCGACCACAATCAGGAAGATGAACGACGTGACGATCACCGCCGAATCCAGCGATTCCGTGATGATCCGCCAGCTTAGCCGCCCGCGCAGCCCGCAGATCAGGAATGCGGCGATGACACCGACAGCCCCGGTTTCCGTGGCGGTTGCTATCCCGGAATAGAGCGAGATCATGATCAGGCCGATCAGCGCGACGACCAGGCCAGCGTCGATGGCGCTCTTGCTTGTCTGCGCATTGCCGCCGTCATCCGACACCGCCGGGGCCGAGCGCGGATGCAGCACGGCCCAGCACAGAACCACGGCCATGAAGGCAAGCATCATCAGCGCGGCCGGCAGCACGCCGGCGATAAACAATTTGGTAGCCGGGACGCCGACGGTTCCCGCGTAGATGATCATCGCAATGCTGGGCGGTGTCAGAATCCCCAGCGTACCGCCGGCGGCAATCGTGCCGTAGGTGAGTTTCTCACTGTAGCCACGGCGTAGCATCTCAGGGCAGGCAACGGTGCCAATCGTGGCCGCGGTCGCGACACTCGACCCGGAGACCGCGGCGAAAATCGCGCAGCCGACAATGGCGGCATAGGCAAGCCCGCCGGGAAACGGCCGCAGCAGTTTCGCCATCATGGAGAACAGGTCGTTGGTCAGGCCGCTGCGCACCAGGATGGTCGCCATCAGCACCTTGAGTGGCACAGCAGTCAGGGTGAAGCTGTTGAGCCCTGCCCAGGCTCGCGTCGGGATGGTGACCGGGAACGGCACCGGGGTCAGAAAGTAGATCGACAGAGCGCCGACGATACCCAGGGCAAACGCGACCCGAACGCCGATCGTCATGAAGAAGATGATGCCGGCGAACAGCAGCGCGGTCAGGAATGTGTCACCCCAGGAACGGCCCAGAACGAACAGCAGGATCGAACCGCCCCAGACGGCCAGGACCCAGCTTCCGACACGCATGCCGTTGGTGAGAAACGCACCGACGATCACTGCCGCCAGAATCACCGCACTGCCAAGATCGTAGTGCGTGCCGGGGATCAGCGGTGGGGCGGTGCCGAAGCCTAAAAGTGTCAGCGCAACCAACACGAACAGCAGGTATGGCATCAGCCGTCGCCACACCGCTCGTCGCCTGGATTTCATGTCGATCTCGGCGACGATCGCTGCCGCTAGAAGGCACAGTCCGATCGCGATCGGCGTTTTCGGCATCCAGGTCGGTGTCAGCAGCAGGCTGAAGATGCGCGCACCGTGCCGATAGTCGGAAATCACCATCAGGATCGCCTGCCAACCGGCAATGGCGACGTAGGTCAGCCCAAGCCAGGCCGCCATCAATTCCAGATCAAGTGCCGCGTCGGACGTCAGCCGATCGAGCAAAATTCTGATTCGAACATTGCCTTCGGTGAGGTGCGTGTAGGCGACGCCGAAAAAGATCGTGCCGACCAGAACGTAGGTGCTGATCTCGGTGGACCAGATCGTGGGGGAATTCAGGAAATAGCGGACGAAGACGTCATAGACCGTCGAGATCGACATGAAGAGCACGCCGATGCCAGCAAGCACCGCGAACACCTTGGTGGCCGTCGCAACCGTGATGCCGGCGGCCGTGCGGTCTCGTAACGCCAGAGTTGGCGCAGGCCCCGCGTGCGACAATTCGACCATTTCACCAACGTCGCCCGAAGCGGGGAGTCCCTTGACATGATGGCGCGCGACTATGGTAGTTTGTCCGTACAAGAGCAAGGGGGCCAAATGTCATGCAGCGTCGCACTTTCCTGCTGGCCACTCTGTTCGCTGCCGGTGAGTTGGTGCCCGCCATGGCGGAAGAAACGACCTGGACCGCCGGTTTTGTAAACGCTGTCGGCAGCAGCTATCTCGAAACGCTGAAGACGGTTCCCGACCGGGTCGCCGCGGCAACGCAAGGCCGGCTGAAGATTGTGCTGTATGACACTCTGGTCGATGGACCGGATCAGCCGGGCGCAGTGCGTGACGGCCGCCTCGACAGTTCGTTTGCCGTCACGCCATGGCTGAGTGCCGAGGCGCCGTATATGAATTTCGGCAGCCTGCCGGGCCTGATCACCGATGTCGGGCTGTATCGGAGGATGCTCGATCCCTTCCTGCGCGGCGAGATGGACAAGATTTGGCTGTCCAAATACAACGCCGTGCAGTTGATGACGGGGTTGTTCGAAGAGCAATGCCTGATTTCGAAAGTGCCTATCCACACGATCGAGGATTTTGCCGGCAAGAAGGTGCGTGTTCACAATACGGAAGCCGGCGAACTGATGAAGAAGCTGGGCGCTGCGCCCACGCCGATCCCGTTCGGGGAGATCGTGCCGGCATTGCAACGCGGCATCGTCGATATTGTGATGACGTCGGTCGGCACCGCCAACGGCTTCGGATTCTACACTGTCGCCAAGTATGTCAGCATCTGGAAGATCGGCACGATCGTTCCGTGGTCGTTCATCGTAAACAGGGATGTCTGGGCGAAGCTGCCGGCCGATCTGAAGGCATCGGTACAGTCCGAATTGCACAAGATCGAGGATCAGCATTTCGCCGAGCATGACGCCTTCGACCGCAAGAACCTCGAGAGCTTCGTCCAGCATGGCATGACGGTCTACGAGGCGCCGCCCGATCAGCTCGCGAAGGTGTTCGACGAACAGAACGTCGCTGCGGTCTACGACAACTGGTACAAGCTGAATGATCGCACCGGAACGGATGGCCGCAGGTTGGTGGAACAGATCAAGGCGCTGGAAGCAAAATTGAGGCAGTAACGCCGCTATCAAACTTTCAGGATTGGTGATGAACGTACAGAATCTCCGGCCTGCGCTTGCCATGATGGATACAGCGGGTGGAGCGGCACTTGCCGCATCCGGTCCGGAGGCAGCCATTCGCGCGATCACCCAGGCGTATTACGGTTTGCTTGGCGACCGGGAAGCGCACCTCCGACCAGACGCGCTGAAGCCGGGTGAGCGCCAGTTCTTCGTGGCGGGTGCGTTCTTCGTGACGCCCGACCTGCGTTACCACATGCTGGTCGGCAATGTGAACTTCCCACCGGAGCAAGAACGATTGATGGTGCCGATCGATGGCGGCCATCCCGGCTGGGTGTACGCCAATCGCAGCAAGCTGATCCTGAAGAACACGGACGAGCACACGGCTTTCCGGCAATACCTGAAGTCGTCCCGGATGGGCTCGACGATTTTCGCGCCGTTGTTCTGGAAAGGCGAATTCATGGGCCAGATCATCATGGCGGCGCAGGCGCGCTGTACCATGCGCGACGAAGATCTCGCGGTGCTGGTCGCATGTTCCCACATCGCCGCCGCGGTCTGGGTGGGGCATGACGGGCCAGCGTGGCTCAGGTCCAACTATCCGCCGCAGAACGCGTTCTACGTCGACAAGGAAGGCGTGTAGCATTGCTCAACACGCAGCGCGCAGCCGCTGCCACGCCGCTGTCGGGCCTAGACGGGGTTGAGTTCGGCGAAACGCTGGGCGATAGCCAATCGCGAAGCCACCCACACGGATTTCTTTGCCGCTACGTACTGCATGAAGCTGGCGAGCGCGCCGATCCGTCCGGGCCTGCCGATGATCCGAAGGTGCACGCCGAGCGACATCATCTTGGGTTGTGAGGCGCCTTCCTCATAGAGCTGATCGAAACTGGCGATGGCATAGTCCAACCACTGCGCCGGGGTATATCCCGGTGCAATCCAGAACTTCATGTCGTTGGTATCGAGCGCATAAGGCACGACGACGATATGGCGCGGCGTGCCGTCGATCTCGACACTTTCCCAACGCGGGACATCGTCAGAGAAATCGTCCATATGGTAGAGGTAGCCGGCCTCGATCAGCAAACGCCGCGTGTTGGCGGTGTAGAGGTAGCGCGACAGCCACCCCAGCGGCCGAATGCCGATACTGGCACGAATGCTCTCCGTCGCGCTGGCGATGAAATCACGTTCGCGCGCTTCGTCGAACGAGAATTGATGGACCCACCGATGACCATGGCTGCAGACTTCGTGCCCGGCTGCGGCGATGGCGCGTGCGAGTTCCGGCGCCTTCTCCAGCGCTACCGCCGCGGCGGTGAAGGTGCAGGCAAAGCCATGCTGATCGAGCAAACGCATCACGCGAGGCGCGCCGGCGTTGATGCCGTACTGGTAATTGCTTTCATTGGGGTAATTGCGGACTGGCGCCTTGATCGCCACGCCCAACTCATCGACCGGCTCAGGCCGTTTGTCGCCCATCGCGATATTCTGTTCGGAGCCTTCTTCGACATTCACCACGAATGACATTGCGATGCGTGCGTCGTTGGGCAAAAGGAACGTGTGTGGCATTGGTCCGACCTAAAGGCGAAAATGTCCGGACAAAGCCTACTGTGCCCTGCTGAGTGCGGTCAATCGTTGCCATGGACTCATAAGGGACACTACAAAGCGCGACACCAGATAGACCACAGCAAGCTCATGCAGCAGGTGGCCTACAGCGGCAACATGCCGACCAAAATGTCGGCGCGCAGCCAAAGAATCGCATCGCAACCCACAGAAATCACTCAACCCATCTCCCATTGGTGTGATGCGGAGGGCGTCGCCCATGGGTCAGCCGCAAGGGCGTCTGGTATAATTCGTCCTAACCGCATCCACCGCTTTGCTCAAACAAACGACGCAGAACCTTTTCCGCGGTGATCGGCGCATCGGTGATGCGCACGCCGGTTGCGGCCGCTACGGCATTGGCGACGGTCGCCAGTGGTTCGATGCATGGCGGCTCGCCCACGCCCTTGGCGCCGAACGGACCGGCTTCGCTGGCGCACTCGACCAAAATGGATTCGATCGTCGGCACATCCATCGCGGTTGGCATTTTGTAGTCGGTCAGGTTGGCATTCATCACGCGCCCCTCGCGGAATATGAGTTCCTCGGACAGCGCCTGACCGAGTCCCTGCGCGACGCCGCCCTCGATCTGGCCCTCGATGCCGGTTGGATTGATCGCAAAGCCGACGTCCTGCGCGACGACATAGCGTTCCACGGTGATCTCGCCCGTCTCGGTATCGACCGAGACTTCCGCAGCGTGAGCATGAAAGCTCGGCGTATTCCAGGCCGGCAGAACATGATGCTCCACGCGCGACGCGTCGTGCGGCGACACCGGTGCGATGAATGTGCCATGCGCGATCAGGCCGCCGCCCGCGAGTTGGATCAGCCGCGCGATCTCGGCAATCGGCAGTCTGTGCCCGTCCGCAACAGCATGCCCGTCCTCCAGCCTCACATGCTCTGCCGCAACGCCGCACCACTCCTCCACGAAGTTCGCGATACGATTACGCAATATCGTTGCAGCGGCACGGGCGGCATTGCCGACCGAAAACGCGGTGCGGCTTCCTTGCGCGCCATAATCGTAGGGCACGCCTTCGGTATCGACCGCCGACACCCGAATGGCATGCAGCGGCAAACCAAGCTCTTCGGCCAACACCTGACACGCCCCGGTCAGCGCCCCGGTTCCCAGTTCAACCGCGCCACTGCTCAACGTCGCAGTACCGTCGGCGTGCAATTTCACATACACACCAGACGACCCGCCCGTCGTCATCCACCAGCCGCACGCGATACCCTTGCCGCGACCGCGCGCCGGTCGCCGGTCGTCCCAACCGATGGCCTGCGCCGCCTTGCGCAGACACTCTTCGACACTGACTGCGCTCAGCTTTTCACCGGCCGGCCCGGTATCCCCATCGTGCACCACATTGCGCAGTCGCAATTCCAAGGGATCGATGCCGAGGTCGTCGGCAATGATGTCCATCTGCGATTCAACGGCGAAATTGCCCATCGGTCCCGCCGTGGCACGGAAAGATCCTGTCGGCAGCTTGTTGGTATAAACGGCGTAGCCATCCAGCAGCAGATTCGGTGTGCGGTACGGACCGGCAACGATCTGCAATGCCACCGCGGCTGTGCCGGCGCCCGATCCGGCATACGCCCCGCAATCCATCACCACGCGGGCCTGCTTCGCCAGCAGCGCACCGTCTCGGCTTACACCCGTGCGCAGCGTAACGATCGAAGCCTGTCGAGGATGCGCCGCCGTCAGTTCCTCCTCGCAGGTCGAAACGATCTTCACCGGTCGTCCGGCGGCACGCGCCAGCAGCGCCGCATAATGTTCCAGCGCGATCCGCAGCTTGCCTCCAAATCCACCCCCGATCCCCGGCACCAGAACGCGGATGCGCGACACCGGCAGTTGCAAAATGTCACCCAGCGAGGCCTGCACTTCGTACGGCAGTTGCCCGTTGCTCCACACGGTCAGCGAACCATCGCCTTCCCATCGCGCCGTCGCGGCACGCGGTTCGGTGTAACCGGCATGCACGACCGGCGTGGTGAACCGATGCTCATAAACCCGAAAGCTCTGGCCGAACGCCGCTTCGACGTCGCCATGATGAATCCGGGAATGGCTCGCCACGTTGCCATCGCGCGCCAATATCGGCAGCGCCTGGTAGTCCGCCCAATCGGGATGCAGCAGCGGCGCACCGGGCTCCATCGCCGCCTCGGGATCGAACAATGCCGGCAGTGACTCAAACTCCGCAACGATCGCGGCGGCGGCGCGTTCGGCGATCTCGCTGCTGATCGCGGCAACCGCGGCGATCGGCTCGCCAATATACCGCACGCGATCGGTGGCGAGCGCGGTCATGTCGCGCACCGCTGGGCCATAGCGAGCGTGCGGAATGTCCACGCCGGTGATCACCGCCCGTACGCCGGCAATCGCCACCGCCGGCGTGATATCCAGCCGCCGGATGCGCGCATGCGGCACGGGGCTGCGGAACAGCTTGCCATACAGCATGCCCGGAAGCATCACATCGGTGCCGTAGACCTGCGTGCCCGTCACCTTTGCCGGAGCGTCGAGCCGAGGCAAACGCCGGCCAGCGACAGCGAAACAATTCGACAGCGCCATTTCAGTCGGGCTCCGTCATGCGCACCGCCGCAGCCCGGATCGCATCGACGATCTTTTGATAGCCGGTGCAGCGGCACAGCGTACCGGCGATCGCCTCGCGCACCGCGGCGGGCTCGGGCACGATGCCGGGGTGTTCGTCCAGATAGGATTTCGCGGTCAGCAGCATCCCGGGAATGCAGTAGCCGCACTGCGCCGCACCATGATCGATGAACGCCTGTTGCAGTGGATGCAGTTTACCCGGGCGGCCGAGGCCTTCAATGGTCAGGATATTCCGGCCCCGGCACTGCACCGCCAGCAGAATGCAGGAATTCACTGCCTTGCCATCCAGCAGGACGGTGCAAACGCCGCACTCGGCTTCCAGGCAGTTCTCTTTGGTCCCAAGCAATCCGAGCAGACCACGCAGGACGTCCAGTAATGTCCAGCGTGGCTCGGCTAAAACCTCGTGCGCTTCGCCGTTGATGTGAAGTTCAAGCGTGATCTTGCTCATGCCGCGCACGCCTTGATCCGTTGCAGGCAGCGGCCCAGTGCGCGCGGCACCAGCGCCTGCACCAGCATCCGTCTGTAATCCGCGGAAGCCCGAACATCACTGATTGGCGCACACCGCGCCGCCGCGCTTCGGCCAGCCTCGCGCAATGCTGCTTCCGTCGGTTCGCATCCGAGCAACGCATGCTCTGCCTCGGATGCACGCATGGCGGTTGGTGCCGCAGCGCCCAACGCAATGCGGACCGACGCACACCGTCGGTTGCCGTCCAGCGCCAGCAGTGCCGCGACGCTAACGATGGAAATCTCCATTGCCCGCCGGCGTCCTGCCTTGATGAAGCTGGTGGCGCTGCCGCGCGACGGCCGGGCGAACGCCAAATGTACCAACAGTTCGTCGTCCGCGCGTTCAGTAACACCAGATCCTTGCATGAATACTGCAAGTTCGATCTGGCGCGTCCCACCGCTGCCGGTCAGTGTCGCCGAGGCATCCAGCACCAGCAACGGCGGCAGCAGGTCGGCAGCCGGCGATGCGTTCACCACGTTGCCGCCAATGGTGGCGACGTTACGGATCTGGTGCCCGCCGACAACGCGCGCCGCTTCGGCCAAAGCGACCAGGCCGCCCTCGAACAACGGTGATTGCTCCAGCGTCTTATGCGTTGTCATCGCACCCAGCCGAATTTCATCACCGTACAGTTCGATACCGGACAGGGCATCGATGCCACCCAACGCAATCAGGTGCCGCGGCACGCAACGTTTACGGTTGATCTGGATGATCAGGTCGGTGCCACCGGCAAGATAACGGGCATCCGGGCCGAGTTCGCCGGCCAGCCGGATGGCCTGTTCTACGTTAGCCGGCTGATGCACGTCGAATGCCATACGGCGCTGCTGTCTCAGGCCGTCACACTGATGACGGCCGGCCAAATCTCGCCCAGCGCCTCAATGGTTGCTTCCACCGGGACGCTATCGCCTGCCAACGGCCGCACGATGATGGAATCGATCCCGGCCCGCCGCAGTTCGATAACGTGTGCGGTCACCTCCTGCCTGGTGCCCGCCAGGGTGAACGCATCCACATGGCGGTCGCTGACCAGCGGCAACAGCGGAAGATAGGGTTGCACCCCCAACGCATACGCCGCATTCGCCATCGGCGCAGTCGCTTCCGGCGGTAGCGTCAACCCCTCCGCCTCGGCAGTCGCCAGCTTCAGCGAGCCACGTCCCAGCAGCCGCGCGACGGTCGGCCGCACCACATCCCTCGCCATTTTGCCGTCGGCCGCAACACAGGCATTCAGACGTGCGATCAACCGCACTGACCAGGGATCGCGCCCCGCCGAGTCCGCCCCACGCTCCACCTGCGCGCGCAAAGCCGACACCTCTGCCACCGAACCGCACGCCTCCATGATCGCGCCGTCGGCGACCGCCCCCGCTGCTCGTTGCCCCAACGGTCCATTACTCGCAATTACGATCGGAATATCGGCGCGCATCGGCTTGAAACTCAAGTGCCCGTCGCGGAACGAGATCACCTCCCCGCGCGCATCCACTTGTTCCCCACGCAGCAAAGCGCGGATCAGCGCTATTGATTCCCGCAATGCGCGCGGCGGCTTGTTCGGCTGGATGCCGAGTTCGGCAAAACCCGATACGCCGGCCCCCAGCCCCAGCACGGCCCGCCCTTCAGAAATCTCGTCCAGCGTGGCGATTGCCATCGCAGTCAGCGCCGGATGCCGCGCGAATGGATCGGTGACGCACGGGCCAACGCGCACGCGGGAGGTCGCAAGAGCGACATGGGTCAGGCAGGAATAGACTTCGCGATAGAACCGCTCGTCGGCAACCCACACCGTGTCGAACCCACAGCCCTCGGCAAGCCGCGCCTGCGCTGCGAGTTGCTTCACCGGCATGTTGCCGAGCATCAGAAGTTCAAGACCCATTGCGGTCTCCCTTACCCGCGCGCTACTCGATCGGGTCCGTCGCGAAATAGATGTTCTTGGCGCGATCCAGAAAGCGGCCGTACAGTTCCTCGCGCAGCGCTATGCCCTCAGGCGAGGCGAGATCGCGGTCATGCTGTTCCAGGCTGAGTACTTCGATTCGCTCGATGTATTGCCAACCCATGTCCGGGGCGCCGGCAACCGGTCCGCGAATGCGGTGCACGGTATAACTCAGATAATTGGGCTTGCTCCGCACCAGCGCATAATCGCGCTCACGCACCCATTGCTCATACACCGACGGATCGACGCCGGTCTTCAACGTGCTGATGAGAAATCGAACCGGCATCGTCGTTCGTCTCCTTCAGGCGATATCGCCAACCACCTTCACGCGCGCGCGGATCGCATTACCGGGCAGATAGGCGATCGGAATATCCTCGGCTTCGACAACCGAAAGCCGGTCCGGGGCTGCGCCCGCATCCACCGCCCGACTTTCCGCAATCACCCGGGCCTGCGCCAACGCATCGATCCTGCTCAAGCCCTGAAACACCTGGTCCACTTCGCCGCTGACTTGCGCGATCGCCGCGCCAACCGCATTCGCGCATCCGCCATGTTCAAGCCGGACCACATCCCGCACGCCGGCGAGGTGTTCCGGCACCAGGAAAGCCCCGCCACCGACCGCTAACAGCACCACATCGCTGGCGTCGGTCTTCATCCGGTCCACATGCTCTTCAATTATCGACGCGGCGCGCGCCAGCACCGCATCGATCAGGCTCCGCGACAAATACTTCACCCGGGCGCGTTCGCCGATATCCAACAACCCGCCCGCCACCGCGATATCCGTCAGAGTCAACTGATCGCCACCGAAAACCAGAGCCTCTTCGGTCAGGCGGTAGCCCACGCTGCGCGGCCCGATCGCAATGTTGTCCGGATCGATCAGGCTGCCACCGCCCAGGCCGATCGACAGCACATCCGGCATCCGGAACAACGTGCGGACCCCACCCACCCGAACAGACGTATTGGCCTGACGCGGGAAGCCGGCATGGAGGTGTCCGAAATCGGTTGTTGTGCCTCCAACATCGACAACCACCGCGTTCCGCCAGCGTGACAGATATGCCGCCCCGCGCATCGAGTTGGTTGGCCCGGAGGCAAAGCTGAACACCGGGAACAGTGCCGCCTGACTCGCTGCCGCGACAGTGCCGTCGTTCTGGGTGATGTAGAGTGGCGCTGCGATTCCGGTCTCCCGCATCGCTCCCTCGAACCCGCCGATTGTGTCGCGGGCCAGAGGGATAATCGCCGCATTCAGCACCGCGGCGTTCTCGCGTTCCAGCAAACCGATGCCCCCGAGCATGTGCGAACAGGTGACGGAGATGCCCGGAACTTCCTCGCGCAGGATCGCCGCAACCGCCGCCTCATCCTCCTGCGTCAGCGGAGAAAACATCGCGGTGACCGCCGCCTGCGACAGCCCCCGCCCACGAATTTCCCGTGCAGCGCTGCGGACTTCCCCGACATCCAGCGGCATGAACCGGCGGCCGTCGTAATCGTGGCCACCTTCCACCAGCCACGACCCGCCGGCAACCGGTGTTGCAAGATCGTCGGGCCAGTCGGTGAATGGCGGCAACCCTGCCGTCGCGGGCAAGCCAATGCGGATGGCCGCGACGGGCGCCAGGTTGCGTCGCTGCACCACAGCATTCACGAAATGCGTCGTGCCGATCATCACCGCATCGACGCTGACGTCGACATGCGCCAACACGCTGCGCATTGCCGCGACAATGCCGCCGGTCACGTCTTCCGTTGTCGGCACCTTGATCGCGTGCAGGATCTGGCCATCGGCCACCAGGACAGCGTCCGTATTGGTGCCGCCGACGTCGATTCCCAAACGGTTCATGCGTCGAACACCGAGCAAAAATCGAAGTCGTAACCGAAGGCTCGCGGTCCGACGTAATTCAGTCCTGCCGGCGTGAGGAAAATCGGCGGGGATGGTAAAGCAATAACCGTAACACGCTGTCCGTAGCGCACCAGTTCGGTGCCGATCGCCTCGCCGGTATCGTTGTCGATCATGCAGATCAATTCCGGAGTGGATGCCAGGGGCACGCGATTACGCCATACCACCAGCCATTCGTTCTGGAATTCTAATTCGATCGCCGTGTTGCGATCGCTGCCCAGGCCTTGAATTGCCGTGCGCCCGCGCAGGAAGCCTTCGGTCGTACATGCGCTCCACCTCGGTCACCTTGCCGGAGAACAGCCGCTTGCCATGCTCCGCCTGCAGAATTGCCTCGATGGGATCTGCATGCTGCCGATGCGCGCGTTGCACGGCTTCACCCAGGCGGATCGCCTGCGAGGTGGTTCCGGCGATGCCCCAGCGCTTTACCTCGGCACCGGTGCGCGGCGCTTTGCAGGTCGCGGCGATCGAGCCGAACTCCGTGCACAGCTTGCGGCTGGCACGCTCCATCCATTTCCAACTCGCAGCCCGGCTGATGATCGCCTCGGTGCCGCGCGGATCGACCGAGAACAGCGGCGCCGGCGCAAGATTCGCCACCGCAAACGACGTCATCTGCGCTTCAGGATAGGCGCGGCCCATGGCGTCAGCATCGACCACCGGAATGCCAAGATGCGCCGCCGCCATCAGCGGCTGGATGCCATTGCCCCCACCAATCTCGATGGCCATCACGGCACGGAAGCGCCGGCCAAGATACTCCTGCATCGCTTCGACCGCGCGTGCGATCTGCCCCGCATCGACCAGGCGTTCCAGGATCACCAACGGCGCGCCCATCATCGACACCACGGCGACATCGTCGTCGTCTTCGAGTTCATCCGGCTGCATCAGGGAAACCCGCACGCCCTCGCGATACAGCCGGCGCATATTGAGCAATCCATGATACGGACTGCCCCCCCTCCGGCGCCAAGGATCCATGCCCCGACGGCCAACGCCTCAACATCATCGGATGAAAGCTGCCTCATGCCGCCAGTTCCTCGGCAACGACATCCCAAAAACGGTCGCCCACCTTCTCGGCAATGCGCCGAGCCGCCGCCGTTAGCATCCGCACCATCCGGCGCAATGCAATTTCGGAGATGTTAGAATCCGGAAATGACAGGCAGAACGCAAGCGTCTCCTGCGCCGCTGCGGACTGCACCGCAACCGCGACGGAGTGAACGCCGGGTATTGCCTCATCGATCGCCTCGCACCATCCGACGCGACGCATCTGCGCCAGCCGTTCGAGTAATTCGTTCATGCCGCGTGGCGCATTGGGCGATGGCGGGCGCAGGCGCTTCGGATGCAGCGCGCGCACCTTCTCGTCGCTTAACCGCGCCAGCAACGCACGTCCGTTCGCCGTGGCAAAGGCGGCCGCGCGGCTGCCGAGCGGCGTCACCACGCGCAATGCATCCCGTCCCGGTAGCATCCGCAGCACCAGCACATCCGCACCATCGAGAATCGAAATATAGCCAGTGTGCCGCGTCTCCCGGCAGATCGCTTCCAACTCCGCGTCGGCGAGCTGCATCAGGTCCGAGTTCTGCGTGTGCAACTGGGCAATCTCAAACAACATGTTACCGACGCGATAACGCGGCGCCTCAGTAACACTGGTCAGCAAACCGGCGTCCCGCATCGCCTTCAGCAGCCGCGACACCGAACTCTTGGGCATCCCTAACGCGCGCGCGGCGTCCGAAACGGTCAGTTCCAGCCGATCGGCCGAGAACAATCGCAACACCGAGGCAGCATTCTCCAAGGTGGACATGGCGTTGCAACCTGTTCCATTTTCTCGAACTCAGGTTGACGATAATGGAACACCCTGTAAGACAAGCCACAATCTGCGGATGGGGGCTGGCATGGGCGGCGGCACGGCGCGGCGGGATTTCTGAAACTGGCGGGATCGGGGTTGGCGGCGCTCGGCACTGGATCGGCTATCGCCCGATCCGCGGGGCCGCGGAACCACGCACGTTGACGGTCGCGTGGGACACCGACATCGACACGCTCGATCCGGCCTCGTTCAAATCGATCGGCGCCTACACCGTTCAGGCGAACATCTATGACAGTCCACTGATGTGGAAGGTCGATCCGGTCGCAGGCTCGCCCGGACTGTATCCGCTCGAAGCCGGAGGAATTCGATGGCAGCGTCGCCGCGCCTGGTCGTTCGAGGACAATGGCGCAACGCTGGTCATGCAGATCCGCAAAGGCATGACATTCCCCAGCGGCCGGCCGGTCAATGCCGCTGCGGTGAAATACATGCTCGACCGCAGCCTGCAATCGCCCGGCTATATGCGCCTCGTCCTGCCATTACTGTTGCGCGTGACCAAGCCGGAACAATTCGAACTGCGCGACGACGAAACCGTAGCGATCCACATGCCGCGGCAAGCCCCCTCGCACTGGACGCGATGGCGCTGGCAAACGACGCACTGCTGGATCCCGAGGAAGTCAAGCAGCACGCGACGCGCCGGACGATCCTGGGCGACCGCCTGGTTGAAGCGCAACACCGCCGGGCTGGGGCCGTACCAGCTTACCAAGAACGAGCCCGGCGTCGGCGTCGTGCTCGAAGCGACCAAGCCCGTACTGGCGGCCTGCGCCGTTCTTCGACCGCATCGACCTCAAGTTCGTCGCCGAACGAATCCGACCGGCTGCTGCTGCTGAAGCGCAAGGCGATCGACTTCGTCGCAGGCCGTTCGGGACTGTCGCCGCGCAGCATCAAGAGCCTGGAAGGCGACAAGGACCTCAAGATCGTCACGGTTCCGGACACCACCTGCCATTGGCTCTGCATGAACACCAGCAAGCCGCCATTCGACAAGCCGGAGGTGCGGCAAGCGATCAACTATGCCATTCCGATCCAGGCGATCATTCCGAATGTCCTGTTCGGCTATGGCGCGCAGATGAAGAGCCCGCTGCCCAGCCTGACGCCCGGCTACGACGCGTCGCTGTCGCCATACAAATACGACATTGCGAAAGCCCAGGCGCTGATGAAGCAGGCGGGACTGGGCGGAGCGCCGCTGCCGGTGGACCTCGCGATCCGCGTCGGCTGGCAACCGCACGAAGAAGCCGCCGTGTGGATTCAGCGGGAACTGCAAAGCATCGGCTTCACGGTGAACATCGTGAAGGAAACCGATGCAACGTTCCGGCAAATGGCCAGCCAGGGCAGCCACGTGCTATCGATCGAGTCCTGGCAGTCCTGGATCAACGATCCCTTCTATCATCTGTATTTCAACTTCCACAGCAAGGCCAAGGCGACCAACACGTCATTCTATTCCAATCCGGCGTTCGATGCGGTCGTCGATGCCAACATGTTCGAACCCGATCCGGCGAAGCGGCTGGAAGGGGCAAAGCAGGCGCAGAAAATCCTGATCGACGACGCGGTCTGGGGCTTCCTGTGGTACGACAATTGGACCCGCGTCATGCGCGCCGATCTGCAAGGAATCGAGAAGCGGTGGGACACGTTCGAGCGCTTCTACGCAATGAAGCTCGCCTGAGGCGCGTCGGGCGTCGCGACCCATGCCGTTCGCCTGGTACGTTCTGCGCCGTTTGGCGTTGGTCATCCCGACATTGTTTGGCGTCACGCTCATCAGTTTTCTGTTGACCGTCCTGCTGCCGGGCAACCCTGCGCTGGTCAAGGCCGGCCCATTCGCGACTCCCGCTTATGTGGCGGAGGTCGAGCACCAGATGGGCCTGGACCAACCCGTTCCGGTTCAGTACGAGCGCTACGTGCTCGGATTGCTGCACGGCGACCTTGGCGAAAGTGCCGCAACCGGCCGCCCGGTACTGCAGGATTTCATCCAGCGCCTGCCGGCCACGCTGGAATTGACGCTCGCCAGCCTGCTTCTGGCGATCGGCTTCGGCGTGCCGCTCGGCGTGGTTTCCGCGCTCCACCGTGAAAAGCTGATCGATCACCTTGGCCGGGTCATCGCCGTCGCCGGCGTCGCGCTGCCAAGCTTCTGGACCGGCCTGCTGCTGATCTACGTCTTCTTCTATTTGTTGGGCATCGCGCCGGCACCCCTGGGCCGGCTTGGCCCAGGCATCGCAGCGCCACCACACATCACCGGCCTCTATGTCATTGATTCGCTGCTGACCGGCAATTGGCGTGCACTGAGTTCCAGCCTCGCACATCTGGCCCTGCCGTCATTCACGCTGGCGATCAGCATCATGGCGCCGCTGGCACGCATGGTTCGTGCGACGATGCTGGAAACGCTGCGTGTCCGATTATGTCAGGGCGGCATGGGCGGCCGGATTGCCGGCGCGACAGGTGATCTATGGCGATGCGCTACGCAATGCGTTGATCCCGGTCATCACCACGCTCGGGGTCGTGTTCGGTTTCCTGATGGCCGGCAATGCGGTGGTCGAGAGCGTATTCGCCTGGCCCGGTATCGGCAATTACGCAGTGACCGCGTTAATGACGAAGAACTCCGCGCCGATCCAATCCTTTGTGTTGTTCGTTGCGGTGATGTACGTGCTGGTGAACCTCGCCGTGGACATTGCGTATGGCCTGGCCGACCCGCGGATCAGGCTTGGCTGATGGCAGGATTGCCGATGCCTGCACGTTCGTTGCCAAGGCGCCCGGCCTGGCCGGCACTGCGTCGTCTGCGGCGGAACCCCGTGTCGTTCGCCGCCGTTTGCACCCTGGCCGCGCTGGTGCCGGTCGCCGCGCTGGCTCCCTGGATCACCCCATTCGGCGCCGACAACACGGATGCGGCGGCGGCCTTGCTCGGGCCGTGCTGGCCGCATCTGTTCGGCACCGACGTTTACGGCCGCGATCAACTCTCGCGCATCATCTACGCCGCACGCGTCGATCTGGCCGTGCCACTGACTGCGACGATCGCCGCGCTCGCAGTGGGTTCGTTGATCGGCATGGTGGCGGGCTATCGCGGCGGCTGGCTCGACATGCTGGTGATGCGTGCGGTCGACGCTGTGCTTGCGTTCCCCGCGCTGGTGCTTGCAATGGGGCTGGCGGCGGCCCTGGGCAATGGCACCGGCAACCTGATCCTGGTCATCGCCATCACCCAGGCTCCGACCTATCTGCGCCTGATGCGCGGCGAGGTGTTGCGCGCGCGCGAGATGGAATACGCCGAGGCAGCGGTGACCGTCGGCAATCCGGTCCACCGCATCCTGCTGGTGCATCTGCTGCCAAACTGCATTCCGCCGTTGATCGTGCAGGCGACGCTGGCGACCGGCTTTGCCTTGTTGACGATGGCGACGTTGTCGTTCCTCGGCCTCGGCATTCAACCACCGACGAGCGAATGGGGGGAGATGACCGCCGAAGGCGCCAGCCAGATGGTCACCGGCGAGTGGTGGCTGTTCGTCTTCCCAGGGACTCGCGATCATGATCGCCGTGCTGTCGTTCAATCTCATCGGCGACGCCTTGCGTGACATCATCGACCCTCGCATGCGGGGCGTGCGATGAGTCTGCTGGCGATCGAAGATCTCACCGTGCATTTCCACACCGATGACGGTCCGGTAGAGGCGGTTGACGGGGTCAGCCTCACCGTCGAAGCAGGCGAGATCGTCGGTCTCGTCGGTAAGTCGGGATCCGGAAAGTCGGTAACCGGACTGGCGATATTGGGCATGATCCGGCCGCCAGGGCGGGTCGTGCGCGGCGCAGTTCGGTTCGAGGGCCGCGATATAATCGCCATGCCAGAGCACGAACGTCGTCTCTATCGTGGTCGCCGCATCGCGCTGGTGCCGCAGAGCCCGCGTACCTCGTTGAACCCGGTGATCCCGGTGGGGGAACAGATCGCCCGACTGGTCCGGTTGCACGCGGGCCTATCGCGCGCGAACGCCACAGGCCGCGCCGCGGCACTGATGGAGCAAGTGGGAATCCCGGACGCCGGCGCCAAGGCGAAACAATATCCGCATCAGCTTTCCGGCGGCACATGTCAACGCATCATGGTCGCAATGGCCCTATCCAGCAGCCCTCGATTGCTCATTGCGGACGAGCCGACGACCGGGCTTGATGTGTCGATCGCAGCGCAAATCCTCGACCTGTTGCGCGACATTTGCGTGCAGACCGGAACCGGCATCGTCCTGATCACGCATGATCTTGGCGTCGTCGCGGAAACCTGCGATCGGGTCGCCGTCATGCATGCCGGACAACTCGCCGAGGCGGCACCGGTGCGCGGCTTGTTCCTGCATCCTGCGCACCCCTACACGCGCGCGCTGGTCGCGGCGATCCCGCGCATCGACGCGGATGTGGCTTTGACACCGATAGCGGGCGCGGTGCCACCGTTGCTGCACCCACCTCCGGGTTGCCGCTATGCCGACCGATGCGAACTGGCGTCGGATGCGTGCCGCCGTGATCGGCCGGCGCTGGTGACTGTTAGTCCTGGCCATATCGCCGCGTGCTTCGCCGTGGAACCAGCGCATGTCGGCGTTGCTTGAAGTCGAAGATCTCTCCAAGCATTTTCCGCTGAAGCGGTTTGGCGGAACGCACCGCGTCGTGCGTGCGGTCGATGGCGTCAGCCTGACGATCGGCGCGGGCGAGACGCTTGGATTGATCGGCGAGTCGGGGTGTGGAAAGTCCACGCTGGGCCGATGCATCCTGCGAGTGATCGAACCGACACACGGCGCCATTCGCTTGGCAGGGCAGGATCTGCGCGAACTGGATCCGCCACGCCTGCGGGCAATGCGCCAACAGGTGCAGATGGTATTTCAGGATTCCGCAGCGGCGCTAAATCCCAGAATGACGGTGCGCCGCATGGTTGAAGAACCGTTGCTGCTGCATGCGAACCTTGCACGGGCCGAGCGGCGGGATCGGGCCGAGGAAGTTCTCCAGCATGTTGGGCTCGGGCTCGAACTGGTGGATCGCTATCCGCACGAACTGTCGGGCGGCCAGCGGCAGCGGACCAATATCGCACGCGCCATTGTCACCCGGCCGCGGCTGGTGGTGCTGGACGAACCGACGTCGGCGCTGGACGTATCGCTGCGATCGCGCGTCATCCTGCTGCTGGAGCGCCTGCGTGAAGAACTCGACCTGGCCTACCTGTTCATTTCCCACGACATTGCAACGGTCAAATATCTCGCCGGGCGCATTGCCGTTATGTATCTGGGGGTGATCGTGGAGCAAGGCAGCGCCGCGGAGATCATTGGCGATCCGCGGCATCCTTATACGCGCGCACTGGTCTCCGCGGTGCCGGTGCCCGATCCGGATCGGCCACGCAGCCGTTTCGTTTTACGTGGAGAACCGCCTGGCTCCGCGACCGAGGTGCACGGTTGCCGGCTACGGGGCCGGTGTCCTCTCGCCGCGCCGATTTGTGCCCAGCCGGCGCCACTGCGCGAGGTTTCGCCGGGGCGATTTGTTGCGTGCCATTTGGTTTGATGCCGTTGCCATTGTGATCCGGCCGGTGGCCGCGCATCCGAATATGGGCGCGGATTTGGGTCGAACCCTGTCGGACATTATGTTGTCTACATACAACATATAGCCGTAGTTGACAACATTGGCGACCAGCCCTGTAGTGCCGCCATAACGCCAGGGAACCCGCGCCGCGTGGCCAAACTGACCGACTACAGCAGCTACGCCGATGCCCAGCGCGTCTATGCCACGGCGCGGCTCTGGGAATTGTTCGACGGCGACCGCAACCGCCTCAACATTGGCCATGAATGCGTGGACCGCCATGCCGCGGCGGACCGCGTCGCGTTGCGCGTCGCCCATGCCGAAGGCGCCGACGAGATCATCACCTTCGCGGACCTCGCCGCCTGGTCGTCGCGTTTCGCCCACTGGCTCGCGGCCGAGGGCATCGCCCCCGGCGATCGCGTCGCGATCATGCTGGAGCCGTCGCTGCCGTTCTATGCCGCCATGTTCGGCGCGGTGAAACGCGGCGCCATCGCGGTGCCGCTCTTCACCCTGTTCGGCGCCGAGGGCGTGCGGCTTCGCGTGCAGGATTGCACTCCGCGGCTGCTGCTGACCACGCAAGACAAGGCCGCCGTGCTGCATGAAGCCGGCGGCCCGCGCATCGTCGCCGCGGACGATGCCTTCATGGCCGCGGTGGCGCGCCAGCCGGCGGAGTACCATCCAACCACCGCAGCGAGCGACCTGGCGATCTTCCAGTATACCTCCGGCACCACGCGCGAACTGCCCGCCGCCATCAGGCACACGCACCGCGCCCTGGTGGTGCTGATGAACGCCGCGCTGTACGGCACCGGGCTGCGGCCGGGCGACCGGTACTTCTGCCCCTCGTCGCCGGCCTGGGGCCACGGGCTGTGGCACGGCACGCTAGCGCCGCTGGCGCTCGGCATCGAAACCGGCGCCTATGCCGGCCGCTTCAGCGCCGAGCGCCTCTTGCAGGCGCTGCGGGACTACGGCACCACCAACCTCTCCGCCGCCGCCACGCATTACCGGATGATCCGCAACAGCAGCTTGCTCGGGGACTACCGGCTGGAACTGGAGAAACTCTCCTTCACCGGCGAGCCGATCGATCCGGAGACCGCCGAGTACATCCAGCAAGCGCTCGGCATCACGCTATGCAGCATGTATGGCACCACCGAGGTCGGCGTCGTGCTGGCCAACTATCCCGGCGCCGCCGACTTCGTGGTGAAGCCGGGCGCGCTCGGCCGGCCGGTGCCAGGGGTCGCGGTGGAGGTGCACCGCCCCGACGGCACGCGCTGCGAACCGGGTGAGCAAGGCGAGATCATGGTGCGCCGGCACGATGCCTGGTTCCCCACCAAGGATCGCGGCCGCGTCGATGCCGACGGCTATTTCTACCATGCCGGCCGCGCCGACGACGTCATCATCTCCGCCGGCTGGACCATGAGCGCGGTGGAGATAGAGCATACGCTGCTACAGCACCCGGCGGTGCAGGCCGCGGCGGTGATCGGCGTGCCGGATGCGCTGCGCGGCCTGGTGGTGAAGGCCTTCATCGTGAAGCGGCCCGGCTATGCCGCCGACGATGCGCTGGTGGGCGAGTTGCAGGACTTCGTGCGGCATCGGCTCAGCCAGCACGAATATCCCCGCCAGGTCGCGTTCGTCGCCGAGTTGCCGCGCACGCCGGCCGGCAAGATCAACCGCAAGGCGCTGCGCGACCAGGAAGCCGCCGCCGCATCCCCCCTTACCCAGACGGAGACTGCATGAACGCGGAACCCACTCGCCGTTTCGCCCGCATCACCGACGAGGCGCTGGATGCGCTGCGGGCTCGCACGAACGTGCGGATCGAACACACACTCGAGCCTTGGTGCCATGAGGCGACGCGCGACAACATCCGCCACTACGCGCATGGCATCGGTGACGACAATCCGCTGTGGTGCGAACCGTCCTATGCCGCGAAGACGCGCTATGGCGACGTGATCGCGCTGCCCAGCTTCCTGTTCTCTACCAGCCGCATCGTCTCCGGCTATGTCGGCGGCATTGCCGGCGTGCATGCGATGTGGGCCGGCGCCGACTGGCATTGGCACAAGCCGGTGCTGCGCAACCAGGCGATCTCCACCGAGGCCTGGCTGAAGGACCTGGTGGAGCACGAGACAAAATTCGCCGGCCGCGCGATCCAGCAGATCTACCATGTCAACTTCTTCAATCCGGCGGGCGAGCTGGTGGCGGAGGCCGATAGCTGGTGCTTCCGCACCGACCGCGACCTGGCGCGCGAGCAAGGCACGAAATACACCGAGGTGAAGCAGCGCCCGCAGCGCGTCTACCAGCCGGAGGACTTGGAACGCCTCTACCTGCTCTATGCCAATGAAGAAATCCGCGGCGCGAATCCGCGCTATTGGGAGGATGTGGCGGAGGGTGAGGCGCTGCCCACAATGGCGAAAGGGCCGATGACCGTCACCGGCTTCATCGCCTACGCACAAGGTTGGGGCGGGCTGTATATCCGCGCCAACAAGCTGGCCTGGCGTCAGGTGCAGCAGCATCCGGGCCTCGGCATTCCCAACCGTTTCGGCATTCCGGACTGCCCCGAGCGGGTGCACTGGGAGCAGGAATTCGCGCTGATGGTGGGAGCGCCGGGAGCGTATGATTACGGGCCGGAACGCTGTTCCTGGCTGACCCACCATCTCACCAACTGGATGGGTGACGACGGCTTCCTACGTGCTGCGAGCTGCAAGATTCGTCGCCACAACCCGGAAGGCGACCTGCTGTTCATCGATGGCAAGGTGGTGCGGAAATACGTCGAGGACGAGCGCCACCTCGTCGCCATAGAGCAATCCGCGCATAACCAGGATGGTGAACTGTCGGTGCTGGGCAGCGGCGTCGTCGAGTTGCCGAGCAAGCATGGCTGAGCCTGCGCCACAGCGCAGGCGGGCTGGGCCGGGCCGCTCGCCCGTGTCCGGGTGGTCGATCTGACGCGCGTGGTGGCGAGGCCGTTCGCCACGCAGGTGCTCGGCGATCTCGACGCCGACATTATCAAGGTAGAGCCGCCGGACCGCGGCGACGACACCCGCGGCGTCTGACCGCCGTCGCCGATGTGCTGGTGGAGAACTACCGGCCCGGCGTGATGGACCTGCTCGGCCTCGGCTATGCCGCGCTCTCCGCGCGCAATCCGCGGCCGGTGTATCGCGCGATCAGCGGCTACGGCCAGACCAGGCCGCTGTGTGACAAGCGAACTGAGGGAGAGGGATACTTCGGCCGGTCTTCTTTGGTGCGCCGCTACAGGCCATCAGGTAGGCGCTGTGTTCGGCTTGACAGCGACGTTAGCGAATTGATGATTGATCGTACCTAGCTACGTATCAGCAGGGAGGGGGACGTGAGTGCATCGAACCAAAGCTATTTCCACCGCGCCTCGAATATCCCACTGCTTTACGACACGCTCGGTGGCGCTTTGGATAAAGCCGCCGAACGCTGGCCGGATCGGGAAGCAGTGCTGGTCCGAGACCAGGGCGCCCGTCTGACCTTCGCGGCCCTGCGGCACGAGGCCGACCGGCTCGCCGCCGGCCTGATCGCCCTGGGCCTGAAGCCGGGCGATCGCGTCGGGCTCTGGTCACCCAACCGGATCGAATGGGTTCTGACGCAATACGCCACCGCGAAGGCGGGCCTGATTCTCGTGAACATCAACCCCGGCTATCGCGCAGCGGAACTGGAATACGCGCTGAACAAGGTCGCATGCCGCGCGTTGATCTCGTCGGACCTGTTCCGGACGACGCATTACATCGGCATCCTGCGGGAACTGGCGCCAGAGCTGGCACACTGCGCGCCGGGCGCCCTGCGGTCCGCGCGGCTACCGCACCTGACGGCCGCGATCCATTTCGCAGATACCGATGAACCCGGGTATTATCGGTTTTCGGACGTCCAGGCGATGGGCGGCGCGGCGGAGCGGGAACGTCTGGCCGAACTGTCGGGCCTGCTGCGGCCAGATGATCCGATCAACATCCAGTTCACGTCTGGCACGACTGGATCGCCCAAGGCGGCGACGCTGACGCATCACGCGCTGCTTAACAACGGTTACTTTTGTGGTCTTATGGCGGGAATCAAAGCGGGCGACAGGTTGGGCCAGCCGTTCCCGCTGTACCACGTTGGCGGCATGGTCTGCGGCAGCATCCTGGGCGTGACACTGGGTGTGACGATCATTTACCTGGGCGAGGCGTTTGATCCGGTCGCATCGCTCGAAACAATTCAGGCAGAGCAATGCACCCATTTTTGCGGTGTGCCGACGATGTTGATCACGATCCTAAACCACCCGGCATTCCGTCAGTTTGACATGAGCAGCCTGCGCGGCGGCTTCTCTGGCGGTTCGGCGGTGCCCAGTGATACGGCGCGGCGGGTGACGGATGATATGAACATGCGGGAGTTCATATGCATCTATGGCATGACCGAACTGTCCGGCAGCAGCGTGCAGAACACGCCCACGGATTCCTTTGAACAGCGTGTCGGGACCATTGGCCGTGTGCAACCGCACATGGAGGTGAAAATCGCCGACCTCGATGGACGCGCGGTTCCGCTCGGCACTCAGGGCGAGCTTTGTTTCCGCGGCTTCATGGTCATGCGCGGTTACTGGGGCGATGAGGCGAGAACCCGGGAAACCATCGACGAAGCACACTGGCTGCACTCCGGCGATCTGGGCGTCATTGACGCGGACGGGTTCATCACGATCACAGGACGAAGCAAGGACATGGTCATTCGCGGCGGTGAGAATATCTACCCGCGCGAGGTCGAGGAATTCCTCTTCAAACATCCCGCTGTCGCGGACGTGCAAGGATTCGGCGTGCCTGACGCGTACTGGGGCGAAGAACTCTGTGTCTGGATCAAACTGAAGGCCGGCGCGACCGCGACCGAGGAAAACATCCGATCGTTCTGCCGTGGCCAGATCACGCATTTCAAGATCCCGCGCTATGTGCGGTTCGTCGATGAGTATCCAATGACGGTCACGGGCAAAGTGCAGAAATTCATGATGCGAGAGATGATGTCGAGGGAACTCGCGTCTACCGCCCTTTAGGGCGCATTGATGGGAGCTTGGCGTGGCGGACGATGAAGGCACACGATCTCGGCCGCGCTGATCGTGCGGCGATCCAGGTCCCAGCCAGCCCGGACCCGAAGATCGGCTTCCCACCCAAAGCGGCCTATCGCCCGGGCTGGACGTATGGGTTACCGGGCGCGGGAAGGTGGTATTCGCGTGTCGCTACGCTGGCCTGTCGTGCACTGCTCATGCGGCCATGCGGGGATCATCGACTCACTCAGGCGCACGCGGCCCTCCCGCGTCGTCACAAATCGGCATCGTAACCATAGACCTCCGGCAGCAAGAAGGTCGCGGCCAGCAGGCCGGTGAGGGAGAAGAACGAGACCAGCAGCGTGGAATTCGCCTGCCCGATCGCCGTGAACACGGACGGGAACAGGAAGATCGCCAGGAACCCGGCGGCCTTGACGAACATGTAGGAGAAGCCGCTGGCCGTGCCGCGATACTCCGGTTTGGCGACCACCGAGGGAATCGTCATGCAGTTCGACGACGAGTGCATGTGTCCCCAGAACATGAAGGCGGCCGCGAACGGGAGAATCCTGACGTAGCCGGTATAAAGCGCCGCAGCCGAAACCAGCAGCGACACCCAGACCATGCCGAACCCGAGCCTGGCGACTCCCTTGTGGCCGATTTTCGGCGTCAACAGCGGCGCCACCCAGCCGGCGATCACGCTGATCACCTGGAGCGGGATCAGCATCGCCAGCGTACCAATGGTGGATGAAACACCTACCATAACGAACATGATCGGCAGGTAGAAGCTGAAGGTCTGCGCCTCGGAAGCCTGGCAGAAGCCGGCGATCCAACCATAGAGCGTGGCGCGCCAGCGGATCGGGTCCTGGTAAATGTCGGCGAAGAACGCCATCGGGTTGGGCTTGCGGAACGTAATATCCTGGTCGGGAAGCATGTCGAGGGAGTCGTTGTACATGCTCTTCGAGACCGCCTTGGCCTGGCGAAAGCGGCCCTGGCGAATCAGCCAGATCGACGTCTCCGGAAGGTCGTGGCGCAGCCACAGGATGATGGCGGCGGGTACTGCTCCGAGGCCGAGGATCGAGCGCCAGACCCACTCGTGGTCCATGCCGCAGAGCAGGAAGATGACAACCACGGTGACCGCGAGCAAGCTACCCATGCCGAACATGAACTGCCAGCGGTTGCCCACCACTTCGCGCCGGCCCTTCGGCAGGAACTCCATGATGTAGGTGTAGCCGGTGGAGATATCGCTCCCGAGCGGCAGACCCAGCAGCAGCCGGACGAGCACCAGCTCCAGCACCGAGGTGACGCAGGCCTGGGCGAGGGCGAGGACAATGAACATCACCATGGTGATGAGGAACATCACGCGCCGGCCGATCTTGTCGGAGAGCCATCCCCCGACCTGTGCGCCGATCAGTGCGCCCGCCTGGGTGGCCGCGGCCGCCAGGCCCAGCATCAGCGGAGCAGGATGGTATTGGTCGCGGATGAAGATGAGCACGAAGCCGATGGCGTAGAGGTCCCAGGACTCCACCAGGATGGAGGCCAGCATCAGCCATCCGACTTTGTCACCCTTCGGGCTGTAATTGGCAACGAGATGGCGCACCGCGCCGTCCATTGCCGCTTTCTGCGTCGTTGTCGCTTGCTCCGATAATACAGCGGACATGACACGTTTCTCCCTGCCCCGGGTATTCCCGGTGATCGCGTCATTATAGTGCCGCAATAGCCTGTTCTGAAAGAGGTGCCGGGCAAAACCCAACAGGCCGGCGAGTGGATCCCCTGCCTGAGTGCGGCGAGGATGGGGCGGAGCAGAAGGGTGATATGTCGAGACCCACACGGCACCACCATGGCTCGGCCTTCAAGGCGAGGGTGGCTTCGGCGGCGATCAAATGCGAGAGGTGGCTGGGCTGCATTGGTCTGGTTGTTCCCCCCTTTTGACGTTTCAGCGGTAGCAGAATGGCGCGGCACCGTGTTGTTAGGCAGGTATTCTTGTTGTATTTGGACAACAACTGCGCGCCGGCAGGCGAGCTGGCCAGGCAAAGGGCACGCGATCGATGGCGGTCACCACGGGTAGCAAGCCAGCCTTACCAGCGAAGCCGGTCCGGGTCCGCGCGGTGCCGGCTCTGTCGCGCGGCATCGCCATTCTGCGCTTGCTTGGGCGCAGCGGCGCGCCACTCGGCGTGCATGCCATCGCCCGCGAACTTGGGCTGGTACCCAGCACCTGCCTGCACATCCTGCGCGTGCTGACCGAGGAACGGCTGGTGGCATTCGATCCCGACGGCAAGAAATACCAGGTGGCGGCGGGGTTGGTGGCGCTGGCGCGCTCGGCCTTGCGCGGGCACACCTTTGCCGCCGTGGTGCAGCCGCAGTTGGAGCAACTCGCTGCGCAATACGGGGCGACCGCGATCGCTGTGGAGGCGAGCGGACTGGAGCACATGGTGGTGGTGGCGCTGGCGCGTGCCGATTTGCCACTGCGCGTGCATGTGGATATCGGCAGCCGGTTTCCGGCGCTGATCAGCGCCACCGGTCGCTGCATCGCGGCGTTCGGCAACCATAGCTGGGCCGACATCCGGGCCCGCTTCGCGCGGCTGCGATGGGATCAGCCACCCGCCTTCGCCGACTGGCGCGCCGAGGTGGCGGCGGCGAGACAGGCCGGCTACGCCATCGACGATGGCCAGTACATCCGCGGCATGTCGATCGTCGCCGCGCCGGTGCGCATGGCGGATGGCGCGATCAACGCGCTGGTGGTGGTTGGTGTGGCAGAGCAAATGCGACGGGTCGGTCTGACCGCGGTGGGAGAGGAACTGAAACGCCGCGCCGCGCAGGTGACCGAGTTGCTGGGCGGCCGCGCACTGGCGGCGTAATATCTGGGCGCCGAATGATTGAGCCTCGACCGTTTCGCACGGACTGCTCCCACCTGTCTCGACTGGGACGCTGGAGGCGGCGGTCGGGTTGGTCATCGGATCGCTCCTGTCTTTCGTTGTTGAAGAACCGAAGGACTATCCGATGTCTTGGCCGCCAACTCCCATAGTATCTTGGCCCGGTCATGACGGTGGGGCCGCCCGTGCCGTACGTCGGTCGCTTTGCACGTTGTCGTTAGAACCGGTAGCCTATGCCCATGCCGATCACCAGCGGGTTGAGTGCCGTTTTGGCCGTCACCGGACCAAGCACCGTGCTGATATGCGCCGTTGTGTTCAGGAAGATCTGCTTCACGTCCACGTTGGCGAACCAGTGCCCGGTGAAGTTGTAATCGGCACCCACCTGCACTGCCGCGCCGATGTTGTTGTCGTAACTGACATGGGTCACGGTCGGACCCGCCGGTTCCGACCCATAGAAGATCGTCGCGTTGATGCCGGCGCCGACATACGGGCTGAAGGCGGAATGCGGCATGAAGTGATACTGCACCGTCAGCGTCGGCGGCAGCGCCCACACGCTACCCACATCGACATTACCGAGCGCGGTGCCCTGCCCGCTTACGTTGTGCCGCGTCGTTGCGGCGATCAGCTCGAACGCGACGTTGTCGGTCAGGAAGTAGGAAAGGTCGAGTTCCGGCGCCGCCTGCGCCGTTGCATCCACGTGACCGCCGATCGCAGAGATCGAACTGGAAGAATCCAGCGGAATCACCCCGATGGCGCGGGCACGCAGCATGAATGTGCCGGCCTCCAAGCCGACCAGCGGCTGATTGAGATCGAGTGGGCTTTGTGCGGACGCCGCGACGGCGAATGTCAATGCACTCAGTAAAGTCGTGGCAAACAGAGCGTATTTCATGGTCTCTCCGTACACGGTCGGCACCTATTGCCGCTCCGTCATGCGCGCGCATGCACAGCATGCGGCGCTCGGGAGACAAAGCAGTGCGACCGGCCAGTGGCTTTGATGCAGATCAAACCCCGCCCGCGACCTGCAAGGCGTTGCGGCACTGTTGCCGCGGCGCCACCTCGCTCAACCGCAGGCGTTACCCCGCAGCGCGTAGGACTTCACCACCCCGCCGGCGACCGCGAAGGTCGTCTCGCATGCCAGGGTGATCGCCTGCGGCGGATAGCCGCCGCCGTATCCACCATACATCCACCACGGCCCCGGGCCGGGCGGCAACGCTGGAACGAGTTGCACCCTGCTCTCGTTGTAAGCGAGGTATCTCGTCCCGTCCGTCTCGTAGGTCCGGGCCGGCACGCCGAGCTGCTGCACCAGCTCGGAATCCGTACGGCCGACGAACTGGTTCAGGTAAGCCTCACGCCGCGCGAGCTGATCGACGCAACCGGAAAGCACCAGGGCCAGAAAGATCAGGTACGGGACGGCGCATTGCGCGGGCTCCAGATGACGGTTCGAGAGTAACGCCGGAGCTTACTGTCAACTGCCACACACATATACCAATTAGAACATTCCACTCTGACTGAGAATACCGAAAATTCCCTGTCATTGCGAGGCGCGAAGCGCCGAAGCGATCCCCCACCTGACGAGTTTGCGACGGCTCGTCACGCTGGGGATTGCTTTGGCGCTTCGCGCCTCGCAATGACAGGCGATAGCATGACAGAGCATGGACTGCGTTGCGGTTTCGGGCCGCTGGTTCAAATCCATAGCACCTGATCGATCCGGTCGGCGCCACCGGCGATCATCGCCAGCCGGTCGAAGCCCATGGCGATGCCGGCGGAGGGCGGCATCCCATGCACCAACGCTGCCAGGAACGCTTCGTCCAGCGGCCAGTCCTCGCCGCCGATCGCATGCCGCCGAGCCCGATCCTCCGCGAACCGCTCACGTTGCTCTGCCGCATCGGTAAGCTCGACGAATGCATTGGCCAGTTCCATGCCGCACACGAACAGCTCGAACCGTTCGGCGACGCGCGGGTCGGACGGGTCGCGCCGCGCCAGCGCCGCCTGCGTTGCCGGCCAGTGCGTCAGGAAGGTCGGGTGGGCGCGGCCGATCCGCGGCTCCACATGTGCCAGCAGCAGGCGGAAGAACAGATCCTCCCAGGTCTCGTTGTCGCGCAGCCTGGTGTGCGCCGCGGCAGCCAGCGCGGCAGCGTCGCCGGCGGTGGCCAGCAGGTCGGCGCCGGCATACCGGGCAAAGGCGTCGGCCATGGTGAGGCGCTCGATCTCAGTCAGGTCGGTGGTGACGCCGCGGCAGGTGACCTCGGGCGGCAGCACCGCCCGCAGGAAGTCGCCGGTCTCGGCGATCAGCGAGTCCGTATCGGCGCCCGGGCGATACCACTCCAGCATGGTGAATTCGGGCGCATGCAGGTCGCCGCCCTCGCCGTTCCGCCACACCCGGGCAAGCTGGAAGATCGGCCCGGCGCCCCCGGCCAGGAGCTTCTTCATGGCGAATTCCGGGCTGGTGTGCAGCCACAAGGGTTCGCGCCGGCCGTCGGTGTGCTCATGCTCTGTGCGAAAGGCGCGCAGGTGGACCTCCTCGCCCGGCGTCCGGACGGCATAGGGCGTTTCCACCTCGGTGTAGCCGCGCGCGGTGAAGAAGGCGCGGGTGGCGGCGGTCAGCCGGGCCCGACGACGCAGAAACGGCAGCCGTGCGGCCAGGCTTTCGGGATGCCAGACGGGTTGGCTCACGCTCGCTGCCTCGCCTCCGCCGGCGCGCCATCGGCCGGATCGGAGTCGCGCCACGACAGGCAGAACCCGTCGCCGTGCAGCCAACAACTGCCGTCCGGCACATGCCGGTCCAGACGCAGCGAACGGACGAGGTCGCTGTGACCGCCCTCGATCGCCGTGGCCAGCCGTTCGTCGAGCGCCGCGTCGCGGCCGCCAATGAACGGGATGAACCAGGCGCGGCACAACAACTCCGCCGCAAGCCGCTGCCCGCCGCCGGCGCGCGTCACCTTCAGCATGTAGCCGCCGAGCCGTTGAGAGGTCAGCGGGAACAGCAGCCGCCCACCGGGGCGCAGCGCGTCCAGCCAACCGGGCAGCGGATGCGTCGCACCGGCGCTAGCGACGATGACGTCGCGTGGCCCAGCCGAGAAGGCTGCGCCGTCCGCCTCAGCGACCGTGACCTGGGACCAATCCGACAGCGCTTCGCGCGCCCTTGCTGCAAGATTCTGTGTGTTGCTCGACCGCAACGACGTGGCCATCTATGCCAACCAGCTCCGCCAGGATGGCGCTGTAGTAGCCGGTGCCGCAGCCGAGGTGCAGCACAGCCTCGCCTGCGGCGACACCCAGTTGATCGATTGCGAACGCCCACAGCGAAGGAGAGCCATTGTTGATCCTGCGCGTCTTGTCGAGTGCCACGAGGACGTTATGACAGACGTGCCGCGGATCGGCATCCGGCGTCGTGCGATAGCCGCCGCGCCCGGCGTCATCGTAGACGCGCCACGGGCCCGGACCCAGGAAGCGCTCGCGTGGGACGGTGGCAAAGGCGCGCACCACCGCTTCCGATTCAACGGGACCGGCTAAGCGAAGCTCCTCCGCATACCAGGCGCGCACCTGGGCGAGCGAGCCGAAACGGTCGTGGGTGTCGCGTGTCATCGTGACGTGCGAATGGACGGAGCGTGACGCACTGCAATCTCTTTCCGGAATTGAGTACCTCTTTCATTGCAAGGCGCGCAGCACCGAAGCAATCTCCCGCCTGACGAGCCTCCGTCGTCTCGTCAGGCGGGAGATTGCCTCGGCGCTGTGCGCCTCGCAAGAAACAGTCCCCCCGTGTCATGGCCGGCTGATGGCTAACTCGCAATGACAGGCGGCTCACAATCCCGGTCAGGCTGACATGTCTCTGGCGCAATCCGCTGACGCGGTGTCAGCGGACCACGCGCCGATACAGGTGCCACGTCGCGTGCCCCAGCACCGGCATGACGATCACCAATCCCAGCAAGCAAGGCACCGACCCGATCACCAGTCCCGCCGCCACGATCAGCCCCCACGCCGCCATCGGCAGCGGATTCGCAGCGACCGCCTGGATCGAGGTCCAGATTGCCGTCTCCAGCTTAACGTCGCGATCGAGCAATAGCGGGAACGTCACGACGCTGATCGCCAGGGTGACGACGGCAAACAAGAACCCGATTCCAACGCCCAGGACGATCATCGTCCATCCCGCTTTCGTGGCGAACACATCATGCGCGAAGGCCCCGATCGAAACCGGCGCCTTCAGCCCGAGTGTTACCACGTAGATCGCCTCCGCCGTCGCCAGCCACAGCAGAAAGATCGCGATCAGCAACAGTCCGAGCCCGACAATTCCGCCGATCGACGGCGACCGCAGCACGCCGAACGCATCCGTCCAAGTCACCTCCGCGCCCGCCTCCCGCCGTCTGCTCATTTCGTTCAAGCCGACCGCGGCGAGCGGTCCCACCAACGCAAAACCGGACGCCAGAGGGAATAACAGCGGCACGACCCCATAGCCGGACGCAAGCCGTGCCAAGACCAGTCCCACCAGTGGATAGATCACGCACAGGAAAATGACGTCGGTCCGATTGGCGGCGAAGTCGGCAAGGCCGTCGGTCAGAGCGTGTCCCAGATCGCTGCCCCCGATCCGGCGAACGGAGACGGCGCCGGCGTGGCGATCCCCGTGCCAGTAATCCTCGTCGCTGGCCGAGCCGACCGTGTGAACGGCACGATCCAACCGGTCCCCAATCCATGCGATAGGGCTTTGTATCAGCATGTTCGTCCCTCCCGAACTTGTGTTGCGAGGGACCGCGGGCCAGGTCGTGGCGAAACGCCAATCCGCGTGCGGTCACGCCACGGGGCCGCGACCACTGCACGCCAATAGCATAGGCAGGGCGTGGCGAGTTTGGCGATCACAGCGCCGTGAGGACATGGCACGCCCGACGAACCGTCCGCGGCACGACCAAAACAAAGTCACCTGTCAGACCGCCTCGCCTCCTGCTACGCAGGAACCACAACACCCTGGAGGCAGGACCATGGACGTCGAAACGCGCCTGCAACGCATCGAGGCCGACCTCGAGCACCTGCTGCCGCTGCGCCGCCTGGCAGCGCCGGCTGCACCCGACATGATCGCGGAGTGGGCGAGGGTATCGATGATGCTGCTACGTCTGTCGGCGGTAGCCGGGACGTTGTGCGCGGTCGCCGGCGTGCCGGGCGATCTGGCGCGGCGTTGGGTGATGGCCATGGTGGCGTCGCAGCCCGATCCGGAGCTGGGTCCGCTGACCGACCAGGTGATGGACGCGTTGCTGCTGGCACACGGCGATACCGCCGGCTCAGCCTGAACTCCAATAGTAATGCTCCCCCTCCCCTTGAGGGAGGGGCGTAGTCTTCATCACGTGAATCCGCTCATGCCCCAGCCACCGATACCCACCCTCCCCGATCTCCTGCGTCCCGGCCTCGATCTCGTCTTCGTCGGCATCAACCCGTCGGTGTTCTCCGCCGCCCAGGGCCACTACTTCGCCCGCAAGATCAACCGATTTTGGCCGTGCTTTTCGCGCTCCACGCTCAGCCAGCCGGTCCGCCAGGCACTCGGCGTCGAGCGGCTGGAACCGCACCACGACCAACTGCTTCCTGCCCACGGCATCGGCTTCACCGACGTGGTCAAGCGCCCCACCGCGAAAGCCGCCGAACTGACGCGCGAGGAATTCGCCGCGGGCGCAGCGGCGCTGGGCCGCAAACTCAAGCGCTACCAGCCGCGCGTGGCATGCTTCCAGGGCATGATGGGGTACCGGCCGTTCGCCGCCGTTCTCGGATCGACCGACCGCAACCTTATGCTTGGGCTGCAACCGTTATTGCTCAGCCGCACGCGGGTGTTCGTCGTGCCCAGCCCAAGCTCGGCCAACGCGCATTTTACCGCGGCCCAGCAAACCGAATGGTATGACCGCCTCGCCGAGTTTCTTCACAGCGCCTCGCGCAACAGCGCGACCGACTTGCGCACGCCGTCGAGCGGCGAGCGCAGTAGATCCTCATGCTCGATCGACAATACGTCGTCATAGCCGACCAGCCGCAGCAGGCCGCAAAACTCTTTCCACCATAACACGTCGTGACCATAGCCGAGGGTGACGTAGCTCCATGACCGCTCGCGCAAACGATCCACCGGCTTGGTATCGATGCGGCTGTTGATGCCGCTGGTCACCGGATCGATGCGCGTGTCCTTCGCATGCACATGGTAGATCGCGTCTCCCAACGCGCGGATCGCAGCCAGCGGATCGGCGCCCATCCAGAACAGATGGCTCGGATCGAAATTGGCGCCGACCGTCGGGCCGACCGCCGCGCGCAGCCGCAACAGCGTCTCCACGTTGTAGACGTTCTGCTGGCCGTGCAGCTCGATGCACAGTTGCTTCACGCCGGCGGCTTTTGCCTCGGCGACAAGTCCGCGCCAGTACGGGATGACCACCTCATCCCATTGCCACTGCAACACGCGCGCCGCCTCGGGAGGCCACGCGGTCGTGACCCAATTGGCGTTCGCATCGCCCGGGCCACCGGGACAGCCCGACATCAGCACCACGCGCGACACGCCGAGCAAGCCCGCCAGACGGATCGTTTGCGACGTAACCTCCCTATGCTGCCTGCCTATTTCCCCCGGGTGCAGCGGATTGCCCGAGCAATTCAGTGCACTGATGGCGAGTCCGTAGTCGTGCACCATTTCGGCGAACATGCTGCGCGAGCGCGTGTCTTCCACCAGGGCATCGACGCACACATGCGGCGCGTCGGACCAGTTGCCGCAGCAGAACTCCAGTGTCTCTATGCCGAGATCCTCGGCAGTGGACATCATCTGGTCCAGAGACATGTCGTGCAGGCTGTCGGTCACCAGGCCGATGCGCATGGTCGTCGCTCCTTCACGCCAGATGGATCGTCGCGCCGGTGCGCGCCGATTTCGGTCCGCCGCATCGGCCAACAGCAAGGCCCGCAGCCCGTCATCGCCATTGGGCAGCGGTGCGGCGCCATGCGTTACCGCGGCGATGAAGACGTCCAGCTCCGCGCGATACGCCGCGGCGTAGCGTTCCAGGAAGAACGGCAGCACCGGATCGCCGGTGACACCATCGGCGTTCGCCAGTTCCACCGTCGTTGCGGTGACGTTGCCGGCACGCAACAGGCCCTTGGCGCAGTGCGCCTCGATGCGCTGGTCGTAACCGTAGGTCGCACGGCGCGAATTGGAAATCTGGCACAATTTGCCAGAGGCGGTGCGGAGCGTCACCACCGCGGTGTCCACATCGCCGGCAGCGCCGATCGCCGGGTCAACCAGGCAGGACGCAGCGGCATGCAACTCGACCGGTTCCTCGCCCAACAGAAAACGCGCCATATCGAGATCGTGGATCATCATGTCGCGGAACAACCCGCCGGAAGTCGCAACATAAGCCGGCGGCGGCGGCGCGGGATCGCGGCTGATAATGGTCAGCAGTTCGAGCGCGCCGATCTCGCCGGCATCCAAACGCCGCTTCAGCGTCAGGAAATGCGGATCGAAGCGACGATTGAAGCCCACCATCAGCGCGACACCGGCACGTTGCACCGCGGCCAGGCAGGCACGCACGCGTTCCGCGGACAAATCGATCGGCTTCTCGCAAAAGATCGCCCGGCCTGCCGCCGCGGCCCGTTCGATATAATCGGCATGCGTCGGGGTCGGCGAGGCGATCAACACCGCGTCGGCCGCGAACGTCTCATCCAGCGTCACCGCGTGCGCGCCACATGACGCAGCCAGCGCCTCCGCTGCCGCGACATCCACATCCGCCACGCCGACCAGACGCGCGGCGGGATTGGCGGCAATGTTGGCAGCATGGATGCGGCCAATCCGTCCGGCACCGATCACGGCAATGCTCAGCATGGCGTTATCCCCCGTGTCATTCGGCAAGCGTTCCGTCGCCCCCACGTCCGCCCCCACGTCATGGCAGGGCTTGACCCGGCCACCCATACCGGCACCGTGCCGCGATCGATGCCCGGGTCAAGCCCGGGCATGACGCTACGACGCCGGGCATGACGCAACGACGCCGGTTACAACGCAACGACGCCGGTCACGACGCACACGCGGAACGTGACGTATGAGAGAGGACGCCACCATGGGCACGCTCCGACTGACGATGGCGCAGGCCCTGGTGCGTTACCTCGTCGCGCAGCATGTCGAGATCGACGGCGCCCGCCAACGCCTCTTCGCCGGCATCTGGGCGATCTTCGGCCATGGCAACGTTGCCGGCCTGGGCGAGGCGCTCGCCGCCCATCGCACCGAACTCCCCACCTATCGAGCCCACAACGAACAGGCAATGGCGCTGGCAGCGATCGGCTTCACCAAAGCGATGCGCCGCCGCCGCATGATGGCTTGCACATCGTCGATCGGCCCGGGCGCCACCAACATGGTGACCGCCGCCGCTCGTGGCGCATGTGGATCGCCTGCCGGTGTTGTTGTTGCCAGGCGACGTGTTCGCCTCCCGCCGTCCCGATCCGGTATTGCAACAGGTGGAGAACTTCGCCGACGGCACCGCCTCCGCCAATGACTGCTTCCGCCCCGTCTCGCGCTATTTCGATCGCATCGCGCGCCCGGAACAGAATCCTTACCGCTCTCCCCCGAGCGCGTCCGTGCTGACCGACCCGCCGAGGTGCGGCCCGGTAACGCTCGCATTGTGCCAGGACGTGCAGGCGGAGGCGTTCGACTACCCCGCCGCCTTCTTCGCGCCCCGCATCTGGCATATTCGCCGCCCGCGGCCGGACGACTCCGAACTGGCCGACGCCGCCGCAACGCTGCGCGCTGCCAAGCAGCCGCTGATCATCGCCGGCGGCGGCGTGCACTACGCCGACGCCACCGCCGCACTGGATCGTTTCGCCACCGCCCACGCGATCCCGGTCGCTGAACCCAAGCGCGGTAAAGAGCGCAATCCCCGACGACCATCCCTGCAATCTCGGCGCGATCGGAGTTACCGGCATGTCCGCCGCCAACCAGGCAGCGGCGGAAGCCGATGTGATCCTCGCCGTCGGCACCAGGCTACAGGATTTCACCACCGGTTCCTGGGCGCTGTTCCGCAACCCCGAACGCAAATTCATCGGGCTGAACGTGCAGGCCTTCGACGCAGCCAAGCACCACATGCTGCCCCTTGTCGCCGACGCGCAAGCTGGCCTCGCCGCGTTGCACACAGCACTACCCGACTATCGCGCGCACTCCCGGCAAGCGCGGTCGCGCGCAGCAATGCAATGCTGGCGCATCGAAGCTCAGGCTGTCACCGCAAAA
>CAVXNH010000049.1:0-50974 GCA_963762885.1 uncultured Alphaproteobacteria bacterium
CAATGACTCGGCCATCGTCATCGGCCGCATCGAGCGTTCCGCTACATTGTTGTCGAGGCAGGCGCGGCCGTCACGCAGCACCAGGGTCAGAGCATCCCAACGGCTCAAGGTATAACGGATGGCTCCGGCGAGATCGCTCTTGCCGGAGATCCGGCGCAGGTTACTCTCCAGCCAATCCTTCAATCCGGCGAACAACGCTGCGCTCTGCTCCGATCGCGCGCGCAGCCTGACGTCGGGCGACTGGCCTCGCATCGTCGCTTCCACCGCATACAATGCGGCAATCCGTTGCAGCGCTTCGTGCGCCAGCGGCGACTGATTGCTGACGTGCACATCGAAGAACTTGCGCCGCGCGTGAGCCCAGCATGCAGCCTCGGTGACGCCGCGGCCATACAGCCCGGCATAACCGGCATAACCGTCGGCCTGCAAGATGCCGCGGAACGGTGCGAGATGCGTCCGCGGGTGTTCGCCTTTGCGATCCGGACTGTAGCAATACAGCACAGCCGGCGGGGCTTGGCCGCCGAATGGCCGGTCGTCGCGCGCGTAACACCACAGCCGTCCGGTCTTGGTCTTGCCGCGCCCGGGGTCGAGCACCGGCACCGTGGTGTCGTCGGCATGCACCCGCTCGGCCGCCATCACGTGCGCTCCGACCGCCTCGACCAGCGGCCGCATCAGCGATGCCGTCTGTCCCACCCAATCCGCCAGGGTCGAGCGATCCAGATCGATGCCGTTGCGGGCATAGATCTCGGCCTGGCGATACAGCGGCAGATGGTCGCAGTACTTCGCCACCAGCACATGCGCCAGCAGACCCGGCCCGGCGAGACCGCGGCGGATCGGCAGGTCTGGCGCCGGCGCCTGGGCAATGCTCTCGCAGTTGCGGCACGACAGCTTCGGCCGCACGTGGCGGATGACGCGGAACGCGCCCGGCACGTAATCGAGCACCTCGGTCACGTCCTCACCGAGCGGACGCAACGCGCCACCGCATTGCGGGCAGGCGCAGGGAGCAGCGTGCTCTACGATGTCGCGCGGCAATGTCGCTGGCAGCGGCTTGCGTACCGGCTTGCGGCGGGTGGTCTCGCTGGCGGCTGGCGGTTCCGGCTCGGCCGGCGTTGTCTCGGCGATTTGCTCTTCGACGTCTTCCAGCAACAGTTCGAGCTGGTCGATGGCGCTGCGTAGCTTCTCCGACGATGCACCGAACCGTTCGCGCAGCAATTTGGCCAGGCGCAGCTTCAGCTGTTCGTTGCGCAGCACTTGGGCCTTCAGGCCCTCGCGCGCGGTGTCCAATTCGCTCGCCTGCTGCGCACGTTCCGCAGCATGCTCTGCTTCACGCCGCAGCAGCAGGTCGCGTAGCGCGACGACATTGCGCGGCAGCGTTGCGGGATCGAGCAGTGCTGGCATGGCGCGAATCTTCCATGACCGATTCGCGTCGCGCCAAGAACTAATTTGATCATCCCGCCATCTCCGGACGCCAGGTGCGCACCGGCGCGCGCCAGTCGATGCCTTCCAGCAGCATCGATAGTTGTGCCGCGGTCAGCGACACCGCGCCATCCTTCGCCTGCGGCCAGATGAAGCGGCCCTTCTCGAGCCGCTTGGCGTAGAGACACAAACCCTGGCCATCCCAGCTCAGGACCTTCACCAGGTCGCCGCGGCGGCCACGGAACACGAACAGCTGCCCGCTAAACGGATCCTTGCCGAGCTGCTGCTGCGCCAGCGACGCCAAACTATCGAAACCCTTGCGCATGTCGGTGACGCCGCACGCCAGCCAGACATGCACACCGGGCGGTGGTGCGATCATCCGCGCAGCGCCGCCATCACGCGGCGCAGCATCGTCATGCTGACGGCATTGCCAACGCGCAGGCGGCAGCCGTCCGGCAGAACGATCTCGATTGTCTCCGCGGTGGGAGGATCTTCTGGGCGGCGACGGTACCGGGGCGGGCGATTGTGCAGCATCGGCCATACGCACAGGCACAAACCGAGCCGGCGGTCTCGCGGCAAGCCGACCTTCACGCACCTGGCGCCGCCAGTTGTGCAGCAGACTGGGATACACGTCATTGCGTGCCGCTACCGCACGTACACTCGCACCAGGCTCCCGGCTCTCGGCGACAATTCGCAGCTTCTCTTCCAGGCCCCAGCGGCGACGCCGCTCCTTGCCGCTGATGATCTCCACCTCGCCGTTCGACATCGCCTTAAGCTCGACCTTAAGCAGCGCTTTAAGGTCGCCAGCATCGGCATATTGCCCCGGGTTAGCGCAAGGCGGCGCTCACCGGGCGCTTACTGTTGTGCCGAACCCCGGAAGACGCTGCTGCGGCATTGGACGCGGTGAAAGACTGGACGGCATCTGCCGGACTGACCCTGCACCCGGTCAAGACCCGGCTGGTGGACGCACAAACCGATGGCTTTGACTTTCTGGGGTATCGCTTCGAAGCGGGTCAGAAATGGCCGCGTGAGAAGAGCCTGGCGAAGTTCAAGGATACCATCCGTGCGAAGACCAAGCGGACGACGGGACGTAGCCTTGAAATGGTGATCGACGGTCTCAATCCGACGCTGCGGGGCTGGTTCGGCTACTTCCAGCACAGCCGCGAGCGGACCTTTGGCACGCTGGACGGCTGGATACGCCGCCGGCTGCGGAGCCTGCTGCGCAAGCAGCAGAAGCTGAAGGGGATTGCCGACACAAGAGGTGCGGATCAGACACGCTGGCCCAATCGCTTCTTTGCCGATCATGGGCTGTTCAGCTTGCAGATGGCCTATGAGACGGTTCGCCAGTCCTCTTGCAGGTAAGACCACCGACCGGAGAGCCGGATGCGGGAGATCTGCACGTCCGGTTCGGAGGGAGGGGGTGCCGGGACAACCGGCGCTCCCTACCCCTATCACGTCTTTGCTGATGGCAACTGGAAAAGTCGTGGGTGGCCGAGCCAAGCCCGGCCATGACACAGGGGATTGCGAGGCGACTGGTTGAAGCGCTTGCTTCCCCGCAGAGCCTTACCGATTGATGATTAGAACAGGGTGCGTACAAAGTCGTTACGACGGTCATTTCAGCGATCGCCCCATAAGACCTATTGTAAGAACCGCCCGAGCGCTCCTTGAGGGGCCCGCCCGTTTCCGCTAGACCTCTCTGTTAGTGGTAACGCAGTCGCCTGCCCGGGCTCACACCAAGACCGGGCGATCCCGGCTGCATGCCATCCCCGACCCTGGGTTTCGTTCGTTGTGGATGTCCCGGTAACACGATGCAGCAAGCAGCGGACAAGCCTGCGGCCGTGCCGCAACCGATAACGGGAAAGCTGACCCGCGCGGCGATCTTTCTCGTGGTGACGGCCGATCCGGACCCGGCCGCCAGCGCAGCCGTGCGCTCCCTGGTCAGCGACATTGGCGCGGTCGTCCGTCCGATCGGGTTTCGCGAGCCGGACGGCGGCCTCTCCTGCGTGGTTGGGTTCGGCTCTGAGGTATGGGACCGCTTGTTCGGCCCGCCGCGCCCGGCCGAGTTGCATCCGTTTCGCGAAATCCGCACCGCGGCGCGCCACGCCGTTTCCACTCCGGGCGACCTGCTGTTTCACATCCGCGCCGAGCGCATCGATCTGTGCTTCGAATTAATAACGTCGATCATGACGACGCTTGGCAGCGCCGTCGCGGTCGTCGACGAGGTGCACGGCTTCCAATATTTCGATCGTCGCGATTTGCTCGGTTTCGTTGACGGAACGGAAAACCCCGAGGACCAGGAAGCGATCGACGCCGCACTGATCGGCAGCGAGGACCCCGACTTCGCTGCCGGCAGCTATGTGATCGTGCAAAAATATTTTCACGATATGGCCGGCTGGAACGCACTCAGCACCGAGGCGCAGGAACGCATCATCGGCCGCACCAAGCTTGGAAACGACGACCTCGACCCCGCGGTCAAACCAACCGCCGCGCATAACGCGCTGACCACAATCGTCGAGAACGGCAGCGAGGTTAAGATTCTGCGCGACAACATGCCGTTCGGTCAGCCTGGACACGGCGAATTTGGCACCTACTTCATCGGCTACAGCCGCTCTCCCCGGACGATCGAGCAAATGTTGGAAAACATGTTCATCGGCCGCCCTGCCGGCAATTACGATCGACTGCTCGATTTCAGCCACCCGGTCACCGGCACGTTGTTTTTTGTCCCCGCGACAACATTTCTCCAAGGCATCACCCCCGACGCAACGCCGGCGCCACCCCCCGGGCCTTCGGGGGCAGAGCTTCGGTCGCAACCCAATGCGTCGATGCGCGACGGTTCGCTCGCAATCGGCAACCTCAAAGGACAGTCCCAAATATGAACAACCTGCACCGCGAGCTTGCGCCGATCTCAGATGCGGCATGGCTGCAAATCGAGGAAGAAACCACGCGCACGCTGAAGCGCTACCTGGCGGCGCGGCGCGTGGTGGATTTGCAGGGGCCCGAGGGTGTCGCTCTGTCGGCTGTGGGCACCGGCCATCTGCGCACGATCGCCGCGCCGGGCGATGGGATCATCGCCCGCCAGCGCGAGGTAAAGGCGCTGGTCGAGCTGCGCGTGCCGTTCGAGCTGGATCGCCAGCAGATCGATGATGTCGAGCGCGGCGCCAACAATTCCGATTGGCAACCGGCCAAGGACGCCGCCCAGAAGATCGCCTTCGCCGAGGATCGGGCGATCTTCGACGGCTACGCCGCCGGCGGCATCGGTGGCATCCGCCAGGGCACCAGCAATCCAGTCATGACGCTACCGCATGACGTGCGCCACTACCCCGACGTCATCGCGCAGGCGTTGAGCCAGTTGCGGCTGGTCGGCGTCAACGGTCCTTATTCGGTGGTGTTGGGCGCCGATCCCTACACCGCGCTCGCCGAGGCCAGCGACAACGGCTATCCCGTGCTGCAGCACATCCGCCGCATCGTCGAAACCGAGATCGTCTGGGCCCCCGCGATCGACGGCGCATTCGTGCTGACCACCCGCGGTGGCGATTTCGACATGCATGTCGGCCAGGATATTTCGATCGGCTATCTGGGCCACACGGACACAACGGTGCGCCTGTACCTGCAAGAGAGTTTTACCTTTTTGCTGCTTACAACAGAGGCTGCAGTAGCGCTCGCCCCTGCTGCGCCAACGCCATAGTCGCCGCAAGGGCCGCTCCAAACCCGCCAACCGTCATGGCCGGGCTTGACCCGGCCATCTATGCAGCCGAGATGCCGCGATGGGTTGCCGGATCAAGCCCTCACACCGCCGCCGCCATTCCCCCGGTCGCCGGATCCGCTCCACCATCCAGCGCACCATCGACGCAACGAATCGCATGCACCCAGGCGAATTGGTAGCTCTGCGCGTGCCGCAGCGTCGCGTACCCCTGCGCCTGCAACGCCCGTTCTGTCGCATGAAAGATCCGGTTCGACACCTCGATCGTATCCGACACCGCGGCAAACCGAGGCGCCGACACCGCCTGCTGCGCATCCATCCCGAACTCGATCGCGTTCAGCATCACTTGCAGATTGCCCATCGTGATATAAGTCGCACCCGGCGCCCCCAGCACCAGGAACGGCGTTTCCCCAGCCCCGAACACGATGGTTGGCGACAGCGCGGAAAACCGAGCCTTCCCCGGCTCCAGCGACCCCGCATGACCCGGCCGCGGATCGAACACCGCCATCGCGCCGTTATACATAAATCCCAACCCCTCGGTGACCACGCCGGACGGCTGCCCCAGCGTATGCGTCATCGTCACCGCATTCCCCTCGGTTATCCACCACGCAAACCTGCGTCGTGTGCTTGCTCTCCGCGCCGCCGCTATTGAACCTCGGCACGTGCGTCTTCTTCGCCCGCCGCGGATATGCTCCGCACACTGCGCGGCATAGTCCTTCGACGTCAGCGCCTCGACCGGCACGCGCACGAAACGCGGATCGCCGACCTTGGCATCCTTGTCCACCGTGGCGATCTTCATCGCCTCGGCCACGACGCGAATATACTCCGGGGAATTATGCCCCATCGCGCGCAGGTCGAAGTGCTCCAGGATATTCAGCATCTCGATCAACTGGATGCCGCCGCCAGGAGGATTGTTGGTGGCGATGCGATAGCCCCGATAGCTGCCCCACAACGGCGCATTGTCCTCCGGCGCGCACGCTGCGAGATCGTCCAACGTGAGCAACCCGCCATGCTCCGCCATGTCGTTGGCGATGCGCGCGGCGATCTCGCCGGAGTAGAAATCCTCCGCGCCGTGAGCGGCGATCCGGCGATAGGTGCGCCCCAGGTCCGGATTGCACAGCAACTCGCCGACGGCGTAGGGATGGCCGTTCGATTTGGTATAGATCTTCCGCGTCGCCGGATAGCGCGTTACGACGCCGATATTGCCCGCGCGACCCGCACGAGGAGGATAATGCCAGAACTCGCTGACATGCGGCCGCACCAAAAAACCAGCCTCGCAATGGGCGATGGCGGGTTGCAGCAGTTCGGCCAGATTGCGCGTGCCGAACCGAGCCAGCGCCGCATCGAACGCGCGCAGCGTCATCGGCGTGGTGATCGACTGGTAGCCGATCTCGTTGACCCGGCCTTCGAGGATGAAACCCCAGCCGTCATCGGCTTCGCGCACGATCAGGTCCTGCCACATATCGGGCCGCGTCGCCGCCGGCGAACGGCCATGGAAGTCGATCGTGGTGTGCACGCCACGCGATGGCAGATACAGATGCAGGCACCCCATGCCGGCGATGCCGCACATCTGCGGATCGACCGCGGTCTGCACCAGTGCCGCGCCGATCGCTGCGTCCACCACGTTGCCGCCGGCCCGCAGGATGTCGATGCCCGCCTCGACGGCTTCCGGTTGCGCCGCCGAGACCATGCCGTGCGTCATGGCGTATACTCCCTGCAATGACCCGCTGGTCGATCGTTTTCGTGCTCTGGCTACTGCTGTTGGCGGGCACCGTCCAGGCGGCGACGCTGCCCGCGGTGGAGGCCGCCGACGGCATGATCGTCTCCGCCCATCGCCTGGCGACGGAGGCAGGCGTTGCGATCCTGCAACAGGGCGGCAACGCGATCGACGCCGCTGTCGCGGTGGGCTACGCGCAGGCGGTGGTGAATCCGTGCTGCGGCAACATCGGCGGCGGCGGCTTCATGGTTGCGCACCTCGCTGACGGTCGCGACGTGTTTCTCAATTTCCGCGAGACCGCACCCGCCGCCGCCACGCCTGGCATGTACCTGGATGCGGCGGGAAACGTGGCGCCCGGCGCGAGCCTGCATGGCTGGCGCGCGGTCGCCGTGCCCGGCGCCGTGCTGGGGCTCGATACCGCGCTGACGCAGTATGGCACATTGCCGCGATCGGTGGTGATGGCGCCGGCGATCCGCCTGGCTCGCGACGGCTTCGTGCTGACCCGCTTCGACACCGACATCTTGCAGCGTTTCACAGCAATCGTTTCGCGCCGAGCCAAACGTCGCCCGCGAGCTTCTGCATCCGGACGGATCGCCGCTGCAACCGGGCGACCGCCTGATGCAGCCAGACCTCGCGGCCACGCTGCGAGCCATCGCCGACGACGGCCCGAATGCGTTCTATCGCGGCCGCATTCCACAAGCAGTGGAAGCCGCCGCGCGCGACGGCGGCGGCATCATCACCGCCGCCGATTTCGCCGCCTATCGCATCACGCAGTCCGCCCCATTGTCCTGCATGTATCGCGGCTACGTCTTCCTCTCTACGCCCCCGCCTTCCTCCGGCGGCGTCACCCTGTGCGAAATCCTGCAAATTCTCGCAGGCTATGACATGCACGCGCTCGGCTTCCATTCCGCCCAGGCGGTGCATGTGATGACCGAGGCAATGCGGCACGCGTTTTTCGATCGCAACAACTCGCTTGGCGATCCGGCGTTCGTCGCCAATCCGCTCGATTGGCTGTTGTCCCCCGAACATGTTCGGACCATTCGCAGCCAGATCGGCGACCGAGCGACACCATCGCGAACCATGCTGTCGGGCCCCATGCCGCACGAGCATTTGGAAACCACGCATTATTCGGTGATCGACAAAGCCGGCAACGCGGTGGCCGTCACCACCACGATCAACGGCGGCTTCGGCGCCGGAGTGATCGCCGGCGACACCGGCTTCTTCCTGAACGACGAGATGGACGACTTCACCAGCAAGCCCGGCGCGGCTAATCACTATGGCCTGGTACAGGGCGCCGCCAACGCCATCGCGCCGGGCAAGCGACCGCTGTCGTCGATGGCGCCGACGCTGGCGCTGCGTGACGGCCACGTGTTCCTGGTGCTCGGCTCGCCAGGCGGCGCTCGCATCATCACCATCACCTTGGAAACCGTTCTGAACGTCGTCGACTATGGGATGGCCCCGCAGGAAGCGGTGGACGCCCCGCGCTTTCACCACCAATTTCTGCCCGACGAAATCGTCGCCGAGCCCTACGCGTTCTCTCCCGATACGCAGGCGCTGCTGAAGGCGATGGGTTATCGGATCACCGAGCATGCGCCCTGGGGCGCGACCGAGTTGATCGAAGTCGCGCCCGACCAAACCCCGGGCGAACACGCCGCATCGGCGGACGACGATGCCGCGGCATCGGGCAGGCTACGCCCCGGTTTCTATTACGGCGCCAACGATGCACGCCGCCCCGCCGGCGCCGCCATCGGCATCAACGGCCGGTAACTAAAGCGGCACTCCCCGCACCCGTACTATGTTTCATGGCCGGTTCTATGTGTCATGGCCGGCCTGCGCCGGCCATGACACGGGGCGCGGCGATTTCTTCCAGGGCGGGTCGGCCATCGCCAGCCAGTGGCCAACTCGCTATGACAGCGTATCCTCCTAAAGCCAACGCACCACTGACCCTTCCCTTCCAAGGCGCCGCGCATGCTCTCTCCCGCCCTGCTCGACGCAGCCGCCTCTCTGCTCGAGGCCTGCCGCGCGCAACGCATCAAGCTCGCCACCGCGGAAAGCTGCACAGGCGGCCTGATCGCCGCTGCGCTGACCGCCATCGCCGGCGCTTCCGATGTGCTGGATCGCGGCTTCGTAACTTACTCGAACGAGGCCAAGACAGACCTCGTCGGCGTCCCCGCGGAATTGCTCGCCCGCTGCGGCGCGATCAGCGAAGCGGTGGCGCGCGCCATGGCCGAGGGCGCGCTGGCCCGCTCGCGCGCCACCATCGCGGTGTCGGTGACCGGCGTCATCGGCCCGGGCGGCGCCAGCGCGGATAAACCGGTGGGCCTGGTGTGCTTCGGCCTCGCCCAACGAGGCCGCGAAGTCGCCAGTGACCGCCAGGTGTTTCCGGGCGACCGCACCGCCATCCGTGCCGCGGCGGTGGCCCACGCATTCGTCATGATCCGCGCCCGGGTGTGACGGCCACGCGCCCCCGTCGTTTGCTCGTCGTGCAGCCATTGCCCGGCATCGGCGACATGGTCTGGCATCTGCCGCATATTCGCGCCCTCGCACGCCGCGCCGGCGGACCCGTCGCCCTGGTCGCCAAACCGCGCTCGCGCGCCGATGAGATCTTCGCCGCCGAGGACACCGTGCGCGAAATCATCTGGGTCGATCGCAATCCCGCGCATGCACGCGGCGAGCATGATGGGCCAAGCGGCTTGTGGCGCCTGATCCGCACCCTGCGCACCGGCCGCTTCGATGCCGCCGTGCTGTTGCATCACAGCCCGTCGCTGGCTTTCGCCACGTTAGCGGCGGGCATTCCCCTACGGCAGGGCTACGGCATCGGTCCGCAGCGCTGGTTCCTCAATCAAGGCCCATACATGCCGCGCGCGGTCTGGCGGCGGAACCGTCCATTGCAGCGTGCCTCATGGTTCCTGCACGCAGCACATATCGCGATGGACGAAGCGGAGCCGCGCCTGCCGATCGCACCGTCCGCGCGCCAGGCGGTGCAGCAACGATTGCACGATGTGCAGCGGCCGTTAGTGGTGGTGGGTATCGGCAGTTCCGAACCCTCGCGCCAATGGGGCGCCTCACGCTTCGCCGCCCTCGCGCGCGCGCTGCTCGATGCCGGCTGGCCGAACTCTGGCCCTCGTCGGCGGACCCGGCGAGGCGACGCTGCACCATGAGATTTGCACCGCGCTCGGCGACGCCGCGGCGCGCGTGGCGCCGGCGCTCGGTTGGCACCTGGCGGAGACGGCCGCACTGCTGGCGACGTCGTCGTTCTACGTCGGCAATGACACCGGAGTGATGAACATGGCGGCGGCGGTCGGCACGCGCGCTTACGCACTATTCGGCGCCACGCCGGCGCTGCATCACAGCGCGCAGATCGTGCCGATCGTTTCGCCTCCAGGCGGCCTCGCCGATGGCGTCGCGCGGGTCACGCTGGAGGCGGTGCTCGCGGCGATCGCGCAAGATCGAGGCACGTTGGGCCCGACCTCGTAACCACTCCCAATGTCATTGCGAGTTGACCACCGGCCAGAGTGGCTGACCCGCCCTGGATGAAACTGCCGCGGTCGCCGTCTCGCCCGCGTCATGCCGACGGAGGTCGGCATCCACGACTGTGCTAGGCCGCGCGCAGCACAGTCGTGGATGCCGACCTCCGTCGGCATGACGCGGGATGCGGTGCATCGCCGCGGTTTCATCCAGGGCGGGTCGGCCGCCGACGGACGGTGGTCAACTCGCAATGACGACGTAGATCCCACGCTGTCCTCGCGCATCGCCATCGCCGCAGAACTCACCTATACCGGCAGCAACAGCCGGCGGCCGGAGAACGATCGACACGGCGGAAGCGGAGACCACGACAATGACCCACAAGCGCTACTGGATCTATTTCCTGCTCTTTTTGTTCAACGTGATCTGCTACCTCGACCGTATCAACATGTCGGTCGCCGGCCGCTCGGTCGCGCAGGAGTTCTCACTTTCTCCAGTCGCACTGGGTTATCTTTTCTCGTCGTTCCTTTGGGCCTACGTCGTGATGATGCTGCCCAGCGGCCACCTGGTGGACAGACTGGGTGCGCATCGCATGGCGGCGATCGGCGCCGCCGTCTGGTCGATCGCTCAGATGCTGAGCGGCGCGGCGACCGGCTTCGTCACGCTCTTGATCACCCGCCTCGGCCTCGGCGCCGGTGAGGCGCCGACCTTCCCGGTCAGCTATCGCAGCGTGCGCGACTGGGCGCCGTACACCGAGCGCGGCCTCGCCGTCGGCTGTATCCAGGCGGGAACATTGCTCGGTCCCGCGCTCAGCGCACCCGCCGTCGCCTGGCTGATCGCCGCGACCTCCTGGCGCTGGTCGTTCGTCGTCACTGGGCTGATCGGCCTGGTGTGGGTCGCGGTGTGGCTGGCGCTCGTATCGACCCCAGAACATACAAGCTGGGTGCCGGAAGCGGAACGCAGCCGCATCCTCGCCGAGCGCCACGCCGGCGAGCCAATGGCGGCGCATGGCGGCATCGGCTATCGCGGTCTGCTGCGCTCGCCGTCCATGTGGGGGCTGGCGATCTCCCAGGGCTGCGCCGTCTACACGGTTTATCTCTATCTGAGTTGGCTGCCCAACTATTTGCAAACAGCGCGGCATTTGTCGCTGGTGCAGTCAGGGCTGTTCACCTCGGTCCCGTTCTTCGTCGGCGCCGTCGTCATCGTGCTGACCAATTGGATCGGCGACCGCATCCTGACCCCGCACACCATGCGCAACGGCGGCCGCCGCATCGTGGTGGTGGCCTGCCTGCTGCTGTGCGCTCTCGGCATCGCCATCCCGTTCGTCGACTCGCTGACGCTGGTCGTCATCCTGACGATCTTCCCGGTGAGCTTCGGCGGCACCGCCACCGCGACAAATGCCGCACTCTGCAACGATCTCTTGCGCTCGCAGGCCGATAGTGGCCGCGCCTTCGCCTTCATGGTGCTGGGCGGCAATGTGTTTGGCCTGCTGGCGCCGATCGTCACCGGCTACATCGTGCAGGCGACTGGCAGCTTTGCCGCCGCCTTCATGCTCGCCGGAGCGCTGTCACTGATCGGGGCTGCGGTATCGCTGACGCTGACCCGCCACACGCTCGGTGAGCATACGCCGAACGCGCTGGAGCCCGGGATAGTGGCCTCGTGATACGAAGAGAGCAGGGGAGGGGGGCGCATGCTGCGCGATCGCATCGGTGTCGATATAGGCCGCAAGTTGAAATTGGAAGACGGCATCGACTGGGCGGCGCGTCACGGCGTGCGCTTCATCGATGTCGAACTCGACACCGGCGCCAACGCCTTTACCCGCTTCGATGCTGGGCGGGCGGCGGGCGTTCGCGACGGCTGTGCGCGGGCCGGCGTGCATCTCGGCCTGCACACGTCATCGGCTGTGAACGTCGCCGAATATGCGCCGCTGCTGGCGGAGGCGGCCGATGCCTATTTGCGTGCGTATATCGACGCCGCTGCCTTGCTTGGCGCCGAATGGATCGTGGTGCATGCCGGATTCCATTTCACTTCCGACGTGCAGCAGCGCATGCAGGCCGGCCTGGAACGGCTGCAACGCATGGTCGCCTATGCCGAGACCAAAGGCGGCGTGCTCCTGCTGGAGAATCTCAACAAGGAACCCGCCGACGCCGAGGTGCATTATTTGGCTCACACGTTGGAGGAATGGCGTTGGTACTACGAACGCATCGACTCCCCGGCCTTCGCCTTGTCCTTCACCGCCAACCACGCGCATCTGGTACCGGAGGGCGTGGCGGGCTTCGTCGATGCGATGCCGGTCGAGCGTTTGGTGGAAGTCCGGCTCGCCGATTGCTTCCGTAATGGGATGGAGCAGCATCTGCGTCCGGGGGAAGGCGATTTCGATTTTCCGGAGTTGTTTCGGCGGGTCGAGGCGAAGGGGTTCAAGGGACATTACATGAACGCATTCGGCTCGCTCGAAGACATGCTCGAGGGGCGAGACAACCTCTCCCACACGTAGCGCGGGAGAGGTATTTCCATCACGACTTCGTCACGTTCCAGAACACCGGAACAGCCCCCTGCAAAATCCCGCTCACATTGTTGCGCCACGCGGAAGGCGGCAAGTACCTGCCCCAGCGGAATGAACGGCACCATCTCGAAGGCCCGCAGTTGAATCTCCGCGTCCAGCCGCTTCCGCTCCGCCGCGTCGGTGCTGCCCATCCAGGCGTTGCGCATCGCCTCGATCTTCTCGTCCGTGGGCCAGCCGAACCACGCATCCTTGCCGTTGCCGCGAATGTTGCCGGCGAACACCGGATCGCGATACTCGGCGGCGGGATAGCCCGCCGGGAACAGCGACCAGCCGCCCTTGTCCAACGTCTCCTTGCTGGTCCGCCGCTGCACCACCGTCCCCCAATCCATCGATTGCTCGTCGAGGTTGACGCCGACCCTGCGCAGCGAGTCGGCAATCACGTGGCTCATCGCGTCGTAGAAAGTCTGGTCCGTCGGATGCATCAGCACCACGCGCTCGCCAGCATAGCCCGCCTGCTTCAGCATCGCCTTGATATCGTCGGGGCTGCGACGCTGGCGCACCCATTCCATGCCCGCATCGTTGGCCGACGGCGTGCCGGGCATGAAGAATCCTACCGGAGCACGGTACAGGCGCTTCTCGTCCCCCATCACCGCGGTCATCACCTCCACCTGGTCGATCGCCGCCAGCATGGCGCGGCGCACGCCGGGATTGTCGGTCGGCGACAGCAATTGGTTCGGCCGCAGCCCACCCAGCGTGCCGTAAACATCGACCAACCCGACCGTCACCCCGTCCGCCTTGCGCAGCATCGGCAGCAGGTCGGGCAGCGGCGAATCCAGCCAATCGATCTCGCCGCTCATCATCGCGTTCGCCGCCGTGGACGCATCCGGAATAATCCGCCATTCCACCCGGTCCACCAGCACGCGATAACCGCCGGCGGCGAAACTCACCGGCTCCGGCCGCGGCACGTAGCGCTCGTTCTTGGCAAACACCGCGAGATTGCCGGCGACGTACTCGTCGGCAACCCAGCGGAACGGGCCACTGCCGACCACCTCCGGCGTCTGCTTGAACGGGTCGGTCTTCGCCAATCTCTCCGGCATGATCACCGGAGTTGGCTGCGTCTTCGCCAGCGCATAGGGCAAGGAAGCGAATGGCTGACGCAGCCGGAACACCAGCGTGCGGTCGTCCGTCGCCTCCAGCGCGTCCATCCGGTCGGCAATGGTCTGCCCGATGCTGTCGCGCTTCATCCAGCGCAGGATCGAGGCGACGCAGTCGCGCGCCAGCACCGGTTCACCGTCGTGGAACCGCAGTCCGTCGCGCAGGCGCATGGTCCAGCGCAGGCCGTCATTCTCCACCCGATGACCTTCGATCATCTGCGGCTGCGGATTCAGCTTCTCGTCGCGGCCGTACAGTGTTTCGTAGACCAGGCCGGCGAAGTTGCGGGTGACCAGCGCGGTCGTCCATACCGGGTCCAGGCTGGTAAGGTTGGCCTGCGGCACGTGCACCAGGGTCCGGGACTTGCCGCCCACGGCCGGCTGCGCCAGCGCGGCGCGGCTCAGTGTCGCAGCCGCGGCACCGGCCAAAAGCTCACGACGTTTCATTCTTGTTGTCTCCGACGTTCCCGTTCGATCCTGTCATTGAGAGGAGCGAAGCGACAAAGCAATCCCCCGCTTGACGAACGTTTTGCGGCTCGTCAGGCAGGGGACTGCTTCGTCGCTTCGCTCCTCGCAACAACGCGCGATGGCGTCCGATCCGGCGTCACTGCCGGCTATTCCGCCCCGAACTTCACCGCAGCGCCGGCGGACGGCGCACCATCCAGAATGCCACGCTACCGCAGACATAGAAGAAGATCGAAAGCCCGAACGCCACTTGGTAGCTGCCGGTCACGTCGAACGTCCATCCTGCCAGGAACGACCCCGACGCCGAGCCGATCCCGGTGCCGATGGTGATCGCGCCCAGGATCGAGCCGAGATGCGGGCCGGGGAACAGGTCCGCCGTCTTGGCCGTGATCGCCGGACCGCGCGCTCCCCAGGTCAGGCCAAAGAAGCACGCGTGCAGCCACAGCAGCAGATGCTGGTCCGGCCCGGTGATGAACATGGCGCAGGCGACGCCAATGATCGACGTGGCATAGGTGATGATGCCGGACAGTTCGCGGCCGATATAGTCGGAGATCCAGCCGGTCAGGATCACTCCCGGCAACGATAGCAACGCACCAAGTCCGAGCACTTCGGCGGCGTACAGCTTGTCGAACCCCATCGTCACCGCGAACGCCAACTGGTGCAGCGCGACCAGGAAGCTGCCCAGGCCGGTGAACACATAAACCAGCGACAGCAGCCAGAAATGCGGCGTGCGCATCGCCTGGCGCAGCGTCCAGCCATCGTCGTCGGCGGAGCGCGCCGCGAGCGACGCCTGTCGGTCGGCCTCATTGCCGCGGAACAGCAGCGCCAGCGGCAGGAAAGCCACCGCCATGAAGCCGCCTTGCGCCAGGTAAGCGCCGCGCCATCCAACACCGGTGATCAATAGCTGCGACAGCGGTGCGGAGACGGCGCGGGCGAAGCCGTTGGCGGATTGTACGATCGCCACCGCCATGCCGCGGCGGCGCACGAAGCGCCGCGACAGCACCGGAACGAATACCACCAGGCCGAGGCAGTTGGCGCCCAGCGTCATCACCACGCCATACAACACCACCACCTGCCACAACGCGCCCGCATAAGCGCTGGCGAGCAATCCGGCCGACAACAGCACGCCACCGAGCAACACCATGCGGCGCGGCCCCAGCCGATCCACCAGCACGCCCACCAAGGGCGACGTTCCGCCGCTGACCATCTGCGATACTGAATACGCAATCGAGGCTTCGCCACGCGTCCAGCCGAACGCCTCGATGAAGGCGATCAGGAACACGGTATAGGAGTGCATGCACGCCGCGCCCACCGCGAAGGTGATGAAAGCGGCAAACAGCAATAGCCAGGCCTGACGCGATGAGGTGCGGGGAGGGGCGGCGATATTGCTCAGGCGAACCAGCGCTCCGGCGCGGATCGTGGGTTGCATCGATGGGTCGTGGTGTGCCGATCGCTCATGGTCCCACGGTTGTGCCATAGCACCGACGCGCGTCATAGTCGGCGGATGCCATGCATGCTCTGGCCTGCGCCGCGGCGCACCGTCAACAAGGAGAGGACCAGCGTGAGTATTTCGATGCACGATCATTCTCGCTGGGGCGCCGCCGACCAGATCGGCGCCGGCAATCTGCTGACGGTGGAAAAGCGCCTGGCGGCTCTGGCCTCGGTACGCGAGGGCCGCATCTACGACGTCAGTCATGAAATCGGCATGGGCGCGCCGTTCCTGGTGCCGAACCAGACGCCGTTCCTGCTGTCGATGTGGGCAACGTGGCGCGACAGCATCCGCCGCCGGCGGCTGACTGGCGCTACCAACGATGCCGGTGCCAATGTCGAGCGTATCGAGATGACCGCGCATGTCGGCACCCACATCGATGCGCTGGGCCATTTCTCCAAAGGCGACCGGCTGTACAACGGGTTGTCCGCTGCTGACACGGTGACCGACTGGGGACTGGAGAAGCTCGGCATCGAACACGCGCCGCCGATGATCACGCGCGGCCTGTTGCTCGATGTTGCGGGACTGGATGGCGGCGCGCATTTGAATCCCGGCCGCGTCGTCACGCCGGACGATCTCGCGCGCGCGGTGGATACCGCGAAGCTGGCGATCGAACCGGGCGACATCGTGCTGATCCGCACCGGCTGGGGCCGCTATTTCGGCGTCGACAATGCGCGCTACCTGGCCGGCGAGCCCGGCATCGACGCGCCCGCCGCGCGCTGGCTCACAGGGCAGGGCGTGGTGGCGATCGGCTGCGACAACATGGCGGTGGAGGTGCTGCCCAACCCGAGCAACGGCCTGTCGATGCCGGTGCACCAGCACGCATTGGCCGAGGCCGGCGTGTACCTGATCGAGAACCTCGCTCTGGATGAACTCGCGCGCGATGGGCTGTCCGAGTTCTGCTTCATCCTGTTGGCGACGAAGTTCCGTGGTGCCACGGGCAGCCCGGTGCGCCCGGTCGCGCTGGTGTAATTGCCAACACTGCTCCCCATCCCTCAAGGGGAGGGGGAGCCGCTTATCCGTAACGCCACCCCGTTAGAAAGCCCCCCTGTCGGGCGAATGTTAGACCTGCTCCGGTGACGCGCCCCGCCGCCCCCGCTACGCTGGTCGTTTCCCGCCGCCAGGACGGAGGCCTCCAAATTGCCCGGACCGCCGCGCGACACGCGTTCCTCCGTCAAGCTCAGCGATGTCGCGAACGCGGCCGGCGTGGCGCCGATGACCGTGTCGCGCGTCATCAACACGCCCGATCGCGTCTCGCCGCACACCGCCGCCCGGGTGCGCGCCGCGATCGAGAAGCTGGGATACGTGCCGAACCTGGTCGCCGGCGGCCTGTCCTCCCGCCGCTCGCGCATGGTCGCGGCCATCGTGCCGACCATCGCGCATCCGATGTTCGCCGAGATGGTGCAGCAGTTCACCGAAACGATGCGCGCCGCCGGCTATCAGGTGATGCTGTCGCTGAGCGGCTACGTCGATTTTGCCGAACTCGACCTGGTGCGCGGGCTGCTGGCACGCCGGCCCGACGCCATGCTGGTCACCGGCGCCAACCACGCACCGCCGCTGCGGCAGATGCTGGCGGAGGCCGGCATTCCGATCGTGGAGATCTGGGACGTCGCACCGCAGCCGGTGGACATGCTGGTGGGGCTGGACCACGTGGCCGCCGGCGCCGCCGTCGCAGCGCATTTCCTGGCCAAGGGGATCGACCGCTTCGCCGCCTTCGCCGCGAGCGATGCGCGCGCCCAGGCGCGAAGCCACGGCTTCATCGACGCCGTACGGCAGGCCGGCGGCACCGTGCTGGCCGATGCGGTGCTGCCGGCACCCAGCACGATCACGGCGGGACGCCAGGCGATGGGCGCGCTGGCCGCGGGACTGGGCCGCTGCACCGGGCTGTTCTGCAGCTCCGACATGCTGGCCTTCGGCGCCATCACCGAGGCGCGCGTGCGCGGCATCGACGTGCCCGGGCAATTATCGGTGTGCGGTTTCGGCAATTTCGAGCTGGGCGCGGCGAACGACCCGCCGTTCACCACTGTCAGCGTCGAGGGCGCGGAGATCGGACGCACCGCCGCTGGATTTTTGCTTCGCCGGCTGAGCGGCGCTCCGCCGCGTGAAGCGGATCGCGTTCATGTGCCGTTCCGTATCGTGGAGCGCGCCTCCACCTGACGTTCCGGCGTCGGTCAAACCCTTGTTGGGAACACTTGCGCTGCACTGCAACGAGACTATGTTGCGGCGCAGCATACGGTCGCCTGGTCGACGCAACGCGGACCAGGCCCGTGTGAAAGAGAAGGATTTCCAATGGATTACGCTCCAGGCGATCTGCTGGATTACGTCGAGTCCGGCGGTTTGCGTGTCGCCCACGCGCTGCACCATTTCGTCACCGCCGAGGCGCTGCCCGGCACCGGCATCGACCCCGCCGCATTTTGGCTGGGCTTCGGCGCGCTGGTCGGCGATCTCGCTCCGCGCAACAAGGCTCTGCTGGAGCGCCGCGATGCCTTGCAGCAGCAGATCGACGACTGGCACCGCGCCCATCGCGGCCAACCGATCGACAGCACCGCATATCTTCAATTCCTGCGCGACATTGGCTATCTGCTCCCGGAGCCGGCGGATTTCGCCATCGATACCGGCCATGTCGATGCCGAGATCGCCAGCATCGCCGGGCCGCAGCTTGTCGTTCCGGTGACCAACGCGCGCTATGCGCTGAACGCGGCGAATGCGCGGTGGGGCAGCCTGTACGATGCGTTGTACGGCACCGATGTGATCCCTGAAGATGGCGGGGCAACGCGCGCCGGCGGCTACAACAAAATCCGCGGCGCGAAGGTGATCGCGATGGCGTGCGGCATCCTCGATCAGGCCGCGCCGCTTGCCGCCGGCAGCCACGCGGATGCGACGTTGTATGCGCTGGATGGCGCGGTGCTGTCGGTCACGCTGAAGGATGGGTCGAAAACCGGGCTGCACGATGCGGCCCAGTTCGTCGGTTATCGCGGCGATGGGGCTGCGCTCACGTCCGTGCTGCTGCGGCATAACGGTCTGCACCTGGAGATCGTGATCGACCGCAGCCGTCCGATCGGTCAGGAGGATCCGGCCGGCGTTGCTGACGTGATGCTGGAAGCCGCGATCACCACCATTCAGGACCTGGAGGACTCGATCTCCGCTGTCGATGCCGAGGACAAGGTGCTGGCCTACCGCAATTGGCTCGGCCTGATGCGCGGGACGCTACAGGACACGTTCGACAAAGGCGGCCGTACCATGACGCGCCGCCTGCACACTGATCGCAGCTATCACAAGCCGGGCGGTGGCTCGCTGACGCTATCGGGCCGCAGCCTGATGCTGGTGCGCAATGTCGGTCATCACATGTACACCGACGCCGTGCTGGATGCGGACGGCAACCAAACGCCGGAGGGATTGCTGGATGCGGCGGTGACGTCGCTGATCGCACTGCACGATTTGAACAACACCGGTCCGTTCAGCAACTCGCGTGCCGGCTCGGTGTATATCGTCAAGCCGAAGATGCACGGGCCGGAGGAGGTGGCGTTCACCGACACGCTGTTCGGCCGCGTGGAAGATTTGCTGAAGCTGCCGCGCTACACGATGAAGATGGGCATCATGGACGAGGAGCGGCGCACCTCGCGCCAACTCGAAGGCCTGCATCCTGGCGGCAAAGCACGCGTGGCGTTTATCAACACCGGCTTCCTCGATCGCACCGGCGACGAAATCCACACCTCGATCGAAGCCGGCCCGATGATCCGCAAGGCGGACATGCGAAACAACGCCGTGGATCAAGGCGTACGAAGACCAGAACGTCGATATCGGCCTGGCTTGCGGACTGCGCGGCAAGGCGCAGATCGGCAAGGGCATGTGGGCGGCGCCCGACCGCATGGCCGACATGCTGGCACAAAAGATCGGGCATCCCGCGCCGGAGCAAACACCGCGTGGGTGCCGTCGCCGACCGCCGCAACGCTGCACGCGCTGCACTACCACCAGGTGGATGTCGCCGAGCGGCAGACGGAACTGGCCAATCGCGGCCGCGCGCACCGTTGGCCGACCTGCTGACGATCCCGTTGGCCGACCGGCCGAACTGGTCGCCCGACGACGTACAGCAGGAGCTGGACAACAACTGCCAGGGCATCCTCGGCTATGTGGTGCGCTGGATCGATCAGGGTGTCGGGTGTTCCAAGGTGCCGGATATCCACGACGTCGGACTGATGGAGGATCGCGCGACGCTGCGCATCTCATCGCAGCACATCGCCAACTGGCTGCACCACGGCATCACCGACGAACCTCAGGTGATGGCGACGCTGCGGCGCATGGCGGAAGTGGTGGACCGGCAGAACGCCGGCGATCCGCTGTACAAGCCCATGGCGCCGGGCTTCGATGGCACGGCGTTCAAGGCGGCATGCGACCTGGTGTTCAAGGGACGCACGCAACCGAACGGCTACACCGAGTTCATCCTGCACGCGCGGCGCCGCGAGGCGAAGGCTGCGGCGGCCGCGTAGAAGACGCAAAGCCAGGGGCTTGACCGGGGGGAGCAGAGCCCTGGCCTTGCTTCCTTCACGCGACCCGCACCATTTTGCGTACGCCGGCGTCGTCGGCGACCAGCGCCATCTCCGCCATTCCGATAAACAGCCCGGTCTCCACCACCCCAACAACGCCCGACAGCCCCTGCTCCAGGGTGGCCGGGTCGTCGATGGGTCCGAAGCCGCAATCGAGGATGTAGTGGCCGCCATCGGTGACAAACGGCTGACCGTCGGTATCGCGCCGCAGCACCGGATTGGCTTGGAGCCTGGCGAGCCGCTCCGCCGTGGTTTCCCAGCCGAAGCGCACCACCTCGACCGGCACCGGTGTGCTGGCACCAAGTCGGTCCACCAACTTTGCTGCATCGGCGATGATAACCAGGCGGTCGCTCGCCGCCGCGACGATCTTCTCGTGCAGCAGTGCTCCGCCCAGGCCCTTGACCAGATTCAGCGATCCCGGCGCGATCTCGTCCGCGCCGTCGATGGTAAGATCGATGCGGCGGTACTCCGCCAGGGTGGTCAGGGTAATGCCGCCCACGCGCGCCTGCGCTGCGCTGCGTTCCGAGGTGGGAATGCCGAGGACGTTCAGCCCCTGGCTGACGCGCCGCACCAGCGCCTCGATGGCAAACCACGCGGTCGAGCCGGTGCCCAGCCCGACCACCATGCCGTCCTGCACCAGCGCCACCGCGGCCTCGGCCGCCGCGCGCTTCTGCCCGTCGCGATTTATCGGTCACGCACCGCGCGGAACACGCGCAACCAGTTGCCGGCGCAAACTTTTTCCACTTCGTCCTCCGTCATGCCGCGACGTCGCAGCGCCGCCGCAATCTCGTGGTGGTGCGAGAAGTCAGGCAATTCGGTCTTCGCGGCGCCGGCGGGAAGATCGGTGCCGATGCCGACATGGTCGATCCCGACGGCGTCGATCAGGCGGAACAAGTGGCGGATCAGGCCGGGCAGCTTTTCCGCCCACAGTGCCGACATCCAGGCGCCGATCACCCCGCCCGTATCCACCACCATCCGCGCATAGTCCGGACTCAAATAGCGCGGATTGTCCCCATCGGGGTGCCCCGGCTCCTTCAGGTTCGCGTGCGAGCAAAGGATCGGCTTCGAGGTGGCGGCGGCGACGCCCTTCACGGTGGCCTCGGAGCAATGCGCGACGTCCACGATGATGCCGCACCGGTTCATGCGGCGGACGGCGCCGGCACCCAGCGGAGTCAGCCCGCCATGCACCGGCGGCGCGGTCTGAATGTCGCCGGTTTCGTTGACCAGGTAGTGCGTGAGCTGAATGGACCGCACGCCGCGTGCCTCCAACGCATCCAGCCGGTCGAGGTCGCCTTCCAGGAAGTCGCACCCCTCCACGGCCAGCACCAGCGCCGGATCGCCCGCGCGGATCTCCTGCGGCTCGCGGGCGATGCGGACGCCGGTGGCTTCGAAGCTCGCCAGGTAGTCCTCCACGGCGGCGAGGCATTCGCCGGGATCCGGCTCGCGGAACTTCTCCAGCCGCCTGGTGTCGCGGCTGCGGCGGATCATCGGCAGGTCGCCGATGGCCGAGACGACGGCCGCGGCAACGCCACCGGGCGCCATGGTGGCCAGGACGCTGCGATCGACCGGGCCGACCCGGTTCGGCCGGCCGGCATGGGTGTGCATGTCGATGATCATGGTTGGGCCTGGTTTCTGGCCAGGGCGTAAATAGCGGGAACGCCGAGCGGCCGCTACCGCTGTGACCTGCGTCTTGGCCCTGCGATCCAAACACTACCCCCGATTTGCTCAAGCGAGTTGACATCGATGTAATTGGTCATGGTTCGGCGACGGCCTCTTGTTGCGCCACTCGATGAAGACAATCTGACCTGCGGCGAGGGGCGCCCAAGCCACCCACCGATGGTGGGGTAGCCCGGCTGCAAATCGCCAGATTAAAACGCCTACAAAATCGATGTCCTTATCGGAGGGAGCGATCATGCCTGCCAGAACGACCGTCGAAGCTTTCATTGCCCGTGTGATTTCGGGCGACCACGTGGGTGCGATCCGCGACTGGTATCACGATGACGGGTGGATTCAGGAAAATCAGGCGCCGCCTCGCCAAGGGGGAAGAGAAGCGCTGATGCAGCATGAGGCTGCGATGTTGGAGCGTAGCCAATCGGTTAGAACTGAACTGCTTGGCGGACCGCTGATCGAAGGCGATCAGGTTGCGATCCGCTGGCGCTTCACCTTTGCCTTCAAAGATGGTGGCAAACTGCAACAGGAAGAGGTCGCATGGCAAACCTGGCGAGGTGAGAAGATTGCCGGCGAAACATTTATTTATGACCCGGCGCAGCGCGGTTGATTGGCGCTGGGCGTGTCTACATCAGGGCGTTGGGGCAACGTCGGGTCGTCAGGTTTCCGCGTCAGTTTTGTTGATTGGTGCTCTACGTGCACTCCAGGTCCGGTCACCGGTCATGAGCAAACGGGGAACCGGGCAGGTTGTTTGCATCGGACCATGCCCATATCCGCATCGATGCGGCCGGCCGCCGCATGCTCGCCCAGCACCTGCAGCCTGATGTAACGCCCCTCGCGGAACCGCCGGTCGCTGAAGCCCATCGCGGTCAATCCGTCCCGCAGCCGGCCGATCGTGCCGGCGAGTGTCGCCACCGGCACATATTCCGGCGCGAGCGAACGAAACAGCGAGAAATCGACCCGATAGGATCGCCGGTCTGGCGGCGCATCCCGGTTGATCGACAGCGTCGTGCCTGGGACCTGTGCCGCCACCGCCGCTGCGAGATCGCGCACCTGAAAGTTCCAGTCGTCCGCGCCGACATTGACTACCAGCATATCGCCACCGCGAGACGAGGGGCGTGTCGCCGCCCATTCGATAGCGCGCGACATGTCGGTCACGTCGATCAGCGGCCGCCATGGCGTGCCGTCGCTGAGCACCGTGATCTCGCCGGTCGCCAAAGCGCAGGCGACGAAGTCGTTGACGACGAGATCGAGCCGCAGCCGGTCCGACATGCCGCACGCAGTGGCGAAGCGCAGGCATGTCACGGTCATCCCGGCGCGAAACATCTGCCGCAGCCCCTGTTCGGTTGCAATCTTGGATCGGGCGTAAGCGGAGATCGGATTGACCCCGTCCGCCTCGGTGCGCGCGCCGGGGGATGCCGCGCCGTAGACGCTGCAACTCGAGGCAAACACGAAATTGAACACACCCTCATTGCGGGCCAGTTCGGCCAGGCGAAGGCTGGCGCGGTAGTTCACCTGATCGGTCGGCGCGGCAAATCGATCGCCCATCGGATCGTTAGAAATCGCCGCCAGATGCACCACGGCGTCGCAACCGGCCAGCATCTCGGCGTCGATGTCGCGGATATCGCCGAAGATCTGGCGATCGAGCAGGGTCTCGGGGAGAGCATCGCAGGCTGTGAGGCAATGGGCGAAGAGGCCGGAATCGTAGCCGATCAGCACGGCATCGGGATATCGTGCGCGCAGGTGGCGCACCAGGACGGGGCCGACATAGCCCATGTTGCCGGTGATGAGGATTTGCATGGCATGACCGCGGTTTCCGGCAGCAGTCTGCCGGCGCGAGTCATAATTTCTCGTTAACGTAGACGATGTGACTGCCGCTCGCTTCCAATTTCAGCGGGAAGCTGCGCAACTGCCCGACAGCGGCGTCGATCGCGGCACGCTGTGCCGGCGGCGCCATGATCAGCAGGAAGCCGCCCCCTCCGGCGCCGATGATCTTGCCGCCGTAGGCGCCGGCGGCACGCGCCTTCTCGTACAGCGCATCGATCTCCGGCAGAGACACCACGTCGGACATCGCACGCTTGAGCGACCAGGATCGATCCAGCAGGTCGCCCCAGCGGCGGATCAGGGCATGCGGGTCGGTTTCGCTGCGAAACACATGCTCTGCTTCGTCCGCGAGTTCGCGCGTCTGGTCGAGCACCTTCTCCTTGGCGACGATATTGGCGGACGCGAACGCCACTTGCTGCACCGACGCCGATGAACGCCTTGTTGCCGTGAAGTAGAGCCAGCAGGAGTCTTCGATGGCCGCGCGTTGCTGAAGGCTCAGGACCAGTGGGAAGACCTCGAAATCGTTGTCATGGAACCGGATGATATTGCAGCCGCCGAATGCGGAGGTGATTTGATCCTGCCAGCCGCCGGCTTCGGCCAGCACCTCCCGCTCGATCCGGATGGCACGCCGGGCAAGCTCCTTGGGCGGCACATAAAGACCGTTAAGCGCATGCAGCGCATTCAAGATGCCGACCGCGAACGCCGAGGATGATCCGATGCCGGTGCCTGCCGGCAGATCGGCATAGGAGTGGATATCGACGAAGCCGTCGCCGACCAGGTCTGTGTGTTCCGTCAGGACGGTACGCACGATGTCGTGCTGGATTTGCCCGATGGCATCGACCGTCTCGAGCTTCGAATACGAAATACGAAAGCGTCGTTCCATCAGTCGCTCGAGGCTGTTCAGCGCGACGTAGGAGAATTTCCGCATCGCGGTGGCCAGGACGAGACCGCCGCGGCGATTGAAATACGCCGGAAAGTCCGTTCCGCCACCGAACAGGCTGACGCGGAACGGGGTTGCGGTAATAATGCTGGTCAGGATTTGCTCTGGCATCGCGGATCACTGGCATGAAAGTGAGGCAAAGGTCCAGCGTTGCGACCCTATCGCCCGTCGTGCCTGTCGTGCCCGGCGAGAATCGGCGATGTGCGCATCGCCGATGGCCATGTGCATGTCGTCATGGCGAAGCTGCAAGCCAATTTCATCCTCGACATCGCGACGCGCGGGGACGGCCAGGCGGCGCAGATCGTTGCGGCTGCCCACGGCACCGAGAACGCCGCGCCGATCACTGGGCGCCTGGTCGGAGGTGCATAGCCAGCGCTGCATGAAAACGCCCATCCCAGGTTGATCGACCTGCACGTCGCCAATGGCGAAATCCAGGTGGCGCTCAACAGCACGTTGGAGGAACTCGTTGCATCCACTGAGCTTTGGCGTTGGTACCGGCAGCATCGCGGGCAGCAAGTTCCGGCATGGGTGCCGGCTCCTATGCCGGCGCAACGAAAAGGCACCGCGAGGTTGCACGAAGCAGCAGATCGAGGTGTGTCGGGCGGCGTGACCATCCTGGCGATGGCGGCCATCCACCACCGCCTGTGGCGCGTCCCGGTAAAGCCTGCTTAGCTGCCGCCTCGGTCATCCGAAGGGCGGTGCCATGCCAGAACACGGCGACAACCTGACCAATCAGGCGCGCGACATCGCGTATCATCTGCACCCATTCACCAACATGCGGCGGCTGGAGAGCGAAGGTCCGCTGGTCATCACCAAGGGCCGCGGCATCCATGTCACCGATGAGGCGGGACGCGAGTACATCGACGCCATGGGCGGCCTGTGGTGCGTCAGCCTGGGCTTCAGCGAAAAGCGCCTGGCCGAGGCGGCGTACCGGCAGATGCTGGAACTGCCCTATGCCTCCACGTTCGGGCAGCGCTCGCATCCGACGGCGATCGCGCTGGCGGAAAAGCTGATCGGGCTGATGCCGGTGCCGATGTCGAAGGTGTTCTTCAACAACTCCGGCTCCGAAGCGAACGACACTGCGGTGAAGCTGGTCTGGTACTATAACAACGCCATCGGCCGGCCGCGCAAGAAGAAGATCATTGCCCGCATGAAGGGCTACCACGGCTCGACCATCGGTTCCGCCAGCCTGGCGGGGCTGCCGTTCATGCATATGGATTTCGATTTACCGATCGCCGGAGTGCGCCACACTGATTGCCCGGCGTTCTATCGCGGGGGGAAACCGGGCGAGAGCGAGGACGCATTCTCGTCGCGCATGGCGGAGAACCTCGATGCGCTGATCGAGCGCGAGGGGCCTGATACCGTGGCGGCGTTCATCGCCGAGCCGGTGCAAGGATCGGGCGGCGTGGTGGTGCCTCCGCCCGCTTATTTCGCCAAGGTGCAGGAGGTGCTGCGCAAGCACGACGTGCTGTTCATCGCCGACGAAGTGATCTGCGGTTTCGGCCGCACCGGCAACATGTTCGGCTGCGAAACCTTCGGTATCGCGCCGGATATCATGACGGTGGCGAAGTCGCTGTCGTCGGCCTACCTGCCGATCTCAGCCACGATCATCAATGAGAAGGTGTATCAGGGGCTGGCATCGAATAGCGAGAAGCTGGCGAGCTTCACCCACGGCTTCACTTATTCGGGGCATCCGGTCTGTGCGGCGGTGGCGTTGGAGACGCTGAAAATCTACGAGGAACGCGACATCATCGGCCATGTGCGAACCGTGGCGCCGCGGTTCCAGGCCGGGTTGCGGCGGTTCCTGGAGCACTCGCTGGTGGGCGACGTGCGTGGGGTCGGGCTGATGGCAGGGTTGGAACTGGTGCGCGACAAGGCGACGAAGCAGGCGTTCGATGCGAAGGCGGGCGTGGGAACGTTCTTCGAGGAATGCGCGCATGCGCAGGGCCTGCTGATGCGCGGACGCGGGGAATTGCTGGTGCTCAGCCCGCCGCTGATCATCACGGAGGCGGAGATCGACGAACTGCTGGCGCGGCTCGGCCGGGCGCTGGATGAGACGGCGGCGTTCGTGCGGCGGTTGGAGTTGTAGGACTCCGATAGAGCTGCGCTCGCGAGCGAATGGCGAAAGTCGTGGATGCCGGCCTTCGCCGGCATGACGAGGCGTCTGTGGAACCAGCAACGCTGGCATTTTTTTGGTCCTCAGGCGCCGGTGAACCGCGGCAGCTTCTCGGCCAGCAAGCTATACGCCTCCTCATCCGTGCGGTCGTAGCGCAGCGGCGTCACCACGATCTTGCCGGCGCGCATCGCGTCATAGTCGCTCTCCGGCCCCTGCACTCGGTCGCCGCGACGGAAGTTGAGCCAGTGATAGGTCATGCCGCGCGGATCGGTGCGGGTTTCCACATGCATGCCGGCGACCATGCCAACGCCCTGTCGCGCCAGCGTCACGGGGCCCACCTGGTCCGCCGGCAGCGGCGGGAAGTTGATGTTCAGGCATGCATCCTTGCCCCAACCGATCGCCAGCAGATCGCGCACTACGCGTGCGCCGAGCGAACGCGCGGTGTCCCACGGCACGTTGTTGCGGTCCTTGAAGGCCTGGCTCAGTCCGATCGACGGAATGCCGAGCATCATGCCAGTCATCGCTCCTCCGACGGTGCCGGAGAACACCGTCTCCATGCCCAGGTTCAAACCGCGATTCACACCGGACAACAGCAATTGCGGGGGTTCCGCCATCAGATGGCAAATGCCCATGACGGCACAGTCGCCCGGCGTGCCGTTGATGCCATACCGGCGCTCCCCTTGCTGGCTGATGCGCAGCGGGTGGTGCAGGCTGATCGCGTGCGATACACCGCTCTGGTCGTGTTCCGGCGCCACCACCCAGACTTCGTGCGCCAGCTCGGCGGCGATCTGTTCCAGCACCGCCAATCCGGGCGCATCGATGCCGTCGTCGTTGGTCAACAGGATTCGGTCCAGCACAGGCAGGCTCCCGGTCTATGGCAGGGTTCTGTTTGACCGCTGGCTTTCGCCGCGTCCAGAGGCGGTTGCGCGGCATTGCCCGGGAGGTCAGCATGGTCCCCGGGAATGGGGAGAAACCGGCCATGCAGATCATCGACGCGCAGGTGCATATCTGGGGCAGCGGCACGCCGAGTGGGCATCACCGGCAGACGCCGGTGTTCACCGCGGAGGAACTGATCGAGGAAATGGACGCCGCCGGCGTGCACGGCGCAGTGCTGCACCCGCCAAGCTGGGATCCGGGCTCGAACGAGGTCGCGGTCGAGGCGGCGGTCAAGTATCCGGATAAGTTTTGCAGCCTTGGATGGTTCCCGCTCGATAAGCCGGAGAGCCGCGCATTGGTGGCTGGCTGGAAGCAGCGGCCGGGGATGGTGGGGCTGCGCTGGGCGCTGATCCGACCAGAGCAACAGACCTGGCATGAGGACGGAACGATGGACTGGCTGTGGCCGGCGGCGGAGAGAGCAGGACTGCCGGTGGCGACGATGGCGGGGCGGTTCCTGCCGACGTTCACGCGAATCGCGGAAGCGCATCCGAACCTGCGGCTGCTGGTCGATCATCTGGGATTGGTGCGGGCCGAAAAGGATGCCGCGGCGTTTGGCAACCTGGATGAATTGCTGCCGCTGGCGAAGCTGCCCAACGTGGCGATCAAGGCGACCGGTGCGCCCGGCTATTCCACCGCCGCGTATCCGTTCCGCAACATCCACGACGGGTTGCATCGCATTTTCGATGCGTATGGGCCGCAGCGCTTCTTCTGGGGGACGGACATCACGCGCATGCCGTGTTCGTACCGCCAGTGCGTGACGATGTTCACCGAGGAACTGCCGTGGCTGAAGGGCAACGACCTGGAACTTGTCATGGGAAAAGGCGTGCGTGCGTGGTTGGGGTGGTAGTGCGTGGTTACGAAGTACGCTTCTCCCGCGAAGCAGGAGCGGCCTGCACACCGCAACAATCAAGCGGCCAGCGGCTCGGCCTGTGGCCAGCGATGCTGTCGCACCGCGTGCACGAACGCCGACAACGGCGACGACCAGCGACGACCGGCGACCGTCAGCAGGCACACCTCGCGCTCGATCGGCGGATCGATCACGGGCCGGCTGACCACGCCGGGGACAATGTTGGAGTATTCCGGCAGAAAGCAGATTCCCATGCCGGCGGCGACCATCGTCAGGATCCAGTCCTCACGTTCGCAGCGGAAGCGGCGCACGAGCCGTGCACCGTTGGCCGCACAGGTTTCACCCAGAACGTCGCGATATTCGCAGTTTGCGCTCGCCAGATAGGCTTGCCCGTCCAGCTCCGCGACCCGGACCACGTTGCGGTGCGCGATCGGATGACCCGCGGCACAAGCGATGACGAAGCGCTCACGATACAGCATGTGCCGCTGCAACGTTTCCCCGAAACCGTTGGGACGCGCCATCAGCGTGACATCGAGTGCCCCCTGCTCCAGCAATTCGCAAAGCCGGTCCGGCAACGCTTCCGTCAACGTGATGTCGATCCCGGGATGGCTGGCACGAAATCGCGCGAGGAAATTCACAAACCGGGCCGGGCCGATCGTGCACATCACGCCTAGTCGAAGCTGCGCGCCGTCCAGGCGGAGGAAGCGCGCCGCGGTGTCCTTCGCCGCTTCGGAACGCGCGATCATCTCCGAAAGGTGCGGTTCCAGCATCCGCCCAAGCTGGGTCAGATGAACGTTGTTGCGCTCGCGGGAGAACAGCAATCCGCCGAGCTCGTCTTCCATCTTCTGCATGGCGCGGGTCAGTGCCGATTGGCTGACATGGCAGAACTCAGCCGCACGCGTGAAGTTCAGCGTGCGGCTGAGCGCCAGAAAATAGCGAATCTCGTGTAGCTGCACGACTTCCCCCGTCGGCTTCTGACGCTCTGACTTGCCGGCGCGCCAGGCGTAACGTGACAAGTTCGTCATGGAGTGGTGCGCCCGGCCGAGTGGGGGAGGACCCGGCCGGATCGCCGGTCGGCGTCGTTCAGCCGCCGTTCGAGTAAGTCGGCAGGTCGCTCAGCATCTTTTTCGTCGCAGGCATCATCATGGCGTCCGTGCCCTGGAGATGCAGATGACTCAGCGGGACTCCGACCATTTTCGGGCCGCTGCCAAGATAGTCGCCAACCGACAGGACCGCGGTCGGCTCGGTGGCCGAGCCCGTCACCATGATGTTCTCGATGACGCCGATCTTTTCGTGTTGCTCATTGTAGATCGGCGCGCCAAGCATGCTTTTCACGGACATGCTGTGATCGGGCATCACGACGATCGGGCCGTGAAACGAGTAACTCTGCGCGAAGCCGGGGGCCGGCGCAGCGAAGGCGAGAGCCATCGCCGTGGCGGCAGCAAAGGCGGAAAGCTTTTTCATGTCATCCTCCTGAAGGGTTGTGGGCAGAGCGGAGGTATCGGACGGCACGGCCGGGCGGAAATACCGATGTCACATTGTGTCGATGCACCCCGGTCATCGTCATCCCGGTGCGGCCCTGCTATCCTGGCCGTGTCCCTTGACCAGTGATCACGACATGAACCTCGACACGAAGTTGCGCATTGGCATCCAGACCATCCATCGCCGCACCGAGCCTGCGACCGATGCGTGGCATCCGCGTATCGACGAACTGGTCGAATTGGTAGAACTGGTTGACCGGTGCGGCTATGATTTCACTCTGGGTGGGCGACCACGTGTCGTTCGCCGTGCCGATCCTGGATCCGCTGTTGCAGCTTGCGCAGGCGGCGGTGGTCAGCCGGCGGCTGACGCTTGGTACGTCGGTCTATTTGCTGCCGCTGCGACATCCCGCACCGGTGGCGAAGCAGGTCGCCACGCTGGACCATCTGACCGAAGGGCGGCTGATCTTCGGCGTCGGCGTTGGCGGCGAATTTCCCAAGGAATACGAAGTCTGCGGCGTGCCGCACAACGAACGCGGCGCCCGCCTCGCCGAGGGTGTAGCGGTGTTGCGAAAGCTATGGACGGGGGACAAGGTCAGTCACGAGGGGCGTTTCTACGGGCCGTTCACCGACGTGCCGATGCGGCCGCCGCCACGCCAGCCCGGCGGCCCGCCGCTCTGGTTCGCCGGCAGAACGGACGCGGCGTTGCGCCGGGTCGGACGCATCGGCGACGGCTATCTCAGCTATGTGGTGACGCCCGACATGTATCGCGCCGCGTTGTCCAAGATCGGCGACGCCGCAGCGCAGGCCGGCCGGCAGCTTGGACAGTTCGGCACCGGCCACCTGCTGTTCGCGCGGTTGGATGCCACCTACGAACGGGCGTTGGAACGGGCGACCGAGACGCTGAGCGTTCGCTATGCTATGGATTTCCGCAAACCGGCGATGCGCTATTGCGCGCTGGGTCCGCCGCAGCAGGTCGTCCAGCGGATCCGCGAATTCCACGCTGCCGGCCTGCGGCATGTCATCCTCGATCTGTTGGGCCCATATGAGCAGCGGAATGCGCAGATCGAACAGTTCGCAGCGGAGGCGATGCCGCTGCTGAAGGACCTGATGTAGCTGCGCGGCGCAAGCCGGCCCGTCATCACTCGAAGGGCGGCACGTCGCCGCAGGACGCGCCGAGCCAGCGTCCATGCACAGTCTGCGTAATTGCAGCGCTGGTCCCGCCGGCCCCTTCGTGAACAGCGATGTCGCCGGCCACCGTGGCGCGGTCGAGCACCCGCAAGTGCACGACCCCCCTCATCTGCCCGCCGCATGCCACCTGCATATTGAGGCCAGTCGGAGAACTCGATTGGATGGTCCGTTGGCAGGCCCGGCCCCCGATCCTGTTCAGATCGAGTCCCTGGCGAACCTGTTGCGGGGTGACACAGAACTGCATCCGGTGGGGCGCGCTCGCCTGCGCAATGATTGCCAGCGCCATGGCCTGCGCGATGACGCGTTGCTCAGGCTGCATCCCTTGCAGCATCTCCGGCGGGATTTGCGGCGTGCCCGACACGGCGCCGGAGGTCGATAGTTCCCACAGTCCCGGTGTCACATCCAGCGACAATCCTGCGGCAGCACAGGCCAAAGATCCGGACAAGACCAGGGCGACCACGAAACAAAAGCCCTGGAACCGTATGGTGACCTCATGCCGTGTGATGCGAAATCATACCGATGTCTCGACCGCTGTTGCCAACGCCACCATGCAGGATGTACTACCACGGCACCAAGGCGAAAGTCTGGCGGCGCACGCGGTTGGTCGCCGGCGCCCATGCGCCTCGCCATGACAGGCCGCCGGCCCGCGTGCTAGGCTGCGCCCGAACCGAGACGGGGAGGCTACCATGAAGCTGGCATTTTTCGACGACTTCAAACTCGGCGTGGTGAAGGGCGACAACATCGTCGATGTGTCGTCCGTCGTGCGCGATATCCCGCACACTACGCCCGGCAACCTGATCAGCAGCCTGATCGAGCATTTCGACGCGTATCGCGCCAAGCTCCAGGACGCCGCCACCGCCCAGGGCGTACCGGTGTCCAGCGTGCGCATCCGTCCGCCGCTGCCGAAACCGGGCAACATCGTCTGCATGGCGGTGAACTACATGGAGAACGGCACGCTGCCGAAGAAGCCGCAGATCAATGCCTTCCACAAGGCGGGAACGTCGATCATCGGCCCCGGCGAGACCATGGTGCTGCCGGACGAGCCGGCGACCATCTTCGAAGGCGAGGCGGAACTCGCGCTGGTCATCGGCAAGCGCGCCTCCTTCGTGCCGGCGTCGCAGGCGTTCGACCACATCTTCGGCTATGTGAACTTCATCGACGGCTCGGCGCGCGGCCTGCCCTCGACCGGCTTCTTCGCGATGAAGTCGCGCGCCACGTTCTGCCCGGTCGGGCCCTATCTGGTGACCAAGGACGAGATCGCCGATCCGCAGAACCTGCCGGTGAAGCTGACGGTGAACGGCGAGGTGAAGCAGGATTTCAACACCAACGACATGGCGCACAACATCGCGCGCTGCATCGAGTGGGCGTCGTCGGTGCACACGCTGGAGCCGGGCGACATCCTGGCCACTGGCACCAACCATCGCGGGCTGTCGTCGTTCATGGACGGCGACAAGATCGCGCTGGAAGTGCAAGGCCTGGGCAAGCTGGAATTAACGTGCGTGATTCGGTGAGCCGGCGCGCAAGTGGCTGCGCGAGACGCGGCAGGACCGCAAGGAAAAGGGCCAGGAAGGTCCGACGCCGCAAGTTTCCGGCAAGTACGCGCCGAACGCTTGATCCCGGCTTGGCTGGTCGTCCGCGCGGTCGTGTCTGATACGGCCGACCGCGCGGCGTTCTGGCGTCGGTAGCGCGATCGCAGCAGGGGAGGGTGATGGGTACCTGGGGCGCTGGACCACTTGAAAACGACACCGCAATCGATTGGACGTACGGTCTGGGCGAGGTGGCCGATCTATCGCTGATCGAAGGCACACTCAATCGCGCGCTCGCGGTCGGCGACGATTATCTTCCCGCGCCCGAGGCTGAAGAGGCGCTCGCGGCGGCGGAGGCCATCGCCCGCTTGCTCGGAAACTTCGGTGCACAAAACGCATACACGCGAACCGTGGACGACTGGGTGAGCTGGATGCCAGAGAAGCCGCCGCTCGAGCTTTTGACCAAGGCGTGGCGGATGGTGGCGCGGGTCCAGCAATCCCCATCGGAACTCCTGGAGCTATGGACGGAGGCAGGCGGCGCCGAGGCCTGGTCGCATTCGCTCGCCGACCTGAAACTTCGGCTCGGCGCGTGACCCGCACGCGCGAGATTTCTCGAAGTCGCCGACGAACTGGAGGCAGCTGCATGAGCGATCCGGAAATCCTTGCCCTGCGCGAGATGATTGCCGCGCGGCCACGTGCCACGGACATCGCGCAACGCCGGCGCGACATCGATGCGCGCGGGTTGGCGTTCGGCCTGCCGGCCGACGTGACAGTGGAGAAGCTCAGCGCCGGCGGCGTGCCCGCCGAATGGACCACGACCCCTGGCGCCGATCGCGACAGCGTCGTGCTGTATCTGCATGGCGGCGGCTACGTGATCGGCTCGCTCGACAGCCACCGCCACCTGGTGGCCGAAATCGGCCGCGCCTGCGCTGCGCGGACATTGGCGATCGACTACCGCATGGGGCCGGAACACCCCTTCCCCGCCGCCGTGCAAGACGCCCTCGCGGCCTACCGCTTCCTGCTCGAGTCCGGCATTCGCCCTGCCCGGATCTGCATCGCCGGCGACAGCGCCGGCGGCGGGCTGGTGGTCGCCGCAATGCTGGCAATCCGCGAGGCCGAGCTGCCGCAACCCGGCTGCGGCTGGTGCATCTCACCCTGGGTCGATCTGGCCTGCGCTGGCGCATCGTTGCAGGACAGCGCGGCGCGCGATCCGAATGTGCAGAAACCCGGCGTGCTGGAATTCGCCGGCCTGTATCTCGGCGGCGCCGACCCGCGCTCGCCGCTGGCTTCGCCGGTTTATGGCGATCTGCACGGCCTGCCGCCGCTGCTGATCCAGGTTGGCTCGGTCGAAACGCTGCTGGACGACGCCATCGGCCTGGCGCGCGCCGCCGGCCTGGCCGATGTCTCGGTCGATCTGCAGATCTGGCCGGAAATGATCCACGTCTGGCATTTGTACCATCCGCAACTCACCGCGGGCCGCGGCGCCATCGCGGTCGGCGGCGTCTTCGTCCGTGGCTGCATAAAGGAATCCTGACCTATGACGATCCGTTACGACGACCGCGTGGCAATCGTCACCGGCGCCGGCGCCGGGCTGGGGCGCTCGCACGCAATGCTGCTGGCGTCGCGCGGCGCCAAGGTGGTGGTGAACGATCCGGGCGGCGCCGTGGACGGACGCGGCGGCCAGCACGCCGTGGCCGATACGGTCGTGGCGGAAATCAAGGCCGCGGGCGGCGAAGCGGTCGCCAATTACAATTCGGTGGCCGACGCCGCCGCGGCGCAGCGCATTATTGACACGGCGGTGAACACCTGGGGCCGGCTCGACATCCTGGTGAACAACGCCGGCGTGCTGCGCGACAAGGCGTTCAACAACATGGACCTGGCGGACTACGAGTTCGTCAATCAGGTGCACCATTTCGGCACGGTGTACTGCACCAAGGCCGCCTGGCCGGTCATGCGCAAGCAGCAATACGGGCGGATCGTCGTCACCACATCCGGCTCCGGCACGGTCGGCAATTTCGGCCAGTCGAACTACGGCGCGGCGAAGATGGCGGTGAACGGCTTCATCAATGTGCTGCGCTTCGAGGGCGCTAAATACAACATCCGCATCAATGCGATCTCGCCGTCCGCGCTGACCCGCATGACAAAATCGCTGCTGCCGCCGGACATCGCTCCGTACATGAAGCCGGAGCTGGTATCCCCGGCCGTGGCCTGGCTGTGCAGCGAGGAATGCGACCAGAATGGCGAGATCATTGCCGCCACGGCGGGCGGCTATGCGCGGGTGCAGTATTTCGTCACCGAGGGTGTGCAATTCGACCCAGAGCAACCGGTGACGATTGAGATGATCGCCAAGTCGATCGAGAAATTCGCGATCTGTCCGATGCTCGGCCGTATACCGGGTTGATGGGGAACGTGACGGAGAAGTTGCGCGAAATGGGGCGCATCAAATAGCGCTAACGGGATCGTGAAGCCGTCTCGCTGGCAGCCGCGCAACCGCGACAGACGTTGCATCGTTGCAAGCACTGGTCGTCCACCAAGCGGTAGGGCCGCTGGGTGCGCGATCCGGGGAAAACGGGACGGGTCGAGTGACAGTGCGTGACCCTTCGCAAATACCGATCGAGCGTCTGGCGCAACTTCTGCTGCAATGCGCCCGGGACGATGCGGCGCTGCCGCGGCGAACGCCGGCCAACGATGACGCGCTGCATGCCCAGTACATTGACGACATGTACAATCGGCTCGAGGCGCTCCCGGAGTTGCGCCGCGACATCCAGACGATGCCGCTCGATCCGGATGCGTCACTCCCTGTGGCGCCTCCCGCAGCGGCTGCGAGCAACGAGGATCTGGAACAGCTTGTGGCGATCGCCCTCACCTCGGCGCAGGATGCCGAGGATCTGTCGCGCGAGGCGAACGCGGCGAGCAGGAGGGCCAGGCGCGGCATGTTCGTGGCGGTCGGGCTGGCTGCCGCCGGAATGGCGGTTGCCGGCGCCATGATCATCGGTGTCCGGATCGATCGCGCCGACAACCAGCAGATGACGGCAATCGCCACACAGGTGCAGGCGCTGGATCTGTTGCAGCACCGGATCAACGAGCAATTGGTTGAATTGCAGGCGGCGCGGGCGGTGCAAGACACCGGCGCAACCCAGAGCCAGGCCGGGGTGATGGGAAGCCAGACAGGCGAGTCCGCTGGGCAACCGCTGGCTCCCCTCAAGGCGACGGCGGTGTCGGTAGTGCCGGCGGAGCCGGCGATGGGGCAGACCACAGCGGCGCAGACCACGGCGGGGCAGACGGCGGCGGGCGCCAATGGCCAGCAGGCGCAGGGCGCGACGAGGCCGGCGGCCTACACCCCGGCCGCGATCTACGCGGCGGAGCTTCCCGCACCGCCTCCGCCGGCTTATGCACCACGGGGCACATACGAGCGACACGTGACGTCGTATCGCCCGGTGGTTCGGCGCTATCGCCCACAGGTCCCGCTGCCGCGGCCGGTGGCGTTCATCATCAGCTCCGTACAACGGGATGTTCGGACGTTGTTCCGCTGACAAGCGGGCGTTCTGTAGGGCGCTTCTTCGGTTGGGCCGATGCTGCCACAAGGCAGGAAATGTCTCACAAAGTTCAGGGGAAACTCGGGAAGGATTCACCAGGAAGGATGCTTGCCGCCGCAGCGTGTGGCAGAACTGGGGGATAGCACGATAGCTTTGTGACGCTTGCCGGCCCTTGCTTCAGCCTTGTGATACCAACCGCCCTAGACGCCAACTCTCGAACGACGCCCACCTCGTCATGCCGGCGAAGGCCGGTATCCACGACTTTCCTTTGTGCGAGCTGTAAAGTCGTGGATGCCGGCCTCCGCCGGCATGACGGGGCAGCTCTCGGTCCGTGTGTCATACCAACCTGCCGAAAGACCAACTCATCGACACTGCACGACCTTCATCGTCATCCCCGCGGAAGCGCTAGGGGATTCTCACATCTGGCGTCAGTCCGAACCCGAGCATCCTGCCGCGGTGGATCTGGTAGAAAGCTTCCATTCCCCGCCGGAAGGTGATCGGCCCTGGCGGCTTATAGTAGCAGTTCCAACCGCCGAGACGGGCGACGACCCAGCTTGCCCACGCCAGGCTGTGGGCCGGGTGAGGGTTCTTTTGCCGATCCGTCTTGCCTTCGAGCGTCGGGACAAGCGCCTCGATGGTGTCCATCTCCGGCTCGGTAAACACCGTGGCGCCCGGCAGCTGATGTTTGCCATCCCGCTCCTGCGTCAGTTGGATATCGATACAGGCCGCCTTCACCGCCGCCGCTGTCAGCTTCTCCAAGCGTTCGGCCTTGGTGACTTGGCTGTCTTCCAGTTGCAGTCCCTGGGATTTCAGCACCCGGTGCAATTGCTCGATAACCCAGCGACGCTGGTACCAGCCGACGATCTGCCATGCGCCGCCCGCGTCGGCGATCTCGTGCGTCGTCAGCAGCCGCCAATGCAGCGGTTCCACGTCCGCCGGCGGATCGACCTCCTTCGCCTCGACCACCCGCAGCCGCACGCGCTTCGGCAGCGAGCGGTCGGGTTCCTGGTCCGGGCGGCGGATCTCCACCTCGCCATAGCGCATCTCCACCACCGCGGTTCGCTTCGGCTTGCCGGGATCGCGCGCCGGCAGATTGATCTGGCGCTGTCCCACCACTGGAAAACCGGCCGCTGCGGCGTACAGCATGCCGCCGGTGGCCAGCCGGCGGTCCTTCATCACCCGGGTCAGCATATCGAAGCCGTCCGCCGGCACCGAGGCCCATTTGGCGTAGATGTCCAACTCCCGATCGTCCACCATCGTCACCGTCGCCGCCAGTTGCAGCACCTGCTTCGCCTGCGCGGCGGCATCCAGCCAGCGCATCAATTCGCGCTCCTCCAGCGGACGCTCGCGATGCGGGATCGGGTTTACCCCAGGGCGGGTCCAGATCTGTCCGCCCACCAGACCGAGGCAGGCGCCGCTGTTGGCGTCGACGGCGATCGTCGAATGCACCAGCAGGCCGTACGAATTGCCTTTCTTCACCGGGCCGAGGCCGCGGCGGCGCTGCGCCGCGGTCGGGAACTTCACTTCACAGCTGTCATCAATCGCCAACACATGCAGACCGGCACAGGCGGGGCCGGTCTGCGTGCTCCAGGAGGCGATGATCTTTGTCGTGGTTACATGCTCGTTGGCGAAGAACCGCCCGGCTCCGAGTTCGCCACCACGGTCGCCGCCAAGCCGTTTGAGGCAGACCGTCTTGCGCGCGACCATCTGTTCGAGGATCGCGCCCCCCTTTGGTCGCGACGCGCATCCCCGAATGTCCCAAGTGACAAGTCCATGGCGGCTCCTGTGTGTCCGTTGCCGCGATACACCCAAGCCGATCCGCCCCGCGTCGGGCCAATCACATTCCAATTCCCAGATTACTTGTGCGCATGCCCTAGCGCGGAAGCGGGGATGACGATGAGCAGGAACGGTCACTCTTTTCGCGGGTTGGTATCAGTCTCACGGGCGGTTGGTATGAGACAACGTGGCGTTGCGGCTGCGCCGGCCCTACCGGGATTGGTTAGCCAGCTTGTCAAATGCGATCGCCCTGGCTTGAAGCCGGGCGCCGCGCGGCCTCCCGGAAGATAAACCCTCTGCGGGGAGGGCCACCGACAGCAAGGGAACTCTCGCGAAAATCAGGGAAACTGACGGAATATTTTTTCTTTGATTGAGACCTTGCGCCATCTATGGAGAATAGTCTTCTTTCACCGCGGACGCGCGGCCATCCCGGCCCGCGTCGACGTCGGGGTTCGCCGCGTGCCCATCAGCTTCGAGACCGCCTCCCGTCTGCATGTGCCCGATTTTGCCCCCGGCTCCGTCTGGCTGGTCGGCGCCGGCCCTGGCGACCCGGGTCTGCTGACGCTCCATGCGCTGCACGCGCTCAATACCGCGGACGTCGTGCTGCACGACGCGTTGGTGCCGCCCGCGATCCTGGAACTGGCGGCGACGCCGCGATTGCTCTGCGTCGGCAAGCGCGCCGGCGGGGAACGCACGCATCAGTTGCGGATCAACCAGAAGCTGATCGCGCTGGCCCAAGAGAAGCGGCGCGTGGTGCGGCTGAAGGGCGGCGATCCGCTGATCTTCGGCCGCGGCGGCGAGGAGGCGCTGGCCCTGGCCGCCGCCGGCGTGCCGTTCCGGATCGTGCCGGGCATCTCCGCGGCGATCGGCGGCATGGCCAGCGCCGGCATTCCCCTGACCCATCGCACTCTGGGACGCAGCGTGGTGTTCGCAACCGGCCATGATGCGCAAGGCGGCCTGGCGGATATCGACTTCGCGGCGCTGGCAAGGACCGACGTGTTGGTGTTCTACATGGCGCTGCGTCAGGCGGACGCGATCGGAGCGCGCCTGATCGCCGCCGGACGCGACCCGGGCGAAGCGGTCGCATTCGTTAGCGACGCCACGACACCGTCGCAGCGCGTTACACTGGCAACGCTGGCGACCGCCGGCGCCGAGGCTGCCCTGCTGCCGCGGCACGCACCGACTCTGATCGTCGTCGGTCCCGTGCTGGCGCTGCGCGACATGATCGCACCCTTGCAACAAGCGACGCCGATGACGCTGGAACAGCAGACACGCGCCGTCGCAGGAGCCCAACCATGAGCGTATCGATAGCGCCGGCCGCGACGCCGTTCGCCGAGGACCAGCTTGCGGAGATCCGCCGCTTGCTCAGCGACGCCACCGCGGAGCAACGGCTGTGGCTGAGCGGCTACGTAGCGGGGTTCCAAGCGGCGGCGGAAGCGCCTGCGACGCCGGCCGCGCCACCGGTCGCCAAGGCGAAGCTGACCATCCTCTACGCCACGGAATCCGGTAATGCCGAGGCGCTGGCCGGGGCGGCGCGCAAGTCGGCGGCGCGGATGGGCTTCGCGGCGCGAATGCTCGACATGATGGATGCCACGCCGGAGCAACTCGCCGGGGCGGAGAACCTGCTGGTGATCGCCAGCACCTGGGGCGAGGGCGATCCACCACAACGCGCTGAAGGTTTCATGTCCGCGCTGATGGCCGACGGTGCGCCGCGCCTCGCCGGGCTGCGTTTCGCCGTGCTGGCGCTGGGCGACCGCGCCTATGCGAAGTTCTGCGAGACCGGCAAGCAGATCGACGCGCGGCTGGAGGCGCTGGGCGCCACGCGCGTCGCGCCGCGCATCGATTGCGACCTGGATTACCAGAAACCGGCCGCGGGCTGGATCGACACCACGCTGCGCGAGATCGCCCCGGCGGCGGAGCCCGGCGCCGCGGTGATCCACGTCGATTTCGCCCGGCCAGGTGCGGCGGAAGATCGGGCTCGGGCGTTCGATGCGGAGATCACGGCGCAGATCAACCTCAACAGCATACGGTCCGAGGTTGAGACGCATCATGTCGAGTTGTCGCTGGCCGGGTCCGGCATTGCGTATGAGCCGGGCAATTCGCTCGGTTTTTCCCCCCGCAACGATCCGCAACTGGTTGAGGATGTGTTGCGGCTGGCCGGCCAGGACGGCGACGAGGCGCTCCACGCCGCACTGACCGAGCGCTTCGACATCACCACGCTGACGCGCACGCAGATCGCCGACTATGCCGCGCTGACCGGCGACGCGACCTTGCGCGGGCTGGCGGAAGACCCGGCGCGTACGGCGGAGTTTTTGCGCGAGCGGCAGTTCGTCGATCTGTTGCAGGCGGCGCCCAACGCGTTGACGGGCGAACAACTGACCCGGCTGCTGCGGCCGTTGCCGCCTCGGCTGTATTCGGTGGCGTCCAGCCGCGCGGCGGTGGGCGAGGAAGCGCATCTGCTGATCGGCGCGGTGCGTTGGGAAAGCCATGGCCGCACGCGCAACGGCGTGGCGTCGATCGACGTGGTGGAACGGCGCGGCGTCGGCAAGACGTTGCCGGTGTATCTGAAGCCGAACCCGCATTTCCGCCTGCCGGCCGATCCCGCGACGCCGGTCATCATGATCGGTCCGGGCACCGGCGTCGCTCCGTTCCGCGCCTTCATGCAGGAACGCGAGGCCACCGGCGCCAGCGGCCGCAACTGGCTGTTCTTCGGCGCGCGGCAATTCAATAACGACTTCCTGTATCAGCTTGAGTGGCAGGACTGGCTGCACTCGGGCGTGCTGAACCGCATCGACCTCGCGTTCTCGCGCGATCAGTGGCGGAAGACCTATGTGCAACATCGGATGTGGGAAATCGCGGGGGGAGTTGTTCGCGTGGTTGCAGGATGGCGCCGCGGTTTATGTGTGCGGCGAAATGAAGGCGATGGCGAAGGATGTGCACGCCATGCTGCTGCAAGTGATCGCGGAACAGGCGGGGCTCGATGCCGATGGCGCGGCGGCGTATCTGCGGGAGATGCAGCGCGCCGGCCGCTATCTGAGGGACGTTTACTGATGGCTCAGTTGTCACGCAACGAGACGATCAAGGGCGAAAGCCGGTTCCTGCGCGGCACAATTGCCGAGGGGCTGAGCGAACAGGTCACCGGCGGGATCGCCGAGGACGATCAGCAACTGACGAAATTCCACGGTATTTACCAGCAGGACGATCGTGACCTGCGGTTCGAGCGCGCCAAGAAAAAGCTGGAGAAGGCGTTCATCTTCATGGCTCGGGTGCGCATCCCGGGTGGTGTGCTGACGCCGGCGCAGTGGATCGCGATGCACGATCTGGCGGCGGAGCACGGCAATGCCACGCTGCGGCTGACGACGCGGCAAACGATCCAGTTCCACGGCATCATCAAGAGCAATCTGCGGCCGGCGATCCAGGCGATCAACGCGGCGATGCTGGACACCATCGCGGCCTGTGGCGACGTCAATCGCAACGTGATCGCGTCGGTGGCGCCGCAGCATCCGGCGGTGCACGCACAGGTGCTGGAGACCGCGCGTTCGATCAGCACGCATCTGCTGCCGCATTCGCGCGCCTGGCACGAGATCTGGATCGGCGACGAGAAGGTGGCGGGCGGGGAAGAGGAGGATGAGCCGATCCTCGGCCGCACTTATCTCCCCCGCAAATTCAAGATCGCCGTCGCGGTGCAGCCGCATAACGACGTGGACGTATTCGCGCACGACATGGGGCTGATCGCGATCGTCGAGAACGGGCGCGTGGCGGGCTACAACGTGGTGGTCGGCGGCGGCATGGGGATGACGCATGGCGAGCCCGACACGTTCCCGCGCACCGGCGACGTGATCGGGTTTTGCACGCCGGATCAGGTCGTGGATGTGTGCGAGAAGGTCGTGACCATCCAGCGGGATTGGGGCAATCGGAGCGATCGCAAGCATGCTCGGCTAAAATATACCATCGAGACGTTTGGGTTGGCGCGCTTCTGCGATGAGTTGACCTCGCGATTGGGATTTGTGCTGGCTCCGGCGCGGGACTTCGCGTTCGCACGCTCTGGCGATCCGCTCGGGGTGGGTGGAAGGCGATGACGGAAGCTGGCACTGCTTCGTGTTCGTCGAGAACGGGCGCGTGCATGGCGAGCTACTGGCCGGCCTGCGTGAGGTCGCGGAATTGCATGACGGGCGGTTCATCCTGACACCCAACCAGAATGTGGTGATCGCCGACGTTGCCGCGAAATCGGAAGCCAGTGATCGACGCGGCGTTGCGGCAGCATGGCCTGACGGAGCCGGGGGTGCTGCGGCGCAATGCGATGGCTTGCGTGGCGCTGCCGACCTGCGGACTGGCGCTGGCGGAGAGCGAACGCTATTTGCCTGAGCTGATCACGGCGCTGGAGGCGGAATTCGAACGCTGCGGGTTGCGCGACGACGAGATCATGATCCGCATGACCGGCTGCCCGAACGGCTGCGCTCGGCCGTATCTGGCGGAGATCGGATTGGTGGGGACCGGGCCAGGGCTGTATAATTTATATTTGGGCGGCGCTTTCGACGGGACGCGGCTGTCGAAGCTGTATCGCCGGCAGATCAGTCACGACTCGGTCGTCGCTGCGCTGGCACCGCTGTTTGCCGCCTATGCGGCGGACCGGCGCTGGGGCGAGCGGTTTTCCGATTTTGTGATTCGCACCGGTGTTGTTGCGGCGACGACGGCGGGCAACCGGTTTCACGCGGATCTGGCACCGGAGTTGGTTTAGGTACGAAACCTCTCCCGCGCTGCGGACCGCCCCACCGTCATGGCCGGGCTTGACCCGGCCATCTATGCAGCACGGTGCCGCAACAGATGGCCGGGTCAAGCCCGGCCATGACGGTTGGGGCGGTCCGTGCCGCAGCGATCGTGTTGCGGGTCGGTATTGGTCTAGCGTTGTACCAATTCCACCATCACGCCTTCCGGTCCGCGCACGAAGGCCAGCCGCAGGCCAGGACTACGCGTCAGTGGTCCTATCGCGATATCAGCCCCATTCGCGCGCAGCTCCTCGCACGCCGCATCGACGTCGTCCACCGTCAGCCCGATATGCTCCACGCCGTAATACGGGAATGGCGGCGCGGGCGCCGTCGGGTCGTGCGGATGCGCCGGCGCGACCAGCACCTTCTGCCCGCCCAGTTGCATCGACACCCGCATCTGGCCCGGATACAGCGTGCCGGGCGGATAGATGTCGCGCTTCACCTCGGCGCCGAACATGGTTTTGAAGAACCGTCCCATCGCATCGGGATCGGCGCTGCGCAGGTGCACGTGGTCATAACGGTAATCGCGCATCTTTCGTCCTCCCATGATGATGCGGCCGCTATTCGGCGGCGGCCACCAGGTCATAGTCGATCGGTTCGTTGCACCAGCCGTCGCGGCGAAATCGCCAATACGCCTCGACCAGCCGCACGGTCAGCGGACCAGGGCGATCATTCGACAGGATGCGGCCATCCAGCCTGGTCACCCCGATTACACCGCCAGCGGTGGACGAGACAAAGATCTCGTCGGCGTCGCGCAGTTCCCGCAACGGCACGGTCCGCACCTCGCAAGGAAAGCCGAGTTTGTCGCACAGCTCGATCACCGCGCCGCGCGTGATGCCCTCCAGCACGCCGCGGTCCGGCGTCGCCACCACGCCATTGGTGACCGCGAAAACATTGAAGCCGGGCCCTTCGGTCACGTTGCCATCGAGGTCGAGCAAGACCGGGTTGTGGGCGCCCTTGTCCTCGGCCTCGAACATCGCGCGGGTCATATCGCCCCAGTGGAAGTTCTTGGCCCGTGGATCGATGCAGGCCTCCGGGATGCGCGGGTTGGACGCGACGATCAGGTGCATGCCGTGGTCTCGAATCTCCTGCGGCACGATCCAGACATAGGGCACCGCGTAGGCCAGCAAGTACGGCCGCGCATTCGCCGGGTGGCGGCGCAGATGGAGCGGCGCCGAGCCGCGCAGGCAATCCATCGCCACATAAGCCTCGCGCAGCCCGGTGCGGCGCACCAGTTCGTGCAGCATTGCGCGAATATCCGCGTCGCTCTCGCGCGGCAGCAGCCGGAAATACTCCATGGAGGTGCGAAAGCGGCGGAGATGGTGATCGAGGCGGAAGAACGCACCGTCCCAGACGCTGACCACGTCGTAGGTGACGTCGGAACGCCGGTATCCCCATTCGGTCACCGGGATCGTCGCCTCGCCCACCGGCATGTAGCGTCCGTCGATATAGGCAGCCCCTGCTGGCCACATCGCGTTCATGTCCTGGCCTCCTCCGCACGATGCGGGCGAGCATAGCGGCAAGTGCCCGGCGCCGTACAGTGCGTATAGAGCACCCGGACCGCACTGATTTGCATGTCCTGCCAGGGCCGGCGCAGACTTGCGCGGCACGACGCGAGGGGAGCGAGACAGGATGTTGTTCGGTGCGGCGATGTTCTTCACCGCGGATTCGATGGCGCCTGGCCCGCTTGGCCGAATGCTTGAGGAACGTGGGTTCGAGTCCTTGTGGGTCCCAGAGCATTCGCACATCCCGGTGACACGCAGCAGGCAGCTTCCCGGCGGTGGCGCGTTGCCGCGGCCGTATTACGACATCATGGACCCATTCCTGGTGCTGACCGCGGCGGCGGTCGCCACCACCACGCTGAAGGTCGGCACCGGCGTCTGTCTGATCAACCAGCGCGATCCAATCCACACCGCCAAGCTGGTGTCCTCGATCGACCAGCTTTCCGGCGGGCGCTTCCTGTTCGGCGTCGGCAACGGCTGGAACCGCGAGGAGATGGAACACCACGGCACCGACTTCGCCACCCGCCACAAGCTGTCACGCGAGCGCATCGAGGCGATGCAGGCGATCTGGGCCAACGAAACCGCCGAGTACCACGGCGAGTTTGTGAACTTCGCGCCGATGCAGATGTGGCCGAAGCCGGTGCAGCAGCCGCACCCGCCGCTGATCGTTGGCGGCGCCTGGCCGCATGGCGCGCGCCGCGCGGTGCGCTACGGCAATGGCTGGATCCCCCACGCCGGCCAGCCGCAATACGGCGACGTGACGAATGTCATTCCGCAGTTCCAGGACATGGCCCGCGCAGCGGGGCGCGATCCGGCCGAGCTGCCGATCACCATCTTCCGGGTGCCGGACAACATCGAGCAATTGCGACAGTATGAAGGGCGCGGCGTTACCCGCGTGGTGATCAGCCTGCCGGCGGCGAAGCAGGACGAGATCGTGCCGATCCTGGATCGCTGGGCGCCGCTGATGCGGGCGATGGGGTGAAGCAAGGCCAGGGCTCTGCCCACCGGGTCAAGCCCGGAGGCAGGCTCTGGACCCGCCAAGGTCAGAGCACTTGTGTTGCTTTCCCCCACGTGAGTTGACTTGCCGCCACCGATCGCCCTAAAGCGCGCCCTCTCAATGGCGGGCATAGCTCAGCTGGTAGAGCGCCAGGTTGTGGTCCTGGATGCCACGGGTTCGAGTCCCGTTGCTCGCCCCATCCCCACTATGGACGCCCCTCCGCGGCACGGCCGACGTTAAGCCGGTGGTAATATCGCGGCGGCACACTGCGCGGCATGGCAGCAATGGAGTGAGCCATGCCCCGTCGATACATGTTCTTCAGTCTGTTCATGGCCTGCCTCTTCATGGCCCCGGTGGCCCATGCCACGGACCCGGCGACCCCGGACGAGGCCAAGGCGCTGGCCGAGAAAGCGGCGGCGCATATGTCCGCCGTCGGGCCAGAGAAGGCCATCGCCGACTTCAACGATGCTGCCGGCGGCTTCGTGGATCGGGAATTGTTCGTCGTGGTCTACGATCCCGACAACAAGATCGTCGGCTCCTACGGCGTGCCGGTACTGCGCGGCAAGGACGCCACCACGTTGAAGGATGTCGAAGGCAAGGAGTTCGGCAAGGACATCATTGCGCTCGCCAAGAGCCAGGGTTCCGGCTGGGTGGACTACCGCATGACCAATCCGGCTACCAGGAAGGTCGGCCTGAAAACTTCCTGGGTGATCCGCGTCGGCGACTACATTCTGTTCGTCGGCGCCTTCAAGAGCTGATGTCCGGCAAGCAAACGCGACGAAGGCGGCCAAGGTGGCTGGCCGACCTGCCGATCACGCTGAAGGTGTTCCTTGCCCCGTGCGTCATCCTGATGGCGCTGCTGGGCCTCGCGCTGGCCGCGTTGGGGATGCTGGCTGCGGACCAGGCGCGGCTGAACGACATCAGCGCCGGCGCATTGCCCGCGTATCAGCGCGCCGCCGAGGCGAAGGATGCGGTGAACGCCGTCCAAACGGCATTGCAGCGTATGTTGTCGGTCGCCGCGAACGAGAGCGACCCGGCGCGGATCGGTCGGGCCGCCGTGCCGGTCCACCGGGCAAGCGCGGCCGCTGCCGATGCCTTTGCCAGGTTGTCGGCCGCCGGCGCCGGAGGCGATGCGATCGGGGCGTTGCGGCAAGGCCTTGGCACCTATCAGACCGCGTTGGCCGAGGTGGTCACGGCGGCCGCTTCGGATCCGGCCAGTGCGACGATGCTGATGTCGGACGTGGACGACCGCTTCAACGCACTCTCAGCCGGTCTCGACCGCTACCGAGCCCAGGTCGAGGCCGCCGGCCAACGCCTGGCGCACGACGCGAGCGAGGCCGCCGACCGCGCGCGGTTGATCCTGATCGCGGGCTGCGGCGTGACCCTGGCGATCTGCACCATGCTGACGATCCTGGCGGCGCGCGCGATTGCCCGGCCCACGGTGCAACTCACCGCAACAATGCGGATCCTGGCGGACGGCGAATTGGACCACGTCGTGCCGGCGATGGAGCGCCGCGACGAACTCGGCGCGATGGCGCGTTCCGTGGACGTGTTCCGCATCAACGGACAGCGAGCCCGATTGGCCGCCGAAGCGCTTGACGCGGAATACGCCGGGCGCGCGCGGCGCCAGGCCGCGATGGACCAGCAATTGCAGGACTTCGGCGGGTCCGTGTCCGGTATGCTGGGTAACCTCGGCGCAGCGGCTGAAGGCATGCGAACGGCGTCGAACGAGATGATGGACGCGGCGCACCGTACCCGTGAGCATGCGACGGCGACCGCCGACAGCGCGTCGGCTTCGTCGGAGAATCTCGCCGCGGTGGCTGCCGGGGTGGAACAGATGTCGGCCAGCGTGGACGAGATCAGCCGGCAGGTGGCACATGCGTCCGCTGCCGCGCAGATTGCAGTCGAACGATCGGCGGCTACGGACCGCACGGTGGCCGGCCTCGCCGCGACGGCAGACCGGATCGGGAGTGTGGTCCAACTGATCGCCGGTATTGCCGGCCGGACCAACCTGCTGGCGCTGAACGCGACGATCGAAGCTGCGCGGGCCGGTGCGGCGGGGAAAGGCTTTGCCGTCGTCGCCGCCGAGGTGAAGGCGTTGGCTGCGCAGACAGCCGCGGCAACCGAGGAGATCGCCGCACAAATCGTCGCGATCCGTGCGGCGACCGGCGAGGCGGTGGGCGCGGTGCAGCAAGTCGGCGCGGCGATCGGCGATGTCGATGCCGTAGCAACGGCGATCGCTGCCGCAGTGGAGGAACAGGCGGCGACCACGCGCGAGATCGTGGTGCGGGTGACCACGGTGGCGCAGGCGAACAACGCGGTGGCCAAGGCGATGGCGGACGTTTCGGGGGTTGCCGAAGCCGCCGACGTCACCGCCGGCACCGTAAGGCAGGCAGCGTTGGGGATCGGCGAGACGTCGGATGCGCTGCGGCAGGAGGTGGACGAGTTCCTGGCCGTTATGGCTCGGCACGACGAGGCCGAGCGCCGGCGCTACGAGCGTGTCCTGGGTCGCGGACACCGCGCAGTGCTCGAAGCACCAGGCCAGGCGCGGACCGAGGCGGCGATCCAGGATATTTCACGCGGCGGCATTTCACTGGTGGGGTCCTGGCCGGGCGGTTCGGGTTCCGAGGTTATGGTCGCATTGCCTGGCACAACAACTGCGGTGCAGGCACGGGTGGTGCGTAGCGGCGGTGGCCAGATCGCGCTCGCTTTCCGGCAGGAGCCGGCGTCGTTGGCACACGTCGATAAGGCGCTGGCAGCGATCGGCGGCGAGCCAACGGTTCGAGCCGCTTAGGGTTGCTTCCCCCGGGCCTTCGCCGGGGTCGCAATGACGAAATTGGACGCGGGGCAAGCGACCTGGCAAATACTGGCCGTGCCTCAGCGCACTCCACTGGGCCACAGCACAACGCGCAGCGTTTGCAGCAGGATCACCAGATCGAACAGCACCGAAAAGTTCTTCACATAATACAAATCGTAGCTCAGTTTCGAGCGCGCATCGTCCACCGACGCCCCATAAGGATAGTTGATCTGCGCCCAACCCGTCAGGCCTGCTTTCACCATGTGGCGTTCGTTGTAGAGCGGAATTTGCCGGACCACTCGGTGACGAAAACCGGCCGCTCGGGGCGCGGACCGACGAACGACATTTCGCCGCGCAGCACGTTGACCAGTTGTGGCAATTCGTCGATCCGGGTGCGGCGCAGGAATGCCCCCACCCGCGTGATGCGGTTGTCCTTGGTCGCGGCCCATACCGCGCCACTCGCCTCGGCATCCACCCGCATCGTGCGCAGCTTGAGAATCCAGAAATGCCGTCCGCCCTGGGTCACCCGCTCCTGGCGATACAGCACCGGTCCCGGTCCTTCCCAGCGGATCGCCAGCGCCGCGCAGAGCAAGACGGGCGACGTCACCGCCAGCACCAGCACACTGGCCGCCAGGTCGAACAGGCGCTTGAGGAAACGGTCGATCGCGCTGAACTGGAAGCCGTCGGAATACAGCAGCCAGCCAAGTTCCATCCGCTTCAGGTCTACCCTGCGGATTTCCTTCTCGACGAAGCTCAGGTACTGCACAACGGGGAACCCGGCGTTCTTGCACTCGAGCAAGCGTTCGAGGTTCATGCCGCGCCGCTCGTCGGGTGCGATGACGATCTGGTCGGCGCCGACGGCCTGCGCTGCTTGCAGCACGGCAAAGTCATTGGAGCGCAGGATGCGCCCGGTGGGATCCGTCGCCAGTCGCGGATCGATCTCGCCGAGGCCTTCATGATGCAGGAAGGCGATGTCGTAGTTCATGCTGCCGCCTTCCCTGGTCAGCATGTGCAGCAAATCCCAGGCGCGCTGTCCGGCGCCAACCACCAGCAGGTGACGGCGCAGCACGCGGCGTCGCAGCAGCACGTCCACGACCACGCGCGTCAGGAACGCACATAATGTGAAGCTTATAAACGCCAATGCGAAACCCAGCGTGTCGTCCCTGCTGCCGGGCCGGGCGAACAGATGTGTGTCGAGCCGTGGCGACATCCAGGAACAGAGCACCGTGAGTAACGCTCCCATGCCGACGACGAGCGGCACGCGGGACAGCGAGCGGCCGGTGTGCAGCAGGGCGTCCCGGCGATACAGGCCCATCGCGTAGAGCAAGAGCAAATCGGTTAGGGGGTAGGTGACGCCGCGAAGGTCGAGGGGCACATTCAGGCGAACGGCGAAAGATGGATAGGCGAACCATAGCACCAAGGGCCAGGCTACCAGGTACGCAACCGAGGTCCAGGGCGAACAGCACGCTCCCGGTGGTGAACAGCGACAGGTTCAACAGGCGACGGCGCTGGTCGCCACTCGGTAGCGGCGCCGGTTGCGCATCGATCGATTCCGAATTCAGACCCGCTTGCGACGTCATCGTTGCTGTAGCCATGGCGATTGCTCAGCCGACAGGTTGCGGCATGACGCGGATCGAAGCAATCGGTGCAGTGGAACATGTGGCTAGCTCGTGGTTTGTCCGGGTTTTGTAGCTCGTGAAGTGTCCGGTCCTTTGTCCCCCAAGAATGGGGGTATTGCATGGACCGGGCACGCATTCACGAGGGGATTCGCCGGATGAGTTTCACGGACATTCTTGAGCAAGGAGCGGTCCAGAACTAAGCCACTGGAGGCAGCGGAGCTATTGGGCATCAGCGAACGGACATTCCGCCGCTGGCGTGACCGCCAGGCAGGAGATGGGAGAGCAAGCGGTCTGGCTGACCGCCGTTTCGGAGCGTCGCTGCGGCGAGCCAGCGTTTTTAACCCGACCATGCGCGCCGGTATCGCAGGCCATACCGCCGAAAATCAGAACCGTGCGTTCCTTGACATGGTTTGCGGTTACGGTGTCCGGCATGGCGATGGTTGGCGCGGGCGCGGTGTTGTACTTCTTTAATCCAGTACTGACGGATTTTACCCGCTCGCGAATTTCACGCAATGTAACCGGGCTGAACTGTCCGGGTTGTGGCGGGACGCGGGCGGCGTATCAGTTGCTGCACGGGCACGTTTTGCGCGCATTGCATGACAAACGCACTCTTGTGCTGTCGCTGGCTGCGTTGGCGGGGCGCGGCGCCTGGGTTCGCGATGCGTAAAATTCGCAACCAGCCCGTCACGCCGTTTTTGCCGGCGTGGGGGTTGTGGGTTTTCCTCGTCATCGCCATTGCGTTTACCGGGTTGCGTACTTGCCGGCGTTTGGCTTTCGCCATGATTTTTGCAGCTGCGCCCGGTGGCTGCTGGTGGTTGGTTCGAAAAATTCCGCGGCGGTTACAGTCCGCCGCGGCAAGGCGATGGAACTTTTTTGCTTTTGCGAACGCGCGCGTTCGTGTTCAATTCAAGCATGAGTCTGACACACCCATTAACCACCACCACCTTTGATCTGCCCGGCGTGGCGGAGCGCACCCAGCGGTACATCCGTCTATCTCTTCACCGTTGG
>CAVXNH010000050.1:0-133662 GCA_963762885.1 uncultured Alphaproteobacteria bacterium
CTGGCAGACACATCCGAAGGCGAAGCTGCGGCGGCGCATCCGCGACCTGATCGAAACGGAGATCCCACGATCGATGCCAATGCGCCCGAATATGGGCAGGGTAGGAGATGTAGGCTTGGTCCTGCCGATCGCCACTGGCGCTGCGCAAAATTCCTTGGTCCGCTTCCGGCTGTTTTTCGCTTCGATAGCGCAAGCCGCATCATCGTGTACGGCTGGGTGAACGACGAGAGCACATTGCGCAAGGCCGGCGCGCGATCGGATCCTATGTGGTGTTTCGGCGCGGGCTGGACGAAGGCAATCCCCGGATGACTGGGCCTCATTGCTCGTGGAGGCAGCGCGGGCCGAAGGTAGCGGACGTTAGAGCGGTACCGCTGTTATACCAGCCCGCAATACGGTCGACCTACGGCACGGACCGCCCCAACCGTCATGGCCGGCACAAGGCCGGCCATGACGGTTGGGGCGGTCCGTGCGATGCCTTCGAGAATTCAATCGATCGGCGGGTTGGTGCTATTTTGCAGAATGTCGCACTGTCCCGTCAGGGGGCGGCTCGGAATTGTGTGGGCCTGATCTCGGCGCACCGCGCTGCGTCCGCTGCATCCAGCGTGTAGCCGAAACCGTTCCACCGCCACGCGGCCACACGATCGGCCGTCGCGCTGCTGCCCAAAGTCAGGAAGCTATCCGAGCGATGCAGCGCGCAGATCAGGTCCGGTCGCCATGCAGGACGCTGATGTCGACCAGCGGCCAGCCCAGCGCCGATCCGCGCCAGCGCGGGTACAGCCCTCCCTGTCCAATGCCGTAGGTGAACAGCCGGATGCCGTCCTCGCCGTCGATGCGCGAATACGAGCGTTGCAGCATCACCAGCGAGGGCGGTTCGCCCGCAACCGACGTCGCCAGTTCCGCCGATACCGACCTGGTCTGCACTGGAACGTGCCATTCCATCTGCCCGCCGGCATAGCCCTCGATCGTCAGGCTGCCATCGAGCGCGGTGTGCGCGCGCAACTGCCAACCGCCAACCGCCATGCCGTGCGACAGACGCCGGTGGCACGCCGCCAACACGGCACCCCCGAGGCCCCGGCGATGTGCGGAAACGACGAGCCCAGTGCTGCCGCGGTGGTCAACTCGCCACAGGACAAGACGCCGCCGGATACACGGCAATCCGCGATCATGCCTTTCCTGGTCTCCGGATCCGGCTGATCGAACACCAGGTTGCCCAGCGACCAGAACACCGGGACGCCATCGATGCAGTCCGGCGGAATCGTTACGTGCGGATGGGCGCCGACGATGAGATCGACGCCCTGACGGACCAGCCATCCCGCCTGCGCTTCCTGCGAGGGCTGCGGCCAATCCCTGAGTTCCGCCCCCCAGTGCAGGAACGCGACCGTCAGGTCGGAAAATGCCCGGGCCAACCGGATCCGCCTCGCGACCCCCGCGGATGGTACGGCGTCCGGCGCCCGATCCTTCGGCGGAACGATGCTGAGCGCGACCAGGCCAATGGTGAGACCGCCGGTGCGAATGAAGGTTGGGTGCTCGTCCGACGGCACCGCCACGATACCCAGCGCCGACAGCGCCGCCACCGTGCGTTCCCGGCCTGCCGGTCCGGTATCGCCGGCATGGTTGTTGGCCAGGCTGTAAGCACGGACCGGAGCATCGCGCAGCAGGCCAATCCCGCGATCGGAGATGGCGAGGCACGGATCGCGCGGCGCCGGCAGGCAATCGGAAGGCCGCCCAACGGCCCCTTCCAGGTTGGCCATGAAGAAATCAAAAGCGCCGGGTATTACCAAATTTCGGAATGGCGTGGCGCCACGCCGCACGGCCTCGGCTTCAACGCCTCTGGCGGGCATGACATCGCCGCCGAACAGCAGCCGCACCTGGTTGGCAGGTGGGTCCGCGCACGCGGGCAGCACGGTGCTGCACGCTGCGATGCAAACCGCGACCAGCCGGCCGCGCAGGCGGATCACGGCGGACTGGGCTCCTCCGATTGCTCTGGCGCAGAACGGCCGACGAAGCGAGCCAGCCATGGCGGTCTGTCAGGGCGCGGGTTCATCGCCCTCCAGGCCGCATCGTTCATCGGGGCCTGCGCGGTGAATTCATGGTACCAGTAGGCGGCGCCCTTGAAGATGTCGTGGCGTCCGAACGCGGGCGCGACCTGGTCCCATTCGAGCACCCCGCCGACCGCGGCTTCCAACCAGCCGGTTACCGAATTGCCGGCGACCTCCGCTACCTTGTCCACCGGATCGGGCTGCACCAGCGCCTCGTCCTTCCGCATCAGGCTGAGGAAGACTTTGAAGTTATGCTCTATCGCCTGCCCGACAAAGTTGATGTCGGCGTAGTCCTGCGCGGTGAGCCCGGCGCCCGACTGCTGCCGCCGCGCCATGTCGGCAAACCTCAAGGTGTCGGCACGCGATTGCTGCAAGCGCCGCAGGATGCCCTGGCCGAGCTTGTCCGCAGGCGGATACAGCGTCTTGACCAGTTCCTCGGTCTTGCCGAACAGCGCGGCGATCGCGGTGAAGGTGTTGGGATCCGGTTCGACCTGGCCACGCGGTGGACGCATCACGATCGGCTCGGCGCCGGGACCGCCGCATTCCGCGCCTTCGACTTCGTTCACCAGCACTGTCGCATGCCGCAAGGTCGCCCAACTCGCGAGGCCGGTTTGCAGGCGCTTGGCGTCCCATAGCGGCCCGGAAATCGGCGTCGCCATGCTGTCGGCCCATTGGACCGCCAGGCCGTGCATCCAGCGTGCGTAGATGCCATCGCCCTCGCCGCCATCATGGAATTGTCGGCGCAACGCTCGCAGGCGTCCCGGCAGGCTGGGGAACCGGCTGAACACGCCGTCATCATCCATGGCGCGCCACGCGGCGTCGCTGCCGAAGGCGGCGGCGAGATCCAGGCCGGACGGCAATGTCCGTCCATCCAGCGGCAGCGCGAAGGTGCCCGCAGCGCCGCTGGCCTCGGTATGCTCTACGGTGCGCTCCAATACGGCGTTATCGGCGCCGAACGACAACGGGAACAGCGTCGTCATCGCCGTCGAGGATAGACTGGCCGAGAACGCGTCGGGTCCACGTGGGGCAGCGATGAATGCCGTATAAGCCGTCTGCCATTGGCGTGCCGCGTCGGTCACCGACGGCGGCAGGCTGCGCAGGATCGCGATCTCGTCGGGCGCGAACGTGGCGTGCCCGATGAAGCGCACCGCGGCAAAATACCGGCGGAGCACTTCCTCGTCGGCATAATGACCCCGCGGCGCATAGACCCGGTAATCGAGTTCGATGCCGAGGGCGTCCGACAGCGCGGTGTCCTTCGCGTCGAGGATACGCGCGGCCTCCGGGTTCGCCCGATTGCCGTCGAGCGTTGCCTGCGCCGCGGCAAACGCCTTGGCGAGCCGCGAAGCCGGGGCGCGTTTGCCCAGTTCGGAAGCGCCTTGGGTGATCATATTGCGGAAGGCGGGTATCGCCGTTGTGCGCTCGATCACGACGAACAGGCCCTCATAGGCCGAAGCGTAGAGTTCCCAGAACGCGTCGGTCGTCACCATGTAGGGGCGTGTCGCGGTGCGGAAATTGTATGCGCCGCAATAGTACAACTTAGTGTCGTAGAGTTCATAAAGCTGGTGCAACGCGGTCGGCCGGAGCATCCCGCCATGCCGCGTGAAGTGTGCAAGATCATCGGCGTCGCGGACGAACATCCAGGCATCCGCCACGTCCGGCAATTCGAGCGCGATCTGCGCGTAGTGCAATTGCAGCGCGCCGGCATCGGCGGTGACCCCGACGATGCCTCTGCCGTCGGCGGTCACCAACGGCTGGGCAGCGAATTTCAAATCGGATCGCTGCGTCTGATCCGGCCCGAGGTTGCGCCCACGCACCGTGACGCCGGCCATCCCAGCCTTCCAGCGCAGGAGGTAGAGACCGTTCGGGCTGAACTGCAAGTGTTCGTCACAGCCGACGCCAGAGAAGTCGAGGTGATCACCGTTGGCGGGAGCGCTGACAAGACCCCAACCGTCCATGCTGTAGTCGAGGCGAACCGGACAACCATGCGCGTCGCGTGCCAGCATTTCGTTGCCGCTCGGGTGGAACGCGGCAACGCTGCCGAGCACGGCATCGACGGTCGGTAGTTGCGCCGGTTCGTTCGGGTCGGATGCCGGCGGGTTGGGCCTGGCGACGACGAACTCCCCGGCCCCGTTCTCGCCGATGCTGCGCAGCCATTGCACGCCGTTGGGCTGACGCTCGCCGAAGAACAGGCGGTAGACGGGCCTGTCATCGGCCACCAGGAAGGGGCGTGGTCCGGCCGCCAGCCCGGCAATTGGTAACTTTCCGGTACGGATCGTCCTGAGCTTGCCCTGGCCATGCGCGTCGAGTGCGAACAGCCCGGTGCCGGTCGAAACAAACAGCGTGTTGGCGTCGGTCGGATGCCATACGATTTCGGCCGCGCCTGATGGAACCTGAGCAAGCGTCCTGAACGCCCCCGACTGCATGGTCCAGACGCGCAATTCGCTGCGTCCGCCGGAGAGTTTGGCAAGGAACGCGACTTCCGAGGTGACCGGCGACACGGCCAGGGAGGTCGCCGCCACGACACCGGGCAGCGCCACGGTCAGGTCGGTGACAGGTGACGTCTGAATGGTCGGCTCCGGCTGATCGAAGGGAAACACCGATTCAGCTTGCGTTGCAGAATCGGGCAAAGTCACCGAGCCAAACAGGACGAACGTCAGCAGCAGAACGCGGCGGAGCAATTCGATCCTCCCCAGCAAGTCCGGTCAGCGATGCGCACGCTATCCGTTCGGCCGGGCCGCCTGGGTCACGAGAGCCGCGGCCCAGGCGCCTCGGCTGGCGCGATGATGCGCGTGGCAGATCGCCACCGCCAGAGCGTCGGCCGCATCGGCCCGGCCGATCGTGGCGCCGGGGAGCAGTCGCCGGACCATCATCTGGACCTGGGTTTTGTCGGCTCCACCGGTGCCAACCACCGCCAGCTTGACCGACTTGGCGGCGTACTCGGTGACCGGCACACCGGCCAGCGCCGGCGCCAGCAGCGCCACGCCACGCGCATAGCCCAGCTTCAGCGTCGCACTGCCGTTGCGGTTGACATAGGTCTCCTCGATGGCGGCCTCGTCCGGCTGCCACTCCGCCAGCAGCGCGGCGAGCGCGTCGTGCAGCACCCGCAGCCGCTCGGGCACCGCCGTCGCGGCGTCGGTGGCGATGACGCCGTCGGCGCGATGGCGCAACCGGTTGCCGTCCGCCTCGATGAGGCCCCAGCCGGTAAAGCGCAGACCGGGGTCGATGCCCAGCAGCCGGACCATGTGCGTTGCGACTCGGGTTGATGGTGTCAATTCGTGGGATGTTCTACGCCGGGTCAAGGCGGGATGGCAGGCGTTTTGGTGTGACCGCGTGGAACGCACGGCAGAGAAGGGCTACACCGCTCCCTCCGAATTCCCGGTGTCCCGCCGCCAGCACATACAGCATCGCCGAAGCGAATGAGCAGTTGCCCGGCCTGATCGACGAGGCGGTCGAGGGCAAGCCGGTGGCTGAGTTTCGGCCCACTCGCAAGAAACAACCCGTGTTGCCCGGCTCCCACGGCATGGCGGGCGAAGGCCCGCCATCCACGACTATGCTGCGTGCCGCGAGAAAAGGCGTGGATGCCGACCCCGGCCTTCGCTCGGGGCAGGCTCTACGTCGGCATGACGTGGGGGGCGGGCACCATCGCAGTCTCATTCAGGACGGGTCGGCCGCCGCCGGACGGTGGCCAACTCGCAATGACGGCGGGGACGCCGGCCACAAAGCGGTCACCGCCGACGCGCCAATCCAGGCGGTTTGCTCACCTGCGATGCAGGTTGCCGACCGTTCCGGGCGCCGCTAGCTTCCGCCGACTCAATGGAGGACGATTCCCTTGCTGACGATCCTCTTCGAATTGCTCGACATTGTCCTGCGCCTCTACCTCTGGGCCGTGATCCTCGCTGCCGTGGTCAGCACCCTGGCGAGCTTCGGCGTGCTGGATACGCGCAACCGGATCGTCTGGACGATCGGCGACTTCCTATACCGGCTCACCGAACCGGCGCTGCGCCCGATCCGCAACGTGCTTCCCAATTTCGGCGGCATCGACCTCAGCCCGCTGGTCCTGATCCTGATCATCTGGGTGCTGCAAGGCTTGCTGCATCGTATCTACGGCGCGCTGGTAACCGGGCTGTGGGGCTCGATCCTGCTGTGACGGCGTTCTGGCGGGCGACGCCGGAGGGAGTGAACGTTGCGGTCAAGGTGCAGCCCAGGGCGCGCCGGCCTGGTGTGCAGGGCGCCGCGCCTACCGCCGACGGTCCCCGGCTGCGCATCGCCGTAAGCGAACCGCCCGAGGATGGCCGCGCCAATCGCGCTGCCTGCGCTGCCCTGGCGGGGGCGCTGCGCGTCGCGCCCTCCACCGTGAGCGTTACCGCGGGCGCCGGCGCGCGCGAGAAGCTGCTGTTCGTCAGCGGCGACCCGAACGTGCTCGGCCCCCGTCTGGCGGCGCTTTGACCGCGCGGATCATCGACGGCAAGGCGATCGCCGCCGTCATGCGTGCCCGGCTGGCCGAGCAAATCCAGGCGCTGCCGTTTCGTCCGGGGCTGGCCGTCGTGCTGGTTGGCGACGACCCGGCCAGCGCCATCTACGTCCGCGCCAAGGACCGCGCCGCGCAGGCTGCCGGGATCGCGGTGCGCTCGATCCACCTGCCGCGTGACACGCCAAAGCATGCCCTGCTGGCGGAGATCGCCCGGCTCAATGCGGATCCGGCACTGGACGGCATCCTGGTGCAGCTTCCGCTGCCGCCGCAGATCCGCACCCGGGCGGTGCTGGAGGCGGTCGATCCGGCCAAGGATGTGGACGGGTTCCATCCGATGAACATCGGACGGCTGGTTGCCGGCAACCCGGAGCTGGTTCCGTGCACGCCGCTCGGCATCATGCGGTTGCTGGATGCGGCAGGGGTCGCGCTGGCCGGCGCACGGGCGCTGGTGGTCGGCCGGTCGACCATCGTCGGGCGGCCGCTGGTTTCACTGCTGCTGGCGGCGAACGCGACGGTGACGGTGGCGCATTCGAACACGCGCCAGCTCGACGCCGAGTGCCGGCGGGCCGAGGTGCTGATTGCCTCGGTGGGGCGGCCCGAACTGGTGCGGGGCGATTGGATAGCGGAGGGGGCAACCATCATCGATGTCGGCATCAACCGGCTGGCCGATGGACGGCTGGTGGGCGATGTGGCGTTCGATGAATGCGCAGCCGTGGCGGGCGCGATCACGCCGGTGCCGGGCGGGGTCGGGCCGATGACGATCGCCTGCCTGCTGGAGAACACCGTCGCCGCGGCGCTACGCCGGCGCGGCTGACGGTCAGAAGTCGGTGCAGCGGCCGTTCACTTCCCAGTCGCCGTAGCGGGTGGGTTCCGGCCCCTTGGGGCCGCCGATTTCCTTCGGCCGCGGCGGGGAGGCCGGCGATTGCTCCGGCGCCTGAGGCTTTTCCGCAATGGGTTGCTGCGCCGGCGCGTCTTTAGGTTCGCTCATGGCTGGCACATAGGCGCCTGCTTGCCGGTCGGCAACGGCTGGCGATTTCCATCGTCTCGTTGCCTCGGCAATGTTACGCTGGGCGCGTGACTCCGCCGGGGAGGAAATCTGATGTCGGACGACGATACCATCCGCTACGTGCCGAATCCCGGCGCCTGGTCAGCCGCCGTCCCTGCTGCGCCTGTGCGCCATAGTTACGGGCTGGTTGTGCGCGACCACAGCCTCGCCACCGCCGTCTCCTTGCTCATGCGCAGCCTCCCCTACGCCCTGGCGCGGTTCGGCATCCTGCTCGGCTGCACGATCGCGTGCATCGTTTGGATCGTGGTCGCGTTCGGCGGGGCGGCCTGGCTGGGCAAGCATATCGCCAGCGCGTTCGGCCTGGTGTGGCTGCTGATGTGCCTGGGCGGCGTCGGCTGGTTCTGGGGCGCCGTGCTGCGCTACATGCTGCACCTGCTGGCCTGCGGCCATGTCGCGGTGTTGACCGAGCTGATCACCAAGGGCGAGGTCGGCAATGGCAACGAGTCGATGCTCGAATACGGCAAGCGCGTGGTGACACAGCGGTTCGGCCAGGTGAACGCTTTGTTCGCCATGAACATGCTGGTGCGCGGCATCTTGCAGTCGTTCCACCGCACGCTGGACTGGATCGCCGAGATGCTGCCGGTCCCCGGACTGGAGAGCATGGCCAACCTGGCGAACATCATCTTGCGCGCGGCGACGCGCTATTTGGACAAGGTGATCCTGTCGTACAATCTGGCGCGCAACGACAACGATCCGTGGCGCGGCGCGCGCGAGGGCATTGTCTATTACGCCCAGAATGCCAAGGAAATCCTGAAGACGGCGGTTTGGATCGTCGTCCTGGAGCGCGTGCTGACCGTGCTGCTGTGGCTGCTGCTGCTGGCGCCAGCGGCGGCGATCACCATGATTCTGCCGGCTTCGGTGCGCGAGTTCGCCGGCATCGTCACCATCCTCGTCGCCGCGCTGCTGGTCGGCCCGCTGCGCGCGGCGTTCGTCAAGCCGCTGTTCCTGATCATGATGATGGTGCGGTTCCATGCGCTGGTAGAGCATCAGGCGATCAACCAGGAATGGGATGCGCGGCTGGCGTCGATCTCAAGCCAGTTCAGCGGTCTGGGCACGCAGGCCCAGTCCGCGTTCCGGTAACCGTTGGTTAATCGGGCGATGGTGTAATACCAGCCCGCCGAACGATTGACTCTCGACCGCTTCGCACGCACCGCCCTTCCGTCATGGCCGGCCTTGTGCCGGCCATCCACGCCTTGCCTTCGTGGACGCGACAAAAGGCGAGGATGGCCGGCACAAGGCCGGCCATGACGGTTAGCGACGGCCGTTGTCGTACGTCAATCGTTTTGCGGGCTGATATAAGCGGGTGGTCAGACGCCAGCAGGGCAGACGGGGAATCGCACTCCGACGCGAAGACCGGGAACGCTGCGATCGCCCCAAATGTGTTGCGAGGTTCGACTGACCACCGCTGGAGTGCTACGATCGTGTTGTTGGAGGCTCACATGGACGGCACGGTTGAAGTGACCATTCCGGTGGAACGGGACGCTGCGGCAGCCCTCGTGGACACACGCAAGCGCGAAGCGGTAGGCCGAATTGTCAGCCGTCTGCTGCGCCCCGTTGCCGGCGACGATCCGCTGCTCGAGGTGATGGAGCGGCTGAGCGCTGACGCGAAGGCGCTTGGGCTTACTCAGGAAGTCCTTGAAGCCGAACTCGCAGCGCACAAGGCAGAGCGCCGCCGCTGATTGTCTTCGATGCATCGGGTACTAATCAGCGCCGCCATGGGCGCGGGCTGTGTGCCCTATCTGGCGTTTACCAAGGCGCGGATCACCGACATTCTCGCGATGTCGAGCTCGGTGATGGACGAGGTCGTGGACGTCATCAACCGACCGGTCCTGGCTCGTTATTTTAATCCGGTGCTGCGTGACGACCTGCTGGACCGACTGAGGACCGCAGCGGTCTGGTTCGATCCAGGCGTTACAGTCACCGACTGCCGCGATCCGGCGGATAACAAGTACTCGGAACTGGCCCTGGCCTCTGCGGCATCGATCATTGTAAGCGGCGACCGCGATCTTCTTGTGCTCAACCCATGGCGCGGGGTGCATATCCTGCAACCCGCTGCCTGGCTTATCGCTACAAGAACTCCGCCACCGCCGCACGGAACCGGGTGATCGCGGTCAGATGATCGGCCGCTGTGTTCCCCGCGATCCGCTTGTGATGGCCGCCCGGGAACGTCGTGTGCGCCGTCGCGTGCGTCACCCCGGCCTGCTTCCAGAATGCCATTTCCTTCCGCCAGTCCGCCTCGCCGCCGGCGCCCGGCGACACCCAGACCTCGATGCCGACATCCGCGGGATCGCGTCCCTCCGCCCGGATCAGCGACCGCAGCTTGTCGAACGCCGCCAGCGCGGTGTCGTCCGGCGGATAGGCCAGCGGCATGAACCCGTCGCCGTATTTCGCCGTGCGCCGGAACGTCGCCTCGGCATGACCGCCGAACCATAGCGGCACCTTGCCTGACGCCGGGCGCGGATTGATGCCGGCATCGTCGATCGTGTGCCACTTGCCCTTGAACGTGACATGCGGCTCGGCCCACAGCGCCTGCATCACCTGCACTTGCTCTTCCGAGCGGACGCCGCGGTTATTGAAATTCTCGTTCAGGCCGGTGAACTCGATCTGGTTCCAGCCGACGCCGATGCCCAGCCGGAATTTTCCCCCACACAGCACGTCGAGCGATGCCGCCTGCTTCGCCACCAGCACCGCCTGGCGCTGCGCCAGGATCAGCACGCCGCTGGCAAAGCCGATGTTCCGGGTGCAGCCGGCGAGGAACCCGAACAGCACGAACGGATCGAGATACGGCGACTGCGACGTGCCGATCCGCGCATCGCCGGTATAGGTCGCCGGATTGGCGCCGAGCACATGGTCCGGCGCCAGCAAGTAGTCGTAGCCCAGCCCCTCCGCCGCCTGCGCGTAATCCCGGATCGCGATCGGATCCATGCCCAGATCGCCGACCGGCAGCGATGCCCCGAGTTGCATGGCCATGGCCTTACAATGCCTCCGCGACGGCTTCGCGATAGCGCTGCGCGGCGCCGAGATGATCCGCCAAGGTGTGGCCCTCGATGCGGCGATGGGCGCGCCGGTTGAATGTCGTGGTCAGGCAAAGATGCGAGGCGCCGGCGGACTTCCAGAACAACGCCTCCTTGCGCCAGTCTTCCGCAGTGCCGCTGCCGCAGGATGTCCAGACCTCGATGCCGACCGACGCCGGATCGCGTCCCGCCTCGCGCGTCAGCGTGCGCAGCTTCTCGAACACCTCGAGTGCGGTGTGGTCTGGCGGGTAGGCGTTCGGCATCCAGCCATCGCCCCACTTGGCAATGCGCGGCAGGGTCAGGTCGTGGTGACCGCCATACCACACCGGCACGCGCCCCGAGGCGGGACGCGGATTGATGCCCGCGTCGTCGATCGTGTGATACTTGCCTTTGAACGTCACGTGCGGTTGCGCCCACAGCGCCTGCATCACCTGCACCTGCTCTTCCGACCGCCGGCCTCGATTCTTGAAATTCTCGTTCAGGCCGACATATTCGACCTCGTTCCAGCCGACGCCGATGCCGAGGCGGAACTTTCCCCCGCACAGCACATCGAGGCATGCCGCCTGTTTCGCTACCAGCACGGTCTGCCGCTGCGGCAGGATCAGCACGCCGGTGGAAAAGCCCAGTTTCTGCGTGCAGCCGGCGACGTAGCCGCCCAGCACGAACGGGTCGTGGAACAGGTCCTCGTTGTCGTTGCGGTCCCAGCCGGGACGCGAGGCGGCGTTGACGCCCAGCACATGGTCGGGTGCTTCGATGAAGTCGTAACCCATGCCTTCCATTTGCTGCGCATAGTCGCGCACCACGACGGGATCGCCGCCAATGTCACCGAATGGAACGAGCGCACCGATCTGCATGTGAAATCTCCCAATGGTTGTCCCGTCATGACCGGTCGATTGTACCGTCATGACCGGTCGATTGTACCGTCATGGCCGGGCTTGACCCGGCCATCCATCGCGGCAGGGTGCTGGTATAGATGGCCGGGTCAAGCCCCGCCATGACCGTACACCGAGCGGTCATGACAAGGGACGCGAGATGGCCGCTACTTATCCGCGTCCAGCACCGCCTTCAGCTTGTCCGGCGCCACGGCGATCTTCTCGATCCCAGCCCGCTCCTGCTGCAGCAGCATGCTGACTCGCGAATCCCGCTGGGACCATCCGCGGTTCATCGCCTCGGTCAGTTCCTGCTGCGCCAGGTTGGTAAGCCGCATCGGCACGTTGACATCGCGCGCCAACTGGCAGGCGAGCGACACGTCCTTGTGCAGCAGGCGCAGCGCGAAATCCGGCGGATCGTAGGTGCCGGTGAGAAAGCCCCTGGACATGCGATCGAACAGCCGGGCGCGGCCGCCGGCGCCCTGACGGATCGCCTCCCACAGCGGCAGCGGTTCGACGCCGGCCTTGACCCCCATGGTGAACACCTCCGCCAGCACAGTGCTCACCGCCGCGCCGGCGGCGTTGTGCACCAGCTTGGCCACCGTTCCGGCACCGATCGGACCGATATAGCGCGCCGCGTCGCCCATCGCGTCGAGCACCGGCTGGTACTTGTCGAACGCCGCCTTGTCGCCGCCGATCCAGATCGCCAGCCGCCCGCTATTGGCGCCGCTTGGCCCGCCGCTGACCGGCGCATCGAGGAAATCGACACCGTGTTCAGCCAACGTTGCGTGCAGCGTGCGCACCACGTTGACCGCGTTGGTCGACAGATCGAACCAAGCCGCGCCCTTGCGGAACCCTTCGATCAGTCCATCTTCGCCGGTTCCGACTTTCTCGACATCGGCCGGGGTTGGCAGCGAGGTGAACACCAAATCCGCCGCCTCGGCGACCGCACACGGGCTTTCCACCCAAATCGCGCCGGCGTTCAGATGCCGTGACGCGGCTTGCCGCGACAGGTCGTGCACGACAAGTTCGTGCCCGGCCTTTTGTAGATTGCTCGCCATGCCGGCACCCATCATGCCGAGTCCGATGAATCCGATCTTCATGTGCGTTCCCTCACTGATTTCCCTGATCGCAGTGTGCGACCGCGCCGACGTGACCTCAAGTCGGGTCCGCCACCGGCATCAATGCGGCAGCAGACGCAGCGCAGCTTCCGCCTGCATATGCTCCAGGATCGCGTAGCCGGCATTGGTCGGATGCATCCGATCGGCAATGAACAGTGTCGGATCGCTATGCGCTGCCGGATCGGTCAGGCGCGGCTCGGTTGCGAGATTGACCACGGCGTCGGCATGCGCCTGATTCGCCAGCAATCGACGATTGTAGTCGTCCAGCGCCGCCTTCTTGTCCGGGGGAAACGCCAGCCGTTGCATCTCGGTCGATACCAGGACCTTCCAGCCCTGGGCATGTGCCGTGGCAACGTATTGGGTGAATGCTTCATAGGTCTGAGCCGCGCTGCGTCCCTGGCCGATATCGTTGTCGCCGGCATGAAACACGATGAGGTTGAAGCGTGCCCCTGGCACGAATTGCGGCGTAACGTTGTTGTTGAACAGCCGCAGACAGTCCGACACCGGTTCTCCGCCGGCGGCAACATTGGCAACCCTGGCGAGGACGTGCAGATCCTGCATGAACTGGATGTCGGGCGACAGTCCGTCGGACGATCCGACTCCGGCCGCGATGCTGTCGCCATCGAAGACGATATTGCCGCAGTTAGCCGGAAGTCTGCCGGATTGACCGCACTCGGGACTCGATGCGTTGAACCGCTTCGCCTGCACCGGCGCGGCAATGGCACACAGCACGAGACCGGCGATGGCGACACAGGACAGCAGTTGCTTCATGGCATGCCCATCGATGCTTCTTCGAACTCTATTGATTTAACTCAAGGAGGAATTTGGGACCGGAGCCTATGCCGGGAGCCTGGAGGTAAGCAATCATGGACAATTTCACGCCCGTCTCGGCGTCACTGGGCGGCCTGCTGATCGGCCTTGCGACCATGGTGCTGTGGCTCGCGAACGGCCGCATCGCCGGCATCAGCGGCATCGTCGGTGGACTGCCGTCTGCCCGGCCGGGAGATGTCGGCTGGCGCATCGCCTTTCTCGCTGGATTGATCGTGGCACCACAAGTCTACGCAGCATTCGCAGGCACGCCGGTCGTTCGGCTTGACGCTGTCGTGCCGGTTATTCTGGCCGGCGGCCTGCTGGTGGGATTCGGGACACGCCTTGGCGGAGGCTGCACCAGCGGGCACGGGGTGTGCGGCATTGCCCGGCTCTCACCGCGTTCGCTCGTTGCCACCGGGCTCTTCATGGCGGCCGGGATCGTCACTGTCTTTCTGACGCGCCATGTCGCGGGGGGCTGATCTTATGCTGCGAATTGTCAGTGCGACTGCGTCGGGCCTGTTGTTCGGCCTGGGCCTAACCATCTCGCATATGATCGACCCGGCCAAAGTGCTCGGCTTCCTGGATATCGCCGGGGATTGGGATCCAAGCCTGGCCCTGGTCATGTTGGGCGCGCTCGTCGTGGCAGCGCCGGGCTATGTCATCGCAAGGCGGTTCCGCCGGCCGCTCTACGCCGAAACTTTTGCATTGCCGGTGAAAACCGAGGTCGATCGACGCCTGGTTGCCGGCGCCCTGTTATTTGGCGGCGGCTGGGGGTTGGTTGGTTATTGTCCCGGGCCTGCGCTCGCGTCCATAGGTTTCGGCAGCGGCAAGACACTGCTCTTCGTCGCCGCCATGTTGCTCGGCATGGCGATCTTCACGGCGTTCGACCGTGTAGGACGAGCAATTCCAGCGCGATAGGCTGGCTCAAACAGGATCGAGCATCGCCGTCACACCACCGGGGTCGAAGGCGGCCCGCCCTTTTCCCATACGTTGAACGTGGCGTCCCACAACGCGATGCGTCCGTCTCGCACGCGCCATATCTCGGTGCCTCGGCCGAGCATCTGCTTGCCGGTCTGTGCGTCTTCCCAGCTTGCGTCCCAGGTGTTGGCCAGCATGTCGCCCATGAGCACGTGCAATGTCTTGGTCAACTTGTAGCCTTTGGTCCGGGCGAACCGCGCCCGCAGGAATTGCATGATGGCGGCGCGCCCGCGCATTTCCGGGAAATCGGCAAATCGCGCCACCGCGTCGTCGGTGAAACCCTGGGCGATGCGTTCCAGGTCGGCGGCGCCGAACGCGTCTTCCACGTCCTGCACCAGGCGCTTCGCGGCTTCCCAGGCGATGGCCTGGGCGGTGTCGGGATCAGAACTCATGACGACACTCCGACTTCATTGCAAACAGTTGTGAACCCCGAGCATTCACTCCTCCGGCCGCACGATCAGCACCGTGCCGTCCACGCTCTCAACGCGCAGTCTTGTGCCGGGGTCAGGCTGACGCACGTCCATTGGCACGCGCGCGGCCCAGTCGCTGTCGCCCACGCGCACGCGCCCTTCGCGACCGTGAAAGATCAAGGCGGTCGCCACGCGTCCCGCCAGACCGGCCTGCTGCGTGCTCAATCGCGCCGGGCGATGCCGAAGGCGCAAGCCGACGGCAAGCGAAATCGCCGACAGAACGCCGCACGTCACCACCTGAATCTCGAAGCCGATCCCGGCACACAGCGTTGCCAGCCCGGTTCCCAGAGCAGCCAGCCCGAGCCACATCATGAAGGCACCCGGTGCGAGCACCTCCAGCATCAGCAGCACGAGACCCGCTACCAGCCAGATGATCCAGTCGCTCATGAGGTAGGACCTGGTCCCCATGGTCCAGCGGCCGGCAGCAGTGGTGCAGCCGGTGCGACCGGAGGCATCGGCGGAAACGAGGGCGGCTCCGGATGTGGCGGGGCAGGACCTGGCGGCATGCCCGCCGGCGGTACGCTGCCCGGAGGCATTCCATCGTCGCCGCGGAACAACTGCAACGCCTGCACGATTCCGCCGGCCAACGCAGCGCTCTCCATAGGCACCACCACCAGCCTTGTGTTCGGCGCCGAGGCCATGGCCTGGAAAGCCCGCACGTAACGATCGGCGATGAAATAGCGCAATCCCGCCTGGCCATGCTGCGTCGCCGCGTCGGAGACCATCTGTGTCGCCTCCGCCTCGGCGCGAGCCAGCGCCACCCTTGCCTCGGCGTCGCGGTTGGCCGCCTGCTGGCGACCCTCGGCCTGGAGGATCAGCGACTGCTTTTCGCCTTCGGCGCGCAGGATCGCCGCCTGACGCTGACCCTCGGCGAGCGCCACGGCAGCGCGCCGCTCGCGTTCCGCGGTCATTTGCAGGTTCATCGCGCGGATCAGGTTATCAGGAGGCTCGATCTTGCGAATCTCGACGCGGCTGACCTTCACACCCCAGGGTTCGGTGGCGCCGTCGAGGATCGTCAGCAGCGCGGTGTTGATGCGCTCGCGCGACGACAGCGTTGCGTCCAGCTCCATCTCGCCGATCACCGCGCGGATGTTGGTCATCGCCAGTGTGGTCAGCGCCAGGGTGAGATTGGCGACCTGGTACGCCGCCTTCTCCGGCTCCATCACGCGGTAATAGATGATGCCATCGACCGCAACCGACGCGTTGTCGCGGGTGATGACGCTTTGCTCCGGAATTTCCACCACCTGCTCTTGCACGTTGAGCTTGCGCCCGACGCGATCGACGTAAGGCATCACGAAATTCAGACCAGGTTGCAGCAGCCGCGTGTAGGCGCCGAAGCGTTCGACGGTCCAGACCTGACCCTGCGACACCGTCTTCACCCCGGCGAACAGGGTGACGACAACGAGGATGAGAATCAGGATCCAGACAATGAGGACCGTGCCGATCATGCCGCTTTCCCCGAAGCAATGTTTCGGGAGTCTACCGCATGTTCCGTTGCCCTACCATGACACGGCCCACCAATTGCGCCCCTCCCCTGAATGCTCCGGACCGCATGGGAAGGGGCGCATTGTCCGCGGCGGTTATTCCAGCGTCGCCTCAAGCGTGATCGTGGCGTTCAGCACCCTCGACACCGGGCAATTCGCCTTCGCCGCTTCGGCCAGTTCCTTGAATGTCGCGGCGTCGAGCCCCGGCACCTTGGCGCGCATTGCCAGATGCACCGCGGCGATCTGCCAGCCGCCCGGCACCTGCTCCATGGTCAGAGTCGCGTCGGTGTGGAGGCTTTCCGGCGGGTGACCCGCGCCGCTCAGTTGGAACGCTGTCGCCATACTGAAACAGCCGGCATGCGCGGCTGCGATCAGCTCTTCCGGATTGGTTCCCTTGCCATCGCCGAAACGCGCCTTGTAGCCGTACGGCGTGTCCTTCAGTGTGCCGCTCTGCGTTGTCAGGCTGCCGCTGCCGTCCTGACCGCTCCCGGCCCAGGCCGCGGACGCGTGTCGCTTGATGCTGGCCATGCTTGCGCTCCTGTCTTGCATTGATGCCGCGCAGGGCGGCACCGGGCATATGGGTCGCCCCGGCGCCGGCCCAAGCCGGGACCCGCATGGCATAGCGCTGCCACGGCGTCTGGTACATGCGCTTGGCGGCGGATAACCAGGTTGCGCACCTTATTCGCTGAAATGACGATCTCAGCGAGCGACCGTCGCTTCTCGCCTCGCGTGTGCCGTGTGCCAGCCGTCGCCGCACGGGATGTCGCTTCCCGCTGTGGTGGATACGGCCTCCTCTGACACGGTGGCGTTGGCGAAGTCGGCCACAACTTCAGCACCTACGAAGCCCATCAACTCCCGTTCGTCGTTGTTTGGATCGCCATCAAAGAACAAGCGCAGCTCTATCCGATCTTTTACCGTCCTGAACTGGACACTTCGCAATCCTTCCGAAACCTCGCCCCACAAGGCGGGGCCGACAGATGCGGCGACCCTGGCCGGTGAAAGCTCAGTCATTGCCCAGATTCCTTTCATGGCCGCGCCGGGATGATATGGGCATTCCCCCTGCGATCGTAAACAGTGACACCCTTGCTGATAGGCACCGCCTTGGCCGTGCCGCGGCTCAGGTAGCTACTGCCTCGCGTCATCGATTCTGCGGTGGCATTGCGGTGCGGCCGGGAGCGGCAGCGGTCCGCTAGTTAACGGATGAGTCGGCTCGGGAGGTGCTAACTGTTTCTGGTAAATTTATCGCAGAGTTCGCCGAGACGCAGAGCTCGCAGAGAAGGGTTTATTGGCGACCGGACCTTGGCGCTGTTTGGGGGAGGCGATGCTGATCTATCGCATGATGTCCCCCGAACGGCCTACCCGCACGGATCAGAAGCCTTTTCTCTGCGGTCTCTGCGTCTCAGCGAACTCTGCGATAAATTTACCAGAAACAGTTAGCATCTGCGTTGCAAGCTAACCGCTTGCCGCCCGAATTCCGCTAGTCAGACTTGGCAGTTCATAGGCCCTGCTTGGCGAGATCAAGCTTCGGACGGATCAATGCCTTCTTCTGCGATGCGACAATCGGCCCGCAGCTTATGGTCAGGTACCCTTCCACTGCACGATGTACAACCCGCTGTCGTAATCGGTGAGATAGATCAGCCCGTCCTGCGCCACGAACAGATCGGAGGTGTGGCGCATTTTTGCCCGGCCTCGCATCGGCTCCGCCCATTTCGTCGGTTGCGGCGGAACGAAATAGCCGGCCTCCTGCGGCCGGTACGGATCGGAGATGTCGAACACGCGCAGCCCGGCGCTCTGCCAGGTGGCAAAGATCGTCGTCGAGGACTGGAACGAACCCGGCCGGTTCTCATGCAGATTATGCGGCCCGAACTGGCCGCCCATCGCGACATAGTCCTGGTCCGCCGGCGTCGGCATCGTGGCGATGCTGACCGGATTGCTTTTTTCGCGGATGTCGAACACCCAGGTGCGTTTCAACTGTCCTTCCACATCCACGTTCAGCACCGCCTCGTCCGCCACCACCAGGAGGTTGCGGTCGTGCAGCGGCACGGCGTTGTGCGTGCCGCCGCCATAGGGCGGGCACCAGTTGCGATGCGCGACCAGCTTCGGCGCCGACTTGTCCTTCACATCGAGGATGGTCAGCCCGCCATCGCGCCACGAGCCATAGGCGAAGTCGTCAAATACGATCGCGTGGTGCAGCGCGTGGCGGTTCTTCCAGCTCGGCGTCTCGCCGGCGGCGGCATTCATGCCGGGGATCCACCAGCGACCGACCTCGCGCGGTTTCGTCGGCTCGGCCAGGTCGATGACGATCAGGATGTGGTCGGTAAAGCCGTCCAGCAACGCCGAGGCATAGGCATAGCGGCCGCCGGTCCACCAGATGCGGTGGCAGCCCAGGCCTTGCACTTCGAGAAATCCGATCTTGCGAGGATTGGGCGCATCGGAGATGTCATACACGGTGATGCCGGCAGCATAATCCTCGCCGCGCTTGCCAAAGCGGCTGCTGTCCACCTTGTTGGAGCCACCGTAATATTCCTGCGCTGACAGCAGCGCGCGCTGATCCGCCTCCTGGATGTGCAGCAGCAGGTTCTCCGCCGCCTGGAGATGCATGCACACCGAGTTCGGATGCGTTGCCACGAAGTTCACCGGCTTCGGATTGCGTGGGTCGCGCACGTCGGTAACCATGATGCCGCGGCTCACGCGCGTGCCGATATACGCATGACCGCCTGCAACCATCACCTGGATGCCGTCACCGCGCCCCCCCTGGTCGGTATGGCCGACGAATTCGACGTTGCGGGCGCCTTCCGGGACGATCATGGGCTTGCCTCCTGCTTCATTCGGTCGTCAGACTATCCCAGGTTGAGGAAGGATGTGAGCCATGCCGACCTATGTCATGCTGGCCAGTTGGACGGACCAGGGAGTGCGCTCGATCGAGGACAGTCCCAAGCGCGTGGATTCAGCGCGCAAAGCGCTGGAAGACATGGGTGGGCGTTTTCTCTCCACCTACATGACGATGGGCGACTACGACCTGATCATCACCTATGATGCGCTGGACGACGCGGTGGCGGCGCGCTTCACGCTGATGCTGGGCAAGCTCGGCAATGTGCGCACCAAGACGCTGAAAGCCTTCCCGGAAGAGGCCTATCGCCAGATCATCAATTCATTGCGGTAACAGCGCCTGGGACTGGGTGTCCGCGCCGTTTTCCGGCGCTGGGCACGCGTGTTCGCCTGCGGAAAGCGCAATCACAATCGATGGACGGTGGGTTCCGTGACTTGGTAGCGCTGTAGCAGCGCCAAATCCGGATCGCGGCCCAGGCCCGGTCCGTCCGGGACTTTCACTGACCCGTTCTCCGCCACCACCAGGTCATGCAGCGGACTGGCCTCCAGGTCGATGAACAGCCGTTCGAACGGAGCGTCCGGTGCGATCGCGGCGTTGACGTGCAGCGACGCCAGGAACCCCGGCCCGAAATAGGCGTTGTGCGGTACCGCTCGGACCCCGAATGCCTTGGCCAGCGCGGCAATCTCCAGCATCGCCGACGGGCCGCCGATCTTGATGACGCTGGGCTGCGCGACGTCCAGCGCGCCGGCCTCGAACGCGGCGCGAAAATCGTGCAGGCCAGCGGCGTTCTCGCCTGCTGCAATGGGTACGCCGCCCTCGCGGCGCACTCGGGCCAGGCCGGTATGATCGCCGGGGGGAAATACCGGCTCCTCCAGCCAGGTCAGGTCGAACTCGCGCATCTGCCGAGCCATCTCGATCGCCTGCGTCACGGTCCAAGGACAGTTGGTGTCCACCATCAGCCGCGCGTCCGGTCCGATGGCGTGCCGCGCGGCGCGCACCTCCGGCACGGTGATTTCGTGCAGCTTGATGTCGCGATAACCCCACGCGACGGCACGTTCGCAGGCGGCGACAACCATGCCGGCGTCGCCATAGCGCAGCAGGCTGGCGTAGCTGGTCAGGTGCTCTACCGGCGTGGCGCCGAGCAATCGCCACAACGGCTGGCCGGCGGCCTTTCCCGCTATGTCCCACAATGCGATGTCGAGCGCCGATAGTGCGAACACATGCGAACCGTTGCGGCCGAACGAATGGAACGCCTTGGATAGCCGCGCCCGCAGGCCGGCAATGTCGCGCGCGTCCTGACCCAGTATTGCCGGTGCGAGTTGCGTATCGAGCACCGTCCTGGTCGCCGCCGCCGAGGCATGGCCGAAGCCCTCGCCCCAACCTTCCAGCCCCTGATCGGTGATGATGCGCAGCCAGATCGTGTTCATCGATTGCCAGCCCAGGCCGCCGGACACCGCCGGTTCGCCGCCCATATCGAAGGGGATGCGCGTCCAACTCGTTTCCACCGCGATGATCTTCATGGGTTTCCTCCGCCTGTTCCGGCTCGACGGCCATTGTGATGCGCGACCATCAGGTCAGCAATCCTTGCCCATGTCATACCGGGCACCATAGTCTGCCCGGATGCTGCGCTTTCTCTTTCGCCGGCTGATTCTGGCGATACTCGTTTGCCTGACCGTGCTGGTCGTCAGCTTTACGCTGACGCGGCTGTCGGGCGATATCGCCGTTTCCATCGCCGGACCGAACGCAACGTCGGAGGACGTGGCGATCATTCGCAAGAACTACGGTTTCGATCGGCCGCTGCCGGTGCAGTTCGTCGATTGGGCGCTGCATGCCGCGCGCGGCGATCTCGGACGTTCCTATCTTTACCACGCATCGGTGGCCGGGCTGATCCGCGAGCGGCTGCCGATCACGCTGACACTGGGATTGACCGGTCTCTGCATTGCGCTGTCAGTCGCCATCCCGCTCGGTATCGTTGCCGCCATGCGTGAGGGCACGCTGCTGGACCGCGCGATCTCGACGGTTGCGTTGTTCGGCCAGGCGATGCCGAGCTTCTGGCTAGGCCTGGTGTTGATGATCTGGCTAGGGTTGCGCTGGCAGTTGCTGCCGATTTCCGGTGTGGACGAGTGGCAGGGCTATATCATGCCGGGAATCGTGCTGGCATTTTCCGCCATCCCGGCGCTGATGCGGCTGACGCGTGCCGGGATGATCGAAGTGCTCGCGTCCGACTACATCCGCACCGCACGCGCCAAGGGGCTGAGCCCGGCGAAGATCGTTCTGAAACACGCATTGCGCAACGCGGCGATGCCGGTGGTTTCGGTGGCCGCGGTGCAACTCGGGTTCATGCTGGGTGGCTCGATCGTCACCGAGGCGGTGTTCGCACTGCACGGTGTTGGGTACCTGGCGTGGGAGTTGATCAGCAAGAACGACTTCCCCGTGGTGCAGGCGGTGGTGCTGCTCTTGGCCCTGATCTATATTGGCTTGACGGTACTGGCCGACATGGCGAACGCGTTGCTCGATCCGCGGTTAAGGGCGGGATGATGGGAGATGCAAAACTCCCTCCCCCCTTGTGGGGGCCTGGGCCGCGAAGCGGACCAAGCGGGGAGGGGGGTGCGATCCGCCTCTGTCGTGCGGTTCGGTCCCCCCTCCCCAACCTTCCCCCACAAGGGGGGAGGGAGTCTTCGTATCCTTCTCTGCCCGCATGAGCGTCAGCACACTGCCTCGCCGCCAGCCATTCCGGATCCGCCACATCGCGACTGTGCTTGGCGCGATCATCGTCGGCGGCGCCCTCGTGATGGCGATTTTCGCGCCGCTCCTGGTGCCGCACGACCCCTTCGCGCAGGACCTGATGGCACGCCTGACGCCGCCGCAATGGATGGACGGCGGTTCGGCCGCGCATCCGTTCGGCACTGATCAGCTCGGCCGCGACTACCTCTCACGCCTGATCTATGGCGCCCGCATCTCCATGCTGATCGGCACCCTGACCGTCGTCACCTCCGGTCTAATCGGCATCACGCTGGGCGTGCTTGGCGGCTATTTCGGCGGACGCGTGGATGACGCGGTGATGTTCGCTATCACCTGCCGCCTCGCCATCCCGCTGATCCTGGTGGCGCTGACGGTGGTCGCACTGGTCGGCAGTTCGCTGACCGTGGTGGTGGCGACGCTCGGCCTGTTGTTGTGGGACCGCTTTGCCGTCGTGGCGCGCACGACAACGATGCAGGTGCGCAATCTCGGCTACATCGACGCGGCCCGGGCGGCTGGCGCATCGCGCGCGCATATCCTGCTGCGCGAGGTACTGCCGAACATCCTGACCCATCTCGTCGTCGTCGCCACGCTGGAGATGGCGCTGGCCATCCTGCTGGAGGCGGCACTGTCGTTCCTCGGCCTCGGCGTGCCGCCGCCGCTGCCGTCCTGGGGACTGATGATCGCCGAAGCCAAGGACTACATGTTCTTCTCGCCCTGGGTCATCGTGATCCCAGGCGTGGCATTGTTCGTGCTGGTGCTCGGCATCAATCTGCTGGGCGATGGCCTGGGTAATCTGTTGGGCACCGGCCGGCCGCGATGAGCCCCGTTCTGGAAGTCGCCAACCTGCACGTCACATTCAGCGGCAACGTGGCTGCGGTGCGCGGCGCGACGCTGACGGTGGAACGTGGCGAGACGCATTGCCTGGTGGGCGAATCCGGCTGCGGCAAGTCGGTGACCGCGCTGGCGGTGATGAACCTGCTGGCACGCAACGCCGAGCGCCAGGCCGACGTGCTGCGCTTCCACGACACCGATCTGACACGCCTGTCAGAGCGAAGCATGGCGCGGCTGCGTGGTGACAAGGTTGCCATGATTTTCCAGGAGCCGATGACCAGCCTCAACCCGGCCTACACGATTGGCTCGCAGATGGCCGAGGTGCTGCGCCGCCATCGCCGCGTTTCGCGCGCGCAGGCAATGGATCGCGCGGCGGAATTACTAGGCCGCGTCGGCATCACCGCGCCGGGGATGCGGCTGAAACAATATCCGCATCAGCTCTCCGGCGGATTGCGTCAGCGGGTGATGATCGCCATGGCACTGATGTGCGAGCCGGAACTGTTGATCGCGGACGAACCGACGACGGCGCTGGATGTCACGGTGCAGGCGCAGATCCTGCGGTTGTTGCAGACGCTGCAACGCGAGCTTGGCCTGGCGCTGCTGCTGATCACCCACGATCTGGGCATCGTCGCCCGCATGGCACAGCGGGTGTCGGTGATGTACGCGGGCGAGGTGGTGGAGAGCGCGCCGGTCGAGGCGCTGTTCTCGGCACCGACCCACCCTTACACGCGCGGTCTGCTCGGCCTGCATTCCGGTGCCGGGCGGTCTGCGGCGCGATGCGCCGCTCGGCAGCATTCCCGGTGTGCGTGCCGACGCATCGCGCCCGGCTTCGTCGGCTGCGCGTTCCGCGACCGCTGTGCGCACACGATGCCGGAGTGCGCCGCACGAATCCTCTCCGCGAAGCGGAGAGGGCAGGGGGGAGGTCGATCCAGGGTCGGCACGCAGCACCCTCGCCCTACCCTCTCCCGCTGATGGCGGGGAGAGGAAATCAATCCGCCCACCAATACCTCTGCCGTCTGCCGCCCGACTGGCCGCGCGCCGAGGCCGCATGACCGCCGTTATCGAAGCCCGCGACGTTCGCTGCGCCTTCCACATAAGCTCCAGCATGACGACCCCCGAACGCGTGCTGCGCGATCGGTCCGATGGCGTGTCCTTCAATCTCGCCGCGGGTGACTTGCAACGGCATCGTCGGCAAATCCGGCTGCGCCGAATGGACGCTGGCACGCCCTGATCCTGGCTTGCTTTCGCGAGCAGTCGCGCAGTGCTGGTCGATGGGCGAAGGCTCGGGGAGGTAGATCGGAGGGAGGCGGGCGTGGCTCGATCCAGCCGGTGTTTCAGGACCCGTTCTCCTCGCCTCGATCCGCGGCAACACGTGCGCGACATCGTCAGCCTGCCGCTCGCCGCGCAGGCAACATCCCGGCGGCGAAAACGGCGCAACCGCGTGGCGGAATACTGGTACGTCTGGGCACCTCGACCGATGGCCAGCGGTGCCCGGCGCAACTCTCCGGCGGACAGCGGGCAGCGCGTCGCCATTGCCGCGCGCTGGTGCTAGGACCGCGCATCGTGGTGTGCGATGAGCGACCAGCGCCGCGATATGTCGGTGCAGGCGCAGATCCTCAACCTGTTGCCGAATTGCGCCGCGAACTTGGCCTGACCTATGTGTTCATCAGCCATAATCTCGCGGTGGTAGAGCATATCGCCACCGAGGTCGCGGTGATGTATCTCGGCCGCTTCGTAGAGCATGCGCCGGTCGATGCATTGTTCCGCGATCCGCGGCATCCCTATACGCAGGCCTTGCTGGCCTCCGTGCTGACGCCCGAGCCAGAGAAGGGCATTCCCGATGTGGGTCTTGGCGACACCTATCCCGATCCTGCCAACATACCGTCCGGTTGCCGATTCCATCCGCGTTGCCCGGTCGCGTTCGATCGCTGCCGGACCGACACGCCGGGCGGATCGTGCGCGACGGCCGATTGACGGAATGCCTGCGCGCCTGATCGGGTTGCAGCAATCAGGAAAATTTTGCTTGACTTCATGTTAGCGATCTGTTATTCACCCAAACGACATCGCGCCGTGCCTATTAACGTCCCGCAGCCGTATTGCAGTCAAACGCCGCTTGCGTTCATTTCATCAAGGAGACGAACCGTGAATTTCAGCTTTAGCGATTGGATTGGTGAGGTGACGACCGGGCACGGCGCGATGCTCATCGGTCCCACGCTGTTGGCAGCCTCGTCCGGCACCATGGACTGGCCGACTGCTGTGCCGTTCCTTGCCGCCGGCGTCGTAGGATTGGTCTGGCCAGAGAATACGGCATTGAAAAGCGCCGCGCAGACCGCCGCTACCGACGTCGAGTCGCTGATCACGGCATATCGCACCGGACTGAATCATCGGCGCCGCCATGGAGGCGCCGGACATGGCCACATCGGCGCCGCCGGCGACCAGTGGCTCGGCCGTGGCAGCGCTTGCCATGCTGCTGGCAGCCGGGCTGTCGCTCGCCGCGTGCGCGGATCAGACGACGGCGCAGAAGGCCGCCACCGAGACGACCATCGCCTCTGGCCTGCTGTGCCTCGCCGACGCCTCCGGCAAGGTTGTCGGAACCGCGACAATGAACGACTCGAACGCGATCAAGGGGGTGAATTCCGCGATCGCGGCCGGCAGCGTGTTGCTGACCGATAGCGCCTGCCAGACCGCGATGGCGAGCGGTGCGGCGGCGATCCCGACCACGGGCGCGACCAAGCCGTGAGGATAGGGTTCGTTCGCAGCGCGGTCAGCAACGGCGCGCCTGCCACGTCTTCTGGTACGGTTTCGTAGCTTCCGGCCGCGCTCCCATTGTCATGGCCGGGTCGACCTGGCCGTCTGCCGGGGGGCGGACGGTCGAGGGACCGGGTGGGGTCAGGCCCGGCCATGACGGGGGGAGTGCGGACTGGTCTGCGGGTAAGCAGTACGAACGCCGGTTTCATACCAACTGCTCTTGATCGTGACTCGCGGACGACACCCTCCGCGTCATACCGGCGGAGGGCGGTATCCACGACTTTCCATTGTGCGAGTGGCGAGAGTCGTGGTTGGCGGTCACCCGGTCGCCTCACTCCACCAGCGCCGACACCTCTCGCCGGGCAATCATCCATGGCGCCGTCTCGCTGATCCCAACGACCAGCACCGCCAGCACGATCTGCGCTCCGACCGCCACCATAGCGCAGTCGCAAGACCGAAGTGATCGGCGACGATGCCGCCAACGACCGGCATTACCGCCGTGCCCATCATCACCGCGAAGAAATTCGTCATCCCCAGCGCCGCGCCTCGCAAATCCCGCGGCGCTTGCTCACTGACGCACGTCGCGATAACGATCGGACTCAGGCCGAAGCCGAAGAATCCGCTCGCCCCTGCCAGCAGCCGCATCCGCCAATGTCGAACCCGCCGGCGATATACAGCCAGCGACACCGCGCAGAGGCACGCGCTAACAGATGACCGGCCGCCGACCCAGGTAATCCGATGCGAACGGCAGCAGCACCTGCCTGCCGTGCCGACCAGCCCCCAGGTCGAGACCACGGTTCCGGCCTCGACCAGCGCCGAACCCGCGGACCTTGGTCAGGAACAGCACATTGTAGCCGATCGAAAGCTGTAGCCACGCCAACGTCGCGCACCCCATCAGCGTCACCAGCAAGACCGAGCGGATCCGCAACAGCCCCAGCGTGGTGCGCCAGATCGACCTTGCGGCGTGCCACATGGGTCGTTGGCTCCCGCATCACCGCGAACAGCGCGACGAACACCACCGCGGTGACAAGGCCGATGATCGGGAACACCCAGCGCCAACCCAGATGCGCTGTCAGCGTGGTGACGATCAGCGCCCCCAGCCCGACGCCGAAGAAGCTGTAGCCGGCGTTGTACATGCGCCTGGTTGAACCACGCCGCTGCGGCGCCGCTTCCTCGCTGATCGTTGCCTGTCCGACCGACCAGCCGATGCCGTCGCCCAGTCCGAGCAGGTCACGCACCACAAACATCGACAGGAAATTCCAGGTCGCGCCCATCGCCGCCGTCGCCATCGCAGTAAAGGCCACCGCCGGCAACAGGATCGCGCGCGCGTCCCTGGGTTGTTGCGACAGCCATCCGCCGACCCAACTGCTGAGCGCCCAACTGATCGAGGTGCCGGAGATCAGCAGCCCCGCCTGCCAAAGCTGCATGTGGAACTCGGGCACGATGATGGGGAAGATGAAGCCGATGCCCGACCCGGTTGAGCCCGATGCAGCCCCAGAACAGGACGAGCAAGACCATAATGTAAAGTTCATAATGGGCCGGTCTGCGGCTCGGCATCGGTGGTTTCCCTTGGCGTCTCCGGTTTGATTGTCAATCCCTCGCTCAAGCGAGGGGACAGTTCGCTGCGCGCGAGCCTGTTTGCGCATGATCTGGTGTTTGGACTTCTGACGGATCGCACGTCCGATTCCGTCATTGCGAAATATCCATCGGCTGGCGGCGGTCGAATTGCCCTGAATGAAAAAACTTCTCCATCCGCTGTTTCGGAACAAGCGCTATCTTGTTTCTTGCGAGTTGACCACCGGCCGGCGTGGCCGACCCGCCCTGGATGAAACCGCTGTCCCCCGTGTCATGGCCGGCGCCGGCCATGACACGGGGGACAGCAGTTTCATCCAGGGTGGGTTGGCCGCCACCCGCCGGTGGCCAACGCGCAATGACACCGGGACGCCGGGCAGGGAGGGGAATCCTTAGGCGACGCCCAACAACAGACGCATCATTTGCCGCCCGGACTACGCGTCCCCGTCATGGCCGGCCCTTGGCCCCGGGCGCTTGTGCCGGCAATCCACGCGTTTGTTTGCATCAGCATTGCAAGGCGTGGATGGCCGGCACAAGGCCGGCCATGACGGGAGAACGGATCAGCGTGCCTCCAGCGACTCGTCCATTGTTGGGCGTCGCCCTAGTCCGGGAACAAGTCCTCCAAGTGATCGCGCTGCAAATTCCGTGTCATGGCTGGCCGCAGCCTGTCCTCGGGCACTTGACCCGGTGGCCGGCCATGACACGGGACATGCCAGTGCGACTGATTGAAGCACATATTTCCCCGCAGATGCTTTAGGTCGCAACACCAGCCTGACGCCGGTCGAGCGGCGTCCCCATGTTCCGGCCGATTTATCTGAATTCTGATGCCCCGCAATCCAAAATGCATAAATTTAGAGAATCAGCCCGGATTATTCATCACATGAAACCGGACTGAAACCGGTCATGCGGCAAACATCCGCCACCCGATAACTTCTCCGCCCTTGCGGGGTGCGTCGCCTCACAGCGACGCACCCCGTCCTTTTTTCCGTTGAGGCTGTGCCGGGCCTCACTCGGCCCGCTTCGCCATCCCCGTCATCGACTGCTGCCCGACCCCGCGGCACCGCTGCCTCCCACTGCTCCGGCAGTGCCGGTGGAGCCGGCCGTCGAGCCGCTCGGCAGCGACCCCGCTGACGTCCCGAGCGAATTGGTCGGCGGCGAAGATGGGCTGTTATTCGAGCCTACCGTGGTGTTGTAGCTTGACGAACCGGTCGTGCTGTTCGTGCTGCTGCCGTTATAGCTGTTGGTGCCCAGGCCGGCGCCGCCGCTCGTGCCGGTCGCATCGGTGCTGGCCATCCCGGTGCCGGTGGTGCCGACCGTCCCGGTCGATCCGGTGCCCATGACGCCGTTGGCCGTGCCGCTGCTGCCAGCACCGCCCACACCGGCGGCCCCGCCGGAGGCGCCGCCCGCGCCCGCACCGCCCGCGCCGCCCGCACCGCCCGCGCCGCCGCCACCACCGCCACCCGCCGCCATCGCACCAACCATCGGGGCAGCGACCAGTGCCGCCGCCAACGCTATCGCCTTCGTCCTGTTCAGCATGAATTGTTCCTTCCGCTTCGCCGCGCGGTCAGACGCGCGGCTCGACTGGAACGCGCTGGACGACATCCGGCGCTGACGCATCACGAGGATTCAACCGTGCAGTGCAGCGAAACGGGACAATCCCGCAGCAAGGTTCCGACCGGAAGTCCCGCCGCGGACTGCACGCCTGCGCCACCGCCAAGCGCATCGTGCAGGCGGCGACCTGCCAACTCTGAAGGGCAGTGCAGAACCGTATCCCGCCACCGATCGGCCGGAATGGCGATAGCGTCGCGGCCGGCGAGCAAGGCATATGGCAGGCGCGGCACCACGGTCAGGCTGACGGTATCGCCAAGCACGCGCATGAAACCCACCACATGGCGCGCCATGGCGCCGCTGGCCTCCAGCGGCCGGTAGTCGCCGCGTGCGAACAACTCCGGTGCGACCCGCCGCAACGCCAGGGTGCGAGCAATCACCGCCTGCTTCACCCGACCGTCGCGCCAGGTGGCTGCCAGCGCACCAGGCGGACCCGAACCGCGCAGCATCTCGGACCGCGCAGCGAAGTCCACCGGTCGGCGATTATCCGGGTCCACCAGGCTGAAATCCCAGAGCTCCGTGCCCTGGAAGAAGTCCGGCACCCCCGGCACCGCCAGCTTCAACAGCGTCTGCGCCAGCCCGTTCACTGCGCCCGCCGGAGCGATCCGCTGCACGAACCGCGCCGCCTCCCACGCGAATGCGCTGCCAGGCGACAGCAGCGAGAACAGGAAGGCGCGAGCTGCCGCTTCATAGAGTTCGTTCGGCCCGGTCCAATCGCCTTGCAACTTTGCCTCGCGGATGGCCTTCTGCTGCCACCCGGCCAAGCGCTCCGCGAAAGCCTTGCACCCACCTGCATCGTCGGCCGCCAGGGTCATCGGCCAGGCGCCAACGATCATCTGATAGAGCTGCGCCTCGTCGCCGGGCGAGGGACCCTCCGGCCGGCGATACGCGGCATTGGCTGACATCCAGCTCTGCACCGCCGTTTGCCATGCATCGGGAATCTCCGACAGCACCGCCAGCCGCGCGCGCAGGTCTTCGCCGCGCTTGTGGTCGTGCGTCGCGGTGGCCAGCAGCGCGTCCGGGAAATTTTCCCCCCGCGCGACGTTCGCCGCATCGAATTCGGCCGCTTCGGTGCCGAGCAATCTGGCGTTGAAGCCGACGTCGTTGCGCGAGAGCAGCCGGCCGTAGCGGTAGAAGGCGGTGTCCTCGACCGCCTTGGCGGCGACCGGCGCGCTGAGTTGCTCGAAACGCCTCGTCGCAGCCTTGCGCAGCGAGCCGCCCGGTTTGTGGGCGTCCTCGCCGCCCAGCCAGCGGTCGATCCGGTCCAGCACGGGATGCAGCGAAATCGGCGCCTCCGCCTTGGCTGCCTCCAGCGCGTGGGCGAAGGCCGCCTGGTCGCCGGGCGAGCGTGGGACGCCGGCATTGTATGTGCGGTACACCGGAAAATGCGCCAGCAGCGCGAGCAACGCGCGGCGGATCGCCGGCTGGGTCGTGTCGCGCGCCAACGGGTCCAGCCGGGCGAGGCGATGCAGCGTGGTCGCGGTCGCCTCGAGCTGAGCATCGAACCCACGCTCCAGGATCTGCCGCCGCGCCAGAGCCTCTTCGGTCGAAAAATCCGCGGGGCGGCCACTGACCGCGGACCAGAAGAAGGCCAGAGCCCGCTCGGCCTCCCGGTCATGCTGCAAGGCACTGACCTGGTCCATGAAGTCGTAACCGCTGGTGCCGTCCACACCCCAGTCGGCCGGCATCGTCTCGCCGGCGCCAAGGATCTTCTCCACAACAATGTACGGTGGCGCGGCGCGAAGGCCGGGAGGCCGTTCGGCGGTCAGCGCCTCCAGCCGGGCACGGAGCTTCCGGCAATAGCCCGGCGGATCGGTCAACCCGTCGACATGATCGACGCGCATGCCGTCGATCAGTCCCTCGGCATACAGCCGGAACAGCGTCGCATGGGTCGCCTCGAACACCGCCTCGCGTTCGATGCGCAGCCCGGCGAGGCCGTTGATGTCGAAGAACCGGCGCCAGTTGATTTCGTCGCCCGCGGTGCCCCACCAGGCGAGCCGGTAGTTCTGCCGCTCCAGCAAGCGATGCAGCCGGGCGCGGCCGTCCTCCGTCGCCGGGTCGTAGGCTGCCGGACCCAGCGCGGCGATCTCGGCGTGGTCGCGCGGAGCAATCGGATAGATGTCGTCGAAGTAGCGAATGACCGGCTCGCCCGTGGCATCCCGCGCGAGGCGCAGGTCTCCCGCCAGAAGCGCCTCGCCGTAGGGTCGCCCCAGGAACGGCGCCAGCACCTTGTTGCGCAGGCCGGGATCGATCGGATGCCAGTCGATATCGAAAAACCCGGCATAGCGGCTGGCCGGACCAAGGCGCAGCACATCCAGCCACCACGCATTGTCGCTGCCGCCGACCGCCATGTGGTTGGGCACGATATCCACGATGATGCCCAGCCGCGCCGCCCGCAGCGTCGCGACCAGGGCCCGCAACCCGTCCTCCCCGCCGAGTTCGGGATTGACCCGGGTCGGATCGACCACGTCGTAGCCGTGCATCGAACCCGCCCGCGCGGTCAGGATCGGCGATGCGTACAGATGGCTAACGCCGAGATCGGCGAGATACGGAACCTGGCACGCAGCGTCCGCAAAGGTGAAGCCCGCATGGAGCTGCAAGCGCATGGTTGCGCGAATAGTCCCTGCCATGAAAACTCCCGCACTTACCCCGTGAAGACTCCCGCAGTTACCCCGTCATTCCGACAGTCGGCCCGTCATGCCGACGGTCGCCCCGTCATGCCGACGGTCGCCCCGTCATGCCGACGAAGGTCGGCATCCACGACTTGTCTTCGTGGGCGCGGCAAAGTCGTGGATGCCGACCTTCGTCGGCATGACGGGGGGTACCATTGCCACTACACGTTTGCCGTTTTCATCCACGGTGGCGCGTCGATCCGGCCGATGTGGGGCGTCTCTCGCGCGGACCGCGAGCCGCTGGCTGTACCCTCCTTCGCGGACGCATTCACTTCCGCGGCCGCTCCGCAGCCACCGCGGTAATCCGTGCCGCCGCGTCCTCTCCCCGCAGCAGAACTTCGGCCTTATCCGGCATCCGCCGTCGCCAATTCGGATGCTCGTCCACCGTTCCGGGCAAATTCGGTTGCTCCTCCTGTCCGAGCAAATCCTCGATCGGCAGCATGCACAGAGGCGAGCGCGTGCGGGCGATGAACCTCAGCGCAGCATTCACCACAGGCTGCGTTGCGTCGGGCGGCGGTGCCTCGCCGTCCACCAGGCGCTCGGCCAGGAATCGCTGCCACAATGCGACCCGGTCACCCTCGCGTTCGCGCGACGCATCCTCCGCGGTGACCCCCGCCCCGAGCCGGCCGCACTCCGCCCGTTTGACGATGTCGGTGCCATGCCACCAGCCGGCGACCGTGGGCAGGTCGTGCGTCGTGGTCATTGCCAGCGCCGCCGCATCCCAGGCCTCAGGCGATGTGAAGTTGTTTCCCCCGTCGCGTTCGAACCAAAGCACCCGCATGCCGTGCACACCGCTCTGGTTCAGCGTCTCGCGGAACCCGGCCGGCACGGTCCCAAGGTCTTCGCCCACCACGACAGCGTTGTGCCGGGCGGATTCCAGGGCCAGCAGCCGCAGTAGGTCGGTGAGTGGATAAGCCAGGTAGGCGCCGTCCGCCGGATCGGCTCCTTCCGGCACCAGCCATAGCCGGGACAGACCCATGGCATGGTCGATGCGCAAGCCGCCGGTATGGCGCAGCACCGCGCGCAGCGTGGCGATGAAAGGCGCGAAGCCGCTGTCCTCCAGGGCGCGGGGAGAAAACCCCGTCAACCCCCACTCCTGGCCGCGTGGATTGAACATGTCCGGAGGCGCGCCAATGGCCACGCCCGGCAGGATGTCGCGCTGACGGCTCCAGGCGTGGCTGCCGGTCGGGTCCATGCCGACCGCCAGATCGCCGATCAGGCCGATGCGCATGCCGGCCTCGCGTGCCCGATCCTGGGCTGCCGCCAACGAGCGGCCTGCAACCCATTGCAGGAATTCGTGGAACTGCACCTCGTCGTGGTGCGAAGCGGCAAAGGCAGTAACCGAGGCACTGTCGGGATCACGCAAATCCAGGCTCCAGCGCCGCCAGTCATGTTCCGGCGCGCGGTCGGCGTGCAGCGCTTCGAATGTCGCGTGCTGGCGCAGCAGACTGCCGCCGTCGGCGCGGAAACTGGCGAAGTCCGCTCCGAGCGGACCTTCCGAATCCGGGCTGCGGAGGAACCGGTCGAACAGGGCCCGCAGCAGATCGAGCTTGGCGGCGGCGGCGGCGGGCCAGTCGATCAGTGGTAGTCCTTCGAGGCGCTCGAAGGCCTCGCCCAACCCGCTGGCCTGCATCACAAGTCCCATATGCTCTGCGCCGAACAGCAGTTCCGGGGCGGCTTGCAGCGGATTGAGGAACAGCCGGCTGGACGGCGAATAGGGTGCGAACCGCCGCGGATCGCTAGTGAACAGCGCATGCATCGGGCTGAGGCAGAGCGCGTCGGCGCCCTGCGCCGCTGCCGCTGCGGCGAGTTCGGCGATGCCCGCGGCATCGCCGATTCCGCCGTCACCCGAGGAGCGCAGGGCATAAACCTGCGCCGCAATGCCCCAGAGCCGTGCGTCCGGCACCATGTCGTCTATGGTACGGCACTGCGGCGGCGCCACCGCGAGAACGACTTCGCGCTCGCCGACCTCCAGCCGGTGGTAGCCGATCTCCGCTACTGCCGGGATTCGCAGCCGGCCGCGTGCCGGCATCAGCGTGAGGTCGCGGGACTCGCCGTTCTCCAGGCTCAGCTTGGCCGGGAGTGGATCGGCAGCGCCCAGATCGAGCCGGGTCGGCCGTCCAGCGGTCGCGGTCGCCATCGGCGGCAGATCGGTGAGGGTAGACCGTTTGGCCAGCGCCCGCCGGCTGGCGGCGAGGTCGCCACGCGTATCGGCCGGTAGATCGAGCGCCGCCAGGATCCTGCGCAACGCGTCGGGCGCGACATCGCGCGAGCGGCCGGCATAATCCTGCCACTCGACAGCGATGCCTGCCCGTCGGGCGAGGTCCTTCAATGCCTCGTCATTCATGCGGTGGAACCCAGGAAGGCCGCGGTGCAATGAGCCGGCAGAATGCCGGCCGGCAGCGTGGCGTTGGAGAACAACAGGCGCCCGGCCGGTGGCTCGAACGCCACCGGTGCAGCATCAAGATTGGTGGCAATGATCAAACGTGCGCGGTCCCCAAGTACCCACTCAGCGACTGCCGCCTTCGGCCCGATCGCCCGAGCCCCGATCGCGCGCGCCCCGTCCAGCAATGGCGCGATCTCCCGCAGCCGTAACGCGATCAACGTCCGATACAGCTCGAACCGCGCAACTCCGTGTTCCGGATCGGGCAGCGGCACGGAAGCCTGGAACGTGGCGGGCGCATTCGGGTCGGGAATACGCTCCCGCTTCGCCGGGTCAGCGAAATCGGCGAACCGGGCAAACTCGTTGCGGCGCCCTTCGCGCACGGCCTCCGCCAACTCCGGCCCGTGGTCGGTGAAGAACAGGAATGGCGACCGGCTGGCCGTCTCCTCCCCCATGAACAGCAGCGGGATTTGCGGCGACAGCAACACCAGCGCGATGGCCGCTTCCAAAGCCGCCGGCTCGGTCAGCACCGTGAGCCGCTCGCCTAGCGCGCGGTTGCCGATCTGGTCGTGGTTTTGCAGGAACAACACGTGCCCGGTCGGCGGCAGGTTCGCGCTGGGGCTGCCGCGCGGTCCATCGAGATATTCGGAATGCTCGCCCTGGTACACCCATCCCTCGGCCAGGCACCGGGCGAGTTTGTCGGCCGGTCGGTCGGCGTAGTCGGCGTAGTAGCCGCTATCCTCGCCAGTCAGCAGCACGTGCAGCACGTTGTGGCCGTCGTCGTTCCACTGCGCGTCCACGTCGCGTTCCAAATGCGAGGCGTCGTTGTGGTGCTCCAGCACGAGGTGGACATGGCGCCCCGGTTCGATCGTGGCGCGCACGCAGGCCGCCATCTCGTCCACCCAACTCTGGTCCTCGATCGCGTGAACGGCGTCGAAGCGCAACCCGTCGAAGCGATACTCCATCAGCCACATCAGCACGTTCTGCGTGAAGAACGCGCGTACCTCCGGACGCCGGAAATCGATCGCCGGCCCCCACGGCGTCTGGTGATCCTCACGGAAGCATTGCGGCGCATAGGCGTGCAGGTAGTTTCCGTCGGGACCGAAATGATTATACACCACGTCGAGGAACATCATCAGCCCGTTGTCATGCGCGGCATCCACCAGCGCCTTCAAATCGTCCGGTGTGCCGTAGGCACTGTCCGGCGCATAGGGCAGCACGCCGTCGTAGCCCCAGTTATGGCGGCCAGGAAAATCATTGACCGGCATGAGTTCGACTGCGGTAATGCCAAGCGCGCGCAGCCGGGACAGTTCGCGCGCAACCCCCGCGAAGCCGCCAAGCACGCCGGCATGAAGTTCGTAGAGCACAGCCTCGCGCCAGGGGCGGCCGCGCCAACCGGTGTTGCGCCATTTATAGGCGCTCGGGTCGATCACCGCGGAAGGCCCGTGCACGTCGTCCGGCTGGAAGCGTGAGGCCGGATCGGGCACCAGCATGCCGTCCGCCAGGCGATAGCGGTACCGCGTGCCCGCTGGGCAGCGGGCCACCGCTTCGAACCACCCATCTGCCGAACGCTGCATCGGCAGCAGGTCGCCTTGCTCGAACGCGAGCGAGACGGATTCCTGCGCTGGCGCCCAAAGTCGAAATCGTGCCCGTCCGTCCTTTAACAACGCGGCGCCGAAAACCTCTCCCGCTACGCGGGAGAGGTCGCCGCGTAGCGGCGGGTGAGGGTGATCGGGTCGGCACGTACCCCGTGCTCCTGCTCTCCCGCGCCCCGTCCACTCACAACCCCGCCTCCGTCTGCGCGTGCACCAACACGACGCTGTGAGCACCAACCATCAGCAAATCGCCGACCACCGCGTAACCCGCGGCCTCGGGCGCCGCACTGTCGAGCAGGACCGTCGAATCCAACGCCGGCGGCGGCAGCCGAAAGTTGCGGTCCTCGCCTGTCGGATTCAATAATAGTGTAAGAATCGTCACCCTCCCGTCTCCATTTGCCGCGGCGCGGCGCAACATCAACGTCCGCTGTTGCGGATCGTTCCACGCCGCAGGGGAAATCCCCTCACCTTGCTCATCAAACCACGCGATATCCTGCAAACCGGGCGCCGGCTTCACGTTACCGTGCAGGAAGCTCGGCCACCGCAGCACCGCGTGCGCCTGCCGCAGGGCGATCAACCGCGCGACATAATCGGCGAATCCGGCACAGTCGGGCTCCGCCGCTGCCTGCCAGTCGAGCCAGGAGATTTCGTTGTCCTGGCAATAGGCGTTGTTGTTGCCGCGCTGCGTGCGGCCAAACTCGTCGCCCGCCAGCAGCATCGGCGTGCCCTCGGCGAAGAACACGGTCGCGAGCAAGGCGCGGCGCACGCGCGCTCGGGTTTCAAGGATGGCCGGCCTGTCGGTCGGACCTTCGACACCCCAATTGGCCGAGTAATTCTCCGGCGTGCCGTCACGGTTCGCTTCGCCATTGGCGTCGTTATGCTTCGTCGTGTAACTCGCGATATCGGCAAGAGTGAAACCGTCGTGACAGGCGGCGTAGTTGATTGACGTCCAGGCCCGGCGGCCATGGTGGTCGAACAGGTCGGCCGAACCGGCCAACCGCGCTGCGATCTCGGCCCGGTGACCGGGATCGCCACGCCAAAAGCGGCGGACGTCGTCGCGAAAACGGTCGTTCCATTCGGCGAAGCCGGGGGGATGGCGGCCAAGCTGGTAACCCCCGGGGCCGATGTCCCACGGCTCGGCGATCAGCTTTACCCGCCCGAGCACGGGATCCTGCCGCAACGCGTCGAAAAAGCCCGAGCCGGGATCGAAGCCGTAAGACTCGCGGCCGAGGGTCGTGCTGAGGTCAAAACGGAAGCCATCGACGTGATAGGCACTGACCCAATAGCGCAAGCTGTCCATGACCATCTGCAGCACGCGCGGATGCGACAAATTGAGCGTGTTGCCGGTGCCGGTATCGTTCACCGGCCGGCGCGGGTCGGAGGCTTCGAGCCAATAATAACTCGCATTGTCCAGGCCGCGGAATGACAGCGTCGGACCAAGCTGGTCGCTCTCGGCCGTGTGGTTATAGACCACGTCGAGAATCACCTCGATCCCCGCGGCGTGCAGCCGGCGGATCGCGACGCGCATCTCGTTGGGTGAGCCGTCATGCAGATATGCTGGTTCTGGGGCGAAAAACGCCAGCGTATTATAGCCCCAATAATTGCGCAGTTTCTGCTGCATCAGTCGCCGGTCGTGCACAAAGGCGTGCACTGGCAGCAATTCGATCGCGGTAATGCCGAGCCGGCGATAATGCTCGATCATCGGTGCGGCGGCAAGTGCCGCGAAGGTTCCGCGCTCGGGCGGGATGATATCCTTGCGCAGCTTCGTCAGGCCACGAACATGCGCCTCGTATATGACCGTGTCGGACCACAGGATGTCGGGCGGACGGTCGTCGCCCCAGTTGAAGGATTCGTCGGTCACCACGGCTTTCGGCATGGCTGGCGCACTGTCGCGCCGGTCATAGGACAGATCCGCGCGCGGCGAGTGCATGCGGAAGCCATACAGCGCATCGGTCCAACTCAAATTGCCGGAGAGCGCGCGGGCATACGGATCGAGCAGGAGTTTGTTGTGGTTGAAGCGGTGGCCGCGCGGAGGGTCGTAGGGGCCGTAGGCGCGGTAACCATACAACAGACCGGCTGTGGCATCGGGTAAATAGCCGTGCCAGACCTCGTCGGTGTATTCCGGCAGCGGAAAGCGGGCGACTTCGTGCCGGCCGGACGGTTCGAACAGGCAGAGATCGATGCGGGTGGCGTTGGCAGAGAAAACTGCGAAATTGATACCGAGACCATCCCAGGTGGCGCCCAGCGGATAGGGCTTGCCGGGCAGCAACCGTTCCGGAAAACTCTGCATATAAAAAACCTCTCCCCCGCGCTTCAGTGCGGCATCATGTAGCAAACGCAACATCGAATCGTCATCCCCGCCTTCGCGCTAGGGCATGCGCACAAGTAATCTGGGAATCGGAATGTGATTGGCCCGACGCGGGGCGGATCGGCTTGGGTGTATCGCGGCAACGGACACACAGGAGCCGCCATGGACTTGTCACTTGGGACATTCGGGGATGCGCGTCGCGACCAAAGGGGGGCGCGATCCTCGAACAGATGGTCGCGCGCAAGACGGTCTGCCTCAAACGGCTTGGCGGCGACCGTGGTGGCGAACTCGGAGCCGGGCGGTTCTTCGCCAACGAGCATGTAACCACGACAAAGATCATCGCCTCCTGGAGCACGCAGACCGGCCCCGCCTGTGCCGGTCTGCATGTGTTGGCGATTGATGACAGCTGTGAAGTGAAGTTCCCGACCGCGGCGCAGCGCCGCCGCGGCCTCGGCCCGGTGAAGAAAGGCAATTCGTACGGCCTGCTGGTGCATTCGACGATCGCCGTCGACGCCAACAGCGGCGCCTGCCTCGGTCTGGTGGGCGGACAGATCTGGACCCGCCCTGGGGTAAACCCGATCCCGCATCGCGAGCGTCCGCTGGAGGAGCGCGAATCGATGCGCTGGCTGGATGCCGCCGCGCAGGCGAAGCAGGTGCTGCAACTGGCGGCGACGGTGACGATGGTGGACGATCGGGAGTCGGACATCTACGCCAAATGGGCCTCGGTGCCGACGGACGGCTTCGATATGCTGACCCGGGTGATGAAGGACCGCCGGCTGGCCACCGGCGGCATGCTGTACGCCGCAGCGGCCGGTTTTCCAGTGGTGGGACAGCGCCAGATCAATCTGCCGGCGCGCGATCCCGGCAAGCCGAAGCGAACCGCGGTGGTGGAGATGCGCTATGGCGAGGTGGAGATCCGCCGCCCGGACCAGGAACCCGACCGCTCGCTGCCGAAGCGCGTGCGGCTGCGGGTGGTCGAGGCGAAGGAGGTCGATCCGCCGGCGGACGTGGAACCGCTGCATTGGCGGCTGCTGACGACGCACGAGATCGCCGACGCGGGCGGCGCATGGCAGATCGTCGGCTGGTACCAGCGTCGCTGGGTTATCGAGCAATTGCACCGGGTGCTGAAATCCCAGGGACTGCAACTGGAAGACAGCCAGGTCACCAAGGCCGAACGCTTGGAGAAGCTGACAGCGGCGGCGGTGAAGGCGGCCTGTATCGATATCCAACTGACGCAGGAGCGGGATGGCAAACATCAGCTGCCGGGCGCCACAGTGTTTACCGAGCCGGAGATGGACACCATCGAGGCGCTCGTCCCGACGCTCGAAGGCAAGACGGATCGGCAAAAGAACCCTCACCCGGCCCACAGCCTGGCGTGGGCAAGCTGGGTCGTCGCCCGTCTCGGCGGTTGGAACTGCTACTATAAGCCGCCAGGGCCGATCACCTTCCGGCGGGGAATGGAAGCTTTCTACCAGATCCACCGCGGCAGGATGCTCGGGTTCGGACTGACGCCAGATGTGAGAATCCCCTAGCGCGAATGCGGGGACCCATGCCGCTTGGGTCCCCGCTTTCGCGGCGATGACGATTTGTCGTGGCGTTTGCTACATAATGCCCCGTCAGCGCGGGAGAGGTTTACGCAATCTCCGGCGCCAGATACAGCGTCGCCAGCGGCGGCAAGGTCAGTTCGAGCGACTGCGCCTCCCCATGCCGCTGCACCGGCGACGTGTGGACGATGCCGCCGTTCCCCATGTTCGAGCCGCCATACGGTTCCGCATCCGAGTTCAGCAGCTCGCGCCACGCGCCGGGACGCGGGACGCCAATGATATAACCGTGTTGGGGCTGCGGCGTCATATTGCTCACCACTAGGACCGGCCGGGCATCGTCATTGCCGTAGCGCAAGAATGCAAATACCGAGTTTTGCCTGTCGTCGCCGACCACCCAGCGGAAGCCGGTGGAAACCGTGTCGCGCTGATGCAGCGCGCGCTCCTCGGTGTAGACCCGGTTCAGGTCCTGCACCAGTTGCTGCATGCCGCGGTGACGCGGATATTGCAGCAGGTTCCAGTCGATCTCACCGTCATGGTTCCATTCGTTCCATTGCGCGATCTCGCCGCCCATGAACACCAGCTTCTTGCCGGGATGGCCCCACATGAAGCCGAAATAGGCGCGCAGGTTGGCGAATTTCTGCCACTCGTCGCCCGGCATTTTGCGGATCAGCGAGCCTTTGCCATACACCACCTCGTCGTGCGACAGCGGCAGCACGAAATTCTCGGAAAACGCATATAGCAGCCCGAAGGTCATCTCGTTGTGGTGCCAGTTCCGATACAGCGGGTCCTCTTTCATGTAGGCCAGCGTGTCGTGCATCCAGCCCATGTTCCACTTGTAGGCGAACCCCAGGCCGCCCTCGCTGATCGGCCGCGATACGCCTGGCCAGGCGGTGGATTCTTCCGCCAGCGTGATCGCGCCAGGGCAGCGTTCGCGCACCACGGCGTTGCAATGGCGCAGGAAGCCGATCGCTTCCAGGTTCTCGCGGCCGCCGTAAATATTGGGAATCCACTCGCCCTGCTTGCGGCTGTAGTCGCGATACAGCATGGATGCGACCGCATCGACGCGCAGCGCATCGACGTGGAAATGTTCCAGCCAATGGATGCCGCTGGCGATCAGGAAGGCTTGCACCTCGCGCCGGCCGAAATTGTAGATGTAGGTGTTCCAGTCCTGGTGGAAGCCCTCGCGCGGGTCCGCATGTTCGTACAGCGGCGTGCCGTCGAATCGAGCCATCCCATGTGCATCGGTGGGAAAATGCCCCGGCACCCAATCCACGATGACGCCGACGCCGGCGCGGTGGCAGGCATCGACGAAGCGGGAAAAGCCTTCGATCGGACCGAACCGTCCGGACGGCGCGAACAGCCCCAACGGCTGATAACCCCAGGAGCCGCCGAACGGATGTTCCGCCACCGGCATCAGCTCGACATGGGTGAAGCGCATCTCGACAAGATAGGGCACCAGCCGCGCGGTCAGCTCGTCCCAGGTCGGGATGCGTCCCTGGTCCGGATGAAACCACGACGCGGCATGCATTTCGTAGATCGACAGCGGCGCATCGACGGCATGCCGCGCCTCCCGTTGCTGCATCCATGCTTCGTCGTGCCAGACGAAGGGCAGCGTGTCGGCGACGACCGAGGCCGTCGCCGGCGGCGGTTCCGTGGCGCGTGCCAACGGGTCGGCCTTTTCCGGCAACCGGCTGCCGTCAGGGCCGACGATCGCATACTTATAGCGCGCGCCCGGCTCCAGCCGCGGCACGAACAGTTCCCAAACGCCCGACGGAAAACGCAGCCGCATCGGATGGCGGCGCGGGTCCCAGGTGTCGAAATCGCCCACCACCGACACGGCCTGTGCATTTGGCGCCCAGACCGCAAACCGCACGCCCTTCACGCCATCGACCGTCGTCGGCACGGCGCCGAGTGTGAAGGCCATCTCGAACAGCCGGCCTTCGTTGAACAGAAACAGGTCGTTCTCGCTCAGCAGCAACTGCGTGAACGAATAGGGGTCTTCGGTTTCCTGCACCGCGTTCGGCCAGGAGACGCGCAGCCGATAATCCTCGCGCAATTCGACCCGACCGACGAACAATCCCTCCGGCTGGCTTGGCAGCAGCGTGCCGATGCGATGGCCATCGGCGCGGGCCAATACCTCCACTTCCCGCGCGCCGGGCAGGAAGGCGCGGATGATCCGGCCCGATCCGGTGTCATGCGGGCCTAACGTGGTGAACGGATCACGCAGCCTGCCATCGGCGAGCTGCGCGACGACGTCGGCCGACAGTCCCGGAACGTCGATGATGATGTCATTCACGATGCTGTCTCCGTCAGGCGCAGGGTATTCGTAAGCCGCGCCAGGCCGTGCAACGGCACGTCGATCCAGGTGGGCCGATTGGCGGCCTCGTAAACAATCTCATACGCGGCTTTCTCCAGCAGGAACAGGTCGAGCAAGGCCCGGTCGGCAGGTGAACCATCGATGCCTGCTGCAATGCGATAACCGTTGAGGAAGGATTCGGTTGCGCGCGCTACGAAGCTCTCGAGGAACGCTTCGCGCCGCTGTGCGGGAAGGTGCGCGTGGCTTTCGCGGCTTTTCCGGTCCACCACGGCGGCGGCGTAGTCGAACGAGCGCAGCATGCCGGCGACGTCGCGCCACGGACTGTTCTTGGCGCGGCGCACCTCCACCGACTTGGCCGGTTCGCCCTCGAAGTCGATGATGAACACGTCGCCGTTGGCAACCAGCACCTGGCCGAGATGCAGGTCGCCGTGGATGCGTGTGAGCCCGCTGCCGGTACCCTGCGCTGCCAGGTGCTGTACGGTTTCGCCCAGCCGGTTGCGCAACGACATCACCAGCCCGAGTTCCTGTGCCGCATCGTCCGGCCAATCCTGCCGCGCGTTCAACGTGGCGAATGCGGTGGCAAGCTGTTGTTCGGCCTGCTTTGCCCAGGCGTTCGTGACGGAGCGGCCGGCGGGTTCCGGTGCGAAGGCCGGATCGTCGGATGGGCGCGCCAGCACGGCATGCATCTCGCCCAGCCGGCGGCCCAGCAAGGTGGCGATCGCGTCGTAATCCTCGTGCCGTTCGGCATCTTCGGCAGCCGCCCCGTCGCCGCCGGCGAGGTCGGACAGCCCGCGCATCAACTGGTCGAGCGACCACGTCCAGGCATCACCCTGATTGCGAATGAAGCTTTGCGCAATCACCAGGGTGTGGCGCGTTCCGTCAGCCTCGATCCGTACCACCTCCCCCAGCAGCGCCGGCGTATTCGCATACCCTTGCTCTGTCAGGTAACGGCCCATCTCCGCTTCCGGGTGCTGACCGCTCGAGACGCGGCGGAACAGCTTCACGATCGCGATGTCGCCGACGATCAGCGATGAATTGGATTGTTCGGCTGACAACCAGTTCAGTTCGACATCGGGCGGTACGCTGATGTCGTGCATGCGCGAGGTAGGCTCGAACCGGATGATCCCTGCGTCGGTTTTTACATCGCGACCATGCGCCAACCCGGACATCACACCGTGAGCAAGTGGGGACAGGGCAAACGCGTCGGTCAGCAGGCCCACCCGGGCGCCGTGACGCACACGCGCCAGTGCAAGTTGCGTGGCGAGTGCGTTGGTGGGCTGATCCTCCCAGGCGATCCCCAGCGGCAGCAACCAGCGCGCCGAGCCGGATGCCGTGACGGTCTCGATCTCGGCCAGCACGAAGTCGGGATTGGGCCCGCCGGTCAGCAGCGCGATCTTCACGCTATCCAGCTTCTGATCCTTCATCGCGAACCAGCGGCGCTTGCCGAGATATGGCGGCAGTACCTCGGATTCGAGAACGTGGCGTGCAGACAGCACACCTTCGGCGAAGTTCTTGCGCATGACGATGGTTTGGTATTCGGGCATGGGCTCCGGTGCCGGCGTGTGCAGCGATGGCCACGCCGTCTCCTCTACGAGGTTGAACCAATAGAAGCCGAACGGCGCCAGCGTCAGCAGGTAGGTGAGCTGCCCGATCGGCGGAAACACCGAGCCTCCGTTCAGCTCGATGGGGATGCGGTCACGAAACTCCGAAAGATCGAGTTCCACCGCCTGCGGCGTACGTGCCAGGTTGGCGACGCAAAGTATAATGACGCCCTCGTGTTCGCGCAGATAGGCGAGGATCTTGCGGTTCTTCGGATACAGCAGGCGGAAGATGCCGCGTCCGAACGCCTGGTACTGCCGCCGCACGGCGATGGTGCGGCGCATCCACATCAGCAGTGAATGCGGATCGGAGGATTGCGCCTCGACGTTCACCGCCTCATAGCCGTAGAGCGGATCCATGATCGGCGGCGAGGTCAGCCGCGACGGGTCGGCGCGCGAGAACCCGCCGTTGCGATCCGGCGACCACTGCATCGGCGTCCGCACGCCGTTGCGATCGCCGAGATACACGTTGTCGCCCATGCCGATCTCGTCGCCGTAGTACACCACCGGCGTGCCGGGCATCGACATCAGCAGATGGTTCATCAACTCGATGCGCCGCCGGTCGCGCTCCAGCAGCGGCGCAAGGCGCCGGCGGATGCCGAGGTTGATACGGGCGCGCCGGTCCGCGGCGTAGGTTTCCCACAAGAAGTCGCGTTCCGATTTAGTAACCATCTCCAGCGTCAACTCATCATGGTTGCGCAGGAATATGGCCCATTGCGCCGTAGCCGGAATGTCCGGCGTCTGGCGCATGATGTCGGTAATCGGGAAGCGGTCCTCGCGTGCGATCGCCATGTACATGCGCGGCATCAGCGGGAAGTGGAACGCCATATGGCATTCGTCGCCGTCGCCGTCGCCGAAATACTCCTTGGTGTCCTCGGGCCATTGGTTGGCCTCCGCCAGCAACATGCGGTCCGGGTAATGCTCATCGAGTTCGGCGCGGATCTGCTTCAGGACGGCGTGGGTCTCCGGCAGGTTTTCGTTGTTGGTGCCGTCGCGTTCCACCAGGTACGGCACCGCGTCAAGCCGCAGCCCATCCACGCCCAGGTCCGCCCAGAACCGCAGCACCGCCAGCACTTCCTTCAGCACGCGCGGATTGTCGAAATTCAGGTCGGGCTGGTGCGAGTAGAAGCGGTGCCAGTAATAGGCGCCGGCCACGGCGTCCCACGTCCAGTTGGAACGCTCGGTATCGACGAAGATGACGCGGGTACCGGCGTATTTCTGGTCGGTATCGGACCAGACATAGAAGTTGCGATACACCGAGCCCGGCTTGGCGAGGCGCGCGCGTTGGAACCACGGATGCTGGTGCGAGGTGTGGTTCACCACCAGTTCCGTGATCACCCGGATGCCGCGCTGATGTGCCGCATGGATGAAGCGCTTCACATCGTGCAGATTGCCATAGTCCGGATGCACTCCGCGGTAGTCGGCGATGTCGTAGCCGTCGTCGAGCAATGGCGAGGGATAGAACGGCAGCAGCCAGATGGCGTTGACGCCGAGCTCGGCGATGTAGTCGAGCCTTGAAATCAGCCCGGCAAAGTCGCCGATGCCGTCGTTGTTGGCATCGAAGAACGATTTGACGTGCAGCTGGTAGATGATCGCGTCCTTGTACCACAGCGGATCCTCGGTAACCGCAGCGGGCGCGGGGTGGGGCCGGGCAAGCGCGACGTTCATTTCGGTGCTCCCTGGGGCGTGACCTGCCAGATGGCGAAAGGCAGTTCGGCGGGATCGAGACGGATGTGCTGGATCTTGCCGTGCCAGGTGAAACGGTGGCCGCGCATCAGGTCGGCCGCATCCAGCGCACCGCTGTCCGGCTGGTCGAACTCCCACAGCGGGAGCTCGAAATCCGCCTCCTGAACGTTGTGGGGATCGAAGCTGACGGCAACCAGGATCATCTCGTTGCTGCCGGACGTACGCTTTGCCGAACAGCAGGATCTGATCGTTGAACGCATCATAGAACCGCACCCCGAGATGCGTCTGCAATGCGGGATGTGCCCGGCGGATGCGGTTCAGTGCGGAGATCTCGCCGACGATGTTCCCCGGAGCTTCGTAATCCCGCACCCGGATTTCGTATTTCTCCGAATTCGAGATATTCCTCGCGGCCGGGCAAGCGGCGCCGCTTCGCAAATCTCGAAGCCCGAATACATGCCCCATAATCCGGACAACATGGTGGCCAGCGCGGCACGGATCAGGAAGCCCGCCCGACCGGAGGTTTGCAGAGGAACCGGATTGATGTCCGGCGTGTTGACGAAGAAGTTCGGGCGGAAAAAGTCACTGACGGGCGCGGTGTTCAGTTCGGTCAGGTACTCGATAATCTCCTGCTTCGTATTGCGCCAGGTGAAGTAGGTGTAGGACTGCGTGAAGCCCACCTTGGCAAGCCGGTACATCACCTTCGGCCGGGTGAACGCCTCCGCAAGGAACAGCACGTCGGGATGACGGTCGCGGATATCGGCGATCATCCAGCGCCAGAAGGGCAGGGGCTTGGTGTGCGGGTTGTCCACCCGGAAGATGCGCACGCCCTGGTCCACCCAGAATTGCACGACGTCGCGCAGCGCATACCAAAGGCTCGGCAACGCCGCCTCGGCATAAAAATCCGGATTGACGATGTCCTCGTATTTCTTCGGCGGGTTTTCTGCGTAGCGCAGCGAGCCATCCGGCCGCCAGCGGAACCAGTCGGGATGCTGCTTCAGCCAGGGATGGTCGGGCGAGCATTGGATGGCGAAATCCAGCGCGATTTCCAGTTCATGCGCCTTTGCTGCAGTGACCAGCCGCTGGAAATCCTCCAGCGTGCCAAGTTGGGGATGGATCGCGTCGTGGCCGCCTTCCTCGCCACCGATCGCGTAGGGGCTACCGACGTCGCCGGGCGCCGCCCGCAACGCGTTGTTGCGGCCCTTGCGGTTGGTGCGGCCGATCGGATGGATCGGCGGAAAATACAACACGTCGAAACCCATGGCGCGGATCGCCGGCAATCGGCCGATCACGTCATCGAACGTACCGTGATGCGCAGGATCGTGTGTCACCGACCGAGGAAACTGCTCGTACCAACTCGCGAACGCCGCCTGCGGCCGGTCGACATCGACGGTGACCGCAGGTGCATGGCGGACCAGGAACTCCTGCGGGTCCACCGCCCGCATGGCGAAAAGCGCTGCGTCCGACAGCAGCAATTCCACTCGTGCCTCGTCGTCCGCCGTCTCGAACTGCTGCAGCAGCGCCGCCAGCGCGTCATGCTGTGAGCCTTCGGCGCGTTGCGCCGCCGCATCCAGCATCCGGCGGCCTTCCTCAAATTCGAGCGTCACCGGCACGTTCGCTGCGTGCTTGGCGTGCAGGTCGTGGCGGAAGGTTCCCCAAACGTCCCACCAGGCCTCCACCGTGAAGCGATGCGGGCCGATCTGCGCCGGAATGAAGCTGGCTGCCCAACGGTCGTTATCCACGAGCAGCATCGGAACGCGCCGCCAGGTCGGTTCATCGGCAGGCCGCCACAGCAATGCGGCCGCCAGCACCTCGTGTCCGTCGGCGATGATGTCGGCACTGACCGTCACGCTCTCACCCACCACACGTTTCACTGCGAAGTCGCCGTCCGGCACGGCAGGCGCGATCGCCTCGATGGCGATCCGCGTGGCCGCCATCGCCGCACGTTCCACCAGAGCAATGTCGCTCGTCCTGACGATGGCGGGCACCCGTGCATAGCCGAGAGCGCGAACCTCACCCGGCGCAAGTGGAATGGCGGGGTCGGTTGGAGCGTCGAGCTTCTCGGCGAGCGCGAATGCGGCGCCGGCCTGGGAAGGCAGCGGCGACAGATGCAGCGGCAACGGAGCGGCCGCCGCGATATCGGGGTTGATCAGCACCAGCGTGGCGTGCGCCGCGTCGCGCGGATCCATCGTGTCGTATCGCAGCAGCGCGGTGGCTGTTGCCGATGGCTCGGTCAACTGACGTACCCCGCCGGTAGCTCCCTGCGCTGCGATGCGGTCCACCAGGTCGTTCGCCTCGGCGACGTCCTCGGACAGGTCGCAAGGCGATTCTTCCTGGGCACGCCGCAGGTCATTCGGCGTAGCCCGGACAGCGTCGAACGGCCGCCGCGAGGCGTATTCGAAGCCCATCGGCAGAAACAGGCCGGCCGCCGTCGCCGCCGTTACGCGCAACGCGTGCCGATAGGCGTTGCAGATATCGGCGCCCACGGGAAGACACCCCGCCAGCCGATCGCTGAACGAGGGCTCGGGCGAGCCGATCGCTGGCGCAACGCCACGCAGCACCTCGATTTCCTCGACCAACCACGGCGCACGTCCGTCCCACCATGCGACCGACGATGCGACGAAGTCGAAACCCGCGCCCGCCAGGCGCGCAGCGGCGGTACGGTCGGTGGCGGGAGTCCAGGCCAGCAGCATGCTGTCCGGCGCGGCAGCGCGCAGCCGGCCGATCAGGCGGCGCCATACACTCGGGGGGACCCGGTCCGGTTCGAGACAGCGGAACCCGGCCACGCCAGCATTCGACAAGCGGACCAGACGATCCGACCACCACGCTGTCAGGTCGTTCGCCGTTTCGGTGCTGCCGAACCGCGCCATGGCGGCATCCGGGCGGGGTGGTGCGCGCCGCGGGTCGGGTGGGCCGCCACAGAAGCCGGTACTGAACCAGTCGGGCGATCGTTGGCGGATGGCCGCATCTGCGGCGACCTGGTGCACCACCAGATCCAGCAGCAACCGCAGGCCGCTTCGGCCGGCTTCGTTGACCAGCCTCGCGATGCCGGCATCGGCGCCGCCGTCCCACTCGAGGGCCGGGTGCAGCGCCTCGTGATCGGCCGTGACAAAGATGTCGCCGTCTGGTGAGGGGGCAAACGGCGGTGCGATGCAGACCTTGTCGAAGCCCATCGCGCGCACGCGGGCGAAAAGGCCGGGCCAGGCCGCAATCGGACCAGCCACCAATGGATGCACATGATAAATCTTTGGGGACATACTATGCCCCTCCGGGGCCGAAAGGTGGATGCTTGAATGCGGAGCGTAAACAATTTCTGCCATTCTGGCCCGCCAAAATTCCGTTCGATCGTGAAGTGTGGGCATCGCCCGGTAGTTTGCGGCAGTGGTGCAGGTTTCGCCGCACGCAAACCCGAGACCATCGATCACTTGCCCGGGAGCGCCTCGTCGTTTCCGCCGCGATTAAACGCCGCCGATGGGCCGGCGTTCCATGCTTCCTGTGCCATGACCGGTGGGTCGCCAGGACTGGTTATTCGGAGGCCACGGACCAGCCAGCATCGACTCTGCCGAAACGGGCACCAACGACGCGATCGCTGGCCTTGGCGGTCCGCTCGCAATTACTGCTGATTGCGGCAGAACCAAGTAAGTCTTCTCTAATGCTGTCCAGTGATACGGCAAGCGGCGAGCCTCAGCGCTCCTCCTGCGCGATCCGCTGCCACAGCGCGCGAATCCTGTCGCGCATCTCCAGTGCCTCTTGCCAGCGGTCCGAAAGTTCGTACCCATCCGCGCCGGTGATCGCATAGGTCGGCGGCCCCAGTTCGCACAGAAAGGTCAGCGTTGCATCGGGGTCAGCGCGGCGGCGCCACGACCGGATGCCGTACTCCCACCAGCCCTCGAACAGCTCCACCCAGTCGCGATGCTGGGGAAATCCGAGCTGCACCTGCACTTGCTCACGGCTGGCGACCCGTCCGTGCAGACCCCAGCTATTGTCGAGGATGCGATGGATCATCGCGTGGTTCTCGGGCGCGATCGGCCAGGCGAACTCGCGCCCCACGACGTAGTGCGACAGGTCCGCGGTCAGCCGCAGGTCGGGGAAGCAATCGAGCAGGTGGAGCGTGAAGAACAGGTCGGTGGTCATCCGGTCGCGATGGGTTTCGATATGCACGGGGACTCCGGCTTCCGCTGCCAGGCGGCGCCAGCCCTCGATATAGGGGATGCAGTCGGCAAGCCGGTACGGCCGCACGTCCGGCTGGAGGTTGACGTGGTCCGCGCCGAGTTCGCGCACCAGCGCCAACACTGGCTTCAGGTCATCGACGGTGCGCGGATAGCACTGCGCCTGCCATCTCATGCCATGAATGCGCAGGAAACTGGTGACCTCGCGGGCATAGTCGGGATCGACGAAGCGGACTCCGGCACCGTCGAACCCGGCGTCGCGGATCATCGCGAGCTTTTCCGCCAGCGACCATTCGGCGCCGTCGGGACGCCGCCGTTCCATGGCCCACAGCGATTGCAAGACCAGCAGCTTCTGCGGCATTTGTTATCCCCCCTGCACTTGTCTCATGGCTATGGAGCACGGCTTATGGCTGGACGAAAAGGGCCAGGCGACGTCATGGACCGAACAGAGCATGCCCGAACGATCCTTCGCGAGAACGATCGCGGTGGCTACACCGTCCCCACTGCTCGGCTCTATCCCTTCCAGTGGAACTGGGACTCCGCCTTCGTCGCCATGGGTTGGGCGACTTTCGATCCCGCGCGCGCCTGGCAGGAAATTGAGAGCCTGCTACGTGGCCAATGGGATGACGGTCTGATTCCGCAAATCGTGTTTCACGCACCGTCGGACGATTATTTTCCGGGGTCCGACGTCTGGGGCGTGCGGCACGATCCGCCGACGTCGGGTATCACCCAACCACCTGTCCTCGCCACCGCCGCGCGCCGCGTGCTGGATGCGTCCGGCGACGAGGACCGAATGGCCGGAATTTTCCCGCGCCTGCTGCGCAACCACCAATGGTGGGAACATGCGCGCGATCCCGGCAAGCGAGGTCTCGTTGCGACATTGCACCCCTGGGAAACCGGGATGGACAATTCCCCTGCCTGGGACACGCCGCTTGCTCGCGTGCCGACCACAACGGCCACGGCAATCCGCCGTCGTGACACCAGCCACATCGATCCGGCCATGCGTCCCCATGCCGAGGACTACCAGCGTTTCATCCACCTTGTGGATGTGTTCCGTGACTGTGCCTGGGATCCCGTGCGCATGCTTGCCGCGTCGCCGTTCCTCGTCGCTGACATCGGCACCAACGCGATCCTGCTGCGCGCCGAACGCGATCTGCATGCCCTGGCGACCCGCTTCGGAACGCACGCCGATCGGACCGAGATCGCCACACGGATCGAGCGCCTGGATACGGCGCTGGAGCGTCTTTGGTCCGATGATCTCGGCCTGTACGTGTCCGAGGACCTGATCCCGCACACGCAAATCGCAACCGGAACATCTGCCGGCTTTCTCCCGCTATACGCTGGCCACACCGGCGGGCATGCATCCGAGTTGACCGTGACGCTCGTTCGTTGGGGCGATCATGCGCCCAGGCTTGTCCCTTCCACCGATCCAAAAAATTCGCGTTTCGAAGCAATGCGCTATTGGCGCGGCCCGGTCTGGGCTGTCGTGAATTGGATGATCGCCGAAGGCTTTTCCCGCGCAGGCAAGACCGATCTCGCAGCCGGCGTTCGCGAAGCGACACGCACACTGATTGCGACCGCCGGTTTCCGCGAATACTTCGACCCGATGTCCGGTGCCGGCCTCGGTGGTGACAACTTCTCCTGGACCGCAGCAATATGGCTTCTGCTGGAACACTGACGGACGCGTAGAAATCGGCCGATGGGAGATGACGTACACATGCCCCGCCGCAAGAATGTCCTGTTCATCATTGCAGACCAGTGGCGCGCAGATTGTTTGGGTTTCCTGGGTCATAAGGCGGTCAGGACTCCGAATCTGGATGCGCTGGCGCGACGCGGCGTCACCTTCACCCGGCATTTCGGGCAGAGTGCGCCGTGCGGTCCGGCGCGAGCCTCCATGCTGACAGGGCTGTATGTGATGAACCACCGCGTGGTGGCGAACGGCGTGCCGCTCGACGCGCGGCATCCCAACCTGGCGGTGGAACTGCGCCGCGCCGGGTTGGATCCCGGGCTGGTCGGCTACACGACGACAGTGCCCGACCCGCGCACCACGACGCCGGACGACATCCGTTTTTCCGAATGGGGCGATGTGCAGGCGGGTTGGCGAGTGTTTGCCCATTTCGACGAATGGGAGTTTCGCAACTACTTTGCATGGGTGCGCAGCAAGGGCGTAACCCTCCCCAAGCACCCGAAGTCGTTGTTGGCGCCTGAGGGAATGCCGGGGCCGAGCGCTGCGCCGGCGCGTATTCCTGCCGCCGCGTCTGACACCGCCTGGACCGCAGAGCATGCGATACGATATCTGCATGCCAGCCGACCGGAGCGTCCCTGGGTGCTGCATTGCGGATTCTACCGGCCGCACCCGCCCTTCTCCGCGCCCGCGCCCTGGCACGAGGCGGTGAACGCGGCGCATATTCCGCCGGTCATCGCTGCGCCGAGCCTGGAGGCGGAAGCGGCGCAGCACAAGTTGATGCAGTATTGGCTCGGGGTTCAGCAGCGCGCCAATTACTTCCAGGACTCGTCAGGCACCGTTCAGCCGCTGACCGATGATGAGATCGCGCTGATGCGCCGTGCGTATTATGGCCTGATTGCCGAGGTGGATGACGCAATCGGCCGGATCCTCGAGGAATTGGCGGCAACCGGGCAGGCCGAGGACACACTGGTGATCTTCACCGCCGACCACGGCGAGCAACTCGGCGACCATGGCTTGGTCGGCAAGCTGGGTTGGTTCGACCAGAGCTACCATCTGCCCCTGATCATCGTCGATCCGTCGAACGACTCCCTACGGAACCGGCGTGTCGAAGTGTTCACCGAGGCGGTGGACCTGATGCCGACCATCCTGGATTGGCTGGATATTCCGGTACCGCGCGCCTGCGAGGGCGCGTCGCTAATACCGTGGCTGCGTGGCGAGATTCCGGCTGCGTGGCGTGACGCGGTGCATTTCGAATACGATTTGCGCGGCGGCTGGCCCGATCCGCGCCGCCCCCCGTTCGGGTTGGAAGTCGACCAGGCCGCGATGTGCGCCATGCGCACCGAAGATTGGAAGTACGTGCATTTCGCGGCGCTGCCGCCGGTGTTGTACGACCTGCGACGCGATCCGCACGAAACACGGAATGTCGCCAGCGATCCAGCCTATGCGTCGATGCTGGCCGAAGCCGCCGACCGCATGCTGAGCTGGCGCATGCAGCACGCCGACCGGACGCTGACGCATCTCTGTGCAACACCCCAGGGGCTTGTCGATCGGCGAGGCGACGCCGAACCCCGCGTCATGGCCGGGCTGCCGCTAGCTCGTCATGGCCGGGCTTGACCCGGCCATCTATCGCGGCACCTCAATTGCGTAATTTGGCCCCTCAAGCCTCGCTCGCGGTGCCCCCGACCATCACCGTGCCGCGACCCGGGCCTTGTCGAAATCGGGCACGTTGCTGGCCGACGCACTCAGCATCGACGATTTCGTAACTTTGAGTGCTGCGGCCGCGGTCTCGTTTTCGGTGATCTTCGCCATCACGGCTTCCCGCGCACGTTCGAAATACTCCCGGTTGGTGGCGACGAACTCCCGCGACTTCCGCAATCCGGCGAGATAGCCGTTGATCTCCGGCACCACATAGCGCGCCACCATGTCCCAGCTTCGCATGGTGTTTTCCGGATTGGCCCAGTCATGCACGAAGCCGACCACCGTGCCGAAACCACCGCTGATTTCCAGCACCTCCTTGATCCGCTTCACCAGGTCGTCCGGCGTGCCGATCGTTGCCACGGCGCCAGCCGAGAACGCGCTCATGTCCACCGCCTCATCCGGAGTCTTGAATGGCTTCGCACCGGGCCGTTGCAGCGTGCCGGTAATGTACTCGTTATGGTGACGCATCAGCCCATCGCGGGCTTCCGCGCGCGCCTTTTCGCGGGTTTCGGCGATGTGCCAGCTCAGCAGCACGTGCCAGTTCTTACGATCTACCGTCTTACCGTGCTTGGCGGCGGCGGCCTCGGCAAATCCCCATTGCGTCGGCAGTGCGTTGAGACCTTCGTTCGACAGCGATCCGATCGAGATGATGCCGATGCCATGCTTGCCCGCGAGGGTCATGCCAGACGGGCTGATTTGCGAGGCTACGGCAAACGGCATGTCCTCCTGCAACGGCAGCAGTTGCAGCGCTGCATCGTTGAGCGTGAACCAGTCGCTTTTCATAGTGATGCGCTCGCCGTTGAACAGGCGGCGGATGACGGTGATGGCCTCGTCCTGTCGGTCGCGCAGTAGCATCGGATCAACGCCGAGCGTGTGGGCATCCGATGCGAGCGCCCCCGGACCCGATCCGAAAATCACCCGCCCGCCGGTCATGTGGTCGAGTTGCACCATGCGTTGCGCGACATGAAACGGGTGATGATAAGGCAGCGAGACAACCCCGGTCGCGAGCTTGATTCGCTTCGACCGCTCGCCAGCCGCGGCCAGGAACATCTCGGGCGATGCGATTATCTCCCAACCGCTGGAATGGTGTTCGCCGCACCAGAACTCGTCGTAGCCAAGTCGGTCCAGGTGCTCCACGAGGTCGAGATCGCGGCGGAATTGCAGCATCGGATGCTCGCCGATCGGGTGATGCGGGGCGAGGAAGGCGCCAAAATTCAGCCGTGGCATGATGGGATCTCCTAGGTCGTTATGGCGTCGATGAGGAGTGGAGGTGACAGTGTGGGGCCCGATTGTCCGATGGCAACGGCAAATCGGCAAGGTGTTCCCGATGGACCGCTGCTGCTACCCTAATGCAGCACGAGCGGCAGGCTCAGCACGGTCAGACCGATGAAAGTGTATCCCACCATCAAAAACAGCAGTGGCAGCTCACATAGCAATGCCTGCCGGCGCGAGGGGAAAGTCCGTTGTGCGATGATGTGTGCGAGATAGACACTGGCAATATGGCCAAGTAGAATCAGCCCCACTTCAATGTGCCATGCCTGTCCCATGTCCAACGGCCCCGGTTCGGCCGACAATCTTGGAAGCGCAAGAAGGTTCCACCCAACGCCGAATGGATCGGATAGCAAGAACGGGATCACCGGGATCACTGTCAGCAGGAGGGTCCAGGAATGTGCCAGCATATAAGCCAGCGCGATCGGAATAAGAGAGAACGCAAAGCGTAGCGCCAGGTTGCGCACCGGCACCGCCCCACCTGTCATTGCTCGCATCGCCGCCATGGCCAAGATGTAGATTGCGAAATAGACGAACGGTGCGGCAATCAGTCCGCCACGCTGATAGACGTAGTAGCCCGGCGCCAATATCGCCTGCGCGCGCGCCATGTCGTCGCCCCATAGCGGGTGCAGCCATGTCATCAGGTTTTGCCAGTACAGTCCAGCCCAGAACGACGTCTGCCAGACACCGTCATAGGTTGTTCCGGCCAGCATGAACAACACGAACAGCAGCAGGCTGAGGTGCCGCGGGTACTCTTCCAGAGTGCCTGAGAGCAGTGGACGCGGGCGAGCGAGCCAGACTCTATTTCCGGGCGACGCGTCACGCTCGTAGGCGATCGGTGCGACCGTCCCAGTGATGCGGAAGAACACGCTGAACAGTTCCGCGTGACGGAACCATGTATCGCGGCCGAACAGTGCGGCGCCGGCAGCGGTCAGTGCGGTGTAGGTCAGCAACGCCCACGCCAGCAGGGAAGGGCTAGGCGGTGCCATCAACTCAAGCCAAGTCAGCGCCAGATAGAGGATAAAGGCCGGCCAGAAGGCGAGTGCCGCCGGATAGCGCAGCAGCGGCTGGTCTCCCACATGCAGCAAGCGCATCAGACCATGCCATGGATTGACGATCTGGAACATGTCACCGAGCACGGCCGTGACGACCGTGAGGCCAAGCATCATGCCGACCCAGAACAATGTCGGCGCAAGGTTGGCAACCGGACTTGGCGTCCCCCACAGGCCGACGACGATCGTCAGACCCAGCAATGTGATCGCAACTCCCTGTCCGAGCACAATCAGCACGCGACTCAAGCGAAGGACCGGAACAGGGGCGGTTTCTAACGGTGTCGGCGCTCGCGGCATCAGCGCAAGAACCGCGAACGTCAGCAGCAGCGTGATGGCACACGTGTAGACGTAAAGCGAGAACGGGATCGGCAGGTCGTAGGGCGTCACCAACGAGTGGGCGTGCGCCGCCTTGCTGCCAGCCCAGACCGCGGCGATCGCGGCTGCCAGTCCGAGAACCGGCCGCCTTGTCGTGTGCCTCACATTACGTCGTCACCGGGGCCGATCTTCAGCAGGTCCGCGCCAACCACGTCGGGATTGGTGACGCGCACCACCTGGAAGCCGTTATCCTGCGAGGTGAACCACACCTCAGTCGTGCCATCTCGCCGCTTCAGGATGCGCAGGAACGACGACGTCCAATCCGCGGTGCGGTTCAATGTTACACCGCCGGAGCCAGTGTAGTTCTGTAGATTCGAACCGGGTAGATCCTTGGTTCCTTGTGCCGGCGGCTTGTAATACGCGACTTCACGCGGGTGATACGGGTCGCGAATGTCGAAGGCGCGCAGCCCGGCTTCGAAGAAGCTGCACACCAGCAGCCGTGCATCGCGCGCGTCGTCCACGTTGCAATAGTGGCTGTCGTAGACGAAGATCGGATTGGTTGCTTCGCCCATCGTCATCGAGCAATTCATCGGGTCGTGCACTTCCAGCATCAGCTTGGCGACTTCGCGCGGCTTGGTATCGTCGGAGATGTCGATGATCTTGGGAAACCCGAACGGCGGCAGTTGTTGCGCACAGGCGGCAGCGCGGCTGGAGGCTCCGCCTCCTCCGGATCCCAGTTCCTGAGTGAAAATGAGGTATGGCTTGCCGGCGATTGTCACCGGCAGTGCAGCCTGCGACTGGCCGCCATCCTTCCAGAACAACGTACTGACCTGACGCACCTGCGGGCTTGGCTTGTGGGCAGCGACATCGCTGGTATCGAGCACGATCAGCCCCTCCGGCCCGAACGAACTGGAGCCCACCGGCGCGGTAAAATACCCGGGCTGAGGGCTGTACATGCGTGTGCCGTCGGCGTTGAAGTTGGGGTCGTGAGGGCGTCCGTCGCCGGTGAATTTCCAGGTTTCGACAAGTTTGGGATGCGCTGCGTCTGTTGTATCGACGATCGGCATCGTCCCGCCAATGCCTCGGAAGCCCTGCGTGATGTAGTAAAAATTGCCGTCAGGAGTCCAGTTTCCCGCATGCGCATGGCTGTCCGGAATTTGTAGATTGGCTTTCAGCACCGGGTGTCGGCAGTCGGACACATCATAGATTTCGAACCCGTTGCCGATGCCGGTGCCGTTCTCGGCTTCAGCGCCGCCCAGCAGCTTGCGAGCCTGGTTGACGTGCAGCGACTCCCAGGGATCGCGCATGGTTGGCGTGTCGATGTACTCCACCGCCTTCGGATGAGCCGGATCGGCTACGTCAACCACCACCACGCCACGATGCTGCTGCCGAGGGCTGTTGGCAGTGTCGTAGTAAGCGCAATCGCCAAACCATGCCATCTGCCAACTCGCACCCTCGCCCTGCGACTGCCCGACCAACTCCATGTTGCAATGGAACCCTTGGGACGATGCGCCGCCGAAGCGCTCGGCCAGGCTCGTGGCGCCTTGCAGGCCACTTTCGGCCCGCGATCCCGGGCCGCATTTCGCTTTTGGAACCGGAGCAGCCCAGGGCGTTGGCGCAGGGGAAACGTCTGCGGCGAACGAACCGGTGACTGCATGCAAGCCAAAACAGCGCCGACAATCCAACGAGCGCGCGCAACGCTAACAAAGGCATGACCGTTTCTCCCCCCCCTATCCCTGCTTTGCTCCTAAGTTCAAGCCGCGCTGAAGGCAAGCGTGCCACTGTCGCCCCGCCCAGGCGGCTTGACGGCCGTGGATCACACGGGACTACAGTCGCGCACAACGCGATCAATCGACGAGGGGAAGGAACATGGTGCAGGCGGGAGACTCCAAGGGCGAATACCGCGGCCTGTCGTATCGGAACGATGCTGACCTGAAGGCCTGGCTGGCGAAGCGGCCACCGGAAACAGCGCTGGAACCGGATCTTCCGATTATCGATCCACACCATCATTTCTGGGATACCCCGCAGCGCGGCCAGTACTTCCTCCCTGAACTGCTGGCCGATATCGGCGGTGGCCACAACATCTTCGCCACGGTCTTCCTCGAGTGCCAGTCGATGTACCGCAAGGACGGTCCTCGGGAAATGGCGCCGGTGGGCGAGGTCGAGTTCGTCAACGGCATTTCGGCAATGAGTGCGTCGGGCAATTACGGGCCTTGCCGCGTCGCCGAAGCCATCATCGGCCATGCGGACCTCACCATCGGAGCGCGAGTCCGAGACGTATTGGAGGCCCAAATTGCCGTCGGCGGCGGACGGTTCCGCGGCATCCGCTACGGCGTCTCGCACGATGCCAGCGATGCTATCAGCAAGTTCATCTCGCGTGCGGTTCCGCCACACCTGGTACGGGAACCGCTGTTCCGCGAAGGTTTCGCCCAGCTTGCCAAACTTGGTCTCAGCTTCGAGTCCTGGCAGTATCATCCGCAACTACCGGACGCGATCGATCTGGCCCGCGCTTTTCCCGACACAACCATCATTCTGAATCACGTCGGCGGCGTGCTCGGCATTGGCCCCTATTCCGGTCGCCGGCAGGAGATACTTGCCGGCTGGCGGCAGGACATTCGCGAGTTGGCCAAGTGTCCGAATGTCAACGTCAAGTTGGGCGGCATCGGCATGACGTCATTCGGCTTCGACTTCCACGAACGTGATGTGCCCCCATCGTCCGAGGAACTCGCCGCGGCGTGGCGCCAATATGTCGAGCCCTGTATCGAGGCGTTCGGCGTCAACCGCTGCATGTTCGAGAGCAACTTTCCGCCGGACAAGCAATCCTGCGGCTATACCGAACTGTGGAATGCTTTCAAGCGCATCACCTCCGGCGTGTCGGCGGCAGAAAAAGCCGCGCTTTACAGCGGCACTGCTGCGCGCGTGTACCACCTCGCCGAACACTGATTGTCGTCAAGGAGTTTGCCTATGGGAAAGCTTGAGGGAAAAGTTGCGTTGGTAACTGGCTCGGGCCGCAATATCGGCCGTGCGACGGTGTTGAAACTGGCCAGGGAAGGCGCCCACGTCGTGGTCAACGCCCGCTCGAATCAGTCTGAGGCAGACGCTGTAGTGCGCGAAGCCCAGGACCTTGGCGTCAAGGCGCTCGCCGTCATTGCCGACATCGCGAACAAGGCGCAGGTCGAGGCGATGGCGGCGCGGGCATTATCGGAGTTCGGCCGCGTCGATATTCTGATCAACAACGCCGCCATCCGGCCGCACAAGCCATTCACGGAATTGACAGCGGAGGATTGGGAAGCGGTGAGGGGCGTGGTCCTCGACGGGGCACTGTACCTCACGCGTGCGGTCATCGAGTCGATGGTCAAGCACCAATATGGCCGCATCTTGTTCTTCACCGGCGAAGGTGCGTTCGTCGGCGGCAGCGGACGTGCCCATGTCTCTGCGGCCAAGATGGGGCTGGTAGGTTTCGCACGCGGGCTGGCATCCGAGTTCGCGCCGCACAACATCCGGGTCAACGTGGTGTCGCCAGGCAGCATCGATACCATGCGCGCGAATCCCGAGTGGTACCAGGGGCGGACACCGAACGCAGCCGGTATTCCGCTGGGCCGTCAAGGAGCCGTGGACGAGATCGCCGCCACCTGCCTGTTCCTGGTCAGCGACGACGCGGGCTTCATCACTGGCCAGACAATCCACGTCAACGGCGGGAGCGCATATTACTAATCTGGCCAACATCGACGTGATCGGGCGCATGCTGCTAGGCTGCGTCAACAACTCTGCGGGCAAGGAGGAATTCAGTGAACGACGCGATAACCCTGTCTCAGCGTGCCGACGCGCTCGAAGAGCAAATGAGCCGCGAACTCGACTATATCGTTATCAAGTCACGGCTCTACAGCATGGCCGAGGGCGACATGGGCCCGTCGGCGAACGCCGCCGCATTGATGGCAAAGAACCCGAACGCCCGTGTGCTGATGGGCGATGATCCGCGCCTGCCGCCAATGCCGGAAAAGCCGACTCTCATCGATTTTTTCAAATTCCGTTTCGGACCTGCTGCCCACCTGCTGCAAAGCGCCAGGCACGCTGTCACTGCCGGGTTGCCGGAAAAAATGATCCTCGCCTGCCTGCTCCACGACATCTCTACGATCGGCTTCATCCGTGGTGATCACGGCTACTGGGGCGCGCAGCTTGTCGAGCCTTATGTCGATGAGGAAGTGACCTGGGCAATCCGCGCGCATCAGGTGCTGCAATTCTATCCCGACAATTCGGTCGGCTACGAATATCCGCAGTCTTACATCAAGACCTTTGGTGCCGACTATCGCCCCGATCCCTATGTGGAAGCAGACTACCAGCGGATGCGCAACCACAAGTGGTACATGTCCGGGCGGATGATCACCGTGCACGACATCTATTCGTTCGATCCGAACGTGAAGGTCGAGCTGGAAGAATTCACCGACGTGATCGGCCGCAACTTCCGCCAGCCGGAACAAGGGCTAGGCTTCGACAACAGCCCGGTGGCGCATATGTGGCGAGCGATGATTCGGCCGGCAAAATATCTCTAGAGCGTTGGGATAACGCGCCGCAATCAGGCGCGCACGCCCCAGGCGATGGCATTGCGCAGCAGCGCCATGAACGCGTCTGACTCCCAGGCGCCTCGGAAGGTGGGCGATGTTGTATGTTGCGGATCGATCGTTCGGGTCGCGCTGATTGCGGGGTTGTGGCAATGACCCAGCGCAAAGTAGGTCACGGCCCCGCTGCCGACCTCGCGCGTATAGCCGAGCACGCGCGTCTTCCCATCCGGTTGGAGCGAGGTATCCGAGGGGTAGAGGGTTCCAATGCTGGGCGACACGGCGTCCGGGCCGTACTCCGCCGTCAGCAGGATTTGCGTGGAGCCCGGATCTTGCAATTCGATGAAGTAGGGCTCGTCGTCAACGTAGAATGACGGGCCGAGCCCTCGCGTAATTGTGTGATCGGTGGTGCTGACGTCGACGCGAATCTCACAAATCGGCGGATGCGTCAGGAAATAGCTGCCGAGCAACGCGTGATGCCGGGCTTTAACCGTGCGGCGCTGGCGCATGCCCTCCACCCGCTCGGCGCGGCCGCCGCTGGTGCCGTGCAGGGCAAGCCAATGGCCGCCGCCTTCCAGCCATCGCTCGATGGCGTCGCATTGCTTTGCGTCCGGGTAGGGACCTGCGACGTAAGTGATCAGCAACTGCGTAACCGGCAACCACTTCTCGACGTCCGCGAAGTCGTTGCCGACCGAGGCGGGAATATCTTTCTCTGCAAGCAGTTTCAACAGCCGCAGCCGAGCAAAGTCGTGGTCATGACCGGCGTGCGAGCCGGGTGGAAAACCGCCGGCAATGAGATGCACGCGGCCGGATTGCTGCCCTGTCATCGGATCACGTCCCTTCCCATCGAGCGCCTGCCGAAAATCTCTGCGCCCGCGTTTCAGCGTTTTGCCATGGCTGTCATTATACGAGATTTCGCGGAACCCGACAGTCCCACGCGCGCTGGCACACTTCCACATCATGTTCGCATGCCCGCATTGTCGCCCGCAGCAGGAATGCGTCATGGGTGCATGACATGCTGATCTGGGTCTCGATTGTGATTCGCCACGCGTCACGTGACACGCTCTGCAACTGGCGCATTTCGACGACGGCGCTGAGCGGATCGTCCTCGTCGATATGGGACCTGATGTTCATATCGCTGCCGAGTTCAAGTCCCAGCCTGTCGATCCGTACCACGCCCTGACGAATGTCAGTAACGGACTCAGGCGTAGCCGTCTCCGGCCCGGGCAGCGCCGGCAGCAGTGCATCGGAGGCGGCCGGATTCCGCACCGGCAGTTGAAGCGAACCACCGAATACCGTCACCGTTGCGTTTTCCGGGGGCGGCCAGATCATCGGCCAATAGGTGGTAGAAAGCGCTACCCTGATCCTATGCCCGGCCGGAAACACCGAGCCCGCGTCGTTGAGTTGGATGCGCACGGGATAGCGCTGTCCAGGAACCAGTGGTGCCGGCGTCTCATGCCCATCACGATGCGTCAGGTTCAATACCCCATAGCTGACCCGGAGCGACGCGGCATCCGGACCGACGTCGCACAGCCGGACCACCAGGTTTGCAACCGGTCTGTCGGCAGCGAGGTCCAGCATTATGACCGGCGCGCCAAGAATTTCAATTCTTGCATCGAGCAGTTCGGTGTCGAACACCAGTGACCGTGCGTCGTCTTCCTGTTGATCGTCGGCCTGATCGGCGCCACGCCCGAACGGGCACCAACTGCCACCGTGCGCGCCCACCATTTGCGAAGAGCATAAGCTCCGTGCCGTCAGCCCTCTGTTATCGGACCGCAGTCCCGCATCGGTGAGAAACAGCCGATGCGGCATCCCACCCGCCGGGGGCCACGCACTTTCGGCGACCCAGCGCCCGGGCAACTCCTGATGATACCCTGCGGGCGTCACGCTTTCTGTCATCCATGCCCGCAGCATGGGTTCATCCATCACGCCGGTATCGACGCCTTTCAGCCAATGATCCCACCACCGCAGAGCTTCTTGTAAGAAGCCGATCTGCGGACCCGGGAGTGCAAAATGCGGATAGGCATGGGCCCACGGTCCGATCAGGCCCTTGAGTGGCACCGTCAGGTGCTGAAGCAGGCGCGGGATCGCATTGGTGTAACCATCGGTCCATCCGCCAACCGCATAAATCGGACACTGGATTGCGCTATAGTCCTCGCATATCGAGCCGTGCTTCCAGTAATCGTTTCGCCATTGCTGCCGTGTCCATGGCTCCAGAAACAGCGGCAGGTTGGTCAGGCGCTCCAGCCACATCGCCCGCCAGCGGTCACCGACAAGGACCGGGTCGGGCGGCTGACACATCGCGCCGAAAAAGAACGACGCCCATCCGAATTTCGCCCGCAGCAATGCGCCTCCCATGTAGTGCACATCGTCGCTGTAGCGATCGTCGGTGGAACAAATCGTTATGATCGCCTTCAGTGCCGGCGGGCGCAGCGCGGCGACCTGCAAACCGTTGAACCCACCCCAGGAAATGCCCATCATGCCGACAGCGCCGCTGCACCAGGGTTGTGCCGCCAGCCACGCAATCACTTCAACAGCATCATCCTGCTCTTGTTGCGCGTACTCATCGAAAAGCAGTCCGTCGGACTCGCCGCTACCACGGATATCGACGCGAACGGCGGCATAACCATGGCCGGCAAGATACGGGTGCGTCAGTGCGTCACGCACGTACGTGCCGGTCCGCTTGCGGTAGGGCAGGTACTCCAGGATCGCTGGGACCGGATTTTGCTCTGCGTCCACCGGCAGCCAGATCCGGGCAGCCAGTTTCGTTCCGTCGAGCAGCGGGATCAACGTGTGCTCGATTTCGCGTATCTTGTGGGGAAACTGCGCTACTATCACAACGGCAATCCGCCTTCTGCTGCTGAGGCTTTGGCACGTCTGGACCATCCCAGCCCCGCCGGCCGGTCGCGTCCGCGCCGTGCGTCAATCATCCGATCGCCAGCATAGCCCGTCTTTTTTACTTCGCCGCAATCCTGGGGTATTCGATCATCAACGTCCTTCGGTTCCAAGCCGTGCGGACGGTCAACAGGGGGAAGAGCATGTCGGTCAACGGCCCGTCGCCTCGGCTTCGACGTATGCAATGGATTGCCATCATCCTGGTCACCGCGGCAATCGCATTGAACTACATGGACCGATCAACCTTGGCGATCGGCAACCTCAAGATCCGCGAAGAGTTCGGGATCAACGCGACCGCGATCGGGGCGCTGGGATCGGCCTGGGCTCTGACCTATGGAATCGCGCAGTTGCCATCAGGCTATTTGCTCGATCGGATCGGTCCGAAATTCCTGGTGGGCGCAGCAATGATCGCGTGGTCGCTATGTCAGGCGGCCGGCGGGATCGCGAGCACCTATTTCTTGCTGATGCTGTCGCGGATCGGGCTCGGCGCGACCGAGGCCCCGTGCTTTCCGTCCGCGACGCGCTCGGTCAGCGACTGGTTTGATGTCAAGGATCGCGGCACCCCCAGCGGCGTTTACACCTCGGGAGCCTATATCGGCCCGACGCTGGCGCCCCCGATCCTCACTGGTCTGATGCTCGCCTTCAACTGGCGGGTGATGTTCATTGTCATGGGTCTGGCCGGGATCGGGGCTGCGGTTCTGTGGTTCCTGATCTACCGTGATCCGAGGGCACAGGTCCTGGAACCTCGGGATGAAGAGTATCTGCGGCCAAATCGTCAGGCCAAATCCGCGGTTTCGCTGCGTCAATGGACGTCGCTGTTCCGCTTCAGGGCGATGTGGGTCCTGATGCTCGGCGCGTTTTGCACCGGTTATATAACGTGGATGTACCAGACGTGGCTGCCGGCCTATCTCGAGATGCAGCAGCACATCAGCATCGCCAAAACCGGCTTCCTGGCCTCTGTACCGCTCATCTGCGCGTTCTTCGGCGCACTCTGCGGTGGTTGGGTTTCGGACCGGTTGGTCATTCGCGGCATGGACCTTATCGCCAGCCGCCGCCTGCCCTTGATCATCGGTCTGCTCGGTTCCGCGATGTTTACCGCCCTGGCCGCATTGGCCACCGGCGCCGGGACCGCGATCACATGCATCGCGATATCGATGTTCTGCATGCAGTTCGGCATCACCTGCAAATGGATCCTGGTGACTGCGGTAACGCCGCAGGCCTATTGCGCCTCCGCCGCCAGCAATCAGAACTTCGCGGGTTTCCTCGGTGGCACGCTGTCACCGATCCTGACCGGGTTCATCGTCGACGTGACCGGATCGTTCGTCGTGGCGTTGGCGATCGGAGCTGCTATCACGTTGGTCGGCGCGGCGCTGTTCCAGTTCGCGATGACCACGGTCATCGACGAGCGCGAGCTGGAGAAATATGCTCACGCGCCAGCCTGATCGCAACTACTACCATGGAGCACCAATCGTCAGTGTCGCATAAATGGAATGTCGAAGCAGATGTCGTTGTGGTTGGATTCGGAGCAGCGGGCGTTGCCTCTGCGGTGACTGCGCACGATCTGGGAGCCAAGGTCGTCATCCTGGAAAAGGCGCCCGAAGGTCAGGAGGGCGGTAACACGCGTGTTGCGGGCCAAGGCTATCTGAACACATCGTCGGTCGAACCGGCCATCGCCTACCTCACCGCTCTGTGCGGGCCCTTCACCGTGCCGGAGGCCATGGTGAAGGTATGGGCCGAGGAGATGTGCAAGAACAACGATTGGCTAACCAGCCTGGGCGCCGACCCGCAAGAGCATCAACATCCGCCGGTCGGAATCGAATTTCCCGATCTGCCCGGATCCGATTGCGTGCATAAGTTCCACGATGGACCGACTTATGGCTATTCCTATACCTGGAAGCGGTTCGAGAGCCTGGTCAAGCAGCGTCCGATCACCGTCCTGTATGAAGCGCCGGGCAAGGAATTGATCCAGCACCCGATCACTCGGGAGATTCTGGGCATACGAGCGCAGCAGGGGAACAAATCGATCTACGTCAAAGCCCGCAAAGCGGTGGTGCTGACGTGCGGAGGGTTTGAGAACAACCAGGAGATGATCCGCAATTACCTTCCTGGCGTGCCCTACTGTTACACCTCCGGTTCGCCGTACAACGAAGGCGACGGCATCACGATGGCAATGTCTGTTGGCGCCGATCTTTGGCACATGAACAATTACGCTGGCCCGTCGATGGCTCTGAAAGTCCCGGAGATCAGGACCTCGCTGTCCATGCAGGCGTTGCACTACAGCAAGAAGGTGCCGGGTGGCATGATCGTCGTCGGTCCCGACGCCAGGCGCTTTGCCGACGAAAAATACAAGACACGGCACGGAAAAGTCCCGGTGAACGGCCGCTGGCTCCCATTATCCGTGCCCTGTCCCATGTTCATGATCTTCGACCACGCGTTATTTTCCGCCGGCCCGCTCTACGACGGACACCCAAGCCATGGTTGGACGCAGATCATCGAGCGCTACGATTGGAGCGAGGACAACAGCGTCGAATTGGCGAAGGGCTGGATCAAGACCGCTGACAGCCTTTCTGCCATTGCATCGATGCTACGTCTCGACCCCACGACCCTGGCAGACACCGTAGCCCGGTGGAACAGTTATTGTGAATCCGAACACGATGCGGAGTTCGGGCGAACGTTGATGCTGGATCCCATCGTCCGCAAGCCGTTCTATGCGATTGAGTTGTCGCCTTCGATGCTGAACACGCAAGGCGGCCCAAGGCGCAATGAGAAGGCGCAGATTGTGCGGCCTGACGGCACACCCATCGCAAGGCTGTACAGCGCTGGGGAATTGGGTTCAATCTACAGCTATCTATACCAAGGCACAGGAAACATCGGGGAATGCCTGGCATTTGGCCGTATCGCGGGGCGGAATGCAGCCGCAGAACCTCCCTGGGCGCAGGAATGACGGCGCGTTTTGATTGACCGCACCGGTCCAAGGGAGGATGGAAGTCATGCCGACAATCGATGCCCAGGTTCACGCCTACGAACGCGATCATCCCGGGCGGCCCTGGGTCGGTGTCCTGCGCGGCCCGCCGGAGGTGACCGGTGACGACATGGTCGCCGCCATGGACGCCGTCGGCGTCGACGGAGCGCTGCTGGTGTCGCCATTCACCATGTACCAATACGATGCAAGCTACGCTATTGCCGTTTACGCTGCGCATCCCACTCGGTTCAGGTTGATCAAACCGGTGGACCCGACGGATCCTGCTGTGCCCGACACGATCGCCAAATGGGCGCGAACCGATGGCACGGTCGCAATTCGGCTTATGATGAACCGGGGCATGTCGACCGATCCCGCCGATCCTGGCATCAACAAGGTGTTGGCCACCGCCGCGCAACACGGCCTGGCAGTGAATCTCATGTGCACAGGCCGTCTGGAGCAAGTGGGACCGCTGGCAAAGCAAAACCCCGATACCAGGCTGGTGATCGACCATCTCGGGTTGCCGCAGCCACATGAGCCGCCAGCCCCCGCCGAGCCGTTTGCAGATCTTCCAAAGCTGCTGGCGCTCGCGGCTTACGATAATATAGCGGTGAAGATCTCCGGGGCCTGCACGCTGTCGCACGAGGCATTCCCCTACAGGGACCTGTGGGATCCACTGTATCGCATCTTCGACGCTTTCAGCTTCGATCGCTGCATGTGGGGCACCGACTGGACTCGTGCGGTTGCATTGCTGACGTATGCGCAGGGGGTTGAGGCATTTCGTGTCACGGACCGTCTGTCGGACAGCGACAGGGCCGCGCTTATGGGTGGGACTCTGCAACGGATATACAAGTGGTAACTCGCCGGACCGGCGTTTGAAGGAGCAAGTTCATGGAATTCGGTGCTTCGATTTTCTTCACCGACTATTCGATCTCCCCGGCCGAACTCGCTGTTGCGCTGGAACAGCGTGGTTTTGATTCACTGTGGGCGGCAGAGCATTCGCACATTCCCGTTCCGCGGGTCACTCCGCCGCCTGGAGGTGGCGAACTGGCCAAGCGGTACTATGACGTGATGGATCCCTTCGTCACGCTGACGGCTGCTGCAGCCGCGACCAAGAAGCTCAAGGTTGCTACTGGCATCTGCCTGGTCATCCAGCGCGATACGATCCAGACCGCCAAGCTGGTCGCCTCGATCGATCAGGTCACCGGCGGCCGGTTTCTGTTCGGCATTGGCGGCGGCTGGAACGTCGAGGAAATCGAAGCGCACGGCACTGTCTTTGCCACGCGCATGAAGAAGATGCGGGAACAGATCGAGGCGATGAAGGAGATCTGGACCAAGACGACAGCGGAATACAACGGCGACATCGTCAAGGTCCCGTCGATGCAGACATGGCCGAAGCCGACGCAGAAGCCGTATCCGCCGATCCTGCTTGGCGGTGCATTTCCGTGGGCGGCGCGGCGCGCGATCCGCTATGGCGACGGCTGGTTTCCGAATGCGAGCAGTGGCAATCCGAATGAATATATGCCGCGCTTTCGGCAGATGGCAGCCGAGGCCGGGCGTGATCCGTTGCCAGTGACCATCGGCGGCGCCCCCGAGGATCTCGCGCAATTGCAGCGCTTCCGTGACCTTGGGGCTGCTCGGGTGAACGTGAGCCTGCCTGCGGAAGGCGCGGACAAGATATTGCCCATACTGGATCGCTGGGCAGGGTTGATCCGCCAAGTACGCGGCTGATAGCGACCCGTCAGACGCCGGACTCATCGGCGTATTCACGCCGTCATGGCGGGCGAGGGCGCGCCAGCCACGACTTCACGCGTTCCAACAAGGGAAGTCGTGGATGCCGACCTTCGTCGGCATGACAGGGCAGCTACTGTCCGTGTGTCAACCATTTCACGGGTTGGTGTAAGCCCGGCATTCCGCAGCAAGCGGCCTGCGCGCCTTCAATCGCCCAGGATCGCCGTCCCGCGGTTGCCGATCATCGCTAGCAACTCCCGCCGCGTGGACGGATCGTCGCGGAACGCGCCGAGCATACGGCTGGTCACCATGGTCACCCCAGGCTTGTGCACGCCGCGGGTGGTCATGCACTGGTGCGCTGCCTCGATCACCACGGCGACGCCACGCGGTTCCAGGACGTCCTGAATCGTGTTGGCGATCTGCGCGGTCAGCTTCTCCTGGATCTGGAAGCGCTTCGAGTAGGCCTCGACGACGCGTGCCAGCTTGCTGATGCCGACGACACGACGGTGCGGCAGGTAGGCAACATGGGCGCGGCCGATGATCGGCACCATGTGGTGCTCGCAATGGCTTTCCAGCCGGATGTCGCGCAGTAGGACGATTTCGTCGTAGCCATCGGTTTCCTCGAACGTGCGTTCCAGCAGCGCAATGGGATCGATGGCGTAGCCCTCGTAGAATTCCTCGTACGAACGCACGACGCGGCCTGGGGTATCGAGCAACCCTTCGCGGGATGGATCGTCACCGGCCCAGCGCAGCAGGGTGCGGACAGCTTCTTCCGCTTCCTCGCGCGTCGGGCGCTCCTTGGCGGATACGGATTCCGCGTTGCCGCGGCTAGGCTTCGGCGAGACGATGTTCACCGCTTGGCTCCTCCGGTCGTTGTTATGCCGCCGGAGCGGCCCCGGTGGCAGGATGAACCCACCGGTCGAACCCGGTGGCATGGCAGCGCTATGGAAGCCACCGGCCCAATATGGCGCATCGCCGCGGCCTCACAAGCCCGTGCGGCTAATGGACCCTACCGTCCTGGTGCGGGCTGTCCAGGCTGAACGCCGGAATGGGGACGTCGAAGTTCTCTCCGGAGGCCGACACCACCATGTGATAGGCACCCACCATGAAGCCGGACGGCGTGTCGAGCGGCGTGCCGGAGGTGTATTCGAAGCTCTCGCCGGGTTCGAGCACTGGTTGTTCGCCGACGACGCCGATGCCGTGTACATGCTGGGTACGGCCGCGCGCGTCGGTGATCTGCCAGGTGCGCCGCAAAAGCTGCACGGTCTCGCGGCCGTTGTTCTCCACCTTCACACGATAAGCCCAGACGAAATGGTTATCGTCGGGATGCGACTGGTCGTCGAGGTAGAACGAACGCACCGAGATGCGGACACCGCGCGTGGTCTTGACGTAGCCTTCGCGACCCTCGCCCGACGGTGTACGGGCGGTTTGCCGTTCCTCCCGCTGAGATGAGCGCGGGCCGGGCCGATTGGTTCTGGACTCGTCGTTTTGCATGGCACGACCGGCCTTTCTGTGCCGTGTGGGGATCGCGCGGCAATTCAATGCCGAATGCTGCGACTTGTCCAGCGGGCCGGAAGCGCAGTCACGGCGATCGGCAGTATTCCGGCTACTTAACCGCGTCGATCAGTCCCCGTTGCGCCCCGTCAGTGCCGTGGATCTCTCCCGCCCGGCCAACGCTTGCTCTGCCGCACCGATGTAATCGCGGGTCAGCGGCACCGCACTCTGGTCGTGTGCAAGCTGGATCTGGAACACCATGCCGCCCTCACGCCGGAACGACAATTCAGCGCCGCACAAATAGAATTCCCACATGCGGCAGAACCGTTCGTCGTACAACGAGGCGATGGCGTCGCGATTGGCGGCGAAGCGCCAGCGCCAGTGGCGCAGCGTCTCGGCATAGTGCAACCGCAGGATTTCGATATCGGTCGTGACCAGCCCGCTCTTTTCGATCGCCGGCATGACCTCCGACAGCGCCGGGCAATAGCCACCTGGAAAAATGTACCTGGTAATCCACGGATTGGTGGAACCAGGAGAGTCGCTGCGGCCGATCGCGTGCAGCAGCGCGACGCCGTCCGGCTTCAGGCAGCGGCTGACGGTGTCGAAGAACTTGCGATAATACCCGACGCCGACATGCTCGAACATGCCCACCGAGACGATGCGGTCGAACTGCCGGTCCATCGCACGGTAGTCGAGCAATTCGAACGATACGCGGTCGGTCAGTCCCTCCGCGACGGCGCGGTTGCGTGCCTCGGCAAGTTGCTCCGTGGACAGCGTGATGCCGGTAACGCGTGCGCCGTAGTCCCGTGCCAGGGTCAGCGCCATGCCGCCCCATCCGCAGCCGATGTCGAGCACCGACAGGTCTGGGCGGGTAAGGCATAGCTTTGCCGCGATGTGCCGCTTCTTGGCGGCCTGCGCGTCCTCCAGCGTTTCGTCCCCTTGTGGGAAATAGGCGCAGGAGTATTGCCGGTCGCGATCGAGGAACAGACTGTACAGCCGGCCGCTCAGGTCATAGTGGTGCGCCACGTTGCGCCGCGCCCTGGGCGCCGGATTGTATTGATCGAGGCGGCGTTTCAGCAGACGCAGCGCCGACCACAGCCGCGCGACCGGCAGGGCGTTTGCATTCGCTGCCAGGTTGCTGACCAGCACGTCCAGCACGTCGTAGATGCCGCGCGCGTCGGGCGTCAGAGTGCCATCCATGTAGCACTCGCCGACGGCGAGTGCCGGGTTCAACACCAGCCGGCGAACGGCGCCACTGGTGTGAATGGTCATGCCGGCCTCCGGGCCAGGCCGGCCGGCGTAGCTTTCCAATCGGCCGTCTGGCCAACGTACGGTCAACCGTCCGATGGTTATGAACCGCCTGAGTATCGCATCCAGCGCTGCCTGCATCGCTCCGACCCCAATCCGTAGAACCAGAGAAGTGTCAGAATGACGTAACAATAGGGGGACGTCAAAGCAGATGGCAGCCTGGTCCGATCCGTTGGCTGCCTTGTCGGAAAGCTGATTGGGTGTGCTATCCAGACCGAATCCCGATGGTTCGTGCCACCGGGCTGGGTTGCGCCGTTAGCGGCACGATACGATCACGCACAAGTTACTGAAGCTGCATGGCACCGACATGAAAACGTTGCTCATCGTGGTCTATTCGCGCACTGGCGGCACACGGCAAATGGCGGAGGCCGCCCAGCGAGGCGCCGGCTGCGAGGCGGACATTTCCGTCAGGCTGCTGTCCGCCGGCGCAGCGCAGGCCGAGGACGTTCTGGCGGCTGACGGCTACATCTTCGCGACGCCAGAGAATCTCGCGGCGCTGGCAGGGCAGATGAAGGAGTTCTTCGACCGCACCTATTATCCGGTTCTCGATCGCATCAACGGCCGGCCTTACGCGATGCTGATTTGTGCCGGCTCGGACGGCGACAACGCGGCGCGCCAGATCAGGCGCATCGCCACCGGTTGGCGGTTGCGCCCGATCGCTGACCCGCTGATCGTGTGCACGCGTGCGCAGACCGCGGAGGCCATCCTGGCCCCGAAGCTGATCGGTGCGGCGGATCTGGACCGCTGCGCCGAACTGGGTGGTGCGATGGCGATGGGGCTGGCAAGCGGGATTTTTTGACGGTTCATAATTCTCCTCGCGCGCGCCCTGCTTCCCCCTCCCGCTTGCGGGAGGCGGAAATTACTCGGTGCGGCGCGCGATCACGGCGATTGGTCCGCCGCCGTCAGGGCCCTGATGCTCGGCGCCCCCCGAGACGAACAATTCGGTCTCTCCGAACACGCCCGCCAGAACGCCGCCAACCAGCGCTCTGGCATGCCGCGTGCCGGGGAAGTCGCTGTCGTCCAGCATGACGTGCCGCCGGCCACGGATCGATCCGCTGCGTGATGGTTCGGCTTTTACCAGCACCGCGATCACCCTGGCGCCATCTTCTGCCGAAAGTTGCCGTGCCGGCCGCAGCCCGACCGCTTGCAGCGCCGCGGCAGCCGCATCGACGTCGATGGCATCGCGCATGACGCTATGGCCAGCCACCAGGTCGCCGTGCCACGCGGCACTGTTGCCGATCACCATCACCTGGTTTTCCAACAGCTCGACACCGGACGATGTGCCGGCGCGACCCGACCAGAGCGACCAGTCCTGGCACACGACAGCATCGGACATGGCATCTTCCGTCACCTCGCCCAGAGCCAGGGCAACGCCGAGCGCTGAGGCGCCGCGCGAATAGCCCATCGATTTATAGGTGTCCTGCGTCGCTACGGTACAGCCCCTTTGTTCCGCTTCGACGATCCGAGCCCGGGTCAGCAGGGGACACTTGACCTGCACGTAATGCACGTCGTCCACCGAGGCGATAGAGGCAGCCTCGATCGCCTGGCGCACCGCGTCCGCGGTCGCGGTGACTTGCGGCAGGCGGCCGATCTCCTCGGGCAAGAACGGCCGCGTCATCGCGATGCCGATGGCAAGGCGTTTTTCGCCTGTTTGGGCTGGGGCCTCGTCCGGCCGCACTTCGAACACCAGCCAATGCGGTGCGAGGCCGCCTTCCGTGCCGCCCGACATCACGAAAGCCACCGACGCGCCGACGTCCTCCGGGGTTCGTCCAACACTCCGCGCGATCGCTGTCTTCAGGACATGCGTGGCGAAGCCGCGAGTGAAATCGTTGACGCAGCCATTGCCTTCGGTCTTGCCCAGGACCGCCACGATACGCGTTGGATCGATGGTTCCCGCGTCGATCGCTGCGAGCAATGTCGAATCGTCGTCGGGTGCGCCGGCCGGCAGGCGGTGAACATAGGCTCGCATGGTGGGTCTACCATTCCTGTTTGCGGCGCGGTTGCAGCAGTGGACATGTCAAAAGGCAAGCGGCATCGTCCTGACAGCATTGACTAATTCCTCGCCATCGATTGCCGCCTCGGGAGGCATTTTCCCCCTCGTGGCGAAGCGCTGGCCGCGTCGGACGTTGAGTGGATATGTGGCACGGCGCGTGCACCGCCAGCATGGCGTCGTTATAGCCGCGACCTCGGTCCGCGGTCCGAGCCGAAAGAGCAAAAGGGAAGTCTCGCCCATGACCCAAACATCTCGCCGTCGTGTCAGCCGCCGCGGCTTGCTCAAGACCGCCGGCCTCGCCACGCTGGGTGCCGCCGCCGGATCGGGCGCCATCAGCGGGTTTCCCACCATCTGGGCACAGGACATCAAGAACGTCACGATCCGCCAGTTCGGCACCGGCGTGTCGAACCTGAACGCCATCGCCGACAAGGTGAAGCAGGACCTCGGCTTTACCCTGCAAATGACCGCCCTCGACACCGATGCGGTGACCCAGAAGGCGGTGACGCAGCCACGCTCCTACGACGTTGCCGACATTGAATACTTCGCCATCAAGAAGGTGTTTCCCACCGGTGTGATGCAGCCGATGGACACCAAGCGCATCAAGCTGTTCGACAAGATCGTGCCGATCTTTACCACCGGCAAGCTGACGCCGACCTCGGTTGTCGCCCAGGGCACCGCGCCGAGCACGGTTGCCTTCGTCGAAGGCAAGACCGGCACCAAGTTCGCGCCGCATCCCACCGAATGGGCGACGCTGATCCCCACCATTTACAATGCCGACACGCTGGGTATCCGGCCGGATCTGGTGGGCCGCCCGATCAGCCATTGGAAGGACCTGGTCGATCCGGCGTTCAAGGGCAAGACCGCGATCCTCGCCATCCCCGGCATCGGCATCATGGATGCGGCGATGGTCATCGAATCGCTCGGCATGATGAAATACGTCGACAAGGGCAACATGACCAAGCCCGAAATCGACAAGACCGTCGCGTTCCTGATCGAGACCAAAAAGTCCGGCCAGTTCCGCGCCTTCTGGAAAAGCTTTGACGAGAGCGTCAACCTGATGGCATCCGGCGAGGTAATCATCCAGTCGATGTGGTCGCCGGCGGTGGCGGCCGTGCGCTCCAAGGGCATTGCGTGCAAATACCAGCCGCTGGCAGAAGGCTATCGCGCCTGGGCCGGCGGCCTGGGCCTGGCGAAGCATCTGAGCGGCCTGGAACTCGACGCCGCCTATGAATACATCAACTGGTACCTGTCCGGCTGGGTCGGCGCGTATTGAATCGCCAGGGCTACTACAGCGCGGTGCTGGAAACCGCGCAGAAATACATGAGCCCCGACGAATGGGGCTACTGGATGGAGGGCAAGCCGGCGCAGGCCGACATCCTCAGCCCGGAGGGCAAGGTGATGGAAAAGGCCGGCGCCGTCCGCGACGGCGGCTCGTTCTATGAGCGCATGGGCCATGTGGCGTGCTGGAACTCGGTGATGACCGAGGACCGCTACATGATCCAGAAATGGAACGAGTTTATCGCCGCGTGAACCCGGCTCTGCGCCGGGCGTTGTCCCGGCTTCTTCCGTCCGGCCTGACACCCTACCTACAGGCGGCGCCGCTGGCGCTGGTCCTGCTGTTCTTCCTGCTGCTGCCGATCGTCGCGATCGTCGTGGTCAGCTTCTTCGATTACGACAGCGTCCACATCATCCCCAGCTTCATCTTCGGCAACTACCACGATGTGCTGTTCTCCGAGGTGACCTGGAACACCTATCTCAGCACGCTGCGCTTTACCGCGATCGTCTGGACGGTGACTCTGCTGGTTGGTTTCTGGGTGGCGTTCTACCTCGCCTTCGAGGTCCGCAGCCGCACGATGCAACTGGTGCTGTTCCTGGTCTGCACGATCCCATTCCTGACCTCCAACATCATCCGCATGATCTCCTGGGTGCCGTTCCTCGGTCGGGAAGGGCTGCTGAACACCGCGCTGCTGCGCCTCGGTTTGATCCACCAGCCGCTGGAGTTTCTGCTGTTCTCGGACTTCGCCGTGGTGCTGGCCGACGTGCATCTCTACACGCTGTTCATGGTGACGCCGATCTTCAACACCATGATGCGAATCGATCGCCGCTTGATCGAAGCCGCGGTGGATGGCGGCGCGCGCACTTGGCAGGTGATCGCCAACGTCATCCTGCCGCTGAGCAAGACCGGCATCGCCATCGGCTCGATCTTCGTCGTCACGCTCGTCATGGGCGATTTCATCACCGTCCGGCTCATGAGCGGCGGCCAAAGCGCCTCGGTCGGCCTGATGATCGCGAACCAGATTTCCCTGCTCCAGTATCCCGCCGCCTGTGCCAACGCGGTGGTGCTGCTGGCCGTGGTGTTGCTGATGATCGCCGGCATCCTGCGTATCGTCGATATCAGGAAGGAGCTGCTGACCGACTGTCGCTTCATGCCGCCGGCCTGGTCTGTCGCAGCCCAAGCTCAAGGGAGCGGGAGAGGCCGCGGCACCTCATCCTCCGCGCCTCCCTCTCCACATGACCTTCGGTATCCTCGGCCGCAGTCTCCTGCTGGCATTCTTCTGCCTGTTCGTGCTGTTCCTCTACGGCCCGACCCTGACCATCGTCATCCTGTCCTTCCAGGGACCGGACGGCGGCCTGACCTTCCCGATGAACGGCGTGTCGGTGCACTGGTTCGCCCGCTTGTTTGCGCAGCAGGCGGTGGGCGACTTCGGCGGGTCGCTGGCGCGTTCGTTGATGCTGGCGGCGATGGTGATGGCCGCGACGGTGGTCATGTCGGTCTCCGCCGGCCTGGCCTTCCGCCGTCGCTTCGCGGGCGCGACCGCGCTATTCACGCTGACCATCGCCAGCCTGATCATCCCGTCGATCCTGGTGAGCCTTGGCGTTGGATTGGTGTTCAGCCTTACCGGTCTCGACACCGACTGGTACAGCTCGGCGTTCGGCGCCCAGCTCACCTGGACTCTGCCATTCGGTCTGCTCATCATGTTCGCGGTCTTCAATCGCTTCAATCGCGCATGGGAAGAGGCGGCGCGCGATCTTGGCGCCTCGCCCTGGCAAAACTTCCGTCATGTCGTTTTGCCGATCATCGCCCCCAGCGTCATTGGCGTCGCCCTGTTCGGGTTCACGCTGTCCTATGACGAGTTCGCCCGGACACTGCTGACCGCCGGCAGCGACAATACGCTGCCGCTGGAAATCTTCGGCATGACAACGAACGTCACGACGCCCGTGCTCTACGCATTGGGCACCGTCACCACCGGCTTATCGTTCCTGGTGATCGGCGTCTCGCTCGCAACCATGGTGGTGCTGGCCCGGCGCCGCGCGCGCCGGGCGTAAGGCCGGCCGTCCTGAGGCCCAAGCCTCGCAACCTCACCGGCGATGGCAATGTTGCCCCGATCCTGGCTTTGGCCGTCATCGCTCGAAGTGCCGCAGTGCGGCGCGTCAGCCGGGACCAACGCGCCTCACGCGGACTTCAATGCGTCGTCGGTACAGCGACCGCTGGGCATCCTGCGGCGTTGGCCGGCGTGTCGCAGGGCACCAGCTCGTAGCGCTCGTCCGAAACCTCCGGCAGCACGAGGTCTTCCGGATTCTGCGTGTTGAGCGGCGCGCCAACGTTGATTTCGTTCACCGGGTTGGCTGTCGGTACGCCCTGTGTCGCCAGCAACTCGCAGTTGACCGAATGGATCGGACAGCCATCAAGGCGGAAACTGGCATTCGGCTGTGGCTCGATGTACGCCTCGCCCGCTGCCGCCTGGCCGCTGTCGCCGTCGACCATGCCTGTGAAGCCCGCCTGGCCCGGCGGCGGGCTGTAGACGAAATCGAGCGCTTTGACGTCGATCGCGCCTCCCGCCTGGCCGTTGCCCACGTTCACGATCAGCCAGGTGTTCGGCGCATCGAGGCCGCCTGTGCTGAATTGTAGTACGCCGCCTCCGTTCGCCGGCAGCGTGATGGCGAGGACGCTTTCCGGCGTACTCAGTTCGTTGACCGTGAAGCTGGTACTGGTCTGGATGATGCTCCCGGCATACAGGTAGGCGCCCATCGTGCTGCTGCTATTCGGCAGTTGGCTCTCCTGCAATGTGCCGCTCGGCCGCGTGGTGGTGCCGCCGGTGACGAAACCGCCGTCGCCCAACGTGATCGTGTCAGCACCGTCGTGGATGACGATCGTCGCGGCGGTCACCACGCCGCTGATCAGCAGGTTGACGTTGTCGTCCAACGCGAAGGTGCCATTGGCGATAAAGCTGCCCAGATTAGCGACCTGGTTAGTGGTCGTTGTCGTCCCAAGAAGTTCGACATTGCCGGCCGCGCTGCCCGTCAGCAGGTCAGCGATCAGCGTGCCGTTCTGGGTGATCGGTACCACCGGAATTGAGGAACACGCCGGTATCGTCCTTCACCAGGCCATTCAGCGTCATCCCGCCGGTCGCGTCCATGGCAATCGAACCGCCGGCGATGATGCTGCCGCCCGATTGGATGATCGGCCCACCGGATGCCGTGAGGCCAACGATAGCGTTGGTCGTGGCGGCGGAGATCAGTCCGTTGTCGGTCAGCGTCCCCGCCTTGGAGGTCAGCGTTGCATTGCCGGTCTGCGCGATCACCGAGCCTGTATTGGTAAGGTTCGTCCCTGCCACCAGATTTCGCGTCGGTGCTCGCCAGAATGGTCGAATTATTGGTCAGTGCGTTCTTCTCGGTGATGGTGACAGAGCCGGTGCTGGCTATCACGTGGCCAATCACGGTCAGGCTCTCGCCGTCGTCCAACGTCAAACTCGTTGCGCCAAGCGTATTCAGGTCGGCGATCTGGTTAGCGGCGGCCGTCGCGCCGGCCAGACTCTGTCGCGGCAGTCGAATTGGCGGTCAAGGTGCCGGCGATCAGGGTGCCAATCTCGTTGATCGTGCCGTTGGTGGCGATCAGGCTGGTGCTGCCCGCACCACCGTCGCTGACAAACGCCGAGCCGTTGATCGCGATGCTGCTACCATTCAGGCTCATGACGCTGGTGCTGACCACGCTGCCGTTCACCGTCAGCGCCTGCGCATCGAAGATCGTCGCGTTGGAACCGGCGTTCACCGGCCCGGCCACCGCCAGTGCGGTGCCATCGTTCAGCACGAAGCTCGCCGCCGAGAAGCTGCCGAGATTCAGAAGCTGGTTGGTGATCGTGGTCGCCCCGGTCAGGCTTGTTGCTCCGGTCGAACTGCCCGACAGCGTACCGGCGATCAGGGTGCCGGTCTCGTTGATCGTGCCGTTGCTGGCGATCAGGCTGGTCGTGCCCGCACCGCCGTCGCTGACGAACGCCGAGCCGTTGATGGCGATGCTGCTGCCCGTCAGGCTCATGACGCTGGTGCTGTAGACGCTGCCGTTCACCGTCAGCGCCTGCGCATCGAAGATCGTCGCACTGGAACCGGCGTTCACCGGCCCAGCCACCGCCAGCGCGGTGCCGTCGTTCAGCACGAAGCTCGCCGCCGAGAAGCTGCCGAGATTGAGCAACTGGTTGGTGATCGTGGTCGCCCCGGTCAGGCTGGTCGCGCCGGTCGAGCTACCTGATAGCGTTCCGGCGATCAGGGTGCCGGTCTCGTTGATCGTGCCGTTGGTGGCGATCAGGTTGGTCGTGCCGGTACCGCCGTCGCTGACAAACGCCGAGCCGTTGATGGCAATGCTGCTGCCAGTCAGGCTCATGACGCTGGTGCTGAAGAGGCTGCCGTTCACCGTCAGCGCCTGCGCATCGAAGATCGTCGCGCTGGAACCGGCGTTGACCGGGCCCGTTACCGCCAGCGCAGTGCCGTCGTTCAGCACGAAGCTCGCCGCCGAGAAGCTGCCCAGATTGAGCAACTGGTTGGTGATCGTGGTCGCCCCGGTCAGGCTGGTGGCCCCGGTCGAGTGGCCCGACAGCGCGCCGGCGATCAGCGTGCCGATCTCGTTGATCGTGCCGTTGGTTGCGATCAGGCTGGTCGTGCCGGTGCCGCCGTCGCTGACAAACGCCAAGCCGTTGATCGCGATGCTGCTGCCGGTCAGGCTCACGACGCTGGTGCTGACCACGCTGCCGTTCACCGTCAGCGCCTGCGCATCGAAGATCGTCGCGCTACTACCGGCGTTCACTGGCCCGGCCACAGCTAGCGCGGTGCCGTCGTTCAGCACGAAGCTCGTCGCCGAGAAGCTGCCCAGATTGAGCAACTGGTTGGTGATCGTGGTCGCGCCGGTCAGGCTGGTCGCGCCGGTCGAGCTACCGGACAGCGTGCCGGCGATCAGCGTGCCAGTCTCGTTGATCGTGCCGTTGGTCGCGATCAGGCCCGTCGTGCCCACTCCGCCGTCGCTCACGAACGCTGAGCCGTTGATGGCGATGCTGCTGCCGGTCAGGCTCATGACGCTGGTGCTGAAGAGGCTGCCGTTCACCGCCAGCGCCTGGGCATCGAAGATCGTCGCGCTGGAACCGGCGTTGACCGGACCCGCCACCGCCAGCGCAATGCCGTCGTTCAGCACGAAGCTGGCCGCCGAGAAGCTGCCCAGATTGAGCAACTGGTTGGTGATCGTGGTCGCGCCGGTCAGGCTGGTCGCCCCGGTCGAGCTACCGGACAGCGTTCCGGCGATCAGCGTCCCGGTCTCGTTGATCGTGCCGTTGGTGGCGATCAGGCTGGTGCTGCCCGCTCCGCCATCGCTGATGAACGCCGAGCCGTTGATCGCGATGCTGCTGCCAGTCAGACTCATCGAATTGGTGCTGACCACGCTGCCGTTCACCGTCAGCGCCTGCGCATCGAAAATCGTCGCGCTGGAACCGGCGTTCACCGGCCCGGCTACCGCCAGCGCCGTCCCGTCGTTCAACACGAAGCTCGCCGCCGAGAAGCTGCCGAGATTGAGAAGCTGGTTGGTGATCGTGGTCGCGCCGGTCAGGCTGGTCGCGCCTGATGAACTGCCCGACAGCGTGCCAGCGATCAGCGTGCCAATCTCGTTGATCGTCCCGTTGGTGGCGACCAGGCTGGTGTTGCCCGCACCGCCATCGCTGACAAACGCAGAGCCGTTGATCGCGATGCTGCTGCCGGTCAGGCTCATCGCGTTGGTGCTGAAGAGGCTGCCGTTCACCGTCAGCGCCTGCGCATCGAAGATCGCGGCACTGGAACCGGCGTTCACCGGCCCGGCCACCGCCAATGCGGTGCCATCGTTCAGCACGAAGCTCGCCGCCGAGAAGCTGCCGAGATTGAGCAACTGGTTGGCGATCGTGGTCGCCCCGGTCAGGCTGGTGGCGCCGGTCGAGTGACCCAACAGCGTGCCGGCAATCAGCGTGCCGATCTCGTTGATCGTGCCGTTGGTGGCGATCAGGCTGGTCGTGCCCGCACCACCGTCGCTCACGAACGCCGAGCCGTTGATGGCGATACTGCTGCCGGTCAGGCTCATGACGCTGGTGCTGAAGAGGCTGCCGTTCACCGTCAGCGCATCGGCATCGAAGATCGTCGCGCTGGAACCGGCGTTGACCGGACCCGCCACTGCCAGCGCAGTGCCATCGTTCAGAACGAAACTCGCCGCCGAGAAGCTACCCAGATTGAGCAATTGGTTGGTGATCGTGGTCGCCCCGGTCAGGCTGGTCGCGCCGGTCGAACCGCCCGACAGCGTGCCGGCGATCAGCGTGCCGATCTCGTTGATCGTGCCGTTGGTGGCGATCAGGCTGGTGCTGCCCGCACCACCGTCGCTGACAAACGCCGAGCCGTTGATGGCGATGCTGCTGCCGGTCAGGCTCATGACGCTGGTGCTGTAGACGCTGCCGTTCACGGTGAGCGCCTGCGCATCGAAGATCGTCGCGCTGCTGCCGCCATTGACCGGCCCGGCCACCGCCAGGGCGGTGCCGTCGTTCAGCGCGAAGCCGGCGGCCGAGAAGCTGCCGAGATTGAGCAACTGGTTTGTGATCGTGGTCGCGCCGGTCAGGCTGGTCGCCCCGGTCGAGCTACCGGACAGCGTGCCGGCGATCAGCGTCCCGGTCTCGTTGATCGTCCCATTGGTGGCGATCAGGCTGGTGCTGCCCGCACCGCCGTCGCTGACAAACGCCGAGCCGTTGATCGCGATGCTGCTGCCGGTCAGGCTCATCGCGTTGGTGCTGTAGACACTGCCGTTCACCGTTAGCGCCTGCGCATCGAAGATCGTCGCGCTGGAACCAGCGTTCACCGGACCGGCAACCGCCAGAGCAGTGCCGTCGTTCAGCACGAAGCTCGCCGCCGAGAAGCTGCCGAGATTGAGCAACTGGTTGGTGATCGTGGTCGCCCCGGTCAGGCTGGTGGCGCCGGTCGAGCTGCCCGACAGCGTGCCGGCAATCAGCGTGCCGATCTCGTTGATCGTGCCGTTGGTAGCGATCAGGCTGGTCGTGCCCGCGCCACCGTCGCCGACAAACGCCGAGCCGTTGATGGCAATGCTGCTGCCCGTCAGGCTCATCGCGTTGCTGCTGTAAACGCTGCCGTTCACCGTCAGCGCCTGCGCATCGAAGATCGTCGCACTGGAACCGGCGTTCACCGGACCGGCCACCGCCAGCGCGGTGCCGTCGTTCAGCACGAAGCTGGCCGCCGAGAAGCTGCCCAGATTGAGCAACTGGTTGGTGATCGTGGTTGCCCCGGTCAGGCTGGTCGCGCCGGTCGAGCTACCTGCTAGCGTTCCGGCGATCAGCGTGCCGATCTCGTTGATCGTGCCGTTGGTGGCGATCAGGTTGGTCGTGCCCGCACCACCGTCGCTGACAAACGCCGACGCGTTGATGGCGATGCTGCTGCCCGTCAGGCTCATGGCGCTGGTGCTGAAGAGGCTGCCGTTCACCGTCAGCGCCTGCGCATCGAAGATCGTCGCGCTGGAACCGGCGTTGACCGGGCCCGTTACCGCCAGCGCAGTGCCGTCGTTCAGCACGAAGCTCGCCGCCGAGAAGCTGCCGAGATTGAGCAACTGGTTGGTGATCGTGGTCGCCCCGGTCAGGCTAGTCGTGCCGGTCGAACTGCCCGACAACGTGCCGGCGATCAGGGTGCCAATCTCGTTGATCGTGCCGTTGCTGGCGATCAGGCTGGTCGTGCCCGCACCGCCGTCGCTGACGAACGCCGAGCCGTTGATGGCGATGTTGCTGCCGGCCAGGCTCATCGCGTTGGTGCTGAAGAGGCTGCCGTTCACGGTCAGCGCCTGGGCATCGAAGATCGTCGCGCTGGAACCGGCGTTCACCGGCCCAGCCACCGCCAGCGCGGTGCCGTCGTTCAGCACGAAGCTCGCCGCCGAGAAGCTGCCGAGATTGAGCAACTGGTTGGTGATTGTGGTTGCCCCGGTCAGGCTGGTCGCGCCGGTCGAGCTACCTGATAGCGTTCCGGCGATCAGGGTGCCGGTCTCGTTGATCGTGCCGTTGGTGGCGACCAGGCTGGTGTTGCCCGCACCGCCGTCGCTGACAAACGCCGAGCCGTTGATCGCGATGCTGCTGCCGGTCAGGCTCATCGCATTGGTGCTGAAGAGGCTGCCGTTCACCGTCAGCGCCTGAGCATCGAAGATCGAGGCGCTGGAACCGGCGTTCACCGGCCCGGCCACCGCCAATGCGGTGCCATCGTTCAGCACGAAGCTCGCCGCCGAGAAGCTGCCGAGATTGAGCAACTGGTTGGCGATCGTGGTCGCCCCGGTCAGGCTGGTGGCGCCGGTCGAGTGACCCAACAGCGTGCCGGCAATCAGCGTGCCGATCTCGTTGATCGTGCCGTTGGTGGCGATCAGGCTGGTCGTGCCCGCACCACCGTCGCTCACGAACGCCGAGCCGTTGATGGCGATACTGCTGCCGGTCAGGCTCATGACGCTGGTGCTGAAGAGGCTGCCGTTCACCGTCAGCGCATCGGCATCGAAGATCGTCGCGCTGGAACCGGCGTTGACCGGACCCGCCACTGCCAGCGCAGTGCCATCGTTCAGAACGAAACTCGCCGCCGAGAAGCTACCCAGATTGAGCAATTGGTTGGTGATCGTGGTCGCCCCGGTCAGGCTGGTCGCCCCGGTCGAGTGACCTGACAGCGTGCCGGCGATCAGCGTGCCGATCTCGTTGATCGTGCCGTTGGTGGCGATCAGGTTGGTCGTGCCCACTCCGCCGTCGCTGACGAACGCCGAGCCGTTGATGGCGATGCTGCTGCCGGTCAGGCTCATCGCGTTGCTGCTGTAGACGCTGCCGTTCACCGTCAGCGCCTCGGCATCGAAGATCGTCGCGCTGGAAACGGCGTTGACCGGACCCGCCACCGCCAGCGCAGTGCCGTCGTTCAGCACGAAGCTGGCCGCCGAGAAGCTGCCCAGATTGAGCAACTGGTTGGTGATCGTGGTCGCGCCGGTCAGGCTGGTCGCCCCGGTCGAGCTACCAGACAGCGTGCCGGCGATCAGCGTGCCGATCTCGTTGATTGTGCCGTTGGTGGCGATCAGACTGGTGCTGCCCGCACCGCCATCGCTGACGAAGGCCGAGCCGTTGATGGCGATGCTGCTGCCCGTCAGGCTCATGACGCTGGTGCTGAAGAGGCTGCCGTTCACCGTCAGCGCATCGGCATCGAAGATCGTCGCGCTGGAACCGGCGTTGACCGGACCCGCCACTGCCAGCGCAGTGCCGTCGTTCAGCACGAAGCTGGCCGCCGAGAAGCTGCCGAGATTCAGAAGCTGGTTGGTGATCGTGGTCGCCCCGGTCAGGCTGGTCGCACCGGTCGAGCTACCTGATAGCGTTCCGGCGATCAGGGTGCCGGTCTCGTTGATCGTGCCGTTGGTTGCGATCAGGCTGGTCGTGCCCGCACCGCCGTCGCTGACGAACGCCGAACTGTTGATGGTGATGCTGCTGCCGGTCAGGCTCATGACGCTGGTGCTGTAGACGCTGCCGTTCACCGTCAGCGCCTGCGCATCGAAGATCGCGGCACTGGAACCGGCGTTCACCGGCCCAGTCACTGCCAGGGCGGTGCCGTCGTTCAGCACGAAGCTCGCCGCCGAGAAGCTGCCGAGATTGAGCAACTGGTTGGTGATTGTGGTTGCCCCGGTCAGGCTGGTCGCGCCGGTCGAGCTACCTGATAGCGTTCCGGCGATCAGGGTGCCGGTCTCGTTGATCGTGCCGTTGGTGGCGATCAGGTTGGTCGTGCCGGTACCGCCGTCGCTCACAAACGCCGAGCCGTTGATGGCAATGCTGCTGCCAGTCAGGCTCATGACGCTGGTGCTGAAGAGGCTGCCGTTCACCGTCAGCGCCTGCGCATCGAAGATCGTCGCGCTGGAACCGGCGTTCACCGGCCCAACCACCGCCAGTGCGGTGCCGTCGTTCAGCACGAAGCTCGCCGCCGAGAAGCTGCCCAGATTGAGCAACTGGTTGGTGATCGTGGTCGCCCCCGTCAGGCTGGTGGCGCCGGTCGAGCTGCCCGACAGCGTGCCGGCAATCAGCGTGCCGATCTCGTTGATCGTGCCGTTGGTAGCGATCAGGCTGGTCGTGCCCGCGCCACCGTCGCCGACAAACGCCGAGCCGTTGATCGCGATGCTGCTGCCGGTCAGGCTCATCGCGTTGGTGCTGTACAGACTGCCGTTCACCGTCAGCGCCTGTGCATCGAAGATCGCGGCACTGGAACCGGCGTTCACCGGCCCGGCCACCGCCAGTGCGGTACCATCGTTCAGCACGAAACTCGCGGCCGAGAAGCTGCCCAGATTCAGAAGTTGATTGGTGATCGTGGTCGCCCCGGTCAGGCTGGTCGCCCCGGTCGAGTGACCTGACAGCGTGCCGGCGATCAGCGTGCCGACCTCGTTGATCGTCCCGTTGGTGGCGACCAGGCTGGTGTTGCCCGCACCGCCGTCGCTCACGAACGCCGAGCCGTTGATGGCAATGCGGCTGCCGGTCAGGCTCATGACGCTGGTGCTGACCACGCTGCCGTTCACGGTCAGCGCCTGGGCATCGAAGATCGTCGCGCTGGAACCGGCGTTCACCGGCCCGGCCACCGCCAATGCGGTGCCGTCGTTCAGCACGAAGCTGGCTGTGGCGACGCTGCCGAGATTCAGAAGTTGATTGGTGATCGTGGTCGCCCCGGTCAGGCTTGTTGCTCCGGTCGAGCTGCCTGACAGCGTACCGGCAATCAGCGTGCCGATCTCGTTGATCGTGCCGTTGGTCGCAATCAGGCTGGTCGTGCCCGCACCACCGTCGCTGACGAACGCCGAGCCGTTGATCGCGATGCTGCTGCCGGTCAGGCTCATCGCGTTGGTGCTGTACAGACTGCCGTTCACCGTCAGCGCCTGTGCATCGAAGATCGCGGCACTGGAACCGGCGTTCACCGGCCCGGCCACCGCCAATGCGGTGCCATCGTTCAGCACGAAGCTCGCCGCCGAGAAGCTGCCGAGATTCAGAAGTTGATTGGTGATCGTGGTGGCCCCGGTCAGGCTGGTCGCCCCGGTCGAGTGACCTGACAGCGTGCCGGCGATCAGCGTGCCGACCTCGTTGATCGTCCCGTTGGTGGCGACCAGCCTGGTGTTGCCCGCACCGCCGTCGCTGACAAACGCCGAGCCGTTGATCGCGATGCTGCTGCCGGTCAGGCTCATGACGCTGGTGCTGACCACGCTGCCGTTCACCGCCAGCGCCTGTGCGTCGAAGATCGCGGCACTGGAACCGGCGCTCATCGGTCCGGCCACAGCCAGCGCGGTGCCGTCGTTCAACACGAAGCTCGTCGCCGAGAAGCTGCCGAGATTGAGAAGCTGGTCGGTGATCGTGGTCGCGCCGGTCAGGCTGGTCGAACCTGTCGAGCTACCGGACAGCGTGCCGGCGATCAGCGTGCCGGTCTCGTTGATCGTGCCGTTTGTGGCGATCAGGCTGGTGCTGCCCGCACCGCCGTCGCTGACAAACGCCGAGCCGTTGATCGCGATGCTGCTGCCGGTCAGGCTCACGACGCTGGTGCTGACCACGCTGCCGTTCACCGTCAGCGCCTGCGCATCGAAGACCGTCGCGCTACTACCGGCGTTCACCGGCCCGGCTACCGCCAGCGCCGTCCCGTCGTTCAACACGAGGCTCGCCGCCGAGAAACTGCCGAGATCGAGAAGCTGGTTGGTGATCGTGGTCGCGCCGGTCAGGCTGGTCGCCCCGGTCGAACTACCCGACAGCGTGCCGGCGATCAGCGTGCCGATCTCGTTGATCGTGCCGTTGGTCGCAATCAGGCTGGTGTTGCCCGCACCACCATCGCTTACGAACGCCGAGCCGTTGATCGCGATGCTGCTGCCGGTCAGGCTCATCGCATTGGTGCTGAAGAGGCTGCCGTTCACCGTCAGCGCCTGTGCATCGAAGATCGCGGCGCTGGAACCGGCGTTCACCGGCCCGGCCACCGCCAGTGCGGTACCATCGTTCAGCACGAAGCTTGCGGCCGAGAAGCTGCCGAGATTGAGAAGCTGGTCGGTAATCGTGGTGGCCCCGGTCAGGCTGGTTGCTCCGCTCGAACTGCCCGACAGCGTGCCGGCAATCAGCGTGCCGATCTCGTTGATCGTCCCATTGGTGGCGATCAGGCTGGTGCTGCCCGCACCGCCGTCGCTGACAAACGCCGAGCCGTTGATGGCGACGCTGCTGCCCGTCAGGCTCATCGCGTTGGTGCTGACTACGCTGCCATTCAACGTCAGCGCCTGCGCATCGAAGATCGTCGCGTTGGAACCGGCGTTCACCGGACCGGCCACCGCCAGTGCGGTGCCATCGTTCAGCACGAAGCTCGCCGCCGAGAAACTGCCGAGATTGAGCAACCGGTTGGTGATCGTGCTCGCGCCCGTCAGGCTGGTCGCACCTGTCGAGCTACCCGACAGCGTGCCTGCGATCAGCGTGCCGGTCTCGGAGATCGTGCCGCTCGCCGCGATCGTCCCACCCGTCGCCACCAGGTTCGTCGTGCCGGTGCCGCCGTCGCTCACCAGCCCTGGAATCGTGATGCTGTCCGCGGTCAGGCTAACAATACCGTTCGCAATCAGACTGCTCGATACGGTCAATGCGTCGTTGTCGCTGATGGTAATGGCCGCCGCCGTAAGCGTGCCGTTCACGCCAAGGTTCCCAGTGTCCGTCAGGCTGAACGTGCCACCGCTCGCGATCACCGCCAGCGAGCCCAACGTGGCAATGGCGTTATTGCTGCCGCCCAGGCTGACGTCACCGTCGATCCCGCCGGAACTCTGCAACGTCCCGGCGATGATGGTCGCGGTCGTGGACTCGGTCAGCCCACCGCCGGTCGTCGTCACGTCCAGCAGCGCGCCGCTTTGCCCCAGCGACGCCGTCCCAACCATGAAGACGCTGCCGCCGTTCAGCTCGATCGTCGAACCGCTGACCGCCGCACCGTTGTTCAGCGCGATGGCGCTCAAAGTGCCGGATCCCGCAAGCGATACCACCCCGGTCGAGGCGGTGGTGCCGGCGATGGTGCTGTTGACGGCCAGCGTGCCGCCCACATGGTCGAGCGTAACGCTACCAGCGATCAGCGACCCGTTCACCGCAAGACCCACGGTGCCGCCGTTATCAAGGTGGAATGTACCGCTACTTATGATGAACCCATCGAGTGTGCCCACACTGTTGGCGCTGCCCAGATCGACATTGCCGGTCGACCCGACACTGCTTTGCAGCGTGCCTGCGACGATCGATCCATCGCCAACTTCGGTGATGCCACCACTGCTGGCGTCGAGGTCCACGACGCCGCCTGACAACAAGCCCGAACTGCCAAGCACGATGGTGCCGGAACTGACGAAAGCGGTGCCTGTTGCGGCTGTGATCTCGTTCGTGATCGTGGTTGACGCGGCGCCGGACAGCGACACGCTGCCGGCGGCAACCAAGCCGGTGACGGATAGCGCGCTGGTGTTTGAGTTGAGCAGTGCGAAGGTGCCGGCCGTGCCGCTCGACAGGACGAACCCGGCCAGGGTGCCGATCGTATTGGTGTTCGTCAGAAGCACATTGTTCCCGGCGGTGCCGACCAGCGTCCCGACCTGGATGCCGTTCGACCCTGTCTCGACAATCGACCCCAGGGTGTTCATCTGCAGCGGCCGCGGCTGGACGATCCGGCCGCAATGACCGGCAAGGGAGCGAAATCATGACATCGAGGTTCGAAACCCTGCGTCCCGGCGACGGCATCGACGGGCCGAAATTCGCGGTCAGCCGCGAATCGATCCGGCTGTTTTGCGACGCCTCGCTCGACTACAACCCGCTGCATCTCGACGACGACTACATGAAGGGCGATTTCGGCAAGACCAATTTCGGCGGCATCATCATGCATGGCATGAACAATTTCGGGCTGATCTCGCGCATGATCACCGACTGGGCCTATCCGGCCGGCGCCATTCATCGCCGTCTCGAAACCAGGTGGCTGAAGCCGGTCAGGCCGGGCGACACCATCCAGCCGTCGGGCATCGTGAAGTCGAAACAGGTGACCTCGAAGTCGCGCTGGGTCCTGATCGATGTCCTGGTCCGCAACCAGAATGACGAAAAGGTCGCCAGCGGCGAGGCCATGGTCGAGTTTCCGCATCGCTAGTCCCTGCCGCTCTGCGGCGTAGCGCGCTGCCGCAGAGCGGCCAGCTCTTCCTCGTGCACCCCGGATCAGCTGCGCAGCATCCGGGGACCGGAAGGCCGGTCCGGCGGAGTCGCCGCGCCGCCGGCCTGGATTTGCCAGCAAAATCAATCCAGCCTGCACCGGCGTCGCGGGCCTGGGTTCGCACGGTGCGCAAGGCGGCCTCGAAACGCCTGATTGGATTGACATTCGACCGCGCCATGGCTTAGAAACCGCGGGTCCCGGGCGGCTCAGCCGTCGGCGGGATCTAGCCCGTTTTTGCTACTTTCGGGCTGCCAGAGGATAGTGCCGAACACGGCCTTTCAAAGCATCAGGATTGTCCCATGAAGGTCCGTAACTCGCTGAAATCGCTGCGCGGCCGCCATCGCAACAACCGTCTGGTCCGCCGCAAGGGCCGGGTCTACGTGATCAACAAGGTTCAGCGCCGCTTCAAGGCGCGCCAGGGCTGAACGGGCCTTCGGGTCTGGCAGGATATCCAACGCCGTTCACGGGCCTTTGACGGGCTTGCTGCTTTGCAGCGCGTTTTCCTGCGTCTAGACTTGCGCGATGGCCGCCAGATTCGCCAAAGCCCGAAAGTACCGACTTGCGATCCTGTTGACCGCTGCGATCGCCGTGGCGCCGGTTGCGGCGCTGGCGCAGAACCCGCAGGCCCAGCCCAAGCAGCAAAAGAAATTACCGGAAGCGCCGGGCAAGTTGCCCAAGGTCGGCGCCGCCGACCGGGCGCATGGATTGGATTTCCTGTTCGGCGCGCTGAAGGTGGCGCCGGACGAGGCCAGCGCCAGGCATGTCGAGGCCCGGATCTGGGCGCTGTGGCTGCAGACGCCGAGCGATACCGCCGCGCTGCTGATGATGCGCGCCAAGGCGGCGATGGACGCCCAGCAGATGGACGTCGCGCTGAAGCTGCTCGATGCCGTGATCAAGCTGCGCCCCGATTATGTCGAGGGATGGAACCGGCGCGCGACGCTGTACTATCTGCAGAACGACTACGCCCATTCGCTCGAGGATATCGAGCAGGTGTTGGTGCGCGAACCGCGCCATTTCGGCGCGCTGGCCGGGCTTGGCATGATCATGCAGGATCTCGGCGACGAAAAGCGCGCGCTTGACGCCTTCCGCAAGGCGCTGGCCGTCGACCCCTACCTTGAAAAGGTACCGGAACTGGTCAAGACCCTGAGCGAGAAGGTCGAGGGCCGCGACATCTGATCGTGCTGGCTTCGGACCGCCGCGATGAGCCCTGCGCCGTGGCGCAGCAGCGTTTGCAGCCTCAAGGGGCCCGGCGGACGATCGGCGGTCAGTGCAGGGCGCTGCTGCCGCGCTCGAGCGACCTGCCATGGCTCACGGCGGCGTACAACTGTGCAAGTTCCGTCTCCAGCCGCTCGTTGACCAGCAACAGGGCCTGCAATGCGCCGCGGATATCGCCGTTGCAGCTGGCCACGATTTCGTCGATGGCGGCTTCATTCGCTCTGCAAGTCATCAAAAATCTCCAATCGCGTCATATGATAACGAGATACCCCGCAACGCAATGTCTGCGGATGGTGCGGAAAGCCCGGCGGCGGTCGCGCGGATGTCAGATGGCAAATGCGCCGATGGCGGTTATATAAAGCCGCCGATGACGATTGTATGAAGCGTCGGGACGCGCGGGTTCCACAAGGTGAGAAAAATTGTGATTGTTGTGCTCGCCCTGCTTTTCGCCCCGATCGCGGTATCGACTGTGGAGTACCTGTTCGGCGATCGTTCGATCGGCTGGCAGAGCGCGGACCGCTCCAGCGCCGGTCTGCTGCCGTCCCCCGCGCAGCATCCGGACGCCCTGCTGCGTATCTATGCGGCGCGGACGGTCCGCTGGCGTGGCATCTTCGCGGTCCATAGCTGGATCGTCATCAAGGAGCCCGGTGCGCCGCGCTACACCCGCTATGACTATACCGCCTGGGGCGAACCGATCCGCATCAACGGCTTTGCGCCCGACGGGCGGTGGTTCGGCGGCGCCCCGGAAACGATTGCCGCCGCCGACGGCGAGGCGGCGTCCCGCATGATCCCCAAGATCCGTGCTGCGGTCGAAGGCTACCAATGGCGGTCCACCGGCGACTATCGCGCCTGGCCGGGCCCGAACTCCAACACTTTTGTCGCGGCGGTGCTGGCGGCAGTTCCCGAATTGCAGGCCGCGCTGCCGCCGACCGCCATCGGCAAGGACTTTCCCTACGACGGTGACATGTTCGCACTGACGCCTTCGGCGACCGGCGTTCGCATCAGCCTCGGCGGCTATCTGGGCCTGACCATCGGCTGGGTGGAAGGCATCGAGATCAATTTTCTCGGCGCCGTGCTCGGTATCGATGTGCGGCGGCCGGCCGTCAAGTTGCCGGCGCTTGGGCGGCTGGGTTTCAGCCCTTGCTAGCTCGCTCGTCGTGGCCGCTTCGGCAATGGGCCGCGAAACCCTTTGCCCGCAGAACCGTACCTCGCTGGTGGCCAGACCGATCCGGACATTGTCGATGATTGCTGTCGTTGTCGTGGCGGCGCTGGCCGTTCTTGCGTTGGTCACCCAGGCCGGTGTGTTGTGGCTGCAGCGGGCTTACCCCGCACGGGGCGTGCAGGTGGAGGTGACCGGCGCATCGCTCAACATCGTCGATATCGGGCCACGCCGTCCCGGTGATCTTCCCATTGTGATGCTTCATGGCGCCAGTTCGAATCTGGCGACCATGCAACAGCCGCTCGGCGACATGCTCGCCGGCCATCATCGGGTGATCCTGATCGATCGTCCCGGCCATGGCTGGAGCAGCCGTTCACGATTGGAGGATTCGACGCCGGCCATCCAGGGCAGGATGATCGACGAGGCGCTGGAAAAACTCGGCGTCGGGCGCGCGATCTTCGTGGTGCATTCCTGGAGCGGCGCGCTCGGCGCCCTGATGGCGCTCGATTATCCGCAGCGTGTCGCGGGGCTGGTGATGCTGGCGCCGGTGGCCTATCCGTGGCGCGGCGGGGTCGGATGGTACAACCAGGTCGTCACGACCCCGGTGATCGGCCCGCTGCTCGCCTATACGATCACGCTTCCACTCGGGGTCTTCCTGACCGGGCCGGGGGCCCGCGGCGTGTTCCTGCCGCAGATCATGCCGCGGGATTTCGTTGCCGGCACCGCGACGCCATTGTTGCTGCGCCCGGGGGAATTCCTCGCCAATGCCCGCGATCTGGTAACGCTGAAGGCGGCGGTGGCGGAGCAGGCGCCGCGCTACGCCGCCATCACGGCACCGACATTGGTGATCACCGGGGACCGCGACGCCACCGTGTCGCCGAATATCCATTCGCGGCCGTTCGCGGCCGCGGTGCCGAACGCGAAACTGATCGTGCTGCCCGATGTCGGCCACATGGTGCAAAACGCGGCACCCGAGCTCGTCATCCGCGAGATCGACGCCATGATAGCCGGCATGGCGCCCAACAGGGCTGCTGCCGCCAACTAGACCGGCGCGGTGTGGTCCTGCAACTGCGCCGGCCCGGCTCCGCCGGGGGCCGATTCAGATGAACGCATCTGCGCAACGCTGCGACAAAGGTCACGACCAGCATCGGTCGGGAGAAGGCAGCGCGTGGCGGACAAGAAAATTCAGAATACCTGGTACGTTTCAGTCAACATTCCGCACCAAGAAAAGACCGGGCATTACTCTCGTCGCGCAGAGGCCTTCGCGAGCGAAGCCGACGCCAAGAGATTTGCCAACGCCAAGATCGCAGCTGGCGCAGAAATCAGTGCCGGAACCATCAATCCCTTTGCGCCAAAGCGCGTGGTGGGACCGTCGCAAATCAAGCAATGGCTTTCGGAGAAGGACAAGTAGCCCTCTTGTAACGGCCCGGGCTGCGCCGCTCGCCGGCCGAAACGGCGGACTTTGCAGTCCGCCCGCTCGAATCTGCGAAACCTGCGGGGAGCACGTCGCCGCCGACGGATTTTTCCACCCTTGCCGTAGTTGGCGATGATGAAGGTCCAAAGAGCCCTGACCTCCTTGTGGACGAGCCCTGAACAGCGCTCGCCTGCCGCTGCCGGCTGCATCGCCCGCAAGGCCGCGGCGATCTACCCAAAGCAGTCGAGATGTGCTTGATTCGCAGCGGTAAACTGGCTGCCTCCGGATGGGCATGCCGCAGGCGGCGGAGAACCACCGATGACCATCATGATGCCCGCTCCGGATCCGGCGGTTCTGGCGCGCCGCGACGCGATCGTTGCGGCGTTGCGTGGAATCGTGCCCGGGGAGGGGGTGATCGACAGCGCTGCCGAAATGCTGCCTTACGAATCCGATGGCCTGATGGCCTATCGGCAGCCGCCGATGGTCGTGGTGCTGCCGGACACCACCGAACAGGTCTCGCGGGTCCTGAAATATTGCTTCGAGCAGGGCATCAAGGTGGTGCCGCGCGGCTCCGGCACTTCGCTGTCCGGCGGTGCGCTGCCGCTGGCCGATGCCGTGCTGCTCGGCCTCGGCAAGTTCAAGCGCATCCGCGAGATCGATTTCGACAACCGCGTGGTGGTGACCGAGCCCGGGGTGACCAATCTCGCCATCAGCCAGGCGGTCGCCGATGCCGGATACTACTACGCGCCGGACCCGTCCTCGCAGATCGCCTGCTCGATCGGCGGCAATGTCGCGGAGAATTCCGGTGGCGTGCATTGCCTCAAATACGGCATGACCACCAACAACGTGCTGGGCTGCGAAATCGTGCTGATCACAGGCGAAATCATCAGGGTCGGAGGCAAATCCGCCGAGGCCGGCGGCTACGACCTGATGGGCATCATCACCGGATCGGAGGGCCTGCTCGGCGTCATCACCGAGGTGACGGTGCGAATTCTGCAGAAGCCGGAAACCGCGCGCGCGCTGATGGTCGGCTTTGGCGAGGTCGAGGCGGCCGGCGAGTGCGTCGCACGGATCATCGGCGCCGGGATCATTCCGGGCGGCATGGAAATGATGGACAAGCCTGCGATCCACGCCGCCGAGGCCTTTGTCCATGCCGGCTATCCGCTCGACGTCGAGGCGCTGCTGATCATCGAACTCGACGGCCCCGGCGTCGAGGTCGATGAACTGATCAGGCGGGTCGAGGCGATCGCGCTGGGCTGCGGTTCCACCACCTGCCGGATCTCCAATTCCGAAGCCGAGCGCAACCTGTTCTGGGCCGGCCGCAAGGCGGCATTTCCCGCGGTCGGGCGGATCTCGCCGGATTATCTCTGCATGGACGGCACGATCCCGCGCGGCAAGTTGCCGGAGGCGCTGGCGCGAATCCGCGCGTTGTCGGCGAAGTACGATCTGCGCGTCGCCAATGTGTTTCACGCCGGCGACGGCAATCTGCATCCGCTGATCCTGTACGATGCCAACAAGCCCGGCGAGATGGACCGCGCCGAAGCCTTCGGCGCCGACATATTGCGGGTCTGCGTCGAACTCGGCGGCGTCCTCACCGGCGAACACGGGGTCGGCATCGAAAAGCGCGACCTGATGCCGGAGATGTTCAGCGAGATCGATCTGAACCAGCAGCAGCGGCTGAAATGCGCGTTCGATGCCCGGGGCCTGCTCAATCCCGGCAAGGTGTTTCCGACCCTGCACCGCTGCGCCGAACTCGGCCGCGTGCACGTCCACGGCGGCAAGCTTGCTTTTCCCGACCTGCCGCGGTTCTGAGCGGATGGCCTTCGCCCGGTCTTGCATGGCCGCAGCCCGTCACGGCCGGCTATCCGGTATTCCGAACCGGCAAATTCCATCCACGGCGCTTGCGGTTGCCGGATCGACCGCTTTCGCCGACCATGGCATCAGAGTCCGGGCCTGAATGGTGGATACCTTGAAAGTACGCGATGCGCTGGATGTCGAGCAGGTGGTGCGCTCCGCGCTTGCCGGCGAGCAGCCGCTCGAGATCGTCGGTCACGGCAGCAAGCGGCAGATCGGTCAGCCGATGGCGACCAATGCGCTGCTCGACCTGTCGACGCTGAATGCGGTGATGGCCTATGAGCCGAACGAACTGATCATCACCGTGCAGGCCGGCGCGCCGCTCGCCGATGTCCTGTCGCTGATCGACTCCAAGAGCCAGCAGTTCGCCTTCGAACCGGTCAATACCTCGCGGTTGCTGGGCACGCCCGATCACGGCACCATCGGCGGCATGATCGGCGCCGGGCTATCGGGGCCGCGCCGGATCAAGGCCGGCAGCGCGCGCGACCATCTGCTCGGCGCGCATGCGGTGTCCGGTTTCGGCGACAGTTTCAAGGCCGGCGGCAAGGTCGTGAAAAACGTCACCGGCTACGATCTGTGCAAGCTGCTGGCGGGGTCCTGGGGCACGCTGGCGGTGATGACGGAAGTGACATTGAAGGTGATGCCGAGGCCGGAGAGCGAACGCACGCTGGTGCTGCGCGCCCTCGACGACGTCACCGCAAACCGGGCGATGACGGCGGCGCTGGGCTCGCCGTTCGACCTGTCCGGCGCGGCACATGTGCCGGGCTCGGCATTCCCTGCGGATTTGGCCGGGCTCGGCGAACTTGCCGATCCGGGATCGCCGCAGCGGTCGGTCACCTTGCTGCGGCTGGAAGGCATCACCGCCTCGGCGGTGCATCGCGCCGCGGCGCTTGCCAGGGCTTTGGCGCCGTTCGGGGCGGCGGAAATTCTGCAGGATGCGGCCTCGGCGGCGATCTGGAGCTCGATTCGCGACGTTGTCCCGTTTGCGGCCAGTGGCGCGCTCGGCGCGTGGCCGGTATGGCGGATCATCTGTCCGCCGGCCGCCGGCGGCGCGCTCGGCCTGGCGCTGGCGCGGGATACCGGCGGCGAGGTGTTCTACGACTGGGGCGGCGGGTTGATCTGGGCGGCGCTGCCGCCCAAGCCTGACGCCCAGGCCGCGCTGGTGCGGGAGCGTGTCAACGCCGTCGGCGGCCATGCCACGCTGCTGCGCGCGTCCGAGCAGGTCCGGCGCGGCGTCGATGTGTTTCATCCGCAGCAGGGCGGCCTGGCTGCGTTGAGCGACCGGGTCCGCCACAGCTTCGATCCAAAAAACATCCTCAACCGCGGCCGGTTGAGGCGAGGACCGGCGACATGAAGACCGAATTCAGCCTGGCGCAGCTCGCCGATCCCGACATCGGGGAGGCCGACAAGATTTTGAGGGCCTGCGTGCATTGCGGCTTCTGCACCGCGACCTGCCCGACCTACGTGCTGCTCGGCGACGAGCTCGACAGCCCGCGCGGCCGAATCTATCTCATCAAGGAAATGCTGGAAAAGGACCGGCCGCCAACCCCTGAGGTGGTCAAGCACATCGACCGCTGCCTCTCCTGCCTTGCCTGCATGACCACCTGTCCGTCGGGTGTGAACTACATGCATCTGGTCGATCAGGCGCGGGTCAGGATCGAGCGGGACTATCGCAGGCCGCTGACCGAGCGGGCGTTGCGCGCGGTGCTGGCCTGGGTGCTGCCGCGGCCGCAATGGTTTCGCGTCGGGATGATCCTTGCAGGCCTGATCCGACCCCTGGCCGGCCTGCTGCCGACAGCCAAAGTGGCATCGGGGTCACCAACTTTGTTGCGACGAATCAAGGCGATGCTGGTCCTTGCGCCGGGCCGTCTGCCGGCGCGAGGGGCCGCCGGCGGAAGCGTTTTTCCGGCTCAGGGCCCGCGGCGCGGACGCGTCGCGCTGCTGCAGGGCTGCGCGCAACAGGTTCTGGCACCGCGTATCAACCAGGCCGCCATCAACCTGCTTACCCGTCACGGCATCGAGGTTGTGCTGGTCAGGGACGAGCAATGTTGCGGCGCGCTGACCCATCACCTCGGGCGCGACGGCGACGCGCTGGCGCGCGCCCGTGCCAACATCTCCGTCTGGCGCGACGAGGCCGAGCGAAACGGGCTCGACGCCATCCTGGTGACGACGTCGGGCTGCGGCACGGTGATCAAGGACTATGGTTTCATGCTGCGCGAGGACCCCGATTTCGCCGCTGCCGCAGCGAAGATTTCGGCACTTGCCAAGGACATCACCGAGTATGTCGGCGGCATCGATCTGCAGCCGGCGCAGCCACGCAGCGACATTGTCGTCGCCTACCACTCGGCCTGCTCGCTGCAGCACGGGCAGAAAATCACGCAAGCCCCGAAAGAATTGCTTTCCAAGACCGGATTCGTGGTGAAAGATGTACCGGAGAGCCATTTGTGTTGCGGTTCGGCGGGGACGTACAACATTCTCCAGCCTGACATTGCGAACAGGTTGCGTGATCGAAAGGTCGCCAATATTGCGATGGTCAAGCCGGACATGATTGCTGCGGGCAATATCGGATGCATGGTGCAGATTGCCGGTGGCACGTCGGTTCCTGTGGTGCACACCATTGAGCTTCTCGATTGGGCGACGGGCGGTCCCCGGCCAGGATCGAACTGATCGATTGGCCCCGCCCTGAGGCGGACGACATAAAACGCTCGATGGACATTGGGCGGCGGCAACAGGAGGATCACGATGGCTAAGGGAAAAAAGAACAAAAAAGACAAGAAGGATAAAAAGGACAAGAAAAAGCTTCTCGCGGCGAAGACAAAAACCGCGAAGAAATCTTCCAAGAAGTCAGCAAAGAAGTCGGCGAAGAAATCGGCGAAGAAAGCCGGCAAGGCTGCTAAGAAGTCCGCCAAGAAGTCCAAGGCGGCGGCACCGAAAAAATCCGCCAAGAAGGCCAGCGCCAAGAAGAGTCCTGCAAAAAAGAAGGCGGCTCCTGCCGCTGCGCCGAAGCCGGCCGTCGCCAAGCCGGCTGTCGCAAAGCCGGCCGTCGCCAAGCCGGCGGCGAAGCCCGCACCCGCGCCCAAGCCGGTCCCTGCGGCCGCCACGGCGCCACAGAGCTGGGCGATGCCGAGTCCTGCGGCGGCAAGCGCGAGCCCGTCATGGGAACATTCGGGCAGTTCGTCGAGCCCGTCGGCTGCCGGCGGAGACGACGACCAATAGCCGAGTTGCTCCCGCTTGCAGCGGGCTACGTTCCAGGCCGCAGCGCCCGTCGCTGCGGCCTTTTTATTTCGGGCACAGCCGAGGCTCCCGGAAACGAGATTTCAGAGGTTCGGGCCGGCCGGTGATTCGCCGCACCGGCCGGCCGTGCAAACGATGCACCGGGGGCATCCGGCCCGCCTCGCCCTGACAGGCGACCCGCCGGCGGGCGCCGAATCCCGCCAAAATTGTTGTTGTAATGCCACACTCGCCCAGAACATTCCCCAATAGTTCGGAATCGCCTAAAAAGTCATCATCTGCTTAGCTTTTTTGCTTCCGACATTGCCGAGCGCGCTTCAGATTGGGTCAGCCGACAAGCTTGGCAGCATCCGGTTACCGGTTGCCCTTGGGGGGACACTCCAGGGAAATCGAACCGAACTTTCAAAAGTGATGGGGAGCGTCATGAAGAAGATGGTTTTGGCCGCCGCAATGCTGGCCGTCGCGGCGGGCTCGGCATTCGCCGCGGATATGCCGCTCAAGGCCGCCAAGGCGCCGCCGCCGGCGCCGTTCGACCCCTGGGATATCGCCTTCGGCAGCGCGGTCATGAATGACTACATCTTCCGCGGGATCACCCAATCCAACCACAACCCGTCGGTCACGGCCTATTTCGAACCACGCTACAACGTCACCAAGGACCTGCAGCTCTACGTCGGCACTTCCACCGAGAGCATCTCGTTCGCCAATCGCGCGGCGGCCGAAGTCGACGTCTATGGCGGTATCCGCCCGACCTTCGGCGCATTCGCGTTCGATTTCGGCGTCTGGGGTTATCTTTATCCGGGCGGCAATTGCGCCGATAACGTCCTCACCGGCGGCGTTCCCGGCGGCAATGTCTGCCCGGTCGGCGGCAACACGATCTTCCTTGCCGACGGCAACGTGATGAAGAAGGACGTCAGCTTCTTCGAAGCCTACGGCAAGGTGAACTACACCATCAACGACAACTGGCAGTTCGGATTGACCGAGTACTACTCGCCGAACTTCCTGAACTCGGGCGCCTGGGGCAACTACTCCTCGATCGTCGGCAGGTACACCGCGCCCTCCACCGCATTCGGCACCAGCGGCGTCGGCATGTACGTCTCCGGCGAGCTCGGCCGGCAGTGGCTCGGTACTTCGGATGCATTCTACGGCGTCGTCAGCGCCCTGGGCAACTTTGCGGCCGGCATCCCCTATGCCAGCTACGACACCTGGAACATCGGCATCGGCTTCACCTACAAGGTGTTCACGCTCGATCTTCGCTATTCCGACACCGACCTGTCGAAGGGCAACTGCAACGCCTTCACCAGCGCCTTCAACGCTTCGGGAACGACCAGCGTCACCCCGATCAATCCGGGTGGCGCAGGCTCGAACTGGTGCGGCGCGGCCGGCATCGTCAAGCTTTCGGCCGACCTGACCGCGATGGCCAACCTGAAATAGGTTGATCTTCCCGAGACTGACGGGGCGGCAGGGCGATCTGCCGCCCCATTTCGTTGGCGGCGCGCCTGCCATTTGCCGGTCGGGCCACCGCGGGCCGCGCCGAAGCCCGGCGCGCGCCACGCCGCTCGGTCAAGGCCGGCCCGGCACCATCACGCGGCGTCCTCGTTGCGGTTCTGCAAAGCGAATTGATCACCCGCGCGGGACAGGATGATGTTGCGCTGGTGGAAGGCCTCGAGCGTGCTGCGGTGGCCGATCGAAACAATGGTGCTCGCCGGCAACCGGGTCTCGACAAGCCTGTACAGCATCGCCTCCGAGGCTTCGTCGAGCGAAGCGGTGGCTTCGTCGAGGAACAGGTACTGCGGCGCGTGCAGCAGCGCACGGGCCAGCCCGAGGCGCTGCTGTTCGCCGAGCGACAGCATCCGGTTCCAGTGCGCGTCCTCGGCCAGCCGCGGCGCCAGCAGCGGCAGGCCCACCGCGATCAGCGCGTCCCTGACCTGGTCCGAACTGAAGGCGCTCGCCTCCGCAGGATAGACGATCGCAGCCTGCAGCGAACCGACCGGGAAATACGGCCGCTGCGGCAGCATCATCAGCGTGGCGTGGGCAGGGATCGCGATCGAGCCGGTCCCGAACGGCCAGATCGCGGCAATGGCGCGGAACAGGGTCGACTTGCCGGAGCCGGACGGACCGGTCAGCAGGGTGCGCTCGCCGCTTCGGATATCGAAGCCGTCCGCCGTCACCAGCGGGACTCCGTTGGGCAGGCTGACCACGAGCTTCTCGAGGTCGATGGCGTGCTGGTTGGTGGAGGCGACATGGATGATGTTTTTCTCGGTAACCAGCGCGGCGGCATTTTCGATTGCCGTTTCGAACCCGCCGAGCCGGGCCACCACGGATTGCCATTCGGCCAGCGTCCGGTACGAGGAGATGAAGAACGACAGCGAATCCTGAACGCTGCTGAACGCGGAAATCGTCTGCATCATGCCGCCGAGCTGGATCTTGTCGGCGAAATAGGCCGGGGCGATCAGCACGAAGGGAAAGATCACGGAGGCCTGCGAATAGGTCGAGGTAAAGGCGGTCAGCTTCTTGGTGCGCTGCATGATGCCAAGCCAGTTCTCGACCACCAATCCGAACCGCGACAACAGCCGGGTGCGCTCGGCGGGCTCGCCGCGCAGCAATGCGATCTGTTCGGAGTTCTCGCGCGCGCGAACCAGGTTGAAGCGAAAATCGGCCTCATAGCGCTGTTGCTGGAAATTGAGCCCGATCAGCGGCCAGCCGATCAGATGGGTCAGCACGGTCCCGAGCAGGGCGTAGATCAGGGCGCCCCAAACCAGATAGCCGGGAATCGGAATGTCCCTGCCAAACAGATGCAGCGGCGCTTCATTGGACAGCGTCCATAGTATGAAGACGAAAGATATCAGGGTCACGACCGAACTCAGCAAGCCGATGCCGAGCGCAAGCGTCTGTTCGACGAACCGCTGGGTGTCGTCGGCGATGCGCTGGTCCGGGTTGTCGGCGGCGTCGCCCAGCAGCTGCATCCGGTAATGGTTGGCGTCATGCAGCCAGCCGCCGAGATATCGGGCCGTCATCCAGCGCCGCCAGCGGATCTGCAGCCACTGATTGAGGTAGAGCTGATAGACCTTGAGCCCGACCCAGAATGTCGCCAGCACGCAGAAGTAGCCGATCTGGTAGGTGAAGACGGCCTGGTCGCGCTCCTGCAGCGCATTGTAGAAAACATTGTTCCAGCGGTTGAACAGAACCGTGAGGAATACGGTGGCAAGTTCGATGACGATCACCGCGGCGAGCAGGCCGCGCCCCGCCCATCTGTCCTCGGAGCGGAAATACGGAAGGGCGATTTTCCAGACGGCCGTGAGCGTCGAGCGGAGGTTGTTCACAGATTACGATCTCCCGGAGGGCGGCTTCAAAGGCCTGAAAATAAGAAGGAATTGAGAACGCTTAGACTAAAGTCGTAGGTTTCTCGGTCCGCGTTGGCTTGTCGCCGCCATTGAGTCAATCCTAGCATGGGCGCAACGGCGTGGGGCGGGGGGGCCTGTTCACTTCGCGAGGTTGTGAGCGGACCGGGGCAGCCCCGATCCGCCCTCCCGCGCGTGGCGGACCCCCAAACGCGATCAGGCCAGGCAGGCCTGACTTTCCACGCTGGTCGGAGTGCCGCATAACGGGGCGTGGGGAGGAACTGCAATGTGGAACCAGGTCTATAATCCTTTCGACAACGCTGCGCTTTCGACCATGGCCGCGGCCATTCCGGTAGTCACCCTGCTGGTGCTGATCGCGAGCGGCAAGGTCAAGGCGCATGTCGCTGCGATCATTGCCCTGGTGCTGGCCAATCTGGTGGCGATCTTTCTGTTCACCATGCCGGCCAATATGGCGGTCCGCGCCTCGCTGCTGGGCATCGTCAGCGGCTTCTTTCCGATCGGCTGGATCGTACTCAACGTCATTTTCATGTACCGCCTCACGGTCAGCGCCGGCCGGTTCGAAGTGCTCAAACGCGCCGTCGGCGGCGTGACGGCCGATCGGCGGCTGCAGCTCCTGCTGATCGCATTTTCGTTCGGCGCGTTCTTCGAGGGCGCATCCGGCTTCGGCACGCCGGTGGCGATCACCGGTTCGATCCTGATCGGCCTCGGCTTCTCGCCGCTTGCAGCGTCCGGTCTGTCGCTGATCGCCAATACGGCGCCGGTCGCCTATGGCGCGCTGGGCACCCCGATCCAGGGCCTGGCTTCGGTGACCGGCCTCGATCCCTATATCCTGGGCGCGATGGTCGGACGGCAGTTGCCGATTTTCTCGCTGATCGTGCCGTTCTGGGTGGTGTGGGCGTTTGCCGGCTTCAAGGGGATGAAGGACATCTGGCCGGCCATCCTGGTGACCGGGCTGTCGTTTGCGATCCCGCAATTTTTGATCTCGAACTATATCAACCCGTGGATCGTCGACATCGGCGCCTCGCTGATCTCGATGGGCTGCCTGATCCTGTTCCTGAAAGTCTGGCAGCCGAAGGTGCTCTGGCTGTCGCCGGCATTGCGCGGCAATGATGAATCCGCCAAGACCATGGCTCCGGCGAAGCTGATCGATCCGACGCCCCTGAAACCAGGCGAACTGCTCAGCGCGCTGCTGCCGTGGATCATCCTGTGCGCGGTGCTGCTGGTCTGGGGCACCGACTGGTTCAAGGCGGCGGTCAATCCGGTCTTCACCTGGAACTATCCGGTGCCCGAGCTGCACGGTATGATCAACAAGGTCGCGCCGGTGGTCCCGACCCCGACCAAGGAATCGGCGATCTTCTCCTTTACCTACCTGTCGTTTACCGGCACCGGGATCCTGATCGCCGCGATCATCTCGGGCTTCATCATGGGGCTGTCGCCGGGCACGATCGTTTCCGAATACGGCCGCACCATCAAGCTGTGCGCCTATTCGCTGATGACCATCTCGGCGATGCTGGCGATCGGCACCCTGACCCGGCTGTCCGGAGTTGATGCCACGCTGGGTCTCGCCTTCGCCGCGACAGGGGTGCTCTATCCGTTCTTCGGCACTTTGCTCGGCTGGCTCGGGGTGGCGCTGACCGGATCGGATACGGCTTCGAACATCCTGTTCGGCAACCTGCAGAAGATCACCTCGACCCAGCTGGGCCTGTCGCCGATCCTGATGGGAGCGGCGAATTCCTCCGGCGGCGTCATGGGCAAGATGATCGACGCGCAGTCGATCGTGGTGGCCTCGACCGCCACCAACTGGTTCGGACACGAAGGCACGATTCTGCGCTTCGTGTTCAAGCATTCGATCGCGCTGGCCTGCCTGGTCGGCCTGTTCGTCATGCTGCAGGCCTATGTCTCGCCGTTCACCGCCATGGTGCTGAAGTAGCAGAACGGTTGCCGAGGGATGCGAAAATCCCCGCAGGCCATCGGCCCGCGGGGATTTTCCGGCGCGCCCGATTGTTGACGCAGCGGTCTGGTCAATACGGCTCCTGGCCATTACAACGGCGCGCGGCCGATGGTGCCGGGCGATCTCGAGAGGCCGTATGAATTCCATGCCATTGAGCCGGTTGGCGGCGGTGCTGGTGCTGGCGGCGACCGCGTTCGGCGCCACCCCGGCCTGCGCCGATGACGGGTTTCCGTTCGGGTTCGAGATGACCCTGGATGCCGCGCCGCAGCCCGGATCGAAGCGGGTTCCTTCGCTGGAGATCGGCGACAACGGCGAGGCGACGCTGGAACTGTGGTGCAAGGCCGCCACGGGCCAGTTTTCGGTGGCGGGCAATACCGTGATTTTCGTCCCCGGTCCGCTGCAGGACCGCGCCTGTCCGCCGGCGCGGGCGCAGGCCGACGACGAACTGATCGCGGCGCTGAGCGAGGCCGCGACCTGGAAACGCCAGGGCGATCTGGTGTCGTTCATCGGGACCAGACCGCTGCGGTTCCGTCTCAATACCAATTGAATCGCCGGCGCGCGCTAATTCTCGCGCAGGATCATGTCGGCGCACGCGCCGGCGGATTGCACCACGCCGGAATAGCCGCCGAACCCGCCATAGGCCGAGGCGAGATAGAGGCCGGGCACCGCCGTGCGCGGCGAACGCAGCGGGCTGCGCCAGAGCGAGCGCGGCGGCGTCGGCGCGAACCCGTAGACCGCGCCCTCGGGGGCATTGAGATATTGCCGGACCGACAGCGCGGTGTTGAACGACGAGGCAACCACCGCCTGCGCCAGACCCGGATAGAACGAATCGAGGTAGCGAACGATCGCCTGCTGCCATCGCGCGCGCTTCTCGCGATAGAGGGTCATGTCGGATTGGTCCCAGTTCGACAGCAGGTCGGGTCCGCAGACCAGAAGCACATAGGGCGGCGCGGGGACGCCGGAATCGATCGCGGCGTAATCGACGACGGACATCGGCGGCATGCGCCCGCCGGGCTCCCCGGCCATCAGCGCGGCGCCTTGCGCATAGTCGGACAACCGCTTCATCTCGCGCGGCAGCAATTGCGTGGAATAGGCGGCGACGCCGAATCCGCGCGGCGGCTTTGACAGGCCGAGCGTGAGCGCGAACAGCGAAATCGACGGCGTCTGCCGGCGGTAACCGGCCTTCAGGCGTTCGCCGGCCGCCGCCGGCAACAACGCCGCCAGCGCCGCCGGCGCCGCGTTGCCGACGATGCGCACGCCGTCCACCACTTTCGGATCGCTGCCGTCCCGCGCGGTATGGGTCACGGAGCCGGCGCGGCCCTGGGAGTCCAGGGCAATGCCGCTGACCAGGCGGCGCACCAGCACGTCGCCGCCGGCGACCTTGATGGCGCGGGCGAGCGCGCTGGAAAGCCGTTGCGAGCCGCCTTGCACGAAGCGCCCGCCGCTCAGCAGGTAGCTTCCCTGCGCCACCGCGAAGTAGATCCACCACAGCGTCGCGGGGTCGTCGTGGTAGTAGGACAGATTGGCCGCCAGCGCGCATTTGACCGCTTCGTTGTCGCCGAAAGCCCGGTCGAGCTTTTGCGAAAGCGACAAGCGCCAGTCCGGAAGCGCGGCAACCAGTTTCAGCAGCGCGGCAAAAGCCCGGCCCGGATTCCTGAACGCGGCGCGGCCTTGCGCAAGCGTGCCCATGGCGGCGGCAAGCGCCTGCATTTCCCCGAGCAGGCGGTCGATTGCCGCCGCGGCTTGCGGAAAGCGTTCGGTCAGCGCGCGGCGCGCCGCATCGAAATTGTCAGGTATCACCAGCGGCCGGTCGAGCGGACCGCCGCGCGCCTCGTAGAAGGCGCCCGCCGGGACCCAGTTGACCGCGTCGATCACGCCGGCCCGGGTCAGCGAGTCGTGTTTCGGATCGCGCGGATCGTGCGGATCGGAGGTTTCATGCAGCGAGCCTTCGACGAACAGATCGCCGGACTTGTAGCTCGACGCCGCCCCGCCCACCGAGTTGCTGCGCTCGATCACCAGGACCTTGCGTCCGGCGCGCGCCAGGATCGCGCCGGCGGTCAGGCCCCCGAGGCCGGCGCCGATCACCACAACATCATAGCGCGCCATCGAAGCTGAAATCCTGAAGAGCCTGCCGCGGACAGGGCCTGTTCATTGCCGCTATGGCCCGGCATGTCAAATGCGGGGCGGCATCGCGCGGGCGGGCGGCAATCGGGTTATTTCCAGGCCGACCTGTCGGCGTCCCAGCGCTGGGCCTTGAATTCCTTCGCCAGCGCCTCGACGGCGCCGTTGTCGTCCGTCGGATCGCCCTCCTCGTCGGCGCTGGATTCATCGGCCAGATTGAGCTTCGGGCCGGCGGATTCGTCGGTGGTGGCGATGGCGGGATTGCTGATCCACAACATCAGCCGGTCGGACGCGCCGGGCTTGTCCGGCGCCACCAGGGCGGTCACTTCCACCGTCTCGGTCAATTCGAGCGCCGGAAATATCTGGCTCGGCCGCCTGAACACCAGTCTCAGCTTGCCGGTATTGGCGTTCCATGCCGATGACGACGGCTTTGCCGAAAACGTCGTGGCCAGCACCCGCGCGACCGTCGCGGCCAGCTTGTCCTTGTTGAGGTGGTCGCCGTCGCGCCACTCGGCGGCCGGAAAGCGAATCGCGCGCTCCATCTCCACGATGCCGCCGGTCCAGCCGGCGGCGACCACGCCGGGCAGCGATCTCGACTTTTCGATCAGCGCGGCGGCATGATCCGGATCGACGCTGATGTTGATGGTCTGCTCGCCGGCGCGCAGCGCATCGCAGGATACCGCAAGGCTGCTCAGGGATACTTCGAGGTCCTGTCCCTTCAGGGCCTTGAGGAAGTCCGCCGCCGCGTCCAGCCTGACCCGCACCCCGACCGCCTCGGGGGATACCTCGCTAAAATCCTTGGGCGCCGCGGTGATGCCGTCATCGGTCGACTGGTTGTCGAGAAACTCCTTTTCGCTGAGGTCGGAGTTGTCCGACGAGGCCACCTCGGTGACGGTCTGGCCGACGCTGATCTGCCCCTTGAATTCGAAGCTGTCGCCGGTCGGCCGGCGCACCAGCTTCACCGTCACCGGCAGTCTGTCGCCGAGGCTCTGGGTGGCGCCGCTCAGGGTCTGTCCGTTGACCGCGAGGTTGGCGACAAAGCGGTCCTTGCGATCGGAGCCCTTCTGCGCCGGATAGCAGACGTCGAGCACCGCCGCGGTGACGGTCTTGCCCTGGCGGGTCTCCTTGAGGATGACGTCGGCATTGCCGTCCATCAATCCGTCGATCGAGGTGAAATACCTGACTTCGCTGCCGCCGGGGGCCGCCTTCGGCGACAGCTTCATGTCGGCAAAAGCGAGGCCCGGGGCGGCAGTCATCAGGCCGAGCAGGCAGATCAGGAGCGCGCGCATGGGCAATCCTCGAGCGATAAGCGTCAAGCCGGTTCGATTCGGCTGCGAATCCAGGTCAGATTTAGCAAACCCCGGCATCATTCGCCAAAAAACAAGGCCGCCCGGAGGCGGCCTTGGACGATTCCCGATGGCGACGGCGCCGGGCCTAGAAGCCCATGCCGCCCATGCCGCCCATTCCACCCATGCCGCCGCCACCGCCGGGCATCGGCGCCGGTTCCTTCGGCAGTTCGGCGACCATGGCCTCCGTGGTCACCAGCAGGGCCGCCACCGAGGAGGCGTCCTGCAGCGCGGTGCGCACCACCTTGGCCGGGTCGATGATGCCCTTGGCGACCATGTCGACATATTCCTCGGTCTGGGCATCGAAGCCGAACGTCTCGGACTTGCTCTCGAGGATCTTGCCGACCACGATCGAGCCTTCGACCCCGGCGTTTTCGGCGATCTGGCGCACCGGCGCTTCCAGGGCCTTCAGCACGATATTGATGCCGGCCTGCACATCGGAGTTGTCGTTGCTGATGCGGCCGACCGCGCGCTTGGCGCGCAGCAGCGCGACGCCGCCGCCCGGCACGATGCCTTCCTGGACCGCCGCGCGGGTGGCGTTGAGGGCGTCCTCGACGCGGTCCTTCTTCTCCTTGACCTCGACCTCGGTGGCGCCGCCGACGCGGATGATGGCGACCCCGCCGGCAAGCTTGGCCAGGCGCTCCTGCAGCTTCTCGCGGTCGTAATCCGAGGTGGTCTCCTCGATCTGGGCCTTGATCTGGCCGACGCGGGCCTCGATGTCCTTCTTCTTGCCGGCGCCGCTGACGATGGTGGTGTTCTCCTTGTCGATCACCACCTTGCGGGCGCGGCCGAGCATGTTGACCGTGACGTTCTCGAGCTTCATGCCGAGTTCGTCCGAGATCAGCTGGCCGCCGGTCAGGATCGCGATGTCTTCCAGCATCGCCTTGCGGCGGTCGCCGAAGCCGGGCGCCTTGACGGCGGCGACCTTGAGGCCGCCGCGCAGCCGGTTGACCACCAGCGTCGCCAGCGCCTCGCCCTCGACGTCCTCGGCGATGATCAGGAGCGGACGGCCCGACTGCACCACGGCTTCGAGCACCGGCAGCATCGATTGCAGGCCCGACAGCTTCTTCTCGTGCAACAGCACGTAGACGTCCTCGAGCTCGGCGGTCATCTTCTCGGCATTGGTGACGAAATAGGGCGACAGGTAGCCGCGGTCGAATTTCATGCCCTCGACGATATCGACCTCGGTCACCAGCGACTTGTTCTCCTCGACCGTGATGACGCCTTCATTGCCGACCTTCTGCATCGCCTGGGCGATCATCTTGCCGATCGCCGCGTCGCCGTTGGAGGAGATGGTGCCGACCTGGGCGATCTCCGACGAGGAGGCCACCGGCTTGGCGCGCTTCTCGAGATCCTTGACCACCGCCGCCACCGCGATTTCGATGCCGCGCTTGAGGTCCATCGGGTTCATGCCGGCGGCGACCGATTTGGCGCCCTCCCGCACGATCGCCTGCGCCAGCACGGTGGCGGTGGTGGTGCCGTCGCCGGCGGTGTCGTTGGTCTTGGAGGCGACTTCGCGCAGCATCTGCGCGCCCATGTTCTCGAACTTGTCCTCGAGCTCGATCTCCTTGGCGACGGTGACGCCGTCCTTGGTGATGCGCGGCGCGCCGAAGCTCTTTTCAATGACGACGTTGCGGCCCTTGGGGCCGAGCGTCACCTTGACCGCATTGGCGAGAATATCGACGCCGCGCAGCATGCGATCGCGCGCGTCTCCGGCAAATTTTACGTCCTTGGCAGTCATCTTCGTTACTCCTGGGTGATCGGGTATTTCGCCGGGTCTTCGCCGTCATTGCCGGGCAGAGACGCCAACCGCGTGCCCGGCATTCCATCCGGCTGCAAGCCATGACGGATGCCGGACCGGTGCCGGCATGACGGCCGAGAGCTCCGGCTGCTTGGTCTGTCGGTCAGTTCAAGATGCCCATGACGTCGGATTCCTTCATGATCAGGAGCTCCTCGCCATCGAGCTTGATCTCGGTGCCCGACCACTTGCCGAACAGCACGCGGTCGCCGCTCTTGATGTCGATCGGGATCAGCTTGCCGGCCTCGTCGCGGCCGCCGGGACCGACGGCGACAACCAGGCCCTCCTGGGGCTTTTCCCTGGCGCTGTCCGGAATGATGATGCCGCCCTTGGTCTTTTCCTCGGCGTCGATACGCTTGACCACGACACGGTCATGCAGCGGACGAAATTTGGTTTTAGACATGGAAGTTCCTTTTGGAGGCTTGGTTTTCAGCTCCGGTTTGCCATCGAGCGTGGCTTGGGATACGGGCGTATTCGACACCGCCATGGGCCAGAACAGTCCGCATCCCTTAGCAATCATGCCCCCGGAGTGCTAAATGCGCGACCGGGAATATGGCTTGACGCCGTTCCTGTCAAGGTTGGCGGGGTTAAGCCCTTGGTGAGGACGATAGTGGATGGTTGCGGGAAACCAAATCGGAGCGGCGGCGTAGTTCGTTGGACGTCATTGCTCCGATTGCGGTTTTGCGCTTGGCTGCAGGGCGGATGCGGCCACGAATTGCTTGGGGAGACACCATGGTCAGGTCATGTAGCGCGCGTAGGTTTGCCGGCTTGGGGATTGCAGCGGCGTTGACCATCCTGCTGGGCGGCTGCGGGAGCATGAGCCTGCCGTCATTTTCTTCATCGACCCCTGCGCCGGCGCCCGAGCCGGGCGTGGCGCCGGAAATGCCGGCGACGATCCGCCCCGACGAGATCGTCGGCCGCTGGGGCCTTGCCTCGTTCCAGAATCCCAACGACCGCGCCCGCACCGAAGTCGCGGCGAAGGCGCAGTGCAAGCAGCCCTACGTGATCGGGGCCGGCTCCTCGGGCGGGGTGATCATGCATCTGGCCGACCAGGCGACGCCGCAGGAATTGCGGCTCAAGGGCAGCCCGAGCGGCAAGAACTATATCGGGCCGCCAGGGCCTGCCGGCGGCGAACTGGACCGCGAGATCGTGTCTTTCGACGGCCGGGTCATGGTGACGCGTTTCATCGACAAGGATGCCGCCACCCGCTACGGCAACATGGTCTACGTCCGCTGCGGGCCGCGGGCCTGAACCGCATCGCTTGCTGAATCAGGCATCCGGCGGCGGCGGGCTGACGATGCTGCCGACAACCGCAGGTTCTGTCGCCGGAATGCCGCGCGCGGCACGCGGCTGCTGATTTCCGTACCCTGGCCCGCCGGGTGCTGCCACCCGGCGTCCTCGAAGTTCTCGTTCAGTCGAACAGCGCGTCGATGTCGTCCTGCGAGGCGTGGCCGACGTCGTCGTCCAGCTTCGGACCGTTGAGCAGCCGGGCGTCGCCTTCGCGGGTATCGACGATCGGAGGCGCGTGGGCCTTGATGGCATCGACGCCGCCCCAGATATCCATCATCACGGTGATGTGGTTTTCGATGAATTTCATCGTGGTCATCACCTTGTTGATGCGCTGACCGGTCAGGTCCTGGAAGTTGCAGGCCTCGAAGATCGAGACCACGCGTTCCTGGATTTCCTCGCTCAGCAGCTTTTGCTGATCCGGCGAGTTGACCTTGGTCATCGCGCTCGCGGCCTGATCGATCGCCTCGGCGGCTTCCAGGATCTGCTGCGTCGCCTCTTCGGTGCCGCCGACCACGGCGCCAAGCTCGCCGTTGACCTTGGCCATTTCCTCGCCGTTGAAGCTCTTGCCGTGCAGGACCGCGATTTCCCGCTTGGTCCGGTTGATGGCATCGTAAATCAGGTCGAGCTCAACCTTGAGCTTCTCGCATTGCTCGATCTGGGCGCGGTAGGTCTCGAGCAGCGCATGGGCTTCGGCGACCTCGCGGGTAACTGATTCATTGATGGTTTCCGCCGCGGCGCTCTGGCCGGCTCCGGGGCGGGCGGTGGCCATCTGGGTGCGGATGGCGCGCAGTTCGGTCATGATCTCGCGATGCATGGGACCGACCTCGCCGTCAGCGACGGACGGAATCGGCATGTCGCCGATTGCTTCTTCGATGCGAAAACGTCTGCGATGAATCGGCATGAGATTTTTTCCTGACCTGCACTCGTTACGTTTTAAGCAGATGCGATTTAACGCCGGGTTCACGCCGCAAATTGTTGTGATGGCTGCCCCCCTGTGCCGCACACCAGCGATTAACCATGCCGGCCGCGGATTCATCGAAAATAAACGCTAGCGGACAAATCCGCGCCGAATTGACGACGTGGTGAATCGAAACGGCGTTCCTGTTTACCAAACCGATGCGGTTTTGATCTTAGCTGGCGGCGTGCAAAGGCGCCGACCGGGCGCTCCCGTGACGAAACAGTACAGAGTACGTCGATGTTCAGAAAAATCTCTCTTGCGCTCACTGCCGGCGCGTCCTGTCTGGCTGCCGGACTTCATCAGGCTGCGGCGGTCGAAGCCGCACCACTGCCCGAACCCAGCGTGATCTACGCCGACCAACCCGCGCCGCCCGCCGCCGCGCCGCTGCGGACGGCCTATGCCGAGCGCTCCAACATGGGCGGCGGCTTCATCGAATTCCTGTTCGGTGACGGACAGAACCAGGGCGAGCGCTACCAGCAGGCGCCGGTCTATCAGCAGCAACCGGCCTACGACGTGCGCCGTCCGCCGTTGCCGCAGGCCGAACCGCAGCAGGGCGGTTTCCAGCAGGAGGCGGCCGGCGATCCGACCCGGCGCCCGTTCGATCCGAAATACGAAAAGCAGCTGGTCGACTACCACGGCAAGGAAAGCCCCGGCACCATCGTGGTCGATACGCCCAACAAGTTCCTGTTCCTGGTACAGGGCAACGGCAAGGCGCTGCGCTACGGCATCGGCGTCGGCAAGCCCGGCTTCACCTGGTCGGGCGTCAAGCAGATTTCCGCCAAGAAGGAATGGCCGGACTGGACGCCGCCGGCGGAAATGCTGGTGCGGCGCCCCGACCTGCCGCGGCACATGGAAGGCGGTCCGCAAAATCCGCTCGGCGCGCGCGCGATGTATCTGGGATCCTCGCTCTATCGCATCCACGGCTCCAACGAACCCTGGACGATCGGCACCAACGTGTCGTCGGGCTGCATCCGGATGCGCAATGAGGACGTCATCGACCTCTATGGCCGCGTCAATGTCGGCGCGCGGGTCGTCGTGATCTGAAGAATTGGCGGCGTAAACACCACACGGCCGCTCCGGGCGAGCGGCCGTGTCGGGCTTCCAGGCGACGGGGCCGGTCAGGCGTAGTCGCTGCCGCCGTCGTTGCCGAAATCGTCCGAATCCAGATCCATGTCGTCGTGATCGTCATCGTTGGATGCCGAATCCAGCAGGCCGGCGCGCGAATCGTCGTCGGCGCGGTCGCCCGACGAGCCGATGTCGTCGAGGCCGGCGTCGCGCGCCAGCTCGCCGCCGGATTGGTCGCTCCACGGCGACGGGCTCGCGACCCTGTCGCCCAAGGCGCCGGCATCGCCGAAGCCGTAATGGCTGCCCCCCATCATCGAACGGATGCTGCCGAGCAGCAGCGATCCGCCGACCACGCCGGCGGCCGCCGCCGCCGCGGTTCCAAGAAACGAGCCGCCGGCGCCGATCGGCGCCTGCGGCGCCCCGTAGGGCGCCTGGTTATAGGGTGCCGCCGCCGGCGCCTGCTGCATCACCTGGCCGCTGTTCCAGACCGGTCGGCTGGCGACCTCCGGCGGGCGGACGTTCGGCACCGAGCCGTGCGGCGGGCTCTGCCCGAAAATCGTCTCGCGCATCGAATCGAGGAATCCGCCGGATTGGGTTTGCTGCGGGCTGCCGGCAGCCTCGAGCTCCTGGATGCGGGCATTGGCGCGCTTGAGCGCCTCGTCCTGGACCAGCACCGTCTGGACCAGTGCGTAAACCGCGTTGGGCGCCGCCCGCAGGCCCTGCGCGATGGCGGCGACAGCGTCCGGATCGCGCGGCGCGCCCTCCATCTTCGAGAGCCGGTCGAAAAGGTCGTCAACCAATTGGCGTTCTTGCGGTATCATCGCATGGTCTCCCTCGCTGAGAAGCGCGGGGAGAATTGAGGGGCGGTTTGTGTCGCCAGTAGTGCCGGGCGGAATTAAATTTACGGATGGCCCGGGCGCCCGCCGGGCTCAGCCCAGGGTCACCTTGTTCGCAGCCAGCAGCGGCGGGAACTGCTCGCCGCCGAGAAAAGCATGTTCGTGTTCGCGCTGCGCGGTGAACGGGTCGAGTTCGACCAGGATATCATCGACAAATCCCGGATGGCACATGATCAGGCCGTTCTCCGGGATCCCGTCGAGAAACTGCCGCATCAGCGACCCGAAATCGGGTTGTCGGGAGAAATCATAGGCGCCGGCGAATCCGGGGTTGAAGGCGAGTTCGGCGCGCGCGGCGCGCCGGCGGAATTGCGCGCTGAGGATGTCGAGAACCAGCGCCTTCGGGGCGCCGAGCCGCCGGGCCAGCGGCTGGTTGCGGCCACCCTGGCGAACCCAGGCGCCGGGTGCGGCCTGTTTCACCGCCGCCAGGAACGCGTCGCGCACCTGCGGAAACAGCTGGGCGTGCTGGTGACCGTCGACAAAATCCGGCGCGCGGCCGAACAGTTCGCCGAAGGCTGTGAGCTGCACCGTCAGTTCGGCCTGGATGATTTCGGGATCGAGCCGCCGCAGCAGGCCGGCACGCAGCAGTTTCGCAAAGCCCGGGAACATGCCGCCGTCGAGCGGCTGGAAGTGCATGGTCAGCGGACGAAACGGCGCGGTCAGGGTGACATGCAGGCCGATGGCGCAGCGCGGACGGTCGGCGGCGACGGCGGCAAGGCTTGCGGCTTCGTCGCGGCCGATGGCCGGGCCGACCACCATCGCCGAGGTCGCATTGAGCCGGCCGCGCGCGATCAAATCGCGAATGGCCCGGTTGACGCCGGGACTGAGACCGTAATCGTCGGCGCACAGCCAGATCCGGCGCGACGGCGCGGCGTCGTTCATTCGGCGGCGGTCCTTTCGCTGGCGCTGCTTTCGTTCGCGACCCGCTTTTCGGTGTGCTCCGCCACGAAATAGATCGGACGGGCCTTCAGCTCGGACAGGATCTTGCCGATATATTCGCCGACAATGCCGATCATGATCAGCTGCACGCCGCCGATGGTCATCAGGCCGACCACCAGCGAGGGATAGCCGGGAACCGATTTTCCGGTCACCAGGGTTTCCCAGAGGATGGAAAGGCCGAACAGGAAGGCGACCGAGGCGAGCAGGGCTCCGAGCAGGCTGGCAAGCCGCAGCGGCGCCACCGAGAAGGAGGTCAGGCCCTCGATCGAAAGTCCGACCAGCCGGCCGGCGCTGAAGGTGGTGATGCCGTGCGCGCGGGCGGCGGGCTCGTAGTCGACGCGGATCTGGCGGAATCCGATCCAGCTCGCCAGGCCCTTGAAAAAACGATTGCGCTCCGGCAGCTGCCGCAGCGCCGCCACCGCGCGCGGCGACAGCAGGCGGAAGTCGCCGGCATCTTCCGGGATTTTCTGCCGCGCGCCCCAATTGATCAGTCCGTAAAAGCCATGCACGGCAATCCGTCGCAGCAGCGATTCGTTGTCGCGATGGGCCTTGGCGGTATAGACCACGTCGTAGCCGCCCTCGATCCAGTGCCGGACCAGCTGTTCGACGAGGTCCGGCGGATGCTGACCGTCGCCGTCCATGAACAGCACCGCGCCGCGGCGGGCGTGGTCGAGTCCCGCCATCAGCGCGGCTTCCTTGCCGAAATTGCGTGACAGCGACACCACCTGGACATCGAGCGCGTCGGCCGCAAGCCCGCGCGCGATCGCCAGCGTCGCATCGGTGCTGCCGTCGTCGACATACAGCACCTCGCAGCCGAGCCCGTAGCGCTGCCTGAGCGCGCTGGCCCGTTCGCCAAGCCGCGCGTGCAGCGCCGCCAGTCCGGCGGCCTCGTTGTACACCGGCACGACAATCGACAGACCCTGCGCCGCGGCCGAGGCCGCGGTGGTCGAAAAGCCAGAAACGTCCGTACCGAGCATCATCGATCAGGTCTCAACCGTTCGGGTAAGCGACATATATGGCAATCGCGGCGCATTGTCGCCACGGCGATCCGCGGCGGCGACCGGTCTCACTGCCGGAGGAAGGCCTCGAGCCTGGCGAACAGCGGATTCTCGCGGTCGAGCACATAGTCGAGCGACGCCACCGAAACCGTCTCGGCGCCGTGGCCGCGAAGAAAGCTGCCGAGCGCGTAAAGCTGCGCCGGCGGACAGTGCAGCGTCACCATTCCCGAAGAGGTCGGTCCGCCGAACGGCGAGACCACGCCGAAGCGGTTATGGGCCTCGGCCAGCAAAGCGGCGTCGCATCCGGCAAAGCGGGTGCGCACCTCGCGGTATTTGCTGGCGCGCGCCCGGGCGGCGATGTGATCGAGGATGACGCGCGCGGTCTCGCGCGCCGCGCTCGACCAGTCGGCGTCCCGCGAGGCCACCAGGTTGGCCTGGCTGCGCAGGATCACGCCGTCGTCGAGCACCTTGAGCCCGTTGGCGGCAAGGGTGGCGCCGGTCGTCGTGATGTCGACGATCATTTCGGCGGTGCCGACCGCCGGAGCGCCTTCGGTGGCGCCGGCGCTCTCGACAATGCGGTAATCGACGACGCCGTGGGCGGCGAAGAATGTCCGGGTCAGGTTGATGTATTTGGTGGCGACCCGCATCCGCCGGTTATGCTGGGCGCGGAAGCCGGTGGTGACGTCGTCGAGATCGGCCATGGTGCGGACGTCGATCCAGGCCTGCGGCACCGCCACCACGACATTGGCGCTGCCAAAGCCCAGGCTGTCGATCAGCGCGACGCGCCTGTCGGCATCGGCGATGCTCTCGCGCACCAGATCCTCGCCGGTGACGCCGAGATGCACCGCGCCGCGGGCGAGCTGCGAGGCGATCTCGCTTGCCGAGAGATAGGCGATCTCGACATTGTCGAGTCCGTTGATGGTGCCGCGATAGTCGCGGGCGCCGCGCGGTTTGGCCAGCGCAAGCCCGGCGCGCGAGAAGAACGCCTCGGCATTTTCCTGCAGCCGGCCCTTCGATGGAACCGCAAGTACGAATGGCGTCGTCATGAGCCGCTCCCGACCGGTCCGCTTGCGGCCGGCTCGCGGCCGAGCTCGATCAGGGCTTCCACCCACACCGAAAAGCCGACCGCGGGAATCGGGGTGCCGGCGCCAAGCTGGGTCATCAGTCCGTCATAGCGTCCGCCCGCCACCAGCGGCTCGACCGCATCGGCCCTGGCGTGCAGTTCGAACTCGAAGCCGGTATAATAATCAAGGCCGCGCCCGAACGAGGTGGAAAAGCGCATCCGGCCGGTAGCTATGCCGCGTGCGGCCATGAACCCGACGCGGCTTTCGAAGCCGTCGATCGCGGCTGCAAGGTCGAGCTTTGCGTCGTCGGCCAGCGCGCGCAGTCGCGCGATCGCATCGTCGGGGTCGCCCGCGATCGCCAGGAAGCGCTTGATCAGGTCGAGCGCATCGCGCGGCAGCGCGCCGCCCTTCAATGTCGACTGTTCGAGGAAGCGGTCGGCGATCTCCGAAACCGAGCGGCCGCCGACATTGGTGGTGCCGGCGATCGACATCAGGTCGGTGACCAATGCCAGCGCCGCCTTGCGGTCGGAGCCGGCCAGCGCGGCCAGCACACCCTCATATTCGTTGCGGGCAGAACCGGTCGCCAGCGTCAGCCGCTCGAGATCCTGCTCCAGGCTGATCTTGCGGTTGAAGTCCTTGATCAGCCGCCGCCGCCAGACCGGGTAGAGGTCGAGCGCGTCGATCAGCGCAATGAACAGCGCCACGTCGCCGGTGCGAATGTCGACCTCGGTCAGCCCGAACGCGGCGGTCGCCTCGAGCGCCAGCGCCAGCATCTCGGCGTCGGCGGCGGCGCGATCCTGCCGTCCGAAGGATTCGATGCCGGCCTGCAGGAACTCGCTGGGCCGGCCGCCGCGATAGCGAAACACCGGCCCGAGATAGCTGAATCCGGCGGGCTGGCCGGCGCGCGGCGAGGCGAGGTAATCCCGCGCCACCGGAATGGTGAGATCGGGCCGCAGGCACAATTCCTCGCCCTCGGGATCGGTGGTCAGATAGAGGCTTTTCCGGATGTCCTCGCCGGACAGATCGAGGAACGGCTCGGCGGGCTGCAGGATCGCCGGCTCGGCCAGCAGGTAGCCGGCCTGCGCGAACGACAACAGCAGGGCATCCGCCCATGCGGCGGATCCGGGCGCACGAGGGGCGGCGGTCAGGGTCATTGCGAAGTCCAAATATCCGAAAAAACGGGTTCCATCGGGGCAGAGCCGGGCGCAGCCCCTTAGCACGGCCGGCACGGGGTTTCGACCGGCATCGGCCAAGTGGCTTAATGACAGGCCATGGACCGCGGGTGAAGCCCAGTCCTATCCGCCTATCCGGCCATCGGTCCAGTCGCCAAGTGCGGCCTGCACCAGCGCCAGCGCCGCCACCGCGGCGGTATCGGCGCGCAGGATCCGGGGCCCCAGCGATAGCCGCAGGATCCGGGGTTGCCGCAACAGGGTGGCGCGCTCCTCGTCGGCAAATCCGCCCTCGGGGCCGACCAGAACGTCGATCCCACCCGAAATCGGCTGATGGCTGCGCAGCGCCTGCAGGGAATCGGTGGCGTCGGCCGCCTCGTCGCAGAACACCAGCAGCCGCTGCCCCCCGCGCCCGCTCAAATAGCGATCGAGCGCCACCGGTTCGGCGACGGCGGCAAGGCTCAGGATGCCGCATTGCTCGGCTGCCTCGACCACGTTGGCGCGCATCCGCTCGCCATTGACCCTGGCGACCTGGGTCAGGCGGGTCAGAACCGGCTGCAGCGACGATGCTCCCATCTCGACCGCCTTCTGCACCATGTAGTCGAGCCTGGCATGCTTGAGCGGCGCAAACACATAGCCGAGGTCGGGCAGGCGGTCCTGGGGCCGGGTCCGGGCGACGATGAGCAGGCCGTCGGGCCGTTTGCGGCCCGCAATCGACGCCTGCCATTCGCCATCGCGTCCGTTGAAGACCAGGACGGTTCCGCCTGCGGACAGCCGCAGCACGTTGCCGAGGTAATTGCTCTGGTTGCGCTCGAGCGCCACGGTTTCGCCGGCGGCCAAGCGGGCATCGACGAAAAGCCGGGGGCTGCGAAAATCGATCTGAGGCATGGTCGGTTCCAACGGCTGTTCCGGCATCCCATTGCAACAGTGCAGGCGGTTTGACCATAAGATCATGCGCCCATGGACAATTTGGAGCACGTCCGGATCGCGGGCGGGACCTTGCCGCGGCGCGCCGGCCGGGGGAGAGGGGCGAATTTGCGCAAATATTGCCGTCCGGCGCGGCGCTACGCCGCGCTGTTGCCAAATTCGACGGGTTGTTAAGCGGTGGCAGGAATCGTAAATCCCCATCGGAAATCGCGCTTTTAAGAGGTTGGGGACCGTTGGACCTTGTCGGAGGAACAGTCTTGATCATCCGCCGTTTGATTGTGCCAGTCACCTTGGCCGTGGTCGCACTCCATGCCGGCCGGGTCGCTGCGCAGAACGCGTTTCCGGCACCGCTGCCGGGCCAGGGGGCCGCGGCCAGCGATCCGGCATTTCCGCCGCTGCGCGGGGGCCAGGGAGTTCCTCCAGCCAACGATCCGGCATTTCCGCCGGTCAACGGAGCTGCCCCGGCCGCCTCGTTTCCGGTCACCGGCGCAGCGCCGCTCACCGGCGCCGGGCTCGCGGCGCGGCCGGGTCCAGCGCAGGCCGGTCCTGCGGACCAATGCATGAAGGGATTCCTGCCGTTGCGCGAAGACGCCGAGAAGCGCGGCAAGCTGATCAAGGTCGCCAGCGAGCGCCACGCGCCGCCGGACGAAGCCTGCAAGCTGATCGGCAGTTTCGGCCAGGCCGAAATCAAGATGATCAAATATGTCGAGACCAACGCGGCGAAGTGCGGGATTCCGCCACAGATACCGGAACAGCTGAAGTCCGGCCACAAGCACACCGAGGAAATGCAGAAGAAGGTCTGCGACATGGCGCAGCAGGCGCAGCAGAGGGGACCTGCCGGTCCGAGCCTGAGCGAGGTGCTTGGCTCCGCGGCGACGGTTCCCGAGGCCACCGCCAACAAGAAGGGCGGCAGCACCTTCGATACCCTGAACGGCAACGTCCTGACGCGATGACCGCTGCCGCCACCTCCAGGGGCCTGCAGCCGTTGCCGCCCGCGCCGGCCAGCAACCTCAGATCCGGGAGCGGCACGGCGAATAGCAGGACCGTGTTCGGATGAGCGCTACCGCCGCCCGCGTTGCCGATGCCACCGGCAACTGGGTCGACACCAGGGCCCCGCCATGGTCGCGGCCCTATCTGCGGCTCTCCCGTCTCGACCGGCCGATCGGATCGTGGCTTCTGTTGCTGCCATGCTGGTGGTCGGCGGCGCTGGCTGCCGTCGTCGCCGGCAGCATCGGCCAATTGCCGACGATCCTCGCCTTGTTCCTGGTCGGCGCCTTCGTCATGCGCGGCGCCGGCTGCACCTGGAACGACATCACCGATCGCGATCTCGACGCGCTGGTGGAACGGACCCGGTCGCGGCCGATTCCCGCGGGCCAGGTGAGCGTGCCGCGGGCGGCGGCCTTTCTGGCGCTGCAGGCGCTGATCGGTCTGGCGGTGCTGCTGCAATTCAACCGCTTCGCGGTCGCCGCCGGCGCGGCCTCGCTGGTCATCGTCGCGGTCTATCCCTTCATGAAGCGGATCACCTGGTGGCCGCAGATCGTGCTCGGGCTGGCGTTCTCCTGGGGCGCCCTGATGGGATTCGCCGTGACCTTGGCGCGGATCGACGCGCCGGCGCTCTGGCTCTACGCCGGGTCGATCGCCTGGGTGATCGGCTATGACACCATCTATGCCCATCAGGATGCCGAGGACGACGCGCTGATCGGCGTCAAATCGACCGCGCTGTTGTTCGGTGCCCGCACCCGTCCGGCGCTGATGGCGTTCTACGGGCTGGCGGTGGTGCTGATCGGCATGGCGCTGGCCTCGGCCGGCGCGGGCTTGCCGGCCTGGACCGGGCTTGCCGGCTTCGCCGCGCATCTCGCCTGGCAGATCGCCCGGCTCAGGATCGGCGATCCGGCGCTGTGCCTGCGCATCTTCAAATCCAACCGCGATGCCGGGCTGCTGCTGTTCGCGGGCCTGCTGGTGGATGCGCTGATGCGCGCCGGCGTCTGGAGCACGGTGGCTTCGAGTTGAAGGGGCCCCCACATCATCGTGGCCCGGGCGCAGTGCGCCGCACCGCGTCAGGGACATGAGCGTTCCAAGCCTTGTCCTCGCGGCGGTCGTCGATCGAAGCCAGCGCGCTGACCTACATTCGTCGCGCGCTACTCCGGCGCGATGATCTCGCGCTCGCCGCGATGAAGATTGGCCGGATTGAGCAGATCGCCGCCGCGCCGCCGCACCAGGAATTTCGGCCGCCGCGACCGGATCGTGTTGTGGCGCCGGCGCCGCGGCGCCGGTTGCGGGGCGGCTTCTTCGGTCAGGCGCGGAAGCGCGAAGATGTCGCTCCACGCCTGCCATGCCGCCGCGATCTCGTCGCGGTCGGAACTCACGCACAGCGGAATCGTCAGCGACGGATCGCGATGCGCGAGCACCAGGATCTGCGCCTCGTCGATGCCGCGCAAGGCAACGCCGAGAAAATCGCTGACGCGAACGTTGACCGCCATCTGCATGCCGTGCAGCGCACGACGCAGCACGACGCGCTCGCGGTGAAGTTCGACTTGCCGCACGCCGCCGTCGGCGCGGCTGTCATGCGCATCGAAGCTGACGGGCAGGGAAAGAGGGTCGAGCCGCAATGCGCGGCCCGACCCGGCGGGATTGATCCCGCTCGTTGCTGTTTGACGCCTCAAGGTCTTGTCTCCCCGCCGGGATTATGTTCCCGGTCGATGCAAGCGAGCTTGCCGCAGCGGTGTCGGTATCGGCTTAAAAAGGCTGGTTAACCGAATGTCACCTGACCGCCATTCGCCGGCATGATTGACAAGACCTTGGCCCGCATGATTGACGAGACCTTGCGGGAAGTCCGAAATTGTTTGGCTTTCGACCCATGAAATGCTTGAAGTCCGCGTGAATCGGGCACATCTCATGAAGCGGCCGATCTGCGGCCGATCCTCCAATCGTCGGGATTTTATTCGTGATCTCTTCACCATCCGCCGCGCCGTCGCCGAAAGCCGATTCATCCTCGCTGTTCGATCAATCCGCCCTCAGCACGCTGGCGCAGCGCCTGGTCGAGGCTGCCAGGCGCGCCGGCGCGGATGCCGCCGATGCGGTGGCGGTGCGCGGCATTTCCCAGGGCGTCGAGGTGCGCGACGGAAGGGTCGAGGAATCCGAGCGCTCGGAAGGCGATGATGTCGGACTGCGGGTGCTGGTGGGACGCCGCCAGGCGGTGGTCTCGACCAACGACGTCAGCGGCGACGGCGTCGCCAAACTCGCGGAGCGCGCCGTGGCAATGGCGCGGGTCGCGCCCGACGACAAATATGTCGGCCTCGCCGATCCCGCGTTGCTGGCGCGCGATTTCCCGGATCTCGATCTGCTCGATCCGCAGGTCCCGTCGACGGCGGAGCTCGAACGCCGCGCCTGCGAGGCCGAAGCCGCCGGCCTCGCGGTCAAGGGCGTCACCAAATCAGGCGGCGCGTCGGCCTCGACCGGCATTGGCGGCATGGTGCTGGTCACCAGCACCGGTTTCCACGGTGCCTATCTGCGCTCGAGCCAGGGCATCTCGATGACCGCCATATCGGGCGACGGCACCGGCATGGAACGCGACTATGACTACACCTCGGCGCCGCACGCTTCCGACCTGGCGTCACCCGCCAGCGTCGGCCGCACCGCGGGCGAGCGCACGGTGGCGCGCGCCAATCCGCGCAAGGTCGAGACCTGCAAGGTGCCGGTGGTGTTCGACCCCAGGGTTTCCGGATCGCTGGTCGGCCATCTGGTGGGCGCGGTGAACGGCGCGTCGATCGCGCGCAAGACCAGTTTTCTCAAGGACCGCCTCGGCCAGCAGCTGTTTGCCAAGAACATCCGCATCATCGACGATCCGCTGCGGGTGCGCGGATTGCGCTCGCAGCCGTTCGACGCCGAGGGCGTCAAGGTAAAGAAGCTCGCCATCATCGACGAGGGCGTGCTGACCTCGTGGCTGCTCGATTCGGCGACCGCGCGCGAACTGGGGCTGGTCACCACGGGCCATGCCCAGCGCGGCGTTTCGTCCTCGCCGTCGCCGGGCTCGTACAACCTGCATCTGGAGGCCGGCGAGCCAACTCCGGCCGAACTGATGGCCGATATCCGCCAGGGATTTTACGTCACCGACCTGATCGGTTCCGGCGTCAACGGCGTGACCGGCGACTACAGCCGCGGCGCATCCGGTTTCTGGATCGAGAACGGCGAAATCACCTACGCGGTGAGCGAGGTGACGATCGCGGGGCATCTGCTCGAAATCTTCAAGTCGCTGGTGCCCGCCAACGATCTGAAATTTCGTTACGGCGTCAATGCTCCGACGCTGCGCATCGAGGGCTTGACGGTTGGCGGACGGTAGCGCCGACGGCGCGCGGAACTCCGTCGTGACGCGTGACGCGCTGGCGCGGGACGCGGCCCTGCTGAAGGACACCGTGCGCGAGGCCGGCGCGCTGGCGCTGTCGCTGTTTCGCACCGAGCTGAAGAACTGGACCAAGGGCGCATCCTCGCCGGTGTCCGAAGCCGATATCGCGGTCAACGACCTGATCCAGCAGCAGCTGCGGTCGGCGCGGCCGGACTATGGCTGGCTGTCGGAAGAGAGCGCCGACGATGAAACGCGCCTCGGCAAGAAGCTGGTCTGGATCGTCGATCCGATCGACGGCACCCGCGGCTATCTCGCCGGCCGCGAAGACTGGTGCGTCAGCGTGGCGCTGGTCGAGAACGCCGCCCCGTTGCTGGCCGCGGTGTTCGTGCCGGCCAGCGATGAATTCTTCTTCGCCGCGCGCGGACAGGGCGCCGCGCGCAACGGCGTGCCGGTGTCGGCAAGCCCGGGCGCCGCGCTGGATTTTTCCCGCATCGCCGGTCCGAAGCCGCTGGTCGAACGGCTCAACCGGTCGTCCGGCGAACTTACCCTTTATCCGCGAATCGGATCGCTGGCGCTGCGGCTGTGCCGGGTCGCGGAAGGAACGCTCGATGCGGCCTTTGCCGGCGGCCAAAGCCGCGACTGGGACCTTGCCGCGGCCGATTTGATCGTGCAGGAAGCGAATGGTAACATGACCGCGCTCTCGGGGGACAGCATTCTCTACAACCTCCGGGAAGTGACCCACGGGGTGCTGGTGGCAGCCGGGCGCGAACGTCATGCAAGCATTGTCGAGCATTTCCGCCGCCGTCCGTTGCCCTGAGCGTGCGCCAGGCGGGTCGGAAATCTTGCCTTGCCGGGCACCGCGTTAGGAAACCGAATCATGCCAGATAGCGCCCAGCAGCAATTGCTCCACCTCGTCATCGGCGGCGAGCTGACCGATCTCGAGCACACCACGTTCAAGGATCTCGACCAGGTCGAGATCGTCGGCGTGTTCCCCAATTACGCCAGCGCCTTCGCCGCCTGGAAGGCCAAGGCGCAGCAGACCGTCGACAACGCCCATATGCGCTATTTCGTGGTCCATCTCCACCGGCTGCTCGATCCGGGCCAAGACGCGAAGCCCGCGCGTTGAAAAAAATGCTTCGCAACGTGCTGCGCAGCAGCTGGCTGCAGCGCGCTGTGGGGTGCTCCGCGGCCGAATTCCTCCGGCTGGTCTGGCTGACCAACAGGTTCAGCTTCGATCCCCCGGACGTCTATGAACTTGTCGAGCCGCAGATGCCGGCGATCTTCGCCTTCTGGCACGGCCAGCATTTCATGACGCCGTTCATCAAGACCAAGCCGAGCCATCGCGGCAAGGTGCTGATCTCGCGGCATCGCGACGGCGAGTTCAACGCGATCGCCGCCGAGCGGCTCGGGATCGGCACCATCCGCGGCTCCGGCGATCACGGCTCGGCGTTCCACCGCAAGGGCGGCGTCGGCGCGTTCAAGGAGATGGTGCGTGCGCTCGAAGACAACTATAATGTGGCGTTGACCGCGGACGTGCCGAAGCGCGCGCGGGTCGCCGGTCTCGGCATCATCATGCTGGCGAGGGAATCCGGACGGCCGATCATGCCCTTCGCGATGGCGACCAGCCGTTTCCTCCGCCTCGACAATTGGGACCGCACCACCATCAATCTGCCGTTCGGGCAGGGTGCGCTGGTGGGAGGCGACATCGTCGTGGTGCCGCCCGATGCCGATGCCGAGACCATGGAAAGACTGCGCGCGCAGCTGGAGGCGACGCTGAACGATGCGACGCGCCGGGCCTATGCGCAGGTCGGCCGTCCGGAACAGGCGGGTCATGGCTAAGTCGCTGCCGGTGACGCTGCGGATCTACCGGAAGCTGTCCGCTGCGGCGGTACCGCTGGCGCCGGCGCTGATCAAGCGGCGGCTGAAACAGGGCAAGGAAGATCCCGCGCGCATCGCCGAGCGGCGCGGCGTCGGCGGCGGCGTGCGGCCGCACGGCCCGCTGGTCTGGATCCATGGCGCCAGCGTCGGCGAGGTGCTGGCCGCGGCGGCCCTGATCGAACGGCTGCGCGCGCTGAACATCCGCATTCTGCTGACTTCCGGCACGGTGACGTCGGCGGCGATCGTCGCCAAGCGGTTTCCCGCCGATATCATCCATCAATACGTGCCCTACGACGCGCCGCGCTATGTCGCGCGCTTTCTCGATCACTGGCGCCCGAGTCTGGCGCTGTTCATCGAGTCCGACCTGTGGCCCAATCTCATCCTGTCGGGCGCGGCGCGGCGGCTGCCGATGGTGCTGATCAACGGCCGGATGTCGCATCGCTCGTTTCCGCGCTGGCGCCGCATCAGCGGCACGATTTCGGCGCTGCTGGGCCGCTTCGAGGTCTGCCTGGCGCAATCGCATGTCGATGCCGAGCGCTTTGCCGCGCTCGGCAGCCGCAATGTCGTGACCACCGGAAATCTGAAGTTCGACCTCCCGCCGCCGCCCGCCGACCCGGCGAAGCTGGAGCGCTTGATGCTGGCGACGCGGGGCCGCCCGGTCATCGTCGCGGCCTCGACCCATCCCGGCGAGGAGGAAATCCTGCTGGAGACCCATCGCACGCTGGCGGCGATATTTCCCGGGCTGCTGAGCGTGATCGTGCCGCGCCATCCCGATCGCGGCGAAGCCATCGCCCGCACCGTCGCGGCTTCCGGGCTGCAGGTGGCGCTGCGCTCGCGCGAGGAACTGCCGACCGCCAGGACCGCCATCTACGTCGCCGACACCATGGGCGAACTGGGATTGTTCTATCGGCTGGCGCCGATCGTGTTCATGGGAGGCTCGCTGGTCGCCCATGGCGGGCAGAATCCGATCGAGGCGATCCGGCTCGGCGCGGCGGTGGTGCATGGCCCCCACGTCTTCAATTTCGGCGATGTCTATGCCGCGCTGGACGACGCCGGCGGCGCCAGGTGCGCCGACAACCAGGAAGCGCTGGTCAAGCAGCTCGGCCAGTGGCTGGCCGATCCGGCGGCGCGCCAGGCCTCGCTGCAGGCCGCCGAGCGCGTGGTCGAACAGCTCGGCGGCGCGCTCGATCGCACGCTGGCCGCGCTCGAGCCGTATCTGTTGCAGTTGCGGCTCGAGATGGGGGCGGCCGATGCGTGAGCCGGGCTTCTGGTACCGGCCGCCGTCCTGGAAGTCGCGATTGCTGATGCCGCTCGGCGCCGTCTATGGCTGGATCGCGGGCCAGCGCCTGCGGCGCCAGGGTTTTGACGCCGGCATTCCCGTGCTTTGCGTCGGCAATTATCATCTCGGCGGCGCCGGCAAGACTCCGCTGGTGCTGGCGCTCGCCGGGCTGCTGCGCGAGCAAGGCGAGAGGCCGGTCGTGCTCAGCCGCGGTTATGGCGGACGGTTGCGGGGGCCGGTCAAGGTGGATCCGGCGCGGCATGGCGCCGGCGATGTCGGCGACGAGCCGCTGATGCTGGCGCGGACGGTGGCGGTGGTGGTGGCGCGCGAGCGCATCGCCGGGCTTGCCCTGGCGCGGGCGCAGGGCGCCAGCGTGATCCTGATGGACGATGGTTTCCAGAACCCCGCCATCGCCAAGGATGCCTCGCTGATCGTGATCGACGGCCACCGCGGCCTCGGCAATGGCTGCGTGTTTCCCGCCGGCCCGTTGCGGGCGCCGCTGCCGCCGCAACTCGCCCGCACCGACGCGCTGATCGTGATCGGCACCGGGACCGCTGCCGCGCCGGTCGCCGCGGCGATCGCCGCGCGGGGCAGGGCGGTTTTTTCCGCGCATCTCGAAGCCGACGCGGCCTCGGTGGCCTCGCTCGGCGGCAAGCGCGTGCTCGCCTTCGCCGGAATCGGCGACCCCGAGCGGTTTTTCAGGACGCTGCGCGGCAGCGGGATCGAGGTCGTCCGGCAGCTGCCATTCGCCGATCATCACGCTTTTTCGCAAGGCGAGATCGCCGCACTGCTCGCCGAGGCCAGGCGCGATGGATTGACCGCGGTGACCACGGAAAAGGACCTGGCGCGGCTGCGCCGCGGCGGCGAAATTCCTCCCTGGGCGGCCGACATCGTGCCGTTCGCGGTGACGCTCGAATTCGACGATGCCGCCGCATTGCGCAAGCTGGTGGCGGACCGGCTGTTCCGGGCGCGGGAGAGGAAGTTTTCCCGCTAGCAGCCGGGCCAAGCGGCGGCGGGCGCGGGCCTGTCGCCTCAGCTCGCCGGCTTCAGCGCCGCCGGATAATGCCGCTGCAGCACCGCGCTCGGAATGGCGTAGGCCTCCTGCAGATCGACGCTCCAGTATTTCAGCTCGTCGAGCGGTATCCGTGCATCGGTCACCGCGCATCGCACATAGGTTCCCGGCGAGATCACGCGGAAATCGCCGTCCAGATACTGCAGCTGCGCTTCGCCATGGCCCGAGGGACCGAATTTGTTCAGCACGTTCGAACTCTCCGAGCACACCCGGACGGCCGGGCCGCGGGGCTGAATGATGAAGGATGCGATCTAACATAGATAGGTCCTGCTGTCCGCCCGTCAAACCCACCGATTTGTGATGAATTTTCGGCTCTGGCGCATGATAGCCTCGGGCGCAATGTCCGCCGTTTTCCCGGCGCCACATCGACCCGGCCAATCCTCATGCGCCTTCTGTCAGCAACCGTATTACTGGCGCTTTTGGCGCGGGCTTTTGCCGCGGACGCGGCGCCGTTGCCTGCCCCGCAGCAGGTCGACATTCCGCTGGCCGAAGGCGTCCTGCATGCGCAGCTCTACAAGCCCGACGGCGACGGCCCGTTTCCGAGCGTGATCGCCTTGCACGGCTGCGGCGGGCTGGGCGGGCATTCCGAGCCGGTGCAGCCGCGCTATCGCGACTGGGCCGAGCAACTGCTGAAGCAAGGCAATGCGGTGCTGCTGCCGGACAGCTATGGTTCGCGCGAACTCGGCCCGCAATGCCGGGTCAAGGAACGCCGCGTGCGCGCCAGCCGCGAGCGGGTCGCCGACATCCTGGCGTCCCGGCACTGGCTGGTGCAGCAGCGCTGGGCCGCCGCCGGTCGCATCAGCCTGCTGGGATGGGCGAACGGCGCCAGCGCGCTGCTGTGGGCGGTACGTCCGCAACTGTCGTCGCGCAATGTCGAGCCGGATTTCCGCTCCGCGATTGCGTTTTATCCGAACTGCCGGGTCTCGTCGGGCCTCGGCTGGAGCGCGCGGGTGCCGACGCTGCTGCTGATCGGCGCCAAGGACGACGTCAGTTCGGCGCCGGCCTGCCGCCAGATGATCGACGGCGCCCGCGGGCGCAGCGCGCTGGCGCGGATCGTGGTCTATCCCGAGGCCTATCACGATTTCGACCGCGCCAACCTGCCGCTGCATGCGCTGGCCGGGACATCGGACGCGGCCGTGCCGGAGCGCGGCCATCTCGGCACCGACACCGAGGCCCGCGCCGATTCGCAAAAGCGCGTCGCCGAGTGGCTGGCGCGGTAGCCGCGCGCACGCTGCACCCGAAGCGTGGTGCGGCGCACCGCGCTGCTCCAAAAACAGCGCCGACCGCGGCTATAGCTTGATGCGTTTACGTTCGCGCGCCAGCTTCGATCGATAGCTGCCGCGGGGGCAAGCTCGGAGCGTTCGTGTCCCGGACGCGGTGCAGCGCTCTTCGCGCTGCGCCGCAAAGCCGGCAACCCATCACGCACTTTCGCTATAAACGACGGGCCCCGGCTCGGCAGCGCGCCACGCCGGAATGGCGTGCTGCGCTGCCTCCGGGGCACGATGTGAGCGCCAACTCAAACTCATCATGCGCTAAAACAGACTGCCCTGGTCGACCGGCTTGGCGACGCGCCGGGGCGCCGCACTTCTCGGCTCGCCGGCAGCCGGCTTGGCGATGGAGGCTGCCGCCGGCCGGTCGGCGTCCGCGGTGGCGCCGACCTGACCGTCGGCGAATTCGATATTGAGCCGGGCGCCCGGTCCGACCGCGGCGGCGGCGTGCAGGGCGAGGCCCTGCGCATCGCGCACCAGGGCAAAACCGCGGGCCAGCACGCTGCGATAGGACAGCGCCGCCAGCAACTGGCCGCTGTGGGTGACGCGCGCCTGCTGGCGCGCCAGCGCGGTGGCGAGCGCGCGCCGCGCGCGCTCGGCCAGCCGCAGCGTCCGTTCGCGGTCGCGCGCGATGGCCTGGCGCTGTGCCTTTGCGTTGGAGAGTTTCGAGGCTTTCAGCCGGATCTCGAGTCCGGCGTAGCGCTCCCGGCGGTGGCGCAGCAGCGCGCGGGCCGAATGCGTCAGCCGTTCGCCGGAGCCGGTCAGGCGCTGCCGGGCGTGCCCCACCTGCGCGTGCAGGACCCGCACGGTCAGCCGGGCGCCGGCCGCGGCAAAACGCCGGAAATGGGCGTGGGTGTTGGCTTTCAGGGCGCGCGGCAGCGCGCCTGCCGCGCCATCCAGCCGCTGCCGCGGGATCGCCAGCAGTTCGCTGGCGGCAGGCAGCGCGCGCGCCGCGGCGCGCAGTTCGTTGCGGCGCGCTTCCTGGCCGCGCTGCCAGCACACCGCGCTGCGCCGCGCCAGGGTCGCAAGCCTGGCCATCAATTCGCTGCGCACCGGCACCGCCATTTCGGCGGCGGCCGACGGCGTCGGCGCCCGCCTGTCGGCGGCGAAATCGATCAGCGTGACATCGGTCTCGTGGCCGACCGCCGAGATCAGCGGGATCATGCTTTCGGCGGCGGCGCGGACCACGATCTCCTCGTTGAACGACCAGAGGTCCTCCAGCGAGCCGCCGCCGCGCGCCACGATCAACAGATCCGGCCGCGGAATGCGGCCACCTTGCGGCAGCGCGTTGAAGCCGCGGATCGCCGCGGCGACCTGTTCGGCCGAGCCTTCGCCCTGCACCCGCACCGGCCACACCAGCACCCGGCGCGGAAAGCGGTCCTGCAGCCGGTGCAGGATGTCGCGGATCACCGCACCGGTCGGCGAGGTGACGACGCCGATCACTTCCGGCAGCCACGGCAACAGCTGCTTGCGCGCCGGATCGAACAGCCCTTCGGCGGCAAGCTTGCGCTTGCGCTCCTCCATCAGCGCCATCAGCGCGCCGATCCCGGCCGGCTCGATCGCCTCGATCACGATCTGGTATTTCGACGAGCCGGGATAGGTGGTGAGCTTGCCGGTGGCGATGACCTCGAGGCCTTCCTGCGGCTTGAAGCGCATCCTGCCGTGGACGCCCTTCCAGATCACCGCCTCGATCTTGGCGCCCTCGTCCTTGAGCGCGAAATAGCAGTGCCCGGATGAATGCGGCCCGCGAAAGCCGGTGATTTCGCCGCGCACCCGGACATGTCCATAGGCGTCCTCGACGGTCCGCTTCAGCGCCGAGGACAGTTCGGACACCGTGAATTCGGGGGCGTTGATCAGGGCTTCGGCTGCGGTCATGTCGGCCAATCGAATCGGGCTTTTCGGACTTTCGCGCAAGGTAGGGATTTCAGTCCGACCCGCAAATCGGCGCTTGCTTGTCAGATTACTCTGTATTATAGAGTTCTCTGGTTACTTAGTTCGGCCACGGAGGATTGCGTCATGATCGCCACCATCGTTTCAGGCGGCCTCAGGATCCTGGTCGGAGGCCTCGCCATTGCCGGTTCGGCCGCCCTGCTGCTGGCGGGGCTGCTGGCCTGGCCGCTCCGGCAGCCGCCGGAACTGGCCTCGATCTCGGAAGCCCGCAAGTCGATCGATTTTGCCACCATGCCCGAGGTGTCCCGGTTCCAGGCCCGCGACGGCACCGAACTGGCCTACCGGCATTATCCGGCTCAGGCGCCGGCAACCGGCCGCATCGCGGTGGTAGTGCACGGCTCCTCCGGCTCCAGCCGGGGTGCCATCCATGCGCTGTCGCGGGCACTGGCGCGGCGCGGGGTCGAAACCTTCGCCGTGGATATTCGCGGCCACGGCGATTCGGGAACCCGGGGCGATATCGCCTATGCGGGCCAGCTCGACGACGACATGGCCGACCTGGTCACCGAAATCCGCAAATCCGATTCCACCGCGCCGCTGACGCTGATCGGGCATTCCTCCGGCGGCGGGTTCGCGCTGCGGATCGCCGGCTCCCCGATCCAGAACCTGTTCGCCCGCACGGTGCTGCTGGCCCCCTATCTCGGCTATGACGCGCCGAGCAGCCGGCCCGACGCCGGCGGCTGGGCCAGTCCGGACATTCCGCGCTTCCTCGCGCTGGCGGTATTGCACCGGATCGGAATGCCCTGGGCGGAATCGCTGCCGGCGCTGGCGTTCGCGGTGCCGCCGAATTCGGCCCGCGCGCTGACCGCGACCTACTCCTATCGCCTGATGCGCGACTTCGCCGCCTCGGCCGACTTTCGCGCCGATCTGGCGGCGGCGACCCGGCCGGTGGCGATCTTTGCTGGCTCCGCCGACGAACTGATGCTGTCGGATAGATATGACGAGGCGGCCGGCGGCCGCGCCACGGTTCGGATCATCGAGGGCGTCAACCACATGGGTATCGTCGGCGATCCCGCCGCGGTATCCATCATCGCCGACGACGTCGCCACGACAGGCCTGAACGCGTGACCTTCATTCGCCCGCGGAGAATCCGATGAGGAACCTGTTCGATGCCGGAAAGATGCTGCTGCTCGACATGGCGGCGACGCTGTTCTTTCTCGTGCTTTATCTGCTGACGCACAATGTCGTCCTGTCGGTGGTGCTCGGCATGGCGCTGGGCACCGCGCAGATCGGCTGGCAGTTGGCGCGCGGCAAGCCGATCGACACCATGCAGTGGATGAGCCTGTTCCTGGTGCTGGGCGCGGGCACGGCAACGCTGATGACCGACGACCTGCGCTTCGTGATGATGAAGCCGAGCGTGATCTACCTCGTCGCCGGTGTCGTGATGCTGAAGCGGGGATGGATGAACCGCTATCTGCCGCCTGTCGCCCGCGAGCTGGTGCAGGACATCGCCGTCATCTTCGGCTATGCGTGGTCGGGGTTGATGTTTTTCTCGGCGGCGCTGAACCTGGTCGTGGCGTTCAATTTCAACGTGGTGACCTGGTCGGCGACGATGTCGATCTGGGGCCTCGCCAGCAAGGCCGCGATGTTCCTGGTCGGCTATGCCGTGATGCGCAGCGTGGCCGTCGCGCGCCGTCGGCGCCGGCAGCTCGGCGGCGACAGCCCGGCCGCGGCCGACCCGGTCCAGGCGGCAAGCGCATCATGACTTCGATCGATCCCAGGGAAGCGGCTTCGGCGCTGTCCGATGTCGAGGACATCGTCCGCCGCGTCCGGCAGTCGACCATCTACAATCTCTCCAGCCTGATCATGATCATGTGGGGCGTGCTGGTTTTCGCGGGCTATCTTGCGAGCTATCTTTCGCCGCGCAGTGCCGGCTATGGCTGGCTCGCGGTTTATGTCGCGGGCATTGCCGGGTCGGTCGCCCTCAGCGCATTCAATCGCGCGCGCACCGGCGTTCGCACCTTCGATTACAGGATGCTCGCGGCCTTCGTGCTGTTCTTCGCGTTCGGCGCCTTTTGCAGCGGCGTGCTCAACCATCTGACGCCGCGCCAGTTGGGAACGTTCTGGCCGATCTACTTCATGCTGGTCTACAGCATCGTCGGGCTGTGGTTCGGCTATGCCTTTGTCGCGATCGGTCTTTCCATCACCGCGCTCACCCTGGTCGGTTATTTCTATGTCGGCGGCGCGTTCGACCTCTGGATGGCCTTCGTCAACGGCGGCGGGCTCGTGCTGGGCGGCCTCTGGATGCGCCGGAGCTGACCGATGGCCGAACTCGACGACATCATCCACCAGCCGCTGCGGCTGAGGATCATGGCGGCGCTGCATGCGCTGCCGGCCGGCGCGGGCCTCGAATTCTCCCGGCTGAAAAAGCTGACCGGCGCCACCGACGGCAATCTCGGCGCCCATATCGAAACCCTGGCCAGGGCCGGCTATGTCGCGGTCGACAAGGCTTTTGTCGGCAGGAAGCCGCAGACCACGGTGACCGCCACGGGCGCAGGCCGCGGCGCCTTTGCCCGCCATGTCGCCACCTTGCAGGAAATCATCGCGGCCTCGGGCGGCAATGCGTAGTTTTCTTGCTTCGTCATTCCGGGATGCGCCACCGGTCGGCAATTGCCGGCCCTGGGGCGCAGGCCGGAATCCATACTCCCGATCGTGGTCATGGATTCCGGGCTCGTGCTTCGCACGCCCCGGAATGACGGGCTGTTGATATTCCCTTGCCGCGGCAGGGAGTTTTGTGCGACCGACTTCGGCTCCCGCACGCCCTGACTGGTTTTTCCCATGCACATTCTCCTGCTCGGTTCCGGCGGCCGTGAACACGCTCTGGCCTGGAAGATCGCGGCCTCGCCGCTTTTGACAAAGCTCTGGTGCGCGCCGGGCAATGCCGGCATTGCCCGCGAAGCCGAATGCGTGGCGCTGGATATCGCCGACCACGCCGCGGTGATCGAATTCTGCCGCGCGAAGGCGGTGGACCTGGTGGTGGTCGGCCCGGAAACGCCGCTGGCCGCCGGCATCGTCGACGATCTCGCCGATGCCGGCATCAAGGCGTTCGGGCCGGGCCGGCTGGCGGCCCGGCTGGAGGGATCCAAGGGATTCACCAAAGCGCTGTGCACCGAATTCGGCATTCCGACCGGCGCCTATGGCCGCTTCGGCAGTGCCGAGCACGCGCTGGCCTATGTCCGCCGGCAGGGCGCACCGATCGTGGTCAAGGCCGACGGGCTGGCCGCCGGCAAGGGCGTGGTGGTCGCGATGACCTTGGCGGAGGCCGAGGCCGCCATCGCCATGATGTTCGAAGGCTCCTTCGGCGCGGCCGGCGCGGAAGTCGTGATCGAGGAATTCCTGCCCGGCCGCGAGATCAGCTTTTTCGCGCTGTGCGATGGCGACACCGCGCTCGCGCTCGCTTCCGCCCAGGACCACAAGCGGGTGTTCGATCACGACCAGGGGCCGAACACCGGCGGCATGGGCGCCTATTCGCCGACCCCGCTGGTGACGCCGGACATCCATGCCGAGATCATGGCCAACATCATCCTTCCCACCGTGGCCGGGATGAAGGCGCGCGGCACGCCGTTCCGCGGCGTGCTGTATGCCGGGGTGATGCTGACCCCGGACGGCCCAAAACTGTTCGAATACAATGTCCGCTTCGGCGATCCGGAATGCCAGGTGCTGATGCTGCGGATGATGTCGGACCTGGTGCCGGCGATGCTCGCCGCCTGCGACGGCCAGTTGAGGAATTTCGACCTGCGCTGGTTTGCCGAGCCGGCGCTGACCGTGGTGATGGCGGCCAACGGCTATCCCGGCGACTATGCCAGGGGGACCCGGATCGAGGGGCTCGCCGAGGCCGCCGAGATCGAGGGCGTCGAGATCTTTCACGCCGGAACGTTGGAAAGGGACGGCGACATTCTCGCCAATGGCGGACGGGTGCTGAACGTCTGCGCCACCGGCCAGACCGTGTTGGAAGCGCAGCAGCGCGCCTATGCCGCGGTCGACCGCATCCGCTGGCCCGGCGGATTTTGCCGCCGCGACATCGGCTGGCAGGCCGTGGCGCAGGAGCGGCAAACCCCGCAAGGCTGATGCTTCGCCGTCATGGGGTCGCGATGCCAGCGCCATCGCATTGAAAAGGCCCGCCGCCGGTTTCCCGGCGCGGGCCTGATGACTGCGATGCTGTCGATATGCCGGTGATTTGCCCGACGTGTCAAATTTTTTATGGATAATTTTTTCTCGTCCGTCGCCGATGACCCGCGGGCCGGGCGCAGCGACGAAAATGTTCGGGGCCAACGCTGCGTCGCCCGCCGACACGCCGGACTCGGCAGATCCCGCGGCGCATCCCGCAACCGGCTGGTGTCGAAAACGCCCTCGCGGGATCGGCCAAGGCATGCCATCCGGCGGTATTCGGCTACTTTGCATGGGGTTGTTTTCGATATTTTAGCGGCGGCCAGGTTTTCGCTTGCGTTCTGGCGCAAATTCGTTCATGATCTGTTCCATAAAGTCCCGTACTCAACGGGCGTGATCGTCACCAGCGCAATGACGATCCCAGCTGTTTGACAAGTGAATCGATCCATTGAAGACGCGCCTGATCCGCGTGTCCCGGACGCGGTGCGGCGTTCGTCACGCGGCACCGCAGAGGGACCCATACCCCCTGTTGAATGAAGCACGCCGGGCGGTGGCGTGGTCTGCAACGGGGGGCACGGCGCAAGGGCGCCTCTGCCCAGCCCTGCGAACATTCCCTGGCAGGCATGGATTGCCACACCACGCGGCGGCTAGATCAGATCGCCGCCCGCCGCCGACGCCGTGGTGCCGTGCTCGCGGAACGCCTTGATGACGTTGCGGCCGACCTTCCATCTGTGCACCTCGTCGGGGCCGTCGACCAGCCGCTGCGAGCGGACCTGGGTGTACCACTTGGCCAGCACCGTATCCTGGCTGTAGCCGAGCGCGCCGTGCAGCTGGATCGCGGTATCGATCACCTTGTGCACCATGTGCGCCAGATAGACTTTCGCGATCGAGTTTTCCTGCCGCAGGTCGAGGCCCTTCTCGGCCTTGTAGGCGATGTGCAGCAGCATCAGCCGCCCGATATAGAGCTGGCTGGCGCATTCGGCGAGCATGAACTGCACCGCCTGGCGGTCGGCCAGCAGCACGCCGAAGGTCGAGCGTTGGGTGACATGCTCAACCGCCATGTCGAGCGCGCGCTGCGCCTTGGCGATGTTGTGCATGCCGTGGCGCAGCCGGCCGTAAGCCAGCCGGTGCTGGCCCATGTTGAAGCCGTTGCCCTCGCCGCCAAGCAGATTGTCGGCCGGCACCTTGAGATCCCGGATCTCGATCTCGGAATGGCCGCCGGAAAGCTGGTCGTAATGCGGACCCTCGATCGCCATGTTCTTGATGTTGCGCTTGATCCGGTAGCCGGGGTTCGGCAGTTCGACGATGAAGGTCGAATACTGCTTGTGGCGCGGCGCGTCGGGATCGGTCTTGGCCATCACCAGCGCCATGTCGGCGACGCTGGCGGAGGAGGAAAACCACTTCTCGCCGTTGAGGATGTAATTCTCGTTGCCGTCCTTGACGGCGGTGGTCTGCATGCCGGTGGCATCGGCGCCGGCGGCCTTTTCGGTCATCGAAAAGCAGATCCGCTTGTCGCCGTTGAGCAGCGGCTTGAGGAATTTTTCCTTCTGGTACTCCGTCCCGTGGGTCAGGATCGTCATCATCGAGGCGTCGTCGGGGCCTTGCGTGTTCATCGACAGCGCGCCGAGGATGCTTTCGCCGAGCTCCATC
>CAVXNH010000051.1:0-191213 GCA_963762885.1 uncultured Alphaproteobacteria bacterium
TAAGGACGGATTCGCGGTGCGAAATCGCTGAATTCCGTCGCGCTCGAGTGCGAGGTCCAGACCAGGACCGGGTTCGAATCCAGCACGGGCGTCGGCCACCAGGATATTGATACTGGTGATGAATATCCTGGCTGGGGGACCTGGATTCGAACCAAGGCTGCCCGGGTCAGAGCCGGGAGTTCTACCGCTAAACTATCCCCCAAACGGCGCAGGCGCCTACCGGATAGCACGAGCGCCTGCCGCCAGCAAACAGTTGTCCCGTTAGCCGATCGACGCAAGCTCCTCCCGCAAGCCCGCCGCGCGCGGATAATCGAAGTGTCCGAACAGGATATCCCGGTCGGTGATCGGCCGGCCATACCACCGTGCATCGTCTTCGTGGTTCGGATGCACGATCGAGCCATCGACCGTCAAACCGCCATACAGACCGGTGGATGACGACCACACGATAATGTCGGGTGGGTTCGGGCCGGCGAGCGCTCCCTCCACACCGGAACCCAGGGTCGCGACGGTGATCCCGCCCTGCGCGCCGATCTTGAAGTGGTCGTTCAGCAGTCCGTCCAGTCCCTTTTGCGTCATGACCAGCAGGACCAGTTCCGATACCTCCCCGCCGGCCTGTAGCCCGAACGACGCTGCACCGATGCCGTAGAATGCCGGATTGCTCCAGGTGCCGGCGCGGCCGTGCACCATCAGGACGCCCTCGCCGCCTTCGCCGCCGATGAAGAATCCGCCCTTCAGCAAGTGCGGCACGACCAGCACCGCCCGGGCATGGTGCAGTGCGTTGGTGGCCGTGCCGAACGCCCTGTCGTGCCGCAGATCGGCGAGTGTCTTGCGTGCGCCGTCGATCACCTGCTGAGCGTCCGACTGCGCTCGCGCGGCCGGCGCGGCGAACAGGATCGCGCCCAAGACCAGGCCGCCGAGCGCTCGTATCAGCGTTGGAAACATCGTTGCCCTCCATGCGTTGTTCCAGGACAGGACGATGCATCGCACTCGGCTACCGCCAAGGCGCGGCAACGTGGTTGTGACACGGATCACGAAAAGTCCACCTCGCCCGCGGGAGCAGCGCGAAGCGACGGGGGTGATCGGGCCGCCTCGCTCTACCTGCGACGTGCCGCCCCGATCACCCTGACCCGGAGCGCTAACCCGCGCCCGCGGGAGGGGTTAAGAAGATCTGGTCGATCGTCCGCGCCAGGCTGGGCCGCCACTCCGGCAGCCGCACCCCGAACACCGCCGCCAGCTTGCTGCATTCCAGCCGCGAGTTCGGCCGGTCGTTTCGCCGGGGTGGGCCAGTCGGCGGTGGCAATGGGATCGACGCGGGGCACCGTGGCCCCATGCCGGGCCGCCTCGGCGAACACCGCGCTCGCCAGGCCGTGCCACGTGGTCCAGCCGGCGCCGGCAGCGTGGAACACGCCGGCATAATCGTCCTGCCATCCCGTGCCGGCGACGCGCGCTGCAATCTCCAGGATCGCCGCGGCAAGGTCCGCGGCGGTGGTCGGACAGCCCTTCTGGTCGGCCACCACGGTCAGCCGGTCGCGCGTTTTCCCCACCGTCAGCATGGTGCGCACGAAGTTCCGGCCGGTCGGCGCGTATACCCACGACGTCCGCAGCACGACGGCGCGCCGGCAAACCTCCAGCACCGCGGCTTCCCCGGCGAGTTTGCTGGCGCCGTAGACGCATTGCGGCGCCACGGAGTCGGTCTCGACATACGGCTCGCCCTTGGCGCCATCGAACACATAGTCGGTGGAGACGTGGATCAGCGGGATGCCGGCGGCGTCGCACAGCCGCGCCAGTTCCGCCGGGCCATCGCGATTGGCGCGGTACGCCGCGTCCGCATCCTTTTCTGCCGCATCGACCGCGGTGTAGGCGGCGGCATTCACCACCAGCCAGGGCTCGGCCTGCCGAAACGCCGCGCCGATGCTGTCCGGCCGGTCGAAATCGAACGCGGGACGGCCGACCCGGCAAATCGGCACGGTCGCCGCCGCAGCCAGGGCGGAGGCAAGCTGCCCGTCCCGCCGGTCACCAGGATCGGTCGTGCCGCCATCTCAGACCGAGAACCAGTCGGGGCAGTCGGCAAGGCGCGGCAGCACCAGGTCCTTGTCGGACAGCAGCACCTCGCCCGCCGGGATCGGCCACGGAATGGCCAGCGCCGGATCGTTCCAGATCACCCCGCGCTCGGCCGCCTTATCGTACGGCGCGGTGACCTTGTATATCACCTCGGTGTCCGCCTGCAGCGTGCAGTAACCATGCAGGAACCCGACCGGCACCCAAAGCTGCTGCCAGTTCTCCGCGCTCAACACCGCCCCGACATGCCGGCCATAAGTGGGCGAGCCGCGCCTGATGTCCACCGCCACGTCCCAGATCGAGCCACGCACCACGCGCACCAGCTTGCCCTGTGCGTTCGGCCCGATCTGGCAGTGCAGCCCACGCAACACCCCGCGCTCGGTGGAAAGCGCGTGGTTGTCCTGCACGAACGGTCCGGGGATGCCGGCATCGGCGAACCGCCCGGCATTCCAGGTCTCGGAAAAGAAGCCGCGAGGGTCGAGAAAGCGGGGCGGGGTCAGCAGCAGCACATCGGGGATGTCCAGGCGTTCGACGATCACGCGAGTTCCCCCTCGGCCAACTCCAGCAGCACCCGGCCCAGATCCGTCTTCCCCAGCCCGCGCGCGTGGACTCGCAACGCATCGGAGTCGATGAAACCCATGCGGAACGCCACCTCCTCAGGGCAGCCAACCAGCATGCCGGTGCGCGACTGGATGGTCTGCACGAAGGTGGCGGCCTGCAACAGGCTGTCGGGCGTTCCCGCGTCCAGCCAGGCGCAGCCACGCGACAGCTTCTCCACGTGCAGGTTGCCGGCGTGCAGATAGAGCTGGTTCAGGTCGGTGATCTCCAGCTCTCCCCGCGCCGAGGGACGGATCATGCGCGCCAGCTCGCTGACCTGGCGGTCGTAGAAATACAGCCCGGTCACCGCCCAGTTGGAGGTCGGCGCGGCCGGCTTTTCCACCAGTTCCACGGGCTTGCCGTATGGGTCGAAGCTGACGACGCCGTACCGCTCCGGGTCGCGCACCTGGTAGGCGAACACCGTGGCCCCCACTGGCCGCGCCGCCGCCGCGCGCAGAGTGGCCGACAGGTGATCGCCGTGGATCAGGTTGTCGCCCAGCGCCAACGCGCAGGCTTCGCCGGCCAGCCAGTCGCGGCCGATCAGGAACGCCTGGGCGATGCCGTCCGGGCTCGGCTGTTCGGCGTAGGCGAAGCGCATGCCCAGGCGCTCGCCGTCGCCCAGCAGGCGGCGGAACTGCGGCAGGTCCGCCGGCGTGGAGATCACCAGCACCTCGCGGATACCCGCCAGCATCAGGGTGGACAGCGGGTAGTAGACCATCGGCTTGTCGTACACCGGCAGGAGCTGCTTCGACGCCGCGAGGGTCATCGGATGCAGCCGCGTGCCGGAGCCGCCGGCGAGCAGGATGCCCTTCATGGCACGGCTTCCAGGGGGGCGGGCGCGGGGGTCGTGGTGGCCAATGGTTGGACGCCCAGGCGCTGGCCGGCGTAGCGGCCGCCTCGCACGCCTTCCCACCAGGAGCGGTTGGCCAGGTACCAGTCGATCGTGTTCTCCAGGCCGGCCTCGAAATCGTGCCGCGCGCTCCAGCCCAAAGCGACTTCGGAGCGGGCGGGGTCGATCTCGTAGCGGAAGTCGTGGCCCGGCCGGTCGGTGACGAAGCGGATCAGGCGGCTGCGCGGGCCGGCCGGATCGGGGACCTGCCGGTCCAGGATGGCGCAGATCGTGCGCACCACCTCCAGGTTGCTGCGCGGCTGGCGAGCACCGATCGCGTAGGTGGCGCCGGGCTGACCGTATTGCACCACGCGCACCAGCGCCTCGGCGTGGTCCTCGACGAACAGCCAGTCGCGGCAGTTGGAGCCGTCGCCGTAAACCGGCAGCTCCTTCCCCTCCAGCGCATTCAGCGTGACCAGGGGGATCAGCTTCTCCGGGAACTGCCAGGGGCCGTAGTTGTTGCAGGTGTTGCTGACGATGACCGGCAGGCCATAGGTGTGCTGCCACGCTCGCGCCAGGTGGTCGGAGGCTGCCTTGCTCGCGGCATACGGGCTGCGCGGATCATACGCGGTGGTCTCGCAGAATGGCGGATCGTCCGCGCCGAGCGCACCGAAGACCTCGTCGGTGGAGATATGGTGGAAGCGGAACGCGGCGCGGCGGACCGCATCCAACCCGGCATAGTGCGCCCGCGCCGCTTCCAGCAGCACGAAGGTGCCGACCACGTTGGTCTGCACGAACGCCGCCGGACCGTCGATCGAGCGGTCCACGTGGCTTTCCGCCGCCAGGTGCATGACGGCGTCCGGATCGTAAGTGGCGAAGGTCTCGCGCATCGCCGCCACGTCGGCGATGTCCGCCTGCACCAGCACGTGCCGGTTGTCGTGGCGCGCCTCCTCCAGCGCCTCCTGCGAGGCGGCGTAGGTCAGCTTATCCACATTGATGATCACGTGATCGGTGCGGCGCAGCAGGTGGCGCACTACGGCGGAACCGATAAACCCACAACCGCCGGTTACCAATATCTTCATCGCTTCGCCTGCTCCCTGGCGGCGCCCGGGTATTGGGGATGGCCGCGCGCCGTGCGACGCCGTCTCATCCTGCTGGGCACCAGCCTCCTGCCTATATGCCGCAATGCACCACGCTCATGGAAGCGTGCGGTGAGGCGCGGCGCCGGTTTTATCGTGAGCAGGACGGTCAGGCGTGGCCGAGCAGGGCGCCGATCCATACCCCTAGCAGGCACAGAACGACCGAGCCCACGACATAGGCCCCGGCCCACAGGACCTCGCCGGATTGCAGCAGTTCCAGGGTTTGTAGGCTGAACGCGGAGAAGGTGGTGAAGCCGCCGCAAATTCCGACCATGACGAAGACCCGGATGTCGGGCGGCACGCTGACGGAGCCGCCGGTGCCGGTCAGGGCGCCGAACAGGCCGATGACGAACGAGCCCAGGATGTTGATGAGCAACGTGCCCCAGGGGAACTGCGGACCGGTGAGAGACGCCACGGCCGCGGCCAGCCAGAACCGCGCCATGCTGCCGAGCGCCCCGCCCAACGCTACCCAGAACCAGGTCGCCACCTGACCTCCTGTTTTGTCTCGGCTCCCCCGTCGCCGGATGCCGCGGGAGTGCGGCATTCCCCGCCCGGGTGCGATTCCGCCGCATGCTGCCCGGCGAAGCCGCCCAGCCGGCATTAGAGCGTTTTCATCCGGGCCGGAAGCGCGATGGTCCGTCCGCAGGGCTGGTGACCGGGGCGAGCCGTCGGGTGGCGGGGGTAGGACTTTGAATATGCCCGCACCGGATCGGCCGCCGGTGGGAACCTGGCAATTTCTTACCTGTGGGCAACAAAGCAAGCTTTCAACACGGAGGACACGAAGGACCACGGAGCAGCACGAAGAGAGCCAGTATGTTCGTCGGCCGATCGGGAGCCACGCGCTCTCCGTGTTGCTCCGTGGTCCTTCGTGCCCTCCGTGTTAGAATCTTTCTTGAATTCCGTGACGGCACAGGCGTCGCCTGGCGCTCCCGCACTCGTGCGTAAACCGGAATCGGGACGGCGGGGCCGGCCATGATCCGGTCCCGTGCGCGAGCGTTGCCTCGATGCGTGCGAAACGGTCAGGAAGGGCCGGTGGCCATCGCCGCGGCCGGCGCATATCGCTCTGGTATCGGACCGAACGCAGCATCCGCCCCTTCGCCGATGAGGCCCCCCAACATGCGGCGGACGGCGTCCTGCGTCAGCGTCTGCCAATCCCAGTTGCTGCCCACCTTCCGGTCCTGCTCCTTACAGAACGCCTCCTCCCGGTGCATCTTCTCCACCATCAGAACGCCAATGCTGCCGCCGCGTAGGCGGATGCTGTCGAGCAGCTCATTCAAGAACGGACCGGAGCAGAAGCCGGGCACCACCGCGAGGTCGAGGCAGATATCGACCAGGGTACGGCCGAGCGGGCGACGGCGCACCTGCGCCTCGAGTTCCTTCAGTGTTGGCATGAAGAGTTCGGGGTCGTCCCAGCCGATCGGGAGGGACGGCCGCGGGTTCTTCCGCACGACGGGCGCCTCGGTCTGCTGCTCGGCTGGCGTAGCCAGTTGCTCTACCGGCGCCGGGACCAGTTGCTCTACCGGCGCCTCGGCCGATTGCTCTACCGGCGGATCGGCCGGCATGGTCAGTTCCGTAATCACGTGCCTGCGCGGTACGCCGACGCCGATATCGCGCCCCCGTGCCGCCCGCGCGAGCAGCACGTTCTCCAGTGCGGTGGCGCGCAGGATGCCGCGTTGCAGGTGCGCCATGATCGCAAACAGCCGCCCGGTGCCAAAGCACGCCGCGATGGCGTTGAAGTCGGAGCTGCCGGAGCGCTGCTTCGCGGTGGCCTCGAGTTGGCGGCCGAAGCCCAGCATAATGCGAACAGTGTGCAGCAGCGCAGCGATCCGCGCCGGTATGGTCCGTGCCGGCCGATCCGCCTGGGGATCGTCGGGTGAGATAGGACAGGCACTGGCGACCGTGGCGCTTTGCATCCGACCATTATAGTCACTAACAGAAGTCTGTCAAGTAAAAATAACTATCAGGGCGATCCCGGGCGAGTCCCACCATCGTCTCAGAATTCTCCCGGTGAGACGGCGGGCAGCGCCAAGCGGGCAATTCCCCGCTTGGCATGAGGTGTTGCCGACCGCTGGGCTTCCTGCCGAAACCGCGGCCCGAATTGGTGCATGGGGTTCCGCCAGCGCACGTCGATGCTGCCGGCCTCCTGCTCGCCCGGTCGGCGCAGCGGCGGCAGGTGGACGAATTGGTGCATGGGGTCCTGCCGCAGGTTCGTTGGCACGCCCCGAACTCCGATAGCCACATCAGTCGGACTGCTCGATCGCGTGAATGTGGCGTCAGGTCAGCGTACCAACAAGATGTCCGCAACCCAGCGGCGACAGCAGCCGGCTTGCGCCGCGTCGCCCCGCGCGCAATCCGCGACCTGCTCCTCTGGCCAACGCTGTCGGCCCGCCCCTAGAATAATTGCCGCACCGTCCGCGGACGCCGCGGCGGGCCGGGGAAGGGGCCATGGCGGACACCGCACGCTCGCCGAAATACCGCGCCTTCATCGCCTACAGCCGCCGCAACACCGATGCGGCGGAGGCGCTGTTCTGGCGGCTGGAGGGCTTCCGCCTCGGCCGCGACCTGGCCGGGCGGCAGACCGCGCTGGGCACCGTGCCGGCCGACCTGAAGCCGATCTTCCTCGACCGGTTCGAGTTCGACGCCGGCACCTCGCTGTCGACCCAGACCGTCGAGGCCTTGGACGGCTCGGCGGCGCTGATCGTGCTGGCCTCGCCGGACGCCGCGCAAAGCCCGCACGTGAACGAGGAAGTGCGGCTGTTCCGCCACCGCCATCGCGGGCGGCGGATCATCCCGGCGATCGTCGCCGGCGCGCCCGGCGACGGCACCGATACTCTGTTTCCCCCGGCGCTGCGTTTCGCGCTCGACGCGCGGGGTGCGGTGACGCGGGACCCGGACGAGGTGCCGCTGGGGGCCGATCAGCGCCGCGGCGGCGACGGCGGCGACCGGGCGTTCGCCAAGATCGTCGCGGGTCTGACCGGCCTGCGCATGGACGCGGTCTACCAGCGCGACCGGCGCCGGCGGCGGCAACAGACGGCGCTCTGGGCGGCGGTGGCAGTGCTGGTGCTGGTCTTGCTTGTCACGGGGGGCTCCTTCTACTGGCGCTCGCACCAGCAGGGACAGACAATCGCCGCCAACCAACAGACGCTGGGCGAGATCGAGGCGCTGGTGCACCAGTACCAACCCATCGCCGCGGAGCAGGCCGCCGTGCCAGGCGCTCGGCAAACCCTGACCTCCGCGATCACCGCGATCGTCCAGGGCGCCGCCACCAATCCTCGCTATGCCCAGGCGCTGGAATTGCTAAAGCAGGGCAAGCCTGCGGAGGCCGAGCCGCTGCTGCGCGCCGCCGCGGAGGAGATGGAGACGCGTCGGCAGAGCGACACGAAGCAGGAAGCCGAGGCCTTCCGCACCCTCGGCGCCATTGCCGGCCTCGCCGATCCGACCCGGGCGCGTGCGGCGTACGCCCGCGCCGTGGTGCTGGACCCCGACAACATCGACGGTCTGCTCTGGTCCGGTGCGCTGGAGTTCGACGCCGGCAACCTCGACGCGGCGGAGCGGGCGGACCAACGGCTGCTGACGTTGGCCCAGACCGGTCAGACCGACACCGAGCGCCACGACGCGTTCTGGGCGCGGCTCGGCCTCGGTGACATCGCGGTCCAGCGCGGCCGGCTCGACACGGCGCTGGACGCGTATCGAACGGCCGCGTCCGCGATGCAGGGATTAGCCGCGGCAGAGCCTGATGATTCGGACTGGCAGCGCGATCTCTCGGTGTCGTACAACAAGGTCGGCGACGTGCTGGTGGCGCAGGGCAACCTGGCCGAGGCGCTGCAATCCTACCGCGCCGGCCTCGCGATCCGCGAGCGTCTGGCCAAGGCCGACCCGAACAATGCCGGCTGGCAGCGCGATCTCGCGGTGTCGTACGGGAAGGTCGGCGACGTGCTGGTGGCGCAGGGCAACCTGGCCGAGGCGCTGCAATCCTACCGCGCCGGCCTCGCGATCTTCGAGCGTCTGGCCAAGGCCGACCCGAACAATGCCGGCTGGCAGCGCGATCTCTCGGTGTCGTACGAGAAGGTCGGCGACGTGCTGGTGGCGCAGGGCAACCTGGCCGAGGCGCTGCAATCCTACCGCGCCGACCTCGCCATCGCCGAGCGTCTGGCCAAGGCCGACCCGAACAATGCCGGCTGGCAGCGCGATCTCGCGGTGTCGTACGAGAAGGTCGGCGACGTGCTGATGGCGCAGGGCAACCTGGCCGAGGCGCTGCAATCCTACCGCGCCAGCCTCGCCATTGCCGAGCGTCTGGCCAAGGCCGACCCGAACAATGCCGGCTGGCAGCGCGATCTCTCGGTGTCGTACGAGAAGGTCGGCGACGTGCTGGTGGCGCAGGGCAACCTGGCCGAGGCGCTGCAATCCTACCGCGCCGGCCTCGCCATTGCCGAGCGTCTGGCCAAGGCCGACCCGAACAATGCCGGCTGGCAGCGCGATCTCTCGGTGTCGTACGAGAAGGTCGGCGACGTGCTGGTGGCGCAGGGCAACCTGGCCGAGGCGCTGCAATCCTACCGCGCCGGCCTCGCGATCTTCGAGCGTCTGGCCAAGGCCGACCCGAACAATGCCGGCTGGCAGCGCGATCTCTCGGTGTCGTACGATAACGTCGGCGACGTGCTGGTGGCGCAGGGCAACCTGGCCGAGGCGCTGCAATCCTACCGCGCCGGCCTCGCGATCCGCGAGCGTCTGGCCAAGGCCGACCCGAACAATGCCGGCTGGCAGCGTGATCTCTCGGTGTCGTACAACAAGGTCGGCGACGTGCTGGTGGCGCAGGGCAACCTGGCCGAGGCGCTGCAATCCTACCGCGCCGGCCTCGCCATTGCCGAGCGTCTGGCCAGGGCCGACCCGAACAATGCCGGCTGGCAGCGCGATCTCTCGGTGTCGTATGAGAAGGTCGGCGACGTGCAGGTGTCGCAGGGCAACCTGGCCGACGCGCTGCAATCCTACCGCGCCGGCCTCGCGATCCGCGAGCGTCTGGCCAAGGCCGACCCGAACAATGCCGGCTGGCAGCGCGATCTCTCGGTGTCGTACGAGAAGGTCGGCGACGTACTGGTGGCGCAGGGCAACCTGGCCGAGGCGCTGCAATCCTACCGCGCCGGCCAAGCGATCTTCGAGCGTCTGGCCAAGGCCGACCCGAACAATGCCGGCTGGCAGCGCGATCTCTCGGTGTCGTATGAGAAGGTCGGCGACGTGCAGGTGTCGCAGGGCAACCTGGCCGACGCGCTGCAATCCTACCGCGCCGGCCTCGCCATTGCCGAGCGTCTGGCCAAGGCCGACCCGAACAATGCCGGCTGGCAGCGCGATCTCTCGGTCAGCCTGGGCCGGGTGGCGGAGACGCTGCTGAAGCAGGGCAATCGCGCCGACGCGTTGCCGCTCGCCGAGCGCGCGCTGGCGCAGCTCGGTGCGGCGATCGCCCGCATGCCGGGCGACCCGCGCCTGAGCCGCGATCTGCCGGACTACGAGGGCCTGCTCCGCCGCGCCAGCACGCCCGCCGGCGTCTCTCCCGGCTCCGAGGAGGACCTAGTCGCCAATGTCGGCGACCGCGTGTTCTTCGATCCCGGCCAGTCGAACCTGAAGCCGGACGCGAGCGCCACGCTCGACCGCCAGGCCGCATGGCTGGCAAAATACAGCCAGGTCAACGTCCGGATCGCCGGCAACACCGACGAGCAGGAGGGCGGAGCGCCGGCGATCGAGCGCAGCCTCGCTCTCGGTCAACGGCGGGCAAACACCGTGCGTGACTACCTGCTAGCGCACGGCATCGCGGCGTCCCGCATCGCCACGATCAGTTACGGCAAGGACCGCCCCACCGCCCCCGGCGCCACGGTGCAAGCCCGGGCGCAGAACCGCACCGCGATCACCAGCGTGCGGTGAACCGGCGATTGCTCTGCCGGCAATGCGCCGTCACAGCGCCAGGAAATCCGCCGGCGACAGTATCGGTATCCCGCGCCACGGGTGCATCGAGAGCAGATGTCGGACATCACTGCTCACAATCACATCTGCTCCGCCAGCCGCCGCCAACGCCAGGTATTTGTCGTCCTTCGGGTCACGGCATTCCCGCACGATCCCAACCGGCTCGACCCTTTCTCCCGCCATAAGCGCGATGTCGAGAATCAGCCGGCGGCGCTCGACCGCGGCGAATCGATCGAACTTGGAACGGAAGATAACCTCGCGGTATTCATCCTCGACCTCACGCGAAAGTATCAGCCGGTTCGGTTCGGCGACGGCGCACAGCAGGGCTCGCTCGGGAATGCTGTTCGCTTTGAGGGTGGCGGAAACGAAGGTGGACGCGTCAAGAACGACGATCAACCGCGCCGCTCGGCACGCCATGCGTCAAGTTCGGCGTCGATATCGGCATCGGTCAGCCCATTCGCGCGAGCCTCGCGCTTGGCATCGGCAATCGCCTCGGCAAGGGCGTTACGCAGCCCATCGCGCTTCAAAAGATCGCTCAGGTAGCGTCCAGCCGCCTCCCGCCGGGCAGGATTCTCCAGTGCCCTGGCGGCGTCCGGCTCGACCGGGATCGTCACGTCAACCATGTCGGCCATACGAGCCTCCTCCAAACTCAGCGTAGCCGATCAGGGTGGCGATTGCACGCGTCGCATCTCCGGGGACCGGGCGCCACGCGCGTGGTGGGCTCATGCACCCGCCGGCCCTTGGGCGTTGCGGCAGGCGAACAGCGTGCGCGACTATCTGCCGGCGCACGGCATCGCGGCGTCCCGCATCGCCACGATCAGCTATGGCAAGGATCTCCCAATGGCCGCCAAATGGCATCGGGCGGGGTGCAACCGCTTGGCGGGGATTGATGCCCGGCATTTGGGTGAGAAGTCATTGAAGGTCAACGTCCGTATGCTATTGTCATACACATGTCAGTCATGTCCCCAGCCACCTCGGTGCTAAGCGTTCGGGTCAGCGCCGAGGAGCGCGCCGTCCTCGAAGCCGCGGCGGCGCAATCACGCACCAGCCTCAGCGACTTCGTGCGCCGCAAGGCATTGGAGTCGGCGGAAATCGATGTCCTGGGGCGGGTCGTCGTCACCATCCCGGCCAAGGACTGGGACGCGTTCGAGGCCTGGGTCACACGTCCGGCCGAGACCATTCCCGCTCTGGTGGAACTCGCCCACCGCACCCCGACCTGGGAAGACTGATCGCATCGCACTTGTCGCGCCACCGCGCCCGCTCGCCGAGGACGACGACAGGGCACTGTTCGATTGCGGCCGGGACTCGCTGAACGCATGGTTCCGCCGGCATGCCTGGGCCAATCACACCGGCGGTGTGTCGCGAGTGAACGTCATCGCCGACACCGCGTCCGGGCGGATCGTCGGCTACGTCGCCCTCAGTGCCGCGACAGATCGAGCGGGCTTTCCTGCCCAAATCCCAGCAGCGCAACCGCCCCGATCCGGTGCCCGCCACATTGCTTGGCCAGCTCGCGGTAGATCGGGCGTTTCAGGGGCTGGGTCATGCTGCGTCGCTGCTGCTCTTCGCGTTGCGGACGGCGCTGCGAGTGTCGGAGAACATCGGCAGCATGGGGGTGCTCACCCACCCGCTGGATGACGGGGTGCGCGGATTTTACGCACGGTGGGGGTTTCAGGAACTGCCGTTCGATCCGCGGCGGGCAATGTTCGTGCGGATGGTGGATGTGCGGAAGAGCTTCGGTGGTTGAGGTAGCGTCATCGGCAGTAAATCGGCGGTCCTGGATGGCGGGCCTCCGACCATCATGACGATGTCGGCATAGCCAGCGGCCATACTCCGTCAGGGGCAGCCAACCACCTCCGCGGCCATCCACTGACGCCGCCGTGCCACACCCGACCGGAACGAATGTCTGGTATCGCTCTCGTTGCTGGCGGCTGCTCACGAAAAGGCCCATATCGCCCCAATCATGACCACACCCCTGACCGCAGGCGAGCCGGCTGGTTCCCCCGTCCGGCGCTCGCCGCCACCGGCGCGACCCTGCCTCGCCGCCCCCCCGGCGCCGGCGCAACCCCATTGTGCGCCTCATCCGTGGCCTGTTCGGCGCCTTGCTCGGCATCGTCGTGCTCGGCGGCGTGGTCGGCGCCGCCGGCGGCTACGCCGCCTGGCGGCACTACAGCGCCAACCTGCCCGACGTGGACGGCCTGAAGAACTACCAGCCGCCGGTGATGAGCAGGGTGTTCGCCGGCGACGGGCGGATGGTGGCGGAACTGGCGGCCGAGCGCCGCATCTTCGTGCCGTTCTCCGCCATTCCCGACGTGGTCAAGCAGGCGTTCGTCTCCGCCGAGGACCAGAATTTCTGGGTGCATAACGGCGTCGATCCGCTGGCCATCGCCCGCGCCGGCGTGTTCGACGTGATGCACATGGGCTCGGGCCGCCGCCCGATCGGCGCCTCCACCATCACCCAGCAGGTCGCCAAGAACATGCTGCTGGACAACAACGAAGTGTCGGTGGGGCGCAAGGTCCGCGAGGCGCTGCTGGCGATCCGGATCGAACAGGTGATGTCGAAGCAGCGGGTGCTGGAGCTGTATCTGAACGAGATCTATCTGGGCCTGGGTTCCTACGGCGTGGCGGCGGCAGGGCAGGCCTATTTCAACAAGGGCCTCGACCAGCTGACTTTGCCGGAGGCGGCATTCCTGGCCGCCCTGCCGAAGGCGCCGAACAACTACAACCCGTTCAAATTTCCGGACGCGGCGAAGGCCCGGCGCGACTGGGTGCTGGACCGCATGGCGGACGACCACGCCATCACGGTAGCGCAGGCCACCGCGGCGAAGGCGCAGCCGATCATCCCCGCCGAGTTCCATCGCCCCGCCCCGGTGCCGGGCGCCGAGTGGTTCACCGAGGAGGTCCGCCAGGAACTGATCCAGCAGTTCGGCCAGGATGTCACCACCCAAGGCGGATTGATGGTGCGCACCAGCCTGGACCCCGCCTTGCAGATCGCCGCCGAGGCTTCGGTGCGCGACGGGTTGATGGCCTATGACCGCAAGATCGGCGGCTGGCGCGGACCGGTGACGCATCTCGATCTTGCCGCGGCCGGCGCCCCGGCCAAGCCGGGAGCCGGCCAGGATTGGGTGGGACCCCTGGGCCAGGTCGCCCGCCCGCCCGGCATGCTGCCGGACTGGCGGCTCGCGGTCGTGCTCAGCCTGTCGGATGCCGATGCGAAGCTCGGCTGGCTGGATCCGGCAGCGCAAACCAATCAGCCGCCGCAGCCGCGCACCGGCACGCTGGCGCTGTCCGATGTCGCCTGGGCGCGGCCGGTAAAGGACGGCAAACCCGGACCCGCGCCGCATAAGATGGCCGACGTCGTGCAGCCTGGCGACGTGGTGATGGTCGATCCGGCTGCCCCAACCGCCGCCGCCGCTGCACCTGCCGGATCCCCCGCCGCGGCTGCCGCCAAGGCCCGTCCTGCGCCAGCGCCGGCCCCCGTGACCCACCTCTCGCTCCGGCAAATCCCGCAGGTCCAGGGCGCGCTGGTGTCGCTCGATCCCGGCACCGGGCGGGTGCTGGCGATGGTCGGCGGCTGGAGCTTCGAGCAAAGCCAGTTCAACCGCGCCACCCAGGCGCAACGCCAGCCGGGCTCCAGCTTCAAGCCCTTCGTCTACCTCACCGCGTTGGAACACGGCATTTCGCCCAGCCAGCGCTTCCTCGACGCGCCGGTGGTCATCGACACCCGGACGGCAAGTGGCGCCCGGGCAACTACGAGGGCACTTTCGGCGGCCCAACCCCGCTGCGCGTGGCGTTGGAGGAATCGCTCAACCTGGTGACGCTGCGGGTCGCCCAGCGGGTCGGCATGCAGGCGATCGCCGACAACGCGATTGCCTTCCACGAGGTGGACAGCATGCCACGCGTCCTGCCGGCGGCGCTCGGCGCGGTGCAGACCACGGTGCTGAAGGAAGCCGGCGCCTACGCCTCGATCGACGAGGGCGGCCGCGAGGTGCTGCCGACGCTGATCGACAGCGTGCAGGACCGCGACGGCCAGGTGGTCTGGCGGCCGAATGCCCTGGAATGCGAGGACTGCGCCAATCCGGCCGAGCCGCCGCGGGTCACCGACGACCGCAAGCAGATCGCCGATCCGCAGAGCGTATTCCAGTTGATCACCATGATGCAGGGCGTCGTGCAGCGCGGCACCGGCGCGCCGGTCGCCAAGGATTTCGGGCGGCCGATCGCCGGCAAGACCGGGACCACGCAGGAGTCGACCGATGCCTGGTTTGGCGGTTTCACCCCCGACCTCGTCACCGTGGTGTGGGTCGGCTACGACAACCCCGCCTCGCTAGGCAACAACGAGACCGGCGCCGCGGTGGCCGGACCGATCTGGCACGACTACATGGCGGTGGCGCTGAAAAACCGCCCGGTGCTGACCTTCCCGCAGCCGCCCGGGGTGACCATGGCGCAGTGGGACACCGGCTCCGGCAGCGTCACCGACGCGTTTAAGCCCGACCAGGTGCCCGGCGCGTCCGGGCCGCTCGGCGGCGGCGTCGTCAGCCAGGCAACCGCCCCGGACGGCTCGACCCCGGCTGCCGCGCCGGCCGCGGCGCATGGCGGCATCGACATGTCGCTGGGCGGGCTGTATTGAGGCGCCCCTTCGCAACCGCCTCACACCGCGCAGGATCGCATCCAGATGTCCGCCGAATCCGACGCCTTGCACGAACAGATCAAGCAGTCCGTCGCGCTGCTGAGGAGGCATCTTTGACTGGGATGTCGCTCAGGACCGGCTCGCGGAGCTGAATAACCGCGCGGAAGATCCCGCGCTGTGGAACGACGCCACCGCCGCGCAGAAGATGATGCGCGAGAGGAACCATCTCGCGGCGCAGATCGAAGCGGTGCAAAAGCTGGAATCCGAAGTCTCCGACACGCTGGAGCTGATCGCGCTGGCCGAGGCGGATGGCGACACGGCGATGGCCGAGGACGGCCTCGCGGCGTTGCGCACGCTGGCGGAAGAGGCGAAGCGGCGCGAGATCGAAAGCCTGCTGTCGGGCGAAGCCGACATGAACGACGCCTACATGGAAATCAACGCCGGCACCGGTGGCACCGAGGCGCAGGACTGGGCCGAGATGCTGATGCGCATGTACACGCGCTGGGCGGAGCAGCACGGCTACAAGGTCGAATGGCTGGAAGAGAGCGAGGGCGAGACCGCCGGTATCAAGTCCGCCACGATGAAGGTCACCGGCCCGAATGCCTATGGATGGTTGAAGACCGAGGCCGGCGTACATCGGCTGGTGCGGATCAGTCCATTCGATTCCGCGGCGCGGCGGCACACCAGTTTCGCGTCGGTGTGGGTGTATCCGGTGATCGACGACAGCATCAACATCGAGGTGGATCCGTCGGATTTGAAAGTGGACACCTACCGCTCGTCCGGCGCCGGCGGCCAGCACGTTAACAAGACCGAAAGCGCCATCCGCATCACGCACATCCCGTCCGGCATCATCGTCGCCTGCCAGACCGATCGCAGCCAGCATCGCAACCGCGCGATGGCGATGGAGATGCTGAAGGCGCGTTTATACGAAGCGGAATTGCAGCGGCGCGAGGCGGTGTCGGCCGCGCAGGAAGACGCCAAGACCGAGATCGGCTGGGGCCACCAGATTTGAAACTATGTGCTGGCGCCGTACCAGTTGGTGAAGGACCTGCGCACCGGCGTGGAGAAGGGCAACCCGGCCGCAGTGCTCGACGGCGATCTCGACGCGTTCATGGCGGCGGCGCTGGCGGCAAGGTCCGGTGCCACCCGCAGCGAGGCGAGCGCGTCGGCACGATAGGGGCCGACGCTTCGGCCCGTCATGAGTTGGTCTTTATGCCGGACGGTGTTACTTCACTCCGTGCGTTGAACGCGGCGCGAACGGGAGGCCACCTCGAGAGCAAGGAACCGCCGCCGCAATTCGGCGAACAGTCGTGGCGGTAGGAACCCATAGGCGACGGAACTGTCGTCGTGATCGCTTACTCGACGCAAATCCGGGCCAGGCCAATCGAACAGATTGCTCTCGGAAAGGACAACCCAAGACCGTTCCGTATCCAATCCGAGATGCTGTTTGACGGCAAGCGGCAGTTCAAGCGCGGCGGAGTTGCTTTGAGGCTGGCTGTGCGTAACGGGCACGACAAGGACCTGCGTTTTGCCCGAGTCAAGCACGCAAGGTAAGAATAATGGCGCACGGACGGTCTTTTGTGCCTTCCTCCCGCCCCATGCGGTGTTCACGCAACCAGAGATAGGAATAGCGAATGACGAGGCCAGGTTCCGGCTTTGGCAGACTCACGGGGCCCAGTCTTTGAGCAACTCGTCGAGATGCTGGTGCCTCGGATCCATCTCCGTGCGGCTGATCGCGTCGATCATGTCCTCGGGCAATTCGCCGGCGGCAAACACTTGCCTGTCACGCCGCTTCAGGCGCTGATACTCGACAGCCGAGATCATGACCGTCCGGTCACGGCCGTCGCGAGTGACCATAACGGGCTGGTGCAGAGCCACATCCTGATAGCGATCAACTTCCTTGCCGAATTCGGTCGAGGACACGCGGATCATATCTGCCATGCCTATCCTCCGCAGGATTTTGCATTATGACCCGAACGTGGGCGCAAATCCACCGGCCTGGTTCGCGGTTCCCACCGCGCCCGGCCGCTCGCGGTGTCCGGTGACAGGGATGTGGCCGCTAGACCGCAGTCGCTAGCGTCTCCGCCGACGCCACGGTGGCTGTTTGGGGACTGGAGACCGTCCTTTCCGTCGTCGATTCCCGTTGCATCGTCGTGTTCGTCGGGACAGAAACATGGACAATCCTGCGATACGTCCTACGTTCAGCTTCCAGGAGGCCGGCATGAATAGAGAAATGCTCGCGGAGTTCTGGCGCTTCAATAAGCGAGAGATCAAAGTCGCCGTTCGCCGGTTTTTCATGCCGGTTCGGGTCATCGCTCAGGGGATCCATGAGATCGTGCACGAATCCGACGCCGACCGGCAGCGCGGCTCTGGGTCAAATGACGCCGTAGGGCAGCACAGGCACGGCTGACCGCCCTGCCGCATCACCCGCCCAAGCGGAGTGAGTCATGAGCCGGCGCCCTACCTGATCTGCCTTAACAAGAAGCACCGCCGCTTCGCGCAAGCGGCGCGCGCCCCGCCCGCCCCCGCCCCTCCGACAGTGACCGCAACGCCCGGATGGCACCACACCCCGCCCCGCGCCACATTCGCCCTCATGAAAGACACCCACCCCATCGACCGTCTGCCGGACAAGCATCTCTGGCAGCAGGTCCTCACCCGCCAGCCTGGCGACTTCCTCTACGCCGTCACCACCATGGGCGTGTATTGCCGCCCCGGCTGCCCCTCGCCCCGCCCCTTGCGCAAGAACGTCCGCTTCTTCCGCAACTCGCCCGAGGCCGAGGCTGCCGGCTTCCGCGCCTGCAAGCGCTGCGACCCCAAGGGCGAGCGCGCCGCCATCGCCCAGGCCGTCGTGCGCGACGCCTGCGCTGCCATCGACGCGTCGGACGAGATCCCCGCCCTCGACGCGCTGGCCACCCGCGCCGGCTACTCGCGCTTCCACTTCCTGCGCATGTTCCGCGACCACACCGGCCTGACCCCGCGCGCCTACGCCGAAGGCGTCCGGGCTCGCAAGCTGGGAGCCTCGCTGGCGGAGGGCACCCGCGTCGCCGATGCCGTCGCCGGCTCCGGCTTCGGCTCCGAATCCCGCGTCTACGAAAAAACCGGTGCCCTGCTCGGCATGACCCCCGGCGCCGCCCGCCGAGGCGGCGCCGGCGAAATCATCCGCACCGCCGCCGCCGATTGCCGGTTCGGCCGGCTGCTGGTCGGCGCCACCGGCAAGGGCGTCTGCTTCATCGGTTTTGCCGAGCCGGACGACGCCTTGCTCGCCGACCTCCGCCGCCGCTTCCCGCGTGCCCAGATCGAGCCCGATGACGCAGCGCTGGCCGGCACGGTGCGCGCAGTGCTGGACTTCCTCGAGGAACCGAAACAATCCCTGGGCCTGCCGCTCGACCTGCGTGGCACCGCATTCCAGCAACTTGTGTGGCGCACGCTGACCCGTATCCCGCCCGGCCAGACCCGCAGCTACGCGGAAGTCGCGGCGATGGTCGGCAACCCGAAGGCGGTGCGCGCCGTGGCGCGGTCCTGCGCCACCAACCCGGTGGCCTTGGCCGTGCCGTGCCATCGCGTGGTGGGCAGCGACGGCGCGCTGACCGGCTATCGCTGGGGTGTCCCCCGCAAGCAAGCGCTGCTGGAGCGCGAGACGGCAGCCGCGACGCGTTGACGCCGACGCCGCCGTGCCGGGGGGAAGCACGGCGGCGCCGTCAGGCGCGGCAAGGGGTCACCGCGCCGCGGGATACGGCTCTATTGGCCGGCCCCGAGGGGGCACAGCCGCAAACGCATCGAACAACGCCGACGTTCCACACCCCTCGGTCACGTTGCGTAATACAAAAACCTCTCCCGCCTACGGCGGGAGAGGTCGAGGTGCGTCAGCACCGAGGGTGAGGGTGCCGCCAACCGCACAATCTTGTCTCCCGACGTCCCCGCCTCCGCGGTAACCTCTCCCCCTACTTCGCCCGCCTGGCAGCGTAAGCCCCGCCGGCCGCCCGCACCTCCGCCGCGGTCTTCGCCGCGCGCAGGCGCGCCAAGTGCTCTGCCTCGCCTTCCAGCATCCGCGTCGCCCGGTCCAGCACCGCCTCCGCCTTATCGACGGGGAACTTCACCGCGCCGTTCTCGTCCATGTGGATCAGCTCGCCGGGCGCCACGTCCATGCCACCCACCGATACCGGCACGTTGACCGCGTGCACCGCCATTTCCCCATGCCCCGCGGTGACGCCGCCCAGCAGCATCTGGAACCCCAGCCGCCTGACCGCATCCACATCGCGGGAAGGACCGTTCGACAGCATGCCGATGCACCCGACCGCCTTCATCGACGTCACCATGATCTCGCCGGCCAACCCGGCCTTGGCCATCAGCCCCGCGGGCCATTTCTGCTGAATCACCAGGATGGTCGGCTTCGCCATCGCATCCAGCGCATCCACCACGTCCATGAAGCTCAGCCGCCCGGTGAAGTTCGGGTCGGGCAAGCCATAGACGCAGGTGACCGCGTGTCCGATCACCGCGCCCAGCTCCGGATAGATGCAGCGGATCGAGATGTCGGTGTACCAGTTCTCGCTCCACGGATTGTACAACCCGAGACACAGCGGGTTGTTCGGATAGGTCGCCACCACGTTGGTGATCGTCGGCGTGTCGATCTTGCGAAGCTGGAGAGCACATCGGTCGTCGGTGCAGTGGCCATGGCCTGTCATCCTTCATGCAGGAACGCGGCAGCGGTCGAGCGTTGCCAAGCCAATACATCCGCCCCCGAACCGCGGTCTGGCAAGGCCCTGCCGCCTGAGACCAGGGCACTTGGTCCAGCGGGAAAATCTCGGCTAGCCTCGGGCAACACAGAAACACCGGGGAGGGACCACATGCGCCTGATTCGCGCCCTGCGCATTGGGGCAGTGGCGGCATTGCTGGCATGGACGGCGGCGGCGCATGCCACCGACCTGACGCTTCGCTTCAACGATCCGGACGTCAACCAAATCCGCGCCGCGCTTGACGTGTTCGAACGGCAGAACCCCGGCATCCACGTCAAACTGGAGCCAATGCCCTGGGCCGACGCCATGCCGCAGACCTTGCGGGAGGCAGCGGTCGGCTCCGGCCCGGATGTGATGCACATCGCCTTCGTCTGGACCAAGGACCTGGCGGCCGCGGGGGCCTTGCTGCCGCTCGACAAATACCTCTCGGCGGATGGCGGCAGCGGCGACTACATCGCCATGGACCTCGCCACCGGCCGCGATGGCCACGCCTATGCGGTGCCGTGGACGGTGGATTGCTGGACCATGGTGTATCGCACCGACCTGCTGAAGCAGGCCGAAGTCACCGAAATTCCGAAGACCTGGGAACAACTGCGCGCTGCCAGCCTGAAGGTGCATCAGGCGACCGGCAAGATCGGCTTCGGCTTTCCCGCCGGCAGCGGCTCCACCAACACCATGTGGTTTATCGCCAATTACTACTGGTGGAACCACGGCAAGGCGCTGGTGGTGAACCAGCCGGGCGGTGGCTACGGCCTGGGCCTCGACGCAACAGACATCGCCGGCGCCATCCGCTATTTCGACGACTATTTCAAGCAGGGCGACGCGCCGAAATCCATGCTCGCGATCAACAACTGGGGCGATCCGGCAATCATCGAGGCGATGGCGTCCGGCGAACAGGCGATCGCCACCATGCCGCCGGCGAATTTCAAGCAAATCGTGGCGGCGTGGCGTGCGCGCAACCCGAACGCCGGCGACCCGCCGCTGCTGAGTGCCGTGATGCCGACCGAGCTGCCGCAATCGGTGGTCAATTTCGGCGGCCGGTCGCTGGCGATCAACGCCAACACCGCACATCCCGACGAAGCCTGGAAGCTGGTGCAGTTCCTCAAATCCAAACTGATCTTCACCGACTACTACACGTCGCAATTCCCGGCGCGGAAATCGATGCTGGCCACGCTGGATTTCGCACCCGGTATGCAAGGCTACGCGCAGCAGCTACAGACTGCGCGCAGTTGGGGTCCGTATTCAGAAGGCCCGGTGCCGATCAATACGATGTGGAATGCCACCGGCCGCGCGTTCGGCTCGGCCTTCATCGGAGAGTTGTCGGTAGACCAGGCCGCAGAGCAATTGCTGGCGGTTGTCCGCAAGGGCCTGCAATGATGCCACCGCCGCGGCGGCGGGCGGTGCGCGCCGACCAGGTCTTCGTCACACTGATGCTGGCGCCGAGCCTGCTGATCCTGGCAGCGTTCTATCTCTACCCGATGGCAAGCAATGTGTGGCTCAGCCTGACGGATTTGAGCCTGATGAAGCTGCGCCAGGGCGGCAGCTATATCGGCCTGGATAATTACGCCGATGCGCTGGGCAGTACGGGGTTCTGGCGCGTGGTGTGGAATACCGCGTTCTGGCTGACCGCGGTGTCGGTCGCGGCGCGGCTGGTGCTGGGCATGGCGCTGGCGCTGCTGCTGAACTCGCAAGCGCTGCTGCGGTTGCGGCTGCGCACGGCGATGCGGCTGGCGCTGCTGGTGCCCTGGGCTACGCCGCCGATCGTTGCTGTCGCGGTGTGGCGCTGGCTGCTGCATCCGCAGGCCGGCGCCATCGACCGCGCGCTGCTGTGGCTCGGCCTGATCCGCCAGCCGATCGCGTTCCTGGCGGATACCAGAACAGTGTGGCCGGCAATCATTCTGATCATCCTGTGGAACACCCTGCCGGTCGCGACCCTGACCCTGCTTGCCGCGTTGCAGTCGGTGCCTCGGGAGTTGCACGAAGCCGCGGCCCTGGACGGCGCCGGCAGCGTGCGCACGTTCCGCCACGTGACGCTGCCGCACATCATGCCGACGATCGCGATCCTGGCGATGCTGATGACGTTCTGGTCGTTCAATAACTTCGTCTATGTGTGGCTCGCGACCGGGGGCGGCCCGGGCCGCTATACCGACGTGCTGGCCACCGAGGTGTATCTGCGCGGTTTCGTCGATTTCAATCTCGGCGCCAGCGCCGCGATCGGCGTGATCATGGCGGCGGCAATGGGCTCGTTCGGGCTGCTGTATGTGCGCGTGCTGGGCCGGCGCGTGCCGTCGTGAGGCGGCGCACGCGGATCGGCGATGGCGTGATTCTGCTGCTGACGGCGGCAACTTTGGGGTTCCTGCTGTACCCCGCCGTGGTGATCTTCTCCGGCTCCGTGCAAACCAACGAGACGCTGTTCGCGCGCGACCGGTTCGATCTTACCTGGGCCAACTACCGCCACATCTTCGCGGCCGGGTTCGGCACCTATATGTCGAACAGCCTGTTCATCTGTCTTGCGGCAACGCTGGCCGCGACCGTGGTTTCGGTGATGGCGGCCTATGTGTTTTCGCGCCGGCGCTTTCGGTTGCGGCGCGTGCTGCTGACGGCGGTCGTCGCCGGGCAGTGGTTCCCGTGGATCGTGCTGGTGACGCCGCTGTTCATCCTGTTCGCGCGTGGCGGGATGACCAACTCGTACGCCGGCATGATCCTGAGCTACACCGCGATCAGCATTCCCTTCTCGGTCTATCTGTTGCTCGGCTACCTGGAAACCGTGCCGCGAGAACTGGATGAGGCGGCGATGGTCGATGGCTGCACGCCGCTTGGCGCGTTGTGGCACGTTGTGCTGCCGGTGATGCTGCCCGGTGTTGTGGCCACCGCGACCTATGCGTTCCTGCTGTGCTGGACCGAGTATCTGTTCGCGTTGGCATTTCTGACGCGGCCGGCGATGAAGACGCTGCCGCTGGGGCTGTACCAGTTCTTCGGCGAGGACACGACCGATTGGGGTGCCGTCATGGCCGGCTCGGCGGTGACCACGCTGCCGGCGCTGGTGCTGTTTCTGCCGCTGCAACGCTGGTTGGTGTCCGGGCTGACGGCGGGGTCGGTGAAGCAGTAAGCACGCGACGGGAAATAATCAACTCAGCCGCCAGCGGATCGCGGCTCCCTGTGTCATGGCGACGAAGGAGGCTGTAATTAAATCCCCTGCGCCCATTTCCGGATTTGAAAATGGGCATCTTAAGGGTGCATTCCTGCCGGTGGCAGTCCCTTAGCTTGCCCAGAGACCGCAAGAAGGGGCCTCGTCTGCCGGCGAATCTCGCGGTCCGTAGGTGGCAAGCTGAGAATCGGGATTTATTAACCTTCCTATAATAATTCCCTTCGAAGTGATGCGCGAATTGCACTTTGAGCGACCCTTTTGGGTATGAACGAGATTTCTGCAACACAGATTTCAAAGATTACAGCGTGGGATTGGACGCGCTCGTTGATTCGAGGCAATTTCACATTGTTCTTACTGTCAGCGGCTGACAAGAGCAAGGTTTTGAAACACAGATTTCACAGATTTCACAGAATGAAGCGCAGAATATATTAACTTGATCCGTGTCTTAATCTGTGAAATCTGTGAAATCTGTGTTTCAAAACCTTGCTTTATTGCTAACAGAGACGGTCGTGGATTGACAGGTCATTTCGACGTTATGTGAGTGCGATAGGTCCGGTGGCAATCATTTCAGGGACGCTGATAATTACAACTTCGAAGGCCGGCCACTCACGACTTCGCTGCTGGCAACAAGAAAAGACGTGGGTGGCCGGCCTTCGCCGGCCATGACACAGGGGATTGCAGTGCGACTGATTGAAGCACTTACTTCCCCGCAGAGCCCAAGGCCAGAGCCCTGGCCTTGCTGCCTTGACCTGCCCGTCTTCGCGGGAGAGGTTTTTCCCACCCATGCCCCCCTTTCCTTCGACCTGGCCCGCCCCGCACGACACGGCAGCCGCCGATCGGCTGATCGAACGTTTCGCCGAGCTTGGCCGGACCGAGGCCCGCCTCGCCGGCCGCCCGGCGGTGCGGGCCCTCCTGGCGTCGCTGGGCGGCAACAGCCCCTATCTGTCCGACCTCGCGGCCACCGAACCCGCCGCGCTCCGCGCCGTGGTGACAAGCGGACCGCAAGCGGTGGTGGACGACGCTCTGGCGGTCGTGCACGCGGTCCCCCCGTTCAGCCGGCGCGAGCATGTGGCGGCGGCGCTGCGCCGTGCCAAACGCATCGTCGCCCTGGCAACCGCGATCGCCGACCTGGGTGGCATCTGGCGGCTCGAACAGGTCACCGCCGCGCTGAGCGACCTGGCCGAGGCGGCGCTGACCCTAGCGGCTGCCCATCTGCTGCGGGCCGCGCACGACGCCGGTGAGCTGACATTGCCGGACCCCGACGATCCCGGGCGAGGGGGCGGGTTCACGGTCCTCGGCATGGGCAAGCTCGGCGCGCGCGAACTGAACTATTCGTCCGATGTGGACCTCGTGCTGCTGTACGACCCGGCGGCGCCAATATACACCGAACGCACGGAAGGGGACGCCAAGGCTGGCTTCGCTGCCCGCTTCGCGCGCGGGTTGGTGTCGCTGATGGAGGCCCGGGACGCCGACGGCTACGTGTTCCGCACCGATCTGCGGCTGCGGCCTGATCCGGCGGCGACGCCGCCCACGGTGGCGGTGACCGCCGCGATTACCTACTACGAGAGCATGGGGCAGAACTGGGAGCGCGCCGCGATGATCAAGGCGCGACCGGTGGCCGGCGACCTGGCTCTCGGGGCGGCGTTCCTGGAGGCGATCCGGCCCTTCGTCTGGCGCCGGGGGTTGGACTTCTCTGCGGTGGCCGACATCCACGCGATGAAGCAGCGCATCAACGCGCGGTTGAAGCCGCTCCCGCAGCGCGCGGGTACACAACCTCTCCCGCTGCGCGGGAGAGGTCGCCGCGCAGCGGCGGGTGAGGGTGCCGCGGCCCCTCAAGGCCAACCTTCCCTGCGCGCAGCAAATACCGTGCGTGCCGCGGCCCCCTCACCCTCGCCGCTAACGCGTCTGGACCTCTCCCGCGCAGCGGGAGAGGTTTCCTGTTCCGTCGCCGGCCACAACGTGAAGCTGGGCGAGGGCGGTATCCGCGAGATCGAGTTCCTGGTGCAAACCCTGCAACTCGTGTGGGGCGGCCGCGACCCCGAATTGCGCATCCCCACCACGCTCGGCGCGCTGCGCATGCTCGCGCGCACCGGCCACATTCCGCGCCGTGCCGCCGACGAACTGGCCGCCGCGTACCGCTTCCTCCGCGCGGTCGAGCACCGCCTGCAAATGGTCGCCGATCGTCAGACCCATGCGTTGCCCGAACGCCCGGCCGAGCTGGAGCGCTTCGCCACCTTCATGGGTTTCCCCAGCGCCGACGCCTTCGCGGACGCTCTGCTGGATCGCCTCGCGCGCGTGCGGGCGCGCTACGCCAAGGTCTTCGAACTGGTGCCCGAATTGCTGGAAGACCAGGCGACGGCCGGACCGTTGCTGGATTTTCGCACCGACGGTGCGCCGGAGGAGACGCTGACCGCGCTGCGCGATCTGGGTTTTGCCGAGCCGATGCGGATCGTCGATGCGGTGCGGCGCTGGCAGGCGGGGCATGTGCGCGCCTTCCGCTCGCAGCGCGCGCGCGAATTGATGGACCAGATGCTGCCGGCATTGCTCGGGGCGCTGGCGCGGCAGCCGCATCCGGACGCAACCTTTGCGCGGTTCGACGCATTCATCGCGCATCAGCCCGCCGGCGTGCAGCTTCTGTCGCTGTTCCAGCGCAATCCGCCGCTGCTGGAACGGGTGGCCGCGGTGCTGGGCGCGGCACCCTCACTCGCCGATTACCTGGCGCAGCATGCCGCGGCGCTGGAGGGCCTGTTGTCGCCGCAAGATGACGAGCCTCCCGCGCGGCTGCTGCGCAGCCGGCTGCGCGATGCGCGGCTGCTGGAGGACGTGATCGGCATCATCCGCCGCACCGTGAAGGAGGTCGATTTCTCGCTGTCGGTGGCGACGATGGAGGGACGGCTGGACGCCGATGCCGCCGGAGAACGCCGCAGCGCCATGGCCGATGCCGCGCTCGCCGCGCTGCTGCCGCCGGTGCTGGCCGACTTTGGCACGCGCTTCGGCACGGTGCGCGGCGGCGCCATGGCCGTGGTGCTGCTGGGCAAGGCCGGCGGGCGGGAGATGATGGCCGGCTCCGACCTCGACCTGATGCTGATCTACGCGCACCCGGAGGCGGAAACCGAAAGCCGCGGCGGGCGGCCGCTGGCGGCGAGCCAGTGGTTCATCCGTGCGGCGCACAGCTTCGTCGCCGCGGTGACCGCGCCGGGGGCGGACGGCCAGCTTTACGCCGTGGACATGCGGCTGCGTCCATCGGGCAACAAGGGCCCGGTGGCGGTGTCGCTGGCGAGCTTCCGCCGCTACCACGCCGAGGACGCCTGGACCTGGGAGCGCATGGCGCTGACCCGTGCCCGGGTTGTCGCGGGGCCCGCACCGCTGCGCGCTCTGGTAGGGCAGGCGATCGCCGAGGCGATTGCCGGGGCGGGCGATCCTGCGCGGATCCGCGCCGATGCTGCGGCGATGCGGACGCGGATGGCGCGCGACCTGCCGCCGGATGGCGCGTGGGATGTGAAGCTGCGGCCGGGCGGGCTGGTGGACGTCGCGTTCATTGCGCAGATGCTGCAACTGGCGTGGGCTCGGGAGAACCCGGCATTGTGCAGCCCGAACACGTGCGAGGCCCTGCGGCGTCTGGCGAAAGCGGGAAAGTTGGATGCGGCCGATGCGGCCTTGCTGGTGCGCGCCGACCGCGTGTGGCGCACCGTGCAGGGCATGCTGCGCATCACCGTGGGCAGGGCCATGCAAGGTGAGCTGTCCGAGGCATCGGTGCGCCCGTTATTGCGCGCGGTGGCAACGTTGGGTCTGACGGCAGGAGATTTGCCGGAGTTGCGTGCGGCGCTGGACGCGCTTGCCTCGGAAGTGAGCGCGGTATTCGAACGGATCGTGGGGAAGCCCGCCGGGGCGCAGGGACGCGGGTAGTGCCCGAGCCTTCCCGGAGGAAGCGCGCGTCAGGGGTTCTCACATCTGTTGAATATACTGCCTGGCCGGGCAGTCGGCGGCGCGGACGGTCAGCCGTGCGCCCAGGCGATCGCCGCGCGGGCCAAAGCGTCGATCGTGTCCACCACCGGGACACGCAGCGTCTCCTGCGGGCCGGCCTGGATGCCGAGCGGGATTTCCGTGCAGCCCAGCACCACCGCCGCGGCGCCGCGCGCGGCGAGTCGGTTCACAATTTCGGCCAGCGGCGCGTAGGCCTCGGCCACGCGGTTCGCCTTGACCTGCGCTATCGCCGGGCTGACGAATTGCGCCATTTCATCGTCGGTCGGAATGATGCAGTCCCAGCCTTGCGGTTGCAGACGATCCTGATAGAGCCGCATGTCCAGCGTGCCCTGTGTGCCCATCACGCCAATGGTTCCCGGACCGATGCCGCAACGGCGCAGGTCGGCGGCGGCGGCATCGACGATGTGCAGGATCGGCAGTTCGGCCGCTTCTCGCATGGCGTCGTACCAGCCATGCGCGGTGTTGCACGGGATGGCGATGGCGCCGCAGCCCGCGCGCTGCAGGCCGGCGATGCCGTGCAGCAACCAGGGCAGCGGGTCGTCGCCGCCGGCGCCGCGGCCTCTGGTGCGGTCGGGCACGCGCGGATCCGACCACAGCACGGTCGGGATGTGGTCCTGGTCGCGCGATGCCGGCGTCAACAGGGTGAGGCGAAGCATGAACTGCGCGCTGGCCAGCGGGCCCATGCCGCCAAGCACGCCGAGCACCTGGCCACCCATGTCGTCAAAATTCATGACATCGTCATCCTTCGTGTCGGAGCGCAGGCAAGTCAGGCGAGACGGCGCAGGATATATTCCATGCCGTCTGATACCAACCCACCGAACGATTTAGACTCTCGACCGCTTCGCACGGACGGCCCCACCCGTCATGGCCGGCCTTGTGCCGGCCATCCACGCCTTTTTGACGCGTGCACGAAGGCAAGGCGTGGATGGCCGGCACAGGGCCGGCCATGACGGGTAGGGACGGCCGTTGCCGTACGTCAATCGTTTTGCGGGCGGGTATGAACTGCGTCTATCCTTACGGCTGACTCAAGCAGGAGACGCCTGGATGCGATATATTCCGCCCTTCGACCGCATCAAGGCTCACCTTCGTATCAATGAAGCCAAAGCTCGTGGCCGCCGCGCAAATGCCGACTATGACGACATACTGAGAATGATCCAGGCGCTTCTGGTCGGCATCGAAGTGGACGAGGCGTGGTATCTGGCGCGGAACGAAGACGTCGCACGGGGCATCCAGGAGGGCAAGATCATATCGGCGAAACAACATTTTCTCGATCACGGCTATTTCGAAGGCCGGGCGCCGTTTCCGATGGCGGTGGACGAAGCATGGTATCTGTCCAACAACGCGGATGTTGCGGAAGAGGTGCGGGCAGGCACGTTGCCGTCAGGGCAGGCGCATTTCGACGCCGCGGGCTATGACGAAGGCCGGCTGCCACGCCCGGTGTGATTCTCGACGGCTGCGCACGGACCACCCCAACCGTCATGCCGCAGCCCCAACCGTCATGCCGACGAAGGTCGGCATCCACGCCTTACTTCCGCTGCGCACGACGAAGTCGTGGATGGCGGGCCTTCGCCCGCCATGACGAGGAGCGCGACGGCTTGGTCCTATTGCAGTGCCGTCAGTTCACGCGCCGCAATCGAGTGCAACGACTGCAACCGCTTGAACAGCACGTCGGCGGGAATCTCCGACGCACCCACATCCAGGCAGTCGGCGAATTTGTCGTAGAGCTGCGCTTCGCTCAGCGGCCGTGAGGCGTGCCCGGTGGCGCGCGCCACCGGCTCGCCCGCGACTGTCCTCCCGGAGGTCAGTTCCACCACCACGGAATTGGCCATCGCCCCGCCGGAGAGGTCCGGATCGTATTCGGTGGTGGTGACGATCTCGACCTTCTGCATGAGTTGCTGGATGTCGGGACGCTGCACGAACGCGTCGGTCAGTTCGCGCAGGCCGACGCGCTTGGCGACGATGCCGCTGGCCATGGCGAACTCCATGGAGAACTTCGCGGCGAGGCCGGTCTGCGGCGTGTGGTTACGCAGCACGGTGGCAAAGTAGTCGCTGATGCTGACGGTGATTTTCTTCACCTCGTCGGCCTTGATCGGGCTGTTGGCGACCAGGTCGAGCATGCAGTCGATGGCGCGATGCGTGCAGTAGCAGGTGGGGTATTTCTTGATGCCGATGCCCTGCGACAGGATCGCCCATTCCTTGCCGGCCTTCGAATCGCTGACGCGGTCCGGGTTGCCTTCCACCGAGATGGCGCTGAGGAACCCTTGCGGATGCTCTAGCGCGTCAGTGTTGGCGGTGAAGCCGGCTTCCGCGAGGCGCGCTGCCATGATGCCGGCATGCGCTGCCTTGCCGGCGTGGAACGGCTTGGTCATGGTGCCGAAATTCGCCATCAGCCCGGCGCTTTGCGAGGCGCCAAGTGCGATCGCATGGGCCGCCTTGTCGGCATCCAGCCGGCGCAGCGAGGCACACGCGGCGGCGGCGCCGACTGCGCCGTACAGGCCGGTGGGGTGCCAGCCCTTCTTGTGCAGCAGGCCGGTGTCGCGGCGGAACAATTCCGCCCAGGTTTCATAACCGGCGATATAGGCAACGATGATGTCGGCGCCGGATGAGCCGAGCGTCTTGGCCTCCGCAAGAATTGCCGGCACCAGCACTGTGCTGGGATGGCCGCGCAGGCCGACGTCGTCGTAGTCGAGCGCGTGGGCGGCGGTGCCGTTGATCCAGGCGACCTCGGGTGCAGGGCCTTTGTCCGGGCCAAAGGTGATGGTGGCCGGCCCGTCGGCGGGGGCGAGCACGTCGCGCATGATGCGCACGCAGTCTTCCTTGCGGCCGGCGATCATGGTGCCGATGCAATCGATGATGCCCATGCGGGCGACGCGCACGGCTTCCTCCGGCAGGCGGTTCGGCGACAGGTCGGCAACGAACTGGCCGAGGTCTTTGGTCAATGGCATGACGGTTTCCTTCTCCTGCAGCGTGGCGGACCCCGGGGTCGAGCGCCGGGGCAGGCTCGGGCCCGCCATTGTGCGGCTTTGGGCGCTGCCCCTTGAAACCCTGCCAAGGGGCTGCCCCTGGCGCCCTCCCTCCTACTGGCCAAACGCACGGATTGCAAAGGCCGCGGCCTTGCTTCGGGCCTGGAAGCGGCGCGGACCAGGGTGCCGGCCGAGGACAGCTATGCCCGCCAGGGGGTGTTGGTCGGTAGGTACTGGCGTTGCGATCCTGATGCTTCGTGCCCAGGCCTGCCATGAAATTATAAGCCGCGCGCGCATCCGACCTTATCGGTGTGCATCCCTGCTGATCTGTGTGCCAAATCCTTGCATAGGTTCAAACAGCACCGGCCTGCGTTGGGTCCGCGGTACCTGAAGCAAGATACTGCCACTGCCGTCTGTCACTCGCGGCATCCTGTCTGACAAGGGCCGGCGCTCTCATCTGCCTCCGCTGATCGATTTACCAGCCGCCCGTCGCACCTGCGACGCATGATACACGCGTATCGACTGGTGCTCGCAGTTCTGCGATCGGCCGCCAGGCGCGATGCCGTCCGTCCAGGTTTGACCTGAATTAATGCACCCCTGCGGGATCGGTACGAACCTGCACCAGATCGAATAACTCCGTCGGCCGGCACAGCGCATCCAGTGTGCCGGCCGGATCGGCAACGCCTGCCGCCCGGCTGGCGGCCGGTTCACTGTCGGCTCGGCCCGGGCGTGCAGCAACCGCTTGATAGGGACATCCAGGACACAGGCTATGCAAATCCTCAAGACGATCGAGAAGGTTCCCGGTGGCCTGATGGTCGTGCCGCTGTTCATCGGCATGCTCGTCAACACCTTCCTGCCAAACATGCTGAAGATCGGCAGCTTCACCGAGGCCCTGACCGCTGTCGGCTACCCGACCGTGCTGGGCATGTATCTGTTCACCGTCGGCACCAAATGACCGTCAGCGCGGCGCCGCGCATGCTGAAGCGCGGCTTCGGCATCATGGGCGCGAAAGTCGCCATGGCGACCGGCATCGCGTTGTCGGTGGCGCACCTGTTCGGCGGCAGTCTGTTCGGCCTCAGCACGCTCGCCATCCTGGTGGCGATGAGCGACACCAACGGCGGCATGTTCTGCGCGCTGACCAGCGTGATGGGCGACAAGGAAGATGTCGGCACCTACGTGCCGCAGAGCATCGAGACCGGCCCGTTCCTGAGCATGATCATCCTGGTGGGAGCCGGCCTGGCCAACATCCCCTGGCTCACCATGCTGTCGGTGATCGCGCCGATCCTGGCGGGCGCGGTGCTGGGCAACCTGGACAAGGACCTGCGCGAATTCTTCAGCTCGCATCAGCCGGTGATCGTGCCATTCATGGCGTTCACCCTGGGCCAGACGATCAACCTGACGGCGGTGGCCACGGCCGGGCTGCCGGGCCTGGCGCTCGGCGTGGTCGTGCTGGTCGTTACTGGCACGGTGTGCATCCTGGCCGACCTGCTGTTGGGCGGCTCGGGCATCGCCGGCGCAGCGGCCTCCAGCACAGCGGGCAACTCAGCCTCGGTGCCGCGGGCGATCGCGATTGCCGATCCGACCTATGCGGGAATCGCCGCGGCTGCGACGGTGCAGGTCGCCGCCTCGGTGATCGTCACCGCCGTGCTGACGCCGGTGCTGACCTCGATCGTGTTCAAGCGGGTCCAGCGGCGTCGCGCAGCGGCGCTTGCCGCGGCGCCTGTCGTGGCCGCGGCTGTCGTGCCGGGTGGCACAGCGCAGGCGCGCGCCCGATAGGACCACGGTAGCAAAGCCTGCATCCTCCCCCTCCCCTTGTGGGAGGGGGAGGAGTTTGTTTGTTGTGGCCCCCATTTGGCTTGCGGCCAGCTTGCTCCTACCATCCGCCAAACGGATCTGAAGGGAACGGCCATGACCCAGGCTGGTAAGCTGCGTGCGCTGCTGCGGGCGGAAGCAATGGTGATAGCTCCCGGCGCTTATGATGGGCTGACCGCATGCTGGTGGCGCAGGCCGGCTTTCCCGCGGTGTACATGACCGGTGCCGGAACCTCGGTGTCGCACGGCTATCCCGATTTCGGCCTGCTGACCGCGTCCGAAATGATCGCCAATGCCACGCGCATGGCGCGTGCGGTCGATTTGCCCGTGGTGGCCGACGCCGACACCGGCTACGGCAACGAACTGAATGTCGTGCGCACGGTGCAGGACTACGAACGCGCCGGCGTCGCCGGCATCCATATCGAGGACCAGGTTTCGCCCAAGCGTTGCGGCCACCTCGACGACAAGGAGATCGTGCCGCGCGAGGACTGGCTGGCGAAGATCCGCGCCGCCGCGTTCGCTCGCCGGGATGCCGACTTCCTGGTGATCGCCCGCACCGATGCACGCGCCGTCGCCGGGCTGGACGAGGCGATCGCCCGCGCCAACGCCGCACTGGCGTGCGGCGCCGACATGGCGTTCGTCGAGGCGCCACAGACCATGGAGGAGATTGCCGCGGTGCCGAAGCGGTGCGCGGCCCGTGTCTGCTGAACGTCGTGCGCGGGGGCAAGACCCCCGAAGTGGACCTGCGCCGCGCGCAGGAGTTCGGCTACCGGCTGGCGATCGTTCCGGGCCTGTTGCTGAAGGCGGTGATCGGCGCTTGCGACGAAATGCTGGCCGCGTTGAAGGCCACGCATGTGCACCCGGTGCCGCGCACCGACATGTCCGTGCGCGACGGCTTCAACCGCGTCGGAGCGCGCGAGTGGGACGCTCTGCGCACGCGGTTCCGGCCGGAGGAACGCCGCGCGGCGGAGTAGCGGCCGGCTGCCGCAACCGGCCGGCGGGCTTTGGCCCGTCCCCTCCCCGTCATGGCCGGCCTTGTGCCGGCCATCCACGCCTTGGTTCGCATCAGCATTGCAAGGCGTGGATGGCCGGCACAGGGCCGGCCATGACGGGAGAACGGATCAGCGTGCCAGGAGCCGGACTTGTTCATTGTTGGCCGGTCCCTCAGCCCATAGGCGCGTGCCGAAGTCACGCCAGTGCCGGCGCCGGCTCGCCGACCGGGCCGGCGGCGGCTTCGGTCTCCGCCACACCCAGCGGCTGCGCGGGCCGGTTCTGCCGCAGCGTGGACGCGCCGTCCGCCACGATGCGCCACATCGCCTGGGACAGTGCCTTGCGGTTGGGGAACCGCGCCGGATCCAGCGGCGCGTGCAGCACCACCGTCACCCGCAATCCGTAATGCTGCCCCAGCCGCCAGAAATGCGAGGCGATGTCCATGTCGCCGTACCAGGCGAACACCGGCCGGCTGGCTCGACCGGTCGGCAGGCCGCCCAGCCGGTCGTAGACGATCGACACCGGCTGGAGCAGGCGGCGGCGGGCCGCCGGCGGGCTCGGCCACGGCGAAGAAGGACGAGCGGAACGGCAGCACGCGGGAGCCGTCGGAGCTGGTGCCCTCGGGGAACAGGATGAGATTGTCGCCCGCCCGCAGCCGCGCGCGCATGGCGTCCAGCTCGCGGGAGGTGCCGCCGCGCTGGCGTGTGACGAAGACCGAGCGGCCGAGGCGGGCGATGGTGCCGATCACCGGCCAGCCGGCGACCTGCGCCTTGGCGATGAAGCAGCCGTCCAGGACGCCGCCCAGGATCGGAACGTCCACCCAGGAGGAATGGTTGGAGACGAACACCACCGGACGGCCTGGCGCGGCCTGGGCCAACTCCCCGATCACCTGCACGCGCAGGCCGAGCAAGCGGCTGAACAGGGCCCAGTAGAAGCGGGCGAAGGCGACCTTGGGGCGGCCGGGGAGCAGCAGGCAACATGCCTGGATGGGCATGGAGGCGAGGGTCCATAGCAGGATCGCCACGAAGCGGCGGACCACCCGCAGGCGCCGCATCAGATGGGGACCGTCCAGAGCAGAGGCGTGCAGCGAGGCCGTGGCCGCCCCCCGGTGCAGCAACAGGGGACGGGTGGCAAGGCGGCGCAGCCGGCGTGGCGATTCCCGCATGGTTGCGGGATTAGCTTGGGCGTGGACAATGGCGCAACCGTGACTACCGACCAACGATCCGGCCGGCCCTATCGGCGTTACGCTGGCCGCATGCGTCGGCTCTGCCTCCGGTCCGTCCTTATGGCTGTGCTGCTGATCGGAGCGATGCCGCAGGCCGGTATCGGGGCCGATCCGCAGCCGTATCAGGTCGCGCTGGCCCCCACCGGCAATGCGGCGCTGGACAAGGCGCTGCACGACAGCTCCAGCCTGATCTCGTTGCAGAAGTCGTCGCCGGTGGGCGGGTTCGCGCTGACCGAGCGAACACGGCAGGACCTGGGACGGTTCACCACGGCGCTGCAAAGCTACGGCTATTACAAGGCGCAGGTGGTGGCGACGATCGACGGGCGGCCGTTGGACGATCCGGCTCTGGCGGACGCGATCGACGATGCGCCGGCCAGTCCGCCGTTGCCGGTGGCGGTGCGGTTCGAGCTCGGACCGCAGTTCCATCTGGGGCAGGTCGTGATCGACGGGGTGGTGCCGCCGGATGCGCGGGCCAAGTTGGGCCTGGCCTCGGGGCAGCCGGCGCTGGCCGCGGATGTGCTGGCGGCGCAGCAGCGGCTGCTGACCGCGATCCGCGAGGACGGGTATCCGCTCGCCAAAGTGGAGATGCCGCCGGCGACGCTGCGGCCCGCGGAGAATGCGCTGGACGTAGAATTCGAGGCAACGACCGGCCCGCCGGCGGTGTTCGGGGATATCGCCATCACCGGCCTGAAGAACATGCACGAGGACTACCTGCGCCGCCGGCTGCTGCTACATCCGGGGGAAAAATTCAGCCCCTCGGCGATCGAGAAGGCGCGGCAGGATCTGGCGTCGATCGGCGTGTTCTCGGTGGTGCGGATCGAGCCGGCGAAGCAGTTGGACGCGCAGGGAAGGCTGCCGCTGACGATCGATGTGACGGAACGGCCATTGCATGCGGTGGACGCGGGGATTGGGTATTCGACCGACCTGGGCCTGAACTTCAACCTGGGTTGGCACGACCGCAACCTGTTCGGCAACGCGGAGCAATTGAACCTGACCGCGATGGTGCAGCTCGGCGGCGATGCGGTGACCAAGCCGGGCTATCAGTTCGGTGCGCAGTTCATCAAGCCGGACTTTCTGCGGCGCGACCAGGCGCTGGAGATCGACCTCGGCGCGGTGGACCAGAGCCTGAAGGCCTACGACCAGGACGCGGTGACCCAGAAGATCGCCATCAACCGCAAGCTGTCGCGGTCACTGGACCGCCAGCGCCGGCGTGTCGGGAGAGCAAGAGCAGATCACCCAGGAGGGCGAGCGGCGGCACTACAACCTGGTCGGCCTGCCGCTCAGCCTGAAATACGACAGTAGCAACAACCTGCTCGATCCGACCAAGGGGATACGCGCGACGTTCTCGGTCACCCCGACCGAGGCACTGGGCGCCGGCAGCAGCAGCTTCGTGATCCTGCAAGCGTCGGGCTCGACGTATTTCGATCTCAGCGGCAACGGGCGGAGCGTGCTGGCGTTGCGGGGGCTGGTGGGGGAGGTGCCGGGCGTCGGGACGTTCGCGCTGCCGCCGGACCAGCGGTTCTATGCGGGCGGCAGCGCAACGGTCCGGGGCTACCGCTTTCAGTCGGTGGGCCCCCAGTTCGCCGACGGAAACCCGACCGGCGGCACCTCGGTCAGCGCGGCGACCGTGGAGTTCCGCCAGCGCATCCTGGGGAATTATGGGGTCGCGGCGTTCGTCGACACCGGCCAGGTCAGCAGCAACGGCGTGCCGTTCACCAGCCACTGGCAGACAGGTGCGGGAATCGGGCTGCGCTACTACACGCCGATTGGGCCGATCCGGCTGGATGTGGCGGTGCCGCTGGATCGCGCGCATGGCGACGACGCGTTCGAGCTGTATATCGGGATCGGCCAGGCGTTTTGAGGCGCACGACCTTTCGCCGCAGGGGTGGGGGGTCGTTTGAGTGTTCGCAATCGAACCATGCACGAACCCGCTTCGCGGGATTGGTGCTGCGGGGTGAGCTAGACCCGGCACCCCAAACCATAGACCAATGTAGCAAAGTTAAGGTTGGGGCGCTGCCCCAAACCCCGCCAGGGGCCGAGCCCCTGGACCTCAATACTTATCCGCGTTTCCGATGAAGTCTTGAGCGGGGCGTAGTTGCCTCTCGAGCATGGAGTTCCCTTCAACATGAGAGGAACTTCCGATGCCCGTTCCAACGATCGACCGCCCCGTCAGTGCGCTGCGGCAGCGCATGCTCGAAGACATGGCGATGCGCTGCCTGCGATCCGATACGCAGCGCGAGTATATTCGTTTCGTGCGCAGCTTCGCAGCCTTCCTGGGGCGACCGCCCGATACCGCAACGGCTGAGGATATTCGCCGGTTTCAGGTGCACCAGCGCGAGAGTGGGTGCAGAACCACCACGATCAACTGTTCCGTCTCGGCGCTGCGCTTCGCCGAGAAAGATCTGCAGCGGAACGAAGACGGCAAGAAAGCCGAGGGCCATGAGCATCATGCGCTGTGCCTCGACGATAGAGGTGCCGCGCCGCACCAAGGTCGCGCCGACGCCGAGCACGACAAAACCCGTTGTTATATAGAATGCAGTAACGTTATGGGCGAGGCGATAGGGGAAGGACGGGTTGAACACGATCGCCAGCCAGTCGACCGGGAAGAACCGCCCATCTCGCACTTCGTATCCGGCGGGGGTCTGCATCCAGCTATTGGCCGCGAGGATCCAGAAGGACGACATCAGCGTGCCGAGAGCGACCATGCAGGCGGACAGAAAATGCGCCCAGCGTGGCACCAGACGGCGGCCGAACAGGAGCACACCGAGGAAGCTTGCCTCCAAGAAGAACGCCATCAGGTCCTCATAGGCCAGCATGGGCGACAAGACATTGGCGGTCGCATCGGAAAATCGCGACCAGTTGGTGCCGAACTGGAACGGCATGACAATGCCCGTCACGACGCCCATGCCGAAGGCGATCGCAAAAATGCGGGCCCAGAACAGGGATATGCGCAGCCAGACCTCGTTACGGGAGAAAAAATGCAGACCTTCAAGGACCGCGATATAGGAGGCCATGCCGACGGTGAATGCCGGCAGCAGGATATGCCAGCCTATTACCCACGCCCATTGCAGGCGCGACAGAATCAGCGGATCAAGCGTCACGGAAACCTCCTACAGGGTTACTGACGGTTGTCGGCCGCCTGGTCGTGGGCCATGCGGCTAGTCTGGGTAGGCGGGCCGATAGACCCGGCTTCTGACAAGGGTTGCCACGTTGTCCGGCCGGTCGATACCGGCCAGGCCCTGCTCGACGATATAGCCCGCGAGATTGGTCGCAACGTGCAGGGATGCCTGGTAAATCTCGGTTTGCGGCGGATAGATCAGACCCTTGTCGAGGCTGCTTTGCCTGACCTGCTCGGCCACAGCCTTCGCGGCGATGATGAACATCTGGTCGGTGACGCGCTTCGCTTGCGTCGCGAAGACCGCCATCCCCATGGCAGGGAAGATATAGACGTTGTTGCCCTGGCCGGGCACGAATGTCTTGTCCCTCGATCTCGATCGGCGGGAAGGGACTGCCGCTGGCGAAGATCGCTTTCCCCTTGGTCCAACGATAGGCCTCCTCAGCCGTGCATTCGGAGCGCGAGGTCGGATTGGAGTAGGGAAAAATTATCGGGCGTTCGTTTATCTCCGCCATCGCCTCGATGACCTGCTGGTTGAACAGCTTCGGCACCGTGCTGACGCCGATGATGCCTGTGGGTTTCAAGGCCCTGACCGCGTCCACGAACGTGTCGACGGGCGTATGGTCCAGTGCGAAGGGCTTCTGGAACGGCTGCAGGTCGTCGCGCGAGGTCACCATCAAGCCATTTATGTCGAACAGCGCGTTGCGCTTCCGGGCCTCTTGCAGCGGCAGGCCTTCGAGGGCCATCGCCTGTGCGATCAGCTCGGCGATCCCCGTGGCGGCCGACCCACCGCCTAGGAACAGGAAGCGTTGGTCGACCAGCTTTCCGCCGGATATGTGAAGCGCCGCGTAGATACCGGCGAGTGCCACGGCGGCCGTGCCTTGAATGTCGTCGTTATAGGTGCAGATCCTGTCGCGGTAGCGCGCCAGGATCGGCACGGCGTTCTGGTTGGCGAAGTCTTCCCACTGGATGCAGCATTTCGGGTAACGAACCTGCACCGCTTGGACAAACTCATCGATGAAGTCATCGTAATCCTGGCCGCGCACCCGGTTCTGCCGCAGACCGAGGTAAAGCGGATCATCGAGCAGCGCCTGATTATTCGTGCCGACGTCGAGCGTAATCGGCAGGCAATATTGCGGCGGCACGCCAGCGCAGGCGGTATAAAGCGACAGCTTGCCAAGCGGGATGCCCATGCCGCCAATTCCGAGGTCGCCGAGGCCCAGGATGCGCTCGCCATCGGTCACCACGATGAACCGTACGTCGGTCTGGGGCCAGTTACCGAGGATATCGGCGACCCGGCCGCGGGCTGTGATCGGCACATAGACGCCGCGGGGGGCGCGAAAAATGTGGTCGAACTTCTGGCAGGCCTCGCCCACGGTCGGCGTGTAGACGATCGGCATGAATGTCGCGGGATCGGACATGACCACGGCATAGAACAGGGTCTCGTTGCGTGCCTGCAAGTCTGACAGGAACAGGTATTTCTGCAGATCATTGTCGAGGTACGATAGTTCCACATGGATGCGCGCGGTCTGCTGCTCCAGAGTATTGGGAACCGTCGGCAGCAAGCCTTCGAGGCCTTTGGCCTTGCGCTCAGACTCGGTGAAGGCGGTCCCCTTGTTCAAATGCGGATCGTGAAGCAAGGGGTAGCCGTTCTCAGTCTTGTCGGGCATTGTTCTAATCCTGTTGAAATTGCGCCGCGTCAGGTGTAGCGGCCGGATCACTCCGGGGCGACAAAAGGCTTGGTCATTTTCGTGCGATCAACCACGCGATCGACCGCCTCCGCGGTGACAAATGCCGGCAGCAGGATATGCCAGCCTATTACTCACGCCCATCGGAGGCGCGACAAATCAGCGGATCGAGCGTCACGGAAACCTCCCACACTGTCGGTGGTGGGCGGCTTTGCGCCGCCATCCGACCATTCGACTATCTCAGTCCTTCGACGTTACTTCCCTCAGTTCGCCTGTCGCCAAATCAAACACAAATCCACGAATGACCACCTTCGAAGGGATCCAAGGGTGCGACCTGAGTTTCAGCACCTGCTTTTGTGTCGCCCGGTTCACGTCGGAATAGAAGTGGAACTTATCGGGCGCGACTGCCCACTCGCCGCTTTGTTTGTGAAGGTGGTTCTCGAATTCTTCTTCCGAGAACATCTCCATTCCGCAGCCGGTGTGCCCGATGATCATGATTTCCGGCACGCCCAGAACGTGAAATCGAAAACATGAGAGACCGCACAACATCGGTCGTTGCTGCCGTTCCGACGTTCCGGATCACATCGGCATCGGCGGGTTTGATGTCCAGCCATTTGAGCAGGTCGTTCAGGCGGGGGTCCATACAAGTGAGGATTGCAACCTTCGGAGCTGGCTTGTTTGCCAACGAAGGATCATGGTGCGCTGCTGTTTTGCGGCTTGCCGCTATTGCGTGTTCGATCAAGCTCATTTGGATTCTCCTCAACCGTGTTGCAAGTCCGAGATTGTTGTCGGCCACCTTCGAGACGACACTCGACCAGTCCATGACGTTCCCGCGTCGTAAATCCTATCAGTGCAGACGGCAGGACCGACTTCGGGTGAGTGGTTTCTTCGCACTCCACCAACGTAGCTTTCTGATCGTTGTCCTCGTCATTCACTGGCCACGACAACCATTCGCTTTGGCTGTCAACACCGATTGGGACGTTTAGACTGCCATCAGTGCGCGCCATGCGCGGATTAATAGTGACGAATTCATATGCCGGAACTTGTGGCAAGCTATCAAGGCTGCTGACAGGCTCGGATTTTAGTGTGCCGTCGTCGAAGTTCCGCAAATGGCCGTGCATACGTTGAAGATCGAAGAACAACTTCTTCCGGGACGCAGTCGTGCCTTTCTTCGCCCGCGACGTGTCGCGTAGGATGTATTCTAGCACAGTTGCACGAACCCACCACATTGCGTAGGTGCCGAAGCGTACGCTGCGATCCGGATCGAACCGGCAGACCGCGCGCATCAGCCCCACACAGCCTTCACTGATCATCTCCTCCGATGCCACGCCATGGGCGCGATAATCCATGGCAATCATGACGACCAGACGTCGGTAACTGCCAGTCAACTGATGATCTGCCGAGATATCGTGACGGTCACGCCAGCGCCCGCTTAGCGTTAGTTCCATCTCGGGGCTAAGCACCGGGGATTTACGGACCTCCCCAACGCGATGACCGGTCATTGTACCGACGGATGCGCCAGTCACGTCGGCGGTCTTCAGTTGCGCATCCATGATACTCCTCGCGTTGCCTGCCGGATCTTCAGCAACACCGACGGCTTGACCATGCGGGTTGCAAAATCGAAAACTGGGGCCAACGGAACCAAGCGCGAATGCGCGCTATTCGTAAGACACTCTTCCGCGCCGCGGTGCAGTGGCGGCTCCACGATCACGTGTATTCTCGGCGAAACGCGCGACGTGACTTCGAAGTCGGGAAACCGCAAGGGTGATACAGGGACGGGCTGTAGGTTCAGACGCTTGGCCGGGTGGCGAAATCACCTGCACGGGCAGAGCCCGATGGCTTGCGCAGCCGCTCTGGACCCAGGGGCTTGATGCTGCATTCAATCGCGCGGCGGCAGAGTGTCTGTCGAATGGTGCATATTGCACCGGCACCGACGGAACACGATTCTCTTATCTGAGGATCGGAGGCGACTCTGCGCGACCCGGGGGGGGGGTGGCTTGGTGGGTGCGTGGTTCTTGGGACGGAACAGTTCAAATCGAGACATAAAATCATTCGTAAGCGCTTTGCTCTTAGGTCAATCGGCTTGGACGCATTGCTGATTCAGGCCCTGGTGTCTTCAGCGTAAATACCCGACGGTGTGATGTGATCGAAATGTCAGCACGCGGTCATTGCACCGGCGAGCCTCGGAGGTTGCACATGCGGTCCGGCGCGGAGCGAAAAGCAGTCTCTCCCAGTTTCGAGATACGGCGGTCGACGACGTCCGCTCTCGCCGCGCGGATCGTGGTGGCATCACGCGGCGCGGGCCCACCGCTGCTGTTCGGGTTGCGCATGTGGGCCGCTGTGTCGCTCGCGCTTTACGTCGCGTTCTGGCTTCAGCTCGACAACGGATACTGGGCTGGCACTTCGGCGGCGATCGTCTGTCAACCACAGCTGGGCGCTTCATTGCGCAAAGGCTGGTATCGCATGGTCGGCACCATGATCGGCGCGGTGGTCAGTGTGGTGCTGGCCGCCTGCTTCCCACAGGATCGCCTGTTATATCTCGGCGGCATGGCCGTGTGGGGCGCTGCCTGCGCCTCCGCCGCCACGTTGTTGCGCAACTTCGCATCCTATTCCGCGGCACTGTCTGGCATCACGGTGGCGATCATAGCCGGCGATCTGGTAGGCCAGGTCGGCGGCATCGATGCCAACGATGCCTTCCGGCTTGCCGTTGCCCGGGCCAGTGAGATCTGCATCGGCATCGTCTGCGCCGGTATCGTTCTCGCCAGCACCGATTTTGGCGGCGCCCAGAGTCGACTCGCCGCGCGGTTCGCTGACCTGTCGGCGGGGATCATCGCCGGCCTTATCCGCGCATTGGCGACCGTGGGACACGAATTAGATGACGCGATGCCGGTTCGTCGCGAGTTCATTCGAGGCGTCGTTGCCCTCGATCCGGTGATCGACCAGACGCTCGGGGAATCGGCGGAAATTCGCTACCACTCGCCAGTCTTGCAGAACGCGGTGGACGGGCTGTTCTCCGCGTTGTCCGGCTGGCGCGCGGTCGCCAACCTGCATGGGTTGCCCGCCGGTGAGACGCGGCAGGACGTCGTCGCGGTCCTCGAAAACCTGCCGCCGGCGCTGCGATGGGCGTCGCGGCCGGACACCGCCGCGCGCTGGATCCGCGATCCGGTCGCGCTGTATCAGAGTTGCGAACTGGCGGCGCGGCGGTTGGTCGCGCTGCCAGCCGAGACGCCGTCGCTGCGTCTGCTCGCCGACAAGACAGCCGAGACCGTCGCCGGCGTCGCGCAGGCGCTGAATGGCATCGCGTTGCTCGTTGCCGATCCGGCACGGCCATTTTCGCGTCGTGGCATCAAACGGTTTCGGGTGGCGGACTGGCTGCCCGCGCTGATCAATGCCGGCCGCGCCTGCGTGACCATTGGCGCTGTCGCGCTGTTCTGGGTCGTCACCGCGTGGCCCGACGGCGGCCTCGCGGTGACGTTCGCGACGGTGGTCGTTCTGGTGCTCGCGCCACGCGCCGAACTAGCTTCCAGCGCCGCCGTTGGCTTCACGGCGGGGATCTTTCTTGACCTGGTGCTGACCGCGGTTGTCGCTTTCGCAGTGCTGCCGCTGCTGGGTATCGAACGGTTTACCGGCTTCAGCCTCGTCCTCGCGGTTTGCCTGGTGCCCATTGGCGCCTTGTTGGCACTGGCCGGAAAGCCCTGGCAGGTCGGCATGCTGACGTCGATGACCTTGCTATTCATTCCGCTTCTGCGGCCCGCCAATCCAATGGTTTTTGACCAGGGGACGTTTTACAACACCAGCTCGGCAATCGTCCTTGGTGCCGGCTTCGGCGCGTTGGCGTTTCGCCTGCTGCCGCCGCTGTCGCCCGCCTATCGCGCGCGCCGGCTGCTCGCGCTGACCTTGCGCGATCTGCGTCGTCTCGTGACCGGGCGCGACCAAGGCGACTGGGAGGGCCTGCTATACGGCCGTCTCGCCGCGATGCCGGGACAGGCGACACCGCTGCAGCATGCGGAGCTGTTGGTCGCGCTCTCGGTTGGCTGCGAGGTTATCCAGTTACGACATATCGTCCGCCATCTCGGCCTCGGCCCTGATCTGGACCCGGCGGTCTCGGCACTGGCGGAAGGCCACAGCGCGCGGGCGATCGCCCTGCTCTCACGCCTCGACGGCGTGCTGGCCGCCGATGCCGCCGGCGGCCAGCGGCGGCAAGCAATCGTCCGGGCGCGCGGCGGCGTTCTCGCGCTTTCCGAAGCAATGGCAAAGCATGCCGCTTACTTCGACGCGGAGGCGATCGCATGAGATTCACTGAGATCGACATTTTGGGCGTGTACGTCGCGCCGATGTCGGTGATGATGGTTGCTGCCTGGGTGATCACCATCTCGCTGCGCCGGGTTGCCGCGCAGTTCGGGCTGCTGCGTTACGTGTGGCACCCGGCACTGTTCGTAATGGCGATCTACATGATCGTTCTGTCGTCGATCGTTTTAATAATGGCACGGTGAGGCTGCGATGTCCGAAGTCGAAGTCGGGGCGAAAACGATAGCGGAGCACCCCGATCCCGGGCCCGCCTGGATGCCCGAACCGCTCACCGGCCCGGCGCCGAAGCGGCAAAGACGCATCATGCCAGTATTGCTCACCACGCTCGTCGTGGCGGTCGCGGCCTTGCTGGGGTGGGCGATGTGGGATGCCTATATGGGCGCACCTTGGACGCGTGACGGCACCGTTCGTGCCTATGTCGTCACCATGGCGCCGGAGGTCGCCGGTCACATCGTCGAGTTGCCGATCGTTGACAATAAATACGTGCACAAGGGCGATCTGTTGATGGTCATTGATCCCACCAATTACCAGATCGGTGTCAGCCAGGCCGAGGGCACCGTGCACCAGGCCGAGGCGAGCGTGCAAAACATCGACGCGCAGATTGCGGTCCAGATGGCGCAGGTCGAGTCAAACCGGGCACAGGTTGATCGGGCGCAGGCGGGGCTTGACTTCGCGAAGGAGCAGGCGGATCGCTACACGAAGCTGGCACAAGACGGATGGGGGCCCGTTGAGAACGCCCAGAATTATGGGTCGCAACTGCGAGAGCAGGGCGCGGCGGTACAGGCCGCATTGGAAAACCTGGCGCTCGCACAGCGGCAAATCGCGTCGCTGCAGGCACAGCATCTGAGTGCCGTGGGGAACCTCGAGCAGACCCAGGCGGCACTTCGCCAGGCGCAGGTAAATCTGCAACGCACGCACATTGTTTCGCCGGTCGATGGTTATGTGACGAACCTGCTCGCGGAGCTTGGCGATTACGTCAATGTCGGCGTGACCACCATCTCGGTTGTCGACGCCAATTCTTATTGGGTCGACGGATATTTCGAGGAGACCAACGTCTCACCGATCCGCGTCGGCGACCCGGCTGAAGTGAAGTTGATGGGCTACACCCAGGTATTGCACGGCCATGTCAACAGTATCGCGCGCGAGATCAACGTCGCGAACGCACAGCCGAACGGACAAGGGGTGGCAACAGTCAATCCGATCTTCACCTGGGTGCGGCTCGCGCAGAGAATTCCCGTGCGTATCCAAATGGACCAGGTGCCAGAGGGCATTACTCTCGTGGCCGGGATGACTGCCACGGTACAAATCAATGACCTGCCTGGCCGTCAGTAGAACGCGGAGGTGACCCGCCAGCCAGGTTAGCCCAGGCTCGCCAGATGGTTTTTCGCACGCCGCTTGGAAGTCAGTCGACGACATGATGATAGCAGCATATCGACCACGTCCCGGGTAGCCTTGGGCCTGTCGTCCCCCTTCTTCACTGACGTGGCCGTGGTCCGCCGGAGCGGGCCACAGTTGGCTACTTCAGCGCCGGCGCCACGACGCGATCGCCGAAAAGAATAGCGAACCGGCTGGTGGCGGCCGTCCATCCCACCGGGAGAAACTGTCTCCGCTTTTCACGGGGATCACCAGCAACCCGACAGTCAGCTTCCGATCCAAAGCAGGGTAACCGGGACGCTCGGCCCGAACCACCGGAATCGACCCTAAGCGGACGTTCCGCGCCGTCAGCCCCAAGCCCGGTGCTGGTCAATAACGGTCCGGCCGCGTTGGAACGCGCAACGGCGACAAGGAGACACTCGTGGTCCTGGACTGCACGCGGTCAATATGTCGGTATGCAGGTGGCCCAGCGAATTATGACAGCCAGAGGCTGACTTATCCGACGGTCGCGATCGGCCAGCCAAACTGCGGTGGGGCAATGGCCAGACTGTTGTTTCCAAGCAGCATCATACGCCAAACGCCCGGCTGGCGTGTTGGGCCGGCCGATCGCCGACGGGGGTCCCGAATGCAGCAGGGCCCGTCGTGGCACTCGGTCGGCCGGATCCGCCCAATAGGGTCGCGGTATTCGAGGGCAGCGCCGACCGCGCCTGGGGCGCACGACCCAGCCTGCCACTCAGCTACGACCCACCTGTGACGTCGGAAGCGCCCGTGTGGCTCGAGTAACAGACGGAACCGGACAAAGAGGAATGCCGCGATCAAGGCACTGCCGTGCGCATGCCGGTTCCGATGGCTAGCGGGCCACCGGCGCCAGCATGGCGACCCTGCCGATCGTGTTAATCCGCGGCGAATGCGATAGCGTCAGGCCACCGACGCATCGCATTGAAGAATGGCGATAATGCAGGTGAGACAGCAGCCGTCCGCGGTCGTCACGATGACCACGGAGACGCCCAGCGGACAGCGCCAATAACGATGTCGGTTACGCCGCGTAAAGGGTATTCACCGCCTTCTGCAGTTTCGCCGCAAGCGGCGACGCGGCGTAGGCACTCGTGACCACCTCGATATACGCCGCCATCCCGGGTCGCGCCGCCCGCTCCATGGCGAGATCAAGTTCGCGGCTTGTCGTTGCCCGAGCGGTGAACCAGCCGCTACAACCAAGCGCATGCGGCAGCTCGGCATAGCGCCATCGCGCGATGTCGTTATAGGCGATCGCCGGACCCTTGCAGAGCAGCCGTTCGGTCAGGTAGCCGTCATTGTTCAGGACGAAGATGATTGGCTTCAAACCGTAGCGGCCGAATTGGCTGATCTCTTGCGCGGTGAACTGATGCGCGCCGTCGCCGGTCATCAGAACGACGCGGCGCTCCGGCGCGGCGATCGCAGCGCCGAACGCGGCCGGTGTGGCCCAGCCGATGGAACCCCACAGGGTCTGATTGTGGAAGGTCGTGCCGCGCGGCAGGCGCGCGAAGCCCAGCCCCATCGATACCGTCCCGGTCTCCGCGATCAGAATATCGTTGGCGCGCAGGAAATCGCCCCAGCGCGGATACAGCGCCTCGGCGCTGATCGGATCGCCGCCCTTGCCGACAACCGGTTCCGCCCATCGCGGCCCGATCCGCGGCCAGTCGCGCTTCGACAACCGCCGTGCCAGCGTTGCGAGCAACTCACCGATCTCGACATTCGGATAGGTTTTGCCGCCAACCTCTGTCCGATGGTGGCGAATGGTAATGGTGCGGGATGGATCCAGCCGCGCCGTGAAGGCGCCGGTGTTGAAGTCGCTCATCATCGAACCCACCACCAGCACCTGATCGCAACCCTCCACGAAGTCGCGTATCTCGGGGTTCATCAGTGCGCCGTCGTACATGCCGACATAGTTCGGGTGCTGCTCGTCCAGCACCGACTTCGCCATGAACATGGTTGCGAACGGCAGATTGGAAGCCTCGATCACGGCCTCCATGGCGGCACGCTGACAGGTCCTGGTTACCAGGATGCCTGGCAGCACGCAGGCGGTCCTGGCACGGGTCAGCGCTTCGACGATCGCATTTGCCGCCGCGTCCAGCGATGCGGCATCGCCACGCGGGCGTGGCAGCGGCGCGGCCGCATCCAGTACTGGCTGATGCGCCGCATCCGCCGGGAATCCCATATAGACCGGGCGGCGGTGATAGCGCGCCTCGGCGATCAACCGCTCGGTCTCCCGTGCGACATTCCGCGGTGTCATGACCGCCTGGGCGCAGACCACCGGCTCGGCCATGCGGCGGAACAGGTCGTATTCGCCCGTGCCCAGGGTGTGGTGCATCACGGCGCGGGTGGATTGCGTGGCGAGGTTCGGCATGCCGACCAAATGGAACAGTGGCAGATGTTCGGCATAGGCACCAGCGATACCGTTGAGCGCGCTCAACTCGCCGACACCGAAGGTCGTGCACAGCGCGCCGACCCCTTTGATGCGCGCATAGCCGTCCGCTGCATAGGCGGCATTTTGCTCGTTGCAGCAGCCGATCCAGCGCATCGCGGGATCGTTGCAGATCGCATCGTTCAGCGGGAACGAGTAATCGCCGGGAACGCCGAAGACGTCGGTGATGCCGATATCCTTCAAGCGCGCCAGCACGTGCTGGATCACGGTCACGGTCATGGCAGTCTGTCCTGGGTGTGAATCGTTGCTGTGTCGATCGGTGTGGCGAGAAGGTGGAGGTCTTCTCGTCGTTACACAAATACAAACTCAATATTGGGCCATCGCCGGCGGCTATAGGTGACACCATCCATTTTTGAGGTTGGTGTTATGGCCGGCCGCATGACTGCCCGGATGCGAATGGTTGCGTCATCTTGTGCGCCAGGGGGATGGCGGAAGGCGCTACGCTTTTCCGCCCTACGGGGTCTGGACCGTGGGTCGTCGCGATCACAAGCCGGGCCCGATGACTTGCGGCCGGTCGCCGCGGTTCCGCTGTCGGACCGAAATGCCCTTCGGCCGTGCCGCCATTGGTGGCGCATGGAAGCCGATCGGGACACGACCGGTCGCGCAATGCGGCCAGGCGGGCCGCGAGCGCGAGACTTTCGCTACGCGGCCTCGGCGAGCGCCGGTTCCTGGCGGCGGGTGCGGGTGGGTTCCAACCGGGCGATCCGCGCGACAGGCTCGGCCCCTGGTGGCAACGATGTGAGGCACTGTTTCTCGACGAACGCGATCAGCAGGTCGCGCACGGCCGCGGTGGCGGGCGTCAACGCTTCTTCCGCCAGCCACAACACCGATGCCGTCAACTCGATTTCCGGTTCGATCAGCGTGGCGAACAGGTTGCCGTAGCCGGGGACGTCGGAGAAATCGCACTTTGGCAGGATGGCGCCGCCGATGCCCGCCTGCACCGCGGCTAACGCGTTGGACATCACATCGGCCTCCCCCGCGACGTGCGCCGCAAGACCGGCTTCGGCGAGTATGCGATCGAACTTGCTGCGCACCACGTTGGGTGCCGCCGGAAGCACCAGTGGCAAGGCCGTCAGATCGCGCAGTGACACCGTCGGCGGATTGCCGGGCAGCTTCTCATCGCGGATCAGGTAGCAGGACTGGCGATACACCGGCCGGCGCGCGAACGGCGCCGCGAAGTCGTCTTCGAACGCGTACGCCAGATGCAGGGTGTGCGCCTCGAGCCGGGCCTTCAGCGCAGTGCCGCCGGCCGTGGAACAGCGCAGGGTGACCTTGGGGAGCGCCGCGCGGCACGCCCGGACGAATGGTGCGAACACGCTCGCAGCCAGGGTCGATGATAGTCCGATGTTCACCGTCCCCTCGATTTCCGGCCCGTTGGAGCGCACCAGTTCGGTGAGTTGCTCGATGCGGCCAAGGATCGAGACCGCCTCGTGGTACAGCACGTCGCCGGCCGGTGTCGGACTGACGCCGCGCGCACTGCGGTGCAGCAGCGTCACGCCCAGGTCGAGTTCCAACTCGGCGATCTGCTGGCTCAAGGCGGGCTGGGCGATATGCACCACCGAAGCGGCGCGCGAGAAGCTGCCGGCCTCGACGATTCGCGTGAAGTAGCGCAGGTGACGCAGTTGCACGGCCATGGAAGACGCCCCTTGTCGATTTCATTGCTTGCGCGGTGACCGGTTGTGCAGCACCGCGGACGAGCAATCAGGTAGCAAAGGCCAACATCCGAAGTCCTGAAGGCGGGTCGAAATTGTGCCGAAAACGACGCTCGGATGCGTTCGGAAACCGCCCGGCATGGTTCGGGCCGCGGCGATCACCTCATCCGGTGCCGCCGGGCCGCTGCGCCGGGATCGCCTGCGCGACACCGGGACCATCCGCCGGGCTGCCCGGGGGGCGCGGTTCCTGGTTGTCGTTGGCGCGTGCCGCTTCGGATTCGATCCAGCCGGCGGTCCGAAACGCCGCCGCGAACCGCTCGACATCGCTGGCGCGGCGGAAATACCAATCGCCGGTGTTGTTGCGCGGGACCCAGTGTGGCTGCAGGCGCACTGCCTCGCGCACCGCCGCGCGGGCCTCCTCCATGCGGCCGGTCTCGACCCCGGCGACGATCAGGGAGTGGTAGCAGGGCACGTAATCAGGCAGGCGGGCGGCGCACCAACGGAGTTCCGGCAGCGCGTCTTCCGGCTTGCCGTCCAGCAGTAACGCCCGGCCCAGCAAGGATCGGGTCGTCGGCGGGCAATGCGGGTCCAGCGAAAGCTCGCGCTGTACCGCCGCAACCGCCTCGGCGGGATAGCCGCCATGGGCCAGCACTTCGGCGCAGGTGTTGCGGCTGGCGTAGTCCGCCGGCCGTCCGGCGCGCAGTGCGGCCCGCGCCGTCATCACCGCCTCGTCCCAGCGCTGGTGCAGCATGAGCGCGAAGGCCAGGCGGGAGAGGCAAAGGGGTGAATCGGGGTCGAGCTCGACCGCCCGGCGGGCAAGGGCCAACGCACGATCGCGCGCGGCCTGCACGCCGATCGGTGGGCCCCAGCCGTGCGTGACGACCCGGTGCACTGTGTACGCCTGCCAGGCGTAGGCCAGGGCATAGCCCGGGTCCGCGGCGATCGCCCGGTCGAACATCGCCAGGGCGACGAAGGTGTCGGCTTCAGTGCCGCGGTGATGATGCTCCCGTCCGAGTAAACAGAGTTCGCGCACCGTCAGTGCGATGTCCGGCTTTTGGCGCGCCCGGCGAAGGTCCTCGCGGTCGGTCTGGCGCACGAGCGCGGCCGAGAGCGTCTCGACGAGGCCTTCCGGCAGCTCCAACAGGCCGCCGTTCGGTTGTTCGGAGCGTTCGGCCCAGATTGCGGCGCCGGTGGCAGCGTCCTCGATCCGGGTGGTGATGCGCAGGGTCTGGCCGGTTGATCGCACCTCGCCGCGGATACGATATGCCCCGGCGGTCTCGCCATGCGGCGCGGCGAACACGCGAACGCCCTCGAAGCGCGTCAGTTCGGTCAGCAAGTCGGTGGTCAGCAGGTGCGCGAGCTGTGCCAGGGGAGCACCGTCGACGTGGTCGAACGGTTCCAGGATCAGCAGGGCGGTACGGCCGGTCGCGGTGGCCGGCGTTGGCGGTGGCGCGGGGGTACGACTTTCGGTCGTGACCTCCGCCGTCAGCACGTAGCCGCGGCGGGGCACGGTCTTCAAGACGTAGGGCGCCCGGTCGCCGAAGGCGTGCCGCAGGTCGCTGATGCACTGGGTCAGGCTGTCGTCGGTCACCACGACATCCGGCCACAATGTGTCCAGCAGGTCCGCGCGGCCGTGCAGCTTGCCGGGGTGCTCTACCAGAAAGCAGAGCAAGGCGAGGGCTTTGGGACGCACTTCCAGCAGCGTGTCATCGCGGCTGTGCAACGTGCCGCGCGCCGGGTCCAACCGGAACTCGTCGAAACGGTAGACGTTCGCCTCCGCCCCCGTCGCTGCCACCGCGCCCTCCGGCTCCGAAGATGCCCCGCTTGTTCGGAACAATCAACGAACGCGTCTCAAACATGATATGGCACGTCATTTGGCAAATCTCAATCTCGGGCCGCGAGGTTGTCAGGCCGAGGCTTGGGAGACGCCGGGCCCCGCGCCAGAATCACGACGGAAAGTCCGTGTCAGGCTGGTTGACGAACAGCAGCACCGCCAGGGCAGTCATGTAGAACCGAAACGCCGATTGCTGGCCGTTCCACAGCGTGGACTGCCACATCGCGAACCACTCGCCGCCAACAACCATGAAGCCGAGGAACCAGATCAGGAACGCCAGGGTCACGCCGGCCACGGCGAAGCGCTTCGCGCGTTCGAATTCCGCCTTCCTGGCGCGCAGGTGCCGCAGCATCGCCATCGCACCGGCCGCCAGCATCACGCCGCAAAGACCCTCGACGGCGATGATCAGGTTGTAGGCGAGGGACCACAACGCCGGCCGACCGATGGACCGATACGACAGGGCGTTGCCCGCGAACGTGGTATCCATGCTCAGCACGTGCCGCACGAACTGGAAATTCGTGTCATAGTCGGTGATGTTGTCGAACGTCACGATGAGAGCGAAGGCCGCGAGGCACGCGACCATCAAGAGTTTGCTGAATCGAACGACCATGTCACGCTGTCTCCCGACCGATCAAACCCCGTCGCCGGGGATTTGCAAACACCCATGACGATGCGACTTGGCAATGCCGTTCCGATGCGGGTCGGGCATGGCAGCATGCCCTATGAGCAATCGTTGCGCGGCTGGCGCCCGTCGAAGCGATCCGCCATCCAGGCGACGGCGTCCCGAGCGCTGCGCATGGCGGCAAAACCATGGCCGACACCTGGCATTTCGAGCATTGTCACCCGGCTGCCCGCCGCGCAAAGCTGCCGCGCATAGTTTCGCGTGATACCGGCCGGGACAATCTCGTCGCCGGTGCCCTGCGCGATGAACACTGGAATGTCGGGCGGCAGCGTGCCCGGCGTGTTGCGTGCCGCCAGGCCGGCCCATGGCTGTGTCGCCACCAGGTCGCGGACCGTGAGGAAGCTTGTCTCGAGCGGTCGTTCGGTGCGGCCTCGGATATAGAGGTCCTGGATCAACTCGATACACTCGCCGGCCAGCCGGTTGATGACCGGCAGCGCATCCGGAGCCACGACCGGCTCAAGTGGCGCGGCATAGACCTTGTTCCATGACCAGAGCGTCATCGCCGTCAAATTCTTGCCGGCCGGCGTGCCAAGATCCATCCGCAGCAGCGAGGCAAGTTCGGTGGCCGGCGCGGCGACAGCGACGCCGGTAAGCCGCAATTCCGGCGCGTATTGCGCCGCGATGATCCCGGTGAACAACGCTGCCTGGCCGCCTTGCGAATGACCCCAGACAGCGAAGCGCGTGCCGGCCTCCGGTCCCGCAATGGCACGCGCAGCGCGTACGAGTTCGAGCACGGCTCGTGCCTCGCTGACGCCGACCAGATAAGGGTGCGGTTCCGTGGTCCCCAGCCCGGGGTAGTCGGTCGCGGCGACGATATAGCCATGCTCCACCATGTCCCGCAGACCTTGAATCATCTGGAAGCGGAACATCGCCTCGGACGGCGCGCAACGCGGCACCACGCCGGTCGTTGGATGTGCCCAGGCGACGATCGGCCGGCCCCCTGGCGGCGCCTGGCCGCCGGGGATGACGACGAGCCCGGAAACGGCGATGTCCCCACGGTCTGGGTCGGTGGACCGGTACAGCACCCGGTACGCCGTGGCGTCGAGCGGCGCGCCGTCAACCGCCTGCCGCCATAATACCGTACCAGGCCCGCCGGGAATTTGCGCGAGGTGGTCCGGCGCCGGCGCGTCCGCACGGGCGCAATTGCTCAGCAGCAGGCAGAGGCACACACTCGCCCAGAGCACCCAGCGCATTGGGTCGCCGTAATTAGGCAACGCCGCGCGCCTGGCGCGGGCACGACTAAGCGCGTGACGGCGCGTCATTCGGGCAATTCCTTCCAGTATTCCGTGATGAACCCGTGCGCGTCGACGGCATGTAACTGGCGAGCGATCCGCGGTGCGCCGTTCCGGCACTCCCAGGCGAAGATCGTGTCGTGCCCGGTCGCAAACGCGGGAAGGAACGCGGCGTCGGGGTGATCGCGGCACCAGGCCACCGCGCCGGGTCCGGGGACGCGGCTGGTGTTCGCCGGGCCGCAGGGAGATTCGCACCCGTGGTGCAAACCAGCACCCGTCCGCCGGCGCAGCGAAACACGGTACTGGCGACCGCCTGGCCGGACGGCATTTTGGTCCCGAACAGAGCGTTTACCGCCGGGACAAGGCTCGCCGGTATCTGGCGCGCCGTGTCGTCGTCGCCGAGACGCGCGCACACCGCCGCTGGTGCTTCCGCATGGGCCTGCACGAGTGATAGCGGCGCGAATGCGAGCATCGCCACCACCACGCTCCGCGGCCACGAAGCCGTCCGGTCACCGGGACGCGTGGTGCAATGCTCGCGTGGCGCACCGTCAGGGGAGCGTGGCGCAGCACCGTTCCCGGTGACCGCCGCGCCAGGCGCCTCCGCGGCGAAGCCAGGATCGGCCGGACCGCTTGCCGAGACGACGCGATGGATATGCCTTGTCATGATCGGGTCCCTTGCCGAACGCGAATGGCAGGAACATGTTGGCTCGCGCGCAACCGGACAAATACGATCTCGATATGGGGGCATCGCGCACCGCTATGGCCGCGGCGGGACGCTCCGCGGCCACGCCCGTCCGCTCGGCGCGATCACACGGAGTTGGAGTTCATGCCAAAATGTCGCGACCGCGATCCTGGGCTGTCACGATCGTCGCGTCGATAATGGCCCGGGCGCGATGAACGATCTTCTGGCGACGCTTGCGACATTCGTACTGTTCTGCGTCAGCGCAGGCCTCGGACGGTACCTGCATCCCTGACTGCCGGAAACCTACCGGTCGCGCGAGACCTTGGAGGCCACGCAGCGCGTCGTCGGCATGCTTGTCACGTTCGCCGCACTGGTGCTGGGGCTGCTGACGGCGTCGGTAAAGACCACTTACGACACCGCCGCGCGGGATCGGCACACTTACGCGCTGCAACTGATCCTGCTCGACCACTGCATGCGCGACTACGGCCCAGAGGCAGCATCGGCGCGCGAGGATATCAAGAGTTACACCGCCGCGGTGGTCGCCAGCACCTGGCGGAACGAGCAGCCACCGGCCGGTGTGCATTATCCGGACGTCAGCCAGATGCCGGTGGTCGGCGCCGCGCCGGTACTGGGCGACCTGCTGGATCAGGTCGGCCAGAAGCTACGCCGCCTCGACCCGGCTACGCCGGTCCAGCGCAGGACCGCCGAAGATTGCCGCACGACGTTTCGCGATGTGATCCACGCCCGGCTGGCGGTGATCGAAGATGCCGGCGCGTCGTTCTCGAAGCCGTTCTTTTGGATTCTGGTGTTCTGGCTGACGATCATCTTTGTGTTGTTCGGTCTGGGGGCGCCGCGCAACAAGCTGTCGATTGTCAGTCTTCTGCTGTGTGCCGTGTCGATCAGCAGCGCGATCCTGGTGATCTCCGATCTCAGCCGGCCGTATCGCGGGTGGATGGCGATCTCGAGCCAGGACATGCGTGACGCGCTCGATCACATGATGCTGCCGGTGAAGTAACGATAACGCTGGCGGCGCGCGGCCGGACTGCGGACGCGCGCTCACCCGGCGCCTGCGATGACACCGGGTGAGCGTCGCGCCAGGGGCGGGAGATTCAGCAGTAGTGCGCCCAGGCCCAGCGGCCGCCATAAGGACCAGGAACCCAGATGCGGCGGCTGCCGCAATAGGCCCCGGCGCCCCCCAGCCTCGGCCAGGTCCGTAACCGAAGCGATGGCACGCGCCGCCGGGACCGCGGTACCAACCCGGGCCGCAGCCATCGGCGACCTGCACGATGGAACCATCCGACTGTTGTGGCACGGCCTGTGGAATCGAGGCGCGCGCAGCGACCGCGGTGCACAGCAGTGCGCCGGCGAGCGCGGAGACTGTGAGTAGCTTCATGGTTTTGTCCTCCGACATTGTTTGACCAGGTATTCAGTAAGCGGTGCTGCGATACGGCGGGATTGTCGAACCGAGTGCCCGGCTCCGCTTTTTGACTGCGCGGTGGGATTTGCATCGGTGCGTGATCGAACACAAATACGATTTCGTTATGCGGGTATTGGCGGCGGCTATGGGGTTGGCCACCAGCATGGCAGCGGCGGTGGCAACGCCTGCTTGGATGTGCGTGCGCAGCGGCGCAGCGCCGCGATTCGTTCGTCACGCTCACGGTGTCGGCGCATGCGGAAGCCTCGCGCGCAAATCGGATGCGTAATCCGAACGCGGGTTGCCCGTCCGGTCGCGTCGTGCCCCGGCGACGCCCCCTTGGCCACTGCCGGGGGTGCGTCCATTCAAACCATTCAAACGACCACAGACGACATCGCAGGCGATTGCTGCAACAAATCCGCGATGATGCGCAGCCCCTCGCTCAGGGCCGAACGCGATTCGGCGGCGCCCAGGGCGAGACGGACCGCCTCGGGCGGTCGCGCCACCGCGAACGCATCGCTGGTGACCGTGGCGATGCCGGTGGACCGCATGCGCGAGGCGAATTCCTCCCGCGTCCACGGCTCCGATAGCGTGAGCCAGGCATGGAACGCATCCGGATGCGTCCGCACCATTTGGGGCGGCAAAATGCTGGCGGCGATTGCCTGGCGCGCGCGCGTTTCGGCGCGGATGGCGAGCAATACCGCGTCGGCGGTGCCATCCTCGATCCAGGTCGTGGCGAGCGCCGCCGTCAGCGGTGACGCCATGGTCGCGGTTGCGCGAATACAGCCCGTGACGCGCGCCGCGGTCCGCGCATCCGGCGTGGCGAGGTAGGCGATCCGCAGCGCCGGTGCCAGCGACTTGGCCAGCCCGCCGACATAATACGTCAGTTCCGGCGCGAGTGCCGCGAGCGGTGGCAATTGCTCGGCCAGCAACGGCGCGTAGGCGTCGTCCTCGAGGATCGGCACGCCATGCCGCCGCGCCACCGCGACGATGGCCTCGCGTCGCGCCCGGGACATTGTCGCGGTGGTCGGATTGTGCAGTGTGGGCGTGCAATACAGCGCCTTCGGGTGCTCTCTCCGGCAGGCCGCGTCGAGCTCCTCGGGGACGATCCCCTCCGCGTCCATCGCGACGCCGGCCACGGAAAGCCGAAGCTGCGCCGCGAGCGAGCGAAAACCGGGATAGCAAAGCGCTTCCGCCAGTACCGTGTCGCCAGGACCGGCCAACGTGCTCATCACCGCGAGCATCGCCCCCTGGGCGCCCGGACAAATCAACACGCGCTCGACGGCGAGCGACGGCAGCCGGCGCGAGAGCCAGCTTGTGCCCGCCATGCGGTCTGCGCCAGCCCCGCCCGGCGGCTGGTAGTGCCGCAGCAGGTCCAACCCGCCGGCGTGTTCGAGTTCGCTGAAGCCGCGCCACATCCGTGCCGCCAAGGCCGGATCGTCGATCAGCGGAGGGATGTTCATGCCGAGGTCGACCTGGCCGCCGGTCACCGGCGCCACCGGCCTTCCCGGCGGGCGTCGCACCACGAAGGTGCCCTGGCCGACGCGCCCTTCGACCAGGCCACGTTTGCCGGCTTCCGCGTAGGCGCGGCTGACCGTCGTGTAGTCGATGCCCAGGGCACTGGCCATGGATCGCTGTGGCGGCAGGCGGGCGCCGTCCGCGAGGTCGCCCAACTCGATCGCGGCGGCGATCGCGTCGGCGATGCCGAGATAAAGCGGGCCATCGCTCTTGCTGATTGATGGGATCCAGGAGTTCACGTCACAGCCCATTGATGGTGGTGAGCGATCCAATAATAGGGAAACCCCTCTGCCCGCGCAATGCGATTTTTGGCCGATTGCCACGTGAATGCCGGCCCTGATATGGGCGTTTTCCGTTGGCGGCTACGGTAAGGGATTGGAATATATGGATCTTTGCCTCCTGCACAAACGAGATGACTACCGGCCGCGAAAATTTGATGGAGATGAAGATAGCAGTTGATTGGATTATTGATTGGATGTATTGATGCCATCAATATCCCACTGAAAGGAGATCACCCATGTCGCCAAACTCACTCTGGACCGGAATCAGCCGTGGCGCGCGGCGTCGCTGCCCGACCTGCGGACAAGGCGCACTGTTCGACGGCTTCCTGAAGGTTCGCGCGACCTGCGCAACCTGCGGCGCCAATAACACAGTCTATCCATGCGACGATTTGCCGCCCTATCTGACGATCTTCGCGGTGGGGCACCTCGTCATCCCGCTGCTGGTGTTGACCGACCTGCGTTACCAACCGTCCGACTGGCTGCAGGCGGCGATCTGGCTGCCGGTCACCGTTGTGCTGTGCCTGCTGCTGTTGCCCACCATGAAAGGCGCCGCCGCCGGGATCTGCTGGGCGGTGGGCCTCGTGCGGCAACCGGAGCGTCAGGCGTGATCCCCGCGCGCGCCGCCCGGCTGGACGCGGCGCGTCATGGGCCGGCGGGATCGCCGCATGCGGCAGGCATAGCCGGCAGAGATACGGTCATAATGAGACTGTATTGGTTTTCCGCTGCCGCGTCGGCGAAACAGCCATCGTCAACCCACCACACCAGGATCCGCGTGGCCTGATCGCCATGGATCGAGGGACGCTACGATGCAAACTCTCGTATTCCACGTAAACGCGCGTCTGTCGCGGCAGTGTTCCGGCGATCAATTCGTTTTGCTGCCGGAGGCCCGGCCGCTTGGTCATGGCCTGATACGCCACCGTGTTGGCGTTGCGGCGATCGGTCCACCGGCACGCGCCGCGCCCTGATCCGACCCGACGCTTCCCGTTACTGAACCGACACGACGCGGCAACCCCGAAAGCGGGTTCGCCGCCGGCTGATCGAACGCGTCCTCTGAAAGGCCTGAACGATGCGATCCTTCAATGCAATTCGCTGGTCGTCGCTGCTGCGCGCCTCGACCGCACTGACTTGTACCGTTGCGCTGCTGGCGCTCGCCGCGCCCACGACGGCGCGGGCGCAAATGCCGGTGCCACCCAATCCGCCGCCGCCTTATGCGGTGGAGCAGCAAGGTACCAACGGCGCCGACGGACCCGCCGGCCCCAATGACGGCCAGAACGGCACATCGCCCGCCAGCGACATCAACCTGCTGTTCCCCGGCAATTTCACCACTGTCGGGAAATTCGCACCACCCGCCGTGCAAATCACCAACGCCGGCGGCAATGGCGGCAATGGCGGCAGCTCCGCCGACCAGTATACCGCCGACGGCGGCGATGGCGGCACCGGCGCGAACTCCGGCAACGTCGTCGCGACGTTCGACCAGTCCACATCGACCGAGTCGGGGCTGATCACCATCAGTAACGGCGGCGGACCAGGGCTGGTGATCTCGACCCAGGCCGGCAATGGTGGTTCCGGTGGCGCCGCGGGCGAGTACGGCCATGCCGGCGTATCGGGCGCGGGTGGCACGGCGGGCGACATCACGGTCAACTTCATCGCGCCGCCATCCGATGGCGCCCGCGCGGTGATTTCGGGCGGGGGCAACGGCGCGCCCGGAATTTCCTTGCTTTCGAGCGGCGGAAATGCGGGCGACGCCGGCGTGGGCTCGCGCTCCCACATTTCAAGTGTGACCGGCCCCAACGCGGCCAACGGCGGGAACGCCGGTGACATCAATGCCACCATCAATGCCTATGTCCTCAACGGCATCAACGCCATGAGCCTGGGCGGCAATGGCGGCGCCGGCGGTCAGGCGATCTCGGACGTGGGCTCGGCCACCGGCGGCAATGGTGGCCTCGGCGGCAACGGCGGCGCTGTCACACTGAACCTGACGGGAGGCACCGTGTCCAACACGGGCGCGGCCACGTACGGCACCGGGCCCACGGCTCAGTTCAACTCCTTCCTGAACCCGAACCAAACGGTTCCGGTCGCGACATCGGTCATCTCGGCGGCGATTTCCGCGGTCAGCGAGGGCGGTCTGGGCGGCGCTGGTGGTGACGCCTCGGGGTTCGCCTCGAGCCACGCCGGCACCGGGGGCGCGGCGGGCGCCGGCGGCGACGTCAGTGTCTCGTTCGCCTCGACAAATATCTACACCTACGGCTATGGCGCCCCGGGTATCGCGACGCTCAGCATCGGCGGCGCGGGCGGTGACGGTGCCGAGGCGAGCTCGCTGTTCAGCAGCTCGGGCGGCAGTGGCGCGCCGGGCGGCAACGCCGGCATCGTGTCGTTCAACATCGGACAGACCGGAACGACCTGGCAGCAGATCTCCACCACCGGCAGCGCCTCCGATGGCGTGATCGGCATGAGCGTCGGCGGCGGTGGCGGCTATGGCGGCGACGTCTCGGGTGGCGGCATCGGGTTCAGCGCCACCCTTGGCGGCCATGGCGCGAACGGCGGCGACGGCGGCCAGGTGGTGGTCTCCAACGGCTACTGGGACGTGCCGCAGGATGGCAGCGCGCCTTTCTTCGTCAACGGCGACGTTATTTCGACCACCGGCGATTCCTCGCGCGGTATCGCGGCGGAGAGCGTGGGCGGTGGCGGTGGGCGCGGCGGCAGCGCGTTCAGCGCGGCCGTTGGCCTTGTTTCGCTGGCGATCGGCGGGGTCGGCGGTCAAGGCGGCGATGGCGGCCCTGTTTCGGCGCAAAATTTCGGCATCATCCAGACCTCGGGCGAGAGTTCGGTCGGGATCGACGCGATGAGCGTCGGTGGCGGCGGTGGTGACGGTGGCGCGGCCATGGCGTTAGCCGGCAATTTGCAGTTCACCGCCTCGGCCGCCGTGGGCGGCAATGGCGGCACCGGCGGCGTGGGTGGCGCGGTGTCGGCCTACAACTTCCATCAGGTGCTGACCTTCGGCGCCCAGGCTTATGGCATTCGCGCGCAGAGCATCGGCGGCGGCGGCGGCGACGGCGGCGCCTCGGTCGCGCTCGCGCTGCAAAGCGTGGCGACCGACGCGATTCCCTCGATCGCCCTGGCGGTTTCGCTTGGCGGCACCGGCGGCACCGGCGGGGTGGCCAACCAGGTGCAGGTCGTGAACACCGGGCTGTTGGGCACCTCGGGTGAAGGCTCGATCGGCATGCTGGCGCAGAGCATCGGCGGCGGCGGCGGCACCGGGGGCGACGCCTCGGCGCTGCAAACCGCCTACAACGCCGCCTCGATCAACGTCGATGTCGCGATCGGCGGCAATGGCGCCAAAGGCGGCAACGCCGGCGCCGTGATGGCCTACAACAGTGGCTTGCTCTACACGCTGGGGTTCATGGCGCCAGGCATTCAGGCGCAGTCGGTCGGCGGCGGCGGCGGCAATGGCGGGTTTGGCGTCATCAACAGCGGCGCCTACAACGCCGCGAGCGGGCCCAGTGTAACGTCGACGGTGGCGATCGGCGGTTACGGCGGCGCGGGTGGCGACGGCGGTGCCGTCAGCGTCTACAACTATACCAATCCGACCATCCTGCCGATGTACGCCGTCGGCCTCCCCGATAACATCACTCAGAACATATACGGCGCTGGTGGCATCCTGACCTCGGGCGACGATTCTCCGGGCATCGTCGCGCAATCGGTCGGCGGTGGCGGCGGCAGTGGCGGCACCGCTATGGCGGCCGGCAGCGGCGGCAACATCACGGTGAATGTCGCGGTCGGTGGCTACGGCGGCGCCGGCGGCAACGGCGGCGCGGTCACCGTGGACAACGGCCCCGGCGCGATCCTGACCCAGGGCGCCAACTCGCATGGCATCTTCGCGTATAGCGTGGGCGGCGGCGGCGGGTCCGGCGGCGGTGCGGGGACCGGATCGGGCGCCGATCCGCAGTACGCGCTGGCCGAATATGTCGGCAACAACATGGCCCAGGCACTGGGCAAGGATCCCAATCAAACGGTCGAGAACGTGTTCAACAACATCTGGGACTGGAAGGACAATGTCGTCAGCGAATACCAATACGTAAGCCGCCTGAAGGACATCACCGATGGTTACCAGGTGCAGAACGGGCCACTCGTGGTGCCGGCGGAGAGCAAGATTTCGGCCAGCGACATCACCGTCGATATCGGCGGCGGCTGGGGCGGCAAGGGTGGCGCGGCTGGCAACGGCGGGACGGTGACCGTCAACAGCGCCGGCCAGATCGAAACCGACGGGCCGATGTCGTCCGGCATCTTCGCGCAAAGCGTCGGCGGTGGCGGCGGAGACGGCGGCGCCGCCAACCCCTCGACCGGCAATGACCAGTTGGCCAGCACCACGGTCAGCGGCTCGATCGCAGTGGGGGGCACCGGCGGTTCCAACGGCGATGGCGGCACGGTGACGGTCAGCAACAGCGGTCTGATCAACACCTATGGCGATCTGTCATTCGGCATGTTCGCGCAGAGCATCGGTGGCGGCGGCGGGGTCGGCGGCGCGACCGCGGCGACCACCGGCCTCGGCAGCCTGCTGAAGGTCTCGATCGGTGGCGGCGACGGCAGTTCGGGCGTCGGCGGCGCGGTGACCATCAGCAACGCGGGTGCGCTCAACACCGTCGGCGAGTTGGCCTATGCCGTCCTGGCGCAGAGCATCGGCGGTGGCGGCGGCCTGGCGACCGTAATGGGCGCGGGCTACGCCGAGGCGACCGGTGGCTCCAACAGCCTGCTGAGCGGACCCACGGCACCGACCCAGGCGGCGTTCGCGGTCGGCGACGGCATCGGCAGTGTCGGTGGCGCGGTGACGATCAACGCCACCGGCGGCTCGATCCAGACCTCCGGTGTCAACGCTTCGGCGATCGTGGCGCAGAGCATTGGCGGCGGCGGCGGCATCATCGCCGTCGATAACACGCAGGGCATCACCCAGAACAACGTGTTCTCGCATATCGGGCGGACCGGCGACGGCGGGACGGTCACTATCTCGACCGGAACCGGGGCGAACATCAGCACCGGGGGCGACGGCGCGACCGCCATTGTGGCGCAAAGCCTGTCCGGCGGCGGGATGATCGGAGGAATGGACTACCTGTCGCCCGCCGTCCCGGTCCAGACGGTTCCGACCATCTCCATGGGCACCGGCGGCGCGGTCAATGTCACGCTCAATTCGATGATCCAGACGACTGGCCTGTATGCGGGAGGCATTTTCGCGCAGAGCGCGGGCCTGGGCGGCGTGGTCGGTGGCAGCACCAATGGCAGCAGCGGAGGCTTCGCGTTCGCCGGCGAGCCTTTGCTGCCGACCTGCGGTTGCACCAATGGCTCGGTCCAGGTGACGCTGAATTCGGGCAGCGAGATCCTGGTCAGCGGTGCGGGCTCGTATGGCGTGGGGATGCTGGCCAATTCCAACAACGGCGGCGCCAACACCACGACCCTGGTGGTGAATGGCGGCATCATCATCGCCACCGGCCTTTCCAACGGGGCGGTGTTCGTCGGCGGCGATTTCGGCAACACCGTGACCATCGAAAATGGCGCGGTAGTTGACGCCAGCAAGTCGAATGAGGGGATCGCGATCGCCGCCTGGGGTCTGAATGGCTACCGGACCTACAAGGGCACGGTCACGATCGACCACAGCACGGTGGGTGGTTCGATCGAACTTGGCGACGGTTCGACGGTGAACAACGGGGTTGGGTCAACCTTCAATTCTGGCGCGCAGGTCAACCTCGGCCCCACCGGTACGCTGACCAACAACGGCACGATCAATGTCGGCGGCGCCGGCAAGATCGCCTCCACGGTCGTGACTGGCAGTTTCATCCAGGGCGCCGCCGGCGTGCTGCAGGTCGATGCCAACCAGGCCACCGGCCAGGCAGACCAGATCAACGTGCAAGGCAGCGCCCAGGTCGGCGGCACGGTTCAACTGGTCGCGTCCAACCTGATGAACAAGCCGGTGACCGTGCTGACCGCGACCGGCGGGGTGACCACGGACCCGAGCCTGCAAAGCGCGCCGACCTACGCGTTCAGCTACAACACCTCGGTCATCGGCAATAGCTTGCAGGTGCAGCCGGTGGCCAATCTGGCCGGCGCCGCGAACGGGCTGGGCAGCACCAGCCAGCAACTGGCCAGTTACCTGCAGCAGATCTGGAACAGCGGCGGCAGTCTGAATGGCGGGTTCTCGGCGCTGGCCGGGATCACCGACCCGCACGGCTTCGGGTCCGCGCTGAACAGCGTCGCCGGCGCCGCCGTACGTGGGGTGGCCGCGACAAGGCAGACCGCCAGCGATCGTTTCTTCGACAACATGGTGAGCTGCGAGACCCTGAAGCCGGGTGCCTCGCCGTTCCAGGAGGAAAATTGCGGGTGGCTGCGGGTGGTTGGCGGCCAGACCAGTCTCGCGAGCATGGACGGCGATCCGGGCTATCATCAGCTTGCCTCGACGTCCCAGGTCGGCGGTCAGTTCGAGTTCTTGCCAGGCTGGTTCGTCGGTGGCTCGCTGGGATTCGAGCAAAGCTGGCTGAGCGGCGACGGCGCAAGCGTCTCCGGCCAGACCGGGCTGGCGGGGTTGATGATCAAGCACCAGACCGGCCCCTGGCTGCTGAGCGCCGACCTCGACGGCGGCTTCGGCTCCTACCAAAGCACGCGGACGATCAGCGTGGGCAGCCAGACGGGGACGGCGAACGGCGCTCCCGACCTGTTCCATATCGGCGGGCACGTTCGGGCCGCGTATCAGGTGCCGCTCGCCGCGGCGACGTATCTCGAACCGTCGCTGACCCTGGGCGTGCTCGACACGCACCTGACGGGATATGGCGAAACCGGCTCGACCAGTTTCAACCTCAACGTCCGCGGCAGCAACAACGTGACGGTGAGCGCGAGCCCGATGGTCGAGTTTGGCGCGATCCGCGGCATCGATACCACCCATTCGTTCCGGGTATTCGCCGATGCGGGCATGGGGGCGTATTCGAACAGCGACTGGGGCGGCGAGGCGAACCTGGAACTGGCTCCAGCGGGAACCGGTAGCTTCACCGTCGACTCGAAGCTGCCGAGCGTGGTCGGCAAGTTCAAAGCCGGGGTCGATATCCAGGCCGGCGGCGGGATGCATGTCAAGTTCGTCTACAGCGCGGATATCGCGTCGGGCTTCCTGTCGCAGGTCGTGGTGGGGCGGCTGTCCTACGCGTTCTGATCCGATTGTTGATGGTCGTGGGACGTACTTCACCGGGGGTTTGTGAAGTGCGTCCCCGACGTTGCAAGCCCGTATCGTGACAGGAAACACCCGGTGGCGCGGCGGCGACGCCGGTCTGGATTGGTCGGAGGGGTACCATGTCAATGAGCACAAGTGTTGGCGCCCAGGCACAAGGCCGCGACACGGCAGTCATGCCAGCTCGATCACGTCTCTCGCATAACCGGATTGAGCGCATGACCGAGCACGCGGTCTTCGCCAGCTGATGATTGCTCGCGCCGGTTTACGCGGGCCTCTCCGTGGGACTGGTTGTACTGTTGGTCAAATTCGTCCAGGGTACCGTTGACCTGGTGCGGCATATCCTGGTCATCAGCGCGGCCGAAACGATCGTTGGGGTGCTGGGGCTGATCGACCTGGCGTTGATGGGGAGTTTGCTGCTGATCGTGATCTTCGTGAGTTACGAGAGACTTGTCTCCCGGTTGGATACCGCTGAGAGCAGCGACGAGCCGCACTGGATGAGACAGATCGACTTCACTGTCCTGACGCTGAAGGTAATGGCGGCGATCGTCGTCATCTCCGCCATTCGGCTCCTGGAGGACTTCATGGACCTACGAAACATTGACGACCGTCATCTGGCATGGAGCGTTGGGATTCACATCACGTTCGTGGTCTCGGCGTTGCTGTTGGCGTTGATGGATCGGGTCAGTCGGAAGCGATCATGAACACGCACGCCAAACGCGAAAGGTGGTTCTGCCGACTGCTGTCGCGTTCACGCTGAGTGATCGGATCACCCTGGATTTCGGATCAGGTGCGGACGGTTATGTCCGCCTTCGAGCAATGAACCGCGTCGCCTGAGCGGCTATCATCGGCGCAATCCACCCGTCCAGGATGCGAATGTCCAATGACCGCTTTCCTTAAGGGTTATCAGACGACCTGGACGCCTGCCGAACACGGACCGAGCGAGGCGGTCGGACGGCAGGCGTCCAGGTCGTCTGATAAGGCTGGAAGGAGGAAACCGCGGGGATTGGGGAACTGCGGTTTCGACCTATGGTGATTTGATCATCGCGCCAGGCGAAAAGTCGGCTGCGTCGGCCCAGTCATGGCAGGGATTGGCGGCGGCGTGCTGGACAGGGCCGACATGATAACGCGATTTGGGCGGCTGTTGGCGGCCGCACCTTCGCGACGGGTGGCGATGTCATGATGGTGGGTCGAGCGGGGCGGTGGCGGGTCATCGATTGATCCGGCGATTCCGACAAGACAGTACCGGTGATGTGTACCTGACGGCGGTCATGAGCTGTCGATCCGGATGCGCTGCGTTGGGTGATGTCGCGGTGTGCAGCCGCGCTCGAACGTCTCGATGACGATCATGCGCCCGCCGCAGCATGGACAGGGATAAGCGGAGAGCTGTACTGCCTCGCCCCCATCCGCGTCGACGGTGTCGGCAGGTTGCGGCGGCGGCTCGGGCACATCGAGCAATTGCCGGGCCCGGGTGATGTTCTCGGCGCGCCCGCCATTGGCGAACAGGCCGTAGTGTCGGATGCGATGGAACCCGCTGGGCAGCACGTGGATGAGGAAGCGGCGGATCAACTCGTCGATGGCAAGTGTCATCACCTTGCCGTACGGTTGCTGCTTGTCGCGGTAGTCCTTCCATTTGAAAGTGACCCCGGCGTCGTTGAACGCGACAAGTCGGCTGTTGGCGATTGCGATACGGTGGGTGTAGCGCGACAGATAGGCCAGCACTGCCTCCGGGCCGCCGAATGGACGCTTGGCATAGACCACCCATTCGGTCCGGCGCAGCGGCGCGAGATGGTCGCTGAATGCTTTGGCATCCGCCAGCGCCGTCAGATCACCGAAGAACTGCAACTGTCCGGCGCGGTGCGCCGCCGATAGCTGCTCCAGGAACAGACGGCGGAACAAACGCGAGAGGACCCGGACGGGCAGGAAGAACCCAGGGCGGCATGCGATCCAGCGCTGTCCGTCCGGCGAGATGCCGCCGCCCGGCACGATGATGTGGACGTGCGGGTGGTGGGTCAGTGCCGAGCCCCAGGTATGCAGCACGGTGGTCAGTCCGATGCGCGCGCCGAGGTGCTTCGGGTCCGCGGCGATGGTGATCAGCGTCTCGGCCGCAGCCTTGAACAGCAAGCCGTAGACCACGGTCTTGTTCTGCCAGGCGATGGCGGCGATCGGCGCGGGCAGGCTGAACACGACATGGAAATAGGGCACCGGCAGCAACTCGGCTTCCCGCGCGGCCAACCATTCCTTGGCAGCGACCGCCTGGCACTTCGGGCAGTGGCGGTTGCGGCAGCTAATGGGCGGTGCCCATTACCTGCCGCAACCGGCATTGTCCCAAGTGCGAGGGCGCCGCTGCGCGCACCTTGCTGGCCGAGCGCCAAGCCGACCTGCTGCCGGTCGGCTACTTCCATGTCGTCTTCACACTGCCCGCCGAGGTCGCAGACATCGCCTTGCAGAACAAGGCGATCGTCTACGATCTGCTGTTCCGTGCGGCGTCGGAGACGATGACGACGATCGCGGCCGACCCCAAGCACCTCGGCGCCCGCATCGGTATCACCGCCGTGCTCCACACCTGGGGATCGGCGATGACACACCATCCGCATATCCACATGATCGTGCCGGGCGGCGGCATCTCGCTCGACGGACGGCGCTGGATACCTTCACGTCCGGCCTTCCTGCTGCCGGTGCGGGTGCTGGGTTCGCTCTTCCGCCGCCTGTTTCTCACCCGGCTGATCGAGCTCCATGACGCCGGACGACTTGCCTTCTTCGGCACCCAGGCCGGTCTGGTCGACCGCCGCGTGTTCCTGCGTCATCTCGCTCCGGTCAGGAAGCAGCGATGGGTAGTCTATGCCAAGCCGCCGTTCGCCGGCCCCGAGGCCGTCCTCGCCTATCTCTCGCGCTATACCCACCGGGTCGCCATCTCCAACCAGCGCCTGGTGGCGTTCGACGAGACCGGCGTCACCTTCCGCTACAAGGACTACCGCCGCGATGGTCCGGAGCGGCAGCGCGTCATGACCCTCGCGCCGCACGAGTTCATCCGCCGCTTCCTGCTCCATGTCCTGCCACACGGCTTCCACCGCATCCGTCATTACGGCCTGCTCGCCAGTTCCGCACGCAAGGCCAATATAGCGCGCGCCCGCGAACTGCTTGCCGTGGCGCTGCCGCCGGAGCCCGTCGAAGTGCCGGAACCACTCGATTGCCTGCCGCCCTGTCCCTGCTGCGGCGGACGCATGACCATCATCGAGACCTTCGGGCGATGGCGGCAACCACGCGCACCACCTCACGCGCCCGCATCAACCGGGAGCAACTCGTCGTGACCCGGCACGGCTTGCGCTCACCTCACGCCGCAACACCGCCGTCGCGGCGAATGCCCCCAGGCACGCCCTTAACCAGAATCAGCGCAAACGGGCTGGCTATCGGCCGCCGCCAGATCCCGGTTCCAGCCTTGCACGGCGACAAATCTCACTCACCAGGCTCTCGCCGGTTCCAATTCCAGAACCGTCTTGCCGTCACCACAACTGAGCAAAATTCGAAATCCCCATAGCCCATCGCCGCAGCCCCGCGGGTTCGTGCTTGGGCGGTTTCCGGTACGCCGGCCCCGTGCCCGGACGCACGGCCAGCGATGGCCGGCGTCCGAAAACCTTCACCAACCCGGTCGCCAGACCAGTAATCGAGTGATCCCGGAACCGGACGTTCGTCGCAGCATGGCGTCGACGGCTGTGCGTACATGCCGGTCATTCCAGGTCGTGACGCCGAATCCCGATAGCGGCCATTCGGGTAGCGTCGTTCGCCGCCGCGCCTAGGGGTGCAATGGTAGTAGCCGACCTTCGTCCGGCGTTTGTGATCGTTCTCCGACGGGCGCCGCTTCTTTCACCGGTCCGAGACAAGTTGGTAAGTCGGCGACCGGGCGCTACCGTCCCAGTACGCTGGCACCCGAAAAGACGCGGCCCGGGCCAGCCAGGGGTGGAACATGGCTTCGACGCAAGACGAAACGATCGCCGAACTTCAGCGCACGGTCGCGGAACTGCGGCGAGAACGTGACGAACGTGCCACCGAACGAGACGCGGCGCTGGCCCAGAAAGCCGCGCTGGCCGAGGTGCTGGACGTCATCAATCGCTCCCCCGGTGATCCTGGGCCCGTGTACGATCTGATCCTGGATAAGGCGCACGCCCTTTGCGACACCGACATCGGTTCGCTGGGTGTTTACGATGGTACGCATTTCCGCAAACTGGCTGTGCGCGGTTACAGTCAGGATGTGGAAGCTGCCCTGCGGCAGCCATATCCCCCACTGACCACGCACGACCCGTTGTTCCGGCGCGAAACGATCCACATCCAGAATGTTGCTGAGTATGCGTTCAAACCGGACGTTATACCGGCCATTAGTCCCCTCATCGCGAGCGGCCTGCGAGCCTGGCTGGAGGTGCCGCTGTGGAGCAACGGGAAGCTGGTAGGTAGCGTCAGCGGGTGGCGGCACGAGGCTCGCGCGTTCTCGGAGCAAGAAATCTCCCTGCTGGAAAACTTCGCGGCCCAGGCGGTGATCGCGATGGAAAACGCGCGGCTGATCAATGAAACGCGGGAGGCGCTTGAACAGCAGATGGCGACGGCGGAAGTGTTGCAGGTGATCAATGCCTCGCCAGGCGAACTGGCGCCGGTGTTCCAAACGATGCTCGACAGCGCGTTGCGGCTTTGCGGTGCGGCGTTTGGAGAACTCGCCAGGATCGACGGTGATATCACGACGACCCTCGCGATCTCCGGCATGCCCGCCGTGTTTTCCCAGGTTCGCATGGGCAGTCAGATGCAGCCGGGTCCGGGTACCGCCGTGTGGCACATCCGGCATGGCGAAACTCTTGTTCACATCGCCGACCTTGTGGACACCGAGGCATACCGCGACGGAGATCCCGTGCGGCGGACGCTGGTCGATGACGGCGGCGCGCGCGCGTTGCTCGCGGTGCCGCTGCGTAGAGATGACGAGCTGCTTGGCCTGATCAGCATTTTCCGTCAGGAGCCAGGCGCGTTTACCGACAAGCAGATTGCGCTGCTGGAGAACTTCGCCGCCCAGGCGGTGATCGCGATGGAAAACGCTCGGCTGCTGGGCGAGATCCGCCAGCGTCAGGAAGAACTGCGCGTCACGTTCGAGAACATGGGTGACGGGGTCGCCATGTTCGACGAAACGCCCCGTCTGGTCGCCTGGAACAGCAAATTTCAGGAGTTCTTCAACGTGCCCGACGCTTTGCTCGCCGAGCATCGGACCTATGTTGAGTATATCCGTTACCTCGCGGAACGCGGCGATTATGGCGCCGATGTTGATGTCGAGGACACGGTACGTCAGATCGCCGCAATGACCGGCGTGCAACGAACCTATGAACGGGTCCGTCCCGACAACCGGGTGATAGAAATTCGTAATAACCCCGCTGCCGGTGGCGGCTTCGTGCTTATGTTCTCCGATATCACCGAACGGAAACGCAACGAAGAAGCCATTCGGGCCGCTCGCGACGCCGCCGAGGCGACACTGCGCGAACTGAAAGTCGCCCAGGCCAACCTGATCCAGGCGGAGAAGATGGCGTCCCTGGGCCAACTCACCGCGGGCATCGCGCATGAAATCAAGAACCCGTTGAACTTCGTCAATAACTTCGCGGAACTCTCAGTGGACTTGCTGGGGGAACTGAAGGAAGCCATCGCTCCGGCCGAGGCCACGCTGACCGAAGACCAACGCGCGGAGATTGATGATGTGTCCGCTACGTTGACCAGCAACCTTCAGAAAATAACCGAGCACGGCAAACGCGCCGATGGCATCGTCAAGGCGATGCTGGAGCATTCGCGCGGCGCGTCCGGCGAACGGCGGACGGTGGACATCAACGCGCTGGCCGATGAGGCGCTGAACCTCGCCTATCACGGCGCCCGTGCCCAGGATCAGAGTTTCAATATCACGCTGGAGCACGATTACGGAGATGGGATCGCGCCGATCGAGGTGAACCCGCAGGATATCACGCGCGTGTTGCTGAACCTGTTCAGCAATGGGTTCTACGCCGCGACCAAACGGGCGCAAAATGGTGGCGAAGCCAGCTTCAATCCCACACTAAAGGTCACGACGCGCGGTGTCGGCGACACGGTGGAAATCCGAGTGCGCGACAACGGCACCGGCATTCCCGCCGCCATCAGGGACAAGCTGTTCCAGCCATTCTTCACCACGAAGCCGACCGGTGAGGGCACCGGACTTGGTCTGTCAATCACCTATGACATCGTTACCAAGGCGCACGGTGGCACGATCGCGGTGGACAGTGAGGTCGATCAGTTCACCGAATTCGTCGTCACCTTGCCGCGTAACGTATTTGCGAGCGAATGAGGCCGGGCCTGACCGGTCAGGTTGATGGCCGTTGGAGGTCCGCCCCTCGTGCCGAACTGGACATAAATGCAATGCCTCGCGAACGCCCGCGCCCTACCCTTTGCCGACGTTCAAACCGAACCGCTACCTGCGACTGCGCTGCTCGTGCAAAGAGAAGCCGTGGATGGCGGGCCTTCGCCCGCCATGACGGCGGGCGTCGATCACCGTGACTCTCCGGTCAGCCTGGCGTGCAGCATGGACTCCGCGTCGGCCAGGTCGGACGGAGTGGAGAGGTGGAACCATAGGCCGTCGTGCACCACCGCCCGCAGCCGGCCCGCGGCGATCGCTCGGTCCCAGGCGCGGTTCATGCTGAAGGCGCCCTCCGGCATGGCGTCCAGCAACGCCGGGGCGATGAGTTGGACGCCGGCGTAGACGTAGGGCACCACCTCGCGTTCCTGGCGGCGGCGCAGGCCGCCCCATTTGTCCACCCAGAAATCGCCGAAGCCGACATCGGCGTGGACCTGGAAGGTGCGGTGCACCAGCAGCACGCCGTCGAGCGACGGGTCGAAGGCCTCGGCGAGGCGCAGCAGGGCGGGGATGGTGCCGTTCAGCCAGAAGGCGTCACCGTTGACGACGTAGAACGGGGCCTCGCCCAGCAGGTCGAGCGCCGCCCGCGTGCCGCCTCCGGTGTCGAGCAAGGCTGTCTCGCGGCGGAGGATGGTGCGGGGCGGTTGGCCGGCGGCGGCGCGGGCGGCGAGGCGGGCGGCGACCCGGTCGGCCTGCCAGAAGGCGTTGACCACCACCGTCTCCACGCCGGCTTCGACCAGGCGGTCGAGGGCGTGGTCGAGCAAGGTGTTGCCGCCGAGGGTCAGCAGGGGCTTGGCGGTGTTCTCGGTGGAGGGGGCGCATGCGCTGGCCGAGGCCGGCGGCGAGCAGCATGGCGGTGCGGGGGTGGGCGGTCATGCGGCGAGGCCTTGCGGGTTGGCGCGTTGGGCGGGGGGGATCCAGCGGTCCATCGCGGCGGCGAGCGGGGCGGCGGCGGGGTGGCTTAGCGCGGTGGCCAGCATACGCCAGGTGCGGGGGCCGTGGGCGAGGTATTGCGGCCGGTGGTCTCGGACGGCGAGGCGCACCCATTGGCAGGCGACGCGCAGGTGCCGCTGGGCGGCGCAGGCGGCGTAGGCGGTGCGGAAGGCGCCGGGGTCGAACTCGGGGCGGGCGGCGAGGTAGCGGGCGATGGCGCGGGCGGCGAGGGGCGGCGGGATGTCGCGGCGGGCGTCCTGGAGGAGGGAGACGAGGTCGTAGGCGGGGTGGCCGAGCGCGGCGCCCTGGAAGTCGAGGATGCCGATGCGGCGGAGGCCGGTGCGCTCGGGCAGCCAGAGCAGATTGCCGGCGAAGTAGTCGCGGTGGACGAGGCAGCGTGGGCCTTGGCTGAGCGGGGCGAGGAGGGCGGCCAGGGCGACAGCGAAGTCGTGGCGAGCCGGGGCTGGGGCGGGGGAGCCGAAGGCGGCGGGCCACCACCAGTCCAGCAGCGTGCCGAGCGCTGCCTGCGCCATGGCGGGGGCGTCCCAGGCGGGGAGGTCGGGCGGGGGCGCGGCGCGCTGGATGGCGAGCAGGGCGTCGATGGCGGCGTCGAAGAGTTGGGATGCGGGGAGCGTGGACGAGGGAGCCGACAACAGGTGGTCCCCTAGGTCTTCCTCCAGCACCAGGCCGATATCCGGGTCGGCGGCGATGATCTGGGGGGCGGACAGGCCGATGCCCGCGAGGTGGGCGGCGATGCGCAGGAAGGGCCGGACGTCGTCGGGCTGGGGGGCGTCCATCAGGACGGCGGGGCGGGGGCCCTCGGTGAGGCGCAGGTAGCGGCGGAAGCTGGCATCCTGCGCCAGCGGGGCGGCGGTGGCCGCACCGTAGCCGTGGCGGGCGAGGAATGCGGCGATCAGGAGGTCGCGGGTCATGGCAGGCGGCCGATGCGGTCGGGCCAGCCGGATAGCGTGGCGTGGCGGGCCCCCGGGTCAAACGCCCGGGGGCCGGCTTCGGCCGGCTGCAAATCGATGGTCAGGGCGTCGGGGGGGCGCTGGGCGCCAAGGCGGTCGGGCCACTCCACCAGCACGATGTCGTCGCGCGCCTCGTCCCAGCCGAGTTCCGTCAGGGCGTCGGGGCCGGTCAGGCGCCACAGATCGAAGTGGTGGACGGTGCCGAGGCGGGTCGCGTAGCTCTGCACCAGGGTGAAGGTGGGACTGGGGACCTCCAGCGCCGGATCGCCGGTGGCGGAGCGGAGAAAGGCGCGGGCGAACTCGGTCTTGCCGGCGCCGAGGAGGCCGGCCAGCAGGATCGCGTCGCCGGGACGGGCAAGCGCCGCGACCGCGGCGGCGAGGCGGGTGGTGGCTGGCACGTCGGGCAGCTCGATGGCGCGGGTGGGGGTGGCGGACATCGGGGGCAATCTGCCCCAGCGGCCGAGTTGGGGACAACGGCCGTGGGCGATTGCCGTGTTGCCAGCGGGGGCGGAGCGCCGTCCTGACGTGGTCCGTCGAGAGGAGCCCGTCATCGCATGGACAAGGACGAACTGACCGCCTGGGCGCTGGCGAACGGCTGGCAGATGATCGCGGGTTGCCCCAGCCTGACCAAGCCTCGGTCGCCCAAGGAGGCGATCGTGCGGCTGGTGCTGAAGGCGACGGTGGTCAACGTGGAGGTCAAGAAGCCGGCCGGGAAATGGGAGAAGGTGTCCGGCGAGAGTTACGGCAAGGTGGTGGCGGACCCGGATACCGGGGTTCCCGGCGGGCTGGGGCTGACCAGCATTCCGGGGTTCACCATGCTGATGCAGGACAACAAGGACCGGCTGATGATGGAGCGGCTGAGCGGGGGCGGGAAGCGCTAGGAAGAAGACCTCGGTGCCACAGCCGGTCACCGACCGGATGGCGAGGCGTGGCAGGCCCAAACCGAATAGAATTCGCCCTTGCGGATCGGCTTGTAGTCTCGATCGAAAAGGTCGCGGATGCGGTCCGAGAACAGCGGGGACACATCGTAGCCGGCCGGTATGGTGAATGGCGCTCCGCCATTCGGGATGATCCAAATTGGTGTCCGGCAATCGGTCAGCAGGCGCAGTAGAACCTCATCCGAGACACCGGCACCTTGCATATCGATCCAGGTCGCCGTGTCGTACACCAGCGGTCCGCCAGCGAAGACGCCGAGCACCTTGTATTGGGATAAGGCGTACGATTGCGCGTCACTCGCGCCCATGGCGGCGGCCGGGTATGCAGCGTAAAGCCGAGCTGCTTCCCGCCGTATTTCGGGAACGTCGTTCGTGTTGCTCCAGGCCTGGATCCTGACGAGATTCGACGCAAAGCTTGGCACGTAGGCAGCGACAACGACGAGGAACCAGACGGCCAGGACTCCTGCGTTCGCCAGTCCGTTGCTTGCGATCCGCATTCGTGGGGCGGCCTGAACCAGCAGAAAAACGAACGCCGGCAGGAAGGGTATCAAATGGGTCGGCCCGGCGCCTCGTTTCGCGCCGATGATGCTGACGATGACGACCGAGAGGCAGTACACCAGGGTCATCAAAAGGTGCGGCTGCGGTTCACCACGGACCTGTCGCCAGAGCAGTACCAGAGCCGGCAGCAGCAGGACGCAGCCGAACCTTATGTTCAGGCGCAACAACGGGAGGTCGAGGCCGTGATGCAGTGCGAGGTTGATGAACGCGATATATCGCAGCAGCGACACATCGGGATCGAGAAATGACAGCACCGCCGCGACAGTGCCGCTGGCAATCCCGATTAGGGCCGTACAGAACTGGATCGCGTTCGGGCCGGTCGCCAGAAGTGCGGCGGCGTAGGGCAGCACGTAGAGTGCGCCGTGAACCTTCAGGTTCATGAGGCCGCCTGCCAACACGCCAATCGCGATTGCTGCTGCGGTTCGGCCCAGCCGTTGCCAACTCCACAAGGCCAGTGCGGCAAACAGCAGCATGTAGGGATCGCCGCGGACCCAATAAGCGGCGCGCCAATACCCTCCGGCCATGAGGATGACGACGGCCACCGGCAACAATGCCAGCCAGACGGATGGCAGCATCGGGCGCAGCGTCCAAAGCACCACGCCGCAGGCGAGCCAGAACGCCAGGAAACCCGGTAGCTTGGATACCAGGATCGATGGCCCGAGGTGCAAGGCCGCCGCGGTGATCTGAAACAGCAGCGGACCGTATTGGAATCCATACACTCCCTGGCCGGCCTGCCAATCCGGATACATCGGATGGCCGGTGTGGTACCACCAGGACACCGCGGCGATGGATGGCTCCACATGATCGAGATATCCGGAGGCCAACACATAGGCGGTGGACGTCCACACCATCACCAGGATTATGGCGGAGGCTGCGCAGGCGCCGAAGGCGGTCAGCCAGCGTTCGGCATGGCCGATGCGCCGGGCCGCGAACGGAACCGTAATCGCGGCGCAGGGAAGCAACAGCAGCGCCGGAACATCACGATACTTGCCGATCAGGTAAGGGAAATTAGCGAGGATATCGTACATAACGCCAGTCATCGCCGATCGATCCCACCAATCCTCGTTGGGCCAGCTTGCAGAACCTGATCCGACGGAGACGAAACGAGGCGGGGCGCGACGATTCGGCACGATCAGTTACCAGAGCCCGAACCATACCATGCCGCGCGGCATGTTGCGATCATGCGGCACAATCGCCGGGCTCGGCGGCGATCCCGCTATGGGCGCACGCTAGAAGCCGCGGCTGCGGATACGTTCGAAGACCCAGAACATGGCGATCATCGCGAGCAAGCCTATGGCGGCGCCGGCAACCCCGCCCCAGACAGTATCGTGACCGCCGCTGACGACGCCGCCCAGGGCCGCGCCGGCGATCATCAGGACGATGGGGAGCAGGCATCCGACAGCCGGCATGACGATCCGTGTGCGATCGAGAGAGTGGTTCGGACTACGGCGAGCGCCGCGTGTCCGGTTGGGTAGGTCGCATGGCTGCGCCTACGGTTCTTGAACGTGTTTACGACCCGGCCGTGGCGCGGGATCACGAAACTGACAGGTCCGGCCGCGGCCCGAGTGCGGACTGCGCAGGGGTCAGGCGCCCAGCAGCAGCCGGCGAGCCTGGGTTGCGGCGGCGGCGGCCATGTCGCGCAGGCCGTCGCCGGTGGCGCTGCTGATCGGGTGCGGGATGACCGCGAACGCGTAGCCGGGGAAGCCGAGCACGCGGGCCATCAGCTCGGCGGCGCTGACGAAGCGCGTGGTCATGACAGCCATCGCGGGGATGCCAAGGCGCTCGGCGGTGATGGAGTCATGCAGACTGCACGACGAGCAACTGCCTCAGTCGCCGACGCCGGTGACGACGGCGTGCCAGCGGCGGAGTTCATCCACGATGTCCGGGTCGGCCGGGGCGCTGTAGTTGGATTTGCGGCGGTGGATCACCTCGGCGACGCCGAATTCGGCGCGGAGGATGCGGTCGAGGTGGGCGAAGAAGCCGGCAGTGCCTTCCTTGCCGTTGGAGATGAACCCCACCGTCCTGCCGGCGAGCGAGGCCAGGCGCGGCGCGGGCTTTCCCAGCGGCGGGGTGGTCTCGTTGGTGGGGTCGAGGACCTGGAGGGGCATGCGGGGAGTTTCGGGGCGGGGGTTGGGGGGAGTCAATGTTGGGGGGGCGGAATCGCGTTGACCCGTTGCGTAGCGGTCTACGGCAGCAGCAAAGGGCCGCGAGGCTGAGCCGGCGGTGCAAATGGACTTACGATATTTGGACGTTTTGTGTCGCGGGCGCGGTGTCCAGTATGCGCGAGTCTCGACGGACGGCCAGAGGGTTGACGCCCAGGTGCGCCAACTGATCAAGGCCGGATGCACGAAGGTATTCCGTGAGGTGGCGAGCGGGGCCAAGACCGACCGCAGCCGGCTTTGCCGCACGCTCGCCCAGTTCGACGCCGGCGACGCGCTGATGGTGACCAAGCTCGACCGTCCGGCGCGCTCGACCCGCGACCTGTTGAACACCCTCGCCACGATCACCGACCGCAAGGCCGGTTTCCGCTCCCTGGGCGACGCCTGGGCGGACACCACGACCGCCCACGGCCGCCTGATGGTGACCGTGCTCGGCGGGCTGGCGGAGTTCGAGCGGGAGCTTATCCGCGCCCGTGCCAAGGCGAACGGCAAGAGCCTTGGCCGCCCGTTCAAGATGACGCCGCGCCAGAGGAAGGAAGCGCTTGCGCGGCGCGAGAGTGGGGAGCTACTGACGGAGATCGCCCGCCGCTATAACGTCAGCGCGGCGACGATTTCGAGGTTGACGGCATGACTACCACATTCGAAGAAAACTCTGACGTGCGTAACGAGGTTGCGGCACTTACGCTCAAAGTCGCGCGCCCTCTGATTTGGCATGACCGAACCGAGGGATGGCCGAAGCGACTGGATGGCGCGACCTGTTTTTTCTGCGGTTTGAGCAGGGAATAATAGGAGTTACGGCCAATCATGTAATCACTGCTTATGAAAGCGCCGTGGCCGCAAACCCGAACACAGTCTGCCAGGTGCAATCCTCTCCCCCCTTTGATCTTGCGTCAGCTATCATTGCAAGAGATGCGGCGCGGGATATCGCGACCTTTGCAGTGTCGGAGGCTGAGTTGTCGCATATTGAGGCAATACCACTCGATTGCCGAGAGAACTGGCCACCGCCGGAGCCGCAACACCTTTGGTTGCTCGGCGTTTGCGGGTTTCCGGAGTTTATGCGGAAAACTAGGGCCGACCGAACGGCCGAGTTCCGGGCGTGGGGTGCGCTTGCTGCGGTCGATGGCGTTACGTGCGCAGAAATCCTGATTACCTACGATCCGATAATCGTCAAGCCTGCGGCATGGGCTCCTTACCTTCCGCCGCTCGGGTTTAACCTAAGCGGCTGTAGTGGAGGGCCTGTTCTCATGTTTGGAATCCGGAACAGCCTTTTTAGGTGGTTTGCAGTCGGGCTAATTCACCAGGGACCGAGGAAGGAGAAGAAGCAAGGCTTAGCAACGGAGTTCGACATGATCCGCCTTCGTCGCATCGACATCATTCAACCTGACGGCACGATTAAGCAGCGCGTGGACGACGCCGGCTGGCTACCGTGATTTTGGGACTTGCACCATGACCGCCGCCCGCGAGAAGACATCGAAGTCCCTCAGTTTCGAAATCACAGCCCCACTCGCTGTGGGGTTGTCGATGGGAAAGGTTGGGCTGGACGAGGCCGAACACCTCTCGCCGTGGCTACGGTTTTCCATCTGCCTGCCGAAGTCTCCAAGCCGACAGGATATCTGGTTGGTTCCCAAAAGAGAAGGAAGCGATAGGACAAAGCGCATTGAATTTGATCGCGAAACATGGCGTCGATTAACGCCCGAGATTGAGGGATCGCTATCCTTTGTCACGCGCAGACTTGCCATCATTGAGGAAGCCAGCGACGTGCCCACTCCGACTATTGGCACGCTCTTCCATATTCCCGCATATGCAAGCGCCGACTACGGACACGCCGAGTCGTATAATATCGAGATCAACCTAAACGAGAGCGACTGCAATCAGATCAGAAGTATTTTCCTCAGCGGGAGGCCGCCGTCAGGGATTTCGATATGGACGCCGGATGTCGACTACGGCAATGCACCAGACGGCAGCGATAAAATTTGGGACATCTGGGAGAGTGAACACACCACTTTCGCAAAGATAGTCGGGTTCTCATTGTCGTTCTGCACCGACATTCCGCGTGTAGGCGTGGGATTAAGGAAGACCGAAGATGAAGAGGAAAACGAGCGCGAGGAGATGGAAAAAATCAATGAGGCCATATTGCATTCGCGCGATGACATACAATTATTGTGTTATGGACAGAGTGCCTTGAACTCTTCTCTTTCAGAGACTGCGCATGCAGATTAATATCGTCATTGCGATTATCACCGCGCTTCATTTTAGGTTCTAGAGGACATGGCGCCGCTTGTCGGTCAGACAACGCTCAAGTAGCACAGAGAGGCGGCCCACGGTCAAATCTGTTCGATGGTCCCGTAGCTCGTAAGCCGCTGTATTTGCTCCGGCGTCAGTGGCCCACGCATCCGCAGAATGCGGCTGGGATCGTCCTGCTTCCGCTTGTCCAACCAATGGATGGCAGCGTCGAAGGTATCGAAGGTTTCCCCCGCTTCTGCTTTAGTGCCACCCGGTTGCATTGTCTCAACATAGTATGATTGTCTCAACATAGTATGCGGGCATCGAGTCGTCCCCCCCTTGGTCGGCAATCATCACAACCACCCTAAGCACAGGTAGACCCACTTCCCATAAAGCCGATTATCCGGCAGCAGGCTCTTACGACTTCACCAACTTGGTGAAATCCGACCATTGTTCGACACGGAAGGCGCGAATGTCGCGCACGGATGCGGGCAGCCACGGCAACGCCTTGAGCGCCATGATCGCGCCGAACAGGTTCGCCAAATCTTCCGAGGGCGTGGTGTAGAGGCTGCCCTGCACCCGGTTGAACCCGAAATTGGCGAGCGCGTTGCCGATGTCGGCATAGGCTTGCGACACCCCTTTGGGATGGTGTTGCGCGGTGTCGGCAACCACAAGATCGAAGGCGATAGCGAACATCAGCGCTCGCGGGGATCGTCCAGGATTTCAGCGAGGCGGTAATCCAGTTCCTCGCCGGTCTCGACAACGCGCACACGCATCCGGCGATCACCGCCGGGCAGTTCGTCGCCTGTTCCGATGATCTCATAGACCGGTCCGACCGAGCCGAAGCGCCGCCATGTTCCGATCAGGTTGGCGGGCTGCGGCAGCTTGAAGGTGTCTGTGTGGGCGTGTGTCATGTCGGCATCCTAGCACAGCGGCGGTGGATTTCAGAGGGCAAAGAATAGGCTCCGAAGGCGAGAAGCGGGGCGTTTGCTGCACCGCGGCACACGACTTACCATGAATCCGCTTATGCGTCAGACGGCATCTCGCGGAGAGTCAGCCGCACCGCAAGATTTAAATTCACGTGCTCCACCCGTGCGCGTGGATGAAGTCCCTTGGCGTGACAATCGGAACGCCCCGGAATAAGTCCAGAACCAGCAGGTCTTTGTCGCCGGTCAGGATGAGATCGGCGCGACCATTCACCGCCAGTTCGAGAAACTTGTCGTCGCTCGGGTCACGGCATGCCACCACGCGCTCAGTGATCGATACAAGCTCGGCCGATCGCATAAGCTGGATCAGCCAATCGCGCAGTTCCGGTCTCATCAGCGGCGCGATATAGGAACGTGTGATGACCTCAGAAAATTGCGCGTCGGTCGCCACGGATTTCAGTAGCACGCAACGCTGCGAGGCTTGATACAGTGCGAGGTTGGGAAATGAGCCCTGCTTGAGCCCTGCGCTGATCAGGACGTTGGTATCAACGACGACCCTCATCCAGGCAGTAACGGCTCGACTTCGTGTTGCGCTCGCTTGATGAGCCGGTCGATATCGTCATCTGTCAGACCGGCGGCGATGACCAGTTTGCGCAACTCCCGGCGGCCCGGAATCAGTTCCGGCTCTATTGTCAGCGTCACCCGTTCGTCGGGATCGATGCCCTGGCGCTGGAGTTCCGTCGCAACCTCTTTGGCGGCAACCTCGATGACTGTGGGCATTGGCATAATCGCGGGTTCCTCGCGGAAGTTGACGGAATCAAAGCCCCGCCGGCCATTTCCTTGACGGTCATCGGCTTTCCGGCCTGCACCGCGTTTGCAGCATAGCACAGAGAGAATCTGCTTGTGCAAATGTCCTGCGGGGCGTGCAAGATATTGGGGGGAGGCTCCTTTTCGTGTCCGGCACTCCCGGGTCTGACGTCTGACGAGCCGTTCGTGGTTCGTCGGGCGGGGGATTGCTTCGCTCCGCTCGCAATGACAGGGCGCACGCCATCTGACGTGGTTGTTCTTGGACGGCCGCTTAGGCCAGTCGGCTCGACTATCGTTGCTTTCGATCTGCAGGTGACGGTCAAAACCGCCCCCTTTTGTTCCTGAAATCCTCTTGCATATTTTCCTATTATCCGCTACCCTCCGAGCCATTTGATCCTACAGCCCGGAGGGCCCCATGTTCGACACCCCCTACGACCCCCTGCACATCTTCAAGCCCAACGGACCCGTCAACCTCACCGCCATCACCGCCCTGCTCGAGGACACCATCCGCGCCAGCCGCCCCGCCCCCCGCGCGGACGGCACCGCGATCTCCGACGCCGACCACCGCACCACCATCATGCTCGCCATCGCCGGCCTGGAACCCGGCACCACCGCCGAGGCGATGCACGCCAGCCAGATCGTCGCCGCCCACGCCACCGGCATGCACTTGCTCGATACCGCCGAGGCGGCCGACGCCACCCCGCTCGAAAAGCGCCGGGTCGCGTCGCTGGCGCTCGGCTTCCTGCGGTTCGCCCAGACCGCCACGCGTTCACTGGAGAAGCGCCAGGCGCTGCGGCGCAAGGACGACCTGGATTATCCCCACTACGTCGCCGCCATCCGCCGGGCGATGGAGGGCGAGGTGGAGAGGTTCAAGCAGGAGTGGGAACGCACACACCAGCCGGGCGCCGGGCCGGCGGACGTGGCACGGTCACAGGTTCGCGGGGGTCGAGACGCCGGATGACGGGCAACACCCCATGCAACGTGAGGCGGCGCGGGCCGCCGCGCCCGAGGCGGCCGCAGCCCCGCCCACTCCGCCGCCACCGACGCAGCGTCGCCCGGAGGGATGGCAACACCCCATGCGCCAATTGGCGACGCCGGCCGCCGCGCGCGACGCTGAGGCAGAAGCGGCCTTTCCGCCGCCGGCGGCACCGGCGCAGCGTCGTCCGGATGGCGGGCAAAACCCCATGCAACGTGAGGCGGCCCGGGGTGCTCTTGCCGGCACGGGACCGGTTCCCGGCGCGGCGCCGCGAGCGCCGTCCCGGCCCGGAGCCGGCGGCATCGCTCCGGCTGTGGCTGCCGCATAGGCGCAGTGGCGGGAAAGACCCCATGCAACGTGAGGAACGCGGCTGCCGTGATCATTCGCGGCGGGGCATGGGGCGGCGCGCGGCACGGCAAGCAAGAAGGTTTTGCCGCAGATGCACGCAGATGCACGCAGATGGGCCGGAGCCCGGCATGCTCGTTCACGGTAAACCCGGAGGGACCGCGCCTGGCGAGCCGCAGTGTTGCGGTGACCCCAGTCCTATCTGCGTGCATCTGCGTGCATCTGCGGCAAAACCTTCTCGCTTGCTTTGCTGCGAGCCGCACTTCGCGGGGGAGGGAGTCGCCGGTCGCAACGCGCCGGGCAGGACCCCATGCACCAATTCGGTCCGCCTCTCCACCGAGCCGATGCGCGCTGCGGTCGGAAAGACCCGATGCACCAATTCGGGCCGGCATGTGCTGCCCGCTCCGTGGCGGCCCCGCCGTTCCGGTTTGCGGCTGCGCTACGCCTGCTTCAACTCGATCAGGCTGCGGCGGATTTTTCTGCCGCGCTCGACCATGTCCTCGATATACGCGGCGTCGCCCCAGCGCACCGCGCGGGACATCGCCTGGGCGTCCTCCATGAAGCGGCCCAGCATCTCCAGCAGGGCCTCGCGGTTGTTCAGGAAGATGTCGCGCCACATCACCGGATCTGACGCGGCGATACGGGTGAAGTCGCGGAAGCCCGACGCGGCGAAGTTCAGCACCTCCTGGCGGCTTTCGCCAGCGAGGTCGTCGGCGGTGCCGCAGATGGTGAAGGCGATCAGGTGCGGCAGGTGCGACACGATGGCCAGCACGCGGTCGTGGTGGGCGGGCTCCATGCGCTCGATCATGGAGCCGCAGCGGCGCCAGAGTTCGGCGACTTTCTCCACCGCGGCTTCGTCGGTGCCGGGGGGCGGGGTGAGCAGGGTCCAGCGGCCCTGGAAGAGGGTGGTGAAGCCGGCGTCGGGGCCGGAGTACTCGGTGCCGGCCACCGGGTGGGCGGGGACGAAGTGGACGCCGGCCGGGACCAGCGGGCCGACATCGCGGATCACCGACTGCTTGGTGGAGCCGACATCGGTCAGGATCGCTCCGGGGGCGAGGTGTGGCGCGATGCGTTCGGCCAGCTCGGCGAAGGCTCCCACCGGCGCACAAAGCATGACGCAGTCGGCGCCCTCGACGGCGCGGGCCGGGTCGAGTTCCACGCGGTCGGCGAACCCCAGTTGCTCGACGCGGTCGAGGGTTTTCTGGGTGCGGGCGTTGACGACGATCTCGGCCGCGAGGTCGCCGCGGTCGCGGGCGATGCGGGCGATGGAACTGCCGATCAGGCCCACGCCGAGCAGGGCGAGGCGACGGAAGATGGGGTCAGGCATGGACGGCCGAGATACAAACGTCATTCCCGCGAAAGCGGGGACCTATGTCACGTGGGTCCCCGCTTTCGCGGGGATGACGGGTACGGGGCCGGGGATGACGGGTAAGGGGCCGGGGATGACGGGTACGGGGGGACAGGACTTCAGCCATGGGCCTGGCGCATAAACGTGGTCAGGGCCTCGATCACCGCCTGCACCTCCTCGCCGGTGCCGACGGTGATGCGGAGGCAGTCGGGCAGGCCGTAGCCGCCCACGCCGCGCACGATGATGCCGCGCTGGCGCAGGAAGGCGTCGGCCGCTTCGGCTTGCTCCGGGCTCCCGAAATCGGCCAGGACAAAGTTGCCCTCGCTGGGCCAGACCTTGAGGCCGGCCGCGGCCAGGCCGGCCGCCAACTTGGGCCGCCATTCGGCGTTGTGGTCGCGGCCTTTCTCCACCCAGCCGGGCTCGGCCAGGGCGGCGATCGCCGCCGCCTGCGCTGCCACCGATACGTTGAACGGTCCGCGCACCCGGTTCAGCACGTCCACCACCGCCGGCGGGGCGTAGCACCAGCCGATGCGCATGCCGCCCAGGCCGAATACCTTGGAGAAGGTGCGGGTCATCACCGTGTTGTCGGCGGCATCGACCAGCTTCACGCCGGGATCGTAGCCGGGGCGAGTGACGTACTCGGCGTAGGCGGAGTCGATGACCAGCAGCACCTCGGGGGGCAGGCCGGCCCGCAGGCGCTCCACTTCGGACTGCGGCAGCATGGAGCCGGTGGGGTTGTTCGGATTGGCCAGGAACATCAGGCGCGTCGCCGGCGATACCGCCGCCAGCATGGCGTCCACGTCGGCGGTGAGGTTGCGTTCCGGCACCTTGATCACCCGGCTGCCGGCATAGGTGCCCGCGATGAAGTAGATCGCGAAGCCGTGCGCCGACATCACGATGTCCCGCCCCGGCCCCCGTATGCCAGGCACAACTGATAGATCAGGTCGTCGGACCCCGCGCCGCAGACGATACGCGCCGGGTCCAGGCCCCAGCGGCGGCCGATCGCCTCGCGCAACGCATCGGCGCCGCCGTCGGGGTAGCGATACACCTCCTCTGCCGCGCGGCGGATCGCGTCCTGCGCGCCGGGAGGCACGCCGAACGCGCCCTCGTTGGAGGACAGCTTGATGGTGCGGTTGATCCCCGGCAGCGTCGAATTCGCCCCCGATATAGGGCGAGATCGTCAGGACCTCCGGCCGCGGGCGAGGCGTGGTCACGCGGCGCCTCCCACCGGCACCGCGTAGCCGCCCAGCACGATCGGCGGGCGCGCGGCCGCCAGCTGTCCAGCCGCTTGTCGTCGGCCGCGACGTGGCCCTCGACCTCGACCAGCGCGTGGGCCTGGGGCGCACCCGGATCGCGCTTCAGCAGCACCATGCCCGGGGCGAAGCCGGCCGCGGTCAGCGCTGCTGTCAGCCTGGCGCGGCTGACATCCTCGTCCAGCTCCAGCCCGATCAGCGAGCGGTCCTGCTCGCTGGGATCCGGTGGAACGGGGCTACCACCAGCGCCTGGACGGAGGGGCTGCCTTCCGGCCGCGCGGTCCAGAACGGCAGCCGGGCGACGACGTGGATGTCGGGGTGCAGCAGCGCGGTCCACCAGCCCTCGGTTTCCGACGGCAGCGGCAGGACGGCAACCGAGGCGCCGCCGCCGGACAGGTCGCCGATCGCCTGGGACGGGCTGTGATGCGCGCGCAGCGGGGTCAGCGCGCCGTATTGCTCGCGGGCAAGCTGGGTGTAGGCGGCGCCGGGATGCGGGTCGCATACCGCCAGGGCGAAGCCGTCCTGCATGCCGGTGGTGGCGGCAAGCAGCTCCCGCCAGATGCGATACAGCGCCTGCGGTGGCAGCGACCCCTGGTGGCGGGAGAGCAATCGGCGGATGATCGACGCCTCGCGTCCAGGCCGTAGCGCGCTGCGCTTGCCGGCTTGCGCCACCGCCTCGATCACCCGGGCGCGGCGCATCAGCAGGTCGTGCATGGCGTCGTCGATCGCGTCGAGTTCGGCACGCAGCGCGGCGAGACCATTGGCGGCCGTGCTGCGCCAGCCCTCGAGGGGCGGCGGTTCCTCGGGTTCCGAGGGCGTGGGCGGGGCAGATTCGATTGGGGCGGGGCTCGACATCGTTTTCGCCGAGAGGGGGGCCGGAACAGATAGCGTCATGCGTGGCGGGCCGCAATCAGTGGTCAGTGGTAGGCGGTCAGTGGCCGGGGGTTGTGGCCAGGGTAGTTGCGGGGGGGACCGGTGCGGCTTATGCAATCGGCGCGATGGACCAGATAGCGACGCTCGCTCCGGGTGACGCATACCCACATCACGTTCGATGATGGGATGGCGCTGGAGTGCGGCGCCAGCCTGCCTCGGCTGACTGTGGCGTATCGCACCTACGGCACGCTGAACGCGGCGCGTTCGAATGCGGTGCTGGTCTGTCACGCGCTGACGCTCGACCAGTATGTCGCCGAGCCGCACCCGCTGACCGGCAAGGAAGGCTGGTGGGAGATCGTCGTAGGCCCCGGCCGGCCGGTGGACACCAATCGTTTCTTCGTCATCTGTGCCAACGTGCTGGGCGGCTGCATGGGCTCCACCGGCCCGCGGTCGGAACGCGAGGACAAGCCCGGCGTGCCGTGGGGGACCGAGTTCCCGGCGGTGACGATCCGCGACATGGTGCGGGCGCAGAAGCGGCTGATCGACCATCTGAGCATCACTCGGCTGTTCGCGGTGCTGGGCGGCTCGATGGGCGGCATGCAGGTGCTGGAGTGGGCGGCGTCGTATCCCGATGCAGTGTTCGCTGCACTGCCGATCGCCACCGCGGCGTATCACTCGGCGCAGAACATCGCGTTCCACGAGGTCGGCCGGCAGTCGATCTTCGCCGATCCGGACTGGCAGGGCGGCCGCTATTGGGAGACCGGGCGGGTGCCGGCGCGCGGGCTGGCGGTGGCGCGGATGTGTGCACACATCACGTATCTGTCGGAACAGGCGCTGACGCGGAAATTCGGCCGGCGGATTCAGAACGCTCCGAAGGACCCGACCGAGGCGATGCGGCTGTTCGGCGAGATGTTCGAGGTGGAGAGCTACCTGCGTCACCAGGGCAGCACCTTCGTGCAGCGCTTCGACGCCAACTCGTATCTGACGCTGACGCGGGCGATGGATTACTTCGACCTGGCGGCGGACTACCAGGGCGATCTGTCGAACGCGTTCCGCGGGACGAAGACGCGGTTCCTGCTGGTGTCGTTCACCTCCGACTGGCTGTTCCCGACGGCGGAGAGCCGATCGATCGCGCGGGCGTTGAACCGCGCCGGGGCGAACGTGTCATTCGTGGAGATCCCGAGCGACAAGGGCCACGACGCGTTTCTGCTTGACGAGCCGGACCTGCACCGGACGCTGGCGGGGTTCCTCGCGGGCTGCGCGGTGCATGCGGGGCTGGACGGGTAGCGCGGTAGTCCAGATCGAGCCGCCTGACGCAACGGGGGGCGGTGGGTGACGCGTGAGCCGGTCGCATGGCAGGAGACTGTGGGTTAATATCCGTTATTTTCGTTGACCATATTGGCTAGTCGTGATATTTGTATGATGCCAACAGAAGAGTTCTGCCCAGGCGCGCTTGGCGGATCGGTCGGTAACCCTTTCTCATCCTGCCAAGGAACACCAGGTGGCGATTCCAGGCATCGTCACGACATTGGCAGATGTCTCACCGCAACCCGTCGAAAGGCTGACACACCGACACCGCGCCACCCTCATCGTCATCCCCGCGAAAGCTAGGACCCATGTTGCCTGGATCCCCGCTTCCGCGGGGATGACGATGAGGGGGAACGGTCAATCTTATCGCAGGCTGGTATCAATCCACGATCTTTTCAATATCTGTTCGATATGCTGCACTCATAATGTTGCCTGCTGACGTCGGAGTAATTTACGACAAACCCCATCGCGGACCGCTTGTATGCCTGACGAGAGCATTCGGCTGGTCCATGCCTCCGGTGAGTGCGAGATCGACCTTGCTCGCCGCGAACTCCGGGTCGGCGGCTCTTTCGTGCCGGTCGGTGGACGAGCATTTCAAATCATCGAAGTTCTTGCCGGTTCGGCGGGCGAGCTCGTGACCAAAGATGAGCTCCTGGATCGTATCTGGCCCGGTGCGATTGTCACGGAAAACACGCTGCAGGTTCATGCGGCCGCGATACGCAAGGCGCTTGGTCCCTATCGGACTTTGCTGAAGACCGAGTCAGGCCGAGGCTATCGCCTGCTCGGTGACTGGTCGGTCCGCCGTCACGACGCGGCGAAGCCGCCGGTCGGTCCACAGCGGATGCAGGTCGACGGCGAGTCGCCGGTCACTAATTTTCCTTTATCTGTTACGCGCCTCGTTGGCCGAAGGGCGGCGGTGGCGCGGCTGCGAGACTTCGTGTCCGCCTATCGTGTGGTGACCCTGACCGGACCCGGCGGCATCGGCAAAACCAGCCTTGCCTTGAAAGTCGCGCGCAGAGTAGTGGCAGAGTTCGCCGACGGCGGCTGGCTCGTCGAGCTGGCGTCGCTGTCGGATCCCGCCCTCGTGCCAACGGCGGCGGCGGGAGTGCTCGGGTTGCTGATCGGGCCCGCCAGTATCACGGCCGAAGCCGTCGCACGTTCCATCGGCGATAAAAAGTTGCTCCTGGTCCTCGACAATTGCGAGCACCTCATCGAGGCGGCCGCGACGCTGACCGAAACTCTCGTGGCGCTCTGCCCACACACCACGATCATCACGACGAGCCGTGAAACCCTCAGATTCGAGGCGAGCATGTTTACCGTGTTCCGCCGCTCGAAGTTCCCGCTCCTGGGCAAGATGCGGCGGAGCACATTTTGAGCCACGGCGCGGTCGAGCTGTTTATCGCCAGAACGAAAGCATTGGACTCGGGCTTCTCGCCGCATGCTGGCGAACTTCCGAGCATTGGCGCGATCTGCCGGCATCTCGATGGCATCCCGCTGGCGATCGAATTCGCGGCGGCGCACGCTTCGACGTCCGGCATCCAACAGGTGGCCGACGGCTTGCACGATCGTTTCGCTTTGTTGACGCGCGGACGCCGCACGGCACTGCCCCGGCATCGAACCCTGCGAGGCGTGCTCGACTGGAGCTATGAACTGCTGTCCGAGCCGGAGCAGGTTTTGCTGCGCCATCTGGCCATATTCTCGGGTGGCTTCACCGTCGAGGCCGCCGCGGCGGTGACTGGTGACGTGGCCGACCGGGCCTCCGCCATCGATCGCGTCGCCAACCTAATCGACAAGTCCCTGGTCTCGCTCGACCGCGATACGCCCTCACGTTGGTATTTGTTGGACACGATCCGTGCCTACGCGCTTGAGAAGCTCGCCCTGGAAGGCGAACGCGAAACGGCGGCGCGGCGGCACGCGATGTATTTTCGCGATCTCTTTCCACGGTCAGCAGCGGTATCCGATGCCAGCGCTTCGGCGTGACGAGCGCACGGGCCGGTTTTTGGAAATCGACAACGTTCGCGCCGCCCTCGACTGGTGCTTCTCAGCCGGCGGGGACAGGGCAATCGGCGTCGACCTCGCCGCTGGCTCCGCGCTTTGGTTGCAGGTCGATAGGGGTATTCCATGCTCGACACGACGCGCGGCGCGTGGCGGTCACTGGATCTCTTGGCCAAAGCTCTCGACATCGCTGAGGCCCTGGATGATCTTGATGCTCAGGCGCAGGCTCTGGTGGGCGTTATCACTTATCACCACTTTGGCTCCGGGCACGACAAGACGAGGGCGGCGGCCGAGCGGCTTTTGCAGTTGGCGGACCGGATAGGCGACGCGGCACTCAGGCGCAATGCCGACGGGCTGATGGGCAATGCATTGGTTATGGTCGGTAGGCCGCGAGAGGCGCAAGCATTTCTGCAAAGCTTCATGAACGTTGATCATTTGGTGCCAGATCAATCACGGTGGTTCAGAATTTTGCTGGTGTATCGTGGTGTGGCGCGCGCGTTTTTTTCGCGGGCGCTCTGGTTGCGGGGTTTCATCGACCAGGCGAAGCAAGAGGCTCAGGTTAGTCTCGACGAGTTGCCGGCCACGGACCATCCATTCGTGCTCTGCCGTGCGCTGTGTTATGGCGTGTGCCGTATCATGCCCACCACCGGCGATTTCGCGGCCGCCGAGCAAAGTATCGCGCGCCTGATCGAGGTCGCGACACGAATCAATGCGCCATTCTGGGAGACCGCGGGGCGTTTCCTCTCCGGAAAGTTGATGATCGAGCGGGACGAATTGGCGCAAGGCGTGGCGGTGTTGAACGATGCCTTCGACACCTGTCGCCGTACCGGATGGCGGATGTCGCACCCGGAGTTCAAGGGTGCCCTCGCGACGGGGCTTGCCGGGCTTGGCCACCTTGACGAGGCGATCGCCGCCGTGAACGAGGGATTAGGTGACGTGGTACACGCCGAGCACGGCCACGACCTGTTCTTCGCCGAGCTGCTGCGCATCAAGGGCGAAATTCAGCTCCGGCGCGGGGACATGGCGGCGGCGGAAGATTCGTTTCGAGAGGCGATTAACATCGCTCGGCAGCAGGAAGCGCTGCTCTGGGAACTGCGCGCCTCCCTCAGTCTCGCGCGCGTGCGTGCGAACCAAGGCCGCGGCGGCGAGGCACGACGGCTTGTGGCCCAGGTCTACGATCGCTTCACCGAGGGCCTCAAGACCCCCGACTTACGTGCCGCGAAAGCGTTTCTGGACGAACTTCCGGGATGACGCTCGCTTATTTTCATCGAGTCAGTTTCAGCGGCGCGTGAGACTAACACACCGGCCGAGGCCGCACCGTCATGCCGACGCAGGTCGGCATGACGATGGGTCTGCCGTTCGAGTGTCAATGTTGAGGCCGGCGGGTATTAAAAGGCGCCGAAGCGACCTGAGCCAATCGTGTTCCTTGCCTGCATCGTGTCCCTCACTCCGCCGCCACCAGCCCCCGCCGCCGCGACCGGTGCTCGCTTGCCAGTGCCATCGCCACCGTTATCAGCATGAACCCCACCGACGCGTAGAAGACGAACCGCGGCAGCCCGTGATCCATGATCCAGCCGCCCAGCATCGGCCCGATGGTGCCGCCGATATTGAACCCCGTCGTGACGATACCGAACACCCGTCCCGACGCCCCGGGCGGCGCCGCGGCTCGCACCAGCATGTCGCGCGACGGCGCGATCATCCCCGACAGGAACCCCGCTGCCCCCATGAACACCGCCAGCAGCACCGGCCCCGGATAGACCGTCCCGACGATGCCGGTCAGCACCGCCGCCCCCGCGAACCCCGCCGCCGCCACGTCGCCATGCCGCCGGGTCGCGTCCGCCACGAAGCCTCCCGCCAGCACGCCGAACGCGGTCGCCAGCAGGAACACCGTCAGCGCCGCATTCGCCACCGACAGCGTCACGCCATACAGCGACACCAGCGCCACCACCGAGAAATTGGTCAGCGCGCCGGTGGACAGGCTCAGCAAGGCGAAGAACGCCACCAGCCCCAGCACCGCCGGCGTCACCAGCCGCCGCATCGGAATGGCCGCCGGCCCGCCTGCCGCCGGCCGCACGTCGGCCGAACGATCCAGCCACCCCGCCGCGAGCAATGGCGCCGCCGCTATCCAGGCCAGCAGCCCCGCCACGACGATGGCCGCCTGCATCCCCCAGACATGGGTCATCGCCAGCATTGCCATCGGCGCCAGCGCCCCGCCCAGATACCCGGAGAACGTGTGCCACGAGAACGCCCGTCCCAGCCGCGACGGCTCGATCACCGACCCCAGGATGGAGTAGTCCGACGGGTGGTACACGCCGTTCGCCACCCCCAGCAGGACTCCGTTCAGGATCATCCCCGGATAGGTCGGATGCAGCCCGAACGACACGTAGGCGCCGCCGCCCAGCAGCAGCCCGGCGATCAGCACTCGCCGCGCGCCGAACCGGTCCGCCGCCCAGCCCATGGGAGTCTGCACCAGCGCCGACACCACGCTGCCCACCGTCAGCGCCAGCCCGAGCTGGATGAAGTCCACCCCCAGCCGGTCCCTCAGCAGCGGAAACAGCGGCACCAGCACGAGGTAATGGAAGTGGCTGACCATATGCGCGCCGCAGATCAGCGCGAGCGCGCGGTATTCGGTCGGCCGGCCGGGTCGCGGAGCACCCATCAGGCGAAGGCCCGGCGGATGCGGGCCCAGTCCTCGATGGCATGTTCTTCGCCGGGCGTGATCGGGATGACGAACTGGCTCCAGCCCGCGTCGCGCATCGCCTCCACCCGCTGTTTCAGCTCTTGCTCTGTCGCGGTGAAGGTGGTGCGGCGGATCAGTTCGGCGTTGACGAACTGTTTTTCCTCCGGCTTGACGAACACGAAATGACCGCGGTGGTTCATCAGGTAGCGGGCGTCGGGCGGTTCGAAGCCGCGCGCCATCTCGACGTAGCCGCGGACATTCTCGTCCACCGCTTCCGGCACCGCCGAGGTGTTCTGCCAGCCCTCCATGTCGAGGTCGGCGGCGCGGTGCAGCAACACCGCCGCCCGAGGGCCCGCCTGCGCCATGGCACGCGGACTGTCGGCTGGCTCGCCCGGTTCCAGGACGCAGCCGCAGGCCCAGGCGGTGGCGTACAGGTCGCCGGCGGGGCGTCCCGCCTGCGCCCAGCTTTGCTGCATCGACTGGATGGCGGTCAGGGCGCCGGCGGTGTCGGACACGAACGTCTTCCATCCGGCGTTCAGCTTCGCCGTCAGGGCCTGCGACTTCGGTCCGTAGGCCGACACGTGCAGCCGGATCGGATCGCGCGTGTTGATCAGGTTGGCGTCAGGGTTGAGGAACCGGATCTTCTTCCGTTTTCCCTCGATGCTGGTTTCCACGGTTTCGCCGTCCAGCAGGCCGTAGACGACGCGGATATACTCCTCCATGTCGGCCAGCCGCATGGCGCCGAGACCCATGGCGCGACGGGCCGAAAACCCGGTACCGACGCCGAAATCGATGCGCCCCGGCGCCAGGCCGTTCAGCGTGGCGAAGGCGTTGGCGGTGACGGCCGCGATGCGGTTGGAGGGCACCAGCACGCCGGTGCCGAGCCGGATGCGGCTGGTCTTCATCGCCGCGGCGCCCATGGCGACGAAGCAGTCCGCGGTGATCATCTGGGTGTCGTAGAACCAGGCGTGGGTGAAGCCCAGCTCCTCGGCGCGTTGGGCGAGCTTCCACGCATCGCTGGAGGTCGCGATGCCGATGCCGAAGTCCATGGGGCCTCCTTGGGCGCGTTCCTCGTTGGTCCGCGCGTATAGCATTCAAGCCGGCACTGCGTCATGTCCCGGCGGCTGGGCAGCACGGCGTCGTGGCGGTCGGTCGCTTCGACGACGCCCCCCTCAATACGCCGCCTCCAACAACCGAAGCGCATCCGCAATCTGCTCTTCCGCCGATCGCTGCCCGGGATTGTAATTGAAGTTCTTCACCGTCTCGCGCGCGATAACCGGAAGATCCTCCCGCGGAACTTCGATCTGCCGCAACCGCGTCGGCACCCCGACCCGCGCATACAGGCTCTCCAACTTATCGGCCACCGCCAGCGCGGCGTCGCGCGCGTCCATGCCGTCGCGCCACACCTCCAGCGCCTCCGCCACCTGCCGCGCCGCGCGCGCATCGATCTTCTCGGTCAGCCGGATTTTCGTTGCATGCACGACCGAGGTCGACTCGCCCTGTCCCACATGCGGATACCGCACATGCAGCGCCGTCGAGATCGAGTAATTGCCGGCGAACGCGCCACCCCGATAGCGCCGCAACCCGTCATCCTCGGCGCGGTCCTGCAACAACGCCGCCACCGCGAAATCGATCCGCATCGACGGGTTGTCCATCTCATCGACCAGCCGAGGATACGCGCGGTATGCCAACCGGAATGCATGGTTGCGCCCGGCCTCCGCCAGCGGATTGATATCCGTCTGCGACATAGCCACGATATTGCTGGCGAACACCGTCGTCGCCGTGGACCGCATCAACTCCGCCGGCGCACTAAGCAACGCGCCCTCATCCAGGAAGATCGCCTGCGGCCGCGTCTTCGGATCGAAATACTCCATGCGGTGATCCAGGTCGGGGTTCTTCAGGCCGGCGCCGGACCGGTGCATCGCGCTGGTCGGGGTCGTCGGGATATTCACAATCGGCAGCTTCGGCGCCAGCAATCGAGGGCTGTACGCGGGCTTCCCCTCCGGATACTGCGTCATGATCTCGAACGGATCGCCAGACTCCGCCATGAAGATCGCTACCACCCGGGTCGCCACCATCACGCTGCCGCCACCCACCGCGATCAACAGGTCCGCCCCCGCCGCCAGCGCGGCCTGCTTCGCGGCAACCACCGAGGCGTAGGTTGAATCCTTCTCGATGCCGTCGAACACGCCGGCATAGCGATCGCCCAGCGCCGCCTCGATCCGCCGCACCGTGTCGGTGCGCTGGTTCACCGATCGCGAGCATACGACGAAGGCCCGCTTCGCCCGCGCCCGATCGACCGCCTCCTTCAGGCCGTCCTCGATGACCTGCCGGCCGCAGTGCAGCCGCAGCGGATAGACCACTGCGCGAAATGATTGCTCGCTCATCGTCGCCTCCGATCGTTATGGCTGCGGGATCGTCGCAGCCGATAGATCCACGGGTTCGAAACTCGCCGCATCCGGGGCTGCTGTGAAGAGCCACACCGGCGGCCCCTGCCGCGGCAGTCCGAGCAACGAGCTGCACACCGTCCCGTATCCGCCGCGCGGCACGATGTGGAGTTGCTCTGCCGCCGCGCCGGACCGATCGGTGATGATCGCGCGCCAGGCGGCCCAGTCGTCGGTGTCCGGCGCCGGCGCTGCGCGCAACCGAGGCAAGTGACGCGCCACCCGCGCTCTTGTCATGTCATCGGGGTCGCTCGAGGTGATCATGTGCAGCCCGTCGGCCAGCGGCGCCGCCTCCGGCCGCCCCTCGCCCAATCCGCGCAAAAAGACGGCCGCGCCCGACGCATCCGCGACCACCATGTTGAAGCTGCGCCATTGCCCGGCATCCAGCGCTGTGAGGGCATCGGCCGCGGCCGCGGCGGAGTGATACTCCAGCGCCAGCAGCGGCAGTTCGCCGCGCGAGCGCTTGCCCGGCGCCGGTCCAAGCGTGCCCCGCCGGTTCAGCACCACCGCAACCACGCGGTGCCGGTTCACGCCCATCCAGGTGCCGCCGCCGGACTGGTCCCGGCCGGCGACGACGCCCGGGCGATCGGGCCACCAGGCGGCGGGCGGATCCCATGGGCGGTCCAGCCGTTCGTCGCGGTTGCCCGCCAGCATCACCGGCCAGGCGTGGCTCGAGCGTTTCAACAGAACGACCGTGCACATGCCGGTTCAGCCGACCACCGGGAAGGGGACACGCATGCCGATCACTCGTCTCGTCTGGTTCATGCGGCGATCGATTGCACCACCCAGCCGTCGCCGGGTCGAGGCAGCGGGCGTTGCCGTTTCCGCCCCCGCCACACCACTTTGCCGTCCAGATCGACCGCCCAGGTGTCGCCCACGCCCAGCACCCGCAGCCCGTCATCCGCCCTAGCGTGCGAGGTGATGTGGTGATGCCCGTGCACGATCAGCCGAGCCCCCATCCGGCGTGCGAGGTCGTCCAGCACGCTAACACCTTCCGGGTGGCTGGACGGCGCTTCGTGCGTCACCAGCACATCGGCCCGCTGCGCCGCCAGCGTGTCCATATCCTCCGGCCAGATCGCGGTCACCGCGAGAAAATGTGCCAGCGCCGCGGCTTGCGAAGCATCAAGATCGGGCCGGCTGGCCGCGAGATTGGCCATTAGTTGGTCGCGCCGATGCAAGCGGGGCGGAGCATTCGCCGGCCAGACATGCGGCAGAAACGCCCCGCCGAGGCCGGCGATGCGGACTCCGCCGATCTCGATCACCCGCGCGTGCAATGCGCCGGCCGAGGTCAGCGGATTGCGCTCCGGCTCGGCGAGATTGGCCCACATCTCGGGGCCGGTATCGTAGTCATGGTTGCCGTGGATCCAGAACACCGCAACGCCGCGATCCAGCAAAGGCGCCGCCACCGCATCCAAGGGCTGTTCGCACTCGATATCGCCAAGCAATACGGCTGCCTTGGGAGGGGTTGGCAGGGCGGCGAGACCCGCCTCGATGTCCTGCCAGTTCTGATGGATGTCGCCAATGAAAACGAGACTCATGCCGTGCCGATCTGCCTTGCAAGCCGCATTAAGGAAGCCACGCCGCCGGATAGCAAGATCGCGGCCGTCCTGCCGTCATTGCGCACCACGCTTCAGGCGGTTGCTGATACCCCCGTTGCCATTTGCCACTCGGCAGCAAGCAAGAATTTATCACGGAGATAGAATGAGGGCACGGTGGGCCACGGAGCCAGTGTGCCTGCCGCGCTGCAGGAGCAGTACAATGGCTCCGTGGCCCACCGTGCCCTCATTCTATCTCCGTGATAAATGCTACGCGGTATCGCCCCCAAATGCTTGCGATGCCGGGTTGAGTTTTGCCGAACCCCATCCCTCCCGTTGCCGGGAACCCAACAACGACGCAATCTGCCACGGACGATCGCCAATACAATAACGAGGGCACCACCCAACCATGTACCTCAACAGCTTCGCCGAAACGGCCGCGCCGCTCGATCTCGCCTCAACGGCGGAGTTTCAGTCCCTGCTTGCCAGCGCGGCCGACCTCGGCATTCCGCATGCCTCGGCCACTCCATATTCCTCCCGCAACATCGTCCTGCGGCGCCTGCGCTTCCACTACCTGGAGTGGGGTTCGCCCGACGCGCCGCCGATCGTGCTGCTGCATGGTGGACACCAATCCGCGCATTCCTGGGACCTGGTGAGCCTCTGGCTCGCGCAACGCTACCGAGTTCTCGCGCTCGACCAGCGCGGCCACGGCGACAGCGAATGGCCGCGCGACGCCGAATATTCCAACAGCGAGATGTCGCTCGATGCCGAGGCGTTCATCGCCACGCTTGGCTTGCAACGCCCCATCCTGATGGGCCACTCGATGGGCGGCCGCAATTCACTCCTCCTCACCCGCCGGAATTCGTCGCGCCTGCGCGCCCTGGTGGTGGTCGATGTCGGCCCGGAAGTGTCGGACCGCGGCCGCGAGGTGATCGCCGGCTTCGTGCAAGCCAACCAGGAATTCGACGACCTGGAGCAATTCGTCGCCAACGTGCGGAAATACGATCCTTACCGCAGCCGCGAGCACATCGAGCGCACCGTCAAATACAACATGCTGCAACGCGCCGACGGCAAGTACGTCAGCAAGTGCGACGCCACGCCGCGCCGCCTCGGCCTGGTGCGTGCCAGCGGTCCGCTGGAGAACATCACCCTGGAGGATGCACGGTCATTCGATCTGCCCACGTTGCTGGTGCGCGGCGCGAACTCCCGCATCCTGACCGCCGACGCCGCCGAGCGTTTCCGTGACGCCCTGCCGCAAGGCACGTTGGTTACGGTGCCCGATTGCGGCCACAACGTGCACGGCCAGAACACCAAAGGCTTCATCGCAGCACTGGAAGGTTTTCTGGCCGGCGTCGGGTGAGGTCAGCCCGCAGCTCCATTCCGAAACGTCGACGGCACGCCTTCGAATCCCGACTTCGCCCGCTTGCCCAGCCAGAACGCGTAATTCGGCGGCACCGACCGAAAATCGGAGTCCGCACCGAGCTTCTGTGCCGCGTCCATCGCCCAGTTCGGATTGTACAGCAACTCCCGCGCCAGAGCGATCAGATCGGCGCTGCCATCTTCAAGGATCGCCTCCGCCTGCGCGGCATGCACGATGTGCCCGACCGCCATCGTCATCACCCCCGCTTCGGCGCGGATCTTCGCAGCGTACGGCACCTGGTAGCCGTATTTCTTCGCCCGCACCGAATCCATCGGCGACCGCTCCAGGATACCGCCCGAGCTGCAATCGATCACGTCAACGCCCTTGGTCTTCAGCTCGCGAGCCAGCGCCACGCTTTGCTCCGGCCCCCAGCCCGCGTCGTCCTCGCACGACAATCGCATGAAGAGAGGCTTTTCGTGCGGCCAGTTGGCGCGCACGCACTCCGCCACTTCCAGGGCAAACCGCATGCGATTGGCGTCCGATCCGCCGTACCCGTCGTTCCGCCGGTTCGCAACAGGAGATAGAAACTGGTGCACCAGGTAGCCGTGCGCACCGTGGATTTCCAATATCTCGAACCCGGCGCGATGCGCCCGCGCCGCCGCTTCGCCCCAATGCTGCACCACCGTCGGAATCTCGTCAGCCGTGAACGCCCGCGGCGTCGGCAAACGATCGCTGTGTGGCACTGCGCTCGGCGCCACCAGTTCCCAGCCTTCCCAATCGAACATCTCCGGATGATCGGGCGTCAGCGGCTGCTGCCCCTCCCACGGCCGAGTCAGCCGCGCCTTGCGCCCCGAATGCCCGAGTTGGATCGCCGGCACCGCACCATGCGCCTTGATGAACTGCACGCATCGCGCCAGCCCGGGAATGAATTCGTCCTTCCACAGGCCGAGGTCGCCGACCGTGCCGCAGCCACGCCGCTCCACCTTGGTGGACTCCATCATCACCAACCCGCAGCCGCCCACGGCGAAGCGGCCGGCATTCACCAAATGCCAGTCGGTGGCGAAGCCTTCGCGCGCCGCGTACTGGTGCATCGGCGCCAGCACGACGCGATTCTTCAGCGTCACGCTGCGCAGCGGCAGCGGCGAAAACAGCATCGGTTCGGTCACGCTCTCCGTCTCCTTCAATGCGATGAGGCTGTCACGCCCATGACTCCGTTTCCTCGACGGCGGCGACCGCATCGGCGCCAAGCACAATGCCGTCCTGCGACGCGAAAGACACCACCACCCGAGCGCTCTCCTCGATTTGCACCGTCGAGAACACCCGCAGCAGCGTCGTGCCCACTGCGACGCCGTATTCGAAATGTCCGCCCAGAAACAGCCGCTGCACCACCGTGCCGCGCAGCCGATTAGGCGCGGCACCGTCGCCGCTATCGGGTTCGATCATTAGCCGGTCCGGCCGCACCATGACGCGCCCCGGCCCCGGCACGCCCACGCGTCCAACCGCATTGATCAGCGTGCCGTCCGGCGCGACGCAGCGAAAGTCGTCGGCTGCCGCGCGCTGGATCTCCACGTCGAAGAAGTTTGCCGCGCCTACCACGTCGGCGACGAACGCATCCTGCGGATCGCCGTAGATCTCCTGCGGCGTTCCGGTCTGATGGATGCGGCCTTCGCCCATCACCAGGATGCGGTCCGACAGCGACAGCGCCTCGCCCTGGTCGTGCGTCACATACACCGTCGCGACGCGCAGTTCCCGTTGCAGCCGGCGGATTTCCGCCCGCGTGCGATCGCGCAGCTTGGCGTCCAGGTTGGACAGCGGCTCGTCAAACAGCAGCGCCGCCGGCGAGTGCACGATCGCGCGCGCCACCGCCACCCGTTGCTGTTGCCCACCCGACAGTTGCTGCGACGACCGGTCGCGGAAACTCGCCAGGCCGACCATCTCCAGCGCCCGCATCACCCGGCTTTCCACCTCGGCCCGCGGCCGCCGGCGCACCTGCAACGGAAACGCCACGTTCTGGAACACCGACAGATGCGGCCAGATGGCGTAAGACTGGAACACCATGCCGATGCTGCGGTGATACGGTTCCACCATGATGCCGCGCGCCGAATCGAACACCACCTCGTCGTCGATCTCGATACGGCCTTCTTCCGGAGTTTCCAGCCCGGCAATGCAGCGCAGCGTGGTAGTCTTGCCGCAGCCGCTGGGCCCCAGCAGCGACACCAGTTCGCCATGCGCGATCTCGAAGCTGACGTGGTCGATGATGGTGCGGTCGCCGTAGCGCTTCACCAGGTCCTGCACCTTGATGCCCAAATCAGCCTCCTACAGCCGCAGCGGCGCGCGCATCACCGCCACCATCAGCGCGACGGTGATGACGCTGGTGACGATGGAAAGCGCGCTCGCCACGCCCCAGTTGGCGTTCTCGAAGAACGCCCAGATCGAGATCGACAGCACCTGCGTGCTGGAGGTGTAGATCAGTGCCGCCGCGGCGATCTCGCGGAAATACGCAATGAACAACAGGAAGTAACCGCTTTGCAGCGCCGGCCGCAGCAGCGGCAGCATGACCCGTCCAAAGCTGGCGACCCGGTTGGCGCCCGAGGTCCACGCGGCCTCCTCCAACACCCGATCGATCTGCACCACCTGTGCGCCGATCGTCTCGGTGGCATAGGGCAGGAAGCGCGCGACGTAGCAGAACACCAGCACCCACAGCGTGCCGTAGATCGGCAGATAGACATACGACCACAGAAACCCGAGGCCGATGACGATGCCAGGAATCCCGAACGGCAACGACGCCAGAACATCCAGCGAGCGATAGCCGCGCCGCTTCAGTCGATGCGTGGAATACGCGATCAGCGTGCCCAGGATCAGCCCCAGCACCGCGCCGCCGCCGGCGACGATCAGCGTGTTCCAGAACGCACGCAGTGTGCCCGGACTGTCCAGAATTTGCTGGTAGTTCCGCCACGTGTAGGCAGCCTCAAATGGGTTGGCCACGAAATACTTGATGGCCGACGTATAGACTAAGGCGATCGACGGAATGATGAAGCTCAGCAGCGCATACAGCAGACACAGAACGGTCGCCGGCGCGCGCCAACGTCCCAGGCGCAACGGCCGCAGCCGATACCCGCGTCCGGTGACAGTTGGTGCGCTGCGCCGGTGTACCACGCGGCGCTGGGCGAAAATCGAAAGCCCGGTCACCGCGCTCATCGCCAACCCGACCGTAGCCGCCAGTCCGGTATTCGGTGGCGAGAAGCTGGTAAGCAGATACAACTCCGTCGCCAGCGTATTGACGTGCCCTGGAATCCCGACCAGCGCCGGAATCGCAAATTGCTCTATCGACAGCACAAAACACAGCAGCAGACTGGATAAAACCGGAAACAGCATCAGCGGCAACGTCACCCGTCGCGCGACCTGCCAGGGGTTCGCGCCGGACGCATAAGCGGCTTCCTCCAGGCTGGAGTCCATGCTGGACAACGGTCCGCGTACGGTGAAGAACGCGAATGGCGTAATGTGCAGCACCTGGATCCAGATAATGCCGCTGACCGAGTAGATGTCGAACTGCACGCTGTCGATGTTCAGCCAGTCCGACAGGATGCTGTTGAAAATGCCGCCCGGCGACCCCAGTATCACCCAGGCCATTGCCAGGATGAACCCCGGAAAGAAAAAGCTCAGCCCGATCGCCGCGACCAGCATCCGCTTGTAGCGGAAGTCGGTGCGATACGTCAGCCAGGCCATCGCTCCGCCGCACACGCTGCTGAACACCGAGGTCAGCACGGAGATCTCGCAGGTGGTCAGCAGCGTATTGAGGATTCCCGCGCTGCCGAGGTCCTGCCAGTTTTTCAAGGTATATGCGGCGTGGGTCCCGGGTCCGCCGGTACGGAAGCTGCCATACAGCAGCGACGCGAGCGGCGTCACGATCAGGAACGCCGTCACCGCGAACGTTCCGACGAAGATCGCGCCGATCCAGACATCCGACGATCGGCGCCGGCCCATGCGCGCGGGACGAGCCAACACGGCGCCCGACATGGCCGCAGCCACTACTGCAGCCCGAACACCGAGCGCCACTCGTTGACGATCGCCGTCTGCTTGGCCGGCGTCAAAACGTCGGTGCTCAACACGATCTTCTGGCCCTCGATCCCCGGCACCAGCTTGGGCGGCTTGATGCCGGGGCGCGTCACCGGTGCGCCGACGATATCCACCATGCTTTGCTGGCCCGTCGCACTCATGACCCAGTTGAGGAACACCATGCTGGCTTCGGAATGCGGCGCCTTCGCCGGCAGCATCGCCACCGTGGCGATCGATGGCACGGCCGAGGCCGGATAAACCACGCGAATCGGCGCGCCGTCCGCCAGGGCTCCGATGACCGGCGGATCGATCACGCCGGCGATCTGGATGTCGCCGCGGATCACTGCCTGGATCACGCCCGCGCTGCCGTTGAAGAAGCGCACGTTATTGGCTTTCATCCGCTGCGCCACATCCTTGATGCCAAGCTGATCCCAAACCGCCAGCATTTCCTGAATGGCCACTGATCGCCACGGCGGATCCATGCCGAACTTGTCTTTCCATTTCGGATCGAAGCAATCCACCCAATCCTTCGGAGCATCGGCCTCTCGCACCCTTGACTTGTTGGACACGATTGTCGAACGAATGAGCTGGATCGTGTAGATCTGGTTGTCGCGCTTATAGCGATCCGGAAACGCCGCCGCTTCCGGAGGCGCGAAACTGCGCAGCCAGCCATTCTGCTGCCATGTCGCCAAAGTGTCATCCCACAGCGTGATCAGCACGTCGTTCTGCGACGCGCCGGCGCCATACTCGGTATTGAAGCGCTGCATCAGCTCTGAACTGCCGAGCCGCGTCGCCTCGACCGAAATCGCCGGAAATGCCTTGCTGAACTCACCGAGCCACTGGTCGCCCATCGGCGGCGGCGTGTTGTGCAGGATGTTCAGGTGGCCTTGCTTATTGGCGGCCTCGACCACTTTTGCCCAGTCGGTGTCCTGCGCGTACGCAGTTGCGGCAATCCCCGCGAACATCGGCAGGGACAGCAAAGTACGGCGCCGTAGCATGGTGTTTCCCCCGTTTCGATCGACGTCGACAGGCAGAAAAGCCCGCCTGCCACGCCGCCTGAGCTTGACGTGCCCGTGATATCCTATGAAACTACGCAATAGACAAGCACGCTGCGGTAGCGGCGGACGGGTCGGGGGAAACAACATCCATGAATCAGTATCGCACGCTGCTTGCGGCAGCCACGGCTATTTTCGTCGCTGGCACGAGCCTGTCCGCCTGGGCACAGGGCTGCGAACTCAAGATCGGGTCGATGGGCCCGATGTCGGGTGGTGCAGCGCAGTGGGGACTCGCGATGGACGCCGCGGCCAATCTGGCAGCGGCCGAGGTGAACGCTGAAGGCGGCCTCAAGGTCGGTGACAAGAAGTGCCATGTGACGGTGGTTGCTTACGACAGCAAATACACCGCCGACGGCGCCGCGGCCGGCGCCAATGCGCTCGCCGCGGAAGGCATCCACTTCATCATCGGCCCAGTGGGCTCGCCGGAGGCTACCGGCATCAAGCCGGTCGCCGCGCGCAATGAGCAGATCGCTTGGAATGCCAGCTATGCAAAGGACGCACTCTCGACGCGCTTCCCGCTGATGTTCCACATGGGCCCCGGGCCGGGCGCGTGGGCCGATGCGGTGATCAAGCGGGCTCTGCAATACTTCAAGATCCAGTCGGTCGCGCTGATCGCACCGAACGATCAGGGTGGCACCGACATCGTCTCGGTCGATGAAGTGGCCTACAAGGACAATGGCATCAAGACCAGCTCGGAATACTACCAGCGGGGCACGACGAACTTCGCGCCGATCATCACGCGGTTGCTGGCGGCCAACCCGGACGCGGTGGATACCGCATCCTCGCCGCCTGGCGACGCTGGTGTGATCGTCAAGCAGCTTCGTCTCGCTGGATTCACCGGACCGATCGGACGCAATGGCGGCCCAGGCACCGCCGAGATCCTGCGCGTCTGCGGCGGCATGGACGTGTTGAAGGACTTCTATTGGTACGAGGCCCAGCCGCCGAACACGCCGGAAATGCGGGCGATTGACGAGGAGTACAAGAAGCTGTTGGGCAAGGATCAGGCCTTCGGCACATCGATGTGGAGCAATCTGCCCGGGGCGCGCATGACGCTGCGCGCGATCGAGGTCGCCGGAACCGCCGACGACGTGCAGAAAGTGGCCGAGGCCCTGCGTCATCTGCCGGTGGATGACCCCAACATGGGCAAGGGCGTGTGGTCGGGCCAGAAGCAGTTCGGCATCGCGCAGGAACTGATGTTCGCGTTCGGTGTCGGTATCATCAAGGATGGCAAGGAAGTCGGCGTCACTCGCGTCGAGCCGAAACTGTAGGCGCGACCTCGGCCCAAGGGCGCGCGCGTGCACGAATTCCTTGAAGCCGGCATTATCGGCGTAGGCCTGGGCGCGCAGTACGCTTTGCTCGCGCTCGGGTTCACGCTGATCTTTGGCATCCTCGGCGTGGTGAATTTCGCGCACGGCGGATTCTACATGCTGGGCGGCTATGTGGCGTATAGCTGCGTCGGCTTGCTTGGGCTGCCCTACCCGCTGGCGGTGCTGGTCGCAGTGCTCGCCACCGGGGCGCTCGGCTGGGTGTTCGAACTGCTGCTGATCGAGCGGCTGATCGATGACCATCTCGCCACGTTGATGCTGACGCTCGCACTTTATCTGATCATTTCGACAGGCGTACTGGCGGTCTTCGGTCCGATTTCGATGGACTTCACCTTCCCGGTGGGCGGAGCGTTCCGCGCCGGACCGATCTATGTGCCGCGCGAAAACCTCATCGTTCTGGCGGTGTGCCTGGCGGCGATCGCGGCGCTGTATCTGGTGTTGTTCCGCACCGATCTCGGGCGTGCGCTACGCGCGCTGGCCGACGATCGGGCCGTCGGCATGGCTTTGGGTTTGCGCCCGCGCCTGCTGTTCCCGGCGGCCTTCGCATTGGCGACCGGACTCGCAGGCCTGACCGGAGCGCTGGTGACGCCGATCCTGTCGCTGGCGCCCGGCGTGGGCGACCCGGTGCTGGCAACGTCGTTCCTTACTGTGATCCTGGGCGGCCTTGGCAGTCTCGGCGGCGCCGCACTGGCGGCGTTCATCGTCGGCATCGTCGAAGCCTATACCTCGGTTTATTTCGGCGGATCGGCCGGTGCGCTGGTGTTGTTCGTGCTGGTGCTGCTGTTGCTGGTGTTCCGTCCCACCGGTTTGCTCGGCCGCGATGTGCGGGGTGCCTGACCCATGCTGGGCCGGCCGGTCGGATTGATCCGCAGACTGGGAGGCGCGGAGATCGCCGCGGTGGCGATCTTCATCGTGGTCTTCATAATTCCGCTCTCCACCAAGAGCGTGCTGGTCTATTCGGTACTGAACCAGGTGCTGGTAGGCGTGGTCGCCACATTCAGCGTCTGGATCATGCTGCGCATGAACTTGCTCAGTTTCGCGACGCCTGCCTTCATGGCGATCGGCGGCTATACCGTGGCGATCGCCGGGCGCTATGACATCACCAATGCGTTCCTGTTGACGGCCAGCGCCTTCACCATGCCGGCGCTGGTCGCGGTGCCGCTCGGTGCGCTGGTGCTGCGGCTGCGCGGCACGTATTTCGTGCTTGTCACCTTCGTGCTGTCGCAGATCATGCAATTGCTGCTGTTCGAAACACCGGCCCTGACCGGCGGTTCGAACGGCATCGCCGGCATTCCAGCGGGGACGCTGCTGGGCATCGAACTCGCCACCAACCAGCAGGTGCTGCTGTTCGCCTGCGGGCTTGCCTTGCTGGCGACGCTGATCACCGCGGCGCTGACCCGCTATTTCCGCCAGCATTTCGCCGCCATCGAGGAAAACGAGATCCTGGCTGAAAGTCTCGGGCTGGTGGTGTGGCGCTACAAGGCATTGGGCTTTGTCGTGTCGGCCGGCGTGGCCGGGCTGGCAGGCTATTCGCTGGTGAACATGCTGCTGACCGCGCATCCGAGTTCGTTCAACTCGATCACCGCGGTGGATTTCATCGCCTACACCATCGTTGGCGGCCGCGCCTCCATCCTGGGGCCGATCGTTGGTAGTTCGCTACTGATCTATGCGACCAACCTGTTCGGTACGCACGGCCAATATGCACAGGGATTATACGGCGTGCTGATCCTGCTGGTGATCCTGGTGGCGCGCGGCGGCATCGTCGGCACCATCGGCACAGTGCTGCGTCGGAGGGCGTGACGTGGCAAGCGGGATGGAATTGCGCGTCGAGAACCTTGCCAAACAGTTCGGCGGATTGCGTGTCTTCTCGGAGGTCAGTTTCAGTCTGGAACCCGGCGGCCTGATGGGCGTGATCGGTCCGAACGGCGCTGGCAAGACCACGCTGATCAACGTGATCTCTGGCCGTGTGACAGCGTCGGACGGACGCGTCCGGTTGGACGGCCGCGATGTGACCGGCAAGCCGGCGCACGCACTGAGCAGACTTGGGGTGGCGCGCAGCTTCCAGCAGACCAACATTTTTCGTAGTGTTTCGGTACGCGAGAATATTTCCCGCGCTCTCCGGTTTGGCCAGCGTGGCGCGCAGCCCGGGCTCGAACGTTTGCTCAGCGCGTTCAATCTTGCCGAACAACTCGACGAACAAGGCGACAAGCTGCCGTACGGGTTGCAGAAGATGCTCGGTCTCGTCATGGCGTTCGCCACCGGGCCGAGCGTGTTATTGCTCGATGAACCCGCCGCCGGGCTGGAGCGCAACGAACGCACGCGGATCGATGCCTTCGTCCGGCACGTGCGCGAAGCCGCCGGGTGCAGCGTGCTGATCGTCGAGCATGACATGGACCTGATTCGCCGGCTGTGCCCGCGCGTCCTGGTGCTGGATGCCGGTGCGGTACTGGCCGACGGCGCGCCGTCCAAGGTGTTGGCCAGGGCGGACGTGATCGCCGCGTATCTCGGCGGTGCCGAGGATGTGACCGCGTGATGCTGTTGCAGATCGAAAACCTCCAGGTGCGCTATGGCGGCATTACCGCGCTGTCCGGCGTGTCGATCGACGTGGCGGAAGGCGAAACGGTATTGCTGGTCGGCGCCAACGGTGCCGGCAAGTCCAGCACGATCAATGCGGTGATCGGCCTGGTTCCGGCCGCCGGCGGGCGCATCATGTTCGACGGTGTGCAGCTTTCGGACGTGCCATGCGAGCAGCGGGCGGGCTATGGGATCGGGTATTCGCCGGAAGGGCGGCGGGTGTTTCCGACGTTGTCCGTGACCGACAACGTATTGTCCGGCGCGTTTGGCCGCGGCCGGGTGCGCCAGCGTGAGGCGCTGGATTGGCTGTGGTCGGTGTTCCCGCTGCTGAGCGAACGGGCACACCAGCCGGCTGGCCAATTGTCGGGCGGGCAACAGCAGATCGTCGCACTGGCGCGCGCGATGGCGTCGTTCCCGCGATTGCTGTTGCTGGACGAACCGTTTCTCGGCCTGGCGCCGGTATGGATCGAACAGATCAGCGACGCGATCATGCAGTTGCGCCGCCGCGGCACGACCGTGCTGATGACAGAACAAATGGCCCGCCCGGCGTTGAAGCTGGCAACGCGGGGCTACGTGATGCGCGGCGGCGAAGTGCGGCGCAGCGGCACGGTAGCGGAGATCCGCGAGTTGGCGCTGGCGGACGAGTATCTGTAGCGCAGCGCCACATCACCCTTCCGCGGCGTCGCGTGGGTCCCGGTAATGGATCAGCCGCGCCTCGTTGCTCTCGGTGTCCAGCACCGCGCAGCTCAGGGTCAATCCGTCGCGCGTGTATCGCCCTTCGCCGGCCGAGCCAGGGTTCACCACCACCACATCGCCGATCCGCCGCACCACTTCGGCGTGAGTATGTCCGTACAGCACGAAATCCGCCCCAGCGTCGGCAAACAGCGCCAGCTTCTCGTTGTGCGGGTAGATATATTCTCCGCGCGGTTCCCAAGGTGTGGAGTGGATCATCAGCACGGTCTTCCCGCCGTATGTCAGCAACCGCCGGTGCGGCTGCGCCGCCACGAACGCCACCAGGTCCGGGTCAACCCCTTCCTGTTCTCGTGCCTGAGCGCCTGCCTCGGACAGGAAGACCTCCTCGTGGTTGCCCAGGATCATGTGGGCACCCATGGTCTTCAGCAGCGCGATCACCTCATTATAGAACCGATACTGGTAGATCGCGTCGCCAAGACACAGCAACTCGTCGATCGGCCCCATGACGCCAAGCGCCGCTTGCAGCCCGGCGAGATTGCCATGAACATCCGAAACAACTCCCAGTTTCATGGTAGGCGTACCGCCTGGTATAGCCGCCAGACAGCACGCAGCGATATCGCAGGCATGATAATCCTTTCCAACTCGCGGAAGACGCCAGCATACGCATGACAGGGCGTGCCTCAAGACCCGGATTTGTCCAGCGGCCAGCGCAACCGCGCACGTTACCGTCTGTAAGGGAAAGCCCCTCCACCCGGCCCCTTCCAGGCCGGCTTTGAATTTGCCGCAAGAGGGTGCTACTATCGGGTAGATGCTCATCCGGAGCGTGGGCGCCACGCGGGATGGGGACGCCAGGAACAGCAATGCGGCAACGCAGGTTCATTCGGCTGCTGCGCGTATTGGTTTCGCACGATGACCATCGTGTCCTGAACTCTTGCGCGATATCGATGCAACGCGACGGCAGACATTCGGCCGCCGCAGTCTGATGTAATTCGTTCGGTTCACACACTCACGGAGGAAATCCATGCCAGGTCGCTATCCACAGATCGTCTACACGGAAGAAGGCATGCGCGAGGGCATGCAGATCGAATCAGCGGAGATCCCGGTCGACCAGAAAGTCGAATTGCTCGACGCCCTGTCGGAAACCGGCCTGAAGCAGATCGTCATCGGCTCCTTCGTAAGCCCGAAATACACGCCGCAAATGGCGCGTATCGATGAGATCGTCACCAAGTTCCACCCCAAGCCCGGCGTCATGTACACCGCCCTGGCGCTGAATGAGAAGGGCGTCGAGCGCGCCAAGCAATACTCCCCGCCGCTCACCATCATGCGCAGCAAGCGGCCGCAGTTGCGCGTGCATCAGTGCGACGTGTTCGCGCGCCGCAACACCAACCGCTCGCAGATGCAGGAAATGGCCGCGTGGCAGAAGGTCATCGACACCTCGGTGGCGAACGGCGTGAAGGAGGCCGGCATCGGCACCAACGCGACGTTCGGCTCCAACTTCGTCGGCGACTTCAGCGTCGATATGACCATGAAATTCCTGGAGAAGCAGCACGCGCTATGGGACGCGGTCGGCATCAAGGTGACGTCCGTCAGCATCGGCGACCCGATGGGCTGGTGCCATCCGGTGAAGGTCGAAGAGATCTTCGGCCGTGTGAAGCGCAAGTGGCCCGAGATAAACACCTTCAGCGCCCACCTGCACAACAGTCGCGGCATGGCGACGGTGTCGGCCTACACCGCGATCCGCTGCCTGGATGGCGATGACACGCTGCACCTGCAAGGCACCATCGGCGGCATCGGCGGCTGCCCGTATTGCGGCAACGGCCGCGCCACCAGCATGGCGCCGACCGAGGATTTCATGCACATGCTGGAAGGCATGGGCATCGAAACTGGCGTCGATCTCGACAAGCTGATCGAGTGCGTCTGGATGATGGAGAAGATGATCGGCCGTTACGCCTGGGGCCACGTGTCGCGCACCGGCCCCCGCCCGATGACGCCCGACAAGTTCTACGACGCCAACGCCCCGTTCGTAGAGACGGTGGAACAGGCCAAGCACTTCAAGCTCGGCAAGGAAGCTTACGAGGGCTGCATCTATCCGTGGGACAAGCCGATCAGCAGCCCGTACCTCGATCGCGCGCTGGCCGGTCAACCGACCTACGAAGTCGAGGGCACGTGGCCGTGGGAGGAAGAATTCTTCCCGAAGCCCCAACAACTGGCCCAAGCCGCCGAGTAACTCCGCTGGCTCTCCGCGCGGAGGGCCGTCGGCGACCGTAGGTAGAGCCGGGGCATCGAAAACGCCCCGGTTCGCCCTCGCTTTCAAGGAGCGTTGCATGAGCGAGACGAAGAACCCCCTGACCGACGAGGTCAAGGCACTGATCGGCGTGTCGGCAGAGAAGGTGGAAGCCAGCCCGCCCTGGGGCATCGAACGCGAGGGCCTGCGCATCTTCACCAATGCGATCATGGATCCCGATCCGCGTTATTGGGACGACGAATTCGCCAAATCCACCAAGTTCGGCGGCATCGTCACCCCGCCGATCTATTGTTCCTATATCGGACGTAAAACTCTCGCCGGGGTCGAGGATCCGATCACCCGTGCCTTCACCGAGAATCCGAACTCCGACGGCATCGGCGGCGTGCGCGAGGGCGGCGCGGATCGCAAGGGCGCGTTGCCGCCGATCCCGACGCCGCTGAAGCGCATTCTGAACGCCGGCAACGAGATCGAGGTCTACCAATACCCGAAACTCGGAGACCACATCTACAGCCAGACGAAGTACCATGACATCAAGGGGCGTGTCACCAAGGATGGTGTGGCCATGCTCGTCGTCACCACGCAGACGACCTACACCAACCAAAACGACGAAGTGCTGTGCATCCTGCGCCAGTCAGGAATCCGCCGTTAGGCCGGACCGCACCAGAAGGAATGTGCCATGACGACCGCAGATGAGCTTCGCACTAAAAAGCAGCTCTGGTTCGATGATGTGGAGGTAGGGCAGGAGATGCCGCCTTTGGTGATCGGGCCGATGACGCCGACGCACCTGTTTCGCTGGAGCGCGGCGATCGAGAACTGGCATCGCATCCACTACGACCAGAACTTCGCTGTCTACCACGACGGATTGCCCAACATCCTGGCGCAGGGCTCATGGAAGCAGAGCATCCTGCCGCGCTACCTGAAGGATATGTGCCTGCCCGACGGCTGGCCCTGGAAGGTGCAATTCCAGCATCGCGCCATGATCGTGCCCGGTGACACCATCACAGTCTGGGCCAAGGTGACCGATAAGCGCGAGGTCGATGGCCTTGGATTGGTCGAGATGGATGTCGGGATGCGGCTGCAATACGACGCCGAAATCCTGCCCCGGCACCGCAACGATCGTGCTGCCGATCCGCGGCGGCCGTCCGGTGCCCTATCCGTTCGTGGCCCCGAAAGGCGCGTAGCATCACCAACTCCGTCCGGCCCGCGCGGCCGGACGGTGCAGAAAATGCCAGTCGGCAAAGGAGACGATATGGGACGCTGGATCGCGATCGGCAAAGCCCCCGGATGGGATGACCTGGGAAAATTCACCGACGCCCTCAAAACAACCGCGAAGTGGCGCATCGATCCGCGCACGACCATCACCGAGGTGATCGCCCTCGCGGATGGCCGCATGCTGGCGGAATGCCACGCCAACAGTCAGGGCGATTTCGACGCCTGGCTGCAAAGGAACAACTGGCAGGTCGAAAGCGTAACCCCGATCAAGCACATCGCCCGAACCGGAGAAATCTGGAAAGTCACCTAACCCAAGCACTCCCGCCCGCCCCATTCGTCATGGCCGGGCCTGACCCGGCCATCTATGCAGCACGGTGCCGCGATAGATGGCCGGGTCGGACGTGCAAACCAGCCAAGATATTAAATCCCCAACTGCGCCTTATAATCCGGATCCCAATACGCCAGCCGCCCCCGATGCACGCGCTCATCCATGCTCATCCGCAGCACCGGACGCGGATGCGTCGGCCGTGTCCCCACAATCCCCGCCTGCTCCATCGCCGCATACCGCGCATCGTCGTAACCCAAAATCCCTTGCAGCACCTCGCGGTTATGCTCCCCCAGCATCGGCCCAACCCCCCGCGCATGCAGCGCAGTTCTGCTCAGCCGCCACGGCCGCCCAATAATCTTCCGCCGACCGATCCCACGTTCAGCCGGGAACTCCACCGTTTCCAACAACCCCCGAGCCTTGGCGTGCGGATCCAAATGCATATCCCGCGCATCGAACACCGCCCCGGCACGCACCCCGGCCGCCTGCAACTTCTCCATCGCCTCGGTCTTCGAAACCCCCGCCATCCACTCCGCGATCACCGGGTCGATGTCGTCATGATTCCGCATCCGCGCCTCATTGCTGGCGAAACTCGGATCGCGCGCCAGTTTCGGCCGTCCGATCACCCGGCACAGCGCCGCCCATTCCTCATCGTCGTGCACCGAAACCACGCACCACTGATCGTTACCCGCGCAACGATAGCAACCCTGCGGCGCCAGCCAGGGATGCCGATTGCCAATCCGCTCGCCGCGCCGCTTGTTGGCTTCCCAATCCAGGATGCGTTCCGACACCATCGTGCACCCAAGCTGGTACATCGCGACATCGACCCACAGCCCCTTGCCGAAACGGTTCCGGTCCCGCAGCGCCAGCGTGGTTCCCATGACCAGCGCCCAGGTCGCCAGAAAGTCGACGAACGACTGCCCCGCTTTGGACGGTTCCTCGCCGCGATACCCCGTGACATGCGCCAACCCGTGCGTCGCTTCCTGCGTCGTCGCCTGCGCTGGATACTGCGCATAGGGCCCGTGCGGTCCATACCCGCTGCACGACACCATGATGATATTCGGATTGAGTTTCGCGGCGTGCGGATAATCCAGTTCCCAACCTCGCATTACCCGAGGCGTGAAATTCTCCATCAGCACGTCGCTGACCTTGATCAGGTCGCGCAGAACCTCGCGCCCCTCGTGCCGGCGCAGATCGATCGCCAGCGACTTCTTGCCGCGATTCAAAAGGTTGAACGTGCTGGTGCGGTTCCACGGATCCTCGGCCGGGTCGTTCTCCGGATACACCCCGGAAAACGCACCACCGCGCGTGGTATCCACCCGTCCCGGCCCTTCGATCTTGATAACCTCGGCGCCCAGATCGGCCAACAGACCGGCGGCATAGGGCAGCGAAAACACGTTGCTGATGTCGATAACCCGCAATCCTGCCAGCGGCAAAGCCGTCTCCGCTTCAGGACCCTGCTGTTCAATCTCCATGCGCTGTCACTGCCTCAGATGATGCCACGGTCGTGCAGCCGCCCGATCTCCGCCTCGGAACATTCGAAACCACCGAAGACTTCTGCATTGTGTTGTCCCAGCAGAGGCGCCGGCCGGCGGCATGCCGCGGCCCCCAGGCTCATGTTCCACAGGCGAAATGGCACCCGGATTCGGCCGATCACTGGGTGCTCCACCGTCTCATAGAATGCCCGCGCTTCCAGTTGCGCGCAGTTCGCCAGGTCTTCCGGCGTCTGCACGATGCCCAGCAGCATGCGGTATTGCTCCGACGCCGTTTTGAACATCTCCGCCATCGTGCGATCCTTGGTGGCCTCCAGGATGATCGCATCCAACTGATGCCCGTGCAGGATGCGTTGCGCCGGATCGGCAAACCGCGGCTCCTTCAACGCCTCGCTGCCAAAGAAATTCGCAATCTGCTCCCACGTGATCGCGCCGCCTTCCTGGCTGACGAAATAGCCATCCTTGCACGGAGTCACGTGACCCCACGAACTTCCCTCCAGCCGCCGTCGGCCCTGCACGCCGCCAGCAAAGCTGTAATATGGCTGGTTGATTACCAGCGACGACGCCACCACGTCCTGCGTCGAGACATCGACGTGCTGGCCAGCGCCGTTCAGATCGCGCGTCAGCAACGCAACGTTCGTCGCCAGCATGCCGTTCATGGCGGCCTCGTACATCGCCGGAAACCCGCCATGTTGCAGCGGCTCGCGTTCCGACGTGCCGCTGATCGCCATGATGCCGCTGGTGGCATAGGCGACGATCTCGCAACCCTTGTAATGACTGTACGGCCCGGTCTGTCCGAACGGCGTAATCGAGGTCATCACGAGTCCCGGATTGTCCTGTTCCAGCGTCGCGTGATCCAGCCCCAGCGACTCCAGGTAACCCGGCGCGAAACTCTCGACGATCACATCGGCCGTGCGCGCCATGCGGCGAAAGATCTCGGCCCCCTCCGGCTGCGTCAGATCCAGGGTGACCCCGCGCTTATTGAGGTTGGCCAAAAGGAAAAACAGGCTTTTTTCCGGATCCGGATCGTCCTCAAAGAACGGCGGCATGCGCCGCCCGCAGTCTCCGCCGGGCGGCTCGATCTTGATGACATCGGCGCCGTAATCACCCAGTAGCCGAGCACAGAACGGACCCGAAATTCCCTGGCTAATGTCCAATACGAGCAGGTCGTCGAGTGCGGCCGGCAGCACCATCTTTCCTCCGCCGGCTTACGACGCGCGTGTGTATTGCTCGGGGTTCACCAGGAACTTGCTGCGGCATTCAAGGCTGTCGAAATACACCCACTTGCCATCGTGGAATTGCCGTGTCCCCTTGGTCGGATCGGTCTCCGAAGCACCGTGCGCGGTGAACCCCGTTGTCTGCTTCGCCGCCGCTTCATCCACGGTTTGGCCGCATACCGGACATTGAGCCATGTCTGTCTTCCCTTCTGCTGATAACGCCTGAATGCCCTAAGCCTCGGCCACGACGGGCACCGGCCGTCCCAAAATCACCTCACCCGGTTGATCCAGCAGCGCACGAGCCACCTTGGCGCGATGCTCATACGCAGTGCCACATCGCATGGTCCAGGCGCAGACACGCCGGTACCAAAGCTGTAGGTCGAATTCCATCATGAAGCCGATGCCACCATGGATGCCCTGGCAGATGCGCACCGAGGCCTCGCATTTCTCGTTGCAGAACGCCTTCGCCTGCGACGACTCGACCCCGGCGGGCAGGCCCTGGTCCATCTTCCATAGCGCCTCGTAGGTCAGCAGGTTGCCGCCATCGATCCACATCAGCATGTCCGCACACATATGCTGGATCGATTGGAACGCGCCGATCGGCTGGCCGAACGCCTTGCGGTATTTCGACCATTCGATCGCCATCTCGGCATCCTTGCGCGTCGCCCCCAGCATTTGCGCACATAGTAGCGCCGTCGCCTGTTCCAGCATCAACTCCACCAGCGGCCAGCCCTGGTTCAGCGCACCGATCATGTTGCCCTTCGGCACCCGCACATTCTTGAACGTCACCTCGCTCATCTTGTCCTTGGCGAGGCTGACCAGCGGCACCTCTGACAACCCGGCGCTCTTGGTATCCACCAGGAACATCGTCAGCCCGGCATTGGCGGCCGATGCCGGGGCGGTGCGGCACACCACCAGGCAATGGTCGGCAACGATGTAGTTATCGACGAACATCTTGCGGCCGTTGATGACGAAGTCGTTGCCGTCGGCCACCGCCTGGCACTCCACCGCCTCCGGTATCAGCAGCGGGTTCTCCTCATGGAACGCCCAGGTCAGCACGGCATCGCCGGCCGCCACCGCTGGCAGCACCGCCCCGCACAATTCCTCCTTGCCATCCCGAGCAATCGCCAGCGCGGCGACCACCGTGCAGTGCAGCGGCAACGGCGCAATCGCGCGCCCAACCTCTTCCAGCACCAAACCCAGATAGGTCAGCGGCATCTCGCTGCCGCCGTATTTCTCCGGCAGCGCCAGCCCTTGCCAGCCCAAATCAGCGGCCTGCTTCCACAACGCCGGAGGATAGCCCTTCGGATCCTTCTCCATCTCCCGCACCAGCTTCGTCGGGCATTGCGCTTCCAGGAACTTCCGCGCGGTCTCCCGGACCATCACCTCTTCTTCGCTCAGCGTCGTATCCATCGTTCACCCTCCGCAGTGCCGCGATCCGGTGGCCGCACCGTTCGCCGCTTGAGTTAAAAACTTCCAGGTCCCGCCATCATTTTCTCGGCATGTCGAGGCCGCGCCGAGCCACCTGGTCGCGCATCACCTGCGTACTGCCATGATTGATCCCGGACTGAAACGCGCCCATCAGGTTGTGCGCGAACACACCGCGCTCGACCGCATGCGCCGAGCCGTTCAGCAACTGCCCGTACGGCCCCAGCATCTGGCTGATCGCCTCGGTGGTGCGCACACCATGCTCCGGCGCCCAGACTTTTTCCGCCGAGCCTTCATAGGTGAAGTTGCCGCCATGCTCTACGATGGACATGCTGCGCATCGTCATCAGCCGGCACACCTGGGCCTCGATCCACAACTCGGCGATCTTGTCGCGGATCGCCGGGTTCTTCGCCGGAGCATAGCCGTCGAACGTGTTCGACTTGACGAAGTTCACAATGTCCTCATCGCGTCGCACCGAGATCAGGTAACGCGCCGCGCCGACACGATCGAGGTTCAATCCCATCGCGCCGACCCGCCACCCCTCATTCTCCCGGCCCAGCATGCAGCTTGCCGGGATGCGCACATCGTCGAAGAACGTCTCGTTGGTGCGCGGCGTGCCATAGGTCGTGCCGATCGGCGCCGGCGGATCGTTCTGGATGGTCCACAACGGCCGCACCGTCATACCCGGTGTGTCCATCGGGAACAGAAAGATCGAGATGCCACGGTGCTTCGGCAAATTGGGATTGGTCCGTGCCATCAGGTAGATGTGCGTCGCCACATGCGCGGCGGAGGTATACATCTTCTGGCCGTTGATCACGTACTCGTCGCCGTCGCGCACCGCCCGGCATTGCAGCGACGCCAGGTCGGCGCCCGCATGTGGCTCGGTGAAGCCCAGCGCAAACGAAAACTCCCCGCTGATCAGTTTCGGAATGAAATGCCGCTTCTGCTCTTCCGTCCCCGCGGCCAGGATCGCCGGAGCGCCACTGCCGCCCAGACCTAGCGCAATGTCGACCCGGGCGAACTCCTCTTCGACGATGTACTGCGTCAGGCGGTCGCCGCCCTGACCGCCATATTCCTTCGGATAGCTTATCCCCAGCCAGCCGCGCTCGCCGATTTTCTTGAACAGATCGTTGACCAGGCCGCCGGTATGGCGGCCGGGGCTGACGCCGAAGCCATCGCTCGCCGAGGCCATCTCGGCGCGCACCGCGTCATCCATGTTCTCGGCGATGAAGGCACGGACTTCCCGTCGCAGCGCCTCCTGTTCGGGTGAATATCCGAAATCCATGGCGTTTCATCTCCCTCGTCCGCGACCCGATGCGGCCGATGTCGTGCCTTGCCGCATCATTCAGGGATGCAGCATTCCCATACGACGAGATACCACGGTACACAACGTGGGCACCCGCCAGACGCCGATCATTCTGCCATGCGAAGGCATGTTTCTGCGGTGCACCAGACATGCAGCGACGGCGGATCGTTCTTTCCGTTCCGCGGCCAGACTATAAAGCTTTCGTTTGCAACGAAAATGTCTCGCAAAACCTTCGATTCCACGCGTGCACGTGGCCAGCAACTGCCGGTCTCGTTTCAAACTCCGCGCGCTTGACGATCCTGGCTACCCGCGAGTAGCTTGCCGCCAGATTTGTGTGTTCTGCCACGGCAAATTGCAGCCGGTGGGGCGCACTGTTCGGCTCGTGAGGAACGTCCGCCATCGGCAGAGCGGCAAACCAGTAAGAAGGGGATGCCAACTCATGAATGGTCCGCTGTCCGGCATCAAGGTTGTCGAGTTCTCCGTCGCCATGGCCGGCCCGTATTGCGGCATGATGCTCGCCGATTACGGCGCCGAGGTCATCAAGATCGAGCGTGTCGGCGTGGGTGACGACAGCCGCGCCTGGCCACCGCATTTCCACGGCAAGATGCCGTATTATTTCGCCTCTGCCAATCGTAACAAACGCAGCGTCGCGCTGGATCTGAAAACCGCCGCAGGCCGCGAAATCGCGCGCAAGCTGGTGCTCGATGCGGACGTCTTGCTCGGCAACTACCGCGTCGAGGCACTGCCGCGCGCCGGCCTGGATTACGAGTCGCTCTCGGCAATCAACCCACGGCTGATCTATTGCCTGATCAGCGGGTTTGGCGCCACCGGGCCGCGTCGAGACGATCCGGCGAACGACCTGTTCATGCAGGCCTATACTGGCGGCATGAGCATCACCGGCGAGCCTGATCTGTACGCCGTCGAAGATGGGCCTCTCGGTCGCCGATATCGGCGCCGGCATGATGGCGACGATCGGCATCCTGATGGCGGTCGAAGCGCGCCACCGCACCGGCCGCGGTCAGCGCGTCGATACCTCGCTGCTGGAAGGGCAGATGGCGATGCTGTCCTATCATCTCACCCGCTATTTCGCGACCGGTCAGGTACCGACGCGCGGCGGCAGCGGCAGTGGCGTCAGCGTGCCCTATCAGGCGTTCCGCGCCGCCGATGATTGGATTGTCATCGCCGCGTTCAATCCGCGCATGTGGCGCGATTTCTGCGGCGCGTTGGGGGAGCCCGAATGGGCCGACGATCCACGCTTCCATACCGCCGCGGCCCGCGCCGACAACCGCGACCTGCTGATCGACATGATCCACGCGGTATTGGGCCAACATCCAGTCAACCACTGGGAGGAACGGCTGCGTGCGCGGCACGTGCCGTCCACGCCGGTGCACAACATAGAGCAGATTGTTGCGGAGGAACAGGTCAAGGCGCGCGATATGGTGGTGGAGGTGGACGTGCCCGGAGTCGGACCGATCCGGATGGCCGGTCTGCCGCTCAAATTCACCGAAACGCCGGGCGCCATCGAATTGCCGCCACCCCGGCTGGGTGAGCACACCGAACAGGTGCTGCGCCAGATCGGCTACAGCACAGCGCAGATCAGCGATCTTGCCGCAATCGGCGCGATCGGTCTCGATACGGAGGCAACCACCCCATGACAAGCGCCGCCAGCAATATCAGCGCCAGGCTCGAACGCCTGCCCATGACGTCGGTGCATCGCACGGTGTTTCTCGCTCTGGCCTTCGCCTATTTCTTCGAACTGGGCGATCTGAACACCTTCGCCTACGCGGCGCCCGCCGTGATCAAGCAATGGGGCATCTCCGTTGACACAGTCGCACTGATCACCTCGGCTAGTTTCGGCGGCATGTTCCTTGGCGCGGTGTTCGGCGGCGTGATCGCCGATCGCATCGGCCGCAAGCGCGGCCTGATCTATTCCATGTTGCTCTATGCAGGGTTCTCGCTCGTCAACGCGCTCGCGTGGGATGTGACGTCGCTGGCCGCCACGCGGTTCATCACCGGGATCGGTCTGTCCAGCATGACGGTGATCGCCAACACCTACATCACCGAATTCTTCCCGGCGGCCAGGCGAGGCCGCTACATGGGCCTGGTAATGACCATCGGCTTGCTTGGCATTCCCGCCACCGCCTGGGTGTCCCGCTTCGTCGTTCCGCTCGCCCCGTGGGGTTGGCGCCTGATCTTCGTCTGGGGCGGACTTGGCATCCTGTCTCTGGTCTACGCCTTGCGCATTCCGGAATCGCCCCGCTGGCTGCGCAGCCATCATCGCGTCGCCGAGGCGAATGCCGAGGTCGATGCACTCGAACGCATCGCCATCGCCGAAGGCGCGATCCTGCCGGCGCTGGCCGCAGTGCCGGAACCACCATCCCATGGCCGTGCCGGCTATAGCGGCCTGATGCGGGAGCGCTACTTCAACCGCACCATTTTGCTCGGGATCGTATCGATCCTCGGCACCGTCGGGTTCTACGGCTTCTTCTCCTGGGTGCCGACGCTGCTGTTCCAGCACGGCATCACCGTCGTCAAGTCGCTGACCTACACAAGCGTCATGGCGCTGTGCAATCCGATCGGCGCGTTGATCGCGGCCGACCTGATCGAGCGCTACGAGCGCAAATGGTTCAACGTGGGCGTCTCGGTATTCGTCGCGGTGTGCGGCGTGCTGTTTGGCCTCAGCGACAATCCGATCCTGATCATGGTGCTGGGCTCGCTGGTGGTGATGGGGCTCCAGGCGGCGACGGTCAGCAGCTACACCTACGCCTCCGAACTGTATCCGACCGAACTGCGCTCCCAGGGCAACGGCATCACCTACGGCATCGGCCGGGTCGCCAATGTCGGCGGGCCGTTCATCATCGCCGCGGTGTTCTCCCAGGTGGGTTATGTCGCGGTCTTCGCGTTCATCGCCGGCTGCTACGTGATGCGCGGCCTGGTCTACGCGCTTGGCCCGGCAACCACGGGCCGGGCGCTCGAATTGGTCAGCCCGTCGCTCGGCGTCGCCCCGGTTCGCGTCAAGCAACCGGTCGGCTAGGCGACGACGGACGGGCCGCGCGACCGTCACACCGCCGGCCGCCAAACCTCCGGCACGAACGCGTAGCCCTCGCCCGCCCGGGCCACATGCCCGAAGGCCGGGAAATCCAGGTGCATGCCCGCCACGCGCAGCCGGTCCGTGGCCGCCATGTCCATGATCCGCTGCCGCGTCGCGATCGCCTGCGCGCCGTCGATATCGAACCCGATCCCCGCCTGGGGCCGCGCGAACTGCACCCCCGGCATGTGCACGACGTCGCCCCAGATCAGCAGCGAGCCCCCGCCCGACGCGATCATCCACCCGGAGTGGCCCGGCGTGTGGCCCGGCTCCGGCACCAGGCTGATCCCCGGTAGCACCTCGCCGCCGCTCACCTGCCGCATCCGGTTGCCGTACGCCGCCATCGTTGCCCGCGCCAGCAGCACAAACCCGCGGTTGTCGTCCGTCGCGCCCGCCAGCACAGCCTCATCGCCCCAGAACCGAGGCTCCGCCTCGTGCACGATCAGCTCGGCATTGGGGAACACCGCGCGGCCCTCGGCGTCCACCAGCCCGCCTACGTGGTCGGGATGCAGATGCGTCGCCAGCACCGCGTCCACGTCGCCGGGAGCAATGCCGATCGCGGCCAGATGCCCGGCGAGGCGGCCCATATCCGGACCCATCCCGCTGCCGCAGCCGCCATCCACCAGCACCAGTCTGTCGCGCAGGCGGACCAGGAAGGCGTTGACGGTGACCCGGGGCGGCACCGCGCGGAAGGCGGCCTCGTGCAGGCGGGTGGCCTCCGCTGCCTCGACCCCGACCAGCCAGTCGAACGCGCCGTCGAACTGGCCGTCGTTCAGCGCGGTGACGACGATATCTCCCACCGCGAGGTGGTGCACGCCGGATGGTTGGAGGTCGGGTCGGGACGGCACGGGCATGGCGGATTCTCCATAATTGCGCGCGGACGATGCCGGGTCGCGATGCCGCAAGGCAAGGGTGACCGGAACCGGCGACGGCCCTGCCCAGCCGCCCCGGAGGCTGGCGCCCAACAACGGCGGAGCCGATGCATCACGGCCCACACGTTGCAGCCGCCCGTCCAGCGTCCATCGGACGGCCACGCCCCGAACACCGGCACCGTTCGTAGCGCTTGATAGCGCAGCGTCGGAAAATTTTACAGCAGAGGCGGACGGCGTCGGCGAGTCTGTTTGATTTGAATGGCTTACGGAATGGCCCACTAATTGCTTTCGAATATTCAAACGATCCGCCATGCTACCGGTCGCGCGATAGCAACGTTTTGCCGGTCAGGCGAAGGATTGCAGGGGAAGGGGTAAAGCCAATGACCATCAGACGTGGAACATGCGGGACGATTGCCGCCTGCTGCCAGGCGGCGATGCTTGCGGTGGCGTTGATCTTCGCGGCGGGATTCGCCAACCGCGCCCACGCCGACCTGGTGCAGAATGGCACATTCACCCAGACGGTGCTGGGTAAGCCCGGCGGCTTCATCTGTGCGTCCGGCTCGACCTGCACGTCCAACATCACCGACTGGGGTTCGGCCTGCGCCACGAACGCGACGTGCGGCAACTCTTCCACTGTCGCGTCGTTGCTGTTTCCTGGCACCAACGGCTCCGCCTTCAATGGCGGCATCGGTATGGACTCGATGACCGACACTCCCGCAAGCGGCAACATGATCGCCATCGATGGCGACTCGACATACACGGCGCCGCTCTTCCAAACCATCAATGGGCTGACCGCAGGTACCAGCTACGTGCTCCAGTTCCTCCAGGCGGCGGGACAGCAAGCTGGCTCCGGCGGGCCGACCACCGAGCAATGGGAAGTCAGCCTGGGTAGCCAGACCCAGGACTCGTCCCTGATGAATAACCCGAGCGGGGGATTTACCGCCTGGAACGCGCAGACCATGGTCTTTACCGCGACGTCCAGCAGCGAACTCCTGAACTTCATGGCCCTGGGCACGCCTCAGGGCGTGCCGCCAGTGGTCCTGCTGAGCGACGTGTCGCTGACGGCGGCGCCGGAACCTGCTTCGCTCGTCTTGATCGGTAGCGGCGTGGTGGCCGTGTGGGCGGCTCGCAAGCGCGCCAGGCGGACCTCCCCCAGGTCCTGACTGCTCTCTGGCGGCAGGTTGGCAGCGTGGCCATCCGCCGGGTAGGGTCTCTGCCCGGCGCATGGCGTTGATGGGGCGCAGCAATTGTCGCAGATCCTGGCGTCTTCCGGCCTGACCGCGGGGTTGCTTGGCGTTGCCAGGCTGTGCGTCTGGCTCGTGCTGCTGAGCGTGATCTTCCTGCCGTTCGAACGCTGGTGCGCGCTGCATTCCAGGCCATTCTTCCGCCAGGGTCTGGCACAGGACCTCGCCTACTACTTCATCAACAGCCTGGTGCCGGCGGCGCTGCTGACCGTGCCACTCTCTTTCGTCGCCTACGGCGCCCACGCTTTCGTCCCGTATCGCATTCACGCCGCGGCAGCCGCGCTGCCCGTGTGGCAGGCCATCCTGGCCGGCATGGTGGTGGGCGAGGTCGGTTCCTACTGGGGCCACAGGATGATGCACCAGGTACCGTTCCTGTGGCGCTTCCATGCCGTCCACCACGCCGCAGAGCATGTCTACTTCCTGACCAACACCCGCGCCCATCCGCTGGACCTGGTTTTCGTCCGCCTCTGCGGGCTGATCCCGGTTTACCTCCTGGGACTCGCCAGCCCCTTGGCCCCGGCCGGCAACCTGGTCGGAGTGGCGATCGTGCTGATCGGCACCGTGTGGGGCTTCTTCATCCATGCGAATTTGCGCTGGCGGCTGGGACCGCTGGAATGGCTCGTCTCCACCCCTGCCTTCCACCACTGGCACCACACCCGCTCGGAGTTCCGTGACCGCAACTACGCCGCGCTGATGCCCTGGGTGGACCGTTTGTTCGGCCAGCTACCACGTGCCGCGGCAATGGCCGCCGGCCTACGGGATCGACACGAAGCTGCCTGGATCGCTGGCCGAGCAATTGCTCTACCCGCTGACCGCCGCCGCACCGGAGCCTGTCCCTGCGCGCAACGCCCGCCAGTGATCGGCAGCCAGCCGATATAGCACCTGCCGCCGCAACGGATGGCCCAGCGGCACCCGAGGATGATCAAAGTCGTCGGCCGGATCGCGCACCATGCCCAGCCGTCGCATCACCCGTTGCGAGGCGGCGTTATCGACCGCCGTGTTCGCAACGATCTCGCGTAGACCGAGGCGCTCGAAACCGAAGCGTAACGCGGCCTCGGCGGCTTCGGTCGCGTAGCCCTGGCCCCAGAAATCCCGGGCGAGCCGCCAGCCCACCTCCACGGCCGGGGTGTAGTGGGTGTGGTAGGGAACGGGAACCAGGCCGACAGAGCCGATGAACGCCCCGGACCGCGCCAGCGCAACGGGCCAGAAGCAGATACCATGCTCTGCCTGGTGCCGCCTCTGGCGATCGATCCAGGCATCGGAGTCCGCAATCGGCATGAGGAACCGCATGACCTCGGCATCGGCGGACATCGCCGCGAATGGCTCCCGGTCGGTGTCGCGCCATTCGCGCAGGAGAAGTCGTTGCGTGTGCAGCTCGTGCATCGTCAGGCCTCGTTGCCGGAACGCCGCTCCCCGCCCGGCCGCCATGGCATGCGAAGCGATGGACGGGCCGCGCAGTGTGGCGACTGGCGAGCGGTTGTCCATCCTGCTTGGATGCTACAGCGATGGCGCCGCGGCATAGTGTCCGCGACCCGCAACGGACACAGCGACATGAGCCTCACCTCTCGCACCTACGGCGTCGATGACATCCATGCGGCGCAGGAGCTGTATCACGCCAACGGCTGGACCGACGGCCTGCCGATCGTCCCCCCCACGGCCGACACGGTCCAGGCCTGCCTCGACTGGGCAATGACCCCACCCGACCAGTTGCTGGGGATCGAGCCGGTCCGCGGCGTCCCGATCACCGCGGAAAAGCTGGCGATCAATGCCGTCATGGCCGGCTGCCTGCCGATGCACTTCCCCGCAGTGCTGACCGCCTTCGCCGCCATGCTGCAACCGGAGTTCCTGCTGCACGGCGCCACCTCCTCCACCGGAGGCTGCGCCGTGCTGATCGTGCTGAACGGCCCGATCCGCCGCGAGCTCGGCGCCGCCGGCACCTTCAACGCGCTGGGCAACAGCGACCGCGCCACCGCGGTGATCGGCCGCGCCATCCGCCTCGCGCTGATCAACATCCTGGAGGTGCGCCCCGGCGGCATCGACCGCTCCACGCTCGGCCACCCGGGCAAGTTCAGCTACTGCGTCGCCGAGGACGAGGAAGACTCCGCCTGGGAGCCGCTGCACGTGCAGCGCGGCCTGCCGCCGGAGGTGTCGGCCGTCACCGTCATGGCCGCCGGCGCGCCTCGCCAGATCATGAACGAGTGGACCACGCAGCCGGAGGAGATCCTGGAAACCTTCGCCGCCGAGATGCGCGCCAACATGCGGCACTACTCGATCTGGAGCGGCAACTACGCGATCGTGGTGCCGAAGCAGCTTCGCGACCACCTGCAAGCCGCCGGCTGGAGCAAGACCGACGTCGCCGCCTTCACCCACGCCCGCGCCCGGGTGCATCGCCGCGAATGGGCGGAGGTCGGCAAGGGCGCGGTGGTGCGCGACCGCGGTGACACCGAACACGCCGCGTTAGCCTCGCCCGATCACTTGCTGGTGGTTGCGGCCGGCGGCCCCGCGGGCGGCTTCGGCGCGGTAATCCCGCCCTGGCTCGGCGACAAGAGCAGGGCGGTGACGTTGCCGATCGGCGCCTGCGTGGACTGCGGCCCGCAAACCTCTCCCGCGGGAGCGGGAGAGGCCGAGGTGCGCAGCACCGAGGGTGAGGGTGATCGGGCCGGCACGTAGCTGGCAGCGCATGCCGGCCCGAATTGGTGCATGGGGTGTTGCCCGGCGTGTCGCAATCGGAGCGTTCCGCCCCGGCGATGTGCGACCCGCGGCAAAGCAAGCCAGAAGCTTCTGCCCCCGATGCACACGGACAGGACTGGGGTCACCGCAGCACCGCGACTTCCCGGCCGCGGTCCATCCAGGTTGACCGTGAACGAGCATGCCGGACTCCGGCCCATCGGCGTGCATCGGTGGCAAAACCTTCCGGCTTGCTTCGTCGCCCGCCGCCCCGTCCCGCCACGGACGCCCATTCATTCCTCACGTCGCATGGCCTCCTGGCCGCACCGCCGCCCGGACCCGCGCCAGGCGGCGTTGTGCCCTGCGCGCGGCGCGATTTGGTGCATAGGGTTCTGCCACCCCTTGCGCGTTGGCAGTTCCCGGCGCCTGGCGCGGCGCACCCGGGGCGGGCGCCACCTGAATTGGTGCATGGGCTTCTGCCCGCGCTGAAGCGAGCGCAGCAGGCGCCGCTGCCGAGGCGTTGGCGGAGGCGCCGGCCGCACGATCTGGTGCATGGGCTCCTGGCCGCGCCGCCAACCGGGACAGCGCCAACCGGCGTTGCTTCCTGCGCGCGGCGCGATTTGGTGCATGGAGTTCTGGCCCCGCTTGCGCGCTGGCGCTGCCCGCCCCCTGTCGCGGCGCGGCCGCGGTGGGGGCCGGCCGAATTGGTGCATGAGGTTCTGGCTGCACTGCCACCGACCCACCGGACCACGCCCCCGAGGCAATAGCAGCCGCCCCCGCCACCTGCGCTGGTGCATGAGGTCTTGCCTGCGGTGCCGCCACCGCGCCGGACGCTGCGGCTCGGGCGGCGAGGTCCGCGCGTTTCGCCTGCCGGGCCACGGCGATGGCCTGCTTCCACGGCGCCAGGGCTGCTGTCTCCGCGCCGAGCAAGGCGCGGTCTTCCGCCCGGGTGATCCCGCACGTCGGCCGGCGCGGCGGCCACAGTTCCGGCGCCATCGAGTTCATGCGCGCAGCGAACTCGGGAGGCAGCCGGTCATAATGGGACGCCGCCAAAGTCGAGACGGTGCAGCGGCGGAGCAGGGTGAAGTGGTGGCGGTTGAAGGCGCGGGTCTCGGCGCTGTAGCCGCCATGCGTGGTGCGGGCGGCGGCGAGGCGGGCGCGGCCCTCCGGAGTGCGCGGGCCGGTGCTGCGGCCGCCATGCATGCGGCAACGCAGCTTGCCGTGAATGGCCGGGGCTCGGCAGGGGCAGCCGGCACGGGTGCGCGCGCCGCAACGCGGAACCAGGGCGAGGTTGGGATTGCCGCGGGGTTTTTTGCTTGGTGAGGGCGTTGGGGGCTCGATCGCCGGCGGGCCGGGTGGGTCGGCGGCGGTGCAGGTGAGGGAGGACGGGCGGGGCATGGGGCGCGCTCCTGGTCGGCTTCTGGGGCGGCAAAGTATCATTTCCTAGGAATAAAGACCAGGACGGTTTTGTGTGTAAGAAAGGGGGCTCGCATGGCTGACGGCCCGAGCAGGGGGAGGCTCGATGTGGGCCGGACGACGAGTGTCTCCGCCCTCGGCCGGGAGCAAATGCCGCCCTCATCGGCGGGCTTTGCTGCTTCTGGGCGGTTGGTTCGCCAGAAGGTTGACGACCCGGCATAGCCGACGAACCGCCCCTGCCAACCGATAGATGCCGCAAGCCCTGATTTCGCGTCGAGACAATCGGCCAGCGATGAGCGGCGTTGTGTTGCATGGCCGATGCGAGGCCCTGTCTCCAGGCTCGAAGGACGCGCCGGCCTATGCCACACTTGCGAGTAGAGCGTCGCCTGGGTAAGCGATGACCATCGATGACAAGGCAACGCTGAGACGTTCGCGCTGTCCGTTGCAGAGAGGATGGATGCAACGACCGCAGCCGCCAAAGTTATCGAGATCACGGCGGGAGAAATCGCGGCGGAACTCGAGCGTCAGGGAATTGGCTCCGACGAACGGGTGACGCTGACGATTGAGCCGGAATTGTTTCCGGGCCGCCGGGAATCGCGCAAACCCGTCGTCGCCGCCGGTCTGACCGACAATGACATTGACCGGCTCATCGCGCAGGCACGAGCGGTATTATGGCGCAAAGGGGAAACGAAACCCCTAGTTCCTGTCTACCTCTTTCCATACCATACCCCAATGCCCGGTCACTCCTACGCCATGCACGCCCTACGGCGGATTGGCGGCGGGGGAGAGCAAGAAGTGTTGGGGCATCTGAGGATCCATATGTGCGTCCTATGGCGCATATCTGAGCCTACTCAGGGTCCTCGTCAGGCACAAAAGACGCGCATATGATCCCTTTCGTTCGGGAGTGAACCCTATGGGATTAGCCGCGACTGAGGAAGAATTGGCGTTGCGCGCATCGCGCTTCGTCAAGGCTGAGTTGAAGCGGGCCGGGATGACGTACGCCGATCTGGCAGACCGGCTCAAAGAGCACGGCCTGCCAGGGGAGACGGAAGCGTCGATCAAGGCGAAGCTGAGACGGGGGACGTTTGCCGCCACGTTCCTGCTGGCTACCTTGGCTGCCTTGGGAATGGAGGCGATGAAGTTGGGGGATTTGTAGGAACTTGCCGCGCCTCTCCTGGCGCTGCTGCGCGGGCTACATAGTCTATATAGGACAGGTCACTTGCCCGATGGAAATTAAGCGCAGAAATTGAGTGAGTCAGATAATTGTTGGCCTCAGTAACCTCAGCAACGTGTGCAACAACCGCAGTCGTTGTTGCAGTTATAGCCGCCTGCGAGGCGCCAGACCGGATTTGATGGGTGAGCATGCTTATATCTGACATTGCCACGGACAGTCTGGCAGACACATCGTTATGCTTAGCGGTGATGTCTTCGTTCTGAGCCTTGTTTAGGGCCAGCAGATCAAGTTTCGCCTGCAACTGCTCCCGCAACCCCTCAATCGCCGCCTTGGCGAGCGAGCCTCGAAACCAATAACCAGCAACCCCGCCCGCAAGTAGGAGAGTTAGGGCCACGCCAGGGTTCGCCAGCATCACCGGCCACCCTTGTAGGAAGGCTTGCACGACTGGATTGTCCATTCAGGCTTCCCCCCTCTTTTGGGGCAGCCTATGCGGACTCCCAACGATACGGAAAGGATGTTGGTCCGGTACATGATTAACCCTCCGGCCCCGCTCTTGCGGTGCCATGTTCAGGCGTTGAGATTTGAGAGACGGAAGCGGCCCTAGGCCGCTATGCCCGAGCTACCGCCCGGGGTTGCTACTCGCCTGACTGGCGAGTATCAGATGGCGTTATGGGCGGTAGGGAACAACGGTCGGCTTGTGCCCTTTGCGCCATAATGCCGGGCACCAGAGGAAGTTGCACCGCGTTTGGGATGAGGATCGTCATCGACACCGGCGTTTTCGTCAGCGCGGCGATCAAGGCGTAGACCGTTCCCACCATCGCGGCGCATCGAGCCGAACAACGCTGCGTGGTCTGACCGCAGTCGCAGACAACCTCAACTACGCTCAACGTATGGCACAAACGCTGCTCTGTAGGAACAACAATTAGGTCAGTCTGACCCCCCGCGAATCACACGCTCGCAACCGCTTCTCCCACGATAACATCACGTCCGCCGCACCGCCATCGACAGCGCCGCCTGCCCCACCAATGCGGATCCCAGCAGCACCGTCGCCACCGGAAACACCGCGCCGGGCCGCCACGTCTCCACCACCACTGTGCAGAACACCCCGTACGCCATCTGCACGAACCCGTACAACCCGGAAGCCGCCCCGATCGCCAGCGGATTGACGCTCACCGCGCCGGTGATCGCGAACGGGCTCGCCATCCCCGCACCCACCATGAACAGCGCGACCGGCCCGACCATGCTCGGCACGTTCAGCCAGCCACTAACGTCGGCCAGAGCGAACGCTGCCGCCCCCGCAATCGCCAGCGAATTGGCAATCCGCAATGCCGTGCGCGTCTGCACGTGCCCCGCCAGCCGATTGGCACTCAACCCGCCCAGCCCGACGCCGCCCATCAGCACGAGATAGTACAAACCGATCTCCTGCGGCGGCCGATGCAGCATGTGCTCGAAAATGAACGGCGACGCCGACATGAACGCATAGAATGAGGTGGTGGTGCACGCCCCGCCGATTGCATACCCGCAAAACGCCCGGGACCGCAGCAGCCGCACATAGGAATAGAACATCGACCCCGCACTTCGCCCGCCGTCGCGCGGCCCCAGCGTCTCCGGCAGGAACATCCACGTCAGCAGCAGTGCTACCGCCCCGAACACGGCCAGCAGAGCGAAACTGCTACGCCACCCAAGATACGCCGTGGCATAGCCCCCGATTACCGGCGCAATCGCCGGCACCGCCGACATCACCAGCGTCAGCAGCGCGAGCTGTCCTGCCGCCCGATCCGCCGAGGCGGCATCGCGCACGATCGCCCGCCCCAGCACCAACCCGCTGCATCCGCCCAGCGACTGGAACACCCGGGCGACGATCAGCGCCGCCGCATTCGGCGCCGCGGCGGCCACGAATCCCGCAACGGTGTAAAGCGACAGCCCCGCCAGCAGCACCGGCCGCCGTCCGAACCGATCGGAGATCGGCCCATACACCAACTGCCCGATCGCCAGCCCGACGAGGTAAAGCGTAATCGTCAACTGGATCGTTCCCGATCCGACGCCGAACGCCGCGGCGGTGGACGGCAATGCCGGGATGATCATGTGCATCCCCAGCGTGCCGCACGCCGTCAGCGCCACCAGCAGCGCGAACGGCGCCTTCGAACCCCGCCTCATTCCCGGCCACCATCCACTGCGCATGCGTGATATGCTGAGCGACAAATGCACGGGAGGAAACCCATGCGAACGAAAATGTGCATCGCACAGCGGCGGTCCGTCCGATGACCGCACTCATCCTGGCGGCGCTGATCTGGATCGGCGTGCATGTCGGCATCGCCGGCACGCGCCTGCGCGATCGCATCGTGGCGCGCATCGGCGACACGCCGTTCCGCGCCGCGTTCTCGGTGCTGTCGATCGCCGCGCTCATCGTCCTGGTGCGCACCTGGAGCCTGTCGCCGACAGCACCGCTGTGGTTCACCCCGGATTGGCTGCGCTGGCTCCTGGTCCTGGCGATGCTGCCGGCGTTCGTCCTGTTCGTCGCCTCGGTCAGCCAGCCGAACCCGACCATGATCGGCCCGCCCGGCAGCGCCACCAGGCCACCCCGAGGCATCACCCGGGTCACCCGCCATCCCATGCTATGGTCGTTCGCGATCTGGGCCGCCGTACACATCATCGGCAACGGCGACACCGCCTCGATCGTGTTCTTCGGCGCGTTCCTGATCACCGCCCTGGCCGGCATGCCATCGATCGACGCCAAACTCGCCCGCCGCGATTCCGCAACATGGCAGGCGCTGTCGGCAACAACCTCGATCGTTCCGTTCGCGGCCATCGTCGCCCACCGCAACCGTTTCGTCCCCCACGAATTCGGCCTGCTCACGTCCTTGATCGCGGTGATCGCCTGGGTCGTGCTGCTGTTGTTGCATCCGATACTATTCGGCACTGCCCCAGCCGCATGGTGACGCCACCCCCTCATTGTCATTGCTTCGGCGCTTCGCGCCTCGCAATGACACGTGGTCACCCGAAACGCTCCAGCCGGTAATGCGGATCCACCGCCTCCCCACGCAAAACCGCGTCCGCCGTGATCCGCCCCACCACCGGCCCCAGCGTGTAACCATTCGCCGTCACCGTATTGAAGAACCCCGGCAGCCCCGGTGCCTCGCCAAGCAGCGGAGCCCGATCGATCGCCGGATTGATCCCGGTCCAGGTTCGCACGAAATGCAGGCTCCGCAGTGCCGGCAGCACGCGCGCGCAAACCCATAGATTGCCCTCGATGCTGCGGCGCAGGTTATGCGTGCGCCCGCTCGCCGGATCGAACCCGCCGAACCAGCCGCCGCCCACCAGGAACCCGCCGCTCGCCTGCTGTTTCAGCGACAGATGCCGGTTTGCCAGAGCAATCAAATGCCGGGTCATCGGCGGCGCCGGCTCCGTAACGATCACCTGCTGCACGGTGCCGGTGACCGGCAGCTCCAACCCCACCATCTGGCCGATGCGCGCCGCCCAAGGCCCCGTCGCGTTCACCACCCGCCCACCGATCACCGGCCCCTTCGTCGTCTCCACCCGCCACGCCGCCCCGTCGCGTTCGATCCCCACCACCTCCGCGCCGCGCAGCAGCCTGGCGCCATGCCGCAACGTCAGCGTCAGCACCGCCATCGTTCCGCGCAACGGGTCGCCGTAGCCCTCCGCCGGAACGAAATCCGCGCCGACCATCCGCGCAGATAGCGCCGGCGTCAGCGTCCGCAATTCATTTGCCCCCAACAGGTGACTTTCGATCCCCCACCGCTGTTCCATGGCCGACTTGCGTCTTAGCCAATCCATCGAGGCCGCGTCCTCAGCCAGCATCAATCCACCCTCGGTGCGAATGCCCAGATCCTCGCCGACCGCCGCGCCGATCTCCTTCCACAACGCGATACTGCGCGGCCCCAGAGGCAAGGTATGCGCCGCCGGTCCCCCATCTGCCGGCGTGTCGTCATTGAAGTCGTATGAGAGAAGCTGCACGTGCAGGCTGCCGGCATTGGCGGTCGAAGCCGCCATGCCCGCCTCGTCGCGCTCCACCAGCAGCACGTCCGCGCCGTCCTTCGCCAGGTAATACGCGGTGCACAGCCCGGCGAGGCCGCCGCCGATCACCACCACATCTGCGCGCCGCGTTTCGACCGTCCGCGCCGCCAGCCGGTGCAGGTGCGCCGGCGGTTCCGGCGCGCGCAACAATGGCGCAACGAATTCCTCAGCCTCGAACATCAGCGGCGCAGCCGGCACCGGCCGCAACGGCGCGCGAGGCGCCGCGAACGACCAATCGTCCGGCGCATCGGGACATAGCCGCGCGACCGTCGCGGCGCAGAAACGACCCTGACAGCGCCCCATCCCCGCCCGCGTCGCCTTCTTGAGCGCCGGCAACGATGTCAGTCCCGCGGCGAGTTCAGCGCGAAGCTGCCCGGCCGTGACCTCCTCGCAGCGGCACACAATGGTTCCGTCCGCCAGCGCATCCACGTCCGGCACGGGCGGCCGAAACACAAGCCAAAGCGCGTCCTGAAACTCCCGGGCATGCGCCAGAGCCTTGCGAGCACCAGGATCGTCCGGTGCCTGCCGCCCGAGATCGCGCGCCGCCGCCAACCCCGCCAACCGCCCGCGCGCCATGGCGACGCGCGCCCCGCCCAACGCCGCGCCGTCGCCCACCGCGAACACGCTGCTGATCGCGGTGCGTCCGTCCGCGTCGGTCTGCGTTGCCAGATGCCCGAGCCCCGCATCGACAAACCGATGCGGAATACCCAGCGCGCGTGCCAGCCCGACCTCCGGCTGAAATCCCAGGTTCATCGCGACCACATCGACATCGAAGCTCCGGTCGCCGCGCCCGTCCGTCACCTGGGCGCCCCGCACGCGATCCTCGCCCTGCATCCCCGTCACCCGCGCCGACCACAGCACCGGCACGCCGGCGCGCCTCAGCGTGGCCAGCATCGCCGTGCCTTCGCGCAACAGACCGGGCGCATGGCGGGCCATCCGCCACAGCGCGCGCCACGCTCCGGGCCCCGGGCGAGGCGACGCCTCCACCACCGCTACCGGCTTCACCCCACAAGCCAGCAGTTCGCACGCCAGTTGCAGGTTCAGCGGACCGGCTCCCCCAATCAGCACACGCTCGCCCGGACTGACGCGCTGCGCCCGCACCAGGGTCTGCAATGCGCCCGTCGTCATCACCCCCGGCAGCGTCCAGCCCGGCATCGGCGCCGGCGCCTCATGCGCGCCCGGTGCGAGGATCAGCCGCCGAGGGCGGAACGTCACCGCCTGCCCCCGCACCAGCGCGGCGATTTCGTCCGGCGCGAACGCGCCCCACACGACCGCATCCGCCTCGATCCGCACGCCGGCCCGCACCGCCCGGTCACGCAGATCGATACCGACGCGAAACCGAGCGTCCGGCGCGGCATCCGCATGGCTGTCCGCCAGCGGCTTTGCGTATTGCCCTCCCGGAGCAGGGCGTTCGTCCAGCAGCACCACGGTAGCGCCCGCCTCGGCCGAGGCGATGGCGGCGGACAGGCCGGCAGGACCGCCGCCCACCACCAGCACGTCGGGGCTTGCCTCCGCAGCGGCGGCGCTGTCCGGAGACGCACCCAACGGCGCCAACGTGGCGGGCGCGTCCCCGGTCACCCGCATCCCGTCGGCGACCTTGGTCAGGCAGGCGCGCTGGCCGATCCGGCCATCCACCGAGACCACGCAGTCGAAGCACGCGCCCATGCCGCAATACAGTCCGCGCGGCGCCCCCGACGCGGTGCGGCGATACGCAACGATGCCAGCGGCGGACAGCGCGGCGGCGATGGTCTCGCCTTCCAGCGCCGCGATCGGACGGCCGTCGAATTGAATGGTCACGGGCCGGCCGATCGGCCGGATGGTCTTATGGGTGAGCCGCATCCGACCATGCTGCCTGCCTGCGGTCACGCCGGCCAGGGCCAGCGTCCAGACACTCCTTCTCTATCGCTTGTGGGAGGCTGCCGGGGAGGGGGAGCGGTCCCGTGGATTTTCAATTTGATTTATGAAATCGGTGAAATCTGTGCTTCGAAAACTTTACCTGCGCTGCAGGCCGGCAGACGAAGCGCACGGCATCAAATGCGACCGCCTTGGCAATCTGACGTTCGGCCGCGGTCGATGCTACGCCGCCGCATCCTCGCGGATCATCGCAGCGCCCTTCTCGGCGATCATGATGGTGGGCGCGTTGGTGTTGCCGGTGGTCAGCGTCGGCATGACCGATGCATCGATGACCCGCAGGCCGCCGATGCCGTGCACGCGCAGCCGGGCATCGACCACGGCGCTGGGACCCTCGCCCATGCGGCAGGTGCCGACCGGGTGGTAGATCGTCGTGCCGTACTGGCGCGCATGTTCCGTCAGAGCGTCGTCGGACTGGCATTCCGGGCCGGGCAGTGTTTCCGCCACGCTATGCCGCGCGATCGCGGGTTGCGCGAAGATGCGCCTGGTGATGCGCATGCCCGACTGCAACACACGCGCATCGTTTGAATCCGACAGGTAGTTTGGTGCGATGACAGGCGGGGCGAAAGGATCGGGTGAGCGTGCCATGATCGAGCCTCGGCTGTCGGGACGCACAGGGCAGATCGCCACGGTCATGCCTGGCACACGTTCAAGCTCGCCGAAGCGCGCGGCATCGTAGCTGGCGGGCGTGAACAGCAGTTGCAGGTCGGGACTGGCGAGTCCCTCGCGCGACCGGCAGAACACCTGCGCGCTGGTGACGCCGAAGGTCAGAGCGCCACGTCCGGTCAGGGCGAAGCGCGCGGCTTCCACCGTAAGGCGCGGTCCGCGCGCGAGCTGGTTGATAGACACCGCATCCTTCACGCGATGCGACACACGCATGACGTAGTGATCCTGCAAATTGCCGCCGACGCCCGGCAGATCGTGCAGCACCGGCACGCCGATCGCTTCCAAATGCGCGGCCGGTCCGATGCCGGAGATCTGCAGCAGATGCGGCGAATTGACCGAGCCGCCGCACAGCACCACCTCACGCGCGGCGAGTGCCTGCTGGTCCTGACCGCGCTGGCGGAACGCGATGCCGGTGCAGCGCCTGCCGTCGAACAGCAGGCGCGTGGCGAGGGCATCGGTCTCCACACGCAGGTTGGTGCGGTGCTTGGCGGCGGCGAGGAAGGTGCGTGCGGTGGAGCCTCGGAAGCGGCCCAGCCGCGTCATCTGCGAATAGCCGACGCCTTCCTGCTGGCGGCCGTTCAGATCGGGGCTGAACGGGAAGCCTGCCTGTTGTGCCGCTTCGACGAAGTGGTGGGTCAAGGGCAGGATGGTGCGGTAATCCTCGACCTGAAGCGGGCCGTCCTGGCCGCGGTAGTCGGCGTCGCCGCCCTGCACGTAGTGTTCCGATTTGCGGAAGAACGGCAGCACATCGTCGAAACTCCAGCCGCGGCAACCCATCTGCGCCCAGCCGTCGAAATCGGCGGGATTGCCGCGCACGTACAGCATGCCGTTGATCGAGCTTGAGCCGCCGAGCACCTTGCCGCGCGGCCAATGGATCGCGCGTCCCGCGGTGCCGGCCGATCCGTCGGCGGAGAAATTCCAGTTCACCACGGGATGGCGCAGCAACTTCAGCACGCCGGCGGGAATATGGATCCAGATGTTGCGATCGGGTGGCCCGGCTTCCAGCAGAATGACCCTCGCGCCGGTTTCGGACAGACGGTTGGCGATGACGCAGCCGGCCGAGCCGGCGCCGATCACCACATAGTCCGCATCCATTGGGTCCCCCGTCCGTCTCCTCGCGCACAATGGTTGCGCGCGCCGCCACCGCGGGCAAGTGTCCGTGCAACGCAACGACGGAGGCATCGCGTGCTTTTCCTGGTGATCAGCGATCCGCGGCCGGAACCCCCGGGCAGCGTGACGGCGGCGCGGCAATTTTTCTGGACCTGGGTGGCTCCGCTGCGAGCGTCCGGCGAGGTGCGCTCGATCTACGCCAAGGTGGGCCGCGGCGCCGTCGCCTTGTTCGACGTGCCGTCGAACGAGGCGCTGCATCGGCGGCTGAACGAGTGGGCGGACATCATCCCCGCGCGGTTCGATGTGCATGCCCTGATCGATCCGGACGCCGCGCAACGTTTCCTGGATGGTGTCTGATCGGCGCACCGCGCAGCCCCTGCGACGGATTGCGGCGGCCGCCGGCGATGGCGCTTGTTGAACGCATCGAGGCCCGCGTTCGCGGCGTCGTTGATGCCGACGCCGGTCGCGAACCCGGCAGACTTGCCTCTTTGGGATTGCCGCTTTTCATTGCCAATGGCGCAGTACATTCCGTAGACGGAAATAAGTCCAGCACCGTGCATTATTCCATTGACAATCCCGCACCGTGCGGGCATTATGGTGGTATCGAAACAGCCCGCCCCAACGGAGAACGCCATGAGCGACGACGACGCACAACGCATATTGGCCGCCCTCGACAGGCTGGAAACCAACCAGGACCAAATGCGCATCGACATCATGGCCCGGATCGACCGGTTGCAACACAAGCTCGATCAGACGCACGACGACATCATTGTAAATTTTGGCAACACAGACCGGGTCGAGCGGATTGCCAATGGCGCCGTGGACGACACACGAGCCACGGCAGAAATCATGCGCGTCATGCAGCGCCAGATCATGCGGTTGCAGACCGACGTTGAACAACTGAAAGGCGCGCCATGAGCCAGGACTTCCGCGCCGCCCTCAAATCCCTCGGCCTTACCGGCCGGGGATTTGCCCTGCTGACGGGCATTCACGAGGAAACCGTAACCGGCTGGGGCAAAGCCAGATCAGGGCGGGGCGTCCAGGAGGTCCCCCGCTGGGCGTGGTTGCTGCTCGACGCGTGGGCGGCGTATCCCAAAGCATTGGACGCGGCACGCACGCTGCGCGACATCGCTGCATAAGACCTCGGCCGCCGCGTTCGCGTCCGGCGGTACAGTGCACGACGCCGTTCAATGCCCGCTTGCCGTAAGGCCGAAGCTTCGGCAGTTTGCTGCCGCACCAAGAATCGGAGGGAATGTCACCATGCGGTTGCTGCGCGCCGTCCGGCGAATGACACCATATGCGGTGGCGGCCGGATTATTGTGCTGGGTCGGGCTGAGCGCGGGGGCTGCGGCGCAGGACAAGACGGTCTCGCTGAAGCTGTCGACCTGGGTCCCTCCGGCGCATCCGCTGAATCCGTCCTTGCAGGCCTGGGCCGCCGATATCGAGAAGGAATCCGGCGGCACCATCAAGTCCACGCTGTTCCCGTCGGAACAGTTGGGCAAGGCGATGGATCATTACGACATGGCGCGAGATGGGATCGCCGACTTTGCCTATGTCAATCCGGGCTACCAGCCGGGGCGGTTCCCGATCATCGCGGCGGCCGAGATGCCGTTCCTGATGAGCAACGCCAAGGGCGGATCGGCCGGGCTGGACGCCTGGTATCGTCCTTATGCGCCGCAGGAAATGAAGGACGTGCATTTCTGTCTCGCCTTCTCGCTGGACCCCGGAACCTGGCATTCGCGTACCAAGAAGATCGTGCTGCCGGAGGACATCAAGGGCATGAAGATCCGCCCGGCCAATGCGACTCTGGGCGAGTTCGTCACCATGCTGGGCGGCACCAACGTGCAGGCTTCCGCACCGGAAGCGCGCGAGGTGCTGGAGCGCGGGGTTGCCGACGCCATCACGTTCCCCTGGCAATCCACCATCCTGTTCGGCATCGACAAGGTGGTGAAATACGACATGGACATGCCGTTCTGGAGCGGCATTTTCGTGTGGGTGATGAACAAGGACCGGTACGCGTCGATGTCTCCGGCGCAGCAGGCGGTGATCGACCACCATTGCACGACGGAATGGGCAGAGAAGGTCGCCAGCCCATGGGCGGATTGGGAACATGCGGGCCTGGCGCAAATCGCGGCCGAGCCGGGTCACGACGTCTACAAGCTGACGCCGGAGCAAGTGGCGGCGTGGCGCAAGGCGGCCGAGCCGCTGAAGGCGAAGTGGGCGGCGCATGTGCCGAACGCCGACAAGGTGTTCAGCGATTTGCAGGATGAGTTGAAGAAGCGCGACTCCCTCGTGCAGTGACCGGATGAGCGATCTGGAGCATGAGTTCGCCCGCAAGGGGGCGGTGGCGCGCGTACGACGCGGCGCGATGGACCGGTTCATCGACGGCATCGAGTTGCTGGCGGCGGCGTTCGTCGGCCTCGTCTGCGCCGACATCTTCATCTCGGTGCTGCTGCGCTACTTTTTCGCCTACTCCATTCCGGACAGTTACGATTTCGGCAAGCAGTTGCTGGGGATTTTGATCTTCTGGGGGATCGCCGCCACCAGCTATCGCGGCACGCACATCACGGTCGATCTGGTGTGGGCAGCGGCCGGGCCGCGGGGCAAGCGGGCGATCGACGTGTTCGCCACGCTGGTGCTGCTGCTGGTGGTGTCGGTGCAGACGGCCATGCTGTTCGACAAGGTGCGGCTGACTCGGGCGGACAATGTGCTGACGTTCGATTTGCGGCTACCGACCTGGCCATTCGCTCTGGTGGCGTGGCTGGGCGATGTGTCCGCCGTGCTGCTGATCGCGGTGCGCACGTGGCGGCTGGTGTTCCGGCCGGAGAGTTTCGAAGCGGACCCGATCAAGGCGGTGGAGTAAGATGGAAGCTGTCACTTGCGCCGCCGGTGTTCGCGCAAATGGAGCAGACGGAAGGGATACTCTCTCTCGCCTTGAGGGAGGGGGAGTATAGTGTCGTTAATGGACCTCCCGCCCGATGCTGTTGCGGTCATCGGGTTTGTCGTGCTGTTCGCGTTGATGCTGCTGCGCGTGCCGGTTGGCATGGCGATGGGGTTGGTCGGCGTGACCGGGTTCGGCTACCTGGTGGGCGCCGGACCCGCGTTGAAGATGGTCGGCCAGACCTCGATGCGGATCGTGACCGACTATACCTTCGGGGTGATCCCGATGTTCCTGCTGATGGGCGCGATCGTCTCGCGTTCCGGCATGAGCCGCGAGTTGTTCCATGCGGCGAATACGTTTGTTGGGCATCTGCGCGGCGGGCTGGGTATCGCCACGATCGCCGCCTGTGCCGGGTTTGCCGCGATCAGCGGTTCGTCGGTGGCGACCGCCGCAACCTTCTCTACCGTTGCGTATCCGGAAATGCGGCGGTTCGCGTATCCGCAATCCTTTGCCACCGGGGTGATCGCCGCGGGAGGCACGCTGGGGGCGATGTTTCCTCCGTCCATCGTGCTGGCGGTGTATGGGCTGATCACGCAGCAGGATATCGGCAAGCTGTTCATCGCCGGCGTGCTGCCGGGGTTCCTCGCGGTGTCGATGTACATGGCGACAATCTTCATCATCGGCCGGGTGCGGCCGGGTTTCCTGCCGGCGGCGCCTCGCAGTTCGTGGGCCGAGCGGCGCGGCGCGGCACGCGAGGTCTGGGCGCCTCTGGCGTTGTTCGTGTTCGTGATCGGCGGGCTGTACGGCGGGCTGTTCACCCCGACTGAGGCGGGCGGCATGGGCGCCGGCGGGGCGTTCCTGATCAGCCTCGCGCGGCGGCGGTTGTCGCGTGCCGACATTCTGCAATCGCTGCTGCAAGCGACGCGCACCGCGGCGGCGGTGTTCACGGTGCTGATCGGCGCCATCCTGTTCGGCTATTTCCTCACGGTGACGCAGACGCCGCAGAACGTGACGGCGTTCATCACCGGGCTCGGCATGGGACGCTACGGCGTGCTGGCGGTGATCATGCTGATGTACCTGGCGCTGGGCTGCCTGATGGACGCCATGGCGATGATCATCCTGACGGTGCCGATCATCTTCCCGGTGATCACCTCGCTGGGCTTCGATCCGGTGTGGTTCGGCGTGATCATCGTGATGACGGTGGAACTCGGGCTGATCCATCCGCCGGTGGGGATGAACGTGTTCGTCATCAAGACCGTGGTGAAGGACGTCAGTTTCTCGACCATCTTCCTTGGGGTGATACCGTTCGTGCTGACCGACATCGTGCGGCTGGTGGTGCTGATCGTGTTCCCGGCGATTGCGCTGTGGCTGCCGGGGCGGATGTAGCGGGCGGGCATGGTGGGGCTGGCTGCGATGACCACATTTCTTGCTGCGGCAGCCGAGGAAAAGGCGTGGATGGCCGGCACAAGGCCGGCCATGACGACGGGGGCCGGCCATGACGACGGGGGCCGGCCATGACGACGGGGGCCGGCCATGACGATGGGGGCCGGCCATGACGATGGGGGCAGGTCATGACGACGGGGACCGCGTCCCAGCCATATGTCCGTCCTTAGCCGTTTGGTCTTACTCTGCCACCCGCGCCATGGCGCGCCGCCGCATCTGCACCGGCGATGACTTGGTCAGCCGCCGCTCATGGCGATGCATGACCAGACTGCCGGCCCCGAACACCAGCACCGCCACGACGCCGACGATGATGCCGATCGGGCCGGATTCTGTGCTTCATCTGGGTGCCCAGCATGCCGGCGCCCACGCTGTAGAACGCCGCCCAGGCCACGCTGCCGATGACGTTGGCGACGATGAAACGCCGTAGCGGCATGCGGTTCGCGCCGGCGAGCAATGCCGCGATGACCCGTAGCACGATGACGAAGCGGGCGACGATGATCACCTTGGTGCCATGGCGGCGGAACAGCAGGCGCCCCAGCGCCAGCCGCCGCGTCGTGAGGCCGATACGACCGCCGTAACGGTGCAGCAACCGATACCCGACGCCGAAGCCAATGCCGTAGCCCAGCATCTGCCCAACGATCGCTCCGAGCGCCGCCGCCACGCCCACCAGGTACGGATTCAGTTCGTGCGTGCTGCCGGCATAGATCGCAGCCATGATCAGCAGGCCTTCGCCCGGCACAGGCAGGCCGAGGCACTCGAGCCCGACCACAAGCGCCAGCCCGGTATAGCCATACGCGTGCAGTAGCCCGATGAAGGTGTGCGTATGGATGAAGTTCATGCCAGCCCAGGAAGCCTTCGTTGGCGCGCTGCCCGCGCGCGAACGGTCAGAATAACGCAGCTTGCAGCGGTGTGCGAGCGTATTCCGACGCAGAAAATGTGCTGCAGCGCAACACCATTGCGCCTGCCGTCACGGAACGAGCAATATCTTGCCGATATGTTGACTGGATTCCATCAGCCGGTGCGCTTCGGATGCCTGCGCGAGCGGAAATTGCCGATAGGTAAAAGTCCGCAGCTTGCCTGAGGCCCAGAGCGGCCAGACCTTTTGCTGCAGCGCAGCGACGATCGCCGCCTTCTGTTCGATGCTGCGAGACCGCAGCGTCGAGCCGGTGATCGTCAAATGTTTGCGCTGCACGGCGCCGAAATCCGCCTCGACCTTGGTGCCGTGCATCAGGGCGACGAAGCACAGGCGGCCTTCGCGCCCCAACAGCTCGATTTCGCGCGGGATGTAGTCGCCGCCGACCATGTCGAAGATCGCGTCGATGCCGCGGCCGTTGGTGAACTGCTTGCCCTCGGCGACGAAGTCCTGGGTGCGGTAGTTGATCGCGAGGTCGGCGCCGTAGTCGCGGCAGGCCTGGCACTTTTCGTCCGAGCCGGCGGTGGTCATGACCCTGGCGCCGAACGCCTTGGCGAGTTGGATGGCGGTCATGCCGATGCCGCTGCTGCCGCCTTGCATCAGGAAGCTTTCGCCGGCGCTGAGGTGGATGCGGTCGAAGACGTTGGTCCAGACGGTGCAGAAGGTCTCGGGCAGGCCGCCGGCGTCGATCAGGCTGACGCCTTGCGGGATGGGCAGGCATTGCACCGCGGGGACGGCGGCGTACTCGCCGTAGCCGTCGCCGATCATCAGGGCGCAGACCTGATCCCCGTCCTGCCATTGGGTCACGCCGTCGCCGCGCTTGACGATGGTGCCGGAGCATTCCAGGCCGGGGATGTCCGGCGCGCCGGGCGGCATCGGGTAGCGTCCCATGCGTTGCAGGCAGTCCGCGCGGTTGACGCCGGCAGCGGCGATGCGGATCAGGATTTCCCCCGCTTTCGGTTCGGGCACCGGGCGGGTGGCGGGGACCAGCACTTCGGGGCCGCCGGGCTGCTTGATCTCGATGACGGTCTGGGTGGCGGGGATGTTGGCGAGCAAAGTCGGTCCTCCGGAGGCGTGGCCGAGTTTACTCCATTTGCGGGAGAACGGGAGAGGACGGGGCTAGGGGGTCGTGGGTCGGCTTGGGAGGGTGCGAAAGGTCGGACGCGGCGGTCCGTGCCACGGCCATCGCCGCTTCGGGCGGGATAGCGGACCTTCCGGAAAGGCCCCTCGCCTGGATCGCCGACCAGTTCCACGCCGCCGCATCGCCCAGTAGCCCTCAATCCGGTCTCCCAGAAATTATGAGCGGCAAAACGGAATGCGCGGGTGGGAACGGATAATCCCCATCAATTCCCACCCTTCGTGTCATTCCGCCGTTGTCGGATCGATGGTCGATCTGACCTGGGCGATACTGTTGGCGGGAAAGCCACCCTGAATGGCGTGCTGGCGCACCGCGGCTTCATCCGGTGCGATATATACGCAATAGACCTTGTCGTCGGTCACGAAGCTCTGCACCCACTGAATCGTCGGCCCCATGTTTTGGAGAACTCCGCAGGATTTTTGCGATATGGCCTGTAAATCCGCGCTCGCCAACATCCCCGCGCCCTTGAGTTCACGCTCGATCACGAATTTTGGCATGTCCGTCCCTCTTGTTGTCGGTACTGGGCGAGCCGATCCCGCCGAGCCAGGGGAAGGTATCCGGGTTGCGGCCAGCCGTATTGAGGCGGTAGTCCCGGCCACGAAAGAATTCATGGTGCGTGATCCGGGACCAAAGTCCCGGGTAACCCGAAGGCGCTGCTTGGTTCGCTGGCCAAGCCGGCATCCCGAGCCAGTACGATTGCCTGATAACGGTGCCTCACCCCGATCTTGTCGAACACGCGAGTGACGTGATTGCGAATGGTCTTTTCCGACAGATCGAATTGTACCGCGATTTCGGCGTTGCCCAACCCAGCAGCCATCGCCGTCAGCACCGCGCGTTCACGCACGGTCAAATCCGCGAACCTGGCTCGGCCCTTTACGGGGCGAGGCGCTTCTGGCTCCGCCAGAAAACTTTCGACCTCCGTCACCAGCCAATTCCAGGCGGGTTCCTTGGGCAAAAGCATATGGTTCTTGCTGCTGAGCTGCACGAAACGCGCGCCAGGAATAAGGCTCGCCAATGTGCGCCCTTCCTCGATCGGGACCATCGGATCGCGATCCGTGTTGATAATCAGGGTTGGGCATCGGACTTGCGCGGCGGCTTTCCGAGCATCCGTGTTGAATGTGATTTCGAGCAACCTCGCTGCCATTTCCGCTGACGTGCTGAGGCGCATCTGCTCCGACCAGGACCGCAAATGCTCCTGGCTGCCTCCCTGCTGAAACAGGCTTGCCCAAAGCAGCAGGAATGCGTGGCTATCGATCCCCCATCCCAGTTGTAACATATCCAAAAGCACCCTGGCCTTCTTCGCTTGCTCAGGTAAATCACTCCGTTTCGCCAGGCCGCGCGCATAGCTGCCATAGATCACAAGCTTTGAGACACGCTCCGGATGACGGGCAGCATATTCTACGGCGATCGGACCGCCCTGGCAGGTGGCCAGAATGGCGAAGTGGTCAAAGCCGGCCGCATCGGTAATCGCTTCAAAATCGCGCATCCAACTTTCGAAGGAGACATCGCCAACGGCGCGATCCGAGAGACCACACCCGCGCGAAATCGTAACGAAGAAGAGCGTGAGATTGGGAAAAATGTTCAAGCCAGGGACGCCAGGCCAAGCTGTCCCATTGATGCTCCAGGTGCGTGAGCCAGGATGCCGACATGACCAGCGGCGAGCCGGAGCCGATCACAGACCAGGCGATCCGGACGCCATCGGAACTGGTGCAGAAGCGAACCTGCTGTTTCATGAGCCACCGTGGTTGACTGCCATTCCCCAGCTGAACTTCGGAATGATGAGGACGGTAGCAGACAGCGGGTTCCACCGAAACCCACAGGCGGACTTCGGGCTTCCAAACATCGACGACGGCCGTTGGAGCGCTATGGGTCGATTGCGGCGGTTCAGGCCGTGCGCCCACGCTACTGCTGTTTTGGATCAGCCGGCGCCGTCCAAATTGACCCGCTGCTACCGGCGGAAGGGTTGGGCAGCGCGGCCAGATGTGGCACTCTGGCGCCAAGACGAAACGGGAGGAAACCAACGATGCCAGCGTCAATCGCTCGCCGTAGTATGTTGCAAGCCGGACTGGCCACCGCTGCGGCTGCCACTTTGCCACGCCGAACCCGCGCCCAGCAGCAGCCGATCCGGATCGGCGTGCTGACCGACATGGCCGGCGTCTATGCGGCCAATACAGGGCCCGGCTCGGTGTTGGGCGCTCGTCTGGCGATCGAGGATTTCGCCAGGCTGCATCCCGACCTGAAGGTCGAGCTGGTATCGGCCGACCTGCAACTTAAGCCGGACGTTGCGCTCGGCATCGCGCAGGATTGGTACGCCAACCAGGGCGTCGATCTGATCACCGACGTGCCGTTGTCGTCCGCCGCGTTCGCCATCGGCGACCTGGCGAAGCAGAAGGACAAGGTGGCGATCTTCACCGGCGGCGCCTCGGCCGACATCACCGGCGCGCATTGCGGTCCCAATCACCTGCACTGGGTTTACGATACGTGGTCGATGCCGCACGGCGTGGTGGACGCCTCGGTGAAGGAAGGCGGCAACACCTGGTTCTTCATCACCGCCGACTACGCATTCGGCCACTCGCTGGAGCATGACGCGGCCGGGTTCGTAACCGCGGCCGGCGGCAAGGTGCTGGGCGAGGCGCTGGCGCCGTTCCCCGGCACCACCGATTTCTCCGCATTCATGGTCCAGGCAAAGGCGTCCGGCGCTAAGGTGATCGGGCTGGCGAACGGCGGCGGCGACACAGTGAACTGCATCAAGCAGGCGGCCGAGTTCGGCATCATCAAGGGCGGCCAGAAGATCGCCGGTCTGTTGTTTCTGCTGCACGACGTGCACGGCGTCGGGTTGCAGGCGGCGCAGGGCGTGTTGCTGACCGAGCCATTCTATTGGAATTTGAACGACGGCACGCGCGCATTCGGCAAGCGCTTTGCGGCGCAATTCAACGGCGTGATGCCGGGCTCGGTGCATGCGGGGCAATACTCGGCGGTGACGGACTATTTGAAATCCGTCGTTGCGGTCGGGCCGGCGAAAGCCAAGGCGAGCGGGCGCGCGGTGATAGACCATATGAAGGCGACGCCGACCGACGACCCGCTGTTCGGCAAGGGCAGCATCCGCGCGGACGGGCGGGTGATCCACGCGATGTATCTGTTCGAGGTGAAGTCGCCGGCCGAATCGAAAGAGCCGTGGGACTACTACACGTTGAAGCGCACGGTTCCGGCGGAACAGGCATTCCGCCCGATCAACGAGGGCGGCTGCAAGATGGCGCCGGCGCCCCCGCCGCCGAACCAGGGCTGGTACTGAAAGCCGCCTTCTGCCCGATGTAGCCACCATGAGCAATTTTGTCGCGGGCGCCGGGACCGTCGTGGCCGCGGGCGAAAAATTCCCGCATCGCGGCATGATCACCTGGTGCATTATCGGTGCGACCCTGTTGCAGTCGCTCGACCAGACGATTGCCAACGTTGCGTTGCCGTACATGCAAGGCAGCTTCTCGGCGAGTTACGACGAGATCACCTGGGTGCTGACGTCGTACATCACCGCGGCGGCGATCATGACGGCGCCGGTGGGATGGCTGGCGTCGCGCTTCGGGCGCAAGCAGTTGTTCGTGGCGTGCATTATCGGGTTCACCATCGCTTCCATGCTGTGCGGCGCAGCGCAGACGTTGCAGCAGATTGTGGTGTTCCGGCTGGTGCAGGGCATGTTCTCGGCGGCGCTGGTGCCGCTGTCGCAGGCGACGATGCTGGACATCTACCCGCCGGAGCAACGCGGCTGGGCGATGGCGCTGTGGGGGATGGGCGTGATGATCGGCCCGATCATGGGGCCGACGCTGGGCGGTTACCTGACGGCCTGGTACGACTGGCGCTACGTGTTCTACATCAACCTGCCGGTCGGCGTGCTGGGAACCCTGGGGCTGCTGGTGTTCATGCCGAACGTTTCCGGCAGCCGTGCGCTGCGGTTCGACTGGATGGGGTTCGCTCTGCTGTCGCTCAGTATCGGTGCGTTGCAGATGATGCTCGACCGCGGGCAAGAGCAGGATTGGTTCGCGGCTAAGGAGATTGTGGTCGAGGCGGTGCTGGCGGGACTGGGGGGTTACCTGTTCCTGGTGCATCTGGGCTGGTCGCGGCGACCGCTGATCCGTCCGATGCTGTTTCGCGACGTGAATTTCTCTGCCGGGATCGTTCTGATGTTCGCGGTTGGAACGTTGCTGGTGTCGAGCCTGGCGCTGATGGCGCCGTGGTTGCAGAACCTGGGGGGTTATCCGGTGGAAACGGCGGGGCTGGTGATGGCTCCGCGCGGGTTCGGCAATCTGTGCACGATCGTGCTGAGCGGGCGGTTGTCGCAGCGGATCGACGCTCGGCTGATGGTCGGGGTCGGGCTGCTGATCGAGTGCTGGTCGTTCTGGATCATGACCGGCTGGACGCCGGACGTGTCGCGGCATGATCTGATGGTGGCGATCATCATGCAGGGTGCGGGGCTGGGACTGGTGTTCACGCCGTTGCAGATGCTGGCGTTTGCCACGCTGGACCCGGCGCTGCGGACGGAAGGTGCGAGCCTGTTCAGCCTGTTTCGCAATATCGGCGCGGCGGTTGGGGTGTCGGTGGTCACCACGATGTTGGCCCGCAACTCGCAGGTGCTACACGAGTTGATCGGCGGCGACGTCAATCCGTTCAACCGTGCGCTGCAATCGCTGGGGATGCTGGATCCGGGGCACGCACATGGTGCGGCGCTGCTGGACCGGCTGGTCAATCAGCAAGCGCAGATCATCGCTTATGTTGATGATTATAAGCTGCTGATCGTCACCACGCTGCCGGCGCTGTTGCTGCTGTTCGTGATGCGGCGTCCGCGCTACGTCACGGGGGTGGCGCAGGTGCAGGCGGAAGCGATGGAGTGAGCGATGACACCACTCCCGCGCTACGCGCGGGATAACCTCGCCCGCGGGAGAGGTCGAGGGCGCGAAGCGCACGAGGGTGAGGGTGACCGGGTCGGCACACTACGCTCTACCTGCTGCGTGCCGACCCGATCACCCTCACCCTCGTGCTTCGCACTTCGACCTCTCCCGCTCTTGCGGGAGAGGTTTCAAGGCCGCAGGGACTGGTGCAGATACGGCAGGAAATGCGCGACGGCGGGAGTGGGCAGGTCGGCGACCTTGGCGCCTTCGTCGAAGCGGCGCAGTTGCACCGCGGCTTGCCACTGCGGCAGGGCGCGGAACGCCGCCACCTCGCCCTGGGACATCGGGCCGCCTTGCAGCGCCAGGCTGCGCACGCTGTCGGGCGAGAGTTTCGCGAAGTAGTCAGGCTCCGTCGCGCACAGATAGCGCTTGGCAGCAACGTGCAGGCGCACCGGCTCGGTCACGTCGGGGCCGAACAAGGCGGCCAGGTAGGCCCGGCCGAGTTCTTCATGCCGGTCGTCAACACCGTCCGCGGCGGGGTCCTCGCCCAGGCCGTGCACCATGTGGCCAATGTCGTGCAGCAGCGCCGCGGTCACCAGCGCCGCGTCGCAGCCGGTTTGCTCGGCCAACAGTGCCGCCTGAAGCGCGTGCTGCAACTGGCTGACCGCTGCGAGGCCGTAGCGGTGGCTGCCCTTCTCTTCGAGCAGAGTGGCGATCGAGGCGACGGGATCCTGGGGCGTGTTCGTCATGGTCGTTACCTCACCTGCATCGCCAGAGAGGTCAAGGTGTGTGAGCATCGTCAAGTTAGACAGGGTCCTTATGCTGCTTCGCGACGCATAGTGCAGACCCGATCACCCTCACCCTCGGCGCTGCGCGCCATCGACCTCTCCCGCTCCCGCGGGAGAGGTTGTTTGCAGACCCCTTCCGTGTCACGCCGATATCTGCGACCGTCCCCAGCATGAACGATCTTGCCCCCACAGACACCCTCTCCCTGCACCTGTCCTTGCTCACGCTGGACACGCATATCGACATTCCCTGGCCCACCGGTCCCGACGCGTTCGAGGACAGCCGGCGCTGTGTAGACCTGCCGAAGATGCGTCGCGGGGGGCTGGGCGCCGGCTGCTTCGTTGCCTATGTGCCGCAGGCGGTGCGCACGCCGGCGGCAGAGCAAGCGGCGTTCGAACGCGCGGTCGCGATGTTGCACTCGATCAACGCGATGGGCCGCAGCCAGGACGGCATCACCGCGCGCGTCACCGTTACGGTGGCGGAGATCGAGGCCGCCAAGCGCGACGGCGTGCTGGCGGTCATTCCGGCGGTGGAGAACGGCTTTGCCACCGGCGGGGATCTGTCTCGGCTGGCGCGGTTCCGGGCGCTGGGGGCGCGATACCTGACGCTGACTCATAACGGTCATAACGCGCTGTCGGACTCGTGCAATCCGCGCAAGGACCTGAATGACGCGCCGGAAGAGCATGGCGGATTGTCGGCTCTGGGGCGCTCGGCGATCGCCGAGCTGAACCGGTTGGGCATGCTGGTCGATGTCGCGCATGTATCGCGCTCGGGGATGCTACAGGCGGCGGAGGCGTCGCGCACGCCGATCGTGTCCACGCATTCGTGCATCAAGGCGCTGTGCGATCACCCTCGCAACATGGACGACGCGCAGTTGGATGCACTGCGCGACGTGGGCGGGGTGATCCAGATCACCGCCGTGCCGTCGTTTCTGAAGAAGGATGCGAAGGCGGACCAAGTCGGCGTGGGGGACTTCGCGGACCATGTCGATTACGCGGTGCGGCGGATCGGCATCGACCATGTCGGGATCTCGTCGGATTTTGATGGCGGCGGCGGATTTGCCGGCTGGATGAATGCCGGCGACAGCGCCAACATAACCGCTGAACTGCATCGCCGGGGCTACGACCGCGCCGCTTTGGCTGCGCTGTGGGGCGGCAACTTCCTGCGCGTGATGCGGATCGCAGAGGAGGCCTCGGCATGACTCGCACCGTTCGCCTGCCGGATGGCACGGAGGTTCCCGCGCTCGGCCAGGGCACCTGGCACATGGGCGAGAGCGCCCGGCTGGCGCAGCAGGAGGTGGCGGCGCTGAAGCTGGGTATCGAGCTGGGCGTGACGCTGATCGATACCGCGGAAATGTATGGCAACGGCCGCTCCGAGGAGTTGGTCGGCGAGGCGATCGCCGGTCGTCGTGACGGGCTGTTCATTGTCAGCAAGGTGTTGCCGAGCAACGCGTCGCGTTCCGGCACTCTGGCGGCGTGCGAACGCAGCCTGCGGCGGATGCGGGTGGAAACAATCGATCTGTATTTGCTGCACTGGCCCGGATCGCATCCGCTGTCCGAGACGGTGGCGGCGTTCGAGACGCTGCGCGAGAGCGGGAAAATACGTTACTGGGGCGTGTCTAATTTCGACACCGCCGAGATGGAGCAAGTGACGAGGGTGGCGCACGGCGGGGCGTGCGCGTCGAACCAGGTGCTGTACCAATCCGGACACGCGCGGGATCGAGTTCGACTTGCTGCCGTGGTGCTCGGCGCATCGCATGCCGATCATGGCGTATTCGCCGGTGGGACAGGGCGGGCGGCTGCTGCGTTCGCCGGCGCTGGCGGCGGTGGGGAAGCGGCATGGCGCGACTCCGGCGCAGATCGCGATTGCCTGGAGCCTGCGGAGCGGGTCGGCGATCTCCATCCCGAAGGCGACCGATCCGGCGCATGTGCGGGAGAACGCGGTGGCGGGGGATATCGTGCTGACGGCGGAGGATCTGGCCGAAATCGGCGCTCGGCATCCGCCGCCGCGGCGGAAGCAGGGGCTGGATATTCTGTAGTGTCGCGAGCCTGACGCTTCGATGCCGCTGCTGCGACGCTTGAAAGGCCGGCGCGACAGTGTCCGGGGACGGAGCGTGAAGATCATCACGCCTGTTGAAAGACCTCACGTTCACAGCAGTGGCGTATCCGGATCGAGTCCTAACAGGACACGGCCAGTGGATTCCATTACGCGGGGATGGACGCCGATGTGCAACGTGATCGCATGCACGTCGCGAAACGCCTGTTCCAATGGACAGCCGACATAGAGCGAACTCGCTCCGGCGCCGATGTAGAGCAGATCGACCGCTTGCACGGCGCTGGAAACCGCGTGCGATGCGGCGAGCCGGACCTGGGCGCGCGCTTGCATCGAGACTTCTCCCGTTGCGAGCAGCGTGGTCCATAGGCGATCGACGCTGTCGAACAGGAATAGCCGCGCTGAGCGCACGAGCGACTCCGCCTGGGAAATGCGAACCTGCGCGGCGTGGTTGTCGCGCAGCATCTGGGTCGTACGCTGCGGGGTCTTCGCTCCGGCGATCTCGGTGAAGCATTCGATCGCGGTGCGTGCGATGCCCAGGGCCATCGCGCCGAGGCCGGGGATGACTCGGGAGAACGGCGGGATGCGATAGCGCGGCTGCGGCAGGATGTGCGGATCGGTGAAGCCCGAGCCGAAGTCGGTGGGCACGAAAACGTCGGTTGCCGCTACGTCGTGGCTGCCGGTGCCTCGCAGGCCGCCGACCGTCCATGTGTCGATGATCTCGCAGGCGTTGGCGGGGAGCAGCATGAAGCGGATTTCGGGGGTTCCCGCGGTGGTGAGGCGCGGCTGCGCCCCGTCGTGGACGACGCATAACAGCACCATCCAGGCGGCGAGTTCGCAGCCGCTGACCAGCGACCAGCGGCCGGTTACCTGGTATCCGCCGGGGACGATGTGCGCCTTGCCTGAGGCGCGCGTGCTGTTTGCGGTGATGACATCGGGGTCGGCGTGGATGGTGCGTGCGGTCGTGGGTGCCAGTTGGGCGGCGGTCCAGTGCGTGTTGCCGTTCCAGACGCACCATGCGACCGAGGCGTCCGCTTGCGCGAGTGCCTCGAAGATTTCAAGCGCCTGCATCGGGGTGAGGTCGAGGCCGCCGTAGGCTGCGGGGAGGGAGATGCGGAAGAAGCCGGTGTGGGCCAGGTCGCGGGCGAGGTCTTCAGGCAGGCGGCGGGAGGCCTCGATTTGCTCGCGCTGCGTCGCGATGCTCGGGCGGAGCGCGCGGGCGGTTTGTAGAAGTTCCGGGTTGGAGCCTGCGTCCGAGATGGCGCCCTCTTTTCTTTTCGTGTGGATTGTGGCCGTTTTGCTGTCACAGGAGACGCTTTATGGGAAGTTGGAGTCGCCCGTTGCGCTTTGCTCCCAATGCTAACTAAGCAGCCAACCGTTCAATCGCTTCCCTGCCTGACGCTGAAAACTCGTCGAGCGATGTGAATTGCTTGTCCACAGCATTTGTGATGATCTGCCGATCGGTTTTGTTCAGGCTCTCGAAATCCTGGTGGATAACAACACTCCGAAAAGGCAGCTTCGCTTTTTGGAATTCTAGGCATGACACCGCCGTAAGTCTGAGTTTCGGTGTATCTCTCTCTTTGATACCAAAGATATACACAGGAGTAGCGGTCTTCTCCAGCAGGGCGTAATCAACGACAAGCTCCTCGCGCTGTGGAATTGGGACAATGTCTTCTTTGGGACTGAATTCTCCCAGACGTTCGACAACTTCATCTTGCAGCAATTCATAAAACAGAATTCGCTATGACCTCACGTCGGTAAAGCGCCATGTTCGTGACTTTTGCCACGGTTTGTCCGAAGTTCAGAATTGCTGGGTAAAGGTGATCAGGCGCGACATCAACAAATAGGTTGCCTCGCTCTTCCCGAACCTGGCTTTCGTTAAGGATACGTCTGAATATCCGCTCTTTGTTCTCAGTATCGATATCGAACTCGTAGGACAACCGCATTAGCGAGAGGCCGCGATCCGAAACCCTCACTTGTCCGTCGGCAATCTCCTCCAAGAAAATGTCCACCATATCTCCATCTTCATGGAAAAGCGGGACGATCAGCTTCATCACGCCCGGGCGCTTTTCGCGCACATCCACATGGTTGTTAAAGCCGCCAGACAGTAGCTCTATATAATTCATGGCAATGTGCCTTTGTTACGGAATAGGGGAAGCGAATCCATGCCTGGAAAATGTGTCGAAATATCTTCCATACGAAGCCCAATGGCTTGCAGGAATTCCGTTGTAGCCTCCTCAAATGAGGCATAGTCGCCGGTTGCGTTCGCTGGGTGTTTGGCATAGCGGCCGTTGTTGAGGTTTTCCGCCGTCGCCTTGTGAATGTGGTATTGAAAGTGCGGCTTCGCTAGGTCATAGGGATCATTGGTTTGATCGTGCTGTCCATTGTAGCGGATCATGGTCATTCTCTTTCCGTCCTGAGACAGATAAACAAGACCCAGCGAAAAATCTTCGGCAAACTCCAAGCTTTGCCGAATGAAGACGCTGAACATCCGACTTCCGGCCTCCACATCCCGCAATCGCATATCTCTGCGGCGGTGCCGGTTTTCTTCTTTGAAATCCCGCGCAGGGGCTTCGACGATCTGCTTTTCGCACGCAATTATTTCATCAATGCTTAATGGGGTAAAGATCATGGTGCAAGCCTCGAGATCGTGGCCTGGCTGACGTTGTAGCTGCGGGCGACGCTGCGTTGCGGCTCGCCTGTCTCGACCCGCTTGCACGCTTCCTTCTGCTGGTGCGGTGCCAGGATCGGTTTGCGGCCGAACTTCACGCCGGTGGCCTTGGCGTCGGCGCGACCCCGCGCCGTGCGCTCGGCGATGCGGCGGCGTTCAAGCTTCGCTGCGACGCTAAGCGTGGCAAGCACCACCTCCGCGAAATCCCCAGTCGTATTGAGCACTGGCTCCGCCAGAGAACGCAGGCCAGCGCCGGCGCGCCGCATGTTGCGGGCGACCACCAGGAGGTCGGTCGTATCGCGCGACAGATGGTCAACCGCCGGGATGATCACCACATCCCCGGCAGCGAGTGCCTTCATCAGCCTCTTCAGCTTCGGGCGGTCGGCGGTCGTGCCGGTGATCTTCTCGCGGAACGCTTTTTCGCATCCCGCCGCCTTGAGCTGGGCGAGCTCGAGGTCTTGGGACAAGGTCGAGACTCGAGCGTAGCCGTAAATCATGCCTTCATCGTGCATCAGAAATATTCATCAGAGAAGCCCAACCTGATCAAGGGTCTGGGTTTGATGCAATATCCTGGTTTACCCATCGCGCACCAGTCTCCCATACCAGCAAAGCGCCTCACCGTCAGTCAAACTGCCAAAGTGTATTGAAATTCAATATCGGCTGCTCAAAACGCACCCCCAGCTTCGTGAATTCCGCCGCGAGCGCGAGCATCGGCGCGAATACGGCCATTTGGTTCGCGTCAGCGGTCGTTTCCCAAACACTGACGTTGTGCATCACGTGATTGGTGCGGTCGATACCGGCATAATAGGCGAGATTACCTTTCATGGCACGAATCCCGCTCTCAAGACTTTCCTTGCTGCTTCTCAACCTGGCTTCCACGACGGCAGCCTGTTCGGGATCGAACCTGCCGATTGAGATACGAATGACTGGTGCGTGCATAGGCTGCTACCTCCGCCGTCCGTGGCAGCATCCCATCGTCCGTTATCGACAGCAAGGGCACGGCCCGGCGCGATAATGCGAGAGTAATCGCGTGCTGCGTCGTTCGAGAGATATGCGATCTCTCCCCCGTGCCACCGACCTCTATGATGCCGCTATGATCATCGTCACGCCGCGCAGGTGGCTTCGCTGTTGGGAACCCACTGACCGGGAGCACCACCGCCGCATATGCGTTCGGCAATGGGGCTCCGCTCATTCCTTGATCGCAGCCGCCTCCACTGTCGCGCCGCAAGCCGCCCATCGGTCGCTCCTCTACCTGCTCCGTGGCATACATACTGTGCAGGCGAGACCGCCCCAGTGTCATGACCGGGCTTGGCCCCGGTCACCCACGTCTTTCCCTCGTGCCATACAACAAAGTCGTGGGTGGCCGGCCTTCGCCTGTCATGACACATTACCAATTGTCGCGTTACTCACCGACCGCTGAGTAACATTTGCTGAGGGCAACCAAGACATTGGCCCGCGGCCCAACCGCACGCTTTACCCCCGTTCCGCCGCCAGTTCCAATGCCCGGGCATACACCACCTTGCGCGGCAACCCGGTCGCCGCGGCCACCAGTGCGGCCGCATCCTTGACCGTCTGCGTTGCCAATGCCGCGCGCAGGTGCTCGTCCAGACCCTCCGCATCCGTGGTGTCCGGAGCGGCCGGCCCCACTAGCACCGTCACTTCCCCCCGCACCGGCGTCGCCGCGTACCACGCCGCCAGCTCCGGCAACGGCGCCCGCCGCACCTCCTCGAACCGCTTGGTCAGCTCGCGTGCTACCGCGGCGGGGCGGGCGCCGAACGACGCGGACATGTCGGCCAGGGTTTCGGCCAGGCGATGCGGCGCCTCGTGCCAGATCAGAGTCGCCGCCAGTCCGGCCCGTTCGGCCGCCCGCAAGCCGCCGAAGATGGCGCGGCGGGCGGCGGCCTTGGGCGGCGGAAACCCCAGGAACAGGAACGGCACCGGAGGCAGCCCGGACAGCACCAGCGCGGTCAGCGCCGCATTCGGCCCGGGGACCGCGCTGACCGGCAGGCCCTCGGCGATGGCGGCGCGCACTAGCCGGAAGCCGGGATCGGACAGCAGCGGGGTGCCGGCGTCCGACACCAGAGCCACCCGCCGCCCGGCGCGCAGCAGCGCCAGCACCGGGCCGATCCGGGCGTCCTCGTTATGCTCGTGCAGCGGCTCGGTGCGGGCGCGCACGCCCAGCGCCTGGAACAGGTGGCCGCTGTGGCGGGTGTCCTCACACAGGATCAGGTCGCTCGCGGCCAACGTCTCGCGCGCCCGCGCCGATACGTCCCCGAGGTTGCCGATCGGCGTAGAAACCAGCACAAGACCACCGGGGACGGACACCGCGTCCGGCCGGCCATCGGGAGATGCTGCGCATGCGTCGTCGGGCATTTCTGCTCCTTGGGCCTCTGGCACTGGCCGGCTGCGGCGGAGGCGGCTCCGGGGCATACTACCCCCCAAACGGATACGGCACGCGATATGGTAGCGGAGGGTATGGCAACGGGCCGATCGGCCTGGGCGCCGGGCAGCCGATGCCCGGACCGGCGCCGCGCAACGAACGAGTTGCCCTGCTGGCGCCGCTGACCGGTCCGCGCGCCGATCTGGGCCAGGCACTGACGCAGGCGGCGCAGCTTGCCATGGCGGTTCCCGGCGCGCCGGCGCTCGACGTCAAGGACACCGGCGGCACCCCGCAAGGGGCCGCGGCGGCGGCTCAGGCAGCGATCGCCGGGGGTGCCGGGATCATCCTCGGGCCGCTAATGTCCACCGAGACGGCGGCGGTGGCGCCGGTCGCCCGAGGCGCGAACGTCGCCGTGCTGGCGTTCACCAACGATCCGTCGCAGGCGCAGCCTGGGGTCTGGACGCTGGGCATCACGCCGGGGCAGCAGGTGCGCCGGCTGGTCGCGGCGGTCCAGGCGCAGGGACGCACGCAGATCGCGGCGCTGCTGCCGGACAGCGATTTCGGCCATGTGATGGGGCAGGCGCTGATGCAGGCAGCGACGGCGAATGGGCTGCCGCCGCCGGACATCCACTTCCACGCGGGCGGCATGGCCGCGATCAACGCCGCCGCCCGCGACCTGTCCGGCTACGCCAGCCGGCGCGGTCCGATCGATGCGCAGATCAAGCAGGCGCGCGCGCTGGGCACGCCGGAGGGGCGCCGGCAGGCGCAGGACCTGGCCAAGTCGCCGATCCCTCCGCCGAGCTTCACCGCATTGTTCCTGGCCGACACCGGGGAGGCGCTGGCCGAGGTGGCCTCGGTGCTGCCGTACTATGACGTGGACCGCTCGCAGGTGCAGATCCTGGGGCCATCGCTATGGGGATCGCCGTCCAGCGGGTCAGGGCAGGAGCCGGGCGCCTGGTATGCCGCGCCCGATCCGGCGGCGCGGGCCGGGCTGGAGCAGGGGTATGCGGCGAAGTATGGGGGGCCGCCGCCGGCGGTGGCGGACCTGGCGTTCGACGCGGCCTCGATCGCACGGGTGTTGGGCGGCAGCGGCGGGTTCTCGATCGCGGCGCTGACCCAGCCGGCCGGGTTCCTTGGCGCCGACGGCTGGCTGGAGCTGCTGCCGGACGGGCAGGTGCGCCGCGGGCTGGCGGTGTTCCGGATCGAGCGTGGCGGGCCGGAGATGATCGAGCCGGCGCCGCAATCCGCGGCGGGGACGGGGAGTTGAGGTGGCGTGCTGCCTTCTCCCGCTGCGCAGGAGAGGGGAGAGTGAGGGTAGTGCGTGCGGCACGTTGCACCCTCACCTAACCTCTCCCGCTTCGCGGGAGAGGGACTTTCATCGCGGGAGAGGGACTCTTTCGTCGTGCTTGACCCCCTGTGCACTCCTCCGTAAACGCGCGGCATGAGCGACACGCCAGCCACCCCGTCCGACCTTGCCGCGGCCACCGAGCGGGCCCGCGTGCTCGCGCAGGCGCTGCCGTTCCTGCGCCGCTATGCCGGAGCCACCATCGTGGTGAAATACGGCGGCCACGCGATGGGCGAGGAAAGCCTCGCCGAGCAATTCGCCGCCGATATCGCGTTGCTGAAGCAGGTCGGCATCAACCCGGTCGTGGTGCATGGCGGCGGGCCGCAGATCAACGCCATGCTGAAGCGGCTGGCCATCCAGTCCACCTTCGTCCAGGGCCTGCGCGTCACCGACGAGGCGATGGTCGAGGTGGTGGAGATGGTGCTCGCCGGCACCGTCAACAAATACGTCGCTAATCTGATCACCCGGGCCGGCGCGCTGGCGGTCGGTGTCTGCGGCAAGGACGGCGGGATGATCCGTGCGCAGAAGCTGACGCGGACCGTGCGCGACCCGGATAGCCATATCGAGCGGGCGATGGACCTTGGCTTCGTCGGCGAACCGGTGGCGATCGACGTGCGGGTGATCCATGCTCTGACCGGTGGTGGGTTGGTGCCGGTGATCGCGCCGGTCGGTGTGGGCGAGGACGGTCAGACCTACAACATCAACGCCGACACCGTGGCTGCCGCGGTGGCGGGCGCGTTGAACGCCATGCGGCTGCTGATGCTGACTGACGTGCCGGGGGTGCTCGACAAGGAAAAGCGGCTGATCCCGGCCCTCACGATCGCACAGGCGCGGGCGGCGATCGAGGACGGCACGATCAGCGGCGGCATGATTCCGAAGGTGGAGTGCTGCGTCGATGCGGTCCGGCAGGGGGTGCGGGGGGCCGTCATCCTGGACGGGCGGACGCCGCATGCCTGCCTGCTGGAGCTGTTCACCGAAGGCGGTACCGGCACGATCGTCCGGCGGTAAGGCCCGCTTCCATCACGTGAGAGTAGGGTAGAGTGCGCGCGGCGCGCGGCACCCTCACCCTACCCTCTCCCGTTGCCACCCCGTCATGCCGACGAAAGTCGGCATGACGGGGTGGCAACGGGAGAGGGTTTTTTAGCGGCCCATGCGGCCGAGGAAGTCCAGTTGCCAGCGCATCTCCTCGATGGCGAGGGGATAGCCGCCGCCGGGGCCGGGAGGGAGCGTCGAGTCCGGCCCAAGCCGCCCCAGCAGCGTTTGCAACGCGCCCGCCGCCCGCATGGTGAACCCGGCTTTCCAGGCCAGGCTGACCAACCCCTTGGCGCTGCGCAGCGAAGCCGCGCGGTCCACCACCGAGACCGGGACCCCGGCCGCCACCGACAGCAACGCCGCGGCAAACCAGGGGTCGCCGCGCCGCGCCGCGTCGAGCGCCACGTCCTCATTCAGTTGACCGGCGCGTGCCAGAGCGTGGGCCTCGGCCAATGCCTCATCCATGGTCGGCTCGCTGCGGCGCAACCCGGGTGCCGCCGCATCCATCCGCGCAGTCAGCCGGATGCGCAGTTCGGCCGCCAGCTCCGGCGGCAGGTCGGTCCGTTGCGCCAATACCTCGAACAACTGCGTGGCGACGATCTCGGCCAGCGCGCGAGCGGCACGCGGCGGCAAGGTGGGGCGATGCACCAGCGGTTCGTGCCAATCCGGGTGGTCGGACGCGCTGGCGATCAGCGCGTCCAGCGTGGCCTCGCGGATCTGCGCCGTGCGATTGCAAAGCAATGCGCGGATCGCGGCGTTGTCGGCCGTAGCGGCAACCGCGTCGGACACCTGCGTGTCGATGCCCGGCCGGGCGGCTACCGCCGTAACGGCGCCGGGCGAGCGGGCCTCGGCGATCAGCGAGAGCAGATCCTCGGTGGTCAGCAACGGTGAGAACCGGATGATCGGGGCGCTGACCATGACTGCCTGATCCTGCGCCAGTTGCAGGATCAGGCCGTGCGGTGCCTGCGGCATCGCCTTCAGCACGTCGGCGACCGCGGCGCGTACACGTACCGCCGCATCCGCCACCAGCGTCGTCAACGTCTCATACGTTTCGCGTTGCAGCCGCATCTGCTCTTCGCCCGCCAGGCCCGGCAGCAGGCCGGCCAGCCGGCGCGCGAGCAGGATGCGCACGCGCTCATCGGGGTCCCTGGCGAGTGTGCGGTCGGCCTGGAGCGGCGAGGCCGGGTTCAGTGCCAGCGCCGCGCGAACCGTGACCGACCGGTCGGTCGCGAGCGTCCGCAATGTTTCCGGGTCGGCGCGCGCGTCCGCGCCCAGGCGAACCCGCTTCCTCTCGTCCTGCGGCAGGCCAGCCACGGCCAGGTCCGGGGCGGTGGAGGTCATGCCGGCTCCTCAGGCGCCACCCGCCAGTGGCCACGGCCCTGGTGCTTGACCTCATACATCGCCATGTCGGCGCGCCGCAGCACGCTGTCCAGCGGTTCATGGCTGCCGTGCCGGCGTGTGGCGATACCGATCGAGACGCCCAGGCGCAGTGCGTTGCCGCCCGCCAGTTCGCTCATCTCGCGTGGCACCTGGGTGCGCAATTGTTCGGCCCGTTCGGCCGCGGTCATGTGGTCGGCGCCGTTCATCCATACCGCGAACTCGTCGCCGCCCAGCCGAGCCACCAGATCCGACGGCCGTACCACGTTGCGCAGCATCGTCGCCGTGTGGACCAGCACCTGGTCGCCCATCTCGTGGCCCAAAGCGTCGTTCACCACCTTGAAGTTATCGATGTCGACAAACATCAGGGTGCCCGGCAGTTCCTCGCGGTCCAGCCGTTCGGTGCAGCGGGCGATCTCCTCCAGGAAGGCGCGGCGGTTGAGTAATCCGGTCAGCGGGTCGGTGCGCGCCTGGCGCGCCATCTCGCGCTGGATCGCCTCGTGTTCCAGCACGAAGCGGATCAGGTTGGCTGCTGCGCCCAGCAGCAGCCGGTCCTCGTTGTCCCAGGGCCGGGCGCCGGAGGCACGCCACACCGTCAGGCCGGCGGGGTCGCCGAACCGTGGCTGGCACGACGCAACCAGTATCCGCCGACCGTCGTCATTGCTCGCGTGGCTCGGGGCGACCGCCCCGCGTTGCAGCAACGCCGCCGCTGCGGCCAGGACCGCCGTGCCGCCGCCGCCGGCCTGATGCGCCAGGGTTGGCTCGCCGGTGTCGGCCGGCAGCACCACAACCGCGGCGCCTTCCGCGCCGAGCGCGTTGACCAGCGCGTCCAGCGCGCCTCGCATCATGCGCGGGGCCATCACCTCCTGCCCCATCTTCCAGAGGATGTGATCCAGCACCTCCCCACGCCGGAGCGAGGCTGCGACCTGCGCCGCGTGGCCATCGTATTCGGTGACGTCCAGGCCGATGCCGCGTGCGCCGGCGACCCGCCCCTGCGCATCCAAAAGGGGTGCGGCGGCGAAGGTGAGGCTGGCCACGCCGCCGTCGCCGCGTTTCAGCCAGACCCGCCGCCGCCGCACTGCCACGCCGACGCGGAACGGGTTGAAGCTGGCGCGCTCGGCGCCGTCGGCGAGCAGCAGTTCGGCGGGCTGGCCGACCAGCATGGAGGCGGACCAGCCGAGCGCCGGATCGGGCACGACGAAGACGAATCGGCCCCATTCATCGGTCTCGAAGGCGAAATCGGCGGCCTGGATGACCAGGTCGCGCCAACGCTGACGGCTGTCTAGCAAGGCGTCGCGCAGCCTGTCGCCGGCTGGGGCCGGGCACGCAGCGGCATCGCCGGCGGTTGCGGGCGGTGCAGTGCCATCGCGTGCCGCCGCTGGCGTCGTCGTAGGGTCGCCAGTTCGGACCTGGGCGGTGGTGTCATGCATGGACGCACCTGTTCCTTGTCGCGCTCCGACTATTTGACACCGTAATCCCTTACGAACCCTTTCCATGTGGCCGACTGGGGCACGGATTCTCCACCGCGTTGGGGGCGTGGCGTTGCGGCGGAGGGATGGAGAGGTGCGCCGAGTGTGCGCTGATGGTCCGATTTGAGGGATCGATACCCCGTCCAATTCCGCCATTGCGACCCTGGCGAAGGCCGGGGGAAGCAATCTCCCCCGAGAGATCCCGCGGACTCACGCGGGAGATTGCTTCGCTTCGGTAGCAAGAAACAACCCGTGTTGCCCGGCTCCCACGTCATGGCGGGCCATCCACGACTATGCTGCGTGCCGCGAGAAAAGTCGTGGGTGGCCGGCCTGCGCCGGCCATGACACAGGGGACAGCGAATTCATCCAGGGCGGGTCGGCCACCGCCTGACGGTGGCCAACTCGCAATGACAGTGGGGGGCTGGCCACGACCCCGGGGGCACCGGCCATGACACAAAAAAATCACCGCCGGTTCCGCAGGCGCAGGCACGCCGCGAGGACGGCGTCGTACGGCAATGCCGCGGCCTCGCGCAGCCACCAATAGCAGCGTGTCGCCCAGCGCGAGCCCGCCGGCACAAACGGCGGTCCCGCTGCGCGCGCCGCCACCCCGAACGTGCGCAACAACAGCACGCACCGCGGCACGTGGTACAAACTGCTGGCGGCAAACACCGGCGCGGCGATGGTGCGATCCCGCAGCAATCGCGCGACAGCGTACGCGGAGGACAATGTGTCGGTGCCGGTTTCCTCGAGCAGGACGCGTTCGGGCAACACGCCACGCGTCTTCAGCAACTGCGCCATCACCGACGCTTCGGACGGCCCGAACCGCCCCACCCCGCCGGTCGGCAGGAAGAGCGGCGCGGCGAAGCGGGCGCCAAACGTAGCGGCCGCCTCGACGCGCCGGTGCAGCGTGGTGCTGGGCCGGCCGCCAGGGCGCACCGCCGCGCCGAAGATGACGATGACGGCGTCGGGCGGCGGCGTCAGGTGCGGTGCACGTTCCAAAAGACGGCGAAGCCCTCCGGGACGCCGGCGAGGTCATTGCGGAACGCCGTCGGCGATTGCGCGACGCCCAGCGGATAGTAGGGAACGCTCTGGAACGCCTCGAGTTGGATCTCGACACCGATCTTCTTCTGCGCATCCAGGTCCGGAGCATTGAACCAGGCGGTGCGCAGCTCCTCGATCTTGGGGTCGTCGGGCCAGCCGAACCAGGCGCTCTTGCCGTTGGCGCGCAGCGGCAGATGGCTCGCCGGGGTGAAGAAATCGAGGCCGGAGAAGCCGGTGACGAACATGTTCCAGCCGCCATCCGCCGGCGGCTTGGTCAGCGCGCGGCGCTGCACCACCATGCCCCAGTCGGTGGCCTGGTAGTCCACATCGATGCCGACGCGTTTCAGCATGTCGGCGGCGACGTCGCTCAGCGCCTTGTTCTGCGGCTGGTCGGTGGGCGCCATCAGCACCACCTTCTCGCCCTGGTAGCCGGCGGCCTCGAGCGCCTTTTTCACCGCCGCTTCGTCCACCTTGCCGGTCACCGCGGACATGCCGGCATCGCTGGCCAGGGGCGAGGTCGGCGGGAAGAAGCCTGCCGGCACCGACCAGAGCGAGGTGTCGTCGCCGTTCATCGCGATCATGAATTCCTTCTGGTCGATCGCGCCCATCAGCGCGCGGCGCACCGCAGGCTTGTCGAACGGCGGATACAGATGGTTCGGCCGCAACAGATAGGGCGTGCCGGTGAGATCCGTCACCGGGGTGAGGATCTTGTTCTTGCGCAGCAGCGGCAACAGGTCGGCGGTGGGGTTCTCCCACCAGTCCATCTCACCGGCCTGAAGCGCGGCGGCCTTGGTGGCGGGATCAGGCTGGATGTGCCATTCGACACGGTCGAAATGCACCACCTTCGGACCGGAGGTGAAGCTGGCCTCGCCGTCCTCGCGCGGCTTGTAGCCGTCGAAGCGCTCATAGACGAACAGCGAGCCTTGCACCCGCTCGTCCGCCTTGAAGCGGAACGGGCCGCTGCCGATGGTTTCCGTGATTGCCTTGAACGGATCGGTCTCGGCGACATGCTGCGGCATCATCGCGCACATGTTCGCCGCGGCGTGGCCCAGCGCGAGCGGCAGCAGTGCGAAGGGCTGCTTGAGGCGGATCATGATGGTCTTGTCGTCCGGCGCCGACACCTCGTCGGTGCGCTGCATCAGGGCCTGGCCAAACGCGTCGCGCGCGCCCCAGCGCTTGATCGAGGCAGCGCAGTCGCGCGCCAGCACCTTCTCGCCGTTATGGAACATCAGCCCGTCGCGCAGGGTGAGTTTCCAGGTTTTGCCGTCGTCGTCGATGGTGTGGCCGGCGACCATCTGCGGCGTGATCTTGAAGCCGTCTTTCTTGCCGGCCTGCCCGTACAGCGTGTCGAACACCATGTAGCCGTGGTTGCGGGTCACGTAGGCCGTGGTCCAGATCGGATCGACCACCGCGAGGTCCGATTGGGCAATGAACTTCAGCACGCTTTTGGCCTGCGCGCGCACCACCGCCGGCAACGCAAGGGTGGCGGCCGACGCCGCCAGAAAGGTCCGTCGTCGCATATTTTGTTGTCTCCCAGGTTCCCCGTTTCCCTCTCGCGCCGGGCGCTGGAGGGCGTGGGCCGAGCCTAACGTGTGGGGTGGCCGGAGCCCAAGAAGTTCCCGAGCGATTGGATGAAATTCCGGTCAGAAAGGGCCGATCGGCAAGGGAATGAAGCCTGCTGCCGGGCCATTCGGACCGGCCTGGAGCAGTCCAAGGATCGGCCAACCCCGTCGGGGCAATCGCAGTACGCTGCCTGATGATATGCCGCCCATCTGTCCGGAGCTGGGCACCAAAACAGCAAGCAAGTATTTTAACACAGAGCCCACCGAGAAGAAGGTTAAGCCACAGAGTTTCGCAGAGAGAATTAAATGCATCCCGAAAATGCATGCACGACGTTGCCACGTTATGTGGCTTTTCTCCGTGAAACTCTGTGGCTTGACCTTCTTCTCGGTGAAATCTGTGTTGAAATGCTTGCTTTGCTGCATTTCCCCCGGTCCTGGACGAGGGCCGTTATATTCCGACGTGACGGGATCGCCCTGGCAACGCCGACCCTTTCCAGACGCCGTCGGCCGCCCTATATAGGCCCTGCTGGTTCGCTGGCTATGGCGATAAACGGTTCGTGGAATAAGCGTAGTGGACCCGGGGGCAGTGCCCGGCGCCTCCACCAGTCTTCCGGTAAGGCCCGGCGGGACGTTGCGGGGGCGACACAGGCTCGACACGCGTGGTAAAGACGGATTTTTCGCTCGGCATGGTTCCGCCGTTATCGGGCCGTTCTACAAGTGCCAATGACAATGAGGCGCTCGCTGTCGCTGCATAAGCGATAAGCGCGGTTCGGGGGGCACCGGGCAACAGAAGCCCCCCAACTCCTCCCGCCCCGCTACTTCATCCCGGTAATCGACGCCGTCACCGCGCGCGGGTCGCGCGTCGGCCAGCGCCCGGCATCCACCTGAGCCAGAAACGCCGAGACCAGACGGTTGAACTCGTCCGGATCCTCCAGGTTGATCGCGTGGCCGCAATTCGGCATCACCGCCAGCGCCGCGCTCGGGATGTGCTGCTTCATCAGGATGCCCGGCGCCAGGCACGGCCAGTCCTCATCCCCGGTCAGCACCAGCGTCGGCACCGTCAGCGCCTGCATTTGCCCGGTCAGCTCATACAAGGACGGCCGCTCCCGCTGCACGCCCAACTGCGTGTTGCGCGCACCCAACGCCGAATGCTCTGCCAACTGCGCCTTGAACTCGGCAAACCCGCGCGGGTCCTTGTTCTCGAACTGCACGCGGGTCGGGCCGTAAGCGTATTTCTCGGCAAACACCTTGATGCCCTGGGTGGCGATGAACTCAGCGATGGTCTCGGCCTCGGAGCGGAAGCGGGCGCGCTGGTCGGGCTCGGCGCCGTAGCCGCAGCCCGCGACCACCAGCGACCGGGCCCGCGCCGCGTGCCGAAAGCCGAAATGCAGCGTGGCGAAGCCGCCCATCGACAGCCCGACCACGTGCGCCTTGTCGATGCCCAAATGATCGAGCACCGCGCCGATGTCGTCCGCGGCGCGGAACTGCGAGTATTTCGCTACGTCTTCGGGCACATCGGACGGCGGATAGCCACGCGCGGCGTAGGTGATGGCACGGTAGCGCTGGCCGAAATGCCGCATCTGCGTTTCCCAGGCTCGATGATCGCCGGCGTATTCGTGCACGAAGATCACCGGGATGCCGGTGCCTGACTCTTCGTAGTAGAGGCGCACTCCGTCGTCGGCGGTGGCGTGTGGCATGGTCGTTTCCTCCCTCAGAGTTCAATCGAGCGCCGGCGGATCCTCGGCGATCACCGCGGCGGCAACACTGTTGTCCACCGCGACCTCGAACGGCGTGCCGGGAGACACGAAGCCGCCCGACACCAGCCCCGAGAGCAAGCGATCGTATCCGCCCCGCGGCAGTATCGGGTCCGTCCCCCAGATGCCCAGCGACTTGTAGCGGGTGCAGGCGGCGGTGCGCAGTGCCGGCGGCACATCGGGGAAAAACCCCGAGATCGCATCGGCGATCGCCGCGCCGTCCACCCGCGCCACCCATTTCAACGTGCGGTAGATCGCCCGCACCATGCCATGCAGTTCGTCCCGCCGGTCCCGCAGCAGCGCACGCCGCGTGTAGAACGTGGTGTAGCTGGTCGGCCCGCGCGTCGCCGCGGCATACCAGACATGGCCGGCACCGTCCGCCTCCAGCGCCGCGGCGAACGGTTCGAACACCTGTACCACGTCCACGTCGCCGCGCCGCAACGCCGCGACATTGTCCGCCATCGTGCGGTCGCTCACCCGGTTCAGTTGCGACGGCGCCAGGCCGGCGCGGCGCAGATCTTCTTGCAGGCACATCCACGGCGTCGGCACCTCGCTGACCGTCGCCACGCACAGGCCCAGCAGGTCATGCAGCGCGAAGTCCGGACGAGGCATTCGGCCGAGCAGGAGAAAGGGGTCGCGCGTGACGACTTCGGCGAAGTGGACGAGGTCGCAATCCGGTGCCTGGGCGTAGGCTTGCATGACCCGCATCGGGCCGCCCCAGCACACGTCGGCCGTGCCATCCAGTAGGCTGAGCGGCGCGCGTCCCGGCGTGGGCGCGCTGGCGAAACGCACGGTCACGCCCTCGGCCGCGTAGGCCTCACGCGCCAGGGCGACGTAGAACGGTGCGTAGAAAATGCCGCGCAGCGATTCCTGTAATGTGATCGCCATCCGCGTTCCCCTTCCTCGTGTGAGCCGTCAGCGTTCGAAGTCCTGGTCGGAAATATCCACCGGTTGCGTCTGATCGGGAAGGTCCGGTGGCAAGGTCAGCGTACCCTGCGCTGAAAGCTCGGTGAACGAGGCGAAGCGCTGGGCGCGCATGCCGGCGGCGAAGCTGTTGCAGGCTCGGCTCCACAGCTCGCCAATGGCGAAGTCGGGCCGGTAGGCGCCGGCGGGCAGGCCATCGACCAGGGCGTTGCCGCCTGGCGCCAGGTAGACCGTCGCCGCCGCCACGCCGTTGCGGTCGCGCAGCTTGACCACGATCGGCTGGCCGCTGTTGTTCTCGATCGTCGTCTGCGCTGTGCCGGTGCCGTTGCGCGCCAGGATCTCTCCGTTGGAGGGCGGCGATCCGGCGTTGTACGAGCAATACGCCTGCCGGGCCGCGACCGCGTTGCCAGGCTCCAGGCGGGCGGCGTCGATGAAGCCGGTCGTGGTATCGGTCAGACGGATTTCCACCAGGCCGTGGTCGTGCAGGACGCGCACGGCCTGCACGGCGCTGAACGCCGGCAATTGGCCGATCGGGACGTAGCCGTTGCGCGCCTTGTCGTATTGCAGGACGAGCGCGGGGCTAGCGGCCGGGATCACGTAGACGTTCGGGATGCCGATCAGCCGCACCGGATGCGGTGCGGGAGGCGGCGTTTGCGGCAGCACGGTGGGGGCGGTGGCGGGCACGTCCACCGTGTTGTCGGGCGGCGGCGTTCTCAGGTGCAGGACGGTCTCCGTCCCGGCGAGCACGGCCAGGATGCCGAGGCCCGCCCATATGGCGAGCGGCAGGTCCGACAGCCGGGGACCGCGCGTTCTGATGGGGGGCGGTGACGCGGGCGGCTCGGGATGGATTTCGCCGGGGGGTGCGGTGACGACGACCGAGCGGAGCCGGTCGAGGCTGCGTGCTGCCCGATCATAGGCGGCGCGGCGGAGTGGGTCGCCCAGGACGTCGTAGGCTGCCTTGATCGCGATGAAGGCCTCGGCGTTGCCGGTGCGCGGAATATCCGGGTGCAGCAGGCGTGCCTTGCGGCGATAGGCTGCGTGGATCGCCTCGGGCGGCGCTTCCCAGTCGAGTTCCAGCAGCTCGTAAAGGCCTTGGGGATCGTGGTTCATCTGGTGATGGGACATAGCACCGGCGACGTGATCGGCGATCAGGCGAAAGAGGCAAGGCCAGGGTGCTGGCCCGGATCCGCCAAGGGGCAACGCCCCTTGGCAGGGTTCCAGAGCCTGCCCCGGCGAAGGCCGGGGGGCAAAGCCACAGCCCGCCCCTCGACCGCGCTGCGTCAATCGCATAACGTTGGCCAAGGCCGCCCGGGCGCTTGCGCCCCCGGGGCTGGGAAACGTTGAACGCAGCAATCGGGAGCGATTATGCCAAGCCTCAATTACGCAGCACCGACGACGGTGGACGAAGCCGTCAAACTGCTTGCCGGAGCCTCCGGCCTTGCCAAGGTCCTGTCGGGCGGGACCGACCTTCTGGTGCAACTTCGTTCTGGCCGCGTGCGGCCCGACCTGATCGTCGATACGAAGAAAATCCCCGGCATCATCGGCATCCGCGAAGAAAATGGCGGCTTCGTCATCGGCGCCGCCACGCCAGGCGCGGTGGTCGAAGCCCATGCCGGATTGAACAAGGCATGGCCCGGCGTGGTCGAGGCGCTCGACCTGATCGGCTCGACGCAGATCCAGGGCCGTTGCTCGCTGGCCGGCAATCTGTGCAACGCCTCGCCCGCCGCCGACAGCGTGCCGGCGCTGTACGCCGCCGCCGCGATCGCTGTCGTGGTCGGACCGAGCGGCAAGCGCGAAGTGCCGGTCGAGCAAATTCCCACCGGCCCTGGCCGCACCTCGCTGGCCAAGGGCGAGTTCATCCTGGAGTTCAAGCTGCCGCCGCGGCCGCCGCATTCCTCCGATGCGTATCTGCGCTTCATTCCGCGCACGGAAATGGATATCGCCGTGGTCGGCTGCGGCATCAGCCTGACGCTGGATGCGAACGGCACGTGCACCGCGGCGCGGGTGTCGCTCGGCGCTGTGGCGCCCACCGTGCTGCTGGTGCAGCCGGCGGCCGACGCGCTGATCGGGAACAAACTGGACGATGCCACGTTGCAGAAGCTGGATGCGGCAGCGCAAGCAGCGTGCAAGCCGATCGACGACAAGCGCGGCACCATCGTCTACCGCACCAAGATCGCCGGCGTGCTGGCGCGCCGCGTCGCCGCCATCGCTTTCGACCGCGCGCTGGGCAAGGCCCACGCGAGAACACACTAATCGGGGATCATCGATGAGCAAGCACCACGTTTCCGCCGTGATCAACGGCGAACCCACCGAATTCCTGTGTGAAACCCAGCAGACTTTGCTCGATGTGCTGCGCGACGAGATCGGCCTGACCGGCAGCAAGGAAGGCTGTGCGTCGGGCGACTGCGGCGCGTGCAGCGTCATCATGGACGGCCGCCTGGTCTGTTCCTGCCTGGTGCTGGGCTGCGAGGCCGACGGCACCGCGATCACCACGATCGAGGGCATCGCACAGGGCGATCACCTGCATCCGGTGCAACAAAAGTTTCTCGAACATGCAGCGCTGCAATGCGGCTTCTGCACCCCGGGTCTCATTGTCGCAACCAAGGCGTTGCTCGATGAGAACCCCAATCCGACCGAGGAGGAAGCGCGTTACTGGCTGGCCGGCAACCTGTGCCGGTGCACCGGCTACGACAAGGTCATTCGTGCCGTGATGGACGCTGCCGAAGTAATGCGAGGGGAGAAAGCCGCATGAACTACGTTTCAGCAGACCTGAAAGTCGTCGGGACCCGGCCGATCCGCCCCGACGGCGTGGAGAAAGTGACCGGACGCGCCCAGTTCGGCGCCGACATGAAGGCGTCCGGCATGCTGTGGGGCAAGGTGCTGCGCTCGCCGCACGCCCACGCCAACATCGTCTCGATCGACACCAGCAAGGCGGAGAAACTGCCGGGCGTGCGCGCCGTGGTGACCCGCAAGGACTTCCCGCACATCCCGTCGGAAGAGGCGTTCGTCGGCGAAGGGCCAATGAACTTCCGCGACCTGGCGCGCAACTGCATGGCCTGGGAAAAGGCGCTGTACGAAGGCCACGCCATTGCCGCGGTCGCCGCAAACACGCAGGCCATCGCGGACGCGGCGATCGAACTGATCGACGTGAAGTACGAAGTGCTGCCCTACGTCATCGACGTCGAGGACGCGATGAAGGACGGCGCGCCGGTGCTGCATGACGACCTGTTCACCTCGGGCGTCGAGCCGAAGCCGACCAAGCCGTCCAATATCGCCAAGGTGCTGACCTTCAAGAAGGGCGACGTCGAAGCCGGCTTCAAGGACGCCGACGTCATCATCGAGGGTCGCTACACCACCCAGCCGGTGCACCAGGCCTATATCGAGCCGCACGCCTGCCTGTGCAGCTACAACGCCGACGGCCAGGTGACGATTTACAGCTCCAGCCAGGGCCATTTCATGGTCCGTGCCTACTGCGCCAAACTGCTCGGCCTCGATATCTCCAACATCCGCGCGGTGCCGATGGAAATCGGCGGCGGGTTCGGCGGCAAGACGCTGGTCTATCTGGAGCCGGTGGCGATCGCGCTGTCGAAGAAGTCCGGCCGCCCGGTGAAGATGCAGATGACGCGGGACGAGGTGTTCCGCGCCTCCGGCCCGACCTCCGGCGCGGTGATGGAGGTGAAGCTCGGCGCCAAGAAGGACGGCACCATCGTCGCGGCGAAGCAGGTGCTGAAATACCAGGCCGGCGCGTTCCCGGGCTCGCCGATCGGGCCCGGCTGCATGTGCGGCCTGGCGATGTACGACATCCCGAACGTCGATGTGCTGGGCTACGACGTGGTCAGCAACCGGCCAAAGGTGGCGGCGTATCGCGCTCCCGGCGCGCCGATCTCGTCCTTCGCGATCGAAAGCGCGATGGACGACCTGGCGCGCAAGCTGAACATGGATCCGATTGCGTTGCGCGAACAGAATGGCGCCCGCAACGGGACGAAAACGCATTACGGGCCGACGCATCAGAACATCGGCTTCCTCGCCACGCTGGAAGCGGCGAAGAACCACCCGCACTGGAAGGCGCCCTTGAAGGAGGGCCAGGGCCGCGGCATCGCCTGCGGGTTCTGGTTCAACATCGGCGGCGAATCCTCCGCCGGCTGCCACGTTGCCGAGGATGGCACCGTGGTGGCGACGTCGGGCAATCCGGACATCGGCGGGTCGCGCGCGTCGATCGGCATGATGGTGGCGGAAGTGCTGGGCGTGCCGGCAGAGAAGGTGCGGACGATCATTCCGGACACCTCGTCGATCGGCTTCAGCTTCCTGACCGGCGGTTCGCGGGTGACCTTCGCCACCGGCATGGCGGCAACCCAGGCGGCCGAGCGGACCGTGGAGGACCTGAAGAAGCGCGCCGCGCAGATCTGGGAAATCCCGGTCGATGCGGTGGAGTGGAAGGACGGCAAGGCGTATCCGGCGGGTTCCAATGCCGGCGCGTTCGAGCCGCTGGATCTCGCTTCGCTGGCGCTGAAGGCCGGCCGCACCGGCGGGCCGATCGGCGCCGAGGTGTCATTGAACGCGCAAGGCGCCGGGCCGGGCTTCGGCGTGCATATCTGCGACGTCGAGGTGGACAAGGAGACCGGCCGCGTCAACGTGCTGCGCTACACGGCGGTGCAGGACGTCGGCAAGGCGATCCACCCGAGCTACGTGGAAGGCCAGATCCAGGGCGGCGCCGCGCAAGGCATTGGCTGGGCGCTGAACGAGGAGTACATCTACGACGCCAAGGGGAAGATGGATAACGCCGGGTTCCTCGACTACCGCTGCCCGGTGGCGTCCGACATGCCGATGATCGAGGCGGTGATGGTGGAGATACCGAACCCTCGCCATCCGTTCGGTGCCCGCGGCGTGGGCGAGGTGCCGATCGTGCCGCCGATGGCGGCGGTGGCGAACGCCATCCGCAGCGCTATCGGTCTTCGCATGCCGGACTTGCCGATGTCGCCGCCGAAGGTGCGTGCCGCGCTCGACGCTTCGTAAAACCTCTCCCGCGTAGCGGGAGAGGTCGCCGCGAAGCGGCGGGTGAGGGTGCCGCGTGCCGAAAGTCCTGATCTCGGGTTCCGCCTGCCAGCGCTTCACCAACGGCAGGTCGGAACTCGAGGTCTCGGCCACCACGTTCCGCCGGCTGGTGCTTGAGCTGGAGGAACGCTTTCCCGGCCTGGGCAAACAGGTCGAGGAGGGCATGGCCGTGGCGATCGACGGCGAGATCTTCCAGGACGCCTATTCGGCGCAGTTCGGTCCTGATAGCGAAGTAGTGCTGATTCCGAAGATCGGCGGCGGGTAGCTGACTGCTCGAGTCTAACCGAACCTCGCTGAAGTTCGTGGTCAATCCAAACACAATCGTGAACGCGCCGGCGCAGGTCGCCATTCTTGGTACAGGCGGGATAATCGCTACTTCAATTCAGTTATTTGAAGCTTAAGTCCATACCGATGGGGCGTCATGTTTTTCGAGTTGGTGAGCCCTCTTCCTCTAAATCGAAAGGAAGATGCAAGAGCCATCTTCACAATATGACACCAAGCCGCTCCTGGATTTTCCCCTGAGCGGGAGGCGCGGTACGAACCGTTACGCCGTAAATTCAACTTGGATGCCATCCACACGTCGATGAAGTTCTTGGGAGATGCAATTCTTTGCAAAAAAGATAACGCGACCAAAGATGGCCTCCAACATTCTGTTCCAATATGGGCCACACAGAAAACACTCAATTTGGAATATTCACATCCGCAGCAGTAAGGATTTCGAGCAAAATGCATTTCAAGACTGGCTATGGAGGCGCCTCGGAATATAATACCAACCCGCAAAACGATTGACGTACGGCAACGGCCCTCCCTACCCGTCATGGCCGGCCCTGTGCCGGCCATCCACGCCTTTTGTCGCGTGCACGACGGCAAGGCGTGGATGGCCGGCACAAGGCCGGCCATGACGGGTAGGGCGGTCCGTGCAAAGCAGTCGAGAGTCAATCGTTCGGCGGGTTGGTATAAAGGTTAACTTCGGCTTCATACGTATCACAAACAGGGAGGATGCCGCGCGCGGGCGGACGGTGTTCGTACCTAATCCACGAAACTTTTGCTTAACCAGCCCAAGCCCCCAGAGCCGGACGTCGACTGTTAGCGACTATCGCAAACCCCGCGATAACGTCGATCCTGTGGGTCGCCACGCTTGTTTGACGGTCCGACACCCACGGCAGTTGCCTCAGCGGGCCGCCTTTCGCCCATGAAGCGTGGCAAAGTCGACCACACCACGCTGGCGGCGCCCCTCCGCCAGGACTACATTGCCCGCCATGGACACCGCTCCGCGCCCAAGCGATCGCGCCAATACTCCCCGCCCGGAATCCGAGGCCGAGCGGCAAGCACGCCTCGCCTGGGAAGCCGAGGGCATCACCGCGGCCGAGGCCTCCCTCGCCGCCGGCCGCTATGTCGACGCCGATGACATTGATGCCTGGATCGACAGCATCGGCACTGATCACGAGCTGCCGCCGCCACCCACTCGCCGCCGGTGACCGCCCCGCGTGGCGCGCCGCCTGATCTACGCCCGGGAAGCGCGCGATGACCTTGAGGCTACGCGTGGCTGGCTGACCCAGCCCGGTTCGGGACCGGCCGCCAGGCGCAAGCTGGCGGCGGTTCGTGCTGACATCCGGCGGCTCCAACAGCATCCCTGCCTCTGGCCGGCGGGCGACCATCCGGGCGTGCGCGAACTGCCGGCCGCCGGAGGCTACCGCGTGTTCTACAAGGTCGAGCCGGACACCGGGCGCGACGAAACCGCTGGCGACGTGATCGTGCTGCGGGTCTATGGCCCGGGCCAGTCCCGCGATCGGCTCTGACCGCTCTCCTTTAGGGGCCAATCGGGCCCGCCGCGCCAGCTACTCCGCGACGGCGACCACCAGCCTGTTGCCCGAGATGCGCAGCACCAGCAGCGAGGCGACCAGGCACGCCAGCCCGCTGGTGGTGAACGCCAGCAGGTAGGTCCCAGTCAGGTCCCGCACCGCCCCCGCGCCGAGCGCCGCCAGCGCGCCGCCCACCTGGTGCCCGGCGAAGATCCACGACACGATCACCGGAGCATCGCGGCGGCCGAACACCTCGTTGGTCAGCGCGAACGTCGCCGGCCCGGTGGCGACCCAGTCCAATCCATAGAAGACCGAGAACACCGACAGGCTGAGCGTGTCGAACTGGGTGAACGGCAGGATCACCAGCGACAGGCCGCGCAGCCCGTAATACCAGAACAGCAGCACGCGCGGATTGAAGCGGTCGCAGGCCCAGCCCGACAGCGTCGAGCCGATCAGGCTGAACACGCCGATCACCGCGAGGATGCTGGCGCCGTGCACCTCCGGGATGCCATGGTCGGCGCAATAGGCGATCAGGTGGGTGTTGATCAGTCCGTTGGTGGAAAAGCCGCAGATGCCGAAGCTGATGACCAGCAGCCAGAAGTCCAGCGACCGCGCGCCTCGGGCGAAGGCCCCGAACGCGACGGAGAAGGGATTGCCGCGCCGCGGCGGGGGCTGCCACAGCGTTGTCGAACCGTAGGAGCCCAAGCCCACCGACGCTGGGGATTCGGGCAGCATGATCGCCAGCAACGGCAACGACGCGGCCATGGCGATGGTGACGCAGATGGCGACGCCCTGCCAGCCGTAGCGGTTCGCCAGCATCGCCAGCAGCGGGAGGAAGACCAGTTGTCCGGCTGCGTTCGCAGCGGTCAGCAGGCCCATGGCCAGGGCGGTGCGTTGCGTGAACCAGCGGTTCGCGACCGCGGCCGCTATGCCGACCGCGCCGCCGCCGGAGCCGATGCCGACCATCACGCCCCAGGTGAGGAACAGCTCCCACGGCGCGGTCATGAAGATCGACAGCCCGGTGCCGGCCATCAGGATCGTCATGCAGCCAAGGACGGTGCGCTTGAGGCCGATAATGTCGATCAGCCCGGTGATGAACGGCCCGGTCGCGCCGAGCAAGACGATGTTGATGGAGACGGCGCCGGAGATGGTGGCGACGTCCCAGCCAAAGGCACGCTCCAGCGGCACGATCATCACGCCTGGCGCGGCGCGCACGCCAACTCCGGCGAGCATCGAGACAAACATGACGGCCAGCACCACCCATGCGTAGTGCAGGCGGTTGGAGCAGAACCTGGCGAGAGCCCGGGTGATCACGGACGGTTCTTCCCTTGTGCAAGGAAAGTATAGAAGAGCCGTCCGGGGGTTGGCGACTGGGGCGGCGGGATAGCTGCCCCGCGTGGCCGCGCCTGGGGTGTTGCGCATGGGTCGCCGCTGGCCCAGGTTACCATTGGTTCAAACCGAACAGCCGAGGCAGCGAAGACAGTGGGCGCAACCGCACCTGCCCGCATGACTGCGGATGAGTTCATCGCCTGGGCGATGCAGCAGCCGGAAGGCAAACGCTACGAACTCGTCGCCGGCGAGGTCGTCGCGATGGCTCCCGAGAGAGCAGTACACGGCCGGATGAAAGGGCGCATCTATGAAGCCCTGGCGCAGTCCATCCGTGCCGGCCGGCTGGCGTGCGAGGCTTTCCCGGACGGCATGATCGTCGAAGTGGATACCGACACGCTTTACGAACCGGACGCACTGGTGCGCTGCGGCCCGCCCCTCGACGACAATGCGACCAAGATCTTCGATCCGATCATCGTGGTTGAAGTTGTATCGCCCACGTCGCGGAAGCGGGATTCCGGTGGGAAGCTGGCCGACTATTTCCGGCTGCCCTCGGTGCGGCATTACCTGATCGTCATGACCGAAAATCGCACCGCCATTCACCATGAGCGCGACGCCGCAGGTGCGATCACGACCCGTATCATCCGCGATGGACGCATCCGCCTCGATCCGCCCGGCATCGAACTCACCGAGTTGTTTCCGGCGCGCGGGTGACTCTGGTCAACCGCCTCACGCGTTGGCGGGTGCTCCGGTCCATACCTCGCGATACAGCGCCACGATCTCGGCCGCGTCGGGCACGCGGGGATTGTTGCCAGGGCTGCCGGACGCCAGCGCCTGTTCCGCCATCAGCGCCATCTTGCCGTTCCAATCCGCTTCCTTGATGCCGAAATCGGCGGGGGTCGGCACTGACAGTTCCTTGTTCAGCGCTTCCAGGCCGGTGACCAGTTTTGCCGCCGCCACGCCGTCGGTGTCGGTCGGCGCGGCGAAGCCGACGCGGCGTGCGGCCTCGGCATAGCGGGCCTCGGCGCCCGGCACCGAATAGCGGGTGATCGCCGGCAGCAGCATCGCGTTGGACAGCCCGTGCGGCACATGGAAATGCGCGCCGATCGGCCGCGACATGCCATGCACCAGCGCCACCGAAGAATTGGAGAACGCCAGTCCGGCCTGGGTGGCGCCGAGCATCATGCCCTCACGGGCGATGGCGTTGCGCGGTTCGGCATAGGCGGTGCGGATGTGCTTACCGATCAGCTCCATCGCCGACAGCGCCAGCGCATCGGAGAACGGGTTGGCGCGTTTGGAGACGTAGGCCTCCAGCGCGTGGGTGAAGCTGTCCACGCCGGTGTCCGCGGTGGTGCGCGGCGGCACGGTGTAGGTGAGTTCGTAATCGACGATCGCCGCCAGCGGCAGCGCGCCAAGGCCGGCGATCAGCATCTTCTCGTCGCGTTCGGTGTCGGTGATGACGGTGAAGCGGGTGCACTCGCTGCCGGTGCCGGCGGTGGTGGGGATGGCGATGATCGGCAGCGCGCCGTTGTCGGCGGCGACCGGGGCCTTGTAGTCACGCATCTTGCCACCGCCGGCCGCGAGGATCGCCATCGCCTTGGCGGTGTCGATGGGCGAGCCGCCGCCGAAGCCGATCAGGCAGTCGTAGCCGTCCCCGTTGCGGAGTTCGGCGATGCCGGCCTCGATCACCGTGTCGGTGGGATCGGAGACGGTGTCGGAGAACACTCGGGCAGCGATGCCGGCCGCGGCCAGGGGTTCCAACGCGCGCTGGATCAGGCCGGTGGAGACCATGATCGGGTCGCTGACGACCAGCGGCCGGGATAGTCCGAACTTGCCCAGGAGCTCGGCAAGCTGGCGCACCGTGCCGCCGCCAACGAGCAGGAGACGCGGCGAGGCGATGGTGGCGTTGACGGTGGTCATGGGCGGTTTCCTCCTGGGTGGTCGCGAGACAGGTTAAATTCACCACAAAGACGCGAAGACACAAAGCCTGACCGCAGGAGCGCCTTGACCTCGAGGTGCCGCAGGCTGCCGTCGCCCCGCCGTGCCGGTTGCCCGGGAAGTCCGGGGCATCACGCAGGCATTGACCACGACATCAATGTATGCTGATTATGATGCCTGATTGTCGGAGAAGTGCCGCCGTGCGCACCACCATCGTGCTCGACGACGAATTGGTTGCCGAGGCGCAGAACCTTACCGGGATCAAGGAGAAGTCGGCCTTGGTGCGCGCTGCCCTGACGGCAATGATCGAACGCGAAGCCGCGCGGCGTCTGGCCCGACTGGGAGGCAGCGAACCCGACATACGCCCGATACCCCGGCGGAGATCGAAAGCCGCGTGATCCTCGTCGATACCTCTGTCTGGATCGACCATCTGCGCCGGCGTGACGAGGTCCTGGTTGAGTTGCTCGGCGAGGGAAAGGTGCTCGCGCATCCGTTCGTCATCGGCGAACTGGCCTTGGGTAGCTTGCACCAGCGCGCTTCCATATTGGGTTGGCTGCGCCGTCTGCCGAGCGCGAGCGTTGCCCGCGACAACGAAGTTATGCTGCTCATCGAACAGCAGCCTCTTTTCGGGCTGGGGATAGGTTATGTCGATGCTCATCTGCTGACCGCAGCGCGGCTGACCCCGGACACACTACTTTGGACGCGCGACAAGCGATTGTTGGCCGTCGCCGAGCGGCTTTCAGTTGCAGCACGCCTGACGCACTAAATCCTCGCGTATGGCCTGACGAGGGCCATGACAGCGTGACGGATCGCTGGTCAGATGACCTCATGAAGGTTTGCGAGCGATCAGGCGTTCCGCATAATATCGATGCGGCAATTGAAGGTGGCTTCGGCCATGTCTCGATCCAGGCGGCACATCGGCGAGCGTTTGCACGCGGTGCTGCTGCGAGCCTATGGCCTGAATCACCGTGACTTCTCGCACGACTGCGTCGATCGCGTGATGGCGGCGCTCAATGCGGTGCGCATCCCGGAACAACCGATCACGGGCGAGGTGCTTCTGGCTGGATGCGCCGAGGGCGTTCACGCTGCCGGGCCAATACTGCTACATCGCGCGGCAGTTCATCGAGCGCTGCCGCTCGGATGCGCCGGTTGCCTTCGTCATGGCGCATGAGATCGCACATCATGATCTCGGCCATCTGCGTTACGCCGACGCATGGGCGGTCAGCGCCGCCGCGTATGCTCCGCTGCGGTTCGCCGCACTGACGCTGCATCGCCTGGCGCAGAAGGCCTGGTCGCGCGACAGGGAACTCGCGGCGGATGCCAGGGCTCTGGTGCATTGCCGCATGGCCGGCTTCGCGCCGCGCCAATGCCTCGAGGCGTTCGACATTCTGGCCTGGCATCTGCTCGATCACCGCGACCTGGACGCGGTCTATGGCACCGACGACGAGCTGGAACTCGATCCGCATCTGGCGGCCGACCCGCTCGACTGGGCCTACATCGAGTCGAAGCTGTGGTGGACGCGGCATCGCCGGTCGCATCCCGCGATAGCCGAGCGGCGCGCCGCGCTTTTGGCAGAGATCGCATGGTGGGAGGCACCGGATCGAGCCGCCGCATCGCCAGACGTCGCGCCTGAGCAGGACGCCGCACTTGCGCAGCGGCCGGCCTGAGCAATCGTCAGGCGATCGGCCCGGCATGGCGAACGATTTCTCTGCGTCACGCGGCAAGCTGGAACACAGCCACACCCGGGAAGAGATCCAGGAACGTCTCGCCCGGGATGCGCAAGGCAACTATCTCCGCGATTGGATCTATGGCGGGATCGACGGAACGATCACGACGTTTGCCATCGTCGCCGGGGTGGTGGGAGCCGACATGCCCGGAACTGTCGTTCTGGTGCTCGGCCTGGCCAACCTGGTTGCCGACGGGTTCGCGATGGGGGCGGGCAATTACAGCGCCACCAAGGCGGAGTTGGACGACTATCGACGCTTGCTCGCCATCGAGCGCAAGCACATAGCGCTTGAACCGGGCGGCGAGCGCGAGGAGATCCGGCAAATCTTCGCCCTGAAGGGTTTTGCCGGCGCCGAGCTGGAACGTATCGTCGATGTCATCACGTCCGACGAGGAGCGCTGGGCAAAGACCATGGCCGTTGAGGAATATGGCCTGTCCCCGGCTGTGAAGTCGCCCATCCTGGCGGCGCTCAATACGTCTGCCGCATTCGCGGTGTGCGGTTTGGTGCCGCTGGTCAGCTATCTGGTGGCATACAGTCTTGCATGGTGCGTGGTTGCGACAGGCCTGGTATTTTTCGGCATTGGCGCAGCGAAAAGCCGATGGTCGCTGGCGGGGTGGGCGAGGTCCGGATTGGAGACGCTGGCGATCGGGATGAGCGCGGCCGGCCTGTCGTTCCTGATCGGTTACGGGTTGCGGGCGCTGGTGAAAATGCCGATGTGACTTCGCAGCTACTACTCCTCAGCCGCAGTCACCTCCGCCCGCCGCTTCGCGTACAGCGCCAGCCGCTGTGCGGCCGCCGGGGACACGTGGCTCGCCGTGGCTTCCACCGACATCGGCAGTTCGGCGGCACGGTGGCACGCGGTCAGGTGGCCCTCGCGCCATGGCGTCAGCTCCGGCATCTCCACCCGGCAGCGCTCGATGACGAACGGGCAGCGGGTGTGGAAGCGGCAACCGGAGGGCGGGTTCATCGGGCTCGGCACGTCGCCGCCGGCAACCTGGCGATGCCGGTCGCGATGCGGGTCAGGGCGCGGGATCGCCGCCAGCAAGGTGCGCGTGTAGGGGTGACGCGGATCGGCGAACAGCGCGTCCTTCGGCGCCAGTTCGACGATCTGGCCGAGATACATCACCGCCACGCGATCGGCCATGTGCTTCACCACCGCCAGGTCGTGCGCGATGAACAGGTAGGACAGGCCCAGCCGCGCCTGCAGGTCCTTCAGCAGGTTCACCACCTGGGCCTGGATCGACACATCCAGCGCCGACACCGGCTCGTCGCACACCACCAGCGCGGGCTCCACCGCCAGGGCGCGGGCGATGCCGATGCGCTGGCGCTGACCGCCGGAGAATTCGTGCGGGTAGCGCTGGGCGTGGTAGCTGGCGAGGCCGACCAAGGAGAGCAACTGCTCGACCCGCGCCTGGCGGGCGGCGCGGTCGCCGACCCCGTGCACGATCAGCGGTTCTTCGAGGATTTCGCCGACGCGCATGCGTGGGTTCAACGAGGCGAACGGATCCTGGAAGACGATCTGCATGCGGCGGCGGAGTTTGCGCAACGGGGCGCCGGCAAGGGTGGTGATGTCGCTGCCCTCGAAGTGGACGGTGCCGGCGGTGGGGTCGATCAGCCGCAGCACCAGGCGCGCGGTGGTGGATTTGCCGCAGCCTGATTCCCCGACCAATGCCAGGGTCTCGCCGCGGTCCAGCGCGAAGGAGATACCGTCCACCGCGCGCAGCACGCCGGTCGTGCCGCCGAACAGGCCGGACTTTGCTTCGAAGTGCCGGGTGAGATTGGAAACTTCGAGGAGGGCGCTCAAGAATCCTCTCCCGTGAAACGGGAGAGGAGGGGCCCGACCCGAAGGGTTGGGAGGTGAGGGTGGTGCGTGCGGCACGCGGCACCCTCACCCGCCGCGCTATCGCGCGGCGACCTCTCCCGCGAAGCGGGAGAGGTTTTCATAGCGGCGCCCGGATGCACGCGGCGCGGTGGTCCGGGGCGAGTTCGCGTAATGGCGGGTCCTGCGCGGTGCAGGCGGGCTCGGCGAACACGCAGCGAGGATGGAAGCGGCAGCCTTGCGGCAGGTCGAAGGGTGGCGGCACGGTGCCCTCGATCGCCAGCAGCCGGTCGCGCTGTTCCTCGATCTTCGGAATGCTGCCGAGCAAGCCGAGCGTGTAGGGATGCTGCGGATCGTCGAAGATCGCCGCACCGAGCGCGCGTTCGACGACGCGGCCGGCGTACATCACCGCGACCTCGTCGGCCATTTCCGCGACCACGCCGAGGTCGTGGGTGATCAGGATGATCGCCATGCCGGTCTGCTGCTGCAACTCGCGCAACAGGTCGAGGATCTGGGCCTGCACGGTAACGTCCAGCGCGGTCGTGGGCTCGTCGGCGATCAGAAGGTCGGGCGCGCAGGCCAGCGCCATCGCGATCATCACCCGCTGGCGCATGCCGCCGGACATCTGGTGCGGGTACTCGTCGAACCGGCGCTCGGGGGCGGGGATGCGCACGCGGGCCAGGGCCTCGATCGCGCGGGCGCGCAGCGCGGCGTTGGAAGCGGTCCGATCATGCGCGCGCATCGCTTCGACGATCTGGTCGCCGGCGGTGAACACCGGGTTCAGGCTGGTCATCGGCTCCTGGAAGATCATGGCGATACGGTTGCCGCGGATGGCGCGCATCTCGGCCGGTGGCAGCCGGAGCAAGTCGCGGCCGTCGAAGGTGATGCTGCCGCCGGCGATGCGGCCGGGCGGCGGCACCAGGCGCATTACCGAGAGCGACAGCACGGACTTGCCGCATCCCGACTCGCCGACGATGCCCAGCGTGCGGCCGCGTGCGACCGAGACGTCCACGTCGTCCACCGCCGCGATCTCGCCGTTGGCGGTGCGGAAGGTGGTACGGAGGGAGGCGATCGAGAGCAGGGGTGGGACTGAGGGAGGGGCCGAAGATAGAACCTCCCTCCCGACTTGAGGGGAAGGGTTGGGAAGGGGGGGCTCGCCGCGAAAGCGCTGCCCTTTCGACCCCTCGCCCCGCCCCTCCCCCTCAAGGGGGGAGGGAGGCCTCGCTTCCCTTCGCCCTTCCTTCGCGTCCCCACTCATTGCATGCGAAACGTCGGGGGCGAAATCTGGTCCGCCGTGCGATGATCCCAGTCCAGGCGCGGCACGTTGGCCTTCACCCGCGCCTGCGCTTCGTGCAGCGCGGCGGCGGCGGCGGGATAATCCATGGTCAGCACCCGCCCGTTCTCCACCACCTTCTGCCCGTCCACATAGACCGCCTGCACTGCGCGGTCGCCCGCCGCGTAGATCAGGCTGCGCACCGGATCGTGCGCCGGCCGCATCATCGGGTGCGTCACGTCCACCAGCACGAGGTCGGCGCGGCAGCCCGGCGCCAGGCGCCCGATATCGTCCCGTCCCAACGCGCGAGCGCCGCCGATGGTCGCCGCCTCGAACAGGTCGGTGCTGTTCATGGTGCGGGGGTTGTTCGCCTGAGTGCGCGCCAGATACGACACCAGCCGCAGCTCATCGAGCATGTTGTGCGGATAGGTGTCGGTGCCGACGCCCATGTTGACGCCGGCGCGGCGGTAGCGGCCGAAATCCTGCAACGTGATGCCGCGGCGGGCGAACACCGTCGGGCAATGCGCTACGGTGGTGCCGGTCTCCGCCAGCCGCGCCAGGTCGGTCTTGGTGTGCCAGGGCGTCGAGGGATGGTCGTCCAGGAAGATGCCGTGTCCGACGATGGACCGTTCCGACAGCAGTCCGAGATGGTCCAGCCACCCGATCGGCGTATAGCCGTGGCGGCGGGTGATCTCGTGGAATTCGCTGACGGATTGCGCAGCGTGGATCTGCCAGGCCAAGCCGCGCGCTTTCGCTTCGGCGAAGCTATCGCGCAGCAGGGTTTCAGAACAGGTGTCGATCTGCGCCGGGACGACCATGCCGAACAGGCGGCCGGAGGGGTGCTGCTCGGCGCGGTCGATCAGCGACAGCGCCTCGGTCATCGCCTTCTCGCCGGCCGGTTCGTCCCAGGCGTATTCGACCAGGTGGCCGTTCTTCGTATACCAGCGGGCGGAGCGGAACATCGGCGCGACGCAGACCCGCATGCCCGCCTCCGCCAGCAGATCGAGCCAGCCGGGATGCGCCATCGACAGGTCGGCGAGCGTGGTGACTCCGGACAGCAGCAGTTCGGATAGCGCGACGCGGACGCAATGCGGAATGGCCTCCGCGTCGGCGCGAAAGATTGGCAGGTATTCGTAGAGCGAGGAATTGTAGAAGCCCGGCGAGCCGATCTCATCGATCAGGCCCTTGTTCATCGGTTCGCTGGACGGGTGGGAGTGGATGTTCACCAGCCCCGGCATGACCATCATTCCGGCGCCATCGATGGTGGTGTCGGCCGGGCCGGTATAGTCTCGGCCGACGAAGGTCAGTGCACCGCCGTCGAACGCGACATCGGCGTTCGGCATGTAGACGTGGGATTTCGTGCCGGAGTCCCAGGCGATGACCGTGGCGGCGTTACGGATCAGGGTGGTCATTCGGCTGCCCCGTCATGGGCCGGCCATGACGACAAGTACCGCGGCGACCATAGTCAGCTCCGATAATCCGGCCGGCCGTCTTCGATCATGCGCAGGGCCAATTCCCACATCCAGGAATAATGCGCGTCGTTCTCCTGCCCGCGGAATTGTTGCGCCGTATGCTCGCACACGTCGTGCGGCGGCAGGATCACCTCGCGACCGCAGGACAGCGCTGCGACCTGGGCAGCGCAGGCGCGCTCCAGCATGTAGGTCATGTGGAACGCCTCGGCGATCGAGGTGCCGCCCACAAGCAGCCCGTGGTTGCGCAAGATCATCGCCTTGTGGTCGCCCAGGTCGCGCACCAGGCGCTCGCGTTCGTCCAGGTCCAGCGCGATCCCCTCGTAGCCGTGATACGCCAGGCGACCGTAGAATTTCAGCGCGTGCTGCGACAGCGGCAGCAGTCCCTCCTGCATCGCCGAGACCGCGATGCCGGCCTGGGTATGCGTGTGCACGACGCACAGCAAATCCGGCCGCGCCAGGTGGATCGCCGAATGGATGGTGAAGCCGGCGGCATTCACCCGGCGTGACGAAACATCGCCCTCTTCCACCACGTTGCCGTGCAGGTCGATCTTCACCAGGTCGGACGCGCGCATCTCGTCGAACAGCACGCCATACTTGTTGATCAGGAAATGGTGCTCTGGCCCCGGCAGCCGGGCGCTGATGTGGGTGTAGACGAAATCGGTCCAGCGGTGATGCGCCACCAGCCGGTACAGCGCGGCCAGATCACACCGGATCTGCCACTCTTGTGCCGACACGCCGGACAGCAGCATGGGTCGCGTGGCAACGTTCATTCTCGGTTCCTCATTGTGCGTATGGTTCCGATGATCTGCCTGCCGGCGAACGCCCGTCAAGCGCGGCGGCACGCGGGCGGCGGGGGGCGGCCTGAATGGCTGGAATGGGTGCGGAGCAGACGTTAGTTGGCACGTGCGGGGGAATATGTGCTTCGACCGGTCGCGCAGCGGACCCCTCGTGTCATGGCCGGGCTTGGCCCGGCCACCGTGCGTCCGCAAGCGTGCCTTGTCAGGAGGGTGCAAGTCCGTCCTGGGCCTACCGACCAAGCCTGAAGCTGAAGGTAACTGCGTCATCGTGAGGTGGGGTGGAGAGCAACCCGAGGCGAAGAAGCAATCCGTAGGAACACGAACTCGATTCGGCCGGGCCGTCTGGCGAGCCTCCGGTGGAAGGGCGAAACCCAGACCCGCGCAAGCGGGAAGCCTGCGACGCTGAGGGTCGGTGCCAAAGCGATCGTTGGGAGCGGCAAGGTGGTTGGAGACAGAGAGCTTCGAAGGCAGGGCAGGTGAAGCGGAGAGACCTGTGCGGCAGCAGGGTTCGGTGCGCCAGTGATAGAAAAGCCGCCAACACCGCATAGGAGTCACAGCACCCATAGTAGCGCAGAAGCCGGGTAATGCCGGCGGAGCGAAGGGGTGCAGGAAGGTGGAGACGCGATGTCCGGAACAGACGGAGAGACACCGGTGGCAGTCCCGATGGAGCAATCCGCGGGTAAACGTGCCGGAGACGCAGGCCCGCAACGGCCCAAGGCGGAACCGCCGATCTGGACGAAGCGGATGCTGGCGACCCTCGAACAGGGGGTCACTGGAAGGAAATGGTACAGCCTGATCGACAAGCTCTACCCCAAAGCAACCTTGGAAGCGGCGTTTGCCGCGGTGAAAGCCAACCAGGGTGCGGCCGGGGTGGATCACGTCAGCATCGAGGACTACGCGGCGAACCTGGAGATGAACCTGGCTTGCTTGAGCGAGACCCTGCGCACCGGCAGCTATCGGCCGCAGGCGATCCGACGGCACTACATCCCGAAACCCGGGAGCCAGGAGAAACGGCCGTTGGGAATACCGACGGTGCAGGACCGCGTGGTGCAGACGGCATTGCGCATGCTGCTGGAACCGATCTTCGAGCGGGACTTCGCCGCCCAGAGCTACGGCTTCCGTCCCAACCTTGGCTGCAAAGATGCCCTGCGACGGGTGGATGAACTGCTCAAGGCCGGATACGTGCATGTCGTGGATGCCGACCTCAAGAGCTACTTCGACACGATCCCGAAGGACCGATTGCTGGCGCTGGTCGCCAACAAGGTGTCGGATCGCCGTGTGCTTGCGCTGGTTGAGGCATTCCTCGGTCAGCAGGTGCTGGAAGGCGGCCAGCAATGGACGCCCGAACACGGCACGCCGCAAGGCGCGGTGATCAGTCCGCTGTTGAGCAATATCTATCTCGATCCGCTTGATCATCTGATGGCGGAGAAGGGCTACGAGATGGTGCGTTATGCGGACGACTTCGTGGTGTTGTGCCGAACCCCGGAAGACGCTGCTGCGGCATTGGACGCGGTGAAAGACTGGACGGCATCTGCCGGACTGACCCTGCACCCGGTCAAGACCCGGCTGGTGGACGCACAAACCGATGGCTTTGACTTTCTGGGGTATCGCTTCGAAGCGGGTCAGAAATGGCCGCGTGAGAAGAGCCTGGCGAAGTTCAAGGATACCATCCGTGCGAAGACCAAGCGGACGACGGGACGTAGCCTTGAAATGGTGATCGACGGTCTCAATCCGACGCTGCGGGGCTGGTTCGGCTACTTCCAGCACAGCCGCGAGCGGACCTTTGGCACGCTGGACGGCTGGATACGCCGCCGGCTGCGGAGCCTGCTGCGCAAGCAGCAGAAGCTGAAGGGGATTGCCGACACAAGAGGTGCGGATCAGACACGCTGGCCCAATCGCTTCTTTGCCGATCATGGGCTGTTCAGCTTGCAGATGGCCTATGAGACGGTTCGCCAGTCCTCTTGCAGGTAAGACCACCGACCGGAGAGCCGGATGCGGGAGATCTGCACGTCCGGTTCGGAGGGAGGGGGTGCCGGGACAACCGGCGCTCCCTACCCCTATCACGACTTTCACTGATGCGTGCAGCAAAGTCGTGGGTGGCCGGCCTTCGCCGGCCATGACACGAGGGGTCGTGATCCGTCGGCGATTTGACTCGGTTATGCCCCCTCCGCTCCTTAGTCGACCTGCCGCAGGGTCCTGCACTTTAGTGGCGGTGGCCGCCAAACCATCATATCTCAGGCTTCGGAGATCACCTTCAGCCGTCCCTCGCGGACCGCCTTGATGAAGGTCCGGTAGTCTCGTTCATTCTGGTCGGCGTACTCTGTCGCGAACTCGCTGATCGCGTCGTCGAACACCGAACTCGAGCCCATATAGCCGGCGATCTTCGCGGCGTCGCCCGACCTTGCGTGCGCCTTTGCCAGCGCCCACCCGCACAGCTTCCCGTACTCCTGCAACAGATCGATGTCCCAGTCCTCGATGATCGCCGAGATTTTCACATCGCGGAGTTGGCGCACATAGACATCGCGGCCGTTCTGTCCTGTCGTCCATCCCAGGAAGATATCAGCCGCGGACTGCATCAGGCGCTGGCCGCAAACCACCCTTTGGCCGTGGTTCTCATAGACGCTCTTCCCCGCATAGGGTTCAAGCACCGACGCCCGCGCTTCCTTGAGCTGCAGAAACAGCGGATCATCCTCCGCAGCGATCCATAGGCCGATAGCGCACAGCGTCCCTACGCTGCCGATGCCGACGACCTTCATAGCAACATCGCAGAGGTGGTACCGGTCGAACAGCACGCGGATATGATCGGGCAGCGACGCGCGATAACGTGCCAGAGGCTCGCGAAATCCCGACGTGACCCCCGGTGCCTGCTCTTCCGAGGGGTGGAAGATCAGCGGCGGATCGTCCTTGAACCGCGGCTCGGTGCCCCGATGCTCGACGAGCTTCGGAAACACGAACTCCGGAGAACTTTTTTCCTCGGCTGTTTCGACCCGTTTCCTCAGAGTCCCACGCCTGCGTTCGTCCAACGCCGCGAGCACGTCCTCGATGCCGATGGTCTCGTACCAGATCTCGAGCGCCCGCTTAGAGGAGTAGTCGGCCATGCGTTGCCGATACGACCGTACCGTCGCTTCAGCCGCCCGGGCCGCCTCCGTCTCGCTGAGCCGGAGATATCGCCCGGCGATGACCACGCTCGCGGTGAGCCGCTTGACGTCCCATTCCCAGGGCGCGGGCAGCGTCTCGTCGAGATCGTTGATGTCGAACGCGACATTACGCTCCGGCGTGGCGAACCCGCCAAAATTCAGCAGATGTGCATCGCCGCAAGCCTGTACCCGCAGCCCCGATTGCGGGGTGGTTGCCAGATCGGCAGCCATGATGGCTGCCGAACCACGATAGAAGGTGAACGGCGACTGCATCATCCGTCCGAAGCGGATTGGGATCAGTTCAGGCATGCGGCCTTGATTCGATTCGACCAATAGCTCGATCGGGTCGCGCCGATGCGCTGGTGCTTTCCAGCCCGCATGTGCTTCGCGCGGCGCCGCTTCGCGCAAGGCTTTTCCCTGGGCTCGGCGGTCGCTCGGCGCCGGCGTTTCCCCACGGGCTTGGGATGCGTGGCGGCCACGCTGCGGCATCATGACAACCGTGGCCACCGGCTTGGCCGTGGCAGCGCCGACCGCCGGGTCGCCGTTGCGGGGCGCGACTTCGTGGTCGTGCCTTCCCTTGTGCCCATTCTTATTGGTTCTTGTCATGTCTCAATCTCCACACGCCTTGCGTCAGAGACAGGGAGCGAACTCGGTTGTTTAGAGAACCAACACCGAACGGTCATTGATCTGGGTCAAAACCCTCCGCATGCGGTGACGACCCTGTCACGGCTGACACCGCAACAGGGCCGATCACCGGCCATGCCGGTCGTTTGGCAACCGTCGACCGTTGTCCGATCACCTCAGATCGGCATGCGAGACGAACCGCGATCGGTCAAAAAACAGAACCCAGCCACGCCAGTCCTACGCCGTCACGGGTTCGGGTGGATGCGCGTGATCTTCGAACCTTCCAGCCCAAGGCCAGCCATCAGGCCACGCTGGCCAAACGGGAACGCATACACATCCTGCGTCAGCGTGGTGCTGGTCATGCTCGCGGCAGCACCCTTATCGACGACGACGACACTCGGGCCGGAGCCGATTGCCCATCCATCGCTGTTCTCAAGGTATTGCAGCGACGAGTTAGTCATGAAGAACATCGCATAGCTGAAGGCCTGCCCGCCGGCCTGCAATCCAAACGACGCAGCGGACAGATTGTAGTAACCGAACGTCTTGCCGCCGACGCGTAAGACACCGTCGCCGCTTTGGCCACCCACGATCAAGCCCGCCTTGATGATCTTCGGGAATATCAGGATCGCCTTCGCGGTCTTCCCCAGGTCGCGCGCCTTCGGCTGGACACTGTAAAGCGTCCTCAGCGCATTGTTCGCATTGTAATCGATCTGCCTTGCCGACGCCGCGTACGCGGCGCGAGCCCCCACGATGGTCCCGGCGATCAGCGAGGGCGCGGCGATCAGCATCGATCGCCTGGTAGCCCGCATTTGCAGCATACTCACATCCTCCAACGGCTGGCGACGAGCATGCTCTGCTCGTCATGTCCCGATACCATAGCCCGGGTGGTTGCACGCGTCAGCGCAAAGTGCCCGGACTTGCTCGGCCTGTTTTCTCTCGTCACGCTGCTGACGCCCCTGCCGTCAGGTTAAAAGGCTCGGGTGGAAATCACCCCGACGCCGCCGATAAACCGCAGCTTCAGGCCCTGTCTGCCCGGCCGGTGGACCCCTGGCATTGATTTCGATCAAGCCGACCGGGCGAGAGGTTTCTATGAGGTGTCTCTATGAGTATCGGTCCCGGCGCACGCAGGCGCCGGCAGCGTTCGGGGAACCGGGCAGCCGCGCGGTGTGCCATGGCCTGGTTCGGCGGGGGCTGAGGGCGCACGTGTCAAGGTCCGCTGGGGGTCGAAACTCGCCACTCCACCTGCCTCACTAGCAGCGCGTGTCATCGCCTCCGGATACGCGAAAAGCCCCGGCACGCCGCCGGTATGAATCCATACGACCGGCGCGTTCGGTGCGAAGCGTCCGGCCCGCGTCAGTCCGATCAGCCCGGCCATGCCCTTCCCGGCATAGACCGGGTCGAGCGCCAGCGCCTCCAGCCGCGCCGCGAGACGGATTGCTTCTTCGGTGGCGGTGTCCGGCACGCCATAGGACGGGCCGCACCAGTCGCCGGCCACTTCGACGCGCGCATCGTCCCATCGAGCGGCGACACCCAGCAGGGCGGCGGCCTCGCGCCCCACGCGCCGCACGTCGTGCGCCACCCGATCGGCCTGGGCGTCCACATCGATGCCAATGACCCGCGCGGGATGGTCAAGTGCCAGCAGGCCGGCAAGCAATCCGGCCTGGGTGCCGGCACTGCCGCTGGCATGCACGATCCACGCGACATCGGGGCATTGGGTGACGATTTCCTCGGCAGCCAGGACGTAGCCCATGGCGCCCAATGCGTCGGAGGCGCCGTATGGCACCAGATAGGGCGCACGGCCGGCGTCGCGCAGCGCATCGGCGATGGCCCGCAACGGGGCGTTGCGGTCCTCGTTCCACGCGACCGGGTGCACCACCGCGCCGAACAGCCGATCGAGCAGGATGTTGCCGTTGGTGAGGTAGGCGGATTTGGGGGCGGGGATGCGGCCGGACATGATGCCGAGGTGGCATTCCAGGCCCAGCCGCGCGCAGGCTGCCGCTACCTGCCGCGCGTGATTGGATTGCGCCACGCCGCCGGACACCACGCAGTCGGCGCCGGCGGCGCGCGCCGCCGCAAGATCGAACTCCAACTTCCGGACCTTGTTGCCGCCGAGCCCGAGGCCGGTGCAGTCGTCGCGCTTCACCCACAGCGAGGTCATGCCAAGCGCGGCGCCCAGGCGCGCCATCGGCTCCAGTGGCGTGGGGAGGTGCGCCAGCCTCAGCCGCGGCAGAGTGCGCAGCGCGGCCAGCGCATCGCTGCCGGCGCGGCCGATCAATGCAGCCCGCCCGACGGCTTCAGTGCGGCGGTGTGCGGCCCGGTCACTTGCCCTCACCCGGCTTGTCGAAACGCTGCAGATGGACGTCGCCTGCCACTGTCTCGTATGCCTTGACGTAGCCAAGCGGCGGTGCGGAAGGATCGAATGGAAGCTGGTCATCCGGCACGGTCAACGCCCAGATGCGCTGGTAGCGCTGAGCTTGTCCTGGAGAATCAATTCGATCCTGACTGTCGGTGCAAGCGTCACGAATGCCAGGGGGCGGCTGGACGTGGCTCCGAACAAGATAATAACGCACGGCACAACTGGCTGAATGCTGTTCCACCGCAATCGCCGCGTCGCCAGGGCGCAAATCTTGTGCCATCCGGTCAGCGAGCAAGTCGAGGCGCACGTGATCGGTGTGATAGTAATTGTTCAATCCGGCAAGATTGACCGCCAGCAGCAAGGCAAAGACCGCCGATCTGAGCCATACCGTCGGCAACCCTGCAATGCCGGTGGCGACCACCATGGTGAGAGGAATTTCCAACCACGCAAGCGTGTTCAAGAGATAGATAAAAGCCGGATCGATAAAAGCGAACCCCAATAATGAACATAGAAGTGGGAGAAACGCGGCAGTGAGGGTCACATACGACCACGGCTCGTATCGCCGGATCAGCGGGAATGCGGACAGTGCCACCACGATATAGAGCGGAACCACCACGATCATGAGATGCCAAACATCGCCTACGGTGTAGATATGGGCGATGGTCCCGAGAAAACCCTCCCAGGCGACAGAGGATGTCGGGGAGCCATGGGGAGTCCGGCTTGTCTCAAACAGGTGCGCGATCTGTGGCACAAAGCCCGGTAACCGGAGCGACAAGATGAGTACTGACAAGAATTTGCGCGGCGAGCCATCTCATGATCCAGCGCCGTCGGAGCAGATCCGATGCCGCAACGGCGATGATCATCCCGACGTTGAGTACCAGCAGGAAGAATCCCCCGGTCGGTTGCACGAGCACCGTGGCGGCGGAGCCGACGACGTAAGCGCTCCAGCCTAAGGCGGCATGCAAGGTTCCCCGACGGCTTCCGGCACTGCCAATGACGTCCCCCCGAGGGCGGCGGCCCGCCTCCAAAGTGTCCGCAAGCACCTGGATCAGTCCCCAGAACGTGATTGCGCAGACCACGATCTGGAAGGGATAGGGCCGCGCCTTCTGCGCCAGATCAACGTCCATCGGCGCGATCGCAAATAACACCCCGGCCATCAGGCCAATCCGCCAACCGAACATTTGGCGCGCGCTGGCACATACGAGGCCCGTCGCCACTGCCACTGCCAGCGCCGATAGCATACGGACCCAAAAAACACTTGCGCCGCCTGCACTGATCCAAAAGCTGAGAGTTAAAAAATAAAGCGGCGGTAGATTGCTATCCAGGAGGATTTTGGTGGCCGTACGTATGCCATCCCAGGCGACGAGGACGCTCTCCGCCTCGTCGTTCCACAACGTGGTAGCGTCCAGGCGGACCAAATTGAGACCGAGCGACAGCGCGAAGACTGCCAATGGCACCAGCCACATATTGGCCTCGACGACCTTTTCGAACCGGCCGGTCGCCGAGCCTGCTACACAGGCGCGCGTGCTTGGCCTTATCATATGATCGATGCAGGCCGTGGTCCGCCCCCATGGCGGAGCTCGTATTGATCTTGAGAGCGATCGGTCGGTTTTGTGTGAGGGCCGGCTCGACCGGTCAAACTTATCACCCGCCCTGCCCTGGTTTGTCGAAGCGCTGCAAGTGGATGTCACCCACCGCGTTGTCGTATGCTTTGGTATAACCAAGCGGCGGTGCAGCCGGATCGAAGGGAAGCTGGCCGTCCGGCGCGGTCAGGGCCCAGATGCGCTGATATTGCTGTGCGACGCCGGTTGAAAAGATCCGGTCCTGATTGCCGGTGCATGCGTCCCGAATGCCGGGCGGCGGCTGGATGCCACTGCGGATCAGATAATAGCGCAGGCCGCAACTGGCGGCACCGTTTTCCGTGACGATCACCGCGTCGTCCGGGCGCAGGTTTTGTGCCATCCGATCAGCGATCAGGTCGAGCCGAACGTGATCGGTATGATAGTAATTCCTCAATCCGAGAACGTTCATGGCCACCAGCAAAACCAAGACCGCCGACCTGAGCCAAACCGTCGGCAGTGTCGCAACGCCCGTTGCAACCACCATGGAGACGGGAATTTCCAGCCAGACAAACGTGTTCATGACGTAGCCGAAGATCGGATGGATGAAAACGAATCCGGCCAACGAACACAGCAACGGGACGACTGCCGTCGCGAGGATCAGATACGACCACGGCCGGTATCGCCGACCCAGCACCGCCGCGGACAGAAACAGCAGGACATAGAGAGGAACAGCCACCAGCAGCAGATGCCATACGTCGAAAACCGTGTAGGCATACGCAATCGCCCAGAAATAGCTCTCCCAAGTGGGATAGAAGATGGAGGCGGCGGTGTGAGTCAGTCGCGTTCCGAACAGGCGGGTGATCTGCAAGACAAATCCGGGCAGCCAGAGAGACCAGATCAACACTGCACAAACCTGGGCGGCGAACCAACTCAGGATCCAGCGACGGTGCAGTCGGCCAGAGGTCGCAACAGCGAGGATCAGGCCGACATTGAGGGCCAGCAGGAAGAAGCCCGCGGTATGTTGTGCCAGCATGGCGCCGGCAGCACCCACCGCGTACGCACCCCAGCCCGGCACATCCTGGAAACGTCCTCGGACATTGCTGCCTGTCTGGGGCCGGGTGTCGGACGCCAAATCCTGCGCCAACACGCGCACCGATCCCCAAAACGCAACCGCGCAGAACAAGACCTGAAGCGGATAAGGGCGCGCTTTCTGGGCCCAACTGACCTCCAGGGGTGCGATCGCAAACAACACCCCGGCGATCAGGCCGATGCGCCACCCGAACATTTGCCGCGCGCTGGCAAATACCAGGCCCGCCGCCACCGCGACAGCCAATGCCGACAGCAAGCGCACCCAGAAAATTCCGGCACCGCCGATACCGATCCAAAGGCTGAGCACCAGGTAGTAGAGCGGCGGTTGATTATCATCCAGGATGACTCTGATGACCGTGCGTACACCATCCCAGGCCGCGAGGATGCTGTACGCCTCGTCGTTCCACAGCGCCGTCGCATCCAGCCGTACCAGGTTGAGGCAGAGCGACAGGGCGAAGACCGCCACTGGCAAGAGCGAGGCATTGGCCTCGACAAATCTGTCGCACCGGCCGGTCACTGAGCCCATCAGGCCGACACGCAGGTCTTGCATTATGGGCGGACGCCTCTCGATACGCCGGCGCGAGCGATCAATGAATCTCGCCCGACCGCTTCAGCGCGTCGCGCAGTTTGGCAGGGGTGAAATCCGGCGCCCGGCAAACGTCGAGGATCACCTTCTCACGGCGCGAGATCAGATCGATCGCCGCCGGCAGTTTGCGCACCGCGTCGGCCGGCACGACCACCGCACCGTGGTAGTCGGCATGGATCACGTCGTCATGCGCCACCTGCATGCCGAAGATGTTCACTGGCTGGCCGAAGGTGACCATGTGGACGTGGGCATGGCTCGGCCCAACCCGGCCGCCAATCATCTGGAAGCCGGGCGCCCACATGTCCAGGTCGCGGAAGGATCCGTTGGTGACGCAGCCGATCGCGCCCAGCGCCTTGTGCACGGTGGACTGCACCTCGCCCCAGTAGGCGCCGTAGCCGATCTGTCCGTCGATGTCCTGGATCACGGCGATGGTGGGGAAGTCGGTGGCGTGGACATACTCGTACCAGTCCACGCGGTCGGTGACCTTGCCACGCGGCGGTTCGGTGGAGCGGATCATGCCGACCCTTGCCAGGCCGACGATCGGCTTGGCCTTGGGGTCGATGCAGACCATCGGTTCGACGGTGTAGCCGAAGCGCCGCCGCTCCGGGTTGGTGATCTCCAGGCCGTTGCAGATGGTAGGGGTGTCCCATTGGGCCAGCACGTCGAGATCGGACTGGTTGAAGGGGCGGTCGGCCATGGCGTCGGTCTCCTGTGTCACTGCGGATCGGAACCCACTCTCGCGCGCGCGGGCGGTTTGCGGCAAGGTACCGCCATGGACACTGAGTTTTCTCCGGGAGTCGCTTCCCGACGGGTCATCGCCACCGGCGGCAAGGCGATCTATGGCGCGCCGCTGGGCATCCTGATGCTGGAGGCGAAGTTCCCCCGCATTCCCGGCGACATGGGCAACGCCGGCACCTGGCCGTTCCCGGTGCTATTCCGCGTTGTGCGCGGTGCAAGCCCAGAGCGGGTGGTGCTGAACGCCGCCGCCGGGTTGCTGGACGATTTCCTTGCCGCGGCGGCGGACCTGGTCGCCCAGGGCGCCGAGGCGATCACCACCAACTGCGGCTTTTTGTCCCTGTTCCAACGCGAGCTTGCCGCGCATGTGCGGGTTCCGGTCGCGACCAGTGCGTTGCTTCAGGTGCCCTGGGTGCAGGCGACTCTACCGCCCGGTCAGCGGGTCGGGATCATCACCGTGTCAGCGCAGTCGCTCACCCCGCGCCATCTGGAAGCCGCCGGCGTGCCGGCCGACACGCCGTTCATTGGCACCGAGAACGGCCGCGAGTTCTTCCGCGTGCTGATCCGGGGCGAAAAGCAGGACATGGATATCGGCCTCGCCGCGGCGGATATCCTGGAGGCCGGGCGTGCTCTGGTTGGCCGCCATCGCGATATCGGTGCGATTGTCCTCGAATGCACCAACATGCCTCCGTATGCGCATGCGCTCCGCGAGGTGCTTGGGCTGCCGGTGTACGACATCTACTCGCTGATCACATGGCTGCATGCCGGCCTGCGCCCACGTGACTTCGGGCCGCCTGCCGACCGTGCGACGTGCCTCGGAGATTTGTCCGTCGTCCCTGTGCCCGCGGAGTGACCGCGCCTGGCCTCGCGTCAAAGCACAATCTGCGATCGGGCTTGCCTCTCCAAATGCCATTTGACAGTTTGCGCGCCTTCTCACCCGATTGCCCGCCAGGAGTTGCCCCCCGATGCCATTGACCCGAAAGCGCGTGCTGGTGACCGGTGGCGCCGGATTTCTGGGCTCGCATCTATGCGAACGCCTGCTACGCGACGGCTGCGACGTGTTGTGCGTGGACAACTACTTCACTGGGCGCAAGGACAACATCGCGCACCTGCTCGCCGATCCGCATTTCGAGGCGATGCGCCACGACGTGACCTTTCCGCTGTATGTCGAGGTGGATGAGATCTTCAATCTCGCCTGCCCTGCCTCGCCGGTGCATTACCAGTTCGATCCGGTGCAGACGACCAAGACCAGCGTGATCGGGGCGATCAATATGCTCGGGCTTGCCAAGCGCGTCGGTGCGAAAATCCTGCAGTCCTCGACCAGCGAAGTTTACGGCGATCCGACGGTGCATCCGCAGACCGAAGACTATCGCGGCAACGTCAACCCGCTGGGACCGCGCGCCTGCTACGACGAGGGCAAGCGCTGCGCGGAGACGCTGTTTTTCGACTACCTCCGGCAGCACCAGGCTGAAGATAAGGTCGCGCGGATCTTCAATACCTATGGTCCGCGCATGCACCCGAACGACGGTCGCGTGGTGTCCAATTTCATCGTCCAGCCGCTGCGCGGAGAGGACATCACCCTTTACGGCGACGGCAGCCAGACGCGGGCGTTCTGCTATGTGGACGACCTGGTGGACC
>CAVXNH010000052.1:0-198112 GCA_963762885.1 uncultured Alphaproteobacteria bacterium
AGCTCATCCTTGGACGCAACTCGAATATGCCGGAGCATTGAGCGGGCCATTTTGGAGAAGAAGCCCTCCACCAGGTTGAGCCAGAAACCGTGCTTTGGGGTGAACACGAAGGCGAACCGGCCTTCCGGTTGCGCCGCCACCCAGGCCTTGGTCTCCTTCGAGAGATGCGCCGCGTGGTTGTCCAGGATCAACTTGATGGCAGTGTCGTTGGGATAGGCGGCATCGAGCTGCTTGAGAAAAGCGACAAATTCGCGCGAACGATGGCGATCCTCGACGCGGGCATGCACGTGGCCGGTCAGCAAGTCGATACCCGCCAACAGGCTTAAGGTGCCGTGACGTCGATAATCGTGGTCGCGTGCGAACGTCTCGTGCTTACCAGGCTGTGGCGGCAGGTCGGCGCCACGTTTCCGATAGCTTGGATACCAGGCTTCTCGTCGTACGAGACGATGGCCACGCCAGGTGGTGCGCCTTCGCTCCGCTTCATGATGGCGACCTCGCGATAGACGCAGAGCACTTCGGCCATCTTCGCCTCGAAGGCTTCGTCGCGGCGCTCCAGATAGTAGCGCACCTTGTGCGGCTTGATCTCCTGCGCAGCGAGGATCTTGCAGACTGTGCCTTGTACGATGTGCGACAGACAGGTGTGTCCGGCCGTCGCTGCATGCGTGCGGGCATGTCGCGCCAGTAGCCGCGTCGTCCACAGTTCGTGCGGATAGCCAAGGTCCTTGGCCTTCTGGCAGGCCAGAGATGTCAGCCAGGCCTTGGCTTCCGACGTGATGTCCGGCTTTCGACCAGGCCGTGGACTATCATCGAGCGCCGCGATCACGCCGAACTGCACCGCCCGACGCAGGCAGCGTTGCACGGTATGATGCGTCACACCGATCTGCGCACCAACCGCTGTCGACGATGACACCGAACGATAGGCCAGAAGGATGCGCGCCCGCTCCACGCGACTGGCCGGCTCTATGCGCGACCGCGCGATCACTTCCAGCCGGGACAGTTCCCTCCGGCCCTATCTCGATCTCAACCACACGCCGTGCTGCCGCCATCGCCGCCCTCCATTTGAGTGACGAATCGGCCTACACCAGCCGCCGTGGTCGAGGGAATCCCTCAGATTGGGCAGGAATGGAGGAATCGCTATACTAGTACCTTGTATCAAGGCGGATCGTCCGAGACGTGGGAGGACGCCCTGGCGGGGCTCGCAAGATAGTTCTATTGGACTTGGCAGGGTGAGGAGGTGCGCTGCGCACTCCAGTGGTGCGGTCTCCGTCTATGCACGGAGTGTGGACGCATCCCAAGGCCGCTATGCTGCAACAGAAGTTTAAGACCAGACACAAGCCTGGCATGCGTTCGGGTTGGATACAACATGTGTCAATACGGTCTAGGAAGGAAATCCGCTATGACTCTGCATCGACGCCATTTCATGGCGGCCGCCGGTCTGGCATCGCTGGATTTGCTCATTGCCCCGGCAGCGAAAGCGGCCGATGTAACGCTCAACTTCCTGTTCACCCAGGCGCCCAGTACCTGGGATGCGGTCATCGCCGCCTTCGAGAAGGCCAATCCCGGGATCAAGATCGGCCGCCAGCAGGCGCCCTTCGACGCCCTGAACGCGGCCGTGCAGTCGCGTATCGGCTCGCAGGACAGCAGCATCGACGTGTTCGGCTGCGATGAGCCGCGCGTGCCGACGTTCTCGCGGCGCGGCTTCCTGGTCGATCTCAGCGACATGCGTCCCACCTTCGAGCAAGTGATGCCGCGCGAGCCGATCGATGCCGTCAGCGCCGGCGGCAAGATCTGGTCGTTCCCGCTGTGGACCTCGACGCAGGTGCTGTTTTACAACAAGGATCTGCTTGCCAAGGCGGGCCTGCCCGAACCGCCGCTCTACGTGACCAGGCGCATGACCTGGGAAGCGGTGTTGGAAGCCGGGAAGAAGGCGCAGGCGGCGGGCGCCAAATGGGGTTTCGGGTTCGACCAGGTCGACCGCTACTACCAGCTTCAGCCGCTCTACGAATCGGTCGGCGCGGGCAGCGGATTGACCGGCGCGGACATGCTGAACTCCGGCTATCGCCACGCCGAAATGGATTGAAACAACCGAGTGGTACGGCAGGCTTTTCTCGTCGGGCCTGTCGCCGCGCGGGGTTCCGCCGGAGCAAATGCCGCCGCTGTTTGCCGCCGGTCAGCTCGCCTACATGTGGGGCGGCCCGTGGCAAATGGGGCTCTTCTTCCGCACGCCGGACCTGCATTTCGGCATGGCCGCATCGCCCTTCTTTGCCGCGGGCAAGCCGAGCACGCCTACCGACAGTTGGTCGATCGCAGTGAACCCGTACAGCGCCAACCGGCAAGCCGCCTTGAAGTTCGCTGCCTTCATGACGTTGGACGATGCCGGCGCGCTGGCGTCGACCGAGGGGTTCCCGCTGCCGCCGGCCAACAAGGCGGCCTTTGAAGCCTATCTGAAACGGATTGCGGCGCAGGGCGGGGAGGTTACCCGGGGTTACGACGACATGCTCCGCTACGAACTTGCCAACACCGCCGTGCATCGCCCACGCACCATCGGCTGGGTGGACTTCGAGCAAATCATGAACAAGGCGTTCAGCGATGTGCGGAACGGGTCGGATGCAACGACGACATTGAAGGCGGCAAGCGAGCAACTTCGAATCACGTTCAGCCGACTGCGATAATGCCGGGACCGAAAGCCAGGCGACGCCGTTTGGTGCGCCTGTCACGCAGCCATGGCGAATGGCTGGCAGCAGCCGGGTTTCTGACGCCGGCACTCGTGGCGGTGGTGGTGCTGCGCCTGTGGCCCACGCTGGAGGCAGTATTGCTCTCCCTCGATATGACAGCGTGGAAACCTCCGTCGTTGGAGAATTTCCGGTTCCTGTTCAGCGATCCGGAGTTCGTCGGTTCGCTTGCCACCACGGTGCTCTACTCGGTGCTGGTCAATCCGATCCAGATCGCGCTCGCGCTCGCCTTGGCTGTGCTGCTTAACCAGAACCTGCCGGCCGTGGGGCTGTGGCGCACATTCGTTCTGCTGCCGGTGGCGGTGCCGCAGGCGGTATCGGCGGTGATCTGGGGCGTGGCGATGCGCCCCGATGGTCCGTTGAATGCGCTCCTGGTGGCCAGCGGCGTTGCACCGCAGCCGTTTCTTACCGCGCCGTCGCAGGCGCTTGCCAGCATCATCGTGATCGTAAGCTGGATCGGCGTCGGCTATTGGATGACGTTCCTGATTGCCGGAATGAAGGACATTCCCACGCAGTACGATGAGGCCGCCGCGATCGATGGGGCCAACCCCTGGCAACGCTTCTGGTTCATCACCTTGCCGCTGCTGCGTCGCCCGCTGACGTTCGTACTGGTGGCCGATACCGTCGCCAATTTCCTGGTGTTTGCGCCGGTGCAGATTCTTACCAAGGGTGGCCCGCAGGGATCGACGAACCTGCTGATGAACGAGATTTTCTCCCGCGGCTTCGAGCAGGGCGATGCCACCGGCGCGGCCGCGGCGACGGTCATTTTAGTGGCGGCGGTGGTTGTTGTTGTGTCCATCCAGTTTCGCCTGATGCTGGCGAAGGACGAGAGGGCGTGAGCAGCGCGAGTTGTCCCCCTGCAAGCGACGATACCGCCTCGGCCTCCGCATTTGCGTCGGCTCGGCAGCGCCCGCGGAAATCGCACGGCCGCGGGGCGCACCGATTTGGAGCCGCGGTACTGCTGGTGTTGGCGATGCTGGCGGCGCTCTACTCGTTGATGCCGCTGATCTGGGCTACCGCGAGCGCGCTGCGTCCCGGCCAGGAGATTTTCCGCTATCTGTCCCCGTTGAGCATCTGGAGTTTGCTGCCGCGGCATCCCACGCTGGGGAACCTCCACGTGCTGTGGACCGGCGAGTTCGCGCGTGCCATGGCGAATTCGTTGTTTGTGACCAGCGTCACCGTGGTACTTGGCCTGCTGCTTTGCTCGGCCGCCGCGTTCGCGCTGGCAGTGCTGCGCTTTCCCGGCCAGAACGTGGTGTTCGCGCTGATGGTGGTGAGTTTCCTCATCCCCTTCGATTCGATCGCGGTGCCGCTGGCCACCCTGTTCCGCGGCTTCAATTTGCAGAACACCTATACCGGCCTGGTGCTGCCCGGCCTCGGCAACGGCCTCGCGGTGTTCATGTTGCGCCAGTTCTTCATCGGAATCCCGTTCGTGCTGTGCGAGGCGGCGATGGTCGACGGGCTTGGCTGGTGGGGCATCTACGCGCGCATCTACCTGCCGCTGTCGCGTCCGGCGCTGATCGGCGCGGGGTTGATCCTGTTCGTCTTCCAGTGGCAATCCTATCTGTGGCCGCTGTTGATCGCCCCGGCGCCACAGGTGCACGTGGTTTCAGTCGCGATCGCCAATTTCTCCACCGAGTTCGGCGTCGACTACGGCGAGATGTTCGCGGCGACCACCTTCGCCGTCCTGGTGCCGATGCTGATTATGCTGTTCTTCCAACGCTATTTCGCGGCCTCCCTCGCCACCTCCGGAACGAAAGAATAACCAGCGTCATGCGAATCATACTAGACTGCGACCCCGGCAATGGAATTCCCGGCTCGGACATCGACGACGGCCTGGCCCTTGGCCTGATCCTGCACAGCCCGGAGTTCCAACTGGAGGCGGTCACGATCGTCGGCGGCAACACCGCGGTCGAGGTGGGCACCCTGGCTGGTCTCGCACTGCTGGAGGCGGCCGGTTCGACGGTGCCGCTCTACCAGGGCGCCGCCCGCCCGCTGGTCGAGGACCAGGCGCCCTGGCGTAGCCATCTCGATGGCCGTCGCGGCGTCGAGCCGGCCACCTCGCTCTGGCGGGACACGCCTTACCCGGCGCCGAAGGGAAAGCCTGCTGTGGGCTCGGCGGCCGAGGCGATCGTGCGGATCGTCAACGCCCATCCCGGCGAGGTGACGATCGCCGCCGTGGGGCCGCTGACCAATGTTGCCCAGGCCATACTGATCGAACCGGCGCTACCGCAGAAGATCAGGCAGATCGCGATCATGGGCGGTGCGTTCAACGTGTGGCACCGGCCACAGGAGTTGAACGTCTGCTACGATCCCGAGGCGGCGCATATCGTGGTCACCTGCGGCGCGCCGGTGGTGATGGTGCCACTCGACGCCACGCTGAAAACCACGCTTCTGCTCAAGGATAATGCGCGGCTGACGGCTTCGGCCAACCCGCTGGCGCAGTTGCTCGGGCGCACCGGCGATCCCTGGATCCGCTACGTCGCGATGGTGCGCAACCGGATCGGCTGCGCGTTGCACGATCCACTGGCCGTCGCCGTGCTGTTGGACCGTAGCTTTGTCACTGTCGAAACCGCACATGTCGACATCGAGACCGTCGGCCGCCTGACGCGTGGCCGCCCCGTCTCATGGAAGCCGAACGATCCGTCGCCCACCTGCGGGCTACGCCTGCCGGCGGTGCCGCAGGTCGATATTGTCACCGACGTCGATAACAGCGCTGTCAAGGCGTTCTTGTTGGACCGCTTGCTGCGTCTGTAATACCAGCCCGCCGAACGATCGACCTATGGCACCGGCCGCCCCCAACCGTCATGGCCGGGCTTGACCCGGCCATGACGGTCGGGATGGCCAGTGCGATCCTGTTGAAAGTTCCTGAATCGGCAAGCTGGAAATGCTCCGGCCGCGCTGCATTCTCTCGCAAGGCGCTTCAATGGAAGCGTTGCATCACGTCCTGGCACAGCAATTGCGTCGCAGCCATGACCCGCGGGTGTGGAATTCTGCCGCCGCAATTGAGTTCTAACAGCACGCCGTCCAACCCGAGGTCGTCTTGCAGCGCGTGCAATTGGGCGGCAACCGAGTTTGGGGTGCCGATGAACACAGAGCCACGCAACGCTTCGTCGTAGGTGATGGTTGCCAGTCGCTCGGCGGTTTCATTGCGCCGCGCCACCTGATCGACGCCTGCACGCGTGGCGGAGTTGGCCAGCAGCTTGGACTGCGCGCGGTAGTAGTGCAGCAGGCTGGCTTCGGCGTCCTCGCGTGCAGCTTCGATCGTAGTGCCGATATATCCGGGAGCTCGCAGGAAGACCTGCCCGTTGCCGGGGTGACCCGCAGCCGCGTACGCTTCACGATAAGTCGCGATCTGCGGAGCGAACATCCGGGCATCCTCGTGCCGAACGGCAAGGAAGATCGGCAGCCCCTGGCGGCCGGTGGTAACAAACGTATCCGGGCTGGTCGCCGCGACGCGGATCGGTGGAATGGGCTTCTGGAACGGCTGCGGCGTGACGGTGACGTCACTGAAGGAGTGGAACTTCCCTTGGTAGGACATCACCGGTTCGGTCCAGGCCTTCAGGATGATCTCCAATGTTTCGGCGAAGCGTTCACGGCTTTCAGCATAGGGCACGCCATAGGCTTCGTAGGTCTTCGCGACCCCGCTGCGGCCGACGCCGAAGATCAGCCGGCCGCGGCTGATCTGATCGACCGTGGCGGCTTCCTCGGCGATGCGCAGCGGGTTGCATAGGGGCAGCACCTGGACTGCAACGCCTATTTTCATCCGCTCGGTGCGGGCAGCGATCGCGCTGGCGATGCACATCGGCGAAGACAGGACGGAGCGCTCGGGATCGAAGTGCAGTTCGGCCAGCCAGATCGCGTCCAGGCCCCATTTCTCGGCGCCATCGACGATTTCGAAAGCGGCGGCAAACGACTCCGCGTCGGAACAACCCGACAGCGATGGAAACTCGTGAAAGATACCGAACTCCATCGCAGCTTCTCTCCCCCTTGGTGTGACCCTGACCACCAGTATACCCAGGTCTCAAGATCACACCATGGGGTGCGTCCTAGTAGCGGTAAAGGTCGTGTTTGAACGGGCCGCTTACCGGCACGCCGATGTACTCTGCCTGTTGTGGCGAAAGCTGTGTCAGCTTCGCCCCGACCTTTGCCAGATGCAGCGCCGCGACCTTCTCATCGAGTTGCTTGGGCAGAGTATAGACCTGCCGTTCGTATTTCCCCGCTGGGGCGGTGAACAACTCGATCTGCGCCAGGACCTGGTTGCTGAATGAGGCGCTCATTACAAAGCTCGGGATGGCCCGTGGCGTTGCCGAGATTGACCAGGCGGCCTTCCGACAAAACGATCAGGCGCTTGCCGTCCGGGAACACCACCTCATCGACCTGCGGCTTGACGTTCTCCCAACGATAGTTGCGCAACGCCTCGATCTGGATCTCCGAGTCGAAGTGGCCGATATTGCAAACGATGGCACGGTGCTTCATGCGCCGCATGTGATCCAGCGTGATGACGTCGACATTGCCCGTCGCAGTGACGAAGATGTCGCCGATCGGCGCGGCTTCGTTCATGGTGATGACTTCGTAGCCCTCCATCGCCGCTTGCAAAGCGCAGATCGGATCGACTTCGGTCACCATGACGCGGCAGCCGGCATTGCGCAGGCTGGCGGATGATCCCTTGCCGACGTCGCCGAAGCCATTCACCACGGCGATTTTGCCGGCCATCATCACGTCGGTGCCGCGGCGAATGCCGTCCACCAAGGATTCGCGGCAGCCGTAAAGGTTGTCGAATTTCGACTTCGTCACGCTGTCATTGACGTTGATCGCCGGCGTCAACAGCTTGCCGTCGCGAGCCATGTCGCGCAGGCGATGCACGCCGGTCGTCGTCTCCTCGGAGATGCCGCGAACATCCTGAAGCAGTTCAGGGTATTTCTGGTGCATCAGCAGGGTCAGATCGCCGCCGTCATCTAGGATCATGTTCGGCGCCCAGCCATCAGGGCCGCGAATGGTCTGGTCGATGCACCACCAGAACTCTTCCTCGTTCATGCCTTTCCACGCGAACACCGGGACCTCGGCGGCCGCGATGGCGGATGCCGCGTGATCCTGGGTCGAGAAGATGTTGCAGGACGACCAGCGCACGGTGGCGCCGAGAGCCTGCAATGTCTCGATCAACACTGCGGTCTGGATGGTCATGTGCAGGCAGCCGGCGATGCGGGCACCGCTCAGCGGTTTGCTGGCGCCGAACTCCTGGCGGATGGCCATCAGACCGGGCATTTCGTCCTCGGCCATGGCAATCTCCTTCCGACCCCATTCCGCCAGGGAGATGTCCTTCACCTTGTAGTCGTGGGCGCCCGCCATCCGTCGTACTCCATGTTGATCTTATCACTCATATAAAGATATCTGCATGTGTGCAAGCGATCTCTGGGCGGGGTCGCCGGTTGTCTACGCCGGGTCTGTAACGGATTAGCCTCGGATACCGGCCTGCCTTTCGGCACCGGTCAACAGGGGAAATGTCTCATGACGCAGCGTCGCACGCTGGCCGGCATCGGTCTGGCCGGAATTCTGCTTTTGCCCGGTCTGGCACAAGCTGGCACCAGCGATATCCTGATCGGGCTGGATGAAAAAATCACTTACGATGCCAATGGGCAGGTGAACGGGCCGCCCGGTAAGGATGCCGTGCTGGTGCTGGACGTTGCGAACCCGGCGAAGCCGAAGATTCGGGCCAGCCTGCCGCTGATGAACTCGCTGCTTGGCCCGCCGACCAATTTGCAGATCACGCCGGACGGCAAACTCGGGCTGATCGCCAACTCGGTGGTGATGAACCAGGACGGCACCGCCTGGAAGGTGGCGCCGGACAACAAGCTGTTCGTCATCGACCTGACGGCCAATCCGCCAAAACTGGCAGACACCGTCACGGTTGGCTCGCAGCCGTCGGGGCTGTCGATCTCCCGGCAAGGGGATCTCATGCTGATCGCCAACCGCGCGGGGAAGAGTGTGTCGGTGGTATCGATCCAAGGGAGCAACGTGAAGGCCGTCGGCGAGGTCCCGATGGGAGAGCAAGCGGCGGCTGTGGTGATCGCGCCGGACGGGAAGCGGGCCTTCGTGTGTTTGAACCTGGTGAACAAGATTGCCGTCCTGAACATCGACGGCCAGAATGTGACCTACGATAAGACATTGGATATTCCCGCGGCTTTCAATCCGTATAACATCGATATCACACCCGACGGCAAACACGTCGTTGCCTCCAACACAGGAGCGATGAGCAATAATGGTGACGCCGAGGTGATCATCGACCCGACGGGCCCGCATCCTCATGTTGTCGGCTTGATGTCACCCGGGAACGGGCCGGAGGGATTTGCCATCGCTGCCAGCGGCAAATGGGCCGTAGCCCCGTTGCTGGAAGGGTCCGGGGCGAAGCGCAGCGACTGGTTCTACACCAAGGGCGGTGAACTCGCACTGATGTCGGTCGGCAGTGACGGAATGCTGTCGGTCACAAGCCGTGCGCCGCTCGGGGCGTTGCCTGAAGGCGTCGCGTTCAGTCCCAAGAGCGACTACGTCTACGTTGGTAACTATCTCGACCGCAATCTGCAAACGTTCCACATTGTTGGCAACAAGCTGGTGTTGGTCGGAACGATGCCACTGCCTGGGCAGCCGGCGTCGATGCGGGGCGTGGCCCGATAGGCTGGCGGATTGATCAATCTCCCTTTCCCGTGAGGGAAAGGGAGATTTCGACGGTCATCCCTGCCGGTACAGCGCCATCGCGTTGTTGAAGAAGAAGTCCCGGCGCTTTTGCTCCTGCAGCGCCATCGGCAGCACCTGGGTGGGATCGTCGTAGTCCCAGTGCGGATAGTCAGTGGCGAACAGCAATCGGTCCCAGCCGATCCAGTCGATCGCATCCAACACATGCTCGCGCGGCTGCGGTTCTTCCATCGGTTGCGTGGTCAGCCATACCTGTTCGCGGATATACTCCGAGGGGGCGCGCTTCAGGTGCGGGGTCTCCACCTTCAGGCGGTTCCACAGCTTGTCCAATCGCCACGCCAGCGGCGGCAGCCATGCGAAACCCAATTCGATCAAGACCAGCTTGAACTCCGGGATGCGCTCGAACACGCCCTCGATCACCAGGCTGGTGAGGAACGACTGCGACGACTGGGCGTGGCCGACCATGTCCTCGATGTAGAATGACGGCCAACCGCTGCCGCTGACCGGGTAGCCGCCGAAGCCGAAGGCGTGCACGCCGATCGGCAGTCCCGCCGCCGCGGCCGCCTCGTAGATTTTCCAATATTGCTTCTGGCCGGGAGGATTGGCCGTGCGGGTGACCATCAGCACCTGGACGAAGCGCGGATCGCCGGCCCAGCGCTCGATCTCTGCGACCGCCGCTTCGGTATCCTCATAGGGCACGACGATCGAACCCTTCAGGCGCGGTTCGATCAGCCACTCTGCCTCCACCCAGCGGTTCATGGCGCTAGCCACTCCGGCGCCGAACTCACGGTTCTGGAAACTGGCGCCGTTGTCGCCGGTCGGGTTCAGGATGCCGAGCTGGATGTTGTTCTCGTCGAGCAACTGCTTCTGCATAAAGGACAAGCTGCTGCCCGGGCGCCCGCCCTCAGGCGGCCACGCGTCGCGGCGCGAGGCGTTCGGCTGTCCCTTCGGATAGGCGGGCCCAGCCTGATAGGCCTGCCGGGGCCGTGACCCGAACGTCTTCGCCATCTCCACCCAGCGCCGTTCCATATAGGGGAACAGATCCTTGTAGGAATTGCGCTGCGGATGAATGTCGCCATCGGCAATGGCGAGTTTCGAAGTCGCGGCCGGCTGGATCGCCGGGCGGCTGGTCACCTGCACGTTCATTGGACCGTCTCCATCAGGCGGGGATAGGTATCCCGCGGATTGTCGATCATGATTTTGCGCACGAGATCGCGCGACAGGCCATCGGGCAGCACGGCATCGCCGTCGAACTGCCAATGCGGATAGTCGGTGGAAAACAGCAGCATCTCGTCGGACTGCATGTGTTCGAGCAAACGCTGGAATGCCTCGGTGGTTGGCGGCGCGTCACAGGGCTGGATCGTCAGGCGGACATTGGAACGCACAATCTCGGTGGGCGAGCGATCCACCCATGGTACTTCCATGCGCAGCCCGCGCCAGAATTTCGTCAGCCGCCAGAGATGCGCCGGCAGCCAGGTGAAGCCGGATTCGAGCAACACGACCTTCAGTTCGGGGAACTTGGTGAAGACGCCCTCGCAGACCAGGCTGGACAAGGCTTGCTGGAACGCCGGTGCCTGCGCCGCGTAGTCCTCCGTGTAGTAGGTGGGCCAGCCGAGCGGGGTGACGGGATGGCGATAGGCGCTGCCGGCGTGGACGCCGACCGGTAATCCGTGCCGCTCCGAGGCGGCGTAGATCGGCCAGTAGTGCCGCTTGCCCAGCGGCATGTCGTGCATCACCAGCAGCAACACCTGGACGAAGCGGCGGTCGGGCGCGACACGCTCGATCTCCTCTACGGCCAGCTCGGGATTCTGCATCGGCACGACGATGGAGCCGCGCAGGCGAGGCTCTTTGTCGAGCCACTCATGCGCCAGCCAGTCGTTCACCGCGCGGGCAAAGCCGGCCGCCATGTCCTCGCTGAACAGCAACTGCACGCCGTAGAGGCAGTTGCAGATCGCCAGGCTGGTGCCGAACGCGTCCAGCGCCTGCTGGCGCAGCAGCGCCAGGTCGGAGCCCGGCTTGCCGGAAGCCGGCCGCCAGTCAGGCCGCGACGTCAGCGGTGAATTGGCCGGATAGGCGATGGATTCCAGCTCGCTCACGCCGCGCTGAATGATCGTGTCGCGCCAGTGGTCGGACAAATAGGGGTGCAGCGCCTTGAGGCTGGGCACCGCCGGATGGATGTCGCAGTCGATTCCGCCTGGTTGGATGACGCTCATGGGTCCTTGCTGGCATCCGCGTTGCGGCGGCGATTGTGGCACGAAGGGGTCCGAACGACCAAGCGCCCCACAGCGCTATATATGGGCCGTTTGGAAAGGAACTCTCCCCCTCCCACAAGGGGAGGGGGAGAATATCCAATAGTCACACCCCGAGATACCGCCGTTGCAGCGCACTCTCCGCGCTCAGGTCCGCCGAGTTGCCATGCCAGACCACTCGGCCCTTCTCCAGTATGTAGTGTCGGTCGGCGAAGCGCGACAGCGCGGTCACGTTCTTGTCGATCACCAGGATCGACTGGCCCCCCACCTTCAGCCGCTCCAGTGCCCGCCAGATTTCAGCCCGGACCATTGGCGCCAGGCCTTCGGTCGCCTCGTCCAGGATCAGCAGCCGCGGGTTCGTCATCAGCGCCCGCCCAATTGCCAGCATCTGCTGCTCGCCGCCCGACAGGAACCCGCCGGGGCTGTTCAGCCGCTCACGCAACGCCGGAAACAACCCGAGCACTCTGTCGAGCACCCATGGTCCCGGCTGGCCGCCCCGGTTCGCCGCAGTGGCAACCAGGTTCTCGCGCACCGTCAGGTTGGGAAACACCTGGCGACCCTCCGGCACCAGCCCCAGCCCGAGGCGCGCGATGCGATGCGGTGGCAGGCGATGGATCGGCGCACCGTCCATCTCGATTTTCCCCTGTTGTGCCGGCAGGATACCCATGATCGCGCGAATGGTGGTGGTCTTCCCCATGCCGTTGCGTCCAAGCAGCGTCACAACCTCGCCGACGCCGACATTGAAGCTGACGTCAAACAGTACCGGCGTGTCGCCGTAGCCGGCCGCAAGCTCGGCGACGTGCAGCATCAGGCGGCTTCCTCCCCGAGATAGGCTGCCAGCACTGCCGGATCATGGCGGATCATGGCGGGCGTGCCGGTCGCGATCGCGCGGCCGTAGACCAGCACGGTGATGCGGTCGGCCAGCGCGAACACCGCGTCCATGTCATGCTCGATCAGCAGCATGGTGACCTGGCCTTTCAGGCGCGTCAGCATTTCTACCATGCGTCCGGAGTCCTCGGGACCCATGCCGGCCATCGGTTCGTCGAGCAGGAGCAGTCGCGGTTGGGTTGCCAGCACCATCGCCAGCTCAAGGGCACGCTTTTCGCCATGTGCCAGGGTGCCGGCGGCGACTTCGGCGCGATCGGCCAGCCCGACCTCTGCCAGTCGGGCACGGGCGGGCTCGCGCAACGCGGGATCGTGCCTGGCCTGCCGCCAGAAACGGAAACTGTGCCCGGCGCGGGCCTGCACTGCGAGCGCAACGTTGTCCAGCACCGAGAATTCCGCGAACACCGTCGTCACCTGAAACGATCGGGCGAGGCCGAGCGCTGCGCGACGGGCTGGCGGCTCGTGCGTAATGTCGCTGCCGGCAAAGCGGATCGTGCCGGCGTCGGGCGCATGCTCACCGGCAAGCTGTGCGACCAGCGTCGTTTTGCCGGCGCCGTTCGGGCCGATCAGCGCGTGGATTTCTCCCGAGATGATGTCCAGGTCAAGCAGATTGGTCGCGACAAGGCCGCCGAAGCGCTTCAGCAGCCCGCGTGTGGAGAGCAAGACGTCATCCATGGCGATGCCGTGTGAACGAGGTGAGCGCGCCCAGGATGCCGCCGCGCGAGAACAGCACCAGCAGCACCAGCAGCGGCCCCAGGATCGCCTGCCAATGCGCGGTCAGGCCGGACAGCACGTTCTCCAGCAACAGATAAGCGACGGCGCCGAGCACCGGCCCGAACAGCGTGCCCATCCCACCGAGAATCACCATCACCATGATCTCGCCTGACCGCGTCCAATGCATGATCGCCGGCGAGAGGAACAGCGTCTGGTTGGCCAGCAGCGCGCCAGCCAGGCCGCCGATCGCGCCCGCGACGACGAACGCGGTCAGCCGGTAGCGGAAGGTTGGGAAGCCGAGCGCCTCCATCCGTCGCGCGTTCGACTTGATGCCGCGCAGTGCCATGCCGAAGCGCGATTCCACCAGCCGGCGCCCGAGCAGCAGGCATAGCACCAGACAGGCGAAGGCCAGGTAGTAGAGCGTCGTGCCGTTGTCCAGGTCGAGCAGGCCGGTGAAACGGCTTTGTTCGGCGATGTTCAGACCGTTGTCGCCGCCGAACTGGTTGAGGCTCTCGCACAGGAAATAGATCATCTGGCTGAACGCGAGCGTGATCATGATGAAATACACGCCGCTGGTGCGCAGCGACACGAAGCCGATCAGCAACGCCGCTGCGCCGGCGCCGGCAATGGCCACGAAGAACTGCAGGAACCCGTTGGTGATGCCGTAAAACGCCAGGATGCCGACGGCGTAGGAGCCGATGCCGAGATAGGCGGCGTGGCCAAAGCTCACCATGCCGCCATAGCCCAGGATGAGATCCAAACTCACCGCGGCGATGGCAAAGATCACGATGCGGGTGAACAGATCGACATAGAAGGGTTGGTCGAGCGCCGCGGCGAGCGGTGGCACCAGGGCCAGCGCGACCAGGCCGATGAGCTCGGCGCTGCGCATGCTGCGTCGCATGCTCAACGGCCGGGCGTGGGGAACAGGCCGGTGGGGCGGAAGAACAGCACCGTCGCCATCAGCACATAGATCAGCATCGAGGCGACGGTCGGCCCCGCGTTGTCGGCGGCGGTACTGCTCATTACGAGCGCGAACAACGGACGCAGGAAGGCGCGTCCTGTGGTGTCCACCACGCCCACCAGAACCGCGGCGACGAACGCTCCACGGATCGAGCCGATCCCGCCGATGACGATGACCACGAACGAGAGGATCAGGAAGTCGTCGCCCATGCCGGACTCGACGGTGAAGACCGGAGCGGCCATTGCTCCGGATAGCGCCGCCAGCGCCGCGCCCAGGCCGAATACCGCCATGTAGAGCAAGGAGACGTTGACGCCGAGCGCGCCGACCATGGTTCGGTTGGCGGCGCCGGCGCGGATCAGCATGCCGGTCCGCGTGCGGCTGATCAGCAGCCAGAGCAGGACAGCCACCAGCAGTCCGACGGCGATGATGGCGAGGCGGTAGGCGGGATAGGGCGCGCCGGGTAGCAGCTCCACCTGGCCGGAGAGGAAGCCGGGCACCTGGGTATACAGTGCCGTCGCGCCCCAGATGATGCGTACCATTTCGTTGAAAAACAGGATCAGCCCGAAGGTCGCCAGCACCTGGTCGAGGTGGTCACGCTCATACAGTGTGCGGAAGACGAGGCGCTCGATGACGATGCCAACCGCGGCGGTGGCGGTTACGGCAGCCAGCAGCGAGAACAGAAAGGAGTGTGTCGCGCTGAAGGTCGATGCCGCAACATACGCACCGATCATGTAGAGCGAGCCGTGCGCCAGGTTGATCAGATTCATGATGCCGAAGATCAGCGTGAGACCCGCTGCCATCAGGAACAGCATGACGCCGAACTGTAGGCCGTTGAGGATCTGTTCGAGAAGGGTGATCACCGGGCAAAAACCTCTCCCGCTACGCGGGAGAGGTCAAGGCGCGACAGCGCCGAGGGTGCCGCTTTCCCCGCCGATCCTGCTTCACGTCTGTACCCAAAGATTGGCCATGCGGCGCTTGCAATACCCTCACCCGCCGCTTCGCAGCGACCTCTCCCGCGCGCAGCGCGGGAGAGGTTTCGCTCACTCGAACGGCTTCATGTGGCATTCGGTGTAATAGGCGTCCTTGTGGTCCGTGAAGATCGTCGACTGGATCTTCCTCACATATTGTCCGTCGGCATCCTGCACGATCTTCAACAGGTAGAAATTCTCGATCGGGAAGTGGTTGGTGTTGTAGCTGAAGTGACCGCGCACGGATGGAAAATCCGCCTGCGCCAACCGCGCGATCATTCCCTGCTTGTCGGCCAGGTTCCCGTGCACCGCCTTCACCGCATCGTCGATCATGTTGATCGCGTCGAAAGTCTGCGCCGCGTAGTAGGACGGCATGTAGTGGTACTTGGCGCGGAACGCCGCGACGAACGCCTTGTTGGGTGCGTTGTCGAGGTCGGGCGACCAGAAGCTCACCTCGTAATTGCCGGCCGCTGCGTCGCCGATCGCCGGCAGCGTCGTCTCGTCCACGGTGAACGCCGAATACAACGGGATCTGCCCACGCAGGCCGGACTGTGCGTATTGCTTGACGAACTGGATACCCATGCCGCCTGGCAGGAAGATGAACAGCGCCTTCGGATTGCCGGCGCGGATCTGGCTGATCTCGACCTGGTAATCTGACTGGCCGGGTTTCGTGTAGACCTCGGCCGCGATCTTGCCTTTGAAGAAGCGCTTGAAGCCGGCGACCATGTCCTTGCCCGCCGCGTAGTCCGGCGCAATGAGGTAAACATCCTCCATGTTCTGGCTGGCCATGTAGGCGCCCATCGATTCGGGCGTCTCGTCGTTTTGCCATGACGCGGAGAAGTAGTTCGGCGCGCACATCTCGCCGGCGATCTCGTGCGGGCCGGCATTGGCGCCGATCAGGATGGTGCCGGACTTGATGATCGGCTGGTAGGCGGCCAGCAACACGTTCGACCAGATAAAGCCGGTCATGAAATCGATGCGGTCGCGCTTCAGCATTTCCTCGGCAACCTGGCGCCCGACATCCGGACGGAACTGGTCGTCGCCATAGACGATGCTGGCCGGCTTGCCGCCGATGTTGCCGTTGAGCAACTCCAGCGCGAGATCGCCCGCGTCCTTCATGTGCTTGCCGATCACGCCGGCCGGTCCGCTCAACGTGGTGACGAGACCGATTTTGACGTCGTCGCCCGCCAGCGCCGGCGTGGCGAGCAAGCACAGTCCTGCGATGAGCTTCAGCAACGATCGGTTCACGCACGCCTCCCCGGAGTTGGCCGCCGCGCGGCATGGTCTTGTTGTTGCCACTATACGATGCGGTAGCGACGGACAAGAAGGCGTGGCGAGGCACAGGACAGCGCGCCGCGGTATGGCAGCAGGCGCACGGCGCCGGTATGGTCCGGCCGCAGAAAATCCCCCAAGGAACCAGATCATGCGCCCATCCGGCCGCGCCGCCGACGCCCTTCGCAACGTCTCGCTGACACCAGGCTTTGCCCGGCATGCGGAGGGCTCGTGCCTGATCCGTATGGGCAATACCGAGGTGCTATGTGCCGCCAGCGTCGAAGGACGCGTCCCGCCTTTCATGCGCAACTCCGGCCAGGGGTGGGTTACCGCGGAATACGGCATGCTGCCGCGGGCTACCCACACACGCGGCGATCGGGAGGCGGCGCGAGGCAAGCAGTCGGGCCGAACGCAGGAGATCCAGCGCTTGATTGGCCGCGCTCTGCGTGCGGTCGTGGATCGCAGCGTGCTGGGAGAGATGACGATCACGCTGGATTGCGACGTGCTGAACGCTGACGGTGGCACACGCTGCGCCGCGATCACTGGCGCCTGGGTAGCGCTGGCTCTGGCATGTCGCCACCTGCAAAAGATGAAGGTCATCGCGCGCTCGCCACTGATCGGGCAAGTGGCAGCGGTGTCCTGTGGGTTGGTGGCTGGCGAGCCGGCCTTGGACCTGGAATACGAGGAAGACTCGACGGCGGACGCTGACGCCAATTTCGTGCTCACCGACGGCGGCGGCCTGGTGGAACTGCAAGCCACGGCGGAACGTGCGGCGTTCTCCGAGGCGCAACTGCTGGAGTTGCTGGGATTGGCGCGGAAAGGCACGGGCGAGTTGTTCGTGGCCCAACGCGAGGCGATCGGTTCCTGATGGCGCGCAAGCTGTTTGGTGGTGGCAAGCAGGTCGTTGCCACGCATAACCCGGGGAAGCTGCGGGAGATCGCGGATCTGTTGCGGCCATACGCCATCGAGGCGGTGTCCGCCGGCGCCCTCGGCCTGCCGGAACCGGCAGAGGATGCGCCGGACTTCGTGGGCAACGCGCGGATCAAGGCGCTGGCGGCTGCTATCGCGAGTGGGCTGCCTGCACTGGCGGACGATTCCGGCTTCTGCGTCGCTGCGCTGGAGGGCGCCCCCGGTGTGCACTCGGCGCGCTGGGCCGGGCCGAGCAAGGATTTTGCCGCGGCGATGTCGCAGGTGCATGCGCAAATGGGGGATACGGCAGAACACCGGGCGTGGTTCGTGGCTGCGCTCTGTCTGGCCTGGCCGGACGGGCACACCGAGACATTTGTCGGCCGGGTCGATGGCGAGACGGTCTGGCCGCCTCGCGGCATGCATGGGTTTGGCTATGACCCGATGTTCGTGCCGCGCGGCAGCAAGCTGACGTTTGGCGAGATGGAGCCGGCGGACAAGCATGCCCTCAGTCATCGCGCCCGTGCATTCGAGCAGTTGGTGGCGGCATTTTTTTGAAACGTTTTCTCGTGCCGACGGCACGCGGGATGATGCGAGCCAGCGCGGCTTCGAATTCTCGGTGGTTGGGTGTTATACCAACCCGCAGAACGATTGACTCTCGACCGCTTCGCACGGACCGCCCTCACCGTCATGGCCGGCCTTGTGCCGGCCATGACGGTGAGGGACGGCCGTTGTCGTACGTCAATCGCTTTGCGGGATGGTATTAGAGCCTTTTCATCCTGAGTGGAACTGCCGCGAGTACCGCTGTCATTGCTTCGGCGCTACGCGCCTCGCGCTGACAGGAGGCTCGTGACCCCCTTCAAGGTGACAGCGCTCTAGACAATTGGCGCTTTGGTTTCCCGCACCAGCTTCTGCTTCATCGCTGCTGCGAAATCCGGGTAATCGGCGCAGACAACAGCGAACGCGCCCGGGCCGCCAATCACCTCCCGCGTGTAGGAGTCCAGCAGGTCGGGTTCCTCGTGCAGGATGCACAGCCCGTTGATAGTGATGTTCGCCGAGGCCATGCGATCGCGGATCGGGCCGGGTGCGATCCCTTGGTTGGACCGTCCGTCACCGACTACATCCACCACGCTGCGCCTTGGGTTCGCCGGGACCCGACCGAGCAATGTCAACGCCCCCAGCAACGCCTCGCCAATGGCGGTCTGTCCAGCCGGTACCGAGCGGGGCATGTTGTCCACGGCATTGGCGAACGCCTGGGCGTCGGCGGCGCCGGCGATATGGGTCCAGTCGACAATCACGTCCTGGGCGCCGATCCCGGACCACAGCAGGAGACAGCAATAGCTGGATTTGGCCGGGCCGCCGGTCAGCCCCGCGATGACGATCGGGTCGCGCAGTGCGGCCGCCATGCCGCCGGCGATCAGTCCGAATTCGTCATAAGTCACGCTGGCCGAGCCATCGACCGCCAGCACCAGGGCAAGATCAACCGTATCCATGGCGGCGGATTGAACCCCAACCTGCCTTTCGATGCACGCGCACCCTTGAGTGAGAAGAAAATGCGGCAGAGTATCGCCGCCAGATGGAGGAGAAACCACAATGCCGGAAAGCCCTGCCGATAAGTCCATGCTGACCCAGGCCCAGACCCGTATGCCGCTGAACGGCCTGAAGGTGCTGGATCTGACCTTAGCGCGAGCCGGTCCGACCTGCGTGCGGCACCTGGCGGACTGGGGCGCCGACGTCATCAAGATCGAGCCTCCCGCGACAGATGGCGAGGACGTCGCCGGCAACCGGCACGGCTTCGACTTTCAGAACCTGCACCGCAACAAGCGGGCGATGACGCTGAACCTGAAGTCGCCCGAGGGCCACGCAGCGTTCATGCGCCTGGTGGAAACCGCCGATATCATCGTCGAGAACATGCGAGCCCAGGTGAAGCACCGGCTGAAAGTGTCCTACGACGACGTGAAGTCGGTGAACCCGCGCATCGTCTATGGCAGCATCAGCGGCTTTGGCCAGACCGGGCCCTACGGCCACCGTGCCGGCGTGGACCAAATCGCCCAGGGCATGGGTGGCCTGATGTCGATCACCGGCCTGCCCGGCCAGGGGCCGGTGCGCGTCGGCATCCCGATCGACGACCTGACCGCGGGCAACCTGCTGGCGCTCGGTATCATGATGGCGATCTTCGATCGCGAACGCACCGGCGTGGGCCGCTGGGTCACCACCTCGCTGCTCGAGGCACAGATCTTCATGTTGGACTTCCAGGCGTCGCGCTGGCTGATCGCCAAGGAGGTCGCGCCGCAGGCGGGCAACGACCATCCGACCGGCATCCCCACCGGCGTATTTCCGACGTCCGACGGTCATATCAACATCGCGGCAAGCTCCAGCCGCGTGTTCGGCCGCTTCTGCGACGCGATTGGGCAGCCGGCCTGGAAGGCCAAGCCGGAGTGGAAGGATCAGAAGGCGCGCAGCGCCCGGCGCAAGGAGATCAACGCGGCGATCAGCGAGATCACGCGGACGAAGCCGTCGGAACACTGGATCGAGCTGCTGGAAGGCGCTGGCGTGCCATGCGGGCCGATCTACAGCATCGACCAGGTATTCGCGGATCCGCAGGTTCAGCATCTGCAAATGGCGACACCGATGCACAGTCCGGTGGTCGGCGATGTGGCGGTGGTCGCATCGGCGATCAGCATGACCGGTTTCTCCAAGGCGATCCGGCTGCCGACACCGGAGATGAGCTCCAGCACCGACGACGTGCTGGCCTCGGTTGGATACAGCGCCGACGAGATTGCCGAGATGCGTAAGAAGGGAGCGATTTGAGATGAACGACATGCCGAGTGGCGGCATCACCCGCGAATACGCCGGGGGCAAAATGCTCGCGGCGAAAGACGAAGGTGTTGGACTGATCACCTTCAACCAGCCCGAGAAACGCAATGCCATGTCGCTGGAGATGTGGACTGGGTTCGGCGAAATCCTCGATGAGTTCCGCGAGGACGATTTCAGTGCGAAGTTGTGATTCTGAGCGGCGCGGGCAATAAGGCGTTCGTCTCCGGCGCGGATATCAGCCAGTTTGAGAAGAACCGCTCGGATGCCAACGCGCAGCAAGAATATGAGCGGCTGGCTGGGGTCGGACGCACGAAATACGCCACGTTTCCGAAGCCGATCATCGCGCGCATTCGCGGCTTCTGCCTGGGCGGCGGACTGGCGATCGCCATGCAGGCCGATCTGCGCATTGCCGCGGCGGACAGCCAATTCGGTATTCCCGCGGCAAAGCTGTCGATTGCCTACGCGCCGGCATCGGTACGACGGCTGATAGACCTCGTAGGTCCCGCGCATGCGCGCATGATTTTGTATACCGCACGGCGTATCGATGCCGAAGAGGCGGAGCGCATCGGCCTGATCAACAGGATGGTGGGGGATGAGGAGCTGAACGAATACGTGCTCGACCTGGCGCGTACCATTGCCGACAACGCGCCGCTGTCGGTGGCTGCGTCGAAGGTGATGATCAACGAGATGACAAAGGACGAGAGCAAGCGCGATACGGCTGCGATGGCGCGAATGATGGAGGTCTGCTTCAATAGTGCGGACTACAAGGAAGGCCGCACCGCGTTCATGGAGAAACGCGCGCCACGGTGGCAAGGCAGATAGCTGGACACCTCTTTCACTCAGCGCGCGGGTGAGGCTGTCATCATCGCTCCGGCCGCCGTCCGGTCAGGTCGTCCCCGGCATCGCGCGGCATCAGCAGCGCCAACGGGCCGGCGACTATCGGCATGCATGCAACCGCGACGAAGGCCACACTGAAATCGATTGGCCGCGCCGGATGGTTGCCCGACAGCCGCATCGCTGCCTCCAGCGCCAGCGCGCCGGCCGACACGCCGATCGTCGCGGCAAGCTGTTGCCCGGTGATATACAGGCTCGTCGCCGCGCTCATGCGCGACCGCGGCACGTCGCCGTAGGCCAATGTGTTGTACGCGGTGAACTGTAGCGAGCGGAAGAAACCGCCAACGAGCAATACGGCGTAGATGAACGCCACTGGCCAGGTGGGGCGGAATGCTGCGCACAATCCCAGCATCGTGCCAGACAGGAGCCCGTTCCACAGCAGCGTATCGCGGAAGCCGAACAGCCGCAGCGCGTGCTGGGCCGCCGGCTTCATAACGAACGCCCCGGCGGCGCTGGCGAAGGTGATCAGACCGCTCTCCACAGCCGAGTTGCCGAACCCAACCTGCATCATCATCGGCAACAGGAAGGGAATCGCGCCGATGCCGGTGCGGAACAGCATCATCGCGCAGAACGCAACGCCGAAGCAGGGTAGTTTCAGCAGCGAGAAATCCAGCAGCGGCGCCGGGTGCCGCCATGCATGTACGGCATAGCCGGCGCCTGCCAGCAGGCCGATGCCGACCATCGCCTCGGTCAACGACGGCGGCACCACGCCGCGGCCACCGGTTTCCAGTCCGAACATCACCCCCGCCAGCGCTACGCCGGACAGCGCCAGCCCGACGAAGTCGAACTTGCCGCGCGGTGGTTCGCGCGCATCCTGGATGAACAGGGTCACCAGCACGATGCCGAGGATCCCAATCGGCACATTGATGTCGAAGATCCAGCGCCAATCGAAATAGGTGACGATAAAGCCGCCGACCGGCGGTCCCAGCACCGGGCCGAGCAAGGACGGCATGGTCAGCCACGCCATCGCCGCCACCAGTTCGTGGCGCGGCGCCGTGCGCAGCAGCACCAGCCGCCCGACCGGGACCATCATCGCGCCGCCGATGCCTTGCAGCACACGCGATGCCACCAGGAAACCCAGAGTGTCGGCGCGGCCGCACAGCACCGAGCCTACAGTGAACACCGCGATCGCGGCGCGGAAAACGGTGCGTGTGCCGTAGCGGTCGGCGATCCAGCCGCTCGCCGGGATGAACACCGCGAGGCTCAGCAGATAAGACGTCAGCGCCACGTTCATGCGCACCGGCTCGACGCCGAACACCCTCGCCATGGTGGGCAATGCCGTGGCGATCACGGTGGAATTGAGGTTCTGCATGAACAAGGCACAGGCGACGATGACCGCCGTCAGGCGCGTGCGGCCACTGGTGCCGGCAGTGACCTTCACGGGCGTGGTGGAGGAAAGCGCAGGCTGCTCCGACATGAGGCCAGTGTCGCCTCTGCGAGCCGGCGGGAAAAGCCCCGGCGCCCGCAATCCAGATACAATCGGATCGGGCTGCCCCCTCCCGGCCGCCGCTGCCGCGGCGATCGGAATGGGACCCCGCCAACGAATGACGTGATAAGACCCGGCGCGCCGGAGATTACTGAACCGGCGAGCGCGGCGTCGGCACGATCCGGGTCACCACGTTGCGCGGCCGGTCCAGACAATCCGGCACCAGCGGCGCGATCTTCGTCTTCCAATAGTCGCTTTCGTAAACCGCCTTGTACAGCGCCACGCGCTGTTCTTCGCTTTCGAAGCGGCGGATCCAGACATACACCGACTCGTCCGTCTCGCCGCGGAAGCTGCCGCAGATCACCATGCCCTTGGATACCTGGAAGGGAATGATCTCCTCTTCCATGATGCGCACCCACTCGTTCAGTTTCTCAGGCAGCACTTTGTATTGCCGCAGTTCATAAAAGGCCATCGCGTTCGTCTCCCGTTGCTCAGTTCGTCACGTAGTCGCACTTGAACCCGTCACCCCAGCGCTTGATGTGGCCGCGCGACGGCGAAGGGAAATGCGCGAAACAGCACAGTGTGCCGGTGTCGCAGTAGGTCTCCAGGAACGTCCGGCGTGTCGCCGCGCCCTGCTTCGGATTGTAGTCCACCCGCATTGCCAGCTCAGGATAACGCGCCTGCAACGGCGTATGGATGAGATCGCCGGTGATCACCGCATCCTTGCCGCCACGGCCGAGCTTCACCGCGTAGTGGTCGATGGTGTGGCCGGGCGTCGGGATCAGTGCCACCAGGTCATCCACCGCGTGGTCGGACGTGACCAGGTCGCACCGCTTCGCCTCGACGATGGGGATCACGCTGTCCACGATCTGCGGCAGTTCTGTCCTGGCGTTTTCGGCCAGCCAGAAATCCAGCTCGGTCTTGGAAAACAGGTAGCGCGCCTTGGGGAACGTTGGCACCCAGCGGCCGTTCTCCAGCCGCGTGTTCCAGCCGATATGATCGACGTGCAGATGGGTGCACAGGACGATGTCGATGTCGTTCACCGTCAGGCCCAGCGAGGCCAGACCGCGCATCCAGGCGTCGTCCTTCTTCTGGTGCCACAGCGGCCGTGCTGTGCGGTGCTTGTCATTGCCGATGCAGCTATCCACCAGGATGGTCTGGCGTGGCGTCTGCACGATGTAGGACTGGAAGCACAGCACCAGGTTGTCCGTCGGCATCGAGCGCGCTGGCGGCGCCAGCCAGGACCGGTTCTCGTCCAACACCTCCGGCTTCAGTTCTGGCAGGAATTCCAGCGCGGGTGTGAAGCCGCATTCCATCTCGACGATCCGATGGATCGTCAGTTCGCCGACCTTGAAGGTGTTTGCCATGGCCTGGTCCCTCCCTTGTCTTGCCGTTGCCGGATGATGTTAGCTGCCACCTCGCCAGCCGAGAAATCGGAGAGGAAGCCATGAGCCACACGGAAGAAGCGGCGCTGAGCCCAGAAACGGTGATGCGCCAGATGAAGCAGAATGGCGTCACCGACATCGTCTGGCTGCCCGACAGCGAAACCAACTGGCTTTTTCTCCTTATGCAGGCCGATCCCGATCTGCGCCTGCTCGGCGTCACGCGCGAGGGGCACGCGTGTTCGATCGCCGCCGGGCTGCATGCGGGCGGGCGCAAGCCGATGATCCTGATCCAGAACACCGGGATGATGGAGTCGGGCGATTCTATCCGCGGCTGGCTGATGGGTTTGCAGGTGCCGATTGTGCTGATGGTCGGCTATCGCGGCTACACGCGGCATGGCGTCAACAGCGACACCGCGGCCACTTATACCGAACGGTTCCTGATGGCGTTCAACATCCCCTTCTATCTGGTGGAGGGCGATGCCGACGCGGAACGCATTCCCGTGGCGTTCGCGGAAGCAGAAAAAACCAAGCGCCCGGTCGTGGTGCTGGTCGGCGACGAATACCACGGCTTCAACCGGTAAAAGCAAAGGTAGGGCGATGATGCACATGGCAGATGTGGTGCGGGTTTTTGCCGAGCACCGCGGCGATGCGATCGTGATTCCCGGGCGCAGCGGCCGCCACTGGGCGCCGATCAGCGATACCGTGTTCGACCTGCCGCTCGGCGATCCGGCAATGGGCGGGCATGCGGGGTTCGGCCTCGGCGTCGCGCTGGCGCAGCCGAATCGGCGCGTGGTGCTGTTGGATTCCGAGGGCGACATCCTGATGAGCCTCGGCATGCTGGCGACGATCGCCGAGCAAGCGCCGGCGAACTTCTATCATTTCGTGCTGGACAATGAGGTGTATGCGACGACCGGCGGTCAGCCGGTGCCGAATGCGAAGCACGTCGCGTATGACGTGCTGGCACGCGGCGCCGGCTATCCCCAGGCGTTCGCGTTCACCGAACTGGATGTGTTCACCCGCGAGCTGCCGGGCATCCTGCGTGCGCCCGGGCCGGTTTTCGTGACGGCGAAAGTGTTCCCCGAGATCGAGAACGAGCCGATCAGCAAGCGCGTGCGCTGGCGCAAGCGCACAGCGGACAGGGTCGTGCAGGATCTGCGGGCGGCGCTAATAACCTCGCCCGCGTAGCGGGAGAGGTCGTGGAGCGTAAGCGACGCGGGTGAGGGTGATCGGGTCGCCCCGCTCTACCTGCTTTCGTGCGGCCCGATCACCCTCACCCTCGATGCTTCGCATCATCGACCTCTCCCGCTCACGCGGGAGAGGTTACCTTACTCTTAGCCGGGGTGTGGCTTACTGCCCACCCCCGCACAAACCGTCGATCACGTCCCCATGCAGCGCACCGATCTCGCGCTGCATCCAATCGAGGAACGGCGACAGGCCGCGCGCCACCAGATCGGCGACCCCCTCATGCGTTAGCGTGGTGCACAGATTGTCCACACGCTCCAACGCGCGGGCGCCGCCGCGCAGGTAATAGCGCAGGCGAAGCTGTGTCAGGTGCCATTCGATCTGCGACAGGTTCAGCGCCACCGCACGGGGGAACGCCGTATTGGCAATCAGGAAGCCGGCGACCTCGACCGGACGATAGCCATGCGGGTGTTCCCGCCGGTACGCATGGTAGCCGCCGGCAGCGCGTAGCAGCGCATGCCATTTGCCGGCGTCGATATCCGGATCGCCCGCATCGATCAGCGGCACCAGAGCATTGAACCGTGTATCCAACAGGCGCGTGGTCTGGTCGGCGCGCTCCAGGTAACGGCCGATCATGTGAAGTGCCAGCCTGGTCGCGATAGAACGTGCCCTCGGTGATGCCGACATGCGCCTGGGCGCCTTCCTTCAGCATGGCGCAGACCGCGGTGAAAGCCGGTCAGGCGTCAGGTCGGCGTCGCTCAGGGCCCGGATGTGGCCGTGAAAGACGTTGATCTGTAGCCACATTTCGGTGGAGATCAGCGCCCGCAGCGTGCGCGCATTCTCCTTCGCCGCCGCGATCGCGGCCTGCACCGAGCTGGGATTATCGGCGTCCAGCAGATAGAACTCGCGCGACGTTGCGCCTGGCTGGCCTCGGGGTGGAGCTTGTGGAACCCGATCAGCGTCGCCGTTGATGCGCAGGATCGGTCAGCCAGTTGCCGTGTCGTCGGCGTCGCGGGCGAAGGTTTGGTCACGTCCAGGATGCGGGCCAGGTTCTCGATCCGCTCCATGTAGCGGGCGAGCCACAGCGCGCTGGCGGCGTGGCGTGCGATCAGGTGCATTGTGCCGGTAGCTTGCGAGTGTCTCGCTCATGCCAGCACCCAGGTGTCTTTGGTGCCGCCGCCCTGCGACGAGTTCACCACCAGCGTGCCCTGCCCGCAGCGCGACCCGGGTGAGGCCGCCGGGCAGCACCCAGGTGTCCTTGCCGGTCACCGCGAAGGGCCGCAGATCGATATGGCGCGGCCGCACGCCGCCTCGCATCAGCGTCGGCGACACCGAGAGTTTCAGCGTCGGCTGGCTGATATAGTTGGACGGATCGGCGTTCAGCCGGGCGCGGAAATCGTCGAGCTGCGCGCTGCGTGGCGTGCGGGCCGATGATCAGGCCGTAGCCGCCGGATTCGGCGACCGGCTTCACCACCAGCTCCGCCAGATGGTCCAGCGTGTAGGCCAGCGCGTCAGGTTCCGCGCAGATACGAGTATCGACGTTCGGCAGGATCGGGTCTTCCGACAGGTAATAGCGGATGATGCGCGGCATGTAGGCATACACCGCCTTGTCGTCGGCTACGCCGGTGCCGACGGCGTTGGCGATCGCCACGTTGCCGCGGCGCCACGCCTCGATCAGCCCGCGCACCCCCAGCATGCTGTCGGGGTTGAACACGTCGGGGTCGAGGAAGTCGTCGCCATGCGGCGGTAGATCGTGTGCACCGGCGCCAGCCCGGCGGTGGTGCGCATCCAGACCTTGCCGTCCTCCACCGTCAGGTCGCGGCCCTCGACCAGCGGAACGCCCATCTCGCGCGCCAGGAACACATGCTCGAAATAGGCCGAGTTGAAGATGCCGGGCGACAGCACCACGACCTGCGGATCGGTCACGCCCTGCGGCGCGATGTCGGCCATCGCGCGATGCAGGCGCAGGCCGTATTCGTCGACGCCGCGCACCTTCAGCCCGGCCATGACGTCCGACAGCACGCGCAGGGTCATGTGGCGGTTCTCCACCACATAGGCGACGCCGGATGGGGTGCGGGCATTGTCCTCCAGCACCATGGAACGGCCGGTCTCGTCGCGCACGATGTCGGTGCCGCAGACATGCACATAGGTGTTGAACGGCACGTTGAAGTCGACCATCGCGGCGCAGTAGCCGGCGTTGCCCAGCACCAGCTCCGCGCGGCACGACCCCGTCCACGAGGATCTTCCGCTCGTGGTAGATGTCGTGCAGGAACATGTTCAGCGCGCTTGACGCGCTGGATCACGCCGGTCTCGATCTGCTGCCACTCCGCGGCGGTGATGCACCCGCGGGATCAGGTCGAACGGCAGGATGCGGTCGATCGCGGTAGCGTCGGAATAGACCGTGAAGGTGATGCCCCGCTCCAGCAGGTCGCGCTCGGCGTCCACGGCGCGGCGGCGCAGCGTCTCGACCGGGAACTGTGCTAGCCGGGCCCGCAGCAGGTCCAGTCCGGGGTGCGGCGGCTGGCTGATGCGCATGGTCTCGCAGAAGAAGCCGTTCGGATCGTATCCCTGGAGCAGACCCTGCGCCTCTGGCGATGCATGGGTTTGGCTTTGGGTCTGGGTTTGCGTCAAGCCGGTCTGCGCCATTCCTGGCTCCTGCTGCGATGCAGCAGCCTAGGCGGGAATTGGTTGCGGAGGGAAGCGAATTGCGACGCCTGCATGACGCCGGCCTGCGCGGCAATCGCTGCCGCCGGGGGTGACACCGCCGCCCGGTGCGCCTATCTCGCGACCGCACAATAAGCGGGAAGGACGACTTTGGTTCGGAACGTGATGGGCGGCGTCGCGGCAGGCTTGCTGGCGGCGCTTGGCGGCTGCGGCCCGAGCTACTCGCCGGACACCTATGCCAGTGCGGCGGTGCAACAGGCCAACCCGGCCCAGCGCGGCGTGGTCGTTGGCGTGCGCAACGTCGCGGTCAGCGCCGATGCGACGCTGGGCACGGTCACCGGCGCCGCGGCCGGCGGCATCGCAGGCGCGGGTGTCGATGGCGGCGGCGGCCCGGTCACGGCGCTGTCTGCGTTGGGCGGCTCGGTGATCGGCGGCGTGGTCGGCAGTGGCGTGGCACATGCGACGGGCGACACCACGGCATACGAATACATCGTGCAGGAGGCCAAGGGCGACCTGGTTTCGGTGACTCAGCGGGATACCGTGCCGCTCGCGATCGGCCAGAAGGTGCTGGTGATCGCCGGCAAGCAGGCCCGCGTGGTTGCCGACTACACGGTCACGGTGCCCGGCCTGCCCCCGCCGCCCAAGCAGGCCGACAAGGACAAGCCGGCTGCGCCGCCCCCGGCCGCTGCGCCGGCTTCCGCGCCGCCGCCAACTGATACGCCTGTGGTGCCTCCCATCCCTCCGGCGGCCGCCGCGTCGGTTCCCCCGGTGTCGGCCCCGGTCGCGGCGGCGCTGGACGGATCGGCTCCTGCCACGGCGACCTCGCCCCCGGTTTCCGCCACGACACCGGTCGGTTCCCTGCCTGGCAGTTCTTCGACGCCGGCCCAACCCGGTGCGCCAGTATCGCTGGCTCTTCCCATAACACCCGCTAGCCCGCCGGCGAGTGTCGATCCCGCACCGCCAGCAGTTCCTGGTCCGGCGAAGCCCTGAGAAGTCTTGCCGTGCGCGGCGCCAGGCGCCGAAGGGTTTCGCTAGCGGAACCTCCGTCCCACACCGGCCGGATGTCACGATTCGCTCGCCTCCCCTGCCTCTGCGAAGATGCCCGCCACAACCAACAACACACAACGGAGGAAGCGCCATGCCGGCAACCACCAAGACCGCCATCGTCACCGGCGCCGCCAGCGGCATCGGCCGCGCCATGGCGCTCGGGCTACTGAGCGCCGGCATCGATGTCGCCGCGGTCGATCGCACCGCCCCCGGCCTGGAGTCCCTGGCCGCCGCCGCTTCCGGCAAGCCGGGTGCCGTGCAAACCATCCACGCGGACCTGGCCCAGCCCGACGCCTTCGACCGCATCGTCGCCGCGGTGCTTGACCGCCATGGCCGGATCGACTTCCTGATCAACAACGCCGGCATCGGCCAGGCCTCGATCCGCTCCGACGCCCGCACCACCCCAATCCGCTTCTGGGAGGTGGCCCCGGAGCAATGGAGCCGCTTTCTCGCGGTCAATGCCACCGCCCCGATCATGATGGCCCGCGCCGTGCTGCCGCACATGCTGGCGGCGAAAGCCGGCCGCATCATCACCGTCACCACCAGTCTCGGCACTATGGTCCGCGAGGGCTACTTGCTCTATGGCGCCAGCAAGGCTGCGGCCGAGGCGGCCATGGCCGGCCTGTCCGCCGACCTGAAGGGCACCGGCGTCACGTCCAACATCCTGGTCCCCGGTGGCGTCACCAACACTCCTCTGGTGGGAGAGCACGCGGGCGACCGCAGCCGCATGCTGCAACCCGAGATCATGGTCCCGCCCTTGCTGTGGCTGGTATCCGACGCCGCCGCCTCGGTGAACGGCCGCCGCTTCATTGCCGCCGACTGGGACCCGTCGCTGTCGGCGGCGCAGGCGGCGGAGAAGGCCGGCGCCCCGATCGCCTGGCTCGGCATCGCCCGCATGCCGATCGAGCCAACCTGAAAAGCTAACCTCCCCCAAGTTATAATAACCTCTCCCGCTGCGCGGGAGAGGTCGGCGCGCAGCGCCGGGTGAGGGTGCCGCCTACCGCCCACTGCTGTTCACAGCTTGATGGCACGGGCGCCTAACGTCCCACAGGCGTCTCATTTCCCCAAATCGAACCCTCCAGCGCGAAACACGACGCCTAGTCCAAAAGACCGTATGCATCGGCAGCAAACGCCAACATCGTCTCATTAGTAGCCGCATGAGAACTCGAGCTTCCAACATGAAAATCGCCGGGCGCATGTGCGGCGGCAACGTCTCACCACCGTTTCGGAATTTCGTGCATGAGACACCGCGGTATGGACAGATAGCTCGCCACGCCCCGCAGGTGCCGCTCGCATCCGGCATATTTGATTAGAAGCACACAAAGACGCAGAGGTCGCCAAGCCTTTTGCTTCGCGATCTCTGCGTCTCTGCGAGCTTCTAATCAAATATGCCAGCCGCTGGCAGCACCTGCGACGTCTGAGAACGCACCGCCACGGCGCCCGCGTCAGGGCATGTCGGCGTACTGCTCATCGAGCGCCCGCAGGATCGCGCTGGTGCCGTGGATAATTGCGTACAGCAACTCATCGTCGGGAGGACCATAAGTGGAGCCCGGCGGCACTCTGCCGTGTTTGCGGATCGGCCCGGCGCGATAGGGATAGATCAGCCCGTATTGATCCGCCTCGGCGTCCACGTCGCGCTCCGGCAGACCTTCGTCACCCCGGCGGTGCTTGCCCAGGCGCGGCGGCGGTGCCTCGACCGGGGACCGTCGGGGCGCAGGAAGGGTCGCGGCTGCGGCCGGTGCCTCGTTCAGCACGGCCGGTATTGGCACGTCGGTCGGCCCCGCTGCCGGCGCCGGCGCATCCGCCACGGCCGGCATCGGCCCCCTATCCAGCGCCTGTTGCAACTCCCTGCGGACCACGTGCCGCGTCCACTCGTCGGCGTCGCATACCTCGACGCTGTTCTCCCGCTTGCGCCGTGCCGTCTGCAACCGATGCAGTTGGTTGCGCAGCGCCATCCCGGTCCGCTCCATCAGCGCGTACTGCGACCCGAGCCTGATCGCGAGAGCAATGTCGGTGCCGCAGCATTGGAGCCGCCGCAACACTTCCTCGGCCCGTGCGCGGGCGCAGACGCGATGGGCGGCGATGTCGGCCTCGTCGTCGTTGACCGGGGCCATGTCGGCAACCTTGCCGATGGCGGCGTCGTTGCGTGCGAGCATCGCCTCCGGCGTGTCGGCGAGCGGCGGCGGCAGCAGCGCGCACATCGTGTGGCTGAGCTGATAGCGGGCGTGGTGCGAGAACTGGTGGCTCGGGTCGGGCGGACGTTGGGGCCTTGGCATGCCGTTCATTGCCGCAATATACGTCAGTCGTAATAACTGAATCAAGCGGGAAATGTTTGCGGACGGGCTGTTGCGGCGGGCCGCTGCCGAGGCGCGAGGTGGGCCACGGGATCAACAAATATGCACATGGAGCCACCGGTGTTTGTAGCGGCACGGTCTATCTGCGTGCATCTGCGGTTCCAACTTTCTTTCTAACAGCGGCCCACACCTCACTCCCTGGTTTGGCGAAGTGCGCAGGCGACCGTGTGGGGCGATCGTGCGGGACAGCGCAGTATCCGGATCAACGACCAATGGCGTATCTGCTTCGTCTGGACAGACGATGGGCCTGACCGCATCGAGATCGTGGACTATCACCGAGGATGACCAGCATGCGTGACCTCCCGCCGATCCACCCAGGCGAGCAATTGCGAGAGGAGTTCATGAAGCCGCTCGGCCTGACCGCCTACAGGCTGGCGAAGGACCTCAGCGTGCCGGTGACCCGCATCCAGGCAATCATCAGCCAACACCGGGCAGTCACCGGCGACACCGCGCTGCGCCTCGCGCGTTACTTCGATACGACGCCGGAGTTCTGGCTCAACATGCAGCGAGACTTCGAACTCGAACGGGCGACCGAGGCGCTGGACGGCCGGCTGGAAACCGAGGTCAAGCGCCGCGCGGCATGACGAACGCTGGGGATGCCGGCCGCGCAGGAGGGACCGCATCCCTGCCCCTACCCCGCGTCATTCGGCTCCGCGGGAAGGAATCCCCCAACACCGCATCGGCATCGTAACTCAACCCCTCCACGGCGACCCGCGGCGTCTCCCCGTAGCGCGCGAGCGACGCAGCGACGATCTCCCGCACGTCCGGAAGCTGCCCCGCGATCACGTCTCCGACCGTACGGCGGAGGCTGGGGTTGGCGGCCAGCAAGCGTTTGATATCCAGCCGCGTGCGCCGCACCGTCTCCTCCCAGCCGCGGCGTGGGTCCATTGCCGGCGATGCCTCCAGCTTCATCAGGTGCTCTAACACCAATCCGACATAACTGGCCAGTGCGAGCCGCTGCGATCTGCCCACGCTGTCGATTTCCTCCGCGACGTTATCCCAGTCCACTTGGTGGTTCACCCGCTCACCTGCGGCGAGCCGCCGCAACAGGTCGGCCTGCCGCTCGCTCCAAAGCACGGTGTCGGTGTCGTAGTCGCTCACGGTGTGCGCCTCCGCCATCCACGGGTTGGTTTGAACGCCCGGATCAGAGCGCTGGACACTGTAGCACCACGGGACGCGAGTTCGCACAGCCCCGCTCCAACGAAATTCGCTGGCCGTTCGTCCCCGCCCCGTTGATCCAAATCAAGGCGCCTCCCGCAAACCCCTCGCATCATACCGTATCGAAAATCGGTCCGCGATGCGGGTCCACCGCGGCATCCTGGCATCCTGCTCGTTCGATCCACCGCCAGGGATGCCCACCCGCAGCACCGTGTCGCACCGTGAAAAAAGGGAGCCGTCATGACGTTCCTGGCCAAATTGCTCTGGGCCGCCGTTGCCGTGCTGGGCGCCGTCGCCCTCGGCATCGTCGCGCTCACCCGAGGCGAACCCATCAACGCCGCATGGCTCGTCGTCGCCTCGGTGTGCATATACTTCATCGCCTACCGCTTCTATGCGCTGTACATCGCCAACAAGGTGTTCGGCATCGACGTGAAGCGCCCGACCCCGGCCTACCGCCATAACGACGGCCTCGATTACGTGCCGACCAACCGCTACGTGTTGTTCGGCCACCACTTCGCCGCCATCGCCGGCGCCGGCCCGCTGGTCGGCCCGGTGCTCGCGGCGCAGATGGGCTACCTGCCCGGAACGCTGTGGATTCTTGCCGGCGTGGTGTTCGCCGGCGCGGTGCAGGACATGACCGTGCTGTTCCTGTCCACCAGGCGCGACGGCCGTTCGCTCGGCGACATGGTCCGTTCCGAGCTCGGCCCCATCCCCGGAGCCATAGGCGGCGTCGGCATCCTGCTCATATGCATCATTGTGCTGGCAGTGCTGGCGCTGGTGGTGGTGAATGCCCTGGCCGGCAGCCCGTGGGGCGCCTTCACCGTGTTCTGCACCATCCCGATCGCGCTGATCATGGGCGTCTACAGCCGCGTCCTCCGCCCCGGCCGCATCGGCGAGATGTCCTTGCTTGGCGCCGTCCTGCTGATGGCGGCGCTGGTCTACGGCCGCACCGTTTCCGAAACGCCGGAACTCGCGGTGTGGTTCAACCTGTCCGCCCCGACGCTGGCGCTGGTCATCATCGCCTACGGGTTCGTCGCCTCGGTGCTGCCGGTGTGGCTGCTGCTGGCGCCCCGGGACTACCTGTCCACATTCATGAAGATCGGCACCATCCTGCTGCTTGCGGTTGCCATCATCGTCGTGCGCCCCGACCTGCAAATGGCCGCCGTCACCAAATTCGTGGACGGCACCGGGCCGGTCTGGGCCGGCAGCCTGTTCCCCTTCCTGTTCATCACCATCGCCTGCGGCGCGGTGTCCGGCTGGCACTCGCTGATCGCATCCGGCACCACGCCGAAAATGATCGAGAACGAGGGGCAGATCCGCTTCATCGGCTACGGCGCGATGCTGATGGAATCGCTGGTCGCCATCATGGCAATGATCGCCGCCACGGTGATCCATCCCGGCGTCTACTTCGCCATGAACAGCGGCGCCGGCCTGATCAGCGCCGACCGGTGCACGCCGCCCAGGTCATCTCCGCATGGGGCTTCACCGTCACTCCCGATATGCTGACCCAGACCGCGAAGGATGTCGGCGAGGCCACGATCATGTCGCGCACCGGCGGCGCGCCAACGCTCGCCGTGGGGATGGCGACCATTCTGTCCGGCTTCCTCGGCGGCAAGATGCTGGCCGGCATCTGGTACCACTTCGCCATCCTGTTCGAGGCGCTGTTCATCCTCACCACCGTCGACGCCGGCACCCGCGTCTGCCGCTTCATGATCCAGGACCTCGTCGGCAACGTCGTCCCGGCGTTCAAGGCGACCAAATCGTGGACCAATAACATCGTCGGCTCCGCTCTGGCCTGCCTGCTGTGGGGCTACATCCTCTATCAGGGCGTGCTCGACCCGCTGGGCGGCATCTGGACGCTGTGGCCGCTGTTCGGCACCGCCAACCAGATGCTCGCAGCCATCGCGCTGACGCTGTGCACCGTCGTGCTGTTCAAGATGAAGCACGAGCGCTACGCCTGGGTCACCATCGTGCCGACGGTCTGGCTGGTCGCCTGCACCGTCACCGCCGGGATCGAGAAAGTATTCAGTCCCGATCCCGCGGTCGGCTTCGTCGCCCACGCACTGAAGTTCGGTAGGCGCTGGCGGCCGGCACAGTGCTCGCTCCGGCGAAGTCGATGCACCAGATGGGTCAGATCGTGTTCAACGATTACGTCGATGCGACGCTGGCCGGCGTGTTCGCGGCAGTGGTGGTGATCATGGTGATCTACGGCATCATCCATTGCCGCAAGGCGATGGATAATCCGAAGAGCACGACCCACGAGATCGGCCCCACCGGCGTATTCGCGGCGGCCGGCGATGACTGAGACAACCACAGGACCAATGCGGCTGGTCTGCGAGCGGGTCGTGCAGACCGCCCGCCTGATGGTCGGTGTGCCCGACTACCAAACCTACGTGACACACCGGCAGACCGTGCATCCCGATCAGCCCTTCATGACCTACCAGGAGTTCTTCCGCGAGCGCCAGGACGCCCGCTACGCCGTCGGCAAGGGCCGCTTCCGGGGCTGCTGCTGAGATTGTCCTCGCGAATGCCCATCACTGTCATTGCGAGCGCAGCGTAGCAATCTCCTGCCTGACGAGCCGCGGAAGTTCGTCAGGCAGGAGATTGTTTCGCTGCACTCGCAATGACAGGCGGAACGGCGCTACGCCTCCCGCTCCGCCGGCGGATACCGCCGCAACAGCCGCAGCATCAGCAACATGGCCGGCAGCGCCGCGAACATGCACAGCGCATAGAACCGCGTCCAACCCAAGGCTCCGGCCAGCACGCCGGAGAACCCGCCCAGCGTGTGCACCGTCAGCGCCGCCAACGATGACAGCATCGCGTAATGCGTCGCGGTGAACGCCATCGAACACAGTCCCGACAGGTAGGTGATGAAGGCCGCGTCGGCCATGCCCTGAGCGAACGCCTCGGTCGCCACGGTGCCGTACAGTACCCGATGGTCGCCCGCCGACCACGACAGCAGGACATACATCGCCATCGCCGCGGTCTGTGCCCAGCCGGTCCACAGCAGCGCCCGCCCGACCCCGATGCGCGCCACCAGCCAGCCACCCAGCGTGATCCCCGCCAGCGTCGCCACCAGCGAGAACGGCCCCGTCGCCGCGATCGCATCCCGGCTGAAGCCCAGCGCCCGATAGAACGGCGCCGTCATGATGCCCGCCATCGCCTCGCCCAGCTTGAACAGCGCAACGAACGCCAGGATCTCCCCCGCCCCGGCGCGCGCGAAAAACTCCGCCAGCGGCGCCAGCACCGCCTGCCGCATCCGCGCGGCGAACCCCGCCACCGCGCGCCGAGCCTCGCCCAGCGGCTCCGGCGCCAGCAGAGTGACCGGCACGCCCAGCCCGATCAGCGCCGCCACACCCAGTAACGCGGCATGCCAGCCGATCGTCCCGGCCGCACCGATCACGCCGGTGGTGGCGATCAGCAGCGCCACGCGATAGCCCCACACATAGGCCGCCATCGCCGCGCCCTGCATCCGGGCGGGGAACAGTTCGATGCGCCAGGCATCCACCACGATGTCCTGACTCGCGGAGAAGAACGCGACCAGCGCCCCCGCCCCCAGCGACGCCAGCGGCGCTGCCGCCGGGTTGGACAGCGCCAGCAGCACGGCCGCCGCCACCAACGCCGGCTGGATCGCCAGCAGCCAACCCCGTCGCCGGCCAAAGCGGCGTAGCATGCTGGGCGGCGACACCTGATCCAGCAGTGGCGCCCAGACGAACTTCAGCGAGTACGCCAGCCCGATATTCGCCGTCAGCCCGATCACCGCCAGCGACACGCCGCCCTCGGACAGCCAAAGCCGCAATGTGAAGCCGGACAGCGGCAGCGGCAGCCCGGCGACGAAACCGTACGCCGCCATCAGCCAGAGATGCGCCGCACCACGCGCCGCGGCATCACCGGCCCGGCCATGCTCCGCACCGGTCATCGCAACGCTTCGACGGTTCTCTCGCCGCCGGAACTCAGGCCGGCATATCCAGGTCGCCACGCCCCAGCGTGCGCTGCATCGACACGACGTCCAGCCAACGCCCGAACTTGATCCCCACCGCCTTCATCGTGCCGACCATGTGGAACCCCAGGCTGGCATGCACGCCGATCGATCCGACATTTTCCGAATCGCCGATCACCGCGATCATCTGCCGCATGCCGGCCACCGAAGCGTCCGCGATCAACTGCCCGACCAACTCCTTGCCGACGCCCTGCCCGCGCACATCTTCCCGCACATAGACGCTGTCCTCGACGCAATACCGATACGCCGAGCGGTCGCGGAACTGCGTGTAATAGGCATAGCCCAGCACCCCGGTCGCATCGGTCGCCACCAGCCAGGACCAGCCCTGCGAGGTCACCTTCTCGAACCGCTCGGTCATTTCCTCGACCGATGGCGGCACTTCCTCGAACGTGCCGGTGCCGCGCAGCACGTGATACGCGTAGATCGACTGCATCTCGGGCAAATCGGCGGGTGTGGCGTGGCGAACCTGCATCGTGTGGACCTTCTGTACACCTCTCCCGCGGGAGCGGGAGAGGTCGATGGTGCGAAGCACCGAGGGTGAGGGTGATCGGGTCGGCAGGTGGCAGGTGGAGCGGCGCGGGCCGATCACCCTCTCCGCTGACGCGTCTCGACCTCTCCCGCTCCCGCTCCCGCGGGAGAGGGGTACTCTAGCTCATCCCGGCAATCCCAGCACAGCCGCGGCGTCGCACGCCAGCGCCAGCAGAGCCCGATCGTGACCCGGACCGGCCACCAGCGACAGTCCGACCGGCGCCCCGCGCACGCGCCCGGCCGGCAGTGTCACCTCCGGTAACCCGCAAAACCCTGCCACCGCCGTCACCCCTACCGTCGCCTGCCGCACCGCATCTTGCTCCTCCCGGCTCGCGCTCAGTAGCGGCGCGACGCAGGGGCTGGTTGGAAACACCATCACTGCGCCGCCGGCCAGCAAGGGGTGGATACGCGCTTGCAGCACCCGGCGGAACGCCCGGCCCGGCGCAGCAACCGCCGGGTCGGTCGCTTTCGCCGCGACAAACCGCTCGCGGATGCCGGGCCCGAACCGAGGTTTCGTCGCCTCCACCCAACCGCCGAGCGTGGCCCAGGCCTCCTCAGCCTGCACTGTCCGGAAGTGGTCGAAGAAGCTTTCAAGCCCCTCCGGCGCGATCCGCACCCCCACCGCGCGGCCCCGGATTTTCTCCAGCTTCTCCAGCGCCGGGCGTAGCGCTTCCGCCACGGACGGCTGCGCGTTCACCCAGATCTCCTCTGGGCGCAGCAATGGCCCGTCGGCGCCGTGACGCGGGCCGGCCAGCAGCACCTCGCCCACCTCGGCCAGCAGCGACGCCGAGCGCGCAAACCAGCCGCACGTATCGAAGCTAGGCGCCAACGCACAGGCGCCGGCCAGGCTGACCGTCCCGTACGTGGGGCGGATGCCGAACAGCCCGCAATAGCTCGCCGGGATGCGCACCGACCCTCCGGTATCCGAGCCGAGCGCGAAATCCACCAGCCCACCCGCCACCGCGGCGGCCGATCCACAGCTCGAGCCGCCCGGGAAGCGCTCAGGCGCAGCGGGGTTGGTCGGCGTGCCGTGCCACACGTTCTCGCCGGTCAGCCCATAGGCGAGTTCCTGGGTCTTGGTCTTGCCCGCCAGCCGCGCGCCGGCCTGGAGCAGGGCGAGGACTGACGGGGTGGTGGCGATGGCCGGGGCGTGGGTGGCGGCCCAGTCCGGGTTGCCGAACGTGGTGATCACCCCGACGAGGTCGAACAAATCCTTCACCGCGAAAGTCAGCCCGGACAACCGGCCCGACCCCAGGGGCATCCGCTCCGCACGCGGCCCGGGCACGAACGCCCCGACAATGTCGTCAATCGCCACCATGGGATTCTTCCCTCGCATGCCTCGCCGCGTGATAAACTGGATCCTGCCGGATGCAGGACGGCGGGTTGCCGTGGGATTGCAATTCCGGCTGCGACTGCCGTAGGACGAGCCAATCCGCGCGCGAAATCAAGGAATAAGTTGAAATTGCCTCACCCTGTGGGCATACTCGCTTTCGTGAACCAACAGCCACCGGAAGTTGTGGCAAAGCCGTGGGGCAACCGGATTGTCTTGCTTGAACCGGCAGGACTGACTTCCTATTCGGGGCCGCACGCGGGAAAAGGCACGGATCGGGGCGCAAGTTTGTCGCTGTCTGAAACGGCTCTGAGAGGGATTGCTCGTGGATATAACTGACGGAACCATCGCCGGCCCCCCAGGGCAGGACCGCCAGTCGTCGCCCCCGGTGCCGGCCGAGGCCAGTGCCGGCGGCAGCGGTGCGGATATCGGTGTCCCTGGCGACCTCGGCACCCCGCGCGAGACGCCCATCCATCCTCGCTTGCTCGCCATGATCATGGCTGGCCGCTACCACGGGATGGAACTCGATCCGGCCGAGTTCCGCATGTCGGCCGGCGAAACCGAGCCCACCGCCGCCTCGCTGTCCGCCTGGGCCAAGAATTCCGGCATGTGGTCGCGCGCCGTGCGCTTGCGCTGGCGCCACCTGATGAACTTCAACAACACCGGCCCCGTGGTGCTGCTGTTCACCGACGGCACCGCCGGCTTGCTCACCGGCGTGAACCTCGAACACAAGGTTGTCTTTCTGAAGGACCCGCGCGGTCCGGCCGCCGACGCCGCGGTCCCGGTAGATGAAATGCGCCTGACCGAGGTGTGGAACGGCGAGGCGATCCTGATGCGCGCCGAGCGCGGTCAGACCGAAGCAGACGCGCCGTTCTCCTTCCGCTGGTTGTGCGGATTGGTGCTGAAGGAAGGCAAGTCGCTCCGCGACATCGGCATCGCCTCGTTCACGCTCAGCATGCTGACCATCTTTCCGCCGTTCCTGGTCATGACGGTCGTCAACAAGGTGCTGACGCACCACAGTTATTCCACCCTGATCCTGCTCAGCACGATCATGGCGATCGCCGTCATATACGAGACGATCCTGGGCTATGTGCGCCGGTTGATCATCCTCATCGTCGGCGTCCGCATCGACGCCAAGCTCAGCCTGCACGTGTTCAACCGCCTGATCCGCCTGCCGCTGGATTATTTCGAGCGGCATCCGGCCGGCGAAACCATGTACAACCTCACGCAGATCAACAAGGTTCGCGAATTCATCACCGGCAAGCTGCTGAAGACCTTCCTCGACCTGATCACGCTCTGCGTGCTGCTGCCGTTCCTGTTCTACCTCAATTCGACCCTGGCCTGGATCGTCGTCGCCTGCGCCTGCATCATCACGCTGATCATCGTCGCCTACCTGCGGCCGCTGCGCGTCGTGTTCAAACGCGTGGTCGAGGCCGAGACGCAGAAGCACTCCGCCCTCGCCGAGACAATCTACGGCGTCAAGACGGTCAAGGCGCTGGCGCTTGAGCCGCAGCGGAAGGCCGTGTGGGATGAGCGTGTTGCCGACACCGGCAAGTGGCGCATCGCTTTCGGCAAGCTCGCCAACTGGCCGCAGACCCTGGTGACGCCGGTCGAGCGGTTCATGTGGATCGGCTCAATCATGCTCGGCGCCTATTTCGCGATGAGCGATAGCCAGGGCTACATGGTCGGCGGCCTGTTCGCGTTCATGATGCTGTCCCAACGTGTCGCGCAGCCTTTGGTCGGGCTGGCCCGGCTGATCGAGGACTACGAGGAGATCGGCGCGTCGATCGGCCAGGCGGCGTCCGTGTTGAACCGTCCGTTGGAGGTCGATTCCGCGTCCGGCGGTTTGCGGCCGAAATTCCAGGGCGGCATCACCTTTGACGACGTCACCTTCACCTATGCCGGTACCAAGACGCCGGCGTTGGATCGCGTCAGCTTCTCGATACCCCCCGGCACCATGCTCGGCCTGGTCGGCCGGTCGGGTTCCGGCAAGTCCACTATCACGCGCCTGCTACAGGGCATCAATCGCGACTACAGCGGCTACGTGAAGCTCGACAGCGCCGACCTGCGGGAGATCAACCTGCGTCACCTGCGCAGCAGCTTCGGCGTGGTGTTGCAGGATAACTTCCTGTTCCGCGGTTCAATTCGCGACAACATCCTGGCCGGCCGGCCAGGCCTGACGCTGGAGGACGCCGTGCGCGCGGCACGCCTTGCCGGCGCCGAGGAATTCATCGAACGGATGCCGAACGGCTACGAAACCTACATCGAGGAAGGCTCGCCCAACCTGTCGGGGGGTCAGCGCCAGCGCTTGGCCATCGCCCGCGCCGTCATCACCGATCCCCGCATCCTGATACTCGATGAAGCCACCAGCGCGCTCGATCCGGAAAGCGAGGCTCTCGTCAACGCCAATCTGCTGCGCATCGCGCTCGGCCGGACCATGGTGATCGTCTCCCACCGTCTGTCCTCGCTAACCGAATGCGACCAGATCATGGTGCTGGAGAAAGGCAAGGTGATGGACGTCGCACCGCATCAGACCTTGCTCGAGCGCTGCCTGGTGTACCGCCAGCTTTGGGCCCAACAAACTCGTTTCATGGATAGCACAGGTCCCCGTCATGCAGCTATTGCCCCCACCCTCGTCCAAGGCGACTGACCGCGCTCTGGTTGTCGCCGAGAGGCACGACCCGACGCTGCCGGTCATCCTGGAGTTCCAGTCGCCCTCCACGGCGATCATCAACTATCCGGTACCGCGCAGGGCCCAGCATACGGCGTGGCTGGTCACAAGCATGTTCGTGGCCTGCGTCGTCGCCATGGGCGTCATCAAGGTCGACCAGGTGGTGACCGCTCCGTCCATCGTTGTCTCCAAAGACCCCACCTTGGTGGTGCAGCCGATGGAGACCTCGATCGTGCGCTCGATCGAGGTTCATCCGGGCGAGGCGGTGCATGCCGGCCAGGTGCTCGCGCGGCTGGATCCCACCTTCTCTGCCGCCGATCTCGGCGCCGATGCCGGCCAGGTTGCCAACTACCAGGCCCAGGTCGAGCGCATGCAGGCCGAGGTGCAGGACAAGCCCTTTAACTATAACGGGTTGGATCCGAACCTGTCGTTGCAGGCGGCGATCTATGCCCAGCGCAAGGCGCAGTTCGATGCCACGCTCGAAGGTTACAAGCAGAAGGCCGACAGCCTGATCGCTACCATCGCGCGCGCCAATTCGGATGCCGCCGGCTACCGCGATCGTCTCCAGACGGCGCAGAACGTCGAGCAAATGCGCAAGGAACTGGAAAGGCTACAGGTCGGCAGCCGGCTGAACACGCTGGCGGCGTCTGACAACAGGGCAGAGATGGCGCGCTTCCTGGCGTACGCCCAGGAACAGGCTCAGGGCGCGCAGAAGGATCTTGGCTCGTTGCTTGCCGAGCGCGACGGCTTCGTTCAGCAGTGGCACGCCGACCTTGCCGACAAGCTGGCCGAGGCGGTGAGCCAACTCACCACGGCCCGCCAGTCCCTCGAAAAGGACCAGTTGCGCCGTCAGCTTGTCGAATTGCGCGCCGGCCGCGACGCCACCGTGCTTACGGTGGCCAAGGTGTCGGTCGGCTCGGTGCTGCAATCGGGCCAGCAGTTCATCACCCTGGTGCCGTCGGATGCGCCGCTGGAGGTGGAAGCGGACATCGCCGGTTCCGACGATGGCTACGTGCACGTCGGGGATCCGGTGGGAATTAAGTTCGATACCTTCCCCTTCACCCAGTACGGTATGGCCTACGGCACCGTTCGCATCATCAGCGCAGACAGTTTTTCGCCGCAGGACGACCAGCGCAACCCGACCGGCGCGCTGCCGATGCCGGCCAACGCCCAAAGCGCGGAGCCGTATTACCGCGCGCGCATCGCGATCGACCGGGTGGCGCTGCGCAACGTGCCGCCCAGCTTCCGACTGATGCCCGGCATGCCGGTGACCGCCGATATCAAGGTCGGCAAGCGGACGGTGCTGCAATACCTGCTGGAACGCGTTCTTCCGGTAGCCCAGGTGGGTATGCGCGAACCATGACGCAGCCACGCGGGCGGTGTCTGCCGTACGCCATCCGGGCCTGACGCTGTGACCTTCCTCGATCGCCTCGTCGGGAAGACCTCGCCGCGCCGCGCACTGCGGCGGGGTGTCCGTCTGGCCGAACAAGGTCAAATCAAGCGGGCGTTCCCTCTACTGGTGCGTGCTGCGACCACCGGCATCGCCGAAGCCGAGTTCCGCCTCGGTCGCTGCTACCTCGAGGGTGTCGGTGTTCCCGCCAGCCGGGCCCAGGGCGCCCGCTGGCTCGAGCGCGCTGGCAATCAGGGCTACATCGAGGCCCAGGCGCTGCTGGCGACGCTCTACCTGCATGGTTTGGTCACCGAAGGTGGCGCGCTGCCCAGCGGGAGCGCGACCAATTTGTTCTCCGGCAATGTTGCCGCGCAGCCCGACTTTGCCGCCGCCGAGAAATGGGCGCGCCGCGCGGCGGAGGGCGGTTCCGCCGACGGTCAGGCATTGCTCGGCTACATCCTGACCTCGGGGCCGGAGAGCCTGCGCAATCTGGACGAAGCGCTAGGCTGGTACGAAAAGTCCGCGACCGCCGGTTGCCCGCAGGGGCATCTCGGCTACGCGCTGTCGCGCGCGCGAGGCGGCACGACGCCGGAAACCCAGGCCGAGATCATCCAGCACCTGCGTCGTGCCGCTGAAGCCAGCCTGCCCACCGCGCTATATTTGCTTGGCCTGATCACCGAACGCGGGCTCGGCGTGCCCGCCGATCCGGCCGCTTCCGCCCAGTTCTATCGGCAATCGGCGGAGAAGGGTCATCGTGAAGGCCAGGCGCGCTGGGGTGTGGCGTTGCTGGAAGGGCGCGGCGTCGCCAGCAATCCGACCGAGGGCGAGTTGTGGCTGCGCCGCGCCGCGCTGTCGGGCGATCCGGAGGCCGCGGCCCTGGTCGGCGACCTGTACGCAAAGGGCGGCAAGCTGCCGCCGAATTTCGCCGAAGCGGCAATCTGGTTTCGCCGCGCCGCCGAAGCCAACCACCGGGGCGCGGCCCGGGCGCTCGGCATGCTGCACCTCACCGGCGCCGGGGTCGGACGCGATCAGGAGGAAGCGGCGAAGTGGTTCCGCATCGCCGCACTGGCCGGCGACCGCAACGCTGTCGTCGATTTCGCCAATCTGCTGCTCCGCGGCATGGGCGGCGAGGAAGACTCGCTGCGCACCCGCGAATGGTTCGAGCATGCGGCCGCGTCGGGCGATCTCGTCGCGGCCTTCAATTTCGGGGTGTGCCTGGCGGAAGGCGTCGGGGTCGAACGCGATGATCGCAAGGCGGCCGAATGGCTCCGCCGGGCCGCGGACGGGGTGGTGAACGCGCAATACTGGTACGGCCGGATGCTGGTGGATGGCCGTGGCGTCGATGCCGATCCGGTGGCCGGCCGCGCCTGGATCACCCGCGCCGCCGATGTCGGCATGCCGGAGGCCGAGGTCATGCTGGCGGAAATGATGCTGAATGGTCGCGGCGGCCCCAAAGATCATGCCGGCGCGCTGGCCCTGTTCGAGAAGGCGGCGGGACGCGGCCATGTCGGCGCCATGTTTGCCGTGGGCGCGATGAAGGGCGGCGGCCACGAGGTGCCGACCGATCGTGCCGAGGCGCAGCGCTGGTTCCGTGCGGCGGCGGAGCGCGGCCACGCCTATGCCCAGATGATGTACGGCCGCTACCTTGCGCGCGGTCTGGCCGGTGAACGCAACCCCGAACGCGCCCGGCATTGGCTGGAGCGAGCCGTCGCCCAGGGCCTCCAGGAAGCCCGCGGCGATCTGGCCGGCCTTCCCCCGCCCGTCGCCACCGCTCCCGAGCCGCAGGCCGTCGGCCGCTGATGGGACCAAGGCTGGCGGGGAGAAGCATCGCGGGGACAGGAGAAAGAATCCTCCCCCTCCCACAAGGGGAGGGGGAGCACGCTAACTCTAACTCCCTCCCGCCACCTCTCCCGACCCGCCCATGACCTTCCTGGAGTTTGTCCCGGCCGATAACATCGCCCTGGCGCGCGACGCGCAGCAGCGTGGCCAGCAGGCGCTGATCGCGGGCGATGGCGCAGCCGCAATGCGCTGGCTCGAACGGGCGCATCGCCTGGCGCCGCATGACGGTACCCTCACCCTGGCACTCGCCAGCGCCTGCTTGCGCCGCGACAACGAGCGTGCCGAGACACTGTTTCACGCCATAGCCGTCGCCGAGAATGTGCGGGCTGCGTGGCTGGGCCTGGCCGCCGCGCGGTTCTATCGCGGCAACCCGGCCGGTGCGGCCGAGGCCTTGGCGAGTGCGCTGGCGCGTCACGTGCCGGAGCCCGCTTTGCTGACCACGCGCGACTTGCTGGCGGACGCGGTGGCCCGTGGTGCCAGTGCGGCGGGCTGGTGCGGCATCACCGGCGACGGGCAACTCGTTGTGCGACCCACGGCGTCCGGCACCGCCGAGATCCGGCTGGACGGCAGGCGCTGCGCCGGCCCGGCGCTGCCACGCACGTGGGCGCGGGCCGGTGAGGTCGCGGTCACCATCGGCGGTTGCCACCTGCTGGGAAGCCCGATCCAGCTTGCCGCGATCCGCCGCATCGCCGGCTTCGTCGAGGCCCATGACGGCGGCCTGCGCGGCTGGGCCTGGCATCCTGGCGACCCCGACACCGACCCGGAGCTGCTGATCCGCGGCGAGACCGGCGGCGGCACGCTGCGGATCACCGCCACCGACACGTCGGCCTCGGTCCAGCACGCCGTCCCGCTTGCCCGCCCACGCGGCTTTGCCATTCCGGCAGAGGCCCTGGCTGCCATCCCTCGGCCGCTTCGCGTCGTCGGGCGCAACGGCGCCGACGTCCTGGGGAGTCCGCTCGATCCGGCGGCGGAGCAAACCGCCGCAACCGAGGCCGCCTCTGCCCTCGCTCGCTACCTGACGCACGGCAAAGCTCCGCAGCACCCGTTCCCGCCGCCGGCCATTCCCGCCGACATCGCTGCACCGCGGCGCGCGGCAGGCGCCTCATCCAGGCGCCGCCAGGTTTCTGTCGTCATCCCGGTCTACGGTAAGACCGCGACCGTGTTGGCCTGCCTCGACAGCGTGCTCGCCACCGTTCGCGGGCCGCACCGGATCGTCGTCATCGATGACGCCTCTCCCGAGACGGACCTGCGCCGAGCCCTCGACGCGCTTGCCGCCGACGGCCGCATCCGCCTGATCCGGCATGCGCGCAACCAAGGGTTCCCGCGCAGCGCCAATGACGGCATCGCTGCCGCCGCCGGCCGCGACGTCATCCTGCTTAACAGCGACACGCTGGTGCCCCCCGGTTGGCTGGAGCACTTGCGCGACGCGGCATACGCCGCCAGGGAGATCGGCACCGCCACGCCGCTGTCCAACCAGGCCAGCATCCTCAGCTACCCGAACCCGCTTGGCGCCAATCCGGTGCCGGATCGGGCCGCAACCCTGCGGCTTGACGCCATCGCCCGCCGCGCCAACCCGGGCACCGTCGTGGACGTTCCCGTCGGCGTCGGCTTCTGCCTCTATCTGCGGCGCGACTGCATCGATGCGGTCGGGCCGTTCCGTGCCGAGATCTTCGCCCAGGGCTACGGCGAGGAAAACGACTTCTGCCTGCGCGCGCGCCATCTCGGCTGGCGCCATGTCGCGGTGACCGGGGTGTTCGTCGCGCATCTCGGCGGAGCGACCTTCGGCCAGCCTGGCCGCCACTTGTTGGAGCGCAACGAAAGACTGCTGAACCGGCTGCATCCCGGCTACGACGGGCTGATCGCGGCGTTCGGTCAGGCCGATCCGCTCGCCGAGGCGCGGCGCCGCTTCGATCTTGCCCGTTGGCGTCCCGCCGCGCGGGCCACTCGCAAGTCGGTGATCCTCGTCACCCATGATGCCGGCGGGGGTGTCGAGCGGCAGGTCGGCGTGGCTGCCGCCGCCCATCGCGCCGCTGGTCTGCGCCCCATCGTGCTGCGTCCGGCGAAGCCGCAATATGAACCGGCGGAGGACGCATCGCCGCACGCGCGGGACACAGTGGTGGTCGATGGCGAGGCCGCTGGATATCCCAATCTGCGCTATGCGCTGCCGCGCGAGATGTTGGAATTGCTACGTCTGCTACGCAGCACCGGTCCGAACCTGGTGGAGGTGCACCATACGCTGCATCATCCGCCGGCTATTTACGATCTGATAACCCGTCTCGGTGTACCCTACGACGTGCACATCCACGACTATCCCTGGTTCTGCCCGCAGATCTCCCTGGTCGGCGCCGGCCGCCGCTATTGCGGCGAACCGGCCCTGGTCGCCTGCGAGGCATGCGTCGCCGATGCCGGCAGGATGATCGACGAAAACATCGGCGTGCAAGCGCTGCGCGACCGGTCCGCCGCGTTCCTCGCCGGCGCGCGTCGGGTTGTCGCACCTTCGGCCGATGCCGCCGAGCGCATGCGCCGGCACTTCCCGTCGCTGCGGGCCGACATCGTTCCACTGGAAGACGACGCCGCCGTCGCCGACCCACCGCGTGCGCGGCCACGCGCCGCGCTGTGCCGCGTCTGCATCCTCGGCGCCATCGGCGTGCACAAGGGCTACGACGTCTTGCTCGCCTGCGCGCGGGATGCCGCCGAACGCGACCTACCGATCGAGTTCGTCGTCGTCGGCCACACCATCGACGACGGCCGCCTGCTGGCCACCAACCGGGTGTTCGTGACCGGCCGGTTCGAGCATGACGAAGCGGTGCCGCTGATTCGCGCCCAGGATGCCAGTCTGGCGCTGCTGCCCTCGGTCTGGCCGGAAACCTGGAACTTCGGACTGACCGAACTGTGGCGCGCCGGTCTGACCGTCGCGGCGTTCGATTTCGGCGCGCCGGCCGAGCGCATACGCCGCTCTGGCCGCGGCTTTCTGCTGCCCCTGGGGTTGCCGCCGCATCGAATCAACCACGCACTGGTTGCAGCCGTGGGTCTTACAGGTCATGAAGACACGCGAACTGTGGACGAAGCCTTGCGCCAACCATTCATCCAAGAAACGAGCAATCATCCATGGCTAGAACGCCGAGACAGCAGGCCGAGCAGCTCCCGCACCAGCCGCCGCAGTGATGACCCGACCCGACGCCAGGGCTGTTGCACCGCCCCCGGCTATGCCGGCCGGTGCGCCGCCGGCTGCACGGGCCGCCGGACCCTCCGACGAGGCCCAGAACAGGGTCACGGAATTGCGGGTTTCCGGCCACCTGATGACCCTGGACACCGGCTTGTTTTGCGTCTTCCAGGCACCGGGCAGCCCGCCCGCCGATAGCGCCATTGGCCTGCCTGGTGTCCGCATCAGCCTGCCGCCCGGCCCCGCCGGGCGTCCCGACGCCATCAGCATCAGCACGTTCCGCCAGGACGGTTGGCTCAACGGCACCGCGGCGCTCGTGCGGGTGGCCGAAGGACCGGCCCAGGTGCTGGTCACCATCTACCAGGCGCCACGCCAAGGCCCGGAAACGGCGCCGCGGCTTCAGGTGCTGCGCCTGAGCAGTACTGCCGCCGCACCTGCGGCCGCGCAACAACCCGCTGCGCCTGCTGCGCCCGCGGCGGCGCCAGCCGAAGCCGAGGTCGTCGCGCATCTCCAGCGCACCGGCGATGTCGGGGGACTGATCGGTGACTGGATCGGCGCCCGCGGCAGCCGCTCCTGGATCGAGGGCTTCGCGATCAAGCCGCGTCAGGGCGTGGCCCCGGAGGACATCGAGTACCAGGGCGTGCTCGGCCGCGGCTGGCTGTCGCCCTGGGTCGAGGGCGGCAAGTTCTGCGGCAGTCGCGGCATGGCGCTGCCGTTGCTGGGCCTGAAGGTGCGGCTGAAAGGCGCTGCGGCGCGTCAGTGGGAATGCCGTTACGAAGCCACGTTCACCGATGGCAGCAAGGCGGGCCCGGTGGGTGCCGAGGAAGCCTGCGAGGCGCCGAGCCTCGCGTCGATGGAAGCGTTCCGGATCGAGCTGCGCCCGCGCACAGCCCCGGCGGCGCCAGCGCATGCACCGGCGGCCGCTGCCAAACCGGCACGGCCGGCACGCCCGGCGGCCAAGGGGCGATCGAGCGGCAGAAGTGATGCATGGTTACCCGGACGTGTCCGGCGTCCCGGTGTCATTGCGAGCGAAGCGAAGCAATCTCCAGCGTAAGCGCGCGGGATCTCTCGGGGGAGACTGTTTCGCTTCGCCCGCAATGACGGAATTGGACGTGGGATCGATCCGTCGGAGTCAGAACACCAGCGCTCTTGCTGCCGCCTCCCCGAAGGACGCCCACGCGTGAAATACCTGTTTGTACATCAGAACTTTCCGGGGCAGTTCCTGCACATCGTGCGGCATTTGGCGAAGACCAAGAAACACGAGGTGGTGTTCATCACCGAACCGAACGTCAACGAAATCCAGGGCGTCCGCAAGGTGCCCTATCGCAAGCCGCCGGCCGCCGCCGCCGAGGCGCATGTTGCCGCCCGCGAACTGGACGGCGGCGTGCGGCGCGCCGAGGTCGTGGCGCATACCGCGGCGAACCTCAAACAGCTCGGCTTCACGCCCGATATTATCATCGGCCATCATGGCTGGGGCGAATTGCTCAACCTGCCCGACGTTTGGCCTGGCGTTCCTCTGCTCGGCTATTTCGAATTCTATTATCATCACGACGGGATCGATGTCGGCTTCGATCCGGAGTTTCCCCCCAATCCGTTGGACTACCCTCGAATTCGCGCGAAGAACGCGATCAACCACATCGCACTCAACCTGGGCGGCCACGGCCAGACGCCAACCGAGTGGCAGTTCTCCACCTATCCCACCTGGGCGCGGGACCAGATCACGCTGCTGCGCGAGGGTGTGCATTTGGATGTGTGCAAGCCGAACCCCCAGGTTCGGCGCAGCGCATTGAAGATCGGCGACATGACGATTCGCCCTGCCGACAAGCTGGTGACGTACGTGTCGCGCGACCTTGAACCGTATCGCGGCTTCCATCTGATGATGCGCTCGCTGCCGCATTTGCTGCGTGCCCGCAAGGACGTACGCGTGGTGATGGTTGGCGGCGATGGCGTCAGCTACGGCAATCCGCCGAAGGAAGGCAGTTGGCGGCAGGTGATGATGAAGGAGGTCGGTGACGGCATCGACCTCAACCGCGTGGTGTTCCCCGGACGACTGGACTACCAGACTTATATCAAGATGCTGCAGCGCTCCGACGCGCATGTTTATCTGACCTATCCTTTCGTCGCGTCGTGGTCGTTGCGCGAGTCATTGGCTATGGGCTGTGCGGTGATCGGCAGCGACACGCAACCGGTGCGCGAATTCGTCACCAACGGCGAGAACGGGCTGCTGGTGCCGTTCTTCGATCCGCCGGGTCTGGCACGGACCATCCAGCGTGTCCTGGAGGACACCCGCCTGGCGCGGTCGCTGCGCGAGAAGGCACGGGCGTATGCCGAGCGCCATCTTGCGATGGATGATTATCTCGCGGCGTACGGGGGGCTGATCGACCGCCTGATCGGCGGAGCCACGGTCGCCCGCACCGCGGCTGCGGCGATCGAGGCCCTGTCCCGCCCGCCAAAGCGCGCACGACGGTAGGTTCGGCAGCTTTCCCCTCCCGCTTGCGGGAGGGCCAGGGGAGGGTGCCGCAAACCGCACACACCAACTTCTCCAACATCCAACCCCCCAAGTTTGACAACGTCGTCCAAGCCCCGCATCTTTCCCGGCTACCGAGGGGAGCCCCGCCGCAAGGGGGCTGAGAGACCGACAGTGTCGCGCAAGCGACGGCGCGGTGACCCTGGAACCTGAACCGGGTCATGCCGGCGGAGGGACGGGGATGCTTCCAGACACTTTTCCCCGACCGCCCGCGGCGCCCAAGCCGCCGAGGAGGAGACGTCAATGACCGTCCAATCGAAGACCGCCGCACGGCCCAGCAGTGTCACCACGGGTCCCATCGCCGGTTCTCGCAAGATCCACGTCTCCCCCGAAGGGCGGCCGGATATCCTGGTGCCGTTCCGCGAGATCGCCCTGGATCCCACCGCGCGCGAGGCGCCCTTCCACACCTACGACACGTCCGGCCCCTACACCGATCCCGAGCGTCACTATCGACCTGTCTGCCGGCCTGCCGCCGGTGCGCCGCGAGTGGATCGCCGGCGCGGCTTCGATCGCATCGCCCCCGCCCGGTTAAGCCGGAGGACAACGGCGGCGTCAGCGGCGACAAGCTGGTGCCGGAATGTCCGGCCGAGCACATCGTTTACGGCGGCAAGCCCGGCAAGCCCGTCACCCAATTCGAATTCGCCCGCGCCGGCATCGTCACCGAGGAGATGATCTACGTCGCGCACCGCGAAAACCTCGGCCGCCACAAGATGCTGGAAGGCGCCGCGGAGCGCCTGGCCGACGGCGAAGCTTTCGGCGCCGAGATGCCGGCCTTCGTCACGCCCGAGTTCGTTCGCAGCGAGATCGCCCGTGGTCGCGCCATCATCCCCGCCAACATCAATCATCCGGAGCTGGAGCCGGTCATCATCGGCCGCAACTTCCTGGTGAAGATCAACGCCAATATCGGCAACTCCGCGGTCACGTCGGGCGCGGCGGACGAGGTGGAAAAACTGGTGTGGGCGATCCGCTGGGGCGCCGACACCGTAATGGACCTGTCCACCGGCCGGAACATCCACAACATCCGCAGCTGGATCATTCGCAATTCGCCGGTGCCGATCGGCACGGTGCCGATCTACCAGGCGCTGGAGAAGGTCGGACGGCGATCCGGCGAAGCTCGATTGGGAGGTGTTCAAGGACACGCTGATCGAGCAGGCGGAACAGGGCGTGGATTACTTCACCATCCATGCCGGCGTGCGGCTCGCCTATGTGCCGCTGACGGCGAAGCGCGTCACCGGCATCGTCTCGCGCGGCGGCTCGATCATGGCGCGCTGGTGCCTGTCGCACCACAAGGAGAGCTTCCTCTACAAGCGGTTCGACGAAATTTGCGACATCATGCGGAAATACGACGTCTCGTTCTCGCTGGGCGACGGCCTGCGCCCCGGCTCCAACGCCGACGCCAACGACGCCGCGCAGTTCGCCGAACTGGAGACGCTGGGCGAGCTGACCAAGATCGCCTGGGACAAAGGCTGCCAGGTGATGATCGAGGGCCCCGGCCACGTGCCGATGCACAAGATCAAGGTCAACATGGAGAAGCAGTTGCGCGAGTGCGGCGAGGCGCCGTTCTACACGCTCGGCCCGCTGACCACCGACATCGCGCCCGGCTACGACCACATCACCTCGGCGATCGGTGCGGCGATGATCGGTTGGTTCGGCACCGCGATGCTTTGCTACGTGACGCCGAAGGAGCACCTGGGGCTGCCCAACCGGGACGACGTCAAGGTCGGTGTGATCACCTACCGCATCGCCGCCCACGCCGCGGATCTGGCGAAAGGCCATCCGGCGGCGAAACTGCGCGACGACGCGGTCAGCCGGGCGCGTTTCGATTTCCGCTGGCAGGATCAATTCAATCTGTCGCTCGATCCCGACACGGCGCGCGACTTCCACGACGAGACGCTGCCCAAGGAAGCCCACAAGGTCGCCCACTTTTGCTCCATGTGCGGCCCGAAGTTCTGCTCCATGCGGATCACGCAGGATCTGCGCGAGGAAGCGCTGCGCATGACCGGTATGGAGGAAAAGAGCCGCGAGTTTGTCGAGAAGGGCGAACAGCTTTACGTGCCCGCGGCGGCCGCCGAATAACCCCTCCCGCGGGAGCGGGAGAGGTCGAGACGCGGAGCGTCGAGGGTGAGGGTGATCTGGTCGGCACGTTGCAGTCTTTCGCAACGCAGCGTGCGAACCAGCTTGCGGCGGCGGAGTGAGTAGACCCCGTCCTCAACTTCAGGCGGCCGTAGCCTCGCCGACATTGTTGTTACCCACGGCGAACGGTCGATTGCCCAGCAGCGCGCCATAGCGGTGCAGCAACCAGACCGCGCGCTCGTATAATCTGGTGATCGCATAGATCGCGCGATAGTCGGCCGCGGGGCTCGCACTTGACCCTGCGATCGAGCTTTGCAGGATGCGTTCAACCAGTTCGCTGCGATCCTCCGTGGTTCGCAACAACAGATCGATGTCGTCCGGCGAGCGCGTTTGCGCTGCGTCGTCTGCGTGTAGCAACGGGGCGGCCAACCCCTCGCTGAGGGTGGCCGCGACCTCGGCCGGGCTGCCCGCAGGCGCTTGGCCGCCGAGTTGTGCCAATTCCCGCAGTGCCTCGTGCAGCGCACGCAGTACGTCGTTGCGGCTGTGCAAATTCGCCATTTGGCTCAACTGTTCGCCGGTCGGATTGCTGGGCATCACGGCTGCCAGGAAACGGTCGATCTCGTCAAGCAAGCGGGCCGCGGCCGCCACCGCCGCCTCGGGGGCGATGCCGGACGCGCCGGCCGCCTCGCTGGGCAGGATTGCCACCAGCAGCCGGACCACGCGTTCCTGTTCGCGCTCGGCCAGCGGCAGTGCCGCGCCGGCATCGGCGACGGCGGTTCTGGACAGGAAGTGTGGCTCGCCAAGTCCTGCGTGCGAAGACGCAGAGTCGGGTTCGTCCAGCAGCCGTCTGCCGGTCACGATCGCACGCTGGATTTGCACCAGGCGGAAGATGTTCACCGGGAGCAGGATGCTGTGCAGGATCAGCACTGGGCGGATATCGGCGACTGCTGCGTAGAAGATGAAGGCAAGATTGCTGGCAACGGCTGTCAGCCTCAGAGGGCGCATCGATGCCATGCAGAAGGTGGTGAGAACCAGCGCCGAGGCGAGATAGCCGGATCCGCTCATGATCCACGGCGGAACGTGCGGGAAGAGCGCCCAAAGGCCGTCCGGGCGGCTCAGTTCATGTGGCATGAGGGATTCTCGACGAGCCGGCTCGCTCCCGCAGGTGCGGCCATTGGCCAGCCAGGTTCAGCGCTCTCGATCGCAGCCGACACTGGTGAGAGTTGATACCAGACCGTCAAACGATTGACCAACGGGACGGACCGTCCTCCGCCGTCACGGCCCGGCCATAACGGTGGGGGGAGGTCCGTGCGAAACGGTCGAGGGTCAATCATTCAGCGGGTTGGTCGGCATCGTTTCGTTTTGTCGCACGCCGGCGATGGAACCTCAATCGGCGGCCCGCCGGTTCGGCGCCCAGACATGATCGGAGGACCAAAAGGCGCGATTTGACGAAAATTGCTCAGGTTTTTCCATGGCCACTCAACTCATCCCGCCGCGCGCCGCCACAGGCCACAGGCATTCGACGCGTCCGTTTCTCACGCCGACATACCAATCGTACCGATCCACCGTCGGATCGCAGTGCCCGGGGACCAGCCGCAATTTCTCGCCCAACTTCGGCATTGTCGTTTCGCTGGCAACGTCCAGCTTGCCATGCTCGTCCGATGCGCTGACGTAGCGAATGTCCGGCCGCTGCCACACGACCGGCAGCCCGGAATCCACCGCGACCGCCTTGTGCCCAGCATCCAGCACCGCCAGCCCCGGCTTCGGCGCGCTCATCACCGTCGCCAGCACGAACAGAGCATGCCGGAAGGTGCCGATCGGCGCACCCTCCGCGTCCAGGTTGCGCGCATAGTCCGCATCCATGAAAACGTAGCTGCCGGCTTGCATCTCGGTATAAACGCCCGACTGCGATTCGATCTCGAACGTCCCGGTGCCGGCACCGCCAACGATCGGGCACGCCAGTCCTTGCTGGCGCAATTGCTCGACCGTGCGGCGTGACGCATCCACCGCTCCGGCGATCAGCGTGCGTCGCTCGGCCACGGTGCGCTTGTGCTGGGCGCTGCCCTGGTAGGCTTGCAGACCGCCGAACACCAGGTGCTTCGACGCCGCGATGCGCTGCGCCAGCGCCACCGCATCGGGGCCCGGCGCGACCCCGCACCGCGCCGCGCCGACATCGATCTCTACCAGCACGGGCAGGCGGATGCCGGGGGCCTCCGCCGCGGACTCCAACATCGCCACCTGTGCGGCGTCATCGACGCAGACGGCGACCTTGGCGATGCGCGCCAGGGCGCACAGCCGCGCCAATTTTGTGGCGCCCACCACCTCATTGCTCACCAGGATGTCGGGGATGCCGCCCCAGGCCAGCACCTCGGCCTCCGCCACTTTCTGCACGCACTGCCCGACCGCGCCACGCGCCATCTGCAACTTTGCGATCACCGGTGATTTATAAGTCTTGGCATGCGCGCGCAGTTTCACCCCGGTGGGGGCCAGCAACGCGGCCATGCGATCGAGATTGGCCTCGAACGCATCGAGGTCGATCAGCAGCGCCGGCGTGTCGATTTCTTCCTCGCGCATGCCGGGTTGGGCGGGCGGTGGTTGCAGCATGGCTTATCCTCTCCAGGGGCGGCGCGTGCCGCCCGGCGCGATCCAAGCACGAGCGGCAGTCTTGCCGTTGGCGGTCGCGACGACAACCGGGACCAGGCGGTAGGCGGCACCTTCGTAGGCCGCCAGGCGCTTCGCCGCCATGGCGGACACATCCACCACGGTGCCGCTGATTACCCCGCCGCGATGGCGCCGCAACGTCGGCCACGGAACTGCCGGTAATGCAACGCGCCGCCAACCGTGCAGCGTCGCGGGCACGCACCGCCGAGGCAGTGCTGTATCGCCGCTGCGCGTTGCCAGAGTCGCCGGTTGCAGCAGGGTACCGTAGAGGAACAGCCGCATGCGCTGCGTGTACCCGCGGCGGTGCATTGCCGCCAGTACACGTCTCGCAATGCAAGGACGGTGGCAAGCGTGCTGCCGTTTCAATACCGCTGCTGCGACACTTGAAAGGCCGCCGCTATGTGTCATTCCGCAAGCAGATTCACCACAAAGACACAAAGGCACGAAGATGCAGTTCTTCGTGCCTTTGTGTCTTTGTGGTGAATCTGCTTGCGGAATGACAGCGTCCAAGGTCGAAGCGTCAGGAGCACAACATCAGCCCACCGTAGCGAACCGCCCGTCATTACCCAGCATGCTGAGCTCTCCCGTGCGTACGTCGAAATGCGCGCCGTGCAGCGTCAACAGGCCGGCCGCTTCTCGCTCGGCGATCCATGGGAACCGGCGCAGGTTGGCGAGCGACAGCTTCACCACCTCATGCTCGCCCCGCAGTTGTTGCGCTTCCGGCAAGTCGCAGGCCAGCGCCAACGTCCGCACCGGCGCCGCGATGGCGATCCATGGCGCTACGAAATCCTGCGCGTTGGCGGGCAGTCCGTGCAGCAGGCCTCGCACGCCGCCGCACAGGCCGTGGCCGAGCACCACCAGATCGCGCACCTCCAGCACGCGCACGCCGAACTCCAGCGCTGCGCTGGTTCCATGATAGGTTCCATCCGGCGCATAGGGCGGCACCAGCGCGGCGATATTGCGCACGATGAACAACTCGCCCGGACCGGCATCGAAGATCATCCCGGGATCGACCCGGCTGTCAGCGCAGGCGACCACCATCGCGCGCGGCTGCTGGCCTTGTTCCGCCAGAACCTCGAACAGCCGCCGCCGCTCCGGCCAGGCCGCGCTACGAAATCGCCCATAGCCTTCGAGCAGGCGCTCCACCGTTACCTCGTGCCGTGCCGCATGAGCCCTTCAGGCGAAGGCGTAGGCGTCCATCCGCAACGCACCGTAGGTCGTGCTGGCGTGCAGCCGAGTGGCATGCGCCTTGTCGCCCGCCGCACCCAACGCAACGAACAGCGGCAACAAATGCTCGTCGCTCGGATGCTGCATCGCAGCATAAGGCGCCTTCTGCCGGTATGCCAGCAAATCGTCGATGCGGTTGTCCCGCAATGCCGCATGCATCCAGTCGGCGAACGCCACCACATCTGCGGGCGCCGCTGCGTCCGGCTCGACGCGGCGCAGCCGCCCGAGATTATGGGTGAACGACCCCGAGCCGATCACCAGCACATTCTCGCCGCGCAACGCTTCCAGCGCACGGCCAAGCCGCAGGTGATGCTGCGGGCCCAGCGGGGTTTGCAGCGACACTTGCAGCACCGGGATGTCGTGCTCCGGATACATCAGCACCAGCGGCACCCACGCGCCGTGATCCAGCCCTCGCGCCGGATCGACCCCCGCATCCAGCCCGGCATCGCGCAGCAGCCCGGCGACACGCTGCGCCAACTCCGGGTCGCCCGGCGCCGGATAGCGCATCGCGAACAGCGCCGGCGGAAAGCCGTAGAAGTCGTGGATCGTATCGTTCGCCACCGGCGCCGAAACCTCCGGCAGCGCCGTCTCCCAATGCGCCGAGGCAACCACGATCGCCCGAGGCCGCCCCAACGTCGCCCCCAGCCCCGCCAGGAAATCGCGCGCCGGAGACGGCTCCAGCGCCATCATCGGCGACCCGTGGCTGATGAACAGCGCAGGCCGCATCACGAGCGGAATGTGTAAACGTTCAGCGCATTGTCGCGGAACAGCATGCGCTTCTCCTGTTCCGTCATCTGGAAGCCGAACGCCTGGTTCGGATCGTCGAAGTCCCAGTGCGGATAGTCGCTGGAATACACCATGCGGTCCCAGCCGATCCATTCGAACACCTGGCGCAGGTCGCCGGGATGTTCCGGTTCTTCCACCGGCTGCGTCGCCCACCACAGATTGGTGCGCATATACTCGGATGGCGGCCGCTTCACCTGCGGCATTTCATCCCGCATCTTCGCCCAGTGATTGTCGAGCCGCCATCCCCAGCTTGGCGCCCAGGCAAAGCCGCCCTCGATCAGGCAAACCTTCAAATTCGGAAACGCCTCGAATACGCCTTCGAGGATCAGGCTTGCCGCCTGGTTCTGCATCGAGTGGATCAGGATATGATGATCCTCGATATAGAATTGTGGCCAGCCGCCGGCGGACGGCGCGCTGTTCTGCGTGCCGCCGATATGCAGACCGATCGACAGATTATTCGCCTGTGCCGCGGCAAAGATCGGCCAGTAGCGCCGCCGCCCCAGCGGCTCCGAGGTCTTCGAGCCAAGCTGGATCTGCGCGAACCGCCAGTCCCCGGCACGCTTCTCGATCTCCTTCACCGCCGCGGCGGGATTGTCCTGCGGCACCAGGATCGAGGCGCGCAACCGAGGCTCCGGATCAACGAACTCGCTCGCCTGCCAGTCGTTCATCGCGCCGCACAGCGCCGCGGCCTCGTCCAGGTTGCGCGACGTGTTGCCGCCAAGCAGGGGTTCAAGGACACCGTAGACGATGTTGTAGGGATCGAGGAGTTGCTGGCGGATGAAGTCCACGTCGGAGCCTGGCGGGCCGCCGGCCGGAGGCCAGGAGTCGCGGCGCGATGTGTTGGGCGAGAAGCGCGGATAGGTGCCGCGATCGGCATACGGGCCGCAGTTGAACTTACCGTACTCGGCGAGGTGCTTGCGCCAGCGCTCCGAGAGGTATTGGTTGAGCGCGCCGGCCTTTGGATAGGGGTGGATGTCGCAGTCGATGATGCCCAGCCGCTGATCGATCTCCGCATGCCGTGCCAAAACGTTCACCGGTGCATTCATCAGGCGGACTCCTTCAGTCGATTACTCAGCCATCCGAAAGCAGGGCGACACTGCCCACAGTGTCATGACCGTCCCCGGGCGATTGACCCGGGGATCAGGCCCGGTCACCCACGTCTTTTCTTCGCGCCACACAGCAAAGTCGGTTGTGGCCGGCCTTCGCCGGCCCATGACGCGTCGATTGCGGCGCGACCAAGTGCGCACTAACACTATTCACCGGAAATTATACACACTCAGTGCGTTATCCCGATAGAGCTTTCGCTTTTCATCCTCCGTCATCTGGAAGCGGAACGCCAGATACGGATCGTCGAAGTCCCAGTGTGGATAATCGCTGGAATATACCATCCGGTCCCAGCCGATCCATTCGAATACCTGGCGCAGATCGTCCGGGTGCTCCGGCTCCTCCACCGGCTGCGTTGCGTACCAAATATTGGTCCGCATGTATTCGGACGGCGGCCGCTTCACCTGCGGCACCTCATCGCGCATCTTCGCCCAATGTGCGTCGAGCCGCCATCCCAGCGTCGGCACCCAGGCGAAGCCGCCCTCGATCATCACTACTTTCAATTTGGGAAACGCCTCGAACACGCCTTCCAGGATCAGGCTGGCAACCTGGTTCTGCATCGTGTGCACCAGGCTGTGATGTTCTTCGATATAGAACTGTGGCCAGCCGCCGGCGGACGGAGCGCTGCTGAACGTGCCCCCGACATGCAGCCCGATCGACAGCCCATGCGCCTGTGCCGCGGCGAAGATCGGCCAGTAGCGCCGCCGCCCCACCGGCTCCGACGTCTTCGACCCAAGCTGGATCTGCGCAAACCGCCAGTCGCCGGCGCGCTTTTCGATCTCCTTCACCGCGGCCTCGGGATCGTCCTGCGGCACCAGGATCGAAGCCCGCAGCCGCGGTTCCGCGTCGGTGAATTCATAAGCCTGCCAGTCGTTCATCGCCGAACACAGCACCGCTGCCTCGTCCAGGTTGCGCGACGTGTTGCCGCCGAGCAGGGGCTCCAGCACGCCGTAAGCGATGTTGTACTGATCCAGCAATTGCTCGCGGATGAACGCGACATCGGAGCCAGGCGCGCCGCCGCCGGGCGGAAACGAGTCCCGCCGCGACAGGAACGGCTGGAACCGAGGGTAGGCGCCGCGCTCCGCATACGGGCTGGTGTTGAACTTGCCATACTGGAACAGATGCTTGCGCCAGCGCTCCGGCATGTACTGTTCCAGCGCGCCCGGCTTCGGGAACGGATGGATGTCGCAATCGACAATGCCCAACACCTGACCGGACTGCTGGCGTTGTTCCAAAACGCTGACGGGCGCGTTCATTGCACGGTCTCCTTCAGGCGAGGATAGGTCTCCAACGGATTATCGACGCGGATGCGTTGCAGCAGACCGGACGAGAGGCCGGGCGGCAGCACCGCGTTGCCCTCGAACTGCCAATGCGGATAATCCGAAGCGAACAACAGCATCCGATCGCTATCAATCTGCTCCATCAGCCGCTCGATCACCTGCGGATCGGCCGGCGCATCGACGGGCTGCATGGTCAGCCGCACGTTGTCGCGGATGATGTCGGCGGGCGAGCGGTTCACCCACGGCACCTCCGCCCGCACCCCGCGCCATGTCTTCACAGCACGCCAGATGAAGCCGGGCAGCCAGGTGACGCCCAATTCGATCAGCACCACGCGCAGACTGGGGAACTTGACGAAGATCCCGTTGCTGATCAGCGACAGCAACTGGTCCTCGAACGTGTTCGAATGCGCGACATAGTCCTGCAGGAAGTGCGACGGCCAGCCGGTCGGCGTCGGCGCATAGCGATACATGCTGCCGGCATGCAGCCCGATCGGCAAATTGTGCTTCACCGCGGCTTCGTAGATCGGCCAGTAGTAGCTGCGGCCGAGCATCATCTCGCACGCCACCGGCATCAGGATCTGCACGAAGCGATGATCCCCCGCGCGGCGTTCGATTTCCTCCACCGCGAGATAGCGGCGCCTGCGCTGGCACCACGATCGAGGCGCGCAGCCGCGCGTCCTTCTCCAGCCACTCCTCGATGATCCAGTCGTTCACCGCGGAACAGATCGCCGCGCCCATCGTCTCGCTGACCGACACCTGGCCGCCGGTGAGCGGATTGCAGATGGCCATACCGATACCGAACGCATCCAGCGCGTCGCGCTGCATGTCGCCGAGCACGCTGCCCGGGCGCTGGCCTTTCACGCGCCAGTCCGGCCGGCAGGTGATCGGCGCGTTGAACGGATAGCTCATCATGTCGAAGCCATCGAGGCCGCGTGCTACAAACAACTCCTGCCAGAACGGCTCCATGTAGCGCAGCAGGCGCTTGATGTCGGGCACACCGGGATGGATGTCGCAATCGATCGCGCCATCGGTGATTGTGGGCATGGGCTTCTCCTTGGCGGCAACTCTATGGGCTTCTCCGCCTCTCCCGCAAGGCAGGAGGGGTCGGGACGCTGAGCGGCAAAGGTGAGGGCGATCGGGGCGCCTCGCTCTACCTGCTACGCGCCGACCCGATCACCCTCATCCGGCGCTGCGCGCCGACCTCTCCCGCGCGCCTGCGCGGGAGAGGTTATTGATTGCCCTGTGCCAGGCGGAACGGTGCCGCGGGATACACCCCGAGCACGTGGACCTCGTGGGAGAAGAACGTCAGTTCCTCCAACGCCCGGCGCAGCGCCGGCTGTTCCGGATGGCCGTCCGCGTCGCACAGGAACTGGGTGGCGACGAACTGGCCGGCGACCATGTAGCTTTCCAGCTTGGTCATGTTGACGCCGTTGGTGGCGAAGCCGCCCAGCGCCTTGTACAGCGCGGCCGGCACGTTCCGCACCCGGAACACGAACGTCGTCATCAGGTTCGCTTCCGCCGGATCGCGCACCACTGGGCGCCGCGCCATGACGTAGAAGCGCGTGGTGTTGTGCGTCGCGTCCTCGATGTTCTCGCGCAGGATCCGCAGTCCGTGGATTTTCGCCGCCAGCGACGAGGCCACCGCCGCCTCCTCCTTGCGGCCCCACTGCGCCACCAGTTCCGCCGCGCCCGCCGTGTCGGCCTGCACCACCGGCGTCAGCCCCAGCGAGCGCAGGCTGTGCCGCACCTGGCCAAGCGCCACGGTATGCGAATGCGCCCGCTTCAGGTCGCCGATCTCAGCCCCCTGAACCGCCAGCAGACAGTGCTCCACCCGCTGGAAATGCTCGCCGGTGACGAACAGCCCCGACTGTGGCAGCAGATGGTGGATGTCGGGCACCCGGCCGGCGAGGCTGTTCTCGCAAGGCAGCATCCCCAGGTCGGCGCGGCCCTCGCGCACCGCCTCCATCGCCGTCTCGAACGACTCGCAGGGCAGCGTGGCCATGTCCGGATAGGCGGTGCGGCAGGCCAGGTCCGAGTAGGCGCCCGGTTGGCCCTGGAAGGCGATAACCCCGGTCATGGGCGGCCGCCCACGCCGGGCGCCAACAGCCGGCGGGCGCGTTCCAGGTCGTCTGGCGTGTCGACGCCAAAGGGTGCGAATTCCACCCGGGCACAGGCGATGCGCATCCCCGCTTCCAGGGCGCGCAACTGCTCCAGGCTCTCGCGCCGCTCCAGCGGCGATTCCGGCAGGGAGACGAAGTGCGCCAGGGCCGCGCGGCGGAAGGCGTAGATGCCGATGTGGTGCCAGCGCGGCCCGTCGCCCGACGGGATCGGCACGCGCGAGAAATACAGCGCCGGGGACACGGCACGGCCGCGATCGAACGCGCAAGCGACTTTGACGACGGACGGCAGGTTCGCCTCCTCTTCCGATTCGATCGGCGCGACCAGGGTGGCGATGTCGAACGCCGGGTCGGCCAGCGGAGCCAGCACGGTACGTAAATACACCGGCGGGATATTGGGCAGATCGCCTTGCAGGTTCACCACCACGTCATGCCGGCCGTGCGGGTCCAGCTCCGCCAGCGCCGCATGCACCCGGTCGGAGCCGCGCGGCAGGGTCGGATTGGTCATGATCGCGATGCCGCCACTGGCACGCACCGCCGCGGCGATCTCCGCATCGCCGCAGGCCACGGCCACCGGGCCGATATCGGCCTCCCGCCCACGATCCAGCACGTGCACGATCATCGGCTTGCCGTGGATATCGGCGAGCGGCTTGCCCGGCAGGCGGGTGGACGCCATGCGGGAGGGGATGACGACGATCGGATTCACGCGTTCGGTCCGGCCTGGATGGATTGCTCTTGGGGTGGGTTGATGGGGTTGGATCGTTTCCCTATGGTGCGCGCACCTTATGGACGCAAACGGCCGCGCGCAACGGCGGGCCGGTGGGTCCCGTTGCACGTTACGTCGCCGATCGAGTGGGGAAGCCAGGCCGCATGGACAGTATGGAAGTCAACAAGGGCATTGCCGCGGTCCTGGTCGCCGGCATCGTGTTCTTTCTCACTGGCATGATCGCCGACAACCTGGTGCGGCAAGAGCCGCTGGAGAAGTCGGTGCTCAACATCCAGGGCGCGCCAGCCGAATCGGGTGCCCCCGCCGAGGCGGCGAAGCCGGAGGAGCTGCCGCCGATCGCGCCGTTGCTGGCCTCGGCGGACGTGGCGGCGGGCCAGAAGTATGTCCAAACGGTCTGCACCGCCTGCCATACCTTCAATCAGGGCGGCAAGCCGATGGTGGGGCCCAATCTCTACGGCGTGGTCGGTGGACCGCACGATCACGAGGCGGGCTTCAACTACTCGCCGGCGTTGGAGAAGTTCAAAGGCGAGCCCTGGACGTTCGACGACCTGAACCACTGGCTCGACAAGCCGAGCCAGTACGCGCCTGGCACCCGCATGACCTTCGCAGGCATCCCCAGCGCGAAGCAGCGGGCGGACGTGATCGCCTATCTGCGGTCGCTCTCGGCTAACCCGGTGCCGCTGCCGTCACCGGAAGCCGCGCCGGCCGCTGCGCCTGCTGCGGCAGCCCCGGGTGGCAGCGCCGGCGGCGGCGCACCCGCTGCAGCGCCCGCCCCGGCCGCGCCGCCGCCCGCCAAGTAGCGCCGCGGCTGGCCAGGCGGCCGCGCTTCGCACAGGATGGCGACAATGCGGAACCGCCCCGATTACCTGGCACATGCGATCCTCGGCCTTGGGGTGGTGCTGTTCGCCCTGCCGGTGTGGCTGGTGCTGGCCGGCTCAACGCAGGACTCCAACGCCATCGCCCGCGGCGAGCTGTCGCTGGTGCCGCATCTGTCGGGACTCGGCGTCTATGCGCGGGTGCTGACCGAAGGCACCATGGGGACCGAGCCGGTCTGGCACATGCTGCTGATCTCGCTCGGCATGGCACTGGCGATCGCGGTCGGTAAGATCGTGATTTCCGTGCTGTCGGCCTATGCCGTGGTGTTCTTCCGGTTCCCCGGGCGGCAGATCGCGTTCTGGCTGATCTTCGTCACGCTGATGCTGCCGGTGGAGGTGCGCATTATTCCGACCTACGCCGTGATGGCGGATTTCGGGCTGATCAACCGGTTCAATGGGCTGTGGATTCCGCTGATCGCCTCGGCGACCGCGACGCTGCTGTTCCGCCAGGTGTTCGTCGCCATCCCGGACGAGCTTGTCGAGGCGGCGCGGATGGACGGCGCCGGGCCGCTGCGGTTCCTGCGCGACATCGTGCTGCCGGTGTCGGGGGCGAACATCGCCGCGCTGTTCGTGATCCTGTTCGTGTATGGCTGGAACCAGTACCTGTGGCCGCTGCTGGTCGCCACCAATCCCGGGCTGGACACCATTGTAATCGGCATCGTCAAGATGATCGGGGTGGAAACGCAGACCGACTGGTCGGCGGTGATGGCGACCGCGGTGCTGGCTCTGTTGCCGCCGGTGGCGGTGGTGCTGGTGATGCAGCGCTGGTTCGTCGCCGGACTGACCGAGGGCGAGAAGTAGGCGGTTGGGAGCGGCGGCCCGAGTCTCCCACGTGGCTGCAACGGACGGTATTTGTCGTTACCAGGCACATACACCCGTTCCGCGTCGCTATTCGTCGTGATCAGGCGACCGCTGTAAATTCGAGGCCTCGCTCAAATTCATTTACCGATGCCAGCACGACATCCACGGGCGCCATCTGCGTCAGCGCGCAGAACATCGTCCGGGTGCTGCGAAAGCTGCCGTTCTCCGACAGCTTGTTGACCGGCGCGCCGCCGCCGCAGACCGAGAAATACGCGCATGTCGCGCGGCACGACGCGACCCCGGCGGCGATGTCGCGCTGCAACGCCGAACCGGCGAGCCTCGCGCGCATCGCCGCAAAGCTGTCCACATTGACGTTGCCGACCAGGAAGTCGTCGTATTCCGGGTTGCGGTAGCCGAGCAATTCCGGCGAGAAGCTGGAGACGTTGCCGCGACAATCGACATTCACCATGCCGAACGGTTCGACCTGGTTGTTGAGCATCGGCGCCTCGGCCGGGCGGAAGATTGTCGGGATCAAGCCGTCGATCTCGCGCAAATAGGGCACTTTCCCGGCGCCGCGAGCCAGTTCCCAGAAGCGCCGCAGGAAGGCCCGATAGCGCGCCACCGCGTCGGTAGTCGCGGTCAGGCTGGAGACATGCTGGCCCTCGGTTTCCTCGACGTTGAAGCAGACGTGTTCGACGCCCTCGGCGGCGAAAAATTCGAACATCTCATCCGGCCGGTCGAGGCTGTCTTGCGACAGCACAGAGATGGTGTGGAACGGCACGCCTTCGCGCCGCAGCAAGCGAACGCCGGCAATCGTCTTGTCGAACGTGCCGTGGCCCGAGCGGGTCACCCGGCGCCGGTCGTGCTGCGCTTGCGGTCCGTCGATGCTGACGCCGATCAGTAGCTTCCATTCCTTGGCGAAGTCGCACCACTCCTGGGTCAACAGCATGCCGTTGGTCTGGAAGGAGTGGGTCAGCTTGACGCCATCGGGACGCAGCGCCTCGATGGCGTCGAACGCCTGGCGATAGAACGCGACCGGGAGCACCAGCGGCTCGCCGGCGTGCCAGATGACGGTGGCGGCCTGGTCGATCCAGCCCGTCTCGAACAGCTTGGCGAACAGGTTAACGATGGTCGACTGCGCAATGACCGATTTGTCATCGCGCGCCGGGAGATAGCAGTAGCTGCAGTTGATATTACAGAACGGCGTCGGTTGAACGACGATGAGTTCTACGCGCGGTTCCTCGCGTGTCACCGGCGTCAGAAGTTGACCCAAGCGTGCCCGCCATTGCCCCAGTTGTGAAAGCCGCCATTGCCCCAGCGGGGTCCGTTGCCATTGCCCCAATCTCTGCCGCCATTGCCCCAGCCGCGCCCGTTCCCGTTGGCCCACCACGCCAGCCGGATATTCGGGTCGTTGATTTGGTTGGCAAGGCCGCCTTCCTGGGCCACGGTGGAAACCGCCTCCCGGATCGCCTGCAACTGCGTGGCGACCGAAGCCTCGTCAGGCGCGCCTTGCCGCGGTGTGCGGACGTCCGACGCAGCACTGGCGCGCGCCGGCGCCGCGCCCAGCGCGACCGACATACCCAGCGCTCCCACCGGAAGCAGCCGGTAGACAACCCTGACATAGCGATTTTCGCTGGGCATGACGGTCCCCTCCGTGAAGTTGCGCGGAACTGTAGGAGATCGCGCCGCGCTATCAAACCGAAAAGGCCTCTTCACTGTCCCGCGTGGCTCGTAACGTTATCGTGACTGTCGGCGCGTTCTGCTTGATTTGACCGAAGGCGCCGTACCGCCGAACGCGGCCATTCAGCGGAAGCGTGCGAGCGCGCCCACTAGGGATGGTGATCCGAGACGACTGCCGTGATGCAAAAGGTCGCATCACGCGAGCCGCCGCGGATCGACGAAAGTTGATCGCGGCCCACTCGCGCCGGTCCTCGGCCACCAGCACGACTTATGCCAGCGCCTCACGGCCCAGTCGGCGCTCCATGCCGTAGGTCGATTGCGTTACGGACTGCGCTAATACGGGAAGCCGAACAGCGCCTGGGCAGGATGTGGCTGGCGAGTTCCGACGGCAAACCCAGACGCTCGATGAACGCGAACGTTCCCCGATATGACTCGTAGTCCCGGAATACCGGGTAGTCGCTGCCGGTCACCAGTTTGTCGGTGCCGAACGTCTTGCAGGCTGCTGCCGGTGTCGGGGGCGAACATCGCCGCGCTGACCGCGGAGAGAAGTAGGCGGCGGCACGCAGCGGTTCGGTTTCGCTCCTGAGCGCGCCGGACGGTATCCGTCGTCGCCGTACGCACAGGTGCGCCCTGGATGAAACCGCCCCTATCGTCGAGACCCCGCCGTGAGTTGTTGGGCCAGGTCGGAATGGCCCCTACAAAAGCCGTCCCATGGAAACACTGTACCAGTTCATCACCTGGATCATTTCGCGCACCCGCGGGTAAACCTCGCGTGCCCAGCGTTTCCCGGCAAACACTCCGTAATGGCCAACGCCGGTTTGCAGATGGTTCTGCTTGAGGTTAACGCGAATACCTGAACATAGATCGAGGGCCGCCATGGTCTGCCCGATGGCGCAAATATCGTCGCGCTCGCCTTCCACGGTAAGCAATCCGGTGCGCCGGATGACAGCCGGCCGCACGGTTTGCCCCCGCCAGGTGAGGCGCCCCTCCGGCAAGTGATGCTCCTGGAACACGCGTTGCACGGTCTCCAGGTAGAATTCGGCCGGTAGATCCATCACGGCCCCGTACTCGTCGTAGAATTGACGATGCGCCGAGGCGCTGGTCGCGTCGCCCCCCACCAGGTTGCGGAACTGCGCCAGGTGCGCAGCGACATGACGATCGAGATTCATGCTGATGAACGCCGCGAGCTGCAAGAACCCAGGGTAGACGCGGCGATGCGCACCGGGGAATCCCAAGGGCACTGTGTCGATCAGATTCTTCTCGAACCACGCGATCGACCGCGAACCAGCGAGCTCATTGACCTTGGTGGGGTTTGCCCTGGTGTCGATCGGCCCGGCCATGAGCGTCATGCTGCGAGGCTGAGCAGGGTTGCCGGCCTCGGCCATTAACGCCACGGCCGCGAGTGCTGCCACCGCCGGCTGACATACCGCGACGATGTGTGCCCCCGGCCCGATTGCCTCAAGAAACCGGATGAGGTGCGCGATGAACTCATCAAGCCCGAAGGAGCCATTGCTTAGCGGGATGTCTCGCGCGTTCTTCCAATCGGTGATGAACACGTCATGTTCCGGCAGCATCACCTCGACCGTGTTGCGCAACAGCGTCGCGAAGTGCCCGGACATCGGCGCCACCAGAAGGACGCGCGGTTGCTCCGCCGCGGCGTCCTTGCGAAAATGCAGGAGGGTGCCGAATGGCGTGTCGTCCGCCGCGTCCTCCGTAACTTCCACGAGCTGGTTACCGATCGTCACCTGATCGATACGAAAAGACGGCCGTTTATGGGTTAGCCCCGCCTCGGCGAACAGGGCCCAGCTCGCTCGCAAGTGGTGGAGCATCGGGGGCGTCGCGGCGCCGGATTCCATGATCTTCGCCAAGCCAGCCCCAAATCGCGCGATATGGCGAAGGGCTTGCAGCAGATCGGCCTGAGCCTGATAGAGCTGGTAAATCATCGACTCACGTGATGCTTGTCCCCGTGGGCGGAGCAGTGTCTAATGCTGCGGCGCAGCATGGCGCAATGGGTGCGGGGAAGCAACATGGCAGCGGCGGTGCTTCTGATCAGCAGCAAGAACTACTCATCCTGGTCTCTGCGAGGCTTCCTTCTGTGCCGCCTGGCCCGGCTGCCATTCGACGAGAAGGCGGTGGCGCACGACGATCCCGACAACCTTGCCGACCTTTTGCTGCGATCGTCGTCGATTCGGGTGCCGTGCCTGATCCATGACGGCGTGACCGTATGGGACACGCTGGCGATCGCGGAATACCTCAACGAAACCTGTCCGCGGGCTGCCGTGTATCCTGGCGACCGCATGGCGCGCGCGCGATGCCGGTCGATTTCAGGAGAAATGCATTCCGGATTTTCGGCGTTGCGCTCATCGCTACCGATGAACCTGCGGATGCATCGGTCCGGCCTCACCCTCTGGTCCGCCGCCCGCGCGGACATCGAGCGGATCACCGAAATCTGGAGGGAATGCATTGAAACATGGGGCGGCCCGTGGCTGTTCGGCCGCCAACCGAGCGTGGCCGATGCGATGTATGCGCCGGTCGTCACCCGATTCCGCAGCTACGACGTCGCACTCGATGAGATTTGCGATGCATATTGTAGTCATATCATGGCTTGGCCGGCGATGCAGGAATGGATCGAAGCGGCGATACAGGAGCCCGAGCAAATCGAGGAGCTGGAGGTCGAATTCTAGCCCGGCAGCGCTTTCACCTACCTGGTGGCCGCCGGGAGTTCGCAGGAACGTTCCTCGGCGACCGCCCCGAGCCGCCGGCGGCGCAAACCTGGCCGAATTCGGATGACCCCGTATTCGCCGATTCATGCGGGCTGAGAATATGACTCGATGAGCCGGCGGGCTCGTCAGAGCGCTGGTTGGCGCACTTGTCGACGGCAGCGGGGTGCGCGCGCAGCGAGGCGGCCGAGATTCTGCGTGGAACAAAGCCGTCCGACAGCCCGGTCAAGAATCCGACACGCTTCGACCTGGTAGTCAATCTGAAGACCGCGAAAGAACTCGGTCTGACCATACAGCAGTTGCTGCTGGCACAGGCTGACGAGGTGATCGAGTAATACCAAGCACCTGCGAGACCGCCTCCATATTGTCGAGAACGGCCTGAGATCGCCAAAGCCCCCATCATTGCGAGGCGCCGGGCGCCGAAGCAGTCCCCTGCCTGACGAACGTTCCTCGGCTCGTCAGGCGGGGGATTGTTTCGGCGTTTCGCGCCTCCCAATGACGGGGGGTCGTGGACAGCGATTTCGCGGTGGAATCGTGTTACTAATGCGGCAAGCCGAACAGCGCCTGGGCGTTGTGGTGCAGGATGCGATCGGCGACCTCCGGTGGCAGGCCGAGGCGTTCGATGAACGCAAAGGTCTCGCGATATGACTCGTAGTCCTGCAACACCGGGTAGTCGCTGCCGGTCACCAGTTTGTCCGCGCCGAACGCCTCGCAGGCGCAGGTGATCGCCGCTTTCGAGCCGTAGCACACCGTGTCGTACCAGAACCGCCGCGCCGTCACGCTGGGCAGTTCCGCCAGCTCGCCCAGGTCGCGGACGCCCTGCAAATCCAAACGATCGAGCAGCATGGGAATGGGGCCGCCGAGATGCGGGACGATGAAGCGGATGTTCGGGTAGCGATGGGGGATCTGCTTCGCGATCATATGGGCGACGAACATCGCGTCCTCGACCGAGTTGCCGATCGACGCGCGGAACCCCCAGTCGTTGATGACAGGCGAACACACGCCGGTCACCGAGGGATGCACGAACAGGATGGCGCCGCGGCGGTTCAGTTCGGCATAGATCGGCTCGAACTCCGCTTCGGCGACCGAGCGGCCGAGGCAGGAGATGTTCATGTTCACCCCGACGCAGCCCAGCTCGTCCAGGCCGCGCGCCATCTCGTGCAGGGAGGCGTCGATGTGCGGCAGCGGCAGCATGACGTAGGACGAGATGCGATCGGGATGGCGCGCCGCCAGCTCGGCGTAGCCGTCGTTGAGCAAGTGGATGGCCTGGACGCCGTCGGCCTGGTCGGGGAGGTATGGCTGGCGGTGCGGCGAGAGAATCTGCCGCCCGACCCCCGCGGCGTCCATGAGTTCGAAGCGGCCCTGGATGTCGGGAGAAGAATCCGACACCGGATGACGGGCGATGCCCCGCTTGTCCGGCACACCGACGCGCGGGGGAAAACGATCCTGCATGAACGCGCTGAACGAAACGGGAATGTAATGCGCGTGGACGTCGCAGATCATCGGGTTCCTCCGGATTTGCCGCGAGACGGTCATTGTTGGCGGCACGGGAGCGTGGCAGTGTCGCGGCCCGATGGCCACCCTCGAACTCGCCGGGCTGCGCAAGAGCTTCGGCGACACCGCCGTATTGCATGGGATCGACCTGGCACTTGCTAATGGCGAGATGCTGGTGATCGTCGGCGCCTCCGGCTGCGGCAAGTCCACCCTGCTTCGCCTCGTCGCCGGCCTGGAAACCCCGACCGCCGGCCACATACTGCTTGACGGGGCGGACATCACGGCGCGCGATCCAGCGCAGCGCGACATGGCCATGGTGTTCCAGAACTACGCGCTCTACCCGCACATGAGCGTCTTCCAGAATATGGCGTATGGCCTGCGCATCCGCGGCATGGCGAACGACGAGATTCGCCGGCGGGTGGACGAAGCCGCGGCGTTGCTCGGCCTCGGGGCCCTGTTGCAGCGCAAGCCGCGGCAGCTTTCCGGCGGCCAGCGGCAGCGCGTGGCCATGGGCCGCGCCATCGTCCGCCACCCCAAGCTGTTCCTTTTCGACGAACCGCTCAGCAACCTGGACGCCAAGCTGCGGGTGCAGATGCGGGCGGAGATCCGCCGGTTGCAGCGGCGGTTGGGCGTCACTTCGCTGTACGTCACCCACGACCAGGTGGAGGCGATGACACTCGGCGACCGGCTGCTGGTGCTGCACCAGGGCCGCCCCGCCCAGCTCGCGACGCCGCTGGAGGTGTTCGAGCGCCCGGCGGACACCTACGTGGCCGGCTTCATCGGCGCGCCGGCGATGAATTTTCTCCCCGCGACCCTGGCGCGGGATGGCAGTGCGGCACAGCTCGCCGCCGGCCCGCTGGTGCCGTTCGCCGACGGGCGGCGTGAGGGCCCGGACGGACGCGCGCTGACCATCGGCATCCGGCCGGAGCACCTGGTGCCCGGCCCCGGCGGCCTGGTGCTGGAGGTGGTGCTGATCGAGCCGCTGGGGTCCGAAACCCTGGTGCACGGACATCTGCCAGCCGCGCCTGACGACACCATGGTGGTGAAGCTGGCCGGGCACGTCGCGGCGGTGGAGCAATTGCCGGTCACCGTGCCGCCAGAGCACATGCACGTGTTCGAACTCGGCGTCGGGCAAGCGGCTGGAGCCGATGGACGCAGAAAATCGGCCGGTTCGGCTTGCCGCTGTGCAATCCGCCGACTAGGGTTTCGCTGAATAGTTACAAATGGATCGAGTCGCCCCGTATGGCTGCGCTGCCGGCTAGCCCCGTTCCGACGATCAGCCCGGCGGAGATGCAGATTTTGATCTCCCGCTCGGGATTGGTGCTAAATCCGGGGCAGATGGCCGATCTGGTGCTCGCCTGGCGGCAAGTGGCCGGATTGATTGCCGCGATCCCGCAGGGCCGTCGGCTGGCCGACGATATGGCCTTCAGCTTCCGGCTCGCGCCCGCCTCGGGTCCGGTTGCCGCAACCGCTGCGCCGCCCTCGCCTGCCGCCGGTGCAGCTGCCAGGTCCCCGGCCAAACCGGCCGCAAAATCGGCGGCCAAAGGCGCTGGCCGGGCGGCAGCGAAGCCAGCCGGCAAATCCGCGCCCCGGTCCGGCGCCAAGCCGCCGGCGAAAGCCGCGGCGCCGAAGTCCCGGGCTAAATCCGCGGTCCGGCCGAAATCCAAGGCCAAGAAGCCCCAAGCGGTGCGCCGTCGCGCCTCAGGCGGGCGATGAAGGGCGGCGTCCCGCCTTTTCCCTCCATCGCCGAGGCCGGTCGGCTGATCGCCGCCAAAAAGCTGTCGCCGGTGGAGTTGACCCGCGCCCTGCTGGCCCGGATCGCCGCGATCGATCCGCAGCTCAACGCCTTCCTGCTGGTGACCGAGCGGCAGGCGCTGGCGGACGCTCGCGCCGCCGAGCGCGCCATCGCCGCCGGGCGCAAGGGGCCGTTGCTCGGCATCCCCGTGGCCTACAAGGACATCTACGAGACGGCCGGGGTGCGCACCACGGCGCATTCGAAGATCCTGGCCGAGAACGTGCCGACTCAGGATGCGGAGACCGTCCGCCGGCTGCACGCCGCGGGCGCCGTGATGCTGGGCAAGCTGGCGACGCACGAGTTCGCCATTGGCGGGCCGGCGTTCGACCTGCCCTGGCCGCCGGCGCGCAATCCCTGGGACACCAGGCGCTACACCGGCGGCTCGTCGTCGGGATCGGGCGCAGCGGTGGCGGCCGGGCTGGCGCTGGGCGCGCTTGGGTCGGACACGGGGGGCTCGATCCGGCTGCCGGCCGCGTATTGCGGGATCGCCGGGTTGAAGCCGACGCCTGGCCTGGTGTCGCGGCGGGGCGTCATTCCGCTCGCCCCCAGCCTTGACACCGCCGGCCCGATGGCCTGGACCGCCGAGGACTGCGCTTTGCTGCTGGACGCGCTGGCGGGACACGACCCGGCAGACCCGGCGTCGGTGCCGGGCCCAGCGGTATCCTACGCGCGCGGATTGGACGTGCCGCTGAAGGGGCTGCGTGTCGGCCTGCTGCGGCGGTTCTACGAACACGACGTGCCCGGCTCGCCCGAGGTGCTGCAAATGATGACCCGCACCGCGGCCACGCTGCGCGGCCTGGGCTGCCGGGTCGAGGAGGCGTCGCTGCCCCCCGTGCAGGACTACAACGCGGTCGGGCGGGTGATCATTTGCGCCGAGGCCTATGCGCTGCACGAGGCCACGCTGAAGACCCGGCTGTCCGAGTATTCGCGGGTGTTCCGGGTGCGGGTGCTGGCGGGGTCGCTGATCCGCGCGGCCGACTACATCGCGGCGCAGCGCCGGCGCACCGACCTGATCGCCGAGACGGCGCGGACGTTCGCACGGTTCGACGTGCTGATCGCGCCGCCCACCGCCGGGGTCGGCGCCGCTGCTGACCGAGCAACGGCCGGATGACGGGTTTGCCCGGCCGCTGCTGACGACGGTGGCGAACGTTGCCGCGATCCCATCGCTGGTGGTGTGCGGCGGCTTCACCGCGACCGGGCTGCCGCTGGGGCTGGAGATCATGGGTCCGGCCTGGGGCGATGCGACGGTGCTGCGGGTCGGGCACCAGTTCGAGCAAGCCGCCGGGTTGCGCGGGCGCCGGCCGGAGCTGTGACGCCCTTCTCCGGCGTCGCGCGAGCGGTTGGGCGAGGGTTGCCGCGCGCCGTTCAGCCTTGAAACTGTCTCGCTGACGTCTCAGAGTCTTCGATTTAGTCTCACGCTTCCGCCGTTTGGGATCAGGCCCGACCTGTGCAACGTCTCGCCGTGGGCATTTTGCAGCAAACGCCAGTGAGACCCCTCATCCTCGCGAAAGCGGGGACCCGTGCCGCATGGGTCCCGCTGTCGCGCGGATGACGAGTTTGCTGGCGTGTGCTGCAAAATGCCGTTTTTCGCTCGGCACGAATCAGGATGGCGGGGCCGGCCATGGGCAGGCCCCGTTCATCGCACGCAGGAGTTGATAGCGACACACGGCGGGCGGACCTGTCGCGTTACGGGCCAGGACCCGCCGTCGAATGGCCGGCACGCGTCGAGGCTTGCCCGCGGCAGCCAGGACGTGCGGTGCCGGCGGCGGAACGTGCGCCACTGCTCCTCGGCGACGCCAGCGACGCCATGGCCGTGTCTGTCGGCGTTGCGGCGGTCTCACCGATCATCCCCGCCATGATGTCGAGGAGACTCCAGCCATTGCGATTCGCGCGCCGGCCGGCCGGGGCGGGGCCCCTTCTGGCCGCTGCCAAACCGCACGCTGGTGCAGGACAGAGCCGGCACGTCCGGATGCCCGGTCCCAATGCCGCGGCGGCGCAACATCGGGCGATGGCATCGCCGAACACGTCGCGCTCCGTGGCCGGGAGGGGCTGCGTCGAGGCCGCCGGCCGGTCGGGCCGATCGTGGCACCATGACGACAGCCGGAAGTGGCGGCGCGAGCGCCCGGCAAGCGCGCGCTTAAGCATGCAGTAGATCACCAGTGCGATGACGTGAACAAGCCACTCCGGCAGGTGCGCGGCCGCGTCCGGGCCGACCCAATTCTGATCGGGAAGCGAGGGTTCGGCCGACGCTGCGAGTGGATCGGTCATCATGGGGCGGATACCGGAGTTACCTTTCCTTTGGGGTGGGCACGGTAGTGAGGGGCATATAGCACGGGCTCGGGATTCCGTCAATCATAATAACTAATAAATGTTAGGCGTCGGCGCGCCGCGGCAAAGGCCGATGGTTCGCCTGAGTGCATCCTGGCCTCAGCGATCCCCTGCACGCCGGCGCCACGGATCGACAGCAGCGGAAGGCCCGCCGATGGGCGCCCGCGCAGGTGGTCTCGTCGGCATCTTCCGGGCGCCCCGACCGTCGCCGCAAGGCGGCCTTGACACGATACTGTCGTTACGATGAGTTACTTCTGGTGCATTTAGACCATGCACATGCTTCGCAGGCGCACAAACCGCGGCGAATGACCCTGTGAATACAACCGCCTGACACCGCAAGAAACGATAGCCAAAAAGTGATGGTCCGTCTAAATTAGCGCGCTCCCTCCCGCGAGCCGGCAGGCACCCCCCGCGAGCCGAATCACCCACCCGACACCGCAAGGTGCGGCGGAGAATAACGACTACTGGCACGACGATAAAGCGGCGTTCACCGGCCTCCGTCACGCTGAGCAACGCGGCGACGCAGAATCCGGCTACCGTGGCCAGTGGGGCGACGATATCGACCTCCTCGGCACGGCCTGGTTGGCAAGGCCTGGGACGGTACTGGACCGTCTCCAACTTCGGCACCGTCGAGGGCTCCGGCGCGACCGGCACCGCATTTATCTCGCCAGCAGCAACGCCAGCGGCGGCGGGATCTTCAACCAGGTCGGCGGGACGATTTAACGGGGGCTGTACTGACGGCATCGACCTGGGGCAGGCACCTCCGCCGGTCACGGTGCTGCGTTTCCAACCACGGCACCATCCTGGGCGGCAACAACGGCAGCGATCCCGCCGCCATCTTCCTGGGCGGCGGCGGCTACGTCACTAACCTGTCGGGCGGCGTGGTCAGCGGCGCCAGCAACGGCATCCTGGGCTTCGGCATCCTTCACCGATACGGTGGTCAACCATGGTCTGATCACCGCCGCCAACAACGGCGTCTACATCAATACGGGGAGGATCGGTCACCAACCAGTCGGGCGGCGTGATCGACGCCCGGCGGCAACGGGATCGAGCTGCGGGTGGCGTCCGCCACCACCTGCACCGGCTCGGTCAGCAACCTGTCCGGCGGCACGATCATCGCGGGCGGCGACGGGATCGTATGTGTAACTCGGGCGGGACGGCGATCAACCAGGGGGTCATCTCGGCCAGCGCCAAGGGATTGCTGCTGTTCTCGGGGCTCCGCCGGCACCCTTCACCGGTAAACCGTGCGGGACGATCATCTCTGGGGCCAACGACGCAGTCGGGGTGGGACAGGGGGAGTCCGTTCACCAACCAGTCCGGCGGCACCATCCTCAGCGAGGGCAATTACGTCATCGTCGGCAATCTGGGCGCCGGCAGCGTCGTCAACCAAGGCTTCATCACCGGCGTGGCCAACGGGGTGTTCATGGCCTCCGGCGGGGAGGTCACCGACCAGTCCGGCTGAACCATCGCCGCGAATAAACGCTATTATTTGCATGGACGGCACCGGCGCGGTCAGCAACCTGTCCGGCGGCGTCATCACCGCCGTTGCGGACGGGATCGTCCTGATGCAGGGCACCGCGCTGACGGCGTTCAACCAGGGCATCATCACGGCCGCGCTTATGGCGTTCGCCTTGGGGAAGGCGGCTACGTCACCAACGCGACCGCCGGCACGATGAGCGGCGCCTCGGCCGGCGTTTCCGCGATCGAAGGCGCCGCGACGCTGCTGAACGCCGGAACGATCGCCGGCAGCGGCACGGCCGGCTATTCGGTCACTCTGTCGCCCGGCTATGCCGACCACTGATCGTCGATCCGGGCGCAGTGTTCGTCGGCACCGTCTCGGGCGGCAACACGGTCGGGGCCACCGTCGCCAGCACCGGGTCCGCCGCTATAAGCACGCTGGGAGCTGGCGCCGGGCACCGCTGCCGGCACCTTGCCGGCATCGGCACGCAATACATCGACTTCGCCAACATCACGATCGACGCCGGGTCAACCTGGACGCTGGTCGGCAGCAATACGATCGCATCAGGCTACACCTTCACCGACAGCGGCACGCTCACCAATACCGGCTCGATCGCTTCCACGGCGGGAGTGCTGCTGTCCGCCGGCATACTGACCAATGCCCAGGGCGCACGATCGCCGGCACCGGCCCCTTCGCGGATGTCATCTACGCCAACTCCAACAGCGCGACCGATACGGTGGTGAACGCCGGGCTGATCGCGGCCACCGACACCAGCAGCGGCACCGGCATCGGGCTGTATTCCGGCGGGCTGATCGACAACGTCCATGGGGGCACGATCAGCGGCCTGTTCGGCGTCATTATCGCAGCGTCCGGCACGGGTGGCGGTACCGCCGTCAATGACGGTTTGATTACGGCAAGCACGGGCGCGGACGTAGTGCTGGACGACGGAGGCCTGGTCAGCAACGCCAGCCTCGGCACGCTTACGGGCGGCTCCTACGGCATCGACATCGTCTACAACACGGCCTTCGGCCAATCCGGCACCGTGATAAACCAGGGCAGCGTCAGCGGTAAGGTACCGGCGTCCTGACGACCGGCGGGTCAGTGACCAACGCCACCGGCGGCACGATCACCGGCAGCGACGAGGGTGTCGAGCTCAAGGCCAGCGGGTTCGTGACCAACGTCGGCTTCATCGGCGGCGTCGACGACGGCGTGGTGTCTACCCGCCAGGGCACGGTGCTGAATGCCGGGACCATCGCCGGACCCGTCGGGGCCGGCTACGCGGTCACCCTCGCCGCCGGCTACGCTAACCGGGTGATCGTCGATCCCGGTGCGGTATTCACCGGCATGGTGTCGGGCGGCAACACGGTCGGCGCCACCAACGCCAGCTCGGGTCTCCCCGTGGTCAGCACGCTGGAGTTGGCCTCGGGCACCACCACCGGCACGCTGTCCGGCTTCGGGTCCGGATCTGCTCGATTTCACCCAGATCACCGTCGATGCCGGCGCCGCCTGGGTGCTCGCCGGCCCCCAGACGTTCGCCGCCGGCTATACACTGACCGACAGCGGCACGCTGACCAACACCGGCTCGCTGACCGTGACAGGCGCGCTGCAAGACTACGGCGTGCTGACCAACAGCGCCGCCATCAACGGCGTGGTGCTGCTGAGCGACGGCACGCTGGTGAACACGCAGGGCGCGACGATCGCCGGGCTGCCAGCCGCGGTCTACGGCCCCACCTCCGGCTCCGCCGGCACCGTGTTCAACGCCGGATTGCTGGAGGGCGGCAGCGACCCGACACGCAGTGCCGGGGTGGCGCTGCTGGCGGGCGGGCTGGTCAGCAACGCTTCGTCCGGCGTCATCCAGGGCGGCGGCGTTGGCGTCGTCATCTACAACAACGCCAATACCGTCACCAACCAGGGCACGGTGCTGAACTTCGGCAGCATCGGCGGCATCGGCACCCACGCCAACGGCGCCGAGTTGGACAGCGGCGGGCTGATCAGCAACGCCGCCGGCGGCATCATCACCGGCAGCAACCACGGCGCGGAGATCGACCTCGCGTCGTCCACGCAGACTGCCCTGGTGGCGAACCAGGGCGTCATCAACGGCGGCAGCACCGGCAACGCCGGTGTCTACCTCCAGGGTGGCGGCACGGTCAGCAACACCGGCACCGGCAGCATCGTCGGTGGCCTGCAGGGCGTGCTATTCGGGGATTCCAGCGCTGCCGGCGGCACGCTGGTCAACAACGGGTATATCGGGGCCACCGGGGCGGGCGCCGCGGTGGCGTTCTTCAAAGCCGGCACCCTGACCAATGCCGGCACCATCGGCGGCGCGACCGAGACCGGCGACGCGGTCTCCTTCGCCTCCGGCTTCGCCGACCCACTTCACCATCGACCCCGGCGCCGTGTTTCGCGGCACGGTGGACGGCGGGAACACGGTAGGCGCTACCGCGGTCAGCACGCTGGAGCTGGCGTCTGGGGCGACGACGGGGACGCTCGAGCAGCCTTGTCTCGAAGTATATCGATTTCGGGCAGATCGTGGTCGATCCGGGTGCGACCTGGGTGCTGGCGGGCAGCAAGACGCTCGCGGCCGGGATCACGCTGACCGACAATGGCACGCTGGTCGTCGCCAGCAGCCTGGCGAATTACGGGACTATCGAGGGAGGGCCGCTCACGCTCGCCGCGGGCGCGGTGCTGAACAATGGGACCGGCGGGCTGATCTTTAATTTTTCGGGGTCTGCGGTTTACGCCGCCGCTACGAGCGCGGGCGTGTCGGTAATCAACGCGGGTGGCATCGGTGGCGTCGGCGCCAGCGGTTTCGGTGTCGAGATGCTTGGCGGCGGCTTCGTGAGCAACGCCGCAACCGCAGCGATTTATTCGGCGCAGCTCGCTGCTGTTCTTATCGAGGGCGCTGCCGGCACGGTGCTCAATGCCGGCACGATCATTTCCGCTAGCCCTGTCTCCGGCGGCGGCACGCACGCTGCCGTAGCGCTACATCTCGGCGGCTATGTGAGCAATGCCCTGACTGGCACAATCGGTGCGGCCGACGGCTCCGGGATCTATATTGGCGGCGGGGCCGGCACGGCGATTAATTCCGGCCTTATTCAAAGCTCGTTGAATATTGGTATTGAAATCAAGAGTGGGGTCGGCACGGTGATCAATACCGGCCGAATTACTTCCGGCGCAGAGACCGCTGCCCCGGTGGTTGACCTTCTTGCGGGCGGCTACGTTCGCAACGCTGCTACCGGTACGATCAGCGTGTCCGGTGGCGCCGGCGGCGCTGGCGTCAATATCGAAGGTGGCGCCGGCACGGTGATCAACATCGGCACGATCATTACCGCCAAATACGCTGCCATTTACATCAAGGGCGGTTCGGGTACCGTGGTCAATTCCGGGGTGATCCTAGACCCCGGCACGCTACACACGGCGGTTGATCTGATCGGCGGTGGCTACCTCTACAACGGGAAGACAGGCACAATCGTTGCCGGAGACCACCACGACGTCTACGCCGAACTTGCCGCTACAGTTGTTAATGCAGGGCAGATGCAAGCCACGGCAGCTGATGCGATCCTGTTCGCGGCTGGCGGCTCGGTCACAAATCTATCTACAGGCACGATCAGCAGCGATGGTGGGCTGGGCGTGGTGATCGAGGGAAGCGCCGGCGCTGTCACCAACGCCGGCACGATCTCGGGCAACACAGACGCCGTCAAGCTCGTTGCCGGGTACACCAATCGCGTGATCATCGACCCCGACGCGGTGTTCATCGGCACGGTGACCGGCGGAAACACGATTGGCGCCACTGCGGTCAGCACGCTGGAGCTGGCGTCCGGCGCCACCGTCGGCACGCTGACCGGGCTGGGCACAAAAGTATATCGATTTCGCGCAAATTACCATCGACAGCGGGGCGACCTGGACGCTGTCGTCGATCCCGGCCGGCTATTCGCTGACCGACCTCGGCACGCTGGTCAGCACGGGCACGATTGCCGTGCCTGTTACGGTCGGTGCCGGCGGTTATTTCCGCAACGCCTCCGGCGCGACGATTGTCGGCAGCGAAGTCGCCGCGATCCAGGCCGGCGCGGGTGCAACCGTCATCAACGCTGGCCTGATCGACCCCGCCAATTACGGCGTCTACCTGCCCGACGGCGGCAGCTTCACCAATGTCGGCGGCGGAACCGTTGTCGGCACCGACGCCGGCGTGTTGGTCAAAGGTGCCGCCGGCACCATCGTCAACGCCGGCAGCATCTACGCCACCGGCGCGGGCAGTTCCGGCGTCGCGCTGGACTCCGGCGGCCTGGTGACCAACCAGGGCGGCGGCACCATCGACGGCACACTGTACGGCATCGACAGCAGCAATGCCGCGACGGTAACGAACAGCGGTCGGATCGGCGTCAGCGCGGATGTCGGCGTCGCCCTGTCCCGCGGCGTGGTGACCAACGCGGGCACGGCGACGATCGCCGGCAGCAGCAGCGGCATTCGCATCTTCGGTGGCGGCACCGTGGTGGACGCCGGCACCATCACGGGCGGCGGCGACGCGGTGCATCTGTACGCCGGCTCGACCAACCGCCTGGTGGTCGATCCGGGCGCGGTGTTCGGCGGCGCGGTGGACGGCGGCAACGCGCTCGGCGCCACCGCGGTCAGCACGCTGGAGCTGGCGTCGGGCGCCACGGCCGGCACACTGACCGGGCTCGGCACGACGATCGAGCATTTCGCGCAGATCACCATCGACAGCGGCGCCACCTGGACGCTGCTGTCCGACACGCTGTCTGCCGGCTACGCCATCAACGACGCCGGAACGTTGACCAACACAGGTACGCTCAATTCGCCGGTCACGCTCGGCGCCGGAGCAGCTCTGACCAACGCCGGCGGCGGCCTGATCCGAGGGAGCAACACTGCCGCGGTCTATAGCTCCAGCGGCGGCGCCGTGACGGTGACAAATGCCGGCAGCATCGCCGGGAACGCAACGGCGTCGAACGCCGGAGGCGTCTACCTCAACGCCGGTGGCAGCGTCACCAACCAAAGCTCCGCCTCGATCAGCGCTTATACTGCGATTTACGCCAAGAGCGGTGCCCTGACCGTCGTAAATGCCGGCAAAATCGCGGGAAGCGCAACGGCGTCGAACGCCGCAGCGGTTGACCTCAACGCGGGCGGCAGCGTCACCAACCAGAGCGCCGCCTCAATCAGCGCATTTACCGGGATTTATGACAACGTCAGCACTGCCCTGACCCTCACAAACGCCGGCAGCATCACGGGGAACGCGACGGCTTCGGGCGGCAGGGGCATTGACGTCGGCAGCGGCAGCGTCGCCAACCAAAGCTCCGCCACGATCAGCGGATATACCGGGATATATGATAAGGGCGGCGCCCTAACCGTTGTGAATTTCGGCAGAATTGCGGGAAACGCAACGTCCACGGCCGGCAAAGGCATCGACCTTCTCTCGGGCGGCAGCGTCACCAACCAAAGCGGCGCCACGATCACCGGGGATACGGGGATCTACGGAGGTTCGGCGGCCGGCGCGATTGTTGTGAATGCCGGCAGCATTGCCGGTTTCGGCGCCAGCAGCACCATCGGCAGCGGCATCGTATTGGCCGGCGGCGGCCTGGTGAGCAACGCCTCGACCGGAACGATCTATTCCGCGCAAAAGAGCGGCGTCGTGATCAAGGGCGCCGCCGGGACCGTGCTCAACGCCGGTCTGATCACCAGCGCCGCCGGCACGCTTTCGGGGGTCGCGCTGCTGGATGGCGGGCTGGTCAGCAATTCCTCGAGCGCCTCGATTAGCGCGCCCGACGGCGCCGGCGTTTACATCACGGGCGCGGCCGGCACGGTGATCAACTATGGCTCGATCACCGGATTGATCGCGCCGACCATTCCCCGCGCCGGCGTGGTGCTGCTGGACGGAGGCCGCGTCACCAACGCGGCGGGCGGATTTATCTCCAGCAGCCGCGCCGGCGTTTATGCGGGCAATAAATCCGTGGCGGTGATCAACGGGGGCACCATCGCCGGCGGCGACGCGGCGATCGTGTTGTACGCGGGCGGCTACGTCAGCAACGCGTCGCACGGGACGATCGTCGGCAGCAAGTATTCCGGCGTCTACATCAAAGGCGGCAGCGGCACCGTGCTCAATGCCGGCCTGATCGAATCGATCGGTACCGGCGGCGCCGGAGTCTATCTGGCCCATGGCGGACTGGTCAGCAACTCCGCCGGCGGCGTCATCGAGGGCGGCGCCGGCGTAGTGATATCCGGCGGCGCCGGCACCGTGGTTGACGCGGGCACCATCGACGGCGGCGGCGACGCGGTATTGCTCGCGACCGGCTTCGCCAACCGCGTCGTCATCGATCCGGACGCCGTGTTCAACGGCACGGTGGACGGCGGCAACACGCTCGGCGCCACCGCGGTCAGCAAGCTGGAGCTGGTGTCGGGCGCCTCGGCCGGCGCCCTCACCGGCTTCGCGTCGAAATACATCGACTTCGGGCATATCACCGTCGATGCCGGCGCGACCTGGAGCCTGACCAATAACGAAACGCTTGCGCCCGGCGTCACGCTCACCGACAGCGGCACCGTGACGCTCGACGGCGCCGTCGCGCCGTCCGAGATCGGCTTCGCCGGCACCGCCGCCGTCGTGAAACTGGACGACGCCGCTGCGTTCACCGGCGGGATGTACGGCTTCGGCCAGGGCGACATGCTCAACATCGGCCCGGGAACCGTGGGCTCGATCATCCAGCAATACGGGCAGAATGGCGGTCCGCCGGAGCTGACGGTGCTCAGCAACACCGGCGCCACGCTGTTCTCCGCCGGATTCTCCGACGCCAATGGCAACGCGATCGGCAACGACAACGGCACCTACGCCGTCAGTACGCTGGCATCCGGCGCCGTGGTCGCCGGTCCGTTCGAATTGCTTACGCAGAACGGCGACACGGTGCTGGAAGAACTGCCGCCGTCCACCTGGAGCTGGACCGGGGCAGATCCGAGCAACATTCAGGACCCGAGCAACTGGACACTGGTGAGCGGGCCGGGCAACCAGCAAGGCTCGCCGAACCAGGGCGATACGGCCTTGGTCAACGACGGCACGCTCGCGTTCCCGCCAAACTCCACTCTGCACAGCAACACGCTCTACCTGACCGGCACCAGCGAAGTGAGCTTCGTGGGCGATCAGGCCAACGGCACGCAGGGCAATGACGGAGACGGCCAGTCGGGCATCAGCTACCAGAACCCGACGGTGGACCAGGCGTCACTGATCACCAACAATCCGACCGCGACCGCCGACACGACGCTGAATTTCGCCGGCTACAACGTCAACGACGGCAGGATCGTCAGCGACGGCACCACGGGCAGCAGCCTGACGCTGAATGTCACGCAGGATGGCACCGCGCCCGGCTACTTCCTCAGCTACGGCGAGATCGAAGCCGAGGCCGGCAACACGGTGACCATCAACGTCGCCGGCACGTCGGAACTGTTCAACGCCGACGTGATCTATGCGAACGGCGGCATGGTGGCGATCAACGGCGGCACCGGGATTGCCGGCGGCTACGCGCCGATGCTGGGCGGCATCGCGCTGATCGGCGCCGGCGGCACGCTGGTCTATAATGCCGGGTTCCCGGCGGGGACCGAGGGCAGCACGCCGGTCTTCGCGTTCTACGACGAGACCAGCGGCAACACGCTACTGCTCGAACAGCTTGGCCAGTTCAGCGGTCGCATCCTGGGCTTCCAGCAGGGCGACACCATCGACCTCGGCAGCGCGCTGAGCATCGGTACGATCGTGGTCACGGCGGACGGGCGGCTGCTGCTGGAAAGCGCGGGCAGCGTGGACACGCTGGTGCTGTCGTCCGGCGCCTACAACACCGGGACGCACGTCGTCACCGAACTGTCCGCCGGCACCTTCACGGCGGACGGCTTCACCCTGACCACCGGCGCCGATGGCGACACGCTGCTGACCACCGGCGTGGTCGACGACGTGTGGAACAACACGTCCGGCATCTGGCAGACCGCGACGGCGTGGTCCGGCGACGTGGCGCCCGGGACGACCTCCGCGGCGATCATCGGCTACAGCACGGCGGGCGCCGACGGGACGCTCACGCCGTTCGTGCTGACCACCGGCAGCGTCGCGGTCGATGTCAACTCGCTGAGCGAGATCAGCATCGCCGCGACGTTGCAGATCACCAGCAACACCACGGTCGGCGGCGGCGCCAACGAGTACCCGATCCAGCAGATCGCCGGCGAGATCGAGATCACCAACGGCTACACGCTGACCGCCACCGAGTTGAAGCAGAGCACGCCCGGCGCCGTCCTGCTGATCGATGCTGGCGGGGTGCTGGACCTCACCGGCCACAGCAATCTCGGCTTCGTCAATGACGGGACGCTGAGCGAGTTCACCGTCGCCAATGGCAGCACCTTCGCCAACGGCAACTCGCTCGCGATGTTCGTCCAGGGCGCCGCGACGGTCGATGGCGGCGCGATCAACGCCGGGCCGGTGCTGAGCGGCAGCAACGTGGTTTCGACCGGCGGGCTGATCAGCATCGGCCAGGACGGCGGCGGCACGTCGGCCTCGATGACGGTGGAGAACGGCGCCACTGTCACCGACACCTATGCGTTCCTGTCCTCCGATCCGACGTCGTTCGGTTCGCTGACGCTGACCGGCGCGGGCACCACCTGGGACGACGCGAGCGACCCTACCGACACCTACAATACCCGCGGCTACATGATTGTCGGCGACGACAACCAGTCGAGCAATCAGCCGTCGCCCGCACCGTCCGGCGCCGCTCAGCTCCTGGTCGAAAACAGCGCGGTGCTGAACGATTACAGCCACGCGGAAATCGGCGTTTCGGCGGACAGCGCCGGCAGCGCGACAATCACGTCGGACGGCGTCTGGAACATCGGCACGTCGGGGGCCAGCGGCGGGCCAGGCGGATTCCTCAACGTCGGCGACGGCGGCAGCGGCACGCTGGTCATCGACAACCACGGCACGGTGAACATCCTCTCCGGCACCGGCACCTTCACGTTGGACGGTAGCGTCATAACCAGCGCCGCGGGCATGAGCATCGCCCACTCGGTTGGCGGCGATGGTACCGTTGATGTCTCCGGCGGCGGGGAGCTCAACCTGACGATAAACCCGACGATCTCCGGTTCGGGGATGGGCGTCGGGTACCTCGGGCACGGCGTGCTCGACATCTTCAACGGGGGCAGCGTCTCGATCAGCGGAGGCGGGATCAGCGCCGGCTCCGCCACGACCGTCATCGCCGTCGGCACGACGGTGGCCGGCGACGGCACGATCCTCGTCGGCGGCACCTTCGACTCCAGCGGCACGATCGAGAACGGCAGCACCAGCGCCCTGCTCGTGACCTCCAACGGCATGAGCGTCGGCAAGGCCGGCACCGGCACGCTGTACGTCACTGCCGATGGCACCGTGCAGGTGTCGGGCGGCGGCATCAACGTCGGCAACTCGGCCGGCGCATACGGCTTCGCCGAGATCAACGGCGGCCTGGTCGACGACACCACCAGCGGGCTGAACGTCGGTGTCAGCGGCACCGGCACGCTGGAACTGATCAACCACGGCACCATTGCGCTGAACGGCGGCGGCATCGACATCGGCATGTCCGCCGACGCCCAGGGCCTGCTGGAGATCGCCTCCGGCGGCATGCTGACCTCAACCACCAACGGCATGGAAATTGGCGTCGTCGCCGGCGCATCCGGCACGCTCGATGTGCTGGACGGCGGCATCTACAACATCAGCACGCACGGCGTCAGCGTGGGGGTCGTCGCCGGCGCGACCGGGACCATCCTGGTCGACGGCGCCATGTCGCTGATCAATGTCGCCACAACTGACACCGGCTCCGGCTTCAGTGTCGGACAGAGCGGCACCGGCGACCTGACCGTCCAGAACGGCGGCAGCCTCTTTTCCGGCATCGGCCTCAACATCGGCCAGGCCGCGGGAGCGGCCGGAACGGTCACCGTCACCGGCGGCGGCACGCTCAGCACGAGCGGTACCGACCGGCATCAACGTTGGCGACCCCGGCGCCGGCCTGCTGACGATTGGCGTCGGCCCGGAGACGCTCGGGGTTGGCGACACGGTGTCCGCGGCGGGCACCGTTATCGCCTCGAATTTCTTGTCCATCGGCACCGGCGGCACGGCTGCCAGCGGCACTGTCGTGGTTAATGGCGGCACACTGTTCGACCGCGGCATCTTCAACGTCGCCAACACCGGCGCCGGCACGCTGATCGTCGAAAGCGGGCTGGTCGATCAGACCGGCATCAACTTCAACATCGGGGTGAACAGCGGCAGCCACGGCACCGTCGCGGTGAGCGGCGGGACGTTGGTCACCAATGGCAGCCTGGACATCAGTGGCAGCGGCGCCAGCGGTCAACTGACCGTCAGCGGCGGCACGGTGACGGCGACCGACGTCAACATCGGCGCCAACGGCACGGTCACGGTGGGTGGCGGCACGGCCGAGGCGCTGTTCTCCGACACTGGCATGCTCGTTGTCGGCAACACCGGGACCAACGCTCTGCTGTCGATCGGCAGCCTGGGCGTGGTGACCGGGAGTTCGGGCGGTTCGCTGCAAATCGGCGGCTTCGGCGCCAGCGCCGGCACCGTGATGGTGTCTGGCGGCACGATCGACCCGTTCGGCGCATTGGACATCGACAACGGCCTGATGTCGGTCACCGCCGGCGGCCAGGCGACCTTCAACAGTGCCAGCACGGCCGCGGCGTCCGGTATCGGCAGCTTCTCCAGCGGCAGCGGCACGCTGATCGTCAACGGCGGCACGATGTCCGCGACGGACGGTTCCTTCGCCATCGGCGGCACCGCCTCGTCCGGCTCGCTGCTGGTCGAGGGCGGCGGATTGCTGACCACCACGACCAACACCGGGCCGTTCGCGCAGATCTCGATCGATGGCAGCGGCTCGACGTCAGCGATCGCCACGATCGATGGCGGCACCTGGGACGCGTTTGGGCCGCTCAGCATTGCCTCCGGCGTCAACACCACCGGCTCGCTGGCGATCGCCGGCAGCGGCACGGTCAGCGGCGTCGTCAACACCGGCAGCCACGCGATCAGCGTCGCGTCCCAGTCGGGCAGCAAGGGCACCGTGACGGTGGGCAGCGGCGGCACGCTGATCGGCGGCCCGCTGGCGCTGGCGGACACCGTCAGCGGAAGCGCGACGAGCCTGCTGAGCATTGCCGGCGGCGGCACCGTCGAGGTCGGCAGCGTCAACGACAACGCCGGCGGCCTCATCACAGTCGGCGGCGGCACCACGGAAGCACTGCTCTCCGACAGCGGCGGGATGACCATCAACAGTTCCAGCGGCGGCTCGGCCCTGGTGTCGGTCGGCAGCCTGGGCGTAGTCAGCGGCGCCGCGGCCGGTTCCATCCAGATCGGTGGCAACACCGGCGCCAGCCGCGGCACGCTGACGGTGTTGAGCGGCGGCACGGTGAACGGCTTCGGCGCATTCGATGTCAACACAGGCACGCTCGCCGTCGCCAGCGGCGGCGCGGTCACGGTATCCAACAATTCGAACCTGCTCGGCGGCGTCGGCACCGGCGGCGGCGGCAGCAGCGGCACGCTGCTGGTCAACGGCGGCACGGTGTCGGAGACCGGATCCGCGTTCAATGTCGGCGGCAGCAACGCCGTGGGATCGGTGGTGGTCGAGGGCGGCGGCCTGCTGACCACGACGGCAAACGGAGGCCAATTCTCCCAGGCTGGCTTCTTCAACGCCAGCGGCACCGGAGCAGCGGACGCCACGGTCAGCGGTGGCGCCTGGGACGCGAACGGCGCGATCGGCTTCGGCACTCAGTCGGGCGGCAGCGGGTCGCTCGACATCAACAACGTCGGCCTCGTCAATGCCGGCACCAATTCTATCGTGCTCGGCAGCCAGACGCTCAGCACCGGCACGATATCCGTGGAGGACGGCGGAACGCTGGTTGGCGGCGCCATGTCGATCGCCAACGGACCGACCGCGACGGGCCTGCTGGCCGTAGGCAGCGGCGGGACGGTCGATCTCACCAGTCTCACCGATGGCGGCGGCGGCGACGTTACGGTGGCCGGCAACAACCACGCGGCGCTGCTAGCGGTGAGCGGCGCGGTCGATATCGGCGACATGGCCGGTGCCGCGCTGCTGTCGATCGGCAACAACGGCACGGTCGATCCGAGCAGCGTCACCGTGGACGACGGCGGCACCATCACCGTTGGCGGCGGCACGGTCGAGGCGCTGCTGTCCACCAGCGGCGCGCTGACCGTCGGCAACTTCGGTGCCGGCACGCTGGACGTCACCAGCAACGGCACGGTCGAGGCCGGCAGCCTGACCGAGGCCAACGCCAGCACCATCGGTGTAACCGGCGGCCTGCTGTCGGTGTCCGGCAACGTGGAAATCGGGCAATCCGGTAGCGGTGCGGCGCTGATGCTGCAATCCGGCACGGTGGATACCGGCGGCTTGGCTATAGCCTCTGGTGCTGCCAACGGCACCGGCACCGTTACGGTGTCCGGCGGCGTGCTCGACAGCACCGGTATCGTGCAGGTGGGCTTCGGTGGCACCGCCTTCCTGACGGTGGACACCGGCGGCTCGCTGATCGCAGGCGACGGCATGCAGTTCCAAGGCGCCGCAAGCAGCGAGATGCTGGTCAACGGCGGCTCGGTCAGCGTCACCGGCGGGATTGCTGTCGACAGCGGTCTGCTGGAGGTGACCGGCGGTGGCGTGTTGACCGGTGACGGCTCTTCGCAGTCCTCCAACGTCGGCGGCGGCGGTTCCGGCAACCACGGCACGCTGATCGTGGACGGCGGCACTGTGTCCGACACCGCGGCGTTCTTCACTGTCGGCGGCGGCGGTGGTGGCGCGGCCGGCACGCTGATTGTAGACGGTGGCGGCCTGCTGACCACCATGTCGGACGGCAACACAGCGGGCCAGATCGACGGCGCCTCCGGCGACGCGCTCGTTTCGGTCAACGACGGAACCTGGGACGTCAACGGCTACCTGACTGTCGGCAACAACACGGGCGACACCGGCACGCTGGATATTAACAACGGCCTGGTCAATGCCGGCACCAACGGCATCACCATCGCCAATCTGGGTAGCAGCAACGGCACGGCAACAGTCGGCGGCGGTGGCACGCTGGCGGGTGGCGGGCTGACGATGGCCGATCAGACAGGTAGCCACGGCACATTGACCGTGCAAAGCGGCGGCACCGTCGAGCTCGGCTCTATCGCCGACGGCGGTGGCGCGATCGCCGTGACCGGCGGCCTCCTGTCGGTCGCCGGCGACACCACGATCGGCCAGTCCGAGGGCGGCGCAACGCTGGCGCTGCAATCCGGCACGGTCGAGACCCAGGAACTTTACATCGGCAACGGCACCGGCGCGACCGGCACCGTCACGGTGTCCGGCGGCGTGCTGGACGCCACCAACCAGGTGCAGATCGGCAACCAGGGTGACGGGTTGCTGGCGGTCGATACCGGCGGCTCGGTCGATGCCACCGGCGGATTGCAGGTGGACAGCTTCGGCACCGGCAACGGCTCGGTCCTCGTCGACGGCGGGACCATGACCGATAGCGGCGGCTTCAGCATCGGCAACGGCGGCAGCACAGGCGTTGCCGGCGTCACGGTGGAAGCCGGCGGGCTGCTGTCGGTCTCCGGCGTCACCCAGTTCGAGATCGGCAGCGGCGGCGGAACGGCCGAGGTGGTCGTGTCGGGCGGCACGTTCAGCGCCTCCGGCTCGCCGCTGGAGATCGGCGGCAGCGGCGGCGATGCGACGATGCTGGTGGAGAACGCCGGCACGGTGGTCACCACCTACACCGGCGGCGGTCCGGCGGCCGACATCAACGCCAGCGGCAGTGCGCATGCCAGCGTCACTGTGACCGGCACTGCCTCGGTGTGGGACATCGACGGCGCCTCGGGCGATCAGTTGGCGGTAGGTGATAGCGGGACCGGAACGCTGACGGTCAGCGACGGCGGCGTGGTCAACAACGGCGCCAACGCCATCGTCATCGGCAACCAGAACAGCGGCTCGGGTTATGTCGATGTCAACGGCGGCAACGCGCTGCTGGAGGGCGGCAGCGTCGATGTCGGCAGCGGCACATCGCACGGCACGCTGGAAATCGACACCGGCGGCACGGTGGATGTCGGCAGTGTTTCGATCGGCCAGAACGGGTCGCTCATCATGGGCGGCGGATTGCTCGATCCGATCTCGCTGACATTGAATTCCGGCGGCGCGGTCAGCGGCTTCGGCACGCTGGATGCGAACATCGACAACGCCAGCACGCTGACCGCCAGCGGCGGCGCGCTGGAGGTGACGGGCTCGGTCACCGATTCCGGCACGATGGCGATCGCCGCGGGCGGCTCGCTGGTGCTGCCGGGCGCCGTCGGTTCCGGCCAGACCATCGACTTCACCGCCAACACCGGCGTGCTGCAAATCGGCACGATCGGCTTCAACGGCACGATCGACGGCATCCAGTCGGGCGACACCATCATCCTGACCGGCGTGACCGACGCGGTCTCCGCCGATTTGCTCACCGGCAACACGTTGCAGATCACCAGCACCAGCCTGGGCACGATCGACCTGCAACTGAATCCGGCGCAGGATTTCTCTAGCGACTACTTCCATGTGACCACGGTTGGCAGCAACGCGGTGATCACCGAGAACACCACGCCCTGCTACCTCGCCGGCACGCAGATCCTGACCGACCGTGGCGAGGTCCCGGTGGAGATGCTGGGCATCGGCGACCGCGTGGTGACGCTGGACGGGCGCGCCAAGCCGATCAAGTGGATCGGGCGGCGTAGCTACTCCGGGGCGATCCCGACCGGGCTACGCGACGTGATCCCGATCATGATCAAGCAGGGTGCGCTGGGCGACGACTTGCCGAGGCGCGACCTGATCGTCTCGCCGCTGCATGCGATGTATTGCGACGGCATGCTGGTGCCGGCGGAGCATTTGGTGAACGGCATCACCATCCTGCGCGCCCCCGAGATCGACCCGATCCGCTACTTCCACATCGAGCTGGACCAGCACGATGTGGTCTACGCGGAGGGCGCGCCGGCGGAGACGTTCGTCGATTGCGACAGCCGGGCGATGTTCCACAACGCGGCGGAGTTCGACTCGCTTTATCCGGGCGATGCCACGCCACGCTGGCGGTATTGCGCGCCTCGGGTGGAAGGCGGCGAGCGGTTGGACGCGATCAAGCGCGCGCTGGACCGTCGCGCCGGAATTGAGCTGCCGGAACCGGGCGCGTCTCCCGGCCGGCTGGAGGGGCGGCTGGACGGGATCGAGGGCGGCCGCATTGCCGGCTGGGCGTTCCATCCGGACCGGCCGACGGAACCGGTGTGGCTGGAGGTGCTGGACGGCGATGGGGTGATCGCCCGGGTGCATGCGCGGCGCTGGCGCGCCGACCTGGAGGAGGCCGGCGTCGGCGACGGGCGGCACGGGTTCGAGCTGCACCTGACCGGCCAGATGCGCACGCGGAAGACTATCCGGGTGCGGCGGGTGGAGGACGGCGCGGAACTGGAAGGCTCGCCGCTGGTGATCGAGGCGCGTGGCGGCGAGGCGCTGCTGGAGGACGCTCGGCGGGTGATTGCGGCGGCGATCATCGACCCGTCCGACGAGGCGGCGCTGGACGCGCTGGCGGACGAATTGCTGCATGGGGTGGATGCGCTGCGGCAGGCCCGGGCGGCGGTGACTGCCGCGGTGCCCTCCCCTGGCCCCTCCCGCAAGCGGGAGGGGGATACCAGGCGCGGGCGGCGGGCGCTGATCGTCGACTCGCATTTGCCGCGGCCAGAGCATGATGCGGGCTCGCAGGCGATCCTGAGCCACGCGGCGGCGCTGACGTCGCTGGGGTTCCAGGTGGAGTTTGTCGCCGCGCACGAACTGGCGCGGGCGGAGCAAGCGGCGGCGGCGCTGGAGCATGCGGGGTACGTGGTGCATCGGGCGCCGCAGGTGGCGTCGGTGGAGGAGGTGCTGCGGCGGCATCGCAACGCGTTCGACGTGGTGTATCTGCATCGGCTGGCGAACGCCGAGGCGTATGCTCCGCTGGCGCGGGCCTGGCAGGCGCGGGCGCAGCTGCTCTACAGCGTGGCGGACCTGCACCATGTGCGGCTGACGCGGCAGGCGGCGGTGCAGGCGTCGGCCGAGGTGGCGGACGAGGCGCGCGCAATGCGGGTGCGCGAGTTGAACGCCATGCGGCTGTGCGACGCGGTGATTACGCACTCCACCGCTGAGGCGGCGTATCTGGCGCGGGTGGCGCCGGGCGCGTCGGTGCACGTGGTCCCCTGGACGCCGACGGCGCGGCCTCGGCCGATGCCGCTAGCTGCGCGCCAGGGCGTGGCGGCGATCGGGTCGTGGTCGCACGAGCCGAACGTCGATGCGGTGCGCTGGCTGGTGTCCGACATCATGCCGCGGGTTTGGGCGGCGGCGCCGCGGATCGAACTGCTGGTGGTGGGCACCGACTGGCCGGCGCGGGTGCCGTGGATCACGGACGCTCGGGTGCGGCTGGTGGGGCCGGTGACGTCGATCGAGACGCTGCTGGGGATGCTGCGCCTGTCGGTGGCTCCGCTGCGGTTCGGGGCCGGGCTGAAGGGCAAGGTCCTGGACAGCTTCGCATGCGAGGTGCCGTGCGTGATGACGCCGATCGCGGCGGAGGGCTTCCCGTTGGCGGGCACGTTGCCGGGGTTGGTCGGCGACGACGCCGCGACGCTGGCGTCGCTGATCGTGCGGCTGCACCAGGAGACGCCATTCCAGCGGGCGGCGGCGCGGGATGGGCTGGCGCTGGCGGCAACGTTCTCGGCCGAGGCGGTGCGGTCGGCGATGGCGGTGGCGGTGGGGCTGAAGGCTGGTGGCCAGGTGGCGGCGGTCGGCGTCGAGGAGGTTGTGTCGGGGTAACGCCGTTTGCTCCATCCGTTGAATGGGGCGGCACGCGCTGCCAGCCGCTCAATCAACCACGTCGGCGTCGGCAACAGCGACAAGCCTTGCGCGCCGCCGACCCCGGGCGAGCCCACCGAGGGATCATCAGCCATGACGGCGGGGAGAGGGGCCGCTACGTCGCGAGTCGCTCCGCGATCTGCACGGCGTTCAGCGCCGCGCCCTTGCGCAACTGGTCGCCGGCGACGAACAGCGCGACCGAACACCCTGACGGATCGCTGACATCCGGGCGGATGCGGCCGACCAGCACGTCATCTTCGCCCGACGCCTCACGCGGCATCGGGAAATGGTTGCGTGCCACGTCGTCCACCACGCGCACGCCGGGCGCGGCGGCCAGAACCTCTCGCACCGTGCCGGGCGAGACCGGCTCGCCGAACTCCACCGTCAGGGCGATGGAATGCGCGCGCAGCACCGGGACGCGGATGCAGGTGATGCCGATCCGCAGATCGGGCACCTGCATGATCTTGCGCAGTTCCTGCATCACCTTGGTCTCTTCCTCGTTGTAGCCGGTCGCGGGATCGACGCTGGTGTCGTGGCTGAACAGGTTGAACGCGTAGGGGTGCGCCAGCACACGGGCGGATAATCCCGGTCCTCCAGCCAGGCTGCGGTGGACTCGCGCAGTTCGGCCATCGCCGCGGCACCCGCGCCGGATGCCGCCTGGTAGGTGGCGACGATCACCCGGCGGATGCGGCGATGCTGGTGCAGTGGCCACAATGCCATCGCGGCGATGATCGCCACGCAGTTCGGGTTGGCGATAATGCCGTGGTGTGCGGCAATGGCGGCGGCGTTCACCTCCGGCACCACCAGCGGCACGTCGGGCCGCATGCGGAACGCCGAGGAATTGTCGACCACCACCGCGCCGCGCTGCGCCGCGGTCGGGGCGAAACGGCGGGAGGTGGCGCCGCCGGCGGAAAACAGCGCGATGTCGATGCCGTCGAGTGCGGCGTCGGTCAGTTCCTGCACGGCGATTGGGGCGCCGCGGAACTGAAGCCGCGGCCGGCGGATCGGCTGGAGGCGAACAAGCGCAGGTCGGCCAGTGGGAACCCCGTTGTTCGAGGCACAGCAGCAACTCGGCGCCGACCGCGCCGGTGGCGCCGACGATGGCGATTCTGGGGTGGTTTAGACTTCGATGGCCGGCGCTCATGGCAGTGTCTCCGAGGGTTGGGCCGGGAGAACGGTGCCGGAAAGCCAGCGCCCCGTCCGTGACCGGCGGGGCTTTGGGGTCGTGCTATGTCGCTGGTGTCAGCAAGCACGCGCCCGAAGCGCCCCGTAACCGGGCGGCTTCGTCGTCGTGGGGCGCTTGGGCTGACAGGACATGCCCCGCTGTATGGCGCGAGAGGGTCGGCGAGGACAAGAGGGTAGAAGGGAGCAAATCCCCGGCCGTGCTCGCTTCACCCGGTCGCCGCGGCCGTCACCACGCGCGCAGGCGGGAACTGCAAAACGACGCGCGTGCCAACGCGCGCCACGGCCTGCATCGCCAGCGAGCCGCCGTGCGCCTCCATCAGCCGCCGCGCCAGGGCCAAGCCCAGCCCGAGGCCTCGCGTCTCCGGTTGGCCGGGCGGTGCGGGACGATCCGGCGCGCACAGCCCGGCGCCTTCGTCCTCGACGACCAGCGCCACTCCGTTGCCGCCGATTTCCAGTCCCACCTCGATCCAGTCCCCCGCCCGCGAGTGCCGCGCGGCATTGCCCAGCACCCGTTGCAGCACCTGCGACAATGCCCGCCGGTCGGCGTGCAACGCGCAGCCCGTCAGCCCCGGGGCCAGGCGCCACCGGCGTTGCCCAGGCGCCAGAACGGTGGCAACCGCGGCGATCGCGTCACGCACCGCGGGCTCCAGCAGCACTTGCTCCAGGCAGAGCCCATGCGAGGCGCTGGCAGGCGCGATCTGATCCTGGAGGTCGTCGGTCAGCGCCACCAGTCCGCGCAGAGCCGCGGCCAAGCCGGTCTGCACCGCCGCGTCGGCGCAAAGCGCGGCGCATGCCTCCGCCTGGCCCTGGAGGGTCATCGTGGCGGCCCGCAGATCCGCTGCCCATACCCGCGTGAGACGATCGGCTGCCGATTCGGCTGCGCGCGCCCGATCGCGCTCCTGGATCGCCGCGCGCAACGCGCCGCGTTGCCGCAGCCAAGCCAGCAGGCTGCCGACCGCAGCCGCAGCGGCGCCGAATAGGAGGGTGGGGGCGAAGCCCATACAGCCGAGTTTACGGCCAGCCTGGGTAACAACCGGTTAAGGGCGCACCGCTGCGGCGCCGCGGGAATCCGGCGCCCGGCGGCGAGCCGCTCCTGCTCTCGCGCGCGAGGTTTGCTAGGCGGTGGCTTCCTTGCGGGCGCGGGCGCGCAGGATGCGCCGCTTCAGCGTCAGCGCGTCGGCTGGCAGCTTTCCATTGGCGGTGGACAGCAGAAACGCGTCGATCCCGCCGTTATGCTCCACCGTGCGGATCGCGCGGGTGGACAGGCGCATGCGCACCGCACTGCCCAGCACGTCGGACAGCAGCGACGTGTCCTGCAAATTCGGCAGAAAGCGGCGACGGGTCTTGTTGTTGGCGTGGCTGACGTTGTTACCGCTCAGCACGCCCTTGCCCGTGATCTGACAGTGGCGGGACATAAGAAAAACCTCGATTCCGGTCGGAAGGCGCGGGTTATGACGGCCAGCCCGCCGAGCGTCAAGGCAATCGGGTGCCCAGGATTCCCGAACAAACTGACGAACGCGCCGAGTGGCAGGCAGATATTCGGTCGATACGGCAGTTTCGGCTCAGCGCGGCATCGAGATTGCCTCTGTCTTGTGTGCGGCTGCACGGGGGGCGAGTCCTGTCTTGAGGCTGTGCAGCCGTCGCGAGTCCGGAGCCTGAGCGCAGGACAAAGAGCGGCGGTGCCTCCCGATACGGTGGCTGGTGGCTGACCCCAAGATGCGGAGTGGCCGGCTGCCGCTGTTCATCCGGCCGGCCCACATGCCAGCGCGCGGATCGCCGCGCGCGCGTTGACGATCGTCTCCAGCGCTTCGGCGCCCGCGCCCAGGCGAATGATCCGCTTGAGCGCATGCCTGACCAAGCGCCCCGGCAAACCGATCAGCCGGAAGCGCAGCGCCTTCGTCCGCTTTGTCGCCCAATCCTTGCCCAGCACCAGCCGCTTCATCGCGGCGTTCAGGTTGTACACCAGGATCATCAAGGCCCACCATGCGGCGTTGGCACCGAACAGCGCGGACGGCAGTTGTCCTCTGGCGAGAACCTGCCCATGCGAAGGCGGGGGTCGCTCTTCATCACCGAGTGGACCTCTTTACTCTTGCCGCACCGCTCGCGCAGCCACCAGATCACCTGGTCGCCTGCGCCCTTGCGGTTGGTCACCAGGCCGAACAGCTTGTAGGTGCCCTCGCTAGCAAACTCCTGCCTCGGGAACGGCAGTTGCGCCGTATCGCCCAGCGGAAGCTGGCGCAGCGGTTCGCGGATCGCCAGGCACCGGTAGTCCGTCCGCTTGCGGCCATGTCCGGCCCAGTTCGCCAGGCGGCAGACCTCGGCCCACTCTTGGTCCGTCTGCTGTGGCTCGCCGTCCACCATGCATGCGGGCGGCCCGCATCCGCGACTGTAGCGTCTCCGACGTGATCGGCTCTCTGCGGACGTCCGCCAGTGCGCTCCCGCCGGGACGCCTGACAGTGGCCGAAATTGTGAGAGACAAGGCTGTGGGCCATAGTGTGGGCCACAATAGGCTAGCTGAATTTCTCACGGCTTTTCAGAGGTTTAGGCGGGACGGTGGTGGAGCCAAGGGGAGTCGAACCCCTGACCTCCTGAATGCCATTAAGCAAGTTATCTATTGCGGGCACCCTCCCCCAATGTTCCACTCTGTCCCCTGGTGGTTGCATAAATCCGCAAATTACTTGCATTTTCTGTGAAGCCCCGGCATGATTCCGTTTCGTGGCGTCCCGGATCATCCCTTGGTGTTGAAGCCCCGGTGAAGCCCCGGTGAAGCCCCGGTGAAGCCCCGGTGAAGCCCCACAGGGAGAGACCCATGCCGGTACGAATGACTGAGACCGCGATCAGCAAGGCAATCCGTGAGGTGGTAAGCGGCGCCCGCCGAGACCTTGCGGATGCGGGCTGCCCCGGCCTGCGTTTGCGGCTTACGCCAGGTGGAGCGACCACCTGGGTTCTCGCCTGCCGAGACCGGCATGGCCGCATGCGTCGCTTTCCCTTGGGAAGCTATCCGACTCTCGGCATCAGTGAAGCCCGGAATGAAGCCCGCAGCCTCCACACCCGTGTCAAGCACGAAGGCGCCGATCCCATCGCCGAGCGGCGTCGGGATCGGGCAGTCGGTGCCGCGGCGAAAGCGGGGAGGGCACCTTGGCAGCCGTTCTCGATCTCTACGCGGAAAAGCGTGGGGGAGAACTGAAACGGTGGGGTGAGGCGAAGCGCTCCGTCGAGGTGGTGTTCAAGCCCCTTCTTCCCCGGCCACTGGAGGCACTGGCGGCTCGGGAATTCCAAATGCTGGCTGACGGGTACAAGGCGCAGCATTCCGGTGGCGCAGCGGTGCGCTACGTGCGCCCGATCCTGAAATGGGGTGCCACGCGCGGTTACCTTGCACCCGAGGTTGCCACCATCCACCTCCCGCTCCTGTTAGGCGCCGAAAGCGCATCCTGACCCGCGATGAACTCGCGGCACTGCTGCCAGCCCTGCGGGCATCCAGCCGCCCCTATGCCTCCGCGCTGCGTTTCATGCTGCTGACGCTGACCCGCCGGCAGGAAACCGCCATGGCCCGTTGGCGGGACGTGGACCTGGAGGCCCGGACCTGGACTATCCTTGAGACCAAGAACGGCGAGCCGCACGTTGTGCCCCTGTCCAGGCAGGCGATGGACCTCCTGCGGTCTTGCCAACCGGCCGACGATGCCGGCAGCGCCAAGCGGCCGGACCCGAGCGCGCTGATCTTCGCCACGTCCAGCGGCGCATCGCTCGGCAATTGGGATAGAGAGACCAAGCGCATCATCGTGGCCTGCGGCCTCGGCAAAGAGGACGCGAAGACTGGCGCAGTGTCCATGAAGGACGGCTCGGCGCTATGGACACGCCACGATCTGCGCAGGACCGGGGCGACCATGCTCGGCGAAATGGGCGAGTTGCCGGACATCATCGAAGCCGCGCTCAACCATGTCTCGATACGCTCCCCTCTGGCTGCGACATACAACCGAAGCCGCTACAGGCCGCAAGTTGCTGCGCGCGCTGCAACGGCTGGCGGACGCGCTGGACGGGATCGAGGCTGGGGCGGCGCAGGTGGTGCCGCTGCGGGCCGGAGCCTGACGCGGAGGGACACTCCGGGACACAACCAGCCCGCCCCATCCGCTATACTCCCAATTCGGCGGGGCGGGTTTGGCCCCATACGCCCGGCCCCTCCGCGCTGGGCTGCCCCGGCCGTTCCCTCTCACGCGGAGCCGGCGGAGCGAGATTTTGCTTTTCATTGGAACACAGGGAATGTCACAGACCTTCGTCAGGCGGCCTTCTACGGCACGGTATAGAAGCTCGTAACGGAACTGGCCCGAAGCCAGCGGGGGCTGCAAGACGGCACCGGCGACCCTTTGGTGATCGGTGGTTACGCGCTACTCGCAGTGATCGAGTTTCTCAACTCCGACGAAGCGGTTAGGAATTCCGGCATAACAACTCCATTGTCTGTGATCGCGAAGGCGATAAATGACTGTCGGAACGGTGGGCGTCCGCCGATCCTGTTCGATCAGCCGAAATCCCCTGGTCGGCCAACCAACCAAGCCTTTGACGCGGTGAAAGCCGCTGCCGCCGTGGCGATAGACGTGCTGCTGTCAGCCAAGGTCTCACGTCGGGAGGCTGGGAGGCACGTTGCCGCCTGTGCACGCGAAGTGGGACTTCGTCGGCCCGACGGTAAAGAGATCGACAGTAGAATTGTCCTGGGATGGCGTGCCGAGATCGAGACTTCGAGATCAGAGATCGGAGCCAAGGTGTACAGGCAAGTAAGGGCGGCCTACGAAGCCATGGAGCCGATACATGATGTAGAGCGCGCAAGGGCGTTGGCACGGGAGTTTATGCATCAAGCGCGATCTGCTGGTTTCGGGGTCCACAATGCGCGCCGCTCGCACTAAACGATCGGTGAGCGAGCTTCCACCTGTATCGGCCGGTGTTGCACGCAACGCGCCAGCCGAAAACCCAACAAAACCTGATATCGGAGGCTGCACATGACTGCGGCCGAGCGCATGCGTCAGTCCCGTCAGCGGCGGAAGGACGGCGGCGCCCTGGTAACGATCGATCTCGATGCGGGGTCGATCGCAAGGTTGATCGCGCGCAGGTGGTTGGCTGAGGATCGGCAGCGGGATCGGCGCGCTGTGTCCGCGGCGTTTGCGACGTTCGCCAGGCACGCGCTGGGCATCGGCGAAATTCCGGCAGACCCACCACGACAGCTTGCCGCGCCGGAGCACCAAGCGACGTTCGGCGAGTTACTGTCGGCTGCGCTTGCGCGGCGGCGAAATGCGACATTATGCGTGCGGACGACTGGCAGGTAAAAACCGTGACGCGTCCCCCGCGCGGGACCCCTCACGTCAATTCAAAATTATCCCGCCCGGACGCGCGCCGATCCGGTAGGATTCCGAGCCATCGCTTACCTCCGATGGGCCTGCCATGAACACCGCACCCGACGCGCCGCAAAAATCCCGACTATCCCCCAGCGCCGAGCGCATGCGCGTGGCGCGCCTGCGTCGCCAGAATGGTCTGCGGTGCATCCCGCTGGAAATCCGAGACAATGAGATCGAGGCGCTGGTGAAGGCTGGGCTACTGGCCTCGGATGCGCGCAACGATCGCGCCGTCATCGCCGCGGCAATGGCCAAGCTACTGGATCGGCTGCCGCCCGAGCGATGGACGCTGCCTCCCGACAAGCCCAGCGTGATCACCCTCGATCTGACGCCCGAATTCATCGACCATTTGGCAAGTCTGGGTTGGCTGGAACCTGCGACGCGACGTGACAAGGGCGCCGTCAGTGCGGGGTTTCTCGGGTTCGCAAATCGCGCCTGCACCCTGAGTGAGCGGGCACCACACCTCTTTCGCAGTGATCGGTAAGTGACGCGCAACAGGGGGAATTTCCGACACATTACGCGCGTACGCGGGTGCGCGCGAACGTGGATGAATGCCCTTTGGATAATGCGGTCCCCGCACGTCTCGGTCGGTTCCAGCTCGGCCCCTGGCGTTCTGGTCGGGCACGCAACTTGCCAAATGATTTCGGAAAATCGAGGGCACAATGGGCGGATATAGAAGCGGGCGGACGGGAGGGTGGCCGACAGTCGAGGGATGCAGGTCGCTCGTCCTGAGCGTCGGCAGCCTGACCCACGGCATCTACAACGTGCTGCGCAGGCTAAACATGCCGGTACCTTCGGACGACCGGCCCTTGACCCTCGGCTGGCATGCTTGGCGGTGGAGCCGATCCGGAGAAGTCCGAACCGTGGGCGATGATTGAAGTGCAACTTGAACTGCGCGCCGATAGCGGGACGGCTTGGCTTCGCTACGACTTGGACCACGCCACCCGTCCGACCGGCCCGCAGCACTACCCGGTGTCGATGGTCGCGACGCCTTGCCGGTTCGGTGGGCAGCGCTGGTGGTGGATATGCCCGGCAACCCACAGGCGGGTCGCCAAACTCTATCTGCCGAATGGAGGCGACAAATTCCTGAGCCGCGGGCGGGCTGCTTATCGACTCGCCTATGCCAGCCAGCGGGAGGAGCCAACCGACCGGATGCATAGGCGCAGCCGCAAGCTGTACGCCAAGCTGGGCGCCGACTACGACGGGAATTGCGGGAGTTTGCCCGAAAAGCCCAAGGGCATGCACTGGCGCACCTACGAGGCGATCTGCGACAGGTTAGCCGTGGAGGCGGAGGGTCTGAACATGGGGCTGGAGCGGGAGTTCGAGAAGCTGACCCGACGCTATGGCCTGGCTGGCATCAATGGCGCACACTGTTAACCGGTAGGCAGGTTAGGCAGATGATTTCGGGGAATGCTGGACGCGCGCAGCCGGCCCCTGACGTGTTGAGACGGACATGCGCATCCTTCGAAAAAAGCGTCCGCTGGCCTTCACGCCGTGTCCCATATTGCGGCAATGAAACGGCACTCCGCCTCGATGCGTTGCGCCTTCACGGCGAAGTTCCGCGGCGCCGTGTGCACATCACCGGATTGCACGTCTATGGACATGCACAGATCGTGATGCGCAATCGCGCCGGAAGCTAAGGTTACTCGTACCTGCATTTGCACCAAGGTCGCAGCGTAGGAAGCCATTTCCTTGCGCTTCCCGGCTGCGGCCTCGGTCTCATCTTCATCGGCTTTGGTCAGGCGAAACAGCACGCCTCCACACTCGGCACGATCGTTCTTTTCTCGTTTGACCAACAAATCAAGATTCACACTAACCGCGACGCCTCCTATAGCCAGCGGGGCCTGTCTGGCGGGCGCCGGCAGGAAGATGTACCCAGACAATAAGTTCCGCTCCATGCGCAGAAAACTGTTCAGCGCATTGAGAGATAGCTGCGCATCTTGCCGAGAAAAATTGGATTGGCTGGAATCGTTCGCCCGCTGTCCAAGAGAGTTGCCAAGGGCGTCCAAGACGGCACGGCTGCGGACCGGATCGGCAAGGTATCCTCTCAAGCCTGCCCGCAGATCGGAGTACCTTGCCGGGGGAGGGGTGACAGAGTTCTCGCTGCCGGCGAATAATCCCGAGGCGTCCTGGGCCTGGGGTCACCATGTATTTAGCGAGATCATTTGCGCTGATGCGGGGAGAGGTACGGTGGCGCGTATGCTGATCTGGGGGCCTGCCCATGGACGATGAACTCCTATTCGCGACGAAGATCGGGCGCCATCGATCAATATGCCTTTCGGCGCTTCCGCCTCAGACGCTCGATGAGGTCGGGGCCGACAACCTGGGAGGGGACAGAGGATATTTCATCTACGAAGTGGATGACAGCCCCCTTGCCAATGGGGTCTGCGTGCTGGCCAAGGTCGCTTCGCTGGATGCAGCATTTCGCCTTGTCGATCTTTGGCGGGGCGCTCGCCGACCAAGGCGCCGACGCACACGCTAGTTAGTCTCATTTTTGGGATTTCAAACCAACGCACTATCCATGTCGCGACGTGACGGGACGGCGTGGTATGCTAAGTGGGGAAATCGACGGTGGTCAGCCCGACATGCTGACCCTTTTGGCGTTGGGTTTCCCCGGTTTTTTTGTCGTGGAGTGCGCGGAGCGGAATATGTTGACCCTTGGACGGGAAGAACGACGCAGGTCATGGGTAAGGCGTCCGTCAACAGCCCGATACGAGAGGCTCGTGCAAGAGTTGGCTATCAGCCAGGTACAGTCTGGAAAGCGGTAAGCACGACGCGCTGGCGGTTGGGAACTATGCGCTAGCGGTAGTGATCGAGTTTCTTAATGCCGACGAAGCGGTGTTGGATGCCGGTATAGTGAACCCGCTTTCGGTCATCGCGAACGCCTTGCATGACTGCCGGCGTGGTGGTCGTCCTCCGATACTTTTTGATAGGCCGAAAGCCGCCGGACGGCCAACGGATCAAACCTTCGATGCCGTGAAAGCCGCAGCAGCAATGGGTGTAGAGGTGTTGCTCCCGCTGAAGGTCACGCGCACACAGGCGGGAAAATACGTGGCTGCTGAGGCCCAGAAGCTGGGATTTCGACGACCTGACGGGAAAGAAATCACGGGCAGAACTGTATTGGGATGGCGGGACGAGATCGAAACCTCAAAATCCGAGATCGGTGCCGAAGTCTTCAAGCTGTTGAAGGCGGCTAAAGCCACCAAAGCGCCGATTGACGATCTCGCGAAGGCCGAAGCGCTGGCGACGGAGTTCCTGGTCCAGGCGCGCTTGGCCGGGTTCTGGCTCCCAGATGTCCGCAAGTCCGCCTGAGGCGTCCGTCAAGCGCAAGGGTCGCGCCAAGGCTGGGCGGACCGAGGATAGTAGGGAGCCGCCTATCCCTTGGGATGCAATATCCGTTCTGCATCGTCCGCCCACGTTGAGGTACCGTCAATTGGTCGCTGAGTTGGTCCGCGCCAACCAAGCGGAAGAGTTGGGAGACGATAAGCTGTACGTGATTCTCAAGTGCGTCGTCAGTCTGGCGCACTTCCTCGATGATGATATTGCAATCCGCGGAGCCGGCCTCACTCGTCCTCTTGGGATACTTGCGACGGCTTTGCGCGACTTAGGACAAGGAGCGCGCCCCCGACTGTTCTTCGGCAGGCCGAAGAAAAAGGGTGGTCGGCCGAAGGATGTCTCGTTTGAAGCTGCCCGTGGCTCGATCGCGGCGGCAGTTGCAGTGTTGATTGAGGGAGGCGAGTCCCGCACCGAAGCTGGCAAATACGTGGCGAATCAGGTGCGGCAAGCGCGGCTGACGATGCCGAATGGCAAACCGATCATGCCGGAACAAGTACTGCGGTGGCGCGACGAAATAGGTAGCACTGCCTCGGAGCTTGCGGAAAGCACCTATCGGGATGTCTGCGCGAAATACGCCAAGGCTCCGCGTGACGCGATGGCAGACAAGGCGCGTCGGAGGCTGCTTGTCCAGGGATCGCTCATGGGTATTTGGTCAATGGGATTCTGAGAAACCCCCCCGTTTTTCCGGAATCCGAAAGCCGCTAAATCCCTCGGCATCCTGCAACACGCCGAGGGAAGCCTCCATGACAGACACCGACACCGCACCCGAGTACGGGCGCATCCCCGAAGCTATCAAGCGATATGGCTTATCCCGAAGCCGCCTATACCTTCTGGCGGGCGAGGGGGTAGTCCGGTTCATCAAGGTAGGCAACGCAACCTTGGTCGATCTGGGAACGGTGCGGGCCTATCTGGCGAGTTGCCCGTCCGCGACGATCCGGTCGCCGAAAGCGGCCTGAGCCGAACCGGCGCCGGTACGACAGGTTCGAGGGGCGACCGAATGGCCCTGCATTCCGACATTGGACGCCCGGGGTTGGTGGAGCGGCGCGTCACGACCACAGCCGCCGTTGCCGGACATATGGCAGTGGTCGCAGCCGGATTGCCGCTGGTTGTGGCATGAGCGCTCACGACACCGCCGGCCTGCCGCTGACCATCTCCTGGTTCGACACAGCCGCCCCTGAGGGTCGTCCAGCACTTGGTGACCCCGAGCGCATGACCTGGGCCGCATTCTGCGGCGCGTTCTGGTGGCGGCGGGAGGGGGAGAAGGACGGTCCGAATTTCGTACCTAGCACCTTCACGCTGGAGCCGGACGGCCGCCACGTCCGCCGGGTGAAGCGGAGCCTACTCGCCCGCACTGCCGTCGCTTTGGATTGCGAGACGAACAAGGAGACACGCGAGGCTCCGCCATCGGTCGGCGACGCTGTTGCACGGATCAGCAGCGCTGGCTGGGCCGCCGTAATCTATACATCGCACAACCACCAACCCGGGGCACCGCGGTATCGGATCGTGTTGCCGCTGTCGGAGGAGATCGCACACACCCTCCCCGCGCCAGAGGTAATTGCGGATCGGCTCAAACTGCTGGGTGTGCTCGACCGGAGCAAGATCGGCGCTTGGTCGCTGTTCTACCTCCCCAGCGCGCCATACGGATGTCCGGACCACCACGAGACCGTGGTGATCGACGGCGATCCGATCGACGCGGCATGGATGCGCGGCTGCGCCGGCACCATCCTGGCGGAGCGCCAGGCCGAAACAGATCGCATCGCAGCCGAAGCCAATGCGGAAGCTGCCGCGCGCAGGGAAGCCAAAATCGCCGCCGGCTTCGATCCTGACGACTCACTGATCGAAAAGCTGCGCTCACGGTTTGATCTGGCGAGCGTGCTGACCGGCCACGCCTACGATAAGAGCGGCACCACCAAGAGCGGCACGAAGTACCGGCACCCGAACTCTAGTTCCGGCTCCTATGGCGCCGATATCAAAGTCTTCGGCGGCATAGAGCGGGTGTTCAGCCACAACGGCACGGACCCACTGCATGCCGATAACCTTCCGGCGTGGTGCGATGGTGTCACCGCCCTCGATGTCATCGACGTGGTGACGATCCTCGAATTCGGTAGCGATCGGCGAAAGGCACTTGCCGCGCTGGCTGAGCGGTTCGGCCTGACGAAAGCCGAGGAACGGAAAACCTTGGCGCGGCTGCTGTTCCGCATGATCCGGCGACAGGCCGCGCAGGAGGAGATCCAGTCCGCAGCGTTTGCCGAGGGGATGCGGTTGGGGCTGTCCCGCGATGAGGTTTGCCGCGTCGCGCAATGGGTGGCGAACCAGCGCACCAGCAGGGAGGCCGCGTGATGGACGGCTTTCCCAATCTGGCCAGCAACAAAAAACAAGAGCGGAAGACATCAGATATTCAGTTCCGCGTCGTCAACCCAGTTGACCTCACTGGTAGGCCGGTCCCGCCGCGCGAATGGATTGTGGAGGACTGGCTGCCGATCGGGTGCGTCACCGCCGATTATGGCGATGGCGGCAGGGGGAAGACCCTACTCGCACAGCAGCTTATGACCTCCACGGCGCTGCCCGATGGGCTGTGGTGCGGCCGTCAAGTCATGTCTTGCAAGTCGCTCGGCTACTTCTGCGAGGACGACGAAGACGAACTGCACCGGCGGCAAGCCGCGATCTGCGCCGCCTATGGTGTCAGCATCGCCGACCTTGGCGCGATGCGTTGGGTATCAGGCGTCGGCCAGGATAACGACCTTATGAAATTCGACTTCGAGGGTGCCTTCACGACGCCGCTGTATGACAAGATCAAGAACGCCACGATGGCGCACGACGCTCGACTGATCGTGCTCGATACTGCGGCTGACGTGTTCGGCGGCAATGAGAACGACCGCCACCAAGTGCGCCGCTTCATCGGGCAATTGAACCAACTGGCGATCGACATCAAGGGCGCGGTGCTGCTGAACGCGCATCCGAGCCGGGACGAACTCAAGACGGGCAACCTCGACGGGGGCAGCACCGCCTGGAACAATTCCGTCCGGTCCCGATGGTCGCTGGCGCGGCCCGCTGCGGAAGAGGGTGCTGAGCCGGACGTTGACGCCCGCATCCTGACCCGGCGCAAAGCCAACTATGCCGCTATTGGCGAGGACATCAGGCTGCAATGGCGGGCCGGTGTGCTGGTGCCGCAGCATGTCGCCGCAGGTGGTGGGGCACCAGCCCGCGCGGCTGCCGCGGAACTGTTCCTTATCCTGCTCGACCGCTGCATGGAGCAAAACCAGTCCGTCTCTCAATCCTCACACGCAGGCAACTATGCCCCAAAGGTTTTCGGAGGCCGCCCTGATCGTGGCGGCTACACGCGGAAGGAATTCGAGGCCGCGATGAGCGTTCTGTTCGCCACCAAGCGTATCCGGGTGGCGGAGTACGGTCGCCCCGGCCACCTCCGCAACCGCATCGAACGGGAACCGTCTCCGGCGGGGCTAGAGTGCTGATGCCCCGGTTTTCGTTCCTGCCCCGGTTCATCCTAACGCATTGGAATCATTGGCGCCCCGGTTCTGCCCTGGTGTTCTGCCCCGGTTCGCCCCGGTTCGCGCAAAGCCGCCCTATCCCATTGCCCTGGTTCTGCCCGGGTTTGCCCTGCCTCGCCCCCCATACCCCCTATGCGCAGGGCGCCCGCTTTAGAGCGGTGCGCCCCCGCAATGACAGGGGACTGCGAGGGCGCTGCGAGTGCGCAAATGCGCGTCCGGTCCACAGGGCGCCCTTGCAGCGATGCCCCTGGATCAGAACGTTCCCCCCCGCGGAGGCAGTTGTTGCGTGCGAAGTCGCTGGCAGCATGACTGGTACGGCTGAAAATGCAGCCCGAAAGCAGCGGGGGCGGCCGTTCCGACGCGGCGTGTCCGGCAACCCGGCTGGCAAGCCCGCTGGCACGCGCCACCGTGTCACGCTCTTGGCCGAGCAACTGATGGAGGATGACGCCGCGGACGTAGTGCGGGCCGTTCTGACCGCGGCGAAGGGCGGTGACATGGTTGCGGCCCGCCTGGTCATGGATCGCATCGTGCCGCCCCGCCGGGGCCGCCCTGTGGCGTTCGCGCTGCCGGCCGTGCAAACGGTTGCGGACCTCCCGGCCGCCCTGGGGGCTGTTGTGGCGGGCGTGGCGTGCGGGGTTCTGACGCCCGAGGAAGGCGCGGCGGTTGCTTCCGTGCTGGAGACGCAGCGCCGCGCGATTGAGACAACCGAGCTTGAGGCGCGGATCGCAGTCTTGGAACAAAGGGAAGAGAAGCGCCAATGACCAGGGCGAGCTTACGGACTCGGGTTGCGAAGCTGGAAGGCGCGGCGCAGGTGACGGTGACGCTTGAGGAACTGTTGCACATGCTAGACCGGGGCGAGACTTTTGACGATCCAGATTTTGTTCGTCGCCTTGTGGCATCACCAATCGTGCGTGTTCTCGATGATCTGAGCGCGAGACTGAACGATGAAGAGCCAGAGCAATGAGAGTCCTGGAAAAACGCCTGACGGCGCTGGAGCGGCGCAATGGCGCGAGAGAGGCACATTACTACTTCCTGCCCTTCGACTTGAGCGAGGCGGAGCAAGCCGAGTGGCACGAGACGCATACGTCACCCGCTGCGCGCGCTGCCGCAGGCATCCCGCCGAACGCGCAGATCATCGTGGTCACTTGGTATGGGTCGATGGCCGACACCCCATCGGCACGGCACGCTCCCGGAGGGGCTATCACCAATGGCTGACCGACGAATGCTGGGCCGTGTCGTGAGGTTGGAAAAGAAGCAGTCGCCATTCCCCTGGCACCTGCCGGTCGCACGTTGGACGGATGAGCAGCTTCCAGGCGGTCGCGCAACTCGGCACGTTGGAAAACCTGACCGATGACCAGCTTGCGGTGCTCGTAGCCGGGGCGGATGACGGCGGGTGCGAGCACCCAATCGGTTGCGGCAGCCCACCCACAACGCCATCTGCCGCGGCGTGTGTCGTCTCTGGGGGCTTGGGGAACGTGCAATGACAAAGGAGACGGCACCAAAGGTGGGCACCGAATTGGCCAAGCCCTATGAGCCGAAACCCGCGGAGCGCACCCGGTTTGGCGGCGTTTTTCGACCGCGAGAAAAAGAGGACCCCTGCGCCACGGATCAAGCTGACCGAGAAGAATGGGACGATTGAGGCGTCGGCGGATCACCCGATGCGATCACTCGGGACGGCGCTTATCATGCACGCGCTCGGCACGCCGGATAACGATTTCTTCGACGGACTGCTCGGCCAGTTGGTCAATATCGGCGCGCAGGGGACAAAGCCCGATGAACGCGGGCTGAATTTCATGCTCGCGGTAATCAAGGCTATCGAGCCGAAGGACGAGGTGGAGTCGATGCTCGCCGCACAAATGGCTACGGTGCACATGGCAACTATGACGTTTGCCCACCGCCTCGACCGTGTGGACAACATTTCGCAGCAAGACAGCGCGGTCAACACCCTCAACAAGTTGGCGCGGACCTTCGCGGTGCAGATGGAGGCTTTGAAGCGCTACCGGACCGGGGGGGAGCAGCGGGTGACGGTGCACCACGTCACGGTAAACGAAGGCGGGCGGGCGATTGTTGGGGCGGTGTCGCCGACAGCAGGCGGGACCGGGGGGACTGGAAATCGGGAGCCAGCCCCATGAAAGGCACCCTCCCCATGCACCGCAGCCCGCGCTGCACCGCTACGTCGAAGCGGACGCGCCAGCCGTGCCAGGCCCCGGCCGTCACCGGCTGGACGGTCTGCCGGTTCCACGGCGCGCATGGCGGCGGCCCGAGGGGCGAGCGCAATGGAGCCTACAGGCACGGGCTGCACACGGCCGAGGCGGTGGCGGAGCGGCGTGCCGTGGCGGCGCTGCTGCGGCGGGCGCGGGCGGGGATGAGTTCGCTGGGGAACGATTGACCGGGCACCGTCTCAGACGGCCGATCCAAACTTCCGCGCGTTTGCCAATAGCGCACTACGCACGGTGCTTGGGCGTAATGCGACGGTGATGTTGGCGTTGCTGTGGCCGACCCTTCGTGGCAATTTGCGATTGAGTGTCATTCCGCACGCAGTGGCAAGAGTGGCTCGTGCGGCACTAAGCATCACCTCGCGTCGGTAACTACGTGCATCCGCCTGCGCCACAGCAAGGAATCACTCCGTTGGCTCATAACCTATTTGGCAACCGTATGGCGTTTGTCGGCCCGGTCCCCTGGCACCGCCTTGGCAGAGCATCCCCCCAACGCCACAAGCGGAGTGATGTTGCAAGCGGCGAACCTGAATTGGACGGTCGAAAAAGTGCCTGCGTCCGGGGCACGGATCGTCAAGCATCGCCATGGAAAGGATATCTATGATCGGTTATTCATCGAGCGGGAGTGCGTGAAGGAAGAACGTGTGCGGCCGGTTCTGGGAGTTGTCGGGGCACAATATGAATTGCTGCAAAACGACGAGGCATTTGCGTTCTTCGATCCGTTTCTTGAACCCGGCCACGCGCGATACGAGACGGCCGGCGCGCTGGGTAACGGGGAGCGGGTCTGGGTTCAGGTCCGTGTCGGCGATCCTATTATCGTCAAGGACGACGATCTGGTGGACAAGTTCATCCTGTTGTCCAACTCGCACGACGGACGTGGCGCGTTATCGTTGCGGTTCACCCCGACCCGGGTTGTTTGCCAGAACACGCTGAACCTGGCGTTGGAGGGCGGGGAGCATGTCGTCAACCTGCGGCACAGCCAGCATATGCGCGACCGCCTTGCCGATCAGCAGGTGGAATATCTTCTGCGAGTGGTTGGCGACACGTTCAACCGGGCGGCTGAACAGTTCAAAAAACTCGCGAACACGGGGGCAACGGCCGACCGGCGAAGTAAGTTCCTCACCGCGCTATTTCCCAGGACCAAAGAGCAAGAGAAGAGGGACGAAATGCCACGGTGGTGGAACGCAATCGACGAAATTTTGGACAACCTCGCAGTCACCCCTGCGGCAACCCGCGGCACGATGTGGGGCCTCTACAACGCCGTAACTCGTGCGGAGGATTATCGCAAGACGACGGAGGCTATGCCGGACTCTCGACTTGAACGCGTCTGGTTCGGACGTGGCGCCGAGAAAAAGATTAAAGCGCTGGAGACGGCAGTTGGGCTGTGTGACGCCTGATCGCCCACCTTGGTCCGCAAGGGGCTCATAGAGGTATCCATCCCCCTGGCGGCGATCAACAAGGACCGCGCGAGGGAGGGTCGATCCCCTTGGCCGCGTAGCGGGTGGGGGGCTGCGGGCCTGTGGGTGGGCATTTCCATGCGAGCAGTGGCCTGAGTTAGTGATTCGATCCCGAGCCGCTACTGACACGCTGCTCGGTAAGCACGCGGTGCAGTGCATCCAGCGATATCTTCCTGTCGTGCTGCGTCTCCAGCACAGCCTGGATCGCACGGAGGGTGGCGCCGTCTGCCCGCAGGGTGCGAGCGTGGGATATCAGCGCCTGCTCCGCTGCGTCAGGCACAAGCGCGCCATCCTCGCCAACCCGGAAGCCGAAAGGAACGATGCCGCCGAGATAGCGGTTGCGCTGGCGCTGGTCCCGCTTCACCTGTGTCACCCGCTCGCGGATGCGGTCCCGCTCGGCTTCGGCGACCGCGGACAGGATGGTGAAGACCAACTTGCTGATCCCGTTCCCCGTCACGTCCCCGCCCAGGTCGATCATGTGCAGGCTGACCTTGCGTGCCTTCAGCTTGGCAAGCACGTCCAACGCGTCCAGGGCGGACCGGAACATACGATCCAGCTTCGGCGTGATCAGCACGTCCCCCGCCTTAAGCACCGTCAGCAACGCGGTCCCTTCCGGCCGCTCTGAAAGCGGCACGGAGCCGGACACCCCCCGTTCAATGAACATGCGGTCCACGGTCAGGCCGAGCATGAGTGCGTAGCCGGCGACGGTCCGCTGCTGCACGTCGAGACTCTCGCCTTCTTCGGCCTGCCGGGAGGTGCTGACCCGTGAATATCCGTAAACTGCCATTGTGGTCACCCGTTCGCTTGTCCGCTTGCGGATGCACAGCTACTCTTGTTCGCCTGCTACAGCAAGCGAACGATTTGTCCGTTACCCTGATTTTCGGGAGGGGGTCATTGGGTGCCAAGCTTGGTGTACCGTCCCGGTCGGGCATCGGCTGGACCGTCTGCCCCTTTCGTGGTGTTCTGGGCACACAAACCAGAGTGTGCGCAGCGGGCGATTTGGAAGCGCCGCCGGACATCCAAACCAACGATGCAAGGCGTATCGGGGAGACGGTTCTATGGGCGTGCAGGCCGGGTGCCACCCGCGGGATGACGTTCGGCAGGGAGAACTCAACGACGCGATCTTCGCGGCCAATTTCGGCCAGTTGATTCGTGGCGAGGCTCCGGGAGTTTATCGCGACGCCGACACCTTTTTCCGCAACACCCACCCTACCCAGGCGCTTCAGCACGCGTGCCAAATGGTCTTCGGTCGGCTCGCCGACCCCAAGGAAGCCGGCGCGGTGGTGCGGCTGTCCACCGGGTTCGGAGGCGGCAAGACCCACGCCCTGATGGCCCTCTGGCACCTAGCGAAAAACATCGGCAACCCAGCCCTCGGTGCCGAGTTGCTCGCGCCGGCCGGTAGACCCGGAGCGGTCAAAGTGATTGCCACCGATGCCGAGGGCGCCGGCTACCCGACCTTTGCGCGACATGAAGGGATGGAGGCGCGCAATCTGGCCGCGGACCTGTTCTACAAGCTCGGCGGCCTGTCTGCTCTCAATGGGATGGGCGACGCGAACAACCCGGCCGCATCACCCGATATCGACTTAATCAAGGCCATTCTGCCCACTGGCCCGCTGCTGATCCTGCTCGATGAGATTGTGGTGCACATGGTGCGCCTGACCCCCCAGGAGGTGGGTAACGTCCTCGGCTTCCTGCGCACCTTGATGACCATCGTAGTAAGCCGCCCGCAGACCGTCTTGGTGATGACCGATCCCGCCGATCAGTCATCCAACCAGCAACAGGCCGCGCTTCTGGCAAAGCTGACCAAGGACTTTCAGGAGCAGACCGGGCGCTCGGCCACAGTGATCGAGCCGATTGGGGAGGAGGGTGCGCAAGTCATCGTCCGTCGCCTGTTCGACCGTGTTGAACCTGCCGCCGCTGCCAAGGCGTCGGCCGATTACCACGCGCTCTATGAACGCGTCGCCGACAAGTTCCCCAACCTCGTGCCAAAGCGAGCAATAACCGTCGAGTACCGCCGAGAAGCTGCGCAAAACCTACCCCCTGCACCCTCGTCTGCTTGAAACGGCCGAAGAACGGTTGCGTGCTATGCCCGCCTACCAGCTTTCGCGCGGCACGCTGCGCCTGTTCGCCCGCCTGATCCGCGACCTGTGGGAGTCCGGCGACGATCCCGAGACGATTACGGCTGGCGATATCAACTGGGCCAGTCCGCGCATGCTGGACGATCTGCTGAACCGCCTAAATCGAGACCGCTTCCGGGCCGCAGTCGAGGCGGACGTGAAGCTGCATGCGGGCGAGCTAGACGGCGCCCCGCAGGGCGTGCATCGCCGCGTCGCCACCGCGTTACTGCTGGAAAGCCTGCCGTTGGAGGCCGGCAGTGGCCTTGACCTGGCAGAACTGACACTGGCCGTGCTCCGGCCGGACGAAGGCGGCACCGAACCCTCGGAAGCGATGGACAGGCTGGTTGGCGCTTGCTGGCACGTGTATCCGATGGGATCGGCGGCGGGTTGGCAGTTCCGCTACGAACCCAACGTCTTGAAGCAGATCGAGGAACGGGCAGCGATGGTGCCGGCGCCAGATGCGCTCGATCGCCTGAAGACCGACCTCCAAAAATCCTTCGGCGGCGCATTTGCCAAGTTGCGCCCCTGGCCCACCACTGCGAAGGCAGTGCGGGACCTACCGGAACTCCAGCTTGCGCTGTGCGAGGATGAGGCGCTGGCGAAGCGGGTGACTGCCTACGCCGACGATACTCCATCGGGCGAGATGCAACGCACATACCGCAACGCCATTCTCGCGGTGACCGCGGAAGCGGGCGCCCTGGATCGCGCATTGCAACGCATCCGCCGTGTGATAGCGGCCGAGATCATTGAGGGCGAGAATTGCGACACGGATGCCGGCAAGATGGCCAAGGAGCAGTTAAAGAAGCTGAAACCGGAGTTGGAGCGATCCGCCCGCCTGGAAACGGTTCGCACGTTCAATCGTCTGGTGCTCTCCGACGGTACGGCGCTCACGATTGAAGAGAAATACTTGGTGCCACCCGGCGACAACCCGCTGAAGCAGGTTCAAGGGCAGGAAGCCGTGCGCAACTTCATGGAAAGTTGCAACTTGCTGGTACGGCCCCGCCGATTTGCTGCATCCGCCGCTGTTCATGGAAAAGGTTTTCAACGGCACGGTGTCAGCTTCGGGGACGCCCGAGGCGCGTACCGACCGAGGCGCTGCTGGAGCGGTTTCTCGCTGCTCCGGGCCTGCGTGTGGTGCATGATCTGGCAGTCGTGCGCCAGTCCATTTTGCGCGCGGTGAAGGAAGGGGCTGCCGTGCTGCGTACTGCCGAAGGCATCGCCTATGAAGCCACCGGCGCAGTCGAGCAACAGGGGTCGATTAGTCGGCGCACCGATGGCGCCGCACTGACAACCCTGCCCTTCAATGGTGAGACATTGCTCGCCGCGGCCGGTAGTGCGACGGCCATGGATTGGCTGCGGATCACTGGCGTCAGTGAGCCTGGACCGAAGCCTGGCGAAATTCCGCTGCCACCACCACCACCAAAGGGAACGCAGCCCACGACGGTTGCCGATCTGGAGGTGGCAGCGAAGCTGGCAGACAGCCGGGCGTTGCTGGAGCTACGCCTGATGGCCCATACGACGGCGGCCATCGCCGCGGTTCAGGCCGCGGTGTTGCCTCTGGGGGCAAGCACGCTGGAACTGGAGATTGACCTGTCCGGCGATTTGAAGGACGGCGGCAAGGTGCTCTTCCGGGTAGAGGGTGCAAAGGCGAACCACCCCATTCAGCCTTTGAGGATCGCCCAAGTGTTGAGCAATGCCGCGCAGGCAATAATCACCGCCTCTCTCGTTCTGAAATTCGGTCCTGCTGGACGCGAGGGGCTGGGTCCATTATTGCGCATGTTTGTGCTGCCCGATGGGGTGGACATGCTGGCTCGCTTCGCGCCGACGACGAAGACGGAGGTAGCATGACAATCCGGGATGCACCGTTTGGGCTGCGTGTGGTGCAGCGGAAGGATGGCAAGGCGGCGGTGCTGTATCGACGCCGGGTGAACGCGAAGGTGCAGGACCGTCTGGACAAGGTTGCTGCGCTCGGGCCTCTGGCGTTCACCGCTGCCGGTGGGTTGTTGCGGCGTGCGACGAAGGGCGGGAATGGCGGCGCGCGGCTGGAACCTGGTCCATTCATCCCGCTGGATGATGATTGGGGCGCGCGGGTGGCTTGCTTCGCGTTGGTCGCACGAGGGCTGCGTGATGCTCGGCGCCTGTCGCGCGCGGCAGAGCATCTGCGTACGGCGGATGCGGCCGAAGCAGCATGGTGGTTCGGACTAATGCAAAACGGTCATCGCGCGCGGGCCGTGCGAGCGCTGCGAATTCTCACAGAAGCGGTGGCATAGTGGCGATGGCGGATGGTGGGCACGTTACGCGCGAGCGGTTGCTGATTGAGGATTGGTTGCCGGCAGCGGCGATCGGGGTCGAGTGCATCCGTGAACGAAGCACTGGGCAACAGCCACCCGACAAACGGTTCCATGTGTGGTGGGCGCGCCGTCCGCTGGCTGCCAGCCGAGCCGCAGTGCTCGCCAGTTTGCTGCCGGCTGATTTCCCACGCGCCAGTTTTGAACGGTTGCTCGGCTTCGGGCGGCCGGGCAGCGAACTGGTGGCCATTCGGCAGTTGATGGACACCGGGATGCGGGTTGAAGGCGGCTTTGGCGTGCCCCGTTCGTTCAAAGCGGCGTTGAGCGAGCAGGACCTGGCGCGTGCTCATGCTGCGGCCGAGCAGCTTTGGGGGCGTTTGCCCACGGTGATGGACCCGATGGCCGGCGGTGGCTCCATCCCGTTGGAGAGCATGCGCCTGGGCTTTCCGACGCTCGCCAACGAATACAATCCTGTTGCGTGCAGTGTGCTGGAGGCGACGCTGGAGTACCCGATCCGTTTCGGTCGAAAAGCAGCGGAGCGGGCACGCCATTGGGGACGGGTGTGGGAGCAGGCGGTAGCCGAACATTTGAAACGCTTCTTCCCAAAGGAGCCCGATGGCAGCAGCGTGCATGCCTACATCTTCGCACGTACGGTCCCTTGCCCTGGCACCGGCCATGCGACGCCACTGGTTAGCGACTGGCATCTCTTGAAGCCCAAATCGGGTACCGCCCCCACGGTTGCGGTGCCAGTGGTGGACCGCGCTGCCGGCACCTGGACCACCGAAATCCGCCAGATCGGTACCGGCAGAGGTCGCGTCGCTGCCGCACCTTCGGCCACCTATCGGAAAGGCGGTGGCACTAGCCTGTTCGCAAAAGAAGCGCTGACTCCCAAATGGATTCAGACGAAGGCTCAAGCGGGGGACATGAGAAGCGCGCTCTACGCGGTCGCGTTGAAGACGCCACAGGGGCTGCGTTTCCGCCCCCCGGAACAGGCAGACTTGGATGCGTTGACGGCTGCGGAGCAGGCTTTGGCGCAGCGCCGCGGTGACTGGGAGAGACAAAATCTGCTGCCAACAGAACCCGTCCCGGAAGGCAGCAAAACACGCGAACCACTCCTGCGCGGCATAGCGCATTGGGCAGATATGTTTAGCCCCCGCCAGTTGTTGGGGTTCGGCGTGCTCATGGAGCAGTTGCAGTTGCTGCGGCCGAAGGTCATTGCGGCTGAAGGCGCGGATTTGGGTGAAGCGGTCGTACATTTATTAGCCTTCACCCTCGACAAACTCACAAACTGGAACGCAATATTGTCGTCTTGGAACATACAGGCACAGACTGTGCGTTCCGTCTTTGACCGGCACGACTTTGCATTTAAGACAACCTTTTCCGAGATGGCGCCATGCATCGCGGGCGGTGGGCTTTCGTGGGCGCTCGATAGCTGCATTTCCGCCTACGCGGAGGTGGCCGCTCTGCCACGAGCGACAGAGGCCAATACGCTGGATTTGACCCAAGGCTCAGCGACTAGCCTCGTGCAAACCGAGGCCAACACGATCGACGCCGTAGTCGTCGATCCGCCTTATTCGGACAACGTGCAATACAGCGAGCTGGCTGACTTTTTCTATGTCTGGCTAAAACGTACCCAAGGGCATAGGCACCCGGACTGGTTTTCGACACTTTTGTGCGAAAACGACCAAGAGGCTGTCAAGAACGATGCTAGACACCGTGCCGCCGCAGGGAGTGCCAAGGGTGCAAAACAAGCGGCTCAGGCTCACTATGAGCGCCTGATGCTCGACGTTTTTCGTGAATGCCACCGAGTGCTTCGGCCCGATGGCGTCCTAACCGTCATGTTCACTCACAAAAAGCAGGAAGCGTGGGAAGCGCTTTTCACCGGTCTGATAGTTGCGGGGTTCACAATCACGGCCACTTGGCCGATCGTTACCGAGGGGTGGCACAGCCTTCATCAGGCGAAAAAAAACGCCGCCCAGTCCACTGTGATTCTGGTAGCCAGGAAGCGGCCAAATGGTGCCGGAACCGGGTATTTCGACGGCGCGATGAAGCGTGAAATTGAAGATCGTGCCCGCAGCAGTGCCGAGCGGTTAGCCGGTGACGGGCTGAATGCGGTGGATCAGTTGGTCGGCAGCTTCGGCCCGGCCATGGAAGTGTTCAGCCGCTATGATCAAGTGTGGACCGATACGGGCGAGCCGGTCCTTGTGGGCCGCGCTATCGACATCGCCGCCGATGCCGTCGCGGACTGGCGCATTCAGCGTATCGCCGCTCAAGGGCTGGAGGGGGTGGAGGCCGAGGCCCGCTTCGCCCTGCTGTGCTGGGATGTGCTGGGCGCTGAGGAATTCCGGTTCAACGAAGCGAAGCTGCTTGGCAACGCGGTCGGCATGGACCCGATAGCATTGCAGCAGGCTGGATTGATTGCCGTCGCTGCCGACAAAGTGAAGTTACTGTCGGTTCAGGAACGTCGGCGCGATCGCCCGCTTACCCAAGAACAGGCCGTGGAAACGCTGTTCGGTTGGCAACCGGATGTTCCGGCTGCCGGCCGCAAGCGTGTGCGCCGCGCCGATGTTTTGAAGGTCCACCCCAACGACCCGCATTTCCGCACCAGCCTCGACCTGGTGCATGCCTTAGCGCTCGCCCATCACGATGCTGGAGGCGGAGCTGCCGGCATCGGTGCGGCCCGAGCTATCGCGCGCCAACAATCCGTCCAACCCGGCGACGCGGCGGCGCGGCTGATGGAAGCGCTGGTGCGAGCTGCGCCCGAGGCAATGCGGCGCGAGCGCGGGCCAAAATCTGCCGCCGCCCGTTTCCCTGAATTCCGCGCATGGCATGCCCTACTGCAACCGCTTTTTGGTGTCACGCCGCCGGACTGGTCCGAGAAGCGACCCGACCCGACCCTGCTGGATCGGCTGGAGCACGCGCCGGGTGGCGACGAGGCCGATGAAGACGAAACCGGCGCGGACGAGGAGGATGAGGCGGACGCCGGTGAGGAGGCGAGCGGAGAGGAAGAGTGAGCGAGGGACTGCGCAACCGCCATTGGCGACGGTTCCTTCAGGCGCCGGACAAGGCTCTGCTGGATGAACTGTATGTGCCCGGCCTCCAACTCGCCGTTTCGTATGACCGGTGCTGTGCCTATTTCTCCAGTTCGGTCCTCGCGGTCGCGGCAACCGGTTTTGGTGCCTTTATCGAGCACATCTTGTCCGGCGCGATCACTCGCAAGCCGGCAATCCGGCTGCTGGTGAATGAGGAACTTTCGGCCGCCGACCTGGATGCGCTACAGGCCCGCGGAGACGAAGCACCGCTAATCGAGGCGTTGCTGAAACGCTTCGGCAACCCGACCACAGCCTTGCAGCGACGCCGCCTGGAAATGCTGGCTTGGCTGGTGCGCGATGGCTGGGCCGAGGTGCGGGTGGGTGTGATGCGGCAGGGTGGCGGCATCCTGCACGCGAAGTTCGGTCTGTTCACGGACGCGGCCGGTGATGCGGTAATCTTCCATGGCAGCGGCAATGAAACCGCCATGGGTTTGGCCGGCAACTATGAAACGCTCGATATAACCCAGGGTTGGATCGATCCCGAGTATCACGCGCAGTATCGTCAGCGCTTCGATACACTGTGGAAGGGCGAAGACCCTGCGGTGGCGACGATGAATGTGCCGGATGCGGTGCTGGCGAAGCTGGTAAAGCTGGCGCCCGCTGAACCACCGGTAACCGAGGCGGAGGACGCCATAATCCGCCAGCGCGCAGCGATGGCATGGCTGTACGCCATGGAAGCGCCGTTCATGGTCGTGGGGGGAGCCGAGACCTCCGACGCCCTGGCCCCGGTCGAGTTGTGGCCGCATCAAGGCCACGTGGTTGCCGAAACCGCGAGTGCCTGGCCGGAGGGACGGCTGCTCTGCGATGAGGTCGGCATGGGCAAGACCGTGGAGGGCATCCTGGTCCTTCGGCGGCTGCTGGCGGGACGGGGTGTGCGTCGTGCCCTGATCCTGACCCCGGCGAACCTGTTGGAGCAGTGGCAGGGCGAACTGCGCGAGAAAGGTGCGCTATCCGTGCCACGTCTGGAGGGCGTCAATCTGGTGTGGCCGGGCGGCGGCAAGGCGAGGGTCGCTGAGCTTGCAGAGGCGCTGCGCGAGGATGTGTTGCTGCTAAGCCGCGAAACGGCCCGCCTGGACAGTAATCTGGCGGCGCTGTTGGCTGCTGATCCGTGGGATTTGGTGCTGCTTGACGAGGCGCATGCAGCGCGCCGGGCGGAACAGGAGGAAGGGGAGTTCAACAGCGCCACACTGCTGCTGGCGCTGCTGCGGCGGTTGCAGGCGACCGGTCAGGCGCGGGGTGTGATGCTGCTCTCCGCTACGCCAATGCAAACCCATCCGTGGGAGCCTTGGGACCTGTTGCAAGTGCTGGGCGAGGGGGGACTGTGGCTAGCCGGCTTTCCCGTTGTCGCCCACTTCTATCGAGCCGTGGCCGCGCTGGAACGGGGCGCATGCACTCGGGATCAGGGAAGCGAGGCTGCCACGATCCTGCGACATACGACGGGCGTGCCGTCCCCACCGCCTGGGCTGGCATTGCCGTCTCCAGATGATCCAGACGCGTTCGGCCGGGCGCTGGCGTTCCTATCCGCTGGTGCAGCGCGAAACGCGGCGCAATGGCTGCGTACGGCTTCGCCGCTTGGGCGGCGCATGCACCGCAATACCAGACGGACGTTGCGCCGGTATTACGAGTTGGGGCTACTCGATCGCCGACCGCCGGACCGCGTGGTGCGTGACGTGAGCTTTGACTTCACGACCGATGCCGAACGCGACGTGTATGAGGCCGTGAAGGACTACATCGACCGGCGTTTCGCGGAACTGGAGCACGAAAGGCCCGGCAAGGGCTTCGTAATGATGATCTACCGCCGGCGTGCGGCCAGTTCACCCGTGGCGCTGCAACTCAGTCTGCAACGTCGTGCCGAGGGTCTGCGAGCAGTGATCGCACAGCGTGCGGTGGCGGACGAAGTGCCGGACGTGGAAGACGAAGCCGAGTTGCAGGACTTGTTGAACGTCAAGCTGACTGCCGGCTTGCCAGACACGGCGGAGGAGGCGCGCAGGGAGCTTGTTGATGTGGAGCGACTGCTGGAGCGTCTGAACGGGATCGAGGGCCTTGATACGAAGCGCGACCAGCTTGTCGAGGTGCTCAAACAGGTCTGCGCCGATGGACGGTCGGTGCTTGTGTTCACCACCTACGCCGACACGATGCGGTATCTGCGTGATGCCTTGCGGCTCGCATTTGGCACAAGCGTCGCATCATATTCCGGCGAGGGCGGGGCGTTGGCCGCCGAGTCCGGCTGGCAGAAGGCGTCCAAGGAAGGCGTGACGGCGGCGCTGCGGGCGGGACAGGTTCGGGTGCTGGTGTGCACCGATGCGGCGAGCGAGGGTCTGAATCTTCAGGCGGCCGGCGCGGTGGTGAATTTCGACTTGCCATGGAACCCATCCAAGGTGGAGCAGCGCATCGGCCGCGTTGATCGCATCGGCCAGACGCTTGGCGAGGTAAAGATCGCCAACCTGTTCTTGCGGGGCAGCGTGGATGAGCGCGTTTATGCCATCTTGGCGAAGCGCTGCCGCCTTTTTGAATCCTTCGTAGGGCCGATGCAGCCGGTCCTGTCGCTTGCGATGCGCATGCTGGCGGGTAGAGAACGGTTCCACGCCGAAGAATTGGAACGCGAAGCGCGGCGGATCGAGTCCGAGCCCGCGTTGCGCGAAGCTTTCGTCGAGGAAATCGAGCCGTATCCCCCCAGCGCGCCTCCGCTGGTTTCCCGTGCGGTGGTGCGGCAACTGCCCGATCGACTGATCAATTCCGGCGTGCCCGTGCAAGCCGTCAGCAACTTGGTGTTCGAGGTGGGCGAAGCTGGGTTGCGTATGACATTGGAACCCGAGGGGTTGATCGGTGATCCCACGGTTTGCTGGCTGGACGGGCTTGATGCTCGGGTGCGCGCCTTTGCCCGCAGCCTGTCCCGCCCAGGGGAGCGACTGCCGCTGGTAGTCGCAACTGTGGAGCGTGGGGCATTTCGTGTCGCGCACGCTCTGTGGGTGGGCGAGAACGGTGCCCGCGAGCTTCGTGACGCGGCGGACCTTCAGGCGTTGATCGATAGATGGGGTGGGCAGCCGCCTTCGATTGAGGCTTGGCTTGCCGCGGAGAAGATTGCCCGATCTGCGGCACGCGCGGCGGTGGACGAGTTGGAAGCCGGCGCCTGTCAGAAGCGGGACACAATGGTTGAAGCCCAGCATGAGGCAGCGCGGCTGCGACTGACCGAGGAGTTAGGGCGCTTCCTCGCATGTTCGGCGCCATTTCCCGACGACCTAAACGACCGATTCCATCGACTTATGATGTTGAACAACCCCACTGCGGATCGGCTACAACGGGTGTTCCATCGCCTTGCTGCGTATCCAACTTGGTCAGCGGGGCAGGTCGAGCGATTTCGCATGGAGCGCGCGGTGCTAACCGGAAATCAAATCAAGGCCCGCCTCACCGGCACGGGTCTCGATGCCGCCCTACATGATCCACGATGGGAAGTTGCGCTGCGCCGCTCCGAAGCGCCGCGTCAAAAATCAGCATGACGCCGGACCGACGGACCGCGGCCGTCATCTGCTGCGAATCGCGGCGCAATGGTGCAGGAGATCGCGCACCGAACCGGACGGCGGCGGACGCCTTCGCGGCGAACATGCTTCCGATCGTTCGGCAGATATAGGCGGCGGGCGTGACAACCCGCCAAGCGATTGCCGCGGCGCTGAACGCCCGCGGCAACCGCACCGAGCGGCTTGGCATAACTCGACGGCGCGGAACCTGCTGGCGCAAGATGTGGCGGGTTGAGAACGGGGTGCCAAAGTCACGTAGAGATCGCTTTGCCGCGGCAGTTACCGTTGCCGAACAGCCAACGGAGAGTTTATTGTTCGGAATGCCAACTTGTGCTGGATAGAGCCGCCGGCGTGATGTAGCCCTATTGGGATCACAATCTTCTCGTCAAATTCGAATGTACGAGGTTCGGAAAGGTCGCGCTAATTCAAGCTATCCTGACTAGATAGCTAGTGGCGTTCTATGGCAGGAAGAGCTTCCGGGCGTTGGTCGATCCAAATGTAGTCTCGCCGTTTGCGTTTGATGAAATTCCCTGTGATACTTAGGCGCTGTCCTCGCCGAATTTCGCCGTCTTTGTCCATTACATCGAAGATTTCCCAAAGGGGTGCACACGTTGTTTGTCTTTCGCTCGCGTCCTTAATGATAAACGTTTTCGCTTCGCCATTGATTTCAATGATTACGCCTTCGATAGTCTTCCTTGGTACACGCTCCGAGCCTGCTCTCAACAGACGGTCTCCGATCGTTCTGTCAATTAGCACGGACTTCGTAGTAATTCCGCCGCAGTAGGTTACTTCCAATGATTCCAGATCGTTATCCTCGCTGGGCAAAATCCCGACAAGACCACTGAGCACGTCATGGTGCAGCGTTACCCCTTCCGGATTAAGTTCTCCTTTAAGCTGCCGCTACAGCGGTAGACTCGATCGAATTCCATAGCTCCTCCCCTCTGCTAAGGGCCTCCGTGCGAAGGCGATCGGGCGAGAGGCTTTTCGTTGGCTCGTGGTCACGGAGCCCATCTTCGTCGATCTCAGGGCCATGAATCGCTAACAGCAGGCTTGAAAACACAGGTTGCGCGATGTGAACGTCAAAAAAGCGGTTATTCCGGCCAGCGGCTAATGCCCGTGGTAGTAAGGCGCGGCGAACGAGGTTCGATATCTGATCCACATATCCCTTAAACGTTGATAGTAACATCTTCTCGGATGATAGCGACAGACCGGTGAATTTGAATGCCATCAAGGCAGTCGCTTGGGCCACTGAATCAGGTACGTTACCATGTTTTGCACGAAGGGGAACGCCAGAGGGCGGGAGCAGTCCTTCGATACTTGAGGATTCTCGTTCTTGGAACTTTTCTACCTCTAGTTGTGAATTTGTTTGGATGATCCACGCTAAGCGATTAATAAAGGCGCTCCGTAATGAAACTCTGCTTTCCTTCAGAAATGATAATTCTTCGATGCTTATTTGGCACGCTATGAAGATATCGGAATCTTCCAATTCGTCCGTCTTGAAGAAGAGAAAGTTAGAGAGACCTATAGACGCCACGAATATAGTAGGTCCATCGATTTCATAGAGAATTTCAGATGGCTGAATCGAACCACCGGGCCAATCTGTCCGGACCGGGATCGTGCTATCCCACATTGATCGAGCACATATTGAAACGCGAAATCAGTTCAACTCCATCATAGGGCCAGAACGTATGATGAGGCGGTGTCCCAGTCTGTGCTAATTGTCCATCTGACGGATTTATCTTGCCCCTGAAGATGAGCTTCTTTTTCAACCAGCCATGCAGAGCCAGGGCGTGCTTCACGTCCTCCTCGCTGATCCATACTGACAGCCCCCAGCTAGCGCATTGCTGCGGATCGGCCTTATTTCGCTTTCTGGCTTTGGTCGAATGGGCGTGTGAAGTGAAATCTTCGGTTGTCGGCGGATTGGTGTCGCATGCGCGGAACAAAACCGCGGAGGTCTCTTTGGCGCCGTTGCCGGGGCAATAGTCTGGCGTTCCCGGTCTAAATCGAGGCATTGTTCACGTACAGCCCTTCTAATGTACCTCTCCCAAGTGCAATGATCGCACGGCCGGTCCCAGAAGTCCAGACGGCCGGTTTCTGTGAGACGCAGCTTCCCTTGCAACCTGGACGGGGTGACCACTTTATGCCCTGCATGCGCTCGCTCGTATCGGACCTAAGCAGCCACAACACCACGCCTGCCGCTCGTGGTCTTCGCTGGGCGCAACCGTGGTCGCGCCGCGGCTACCCCGGCTTTCATCGCGGTGTGACAGCGATCATCCTCGGGCAGATGTGACACGACAATCAGGGGGTATGCCGTGTGCCAGAGCACCGCCAGCATGGGGAGGCGACGGCGATTTGCAACGAGGCTGGCGGCGCGGCATGGTGACAGCGGGAACGCCTCGCGTTGGGCGCCCCTTCCGGGACGATCTACTTACCACCGGGTCGGCGCTGCGCCTCGGCCCCCTGCCGGAGCGCACCACCCGCGGTAGAGCGAGTGTCGGCGTGACGGCCGGTGACGGATGCACGTTCGTGCTGCGGCATCCCCCCAGCAGTGTTTGCTTCGCGCCCCAAGCGCAGAATGTGATCCACGGTCCGAATCCGCTCCGGGTTCGGGCCGAGGTGTTCGGCCGAACGCTCGTTTCCTGGCATTGCTCGCCTCATTGAGATGGGCCTCGGCTGTATACCGCAGAGGCCCGAGCAGTGGACATGACGCCCGCCGCAGGGATGGTGGATAGCTCCCCAAGGACAGAATAGTACATGCGCCCAAACGATTGCAAGAGGGCACAACTGCAAGTTGCATCAAACCCTCCTCCTCGGTTATCGACCGTCAGGAAGCCCCAGACGGACCGTTCGTGGATCGCCGCTCCGTGGCTTGAGAGAGTGATGGGCACGACCAAGCAAGCCCGGTAATATCGAGGCCAATCTGGGCGTAGGTTCTTATATCGACCGAGGAACGCCATGATCCGAAGGTGGTTAGAAAGGAAATATGTTGCCTCGCCATTAGTTAAGATATGGTTGAAGGCGGTGTTGTGACCGTAGGGGAACCATCCCATGGTTTCGTCAATGGCCCCACGGTTTTCAACTGAGGTTTGATCGCGGGCAATCGTTCTGATCTGTCGCTGAACACCGTCCAACAATTTTAGGGACACATGCGAGGGGTGTCCTGTGTACGTCGAAAACAAAACCGCAATCCTGTTGAGCGTGTGAATAAGAAACTGATCTACCCCACCTCCCAATGCACGCGCGTCGCCGTTGGGCGGAAAGGTTCGAGATCTCTGTGAGGTACATTGGCATATTGAAGGAAGATTTCATCGATGAGGCCGATGCTGCCTAGGCGACGAACAAGCCTCCGTCGACTTACCGCCGCCAGGATCAGAATTGCGGCTGCGCACGCCGAGGCAATCGGCCACCGGTAATCTAACAGCGTCGCGTATAGCCATGAAGGCAGTAGCGGCCCGAATGGCTCGACGGGCTTACTAATCGCGCTCTTGTCGGCACGGTTGGCATAATTGACAATGAAAGTGATGACAGCAACAGCAAAGGCCACAATGCCGGAAGCGTAGTACACGCTCGACAGGAAGGCGCTCTGCCTCCCGATCCACCCGATCAGCCCCTTTCGTTGGTCGGGCTGCTCCAGCAAATCTCTCCCGCGACCGTCATCCGCAATGGCATTTATTGCGAAATCGACTCCGGCGCTGTCAAACACTATCCACCGACATCCAATGACAGATATTGGAGAGAGATCTGACAAATAAGAGGGGGCGGTAATAGGGGCAAAACCCCGGGCATGAGTGCATTTGGTGCTTGCCCCGACGCGGGCGACTTGGATTCAAGCTATGTGTGAGCCAGCCGGATAACTTTGATGGCCTGTCGTCTGCCCAGCTCCGGGAGTTGGTGGGCAATCTATTGGCGAAGTTGACCGAACTGGAGCGAACAGTAGCGGCGCAGCGTGAGGAGATCGCCCGGCTGAAAGGCCTGAAGGGCCGTCCTGACATCAAGCCAAGCGGCATGGAGAAGGCTACCGCACCATCCAAGCCAGGCAGCCGGGAGAGGCGTCGTCGTCGCGGCAAGGTGCAGCCTCGCGCGAACGTCGAGGACCGTGTGCTGAAAGCCGCGGCACCGGCAGGGTCGCGCTTCAAGGGCTACGAGACCTATCTGGTCCAGGAGCTTGTGCTGTCGGTGCATGCGATCCGCTACCGCCGCGAGCGTTGGGCCACACCGGACGGTCAGACCATCGTCGCGCCGCTGCCAGAGGGGACCGAGGGACATTTCGGACCTGACCTGCGCCGCTTCGTGTTGATGCAGTACCATCAAGGTCAATCCACGTTGCCGCGGCTGACTGCCCTGCTGCAGTCGGTTGGCCTGTCGATCTCCAAGCGTGAGGTCCAGCGCCTGCTGACCGAGAAGCATGATGGCTTTCTCGCCGAAGCCCGCGACGTGCTGCGCGCGGGATTGCAAACATCGCCTTGGATATCGGTCGACGACACTGGCGCACGACACAAAATGGCGAACAGCTTCTGCACTCAAATCGGCAATGACCGGTTCACCTGGTTCGGCACGCGGCCATCGAAGAGCCGGCTGAACTTCCTCGACCTACTGCGTGCCGGCCATACCGACTTCGTGCTCAACGCCGCAGCGTTCGATTATATGCGCAGCCGCGCTTTATCCGCTCCCCTGATCGCCCAACTGGCCGAGCAGCCGGAAGCAGCCTTTGCTGACCAAGCCGCATGGCAGGCGCATCTCGACCGGCTTGGCTTCGCTGCCCTGACCATGGCACCAAATCCGGTGCAGATCGCCACCGAAGGAGCGATCTGGGGCAGCATCCACGCGCACGAATTCCTGCGCGATGGCGTCGTGTTAAGCGATGATGCCGGGCAGTTTGCCGTCGGCCGGCATGCGCTGTGCTGGGTGCATGCTGAACGGCTGGTGCACAAGCTGGATGCCTTCACCGACCACAACCGTGCCGCTCAGCAGAAGGTGCGCAAGCTGATCTGGGACTTCTACGCCGCTCTCAAGGCGTACCGCGCCGATCCCGAGAAACACCGCCGTCTTGCACTGCGGGCACGGTTCAATCGCATCTTCCGCCGCCGCACCGGCTTCATCACGTTGGATCGTCTGTTGGCACGCCTGCTCGCCAACAAGGACGAACTGCTGGCGGTGCTCGACCGACCCGAGACACCGCTGAATACTAATGGCTCCGAGAACGACATCCGCTGTCAGGTTACCCGTCGCAAGGTCAGCGCCGGAACCCGCAGCGACCTCGGTCGCGACTGCCGTGACGCCTTTCTCGGTTTAGGCAAGACATGCGCAAAGCTCGGCGTCGCGTTCTGGGACTATCTCGGCAGCCGGCTTCGCGTTCCCGGTCACCTTGTCGTTGCGCAACTGCCGGGACTAGTCCGCTGCCGCGGGCAGCCCGCCTGAACGGTGGGCTGCCCGGGGTTTTGCCCCTATTACAGGGGGCGATCATAACCCACTGAAAAGACTGGCGTCCCGTAGGGGAATTCGAACCCCTGTGGCTGCCGTGAGAGGGCCGATACCGCCGCTGCCCCCGTCACAATCCGAGCGACGGCTCCGCACCGGGAAGCACGATCTCGATCCGCCGGCCGCGCCGCTACCCGATCGGCCGGATCGACGATCACGACAACCCGCTCCGGCCGCCCGCCGCAGTCTCGGCACCGCAGAGCGTGCGGGAGGTCGCAATGCAATGAGGTGGAACGGTGGCGTCCACGCTCCGGCCGCGCCCCAACTACTCTCGAACCGGCAACGGCATATGTGAGGTCGTGGGCGCCGGGGCTGGGGGCGCCTTCATCACCACGAAGCCGCTGTGCTCCAGATGCCGCACGAGCCTGTCGGCCGTGATCCGCGCCATCATGTCGTCGGCGTGATGGACCCGCTGCCGCCCCTCATACCGGAGCGCGAAGGAGAGGGTCTCGGCGATTTCGTCCGGCGTGGCCGGGCGGAGGTGGGGCGTGTCGGGCATGGCAGGACGATAGGGGACCGCAGGGAACGTAGCAAGAACATATCGCCTTGTCCCCGAGTGTCCAGGCCACGGTGAAGCCCCAGTGAAGCCCCAATCAGTCGATCTGCGCCCTGGTTGCTCTTACGACGGAGGTTAAGTCATTGATTTCGGCTGGTGGAGCCAAGGGGAGTCGAACCCCTGACCTCCTGAATGCCATTCAGGCGCTCTCCCAACTGAGCTATGGCCCCGCGCAGGGAGGCGGCATATAGCCCCGGCACTCCGGCCATATCAAGCCCATACCCGCCACTCGGGGGCAACCCGGGGAAGTCGATGCTGAAAGCCGTCCTCCTCACCAGCCTCGCCATCCTGCTTGCCGCCCTGGCGGCCTCGGCGGCCTGGTTCCGCGCCGGCCTGCCCCCCAACTGTGCCGACCCGCGCACCGTCGCCCTGGTGCGCCAGAGCCTGACCACGCGCTTCCACATGCCCGCCGCGGCAACGCTGGAGAACCTCCGCACCGTTGCGGGCGGCTGGCTGGCGCTGCGCTTCGTCTGCACCGCCGACCTTTCCGGCTTCGACCCGCACGCGCTGCCACCGGGCACGCCGCTGCCCGGCCAGGTCCACTACACCTCGCGGTTGACGCCGGACCGCAGCCGCCATGAAGTGACCGTGGAACTTCAACCGTTGCTGACCTGGGAGAAAGTGCAGTGACCAGCCGCGTCATCACCGTCGCCGCCGCGCAGCTTGGGCCGATCCAGCAGGCTGAACCGCGCTCGGTTGCCGTCGAACGCATGATCCGCCTGATAGAGCACGCGCATAAGCGTGGGGTGGAGCTGGTGGTGTTTCCGGAGTTGGCGTTGACGACGTTCTTCCCGCGCCACTACCACGCCGACATCGCCGAGGCCGACGGCTGGTTCGAAACGTCGATGCCGTCCAACGAGACCGCGCCGCTGTTCGCCGCCGCACGCAAATACGGCATCGGCTTTCATCTGGGATATGCAGAGCAAGCAATGGAGCAGGACGAGACAGGGCGGGTGCGCAAGCGCCGGTTCAATACGTCGATCCTGGTAAACCCGGACGGCGAGATCCTGCTGAAGTATCGCAAAGTGCACTTGCCCGGCCATGCGGAGTTCGACCCGCACCGCAAGGTGCAGCACCTGGAGAAGCGCTATTTCGAGGTCGGCAACCTCGGCTTCCCGGTGATCCGCGCGCCGATGGGCGGACTATCAGGCATCAACATGGGCATGATGATCTGCAATGACCGGCGCTGGCCGGAAGCCTGGCGCGTGCTGGGGCTGCAAAGCGTCGAGCTGGTGATGCTGGGCTACAACACGCCGAGCCTGAACATGGAGGCCGGCGGCTTCGAGGCGCACCATCTCCGCGTGTTTCACTCGCATCTGTCGATCCAGGCGGGTTGCTACCAGAACGCCTGCTTCGCCGTGGCGACCGCCAAGGCCGGCACCGAGGACGGCTGCGAATTGTTCGGCCACTCCATCATCGTCAATCCGCAGGGCGAGATCGTCGCTATGGCGACGAGTTGGGACGACGAACTGATCACCGCCGACTGCAACCTGGATATGTGCACGTTGGGGCGCACGACGATCTTCGCGTTCGATCGGCACCGGCGGCCGGAGGCTTATGGGCGCATCACCGGCCAGGTCGGTGCGGTGGATCCGCCGGCATGGACGAAGCAGGCGGCGGAATAGTGGGGCAAGCCGGCGCAACGGCTGCACGCGGCACGGCCGGGCTCGAATAACCAACGCGGCGTTAGCAATCGGGTAAGCATTGGCGCCGATAATACGGGCGACGCCGCGGCGAGAACCCAGCGCGACGATCCATGCGGCAAAACGCTGCGCACCCAGTGCGAGGAGCATACGCGGCATGAGCGCGATCTGTGGCGTCTCGACGCCCCCACCAAATTCGACCCCGCAGCCTTTGCAGTCCGCCACCAAGCCCGACAGCAAATCCAGCCAGGCCAACACCGTGAGCCCGGTCACCGAAGCGAATGCGGCCAAGGCTGCCTCGTCGCACGTGATCGACGTCAGGGCCTGAGGCCGAACGCGAGCCAAGGGTTCTGCCGGAACGATAGGCCGTAACGGGGCCTCGGGGTGTCGGCGGTGCTGTGCTAACCTGCGCGGCAATGGAAACGTCCGCCGCAATCGCCGGCCCCGACCTTCGAGTCGCCCGCCGTCACGCCATCACCTGCGTGCTCAGCGCGTCGGCGACCTTCACCGTCGGCTCCGCCGTGATCAAGGCGCTGACGGCGGATTTTCCGGTCCTGGAGATCGTCGCGTTCCGCAGCTTCATGGCGTTCCTCGCTCTGCTGCCAGTGCTCTGGCGACACGGCGGCCTTGCGGCCCTCGCGACGCGGCGCCCACTCGGCCACGTGTTGCGCACCTTCTGCGGCTTCGTCGGCACCGTCACCGCCGTCTACGGCTACGCCACGCTGCCGCTGGCGACCGTCACCGCGCTGGGCTTCGCCATGCCGCTGTTCCTGACCATCCTCTCGGTCCCCTTGCTCGGCGAACAAGTCGGTCCGCGCCGCGGCAGCGCGGTGCTGGTGGGGCTCGGGGGCGTGCTGCTAATGTTGCGCCCCTGGCACGCCGGTGGCGCGCTGCCATCCGTCCCCGTCGCGATCGTGCTCGCCGGCGTGGTGGCCTGGGCCCTGTCGATGATCAGCATCCGCCGCATGGGCGAGGCCGGCGAACGCAACATCACAATCGTCGCCTGGTACAGCCTGGGCACCGCCGCGCTGGCGGCGATTGGCGCCGTGCCGCACTGGATCGCCCCCACCCTCCCGCAGGTTGGCGCCCTCGCCGCCGCCGGGCTGCTGTCCGGCGTTGCGCAACTGCTGATGACAGAAGGCTATCGCAGCGGCGAAACCACGCTGGTCGCACCGTTCGAATATGGCGCCATCCTTTATGCGACCGTCCTGGGCATTGCGCTGTGGGGCGAGTGGCCGGACGCGTGGAGCCTGCTGGGCGTCGCGGTGTTGATCGGCGCCGGTCTGTATATCTGGCATCGCGAGGTGACGCTGGGCATCCGCCGATAACCCTCGCTGGCGCAGCGATTGCGACACCCTCCCGCCAATGGCATGGTTACGCTACGCAACCGCCGTTCCGCCGGGCCACTCAAGAGCGAGGCAATATGCCATGAACGCCGACGTGACGTCCGATCCGCAATCCTCCTCGTTTATGACACCATCAGACCCGATGTGTGCGCTGCTGGCGCGCCACTGGTGGGCTATCGCCTTGCGCGGTGTCGTGGCGATCGTGTTCGGCCTGATCGCCTTGTTCATTCCTGGCGCGGTACTGCTGACGTTTGCATTGTTGTTCGCGGCCTACCTGCTGGTGGACGGCGTTCTCGGCATCGTCGCGGCGGTGATGGCCGCGAGCCATCACGATCGCTGGGGGCTGCTGCTGTTCGAAGGTGTGGTGAACATCGTGGTCGGTTTGATCGCCGCGGTGTTTCCGGCCGCGGCGGTGTTCGGTCTCGTGCTGCTGATTGCCGTATGGGCACTGATTACCGGCGTGCTGATGATTGGCGCGGCGTTCCGCCTGCATGTCAGCCATGGACGCTGGTGGATGGTGTTCGCTGGCGCCGTGTCGGTGATCTGGGGCGTGTTGCTGCTGCTGGCGCCGCTGATGGGCGCCGTGGTGCTGACCTGGTGGCTCGGCGGCTATGCGATCGTGTTCGGGATCATGTTGCTGATGCTGGGGTTCCGCCTGCGCGGGCAGCACGAGGCGGGTGGGGCGCAGAGGCAATAATCGAGGCTACGACAGGGCGCTCGCGGCATTCCACGAACCTGGCCCCGTTGGCATCCGACAGGCTGAAACAGATCCCGGTCAGGCCGAGGCGCTGTTGGCCAGTTCCGCATAGATGGCCTCATAGGCCTGCACGCTGCGATCGATCGAAAACCTCTCGCTGACGCGTGCGCGGGCTGCCGCGCCCATGGCTTCGCGACGTTCGCGGTGGTCCGCAAGGGACTGGATCGCCGCACTCATTCGCGTCGGATCCCTTGGCGGGACGAGCAATCCCGTGATGCCGTCCTCCACCAGTTCCGGCACGCCGCCCACGGCGGTGGCGACAACCGGCAGACCCACGCACATGGCTTCCAGGATATTGTTGGGCAATCCCTCGTGGTGCGACGCGCTCACATGGATATCGGCGGCGGATAGAATGATTGGTACGTCGTCGCGCTGTCCAAGGAAACGCACGTTGCGTCCAAGTTCCAATTCGGAGCTCAAGCGCCGGAGCATGCCGAGACTGCCGTCGATGTTGCGCCCGGCAGCTCGCAGTACCCAGCCCGAAGGCAGCTCGGGCGCCATCCGGCGAAGCGCATGCAGCAGATCGACATGACCTTTGTAAGGATACAAATTCGCAACGCAGCTCAACACCAATGCCCGATCTGCTACGCCGAGCAATGCACGCGCCTGTGCGCGGTCTATCGTCTTTGCCAGGAAGTCCTGCACGTCGATGCCGTTGTAGAGCAATCGAAGGTGGGACTTCGGGACACCTTCCGATTGCAGTTCCTGAAGGATGACGGACGAATTGCCGATAGCGATGTCGACGCGGCGATGCAGCACGACGCGTTCGATCAACCCAAGCAGGCGGTCGTGCCTGTGGTACCAATTCAAGGACACCCGGCTCATGACAAGATGCCGCCGGCGTCCCAGCAGGTTCGACGCAAAGGCAATGAAATAGGCGTTGGGTAAAATAGCGTGGACGATCTGAAAGTCCCGCGAGCGGATGTAGTACCGATATCGGGCGGGCAATGCGTAAATAGGTGCGCGCAGCCGCAATGAGATGTCGCAGCGAGGGAAATGGGGCGATCGACAACACGTACGTACCAGTAGCCGATCGACCGGCGCACAGCATTGGCGGAACGGCGAAGCAACTGGGCTACGCGCTTGCAGATGGGAAGCACGACCCGCTGCAACGGTGCCGGCAAACCAGCCACCAGGCTTGCCGTTCCCCGCCTAACGACGTGTGCCGTCTCCAACACGAGCCCGTCAAGGATCCTCCGGCAGACCAGGAGCAACCGGCGGAGCGCGCCGGGCGGCGGCGACGGCAGATCGGGCCCCACCACGTCAATTCCCTGATCCATAAGCTGTTGCGCGAGTTCACCCTTGCCCTGGAAGGTACACACCGTGATTCTGAACCGGGAGCGATCCAGACGCGGAGCATTGCGCACGACGTCCATCTCGGCCCCGCCGACTCCCAATGTCGGGATCAGGATCAGGATCCTGATCGGTTGCGTGTGCGCAGGGTCATGCCCGGCCAGCACCAATGACGCGGCCGCCTCGGAATGTGGGGCCGGATCCGGCTGTGCTGCGGCATCGGCTGCCGCCGTCGAATGCGACGGCGAAAGACCAGGCACATGCGGCTGTCGCTCGGATGTTCGCAGACGGTCCTCGGCGTCCCGCAGCCTGCTCTCCAGGTCCCACACGCGCGATTTGAGTTCTTGCGCCTCGGAATAGGCGGACCACACGGCATTTGCGGCCCCGTACAGTCCTACCCTGCCGAGATAGTACTCGTAGGCCTCGATTATTCGGCGCTTGGCCACGAAGCGGTCGGAACGCCGCCAGAGGCTGTCTTCAAGTTGCCGGTAGAAATGCAGATATTCCGGGATAACATCGGTCCTGTATCCCTCGAACGCCAGACGCGCATGCAGTTCCCAGTCTTCATGTGCAGCGCCGCGCACCTCGCGGTAGCCGCCAATCGCCTCGAACACGCGACGGCGGATGAGAACGACAGGACCACCGAAGACGGAGGGATCGATCATGCCGGAAACCAGGCTCGTCCCCAGCGGCATCGACCAGGAGATCGGCGTAACGGTCATCTCACCTGTATCGGGATCGTACGGCAGATCGTCGCCGGAGAAAAAGCGGATACCGGCCACCAGGCAATCATCGTCCGAGATCAGCACCGCCTGGAGCATGCGCTCGACCGCATCGATCGCGAGGATGTCGTCGGCATCCAGCATCAGCAGGTAATCGGCGTCCGATCGCCGCGCTGCCGCGTTCCGCGCGGCGTCGACGAAGAGATTGGGCTGTCGGAAGAATATCCACCCGCGTTCGCGATACGCGTCCGCCATGGCGTCGAAGATGGCGATCGACTCGGGATCGGTCGAGCCATCGTCTACAGCGATCACGCGGAAATTCTGCTGCGTCTGATGCTCGAGCGCGCGGCACAACTGCGCGAAGTGGCGCCCCTTGTTGAAGTATGTGACGCAAATGTCGATTGTCGGCGGGACAGGCGATCCGATCGCGCGGGCGGTGTGGCCGGAGCGCTGCATCGCGGCCTCGCGCACACGCCCATGAAATGACAACCAGCGCTCATTGGCCGAGGCGAAATCATACTTTGCCAATTGATCGGCGGCCAGCGGCTGTCGCAAGCGCTCGGTCAGGCGCGCTGCCAATGCGTCAGGGCTTGGATGGAAGAGTTGCGCGTCGCCTTTTCCGGCGAAGATTTCGGGCGTCCCGCCACCGTTGGTGCAAATCAGGTTGAGGCCCGGAATCAGCGATCCTTCGATCACCGCATAGGGGAAATTCTCGTGTGGGCTGGGGACGACGACCAGCGCATCCTCGACATGGCTTCTCAAGTATTCGTTGGCCTGGTCACTGTCGAGATTGCCGCTATGGGCTACGGTCAGTCCGAAAGGGTGCAGTTCCTGGCGAATCCGGCCGACACTGCCCGGGTCGAATTCTTCGCCCAAAAGCACGATCTCCTCGAGGCCGTGCAACGCTTCGGGCGACTGTTGCGCGAGTTGTGCCAATGCCTTGGTGAAGGTCTCGTAGCCCTTGCGCTTTTGCAGACGGCCGAAAAATACCACCCGCCTGATCTCGGGCATTGGCAGGCGATGTTCCGGACGGGCGTCCGGCCAGAAGGGCAAACCAAGGACCTCTGGCGGCCGGCGGAATTTCCAACCCTCCCGCTTGACGTAGTCAACGATGTGATGACTTGGGGCTACGACGAAATCGCTATGCTCTGCGCCATAGCGCTCCTGAAATTCCAGATTGAGGTGGTCCGGGAGTGTGGGGTTCTCGCGATCGCCCCACCTGACCCAGGTCGAGGCGCCGTGCAGCACCGTGACGCAGGTGGGCATCCGATCGGTGGTGAAGCGTTTCTGCCGGACGGTGTGGAAGGCAAGGTTGCCCCAATCAGCGAAGTAAACCACGTCGAAAGCCCGAAGCGCCGGGGCAACTTGCTCTGACAGGCGCACGGACCAGACGTCGGGCCAGCGATGCGGAGACCACGGCGTATTATGAATTTCGATGACCTCGATGCCCCACGACTGGTAGATCTCGCGCCATCTTTGATCGACCCGCACCGGAGACGAGGCGCCGGATGCAAAGATGATGGCGACCTCATCGCCGTCGTCGCGCAGCCGCTTGGCAAAATGCTTGATGAACGTCCCGACGCCACCGCCGCGGCCGTTCACCGTCTGGACGTCGTAAGAGGGAAAGGCCACGCGCGCCATGGCAAGCATAATCCGGCTTGAGGATCACAATCCCATAAGAGAATGACATTGGGCACGCAACCGGTTCCGGCCGGGTTGCTGTCATTGCTGAATAGATACAGTCCCAGCAATAACAAACCTCCCCCTCCCTTGAGGAAGGAGGAGGCTGTTCTTGGCAGGAACGCTACGTCCCTCGCAACGCCAGGCGGCACACGTTTCCGGTCAGGGTGGAAACGCCCAGCCTCAACCCGGCGCCTTGTCCTTGTCGCCCGATAGCGACAGCGGCACCCATTGCAGCCCGTCTTGGCGCTGGATCAGCATCAGCACCGACTTGCGGTTCTCCTTGCGCACGGCGTCGATCCGCTTCTGCACGTCGTCCACCGACCCGACCTCGCCCTGCTGCACTTCCACCACCACGTCGCCCGGCTTCAAACCGCGGTCCGCGGCGGGGCCGTTCGGCGAGACGTCGGTGACCACCACGCCCTTCTGGTCGGCGTTGAGCTGGTACTTGTCCTTCAGGTCTTGCGAGATCGGCGCCAGCTTCATCCCCAGCCCGGCGATGTCGGTCGGCTTGCGGCGGCTCGTCGGCGGGCGTTCCCGCCGTCGTGGCGGCGAGCTGTGTGTCGTCCGGCTTTTCCGCCAGAGTCGCCTGCACCGTGGTCTCCTTGCCGTCGCGCCACAGCACTACCGGCACCGACTGCCCGACTTCGGAATCCGCGACGATACGCGGCAGGGCGTGCATGTCCTTCACGTCCTGGTTGTTGAATTTCAGGATGATGTCGCCGTTGTGGATCTGCGCCTTGTCGGCCGGACCGCCGTCATTGACGCCGGCCACCATCGCACCCGGTGGCGTCCTTCAGGCCCAGGCTTTCGGCGATATCCGGCGTCACCTGCTGGATGCGCACGCCCAGCCAGCCGCGCCGCGGATGGCCGAAGTCGCGCAACTGCGCGACCACGTTCTTCACCATGTTGGACGGGATCGAGAACCCGATGCCGATCGATCCGCCCGACGGCGAGTAGATCGCGGTGTTCATGCCGATCACCTGCGCCGTCCATGTCGAACAGCGGACCGCCGGAATTGCCGCGGTTGATCGCCGCGTCGGTCTGGATGAAGTCGTCGTACGGCCCCTGGTGGATGTTGCGGCCGCGCGCCGACACGATGCCCGCGGTGACGTGCCGCCCAGGCCGAACGGGTTGCCGATCGCCAGCACCCAGTCGCCGACCCGCGCCGCATCGGAATCGCCGAACTGCACCGCCGGCAGCGGCTTGTCCGGCTTCACCCTCAGCAGCGCGATGTCGCCGTGTTTCGTCGCGGCCGACCACGGTGGCCTTCAGCGTCGTGTTGTCCTGCAACGTCACGTTGATCTCGTCGGCGCCATCGATGACGTGGTTGTTGGTCACGATCAGTCCGGACGGATCGATGATGAAGCCGGAACCCGAGGCTTTGCATCCGGCGCTCCGGCGCCGGCTGGTCGCCGCCCTGACCGCCCTGCCCGCCCGGGATGGTTGCGGTTCAGGAAGTCCTTGAAGAATTGCTCGAACGGCGAGCCGGGAGGGAACAGCGGCATGTCCGGCCCGGCGCCGGGTCCGCCGGGGCCGCCGTTATGCGCGGTCACGAGCTGGCTGGACGAAACGTTCACCACCGCCGGCAGCAGCTTGGCCGCGAGGTCGGCGAAACTGTCGGGCGCGCCGCGGGCATAGGCCGGAGCGAGCGGCAGCCCCGACCGCGAGCGGCACGGCGAACAGCGTGGAAACGCCGAGCAGGGCGGCGCGGGCGGTGGCGGAGCGGAAAGGCGCATGGTCAGGATTCCTGGCGGACTGGCGGCATATGGCCCGGCGAATTGCCTCACGGCAATGCAGCGGACGGCAATGCGGCCGGGAGTGTATGCGCAGCACGGCGTCCGGGTCACGGGCTTGGTGGTGTCGGGGCAGCCTGGAGGTAGCGCAAATATGCGTTGTCCGGGGTGATCACCAGCCGCGCGGCGCCGGTGTCGAACGCGTCGCGGTAGCCTTGCAGGGTGCGGTAGATGCCGAAGAACCACGGGTCCTGGCTGAACGCCTGGGCGTAGATGGCGATCGCGCCGGCCTCGCCCTCGCCGCGCAGGCGGTCGGCGGTGGCGCGAGCCTCGGCCAGCAGCACGGTGCGCTCGCGTTCGGCGTCGGCGCGGATTTTCGCCGAGGCCTCGGCGCCTTCCGCGCGGGCCTGGGCGGCGACGCGCTGCCGTTCCGACTGCATGCGCGCCAGGATCGCCTGGGTGTTTTCCTGCGGCAGGTCGGCGCGGCGGATGCGCACGTCCTCGATCGAGACGCCGAAGCCGGGCATCTCGGCGTTCACCTGGTCGCGGATCGTCGCCATGATCCGCTCGCGCTCGGCCGACAGCACATCGAGCAATTGGTTGTTCCCCAACACCCGGCGCAGGCTGGCCGTCACAATCGAATTCAGCCTGCTCTGGATGGCGAAGTCGCCGACGCCGACGGCCTGGTAGTATCGCAGCGGGTCCTTGATGCGGTACACCACGAAACTATCGACGATCAGCCGGCGCTGGTCGCCCAGGATGACATCGTCGCCCGGGGCGAGAATTCCACGGTCAGCAACCGCTTGTCGAACGGAATGACCGTCTGCACGAAGGGCGTCTTCACGTGCAGGCCGGGCTGGGTGATGACCCGCACCGGGTCGCCGAACTGGGTGATCAGCACTTGCTGGGTCTGGTCGACGGTGAACAGGCTGGCGTCGAGTGCGATGAGCAGCCACCACCAGCAGCGCAATCAGCGCAATGGCGAAGCGGCTCATCGGGAGCGGGCCCTGTGACAGACCGGGCGCGGCGGCGGTGGAGGGCGGTGGCGGTGGCGCCGCGCGGCCTGCCGGGCGGCGGCAGGTTCAGCGGCAGGAACGGCACCAGGCCCTTCAGCTTATCGTCCACCACCAGCGGCTGCGAGTGCGTCAGGATGTCCTGCATGGTGTCCAGGTACATGCGCTGCAGGGTAACGTCCTTGGCAGCCTGGTAGGCCTTCAGCACGGCGTCAAACTGCTGCGCCTGGCCGGTGGACTGTGCCACGGCAGCCTGCTTCGCGCCCTGGCCCTCGAACACGATGCGGGCGGCGTCGCCGCGGGCGCGCGGGACGATGTCGTTGGCGTAGGCCTGGGCCTCGTTGCGCAAGCGCTCGGCGTCGGTGTTGGCGCGCTGCACGTCGACGAAGCTCTCGACCACCGCGCGGGCGGATTGACGCCCTGGAGCGTCACCTGGGTGATCTCGATGCCGGCACCGTAGCGGTCGAGGATCTGCTGGGTCTGTGTATGCACGTCGGACTCGATCTGCGGACGGCCCGTGTTCAGCGCGGGCTGGATCGGCGTGCGGCCGATCACCTCGCGGATCGAGCTTTCCGCCACCGCCTTGACCAGGTTGTCCGGGTCGCGAACGTTGAACAGGTAGTCCTGCGCGTTGTTGATCTTCCAGAACACCGTGAGATTGATATCGATGATGTTTTCGTCGCCGGTCAGCATCAGGCTCTCGGACGGCACGTCGCGGCCGCCGGACTCGCCGCCGGTAACCTCGGTCTGCGGGCCGCCGGACCGGTAGCCGATCTCGGTGCGGTTGATGCGGGTGACCGCCGGCGTCAGTACGTGCTCGATCGGCCAGGGCAGGTGCCAGTGCAGACCGGGCTCGGTGCGATAGCTATAGGCGCCAAAGCGCATGACGACGCCGAGCTGGTCGGGCTCGACGCGATAGAAGCTGCTGCCGAGCCACAGCACGATGACGGCCAGAAGGAGCAGGAGCAGCGGGCGGCCACCGGTGAAGCGCATGCGCGGGCCGCCGCCACCGCCGAGGAAGCGGCGGATCGCGGCTTGCAGGCTGGCGATCAGCACATCGATGTCGGGTATCGGGCCGGGTCCGCCGGGGCGTCCTCCACCGGGACCGCCCGGGCGTGGGCCGCCTGGCCCCCCGCCGCCACCCCAAGGACCACCCCCGCCCGGAGGCGGACGGCCGGAACCATTGCCTGAACCACCCGGGGGGAAGCCCCAGGGACCCTGGCCGCTATGGACGACGGTCGGGCCGCCGTTATTCATGGAAACGATCTGGTACGCTCCGCGTGTGACCGCGCGCCCGAAACGGACGTTGGCGGAACCTGCGTCGTGCGCCATATCGAGCTGGCACCGGCGTCTCGGCGGGCTGCTTATCGGCTTACCGGGGCGTGTTTGCAACACATCTCGGTCGGGATTGGCCCGGCCTAAGCAATAGGATTGCGCCATGGCCGCCCCAGAAGACGCTTTGCGCGAGGCACTGCGCGCGATCAAGGACCCCGAAACCGGCGCGGACATCATCAGCGCCAGCCTGGTCGAGGGCATCGAGCACCGCGCCGGCCTAGTGCAGGTGTCCCTGCTCACCGACCGGGCGCATGCCGCGGCGATGGAACCGGTGCGGCGGGAGGTGGAGGCGCTGTTGCGGCGTCAGCCCGGCGTCACCAACGCCACCGCGGTTCTGACGGCGCACAAGGCGCCGTCGCCGGCGGCTGCTCCCGCGGGACGGCCGGCGCAGGGCGGCGGCCACGCGGGTCACGGTCACGGCCAGGCCGGCGGGCAGAAGCCGGCGCTGCTGCTGCCGGACGTGAAGGCGATCGTCGCCGTGGCGTCCGGCAAGGGCGGGGTGGGAAAGTCCACCGTGGCAGTGAACCTCGCCGTGGCGCTGGCGCAGCAGGGGCATCGCGTCGGGTTGCTCGACGCCGACATCTACGGACCCAGTCTCCCCCGCATGCTGGGGTTGAATCGCAAGCCGGAGGTGCGGGGGGACAAGATGATCCCGCTGCAGGCCTGGGGCCTGTCCTGCATGTCGATCGGGTTCCTGGTCGAGGAGGAGACCCCGATGATCTGGCGCGGCCCGATGGTGATGGGGGCGCTGGAGCAAATGATGGGGCAGGTGACGTGGGGACCGCTGGACGTGATGGTGGTGGACATGCCGCCCGGCACCGGCGACGCGCAACTGACCATGGCACAACGGGTGGCGCTGACCGGTGCGGTGATCGTCTCCACCCCGCAAGACATCGCGCTGATAGACGCTCGCCGCGGGGTGAGGATGTTCGAGCGGGTGCAGGTGCCGGTGCTGGGGCTGGTGGAGAATATGAGCTTCTTCGCCTGCCCGCATTGCGGGGGGCGGACCGATTTGTTCGGGCATGGTGGGGCGAAGCTGGAGGCGTCGCGGTTGGGCACGGCGTTCCTCGGCGAGGTGCCGCTGCTGCTGGACATCCGCACGGCGTCGGACGCCGGCACCCCGATCGTCGCGGCGGCGCCGGACAGCGAGGCGGCGAAGGCGTTCGGTGCTGTGGCGAGCGCGGTGTGGGCGAAGGTTTCGGGGGCGGGGGCGGCGCGCAGCAGCGGTCCGCGGATCGTGGTGGAGTAGGGGAGGCCAAACGCGCTAACGGAGAGGAGCAGGTCAATTATTGCAGAAGACCATGCTGTACGCAGTTGTTCACGCTGCCAGATCGCTACCGGCGGCGTCTCTTTGAGACCAAACGATTGAGGAGATTCCGTAGGCCGCGAAGGCATCGGTAACAGTCGTAGAAACGACTCTATCGTTGTCATTGATAATAGCATAGGCCGCGGCGTTTTTCGGGCGTGTTGGTTGCGTGTCAAGCCAAGCGAATGCGTAGCTCTGAGCGCTGTCTCTGTTTGGATTGCCTACAGCCTTGACCAGACGTTCCGGCCTTGAAGAAGATTTTGGGATGGCAAAGTCGAACACGTGGTCGAAACCGGAAAGTCCAGGAATCTTGACACGCGGCAGGTACCGGACACCGTTCAAATCGAGCCACGCGGCGACATCCTCGAGGAAGAGACTTTTTAGCATTGGAGACGCAAGGTAAAACAGATCGTTGACCGCCAGTACGGCCTGGACGAGATTGTGCTTACGGGCGGCAAAATTCTCGGGTGTGGCGTGGACCTGAAGTGCCCCTTCTACCAATTTTATGCCGAAGCCGTTCAGCGTAGTCTGCAACAATTCCTTGCGTTTTGGCGTGTCGAGACCACAACCGGAGATTTCCAGGTCATTGAGAGTGTAGGCATCGTCGGTCAGCAAGAAGCCTCCCTCCTCTCGCCGAGCATAAATCTGGATACAATCATTGTGACGGTCAAGGAACGGCGTGGTTATCTCGGTCCATTGCCGCATTTGTTTCAGAATCGTCCGATCTCGCAACCAAGAGTGATAGCGCTCGACCAAATCGCCGATTGTCTCGGAATTTGCCGCAGCGACGCTCAAGGAAGCAGCTCCCGTTCGATCTCCGGCAGTTCGACAACATTGCAGAACCGTAGGAAGTCAAACAAAGTTTGCCATATATCAGAGACATTAGGAAGCCTCTCCGCAGGGACCGGAAACGCCCATTTATCCGCAAACCCCTCTCGGTACAGATGGAGGTGAGGAGAGCCAATTTCCTCATCATCGGGATTGCGATGGGGCGGGCCGTAGTCAAGGCGAGCCAGGATTGCCGTTTGTCGTGCCCGGGTCTGGTAGGTGCGGCGTTCAAGGCTGATGCCACCTCGGGCAATGTCAAACAGAAACGATTCGCGACCCGCAAGATCCTCGAGCGGCACGATTAGCTTCCCTCGATGTGGTGGGATGCGATAGGTGACCAACTTTTTACGGCGCTTGGCCATAGCCAGCAGGGCATCCGCTTCGGTCTGCGTCAGGTCAATCACGCCTGCATTCCTGTGTCATAGGCTGCGGCATGGCGCGCCGCGACGCGATTCGTAAGGACGATCATGGGGTCGGATGAAGCCAAGGCGGAGGCGGCCAACCCGGACATGGTAGACAGATTATGGTGTCGTGTCGCAAGACCCGTCTATGGGAGCCAGCTTCGGCGCGCTGCCCGGGTCCATGTGATTGTCCGTCGTGCCGTTGGGTCGCGCACGGATGATCTGGCGCGGCCCGATGGTGATGGGCGGGGTGAAGCTGGAAGCGGAGAGGTTGGGCACCACGTTCCTCGGCGAGGTGCCGCTGTTGCTGGACATCCGCACGGCGTCGGACGCCGGCACCCCAATCGTCGCGGCGGCGGCAGATGGTGAGGCCGCAAAGGCGTTCGGCGCGGTGGCGAGCGCGGCGTGGGCGAATGTTTCGGGGGCGGGGTGCTTCGGACGAGCGGGCCTCGGATCGTGATGGAGTAGAGAATTGCCAGGCGGGTACTTGTCGTTATAACTATGTTGTAATTCACTTTGAAGCTCGCATAAATATATTCTTGGTCCAGGGGAGCGCGTCATGCATACAGCGGTTCGCAAGCTCGGCAATTCGGCCGGGGTGATCATTCCTAAATCGGTCCTGGCGGAACTCGGCCTGTCCGCGGGTGACGCGGTGGACCTTCGGCTGGAGGATGGCCGCCTGATTCTTGCTCCCGTCCGGCGTTCCAACCGTGCAGGCTGGGCCGAGGCGTCTCGCGCCATCGCCCAAGGCGGCGATGACTCTCTGGCGTGGCCGGAATTTGGCAATGCCGGCGATGCCGACCTGGCGTGGTGACCCGGCCGGACGCGGTTTCTCGCGGCGAGGTGTGGTTGGCTGCTCTCGATCCGACCGTCGGCAGCGGGATTCTGAAAACCCGGCCCTGCGTCATCATCTCTCCGACGGAGATGCATGACTACCTGCGCACGGTCACGGTCGCGCCAATGACGACCGGCAGCCGTCCCGCGCCCTACCGTATTCCTATCCACTTCCAGGCCAAGCGAGGCCTGATTCTGCTCGATCAGCTTCGCACGCTCGACAAGCAGCGATTGGTGCGTCGTCTCGGGAACGTCAGCGCCAGGACGCTGACTGTTACGCTGGCCGCGTTGCGCGAGATGTTCGAGGAATAGGGCTGATCCGCAATGGCGCCGGTGCCGCCTCAGCTCAACCCGCACATCGCCGCCATCCGGCGCAGGGTCGGCCGATGCTGGCCGAGGATATTGCATAGCACCGTCGTCACGCCGGCATCGCGCAGCGCTTGCAGCCGGGCTTCGATTTCTGCCGCGGATCCGTACAACGCGGCCTCGGTCCGCGCCTCCGGGCGATCGGCCCAGGCAAGAATGTGCGAACCGGACGTGACGCCAGGGGCGCGTGCTGCATCGATCATGCGCTGATGACCGATGTCGCGCCGGCGCAATGCGTCGTCCAGTTCAGCGCGCGATTCGGCGATGTAAACATCGCGTGCAACGGCGATCATGTTGGGGTCAGAACGTGATCCCGCGGCGTCGCGATAGATGGAGATCCGCTCTCGGAGCGTCTCTGTCGGCGTGAACTGATCGAGCAGCAGGCGCAACCCGCGTTCCGCCGCGGATCGGATCGAGGCTTCGCGGCCGGCGCTGACCCACAGCGGCGGATGCGGCGACTGCACCGGCACCGGTTCGAGGATCACGTCGTCGAACCGCCAGAATTTGCCGTGATGCGAAAACCGCTCGCGGCTGGTCCACGCGCGCGTCATGACTGCGAGGGATTCGGCGAACCGCTCTTCGGCCTCCGCCGCGTCCATTGCGAAACCGTGGAATTCGTTGTGGCGATAGCCGCGGCCGATCCCCAGGTCGAGTTCGCCCGCCGGACAACACATCGACGGTCGCCGCTTGCTCCGCCAGCAGCATGGGATTGTGCCACGCCAGCACCATGACCGCGGTGCCAAGCCGCAACCGCGTGGTGCGGGCGGCGAGGAATGACAGCATGTGCAGCGGCGCCGACACCTGACCCCAGCCGGTGAAGTGGTGCTCTGTCAAAAAGCAACCGTGATATCCAAGGGCTTCGGCTTCCAGCAGGAAGTCGAGGTAGTCGTTATAGCCGCGCGCCGGATCGGCAGCATTGGAAGTGGCGCCGCCGAACAGACCGAGACGCACCCGTGGCTCTCCTTTGCGTAACGGCCGCGGCAATCGCAGTCGTCATGATGTTTTACAACGATAAACCACTGTGAACGGACTGGCGATTCACGGCGCGCGCCGCGATCCATGGGCATATTGCCGTGTCGATGCCAGCGGCGGACACTGTGCGGACTGCCAATCGCAGGGAACCCTACGCAATGACACCAGAAGATCTGGCGCACGCCCTCCCGGCCGGCGGTTCAGCCAGCATCCCGTACGTCGATCCGTTCCATGCCGAGCGCCCGCTGGTGCTGGAGTGCCATCGCCCCGCGGCGCACACGCCCGACAAGCCCGTGGTCATCGTGCAACATGGCATGAGTCGCAACGGCGACGCTTACCGCGACGCCTGGGTGCCGGTGGCGGATCGGCACGGCTTGCTGATCGTCGCGATCACCTTTCCCGGTCCGGCCTGGTTCGGTTCCGATCTCTACAACAACGGCAACGTGCTCGCGGAGGACGGCAGCGTTCGTCCGCGCGAGGCGTGGTCGTTCGTCATTCCGCGCCGTGTCTTCCGCCTGTTGCGCGCTGCCGGCATTACCACGCGCGAAACGGCCTATCTTTGGGGGCATTCGGCGGGCGGCCAGTTCGTGCATCGCCTGCTGGCGACGCAGCCGCACCACATGTTCGCGGCGGTCGGTGCCGCCAATTCCGGCTGGTACACCGAGCCGACGCTGGATCGTGCGTATCCCGAGGGGCTCGGCGGCATCGGGCTGACCCCGGACGATCTGGTGAAGCTGCTGGTGTATCCGCTGGTGATCTTTGCGGGCGACTGCGATGTCGAGACCGGCGCCGACAACCTGCCGAAACACGACGCGGCGATGCGGCAGGGGCCGCATCGGTTCGCGCGGGCGCATCACTATCTTGAACGTGGGCAGGTTGCCGCGGCAACTTTCGGCGTGCCGTGCAACTGGCGACTGGTGGTGGTGCCGGGCGTCGGCCATGACGGGATGCGCATGTCGGCGTTCGCTGCGTCGCACTGGTTCGAAGACGCGGCGCATGGCGGTTCCGGAGACTGAACGGACTTTTGAGCATGGACGACGACGCGCCTAGGCTGCGGCTGGACGGCAGGTTCTACATGACGCCGCACGGCCATGCCCGGCTGCGGGAGGAACTCGACCAACTGATGCGGGTCGAACGGCCGCGCATCGTCGAGATCGTATCCTGGGCCGCGTCGAACGGCGATCGCAGCGAAAATGCGGACTACCAATATGGCAAGCGGCGGTTGCGCGAGATCGACCGGCGGGCGCATTTCATCGGCCGGCGGCTGGAGAACGCGCACGTGGTCGATCCCTCCCGGCAGGTGGTTCGCGACCGCGTATTCTTCGGCGCCACCGTGACGATCGTCGATGAAAGCGACGTCGAGCGGACGGTGACGATCGTCGGTGTGGACGAGGCGGACATGAGCGTGGGCAAGATCAGCCTGACGTCACCGATCGCCACGGCGCTGATCAAGGCCAAGGCGCAACGTGGCGAAGAAGTTGCGGTGCACACGCCGCGAGGTGTGGAAACGATCGAGGTGGTGGCTGTCAGTTACCCGGATTCCTCGGTGTCGGGCGAGGAGTAGAGCAGTTTCATCCTCGCCGGGGTCGTAATGACAGGGGAACTGCGGGCATGCTCTGGCGGTGCGACCGTTCATTCGTCAGGGTAGCGGCACTCGAAGGGGAACGCCGCCATGACACCAGATCCGGACGCGCCCATGTCCGACATCGTCGCCGCTGCCATCCGGTTGGCAGAAACCGCGCGGGCCGTCCGTGACGAGGCGGAACGGATGCGCCAAACGCCCCCGGGCCTTGCCGCCGAAATCACCAAGGCGGGCATCTACCAGATGTATCTGCCGCGCTCGATGGGTGGCCCCGAGACGCCCCCGCTGACCGCATTCCGCGTGGTCGAGGAACTGTCGAAGGCCGACGGTTCTGTCGGCTGGTGCGCGATGATCGCGACCTCTTTGTCGCTCAGCGTCGGCCGCCTCCCGGCCGAGGTCGGTCGCGAACTCGCCGGCACGCCGGCCGACTATCGCGCCGCCGGCTCCGCCCGGCCGGGCGGGCGCGCCTGGGAAGTGCCGGGTGGCTATCGCGTCAAGGGCCGCTGGAATTTCGCCAGCGGCATCCAGAACGCGCGCTGGCTATACTGCACCAGTATCATGATGGACGGCGATGCTCCGCGTCTGACGGCGAGCGGCACGCCGGTGCTGCGGGCATTATGGGTGCCCCGCGAGTCGGTAACGATCGTGGACACCTGGTCGGTGATGGGCATGCGCGGTACCGGCAGCCAGGATTTCACGGTGGACGATGTGTTCGTGCCGGCGCGGCGAAGCTGCCTGTCGGAGGACGCGCCGTGCGAGACGACCGCGTTGTATAACCAGCGCGCCTGGTACGTGCATCTGTGGACTCCATCGGCGGGGAATGCGCTGGGTATCGCACGCGGGGCAATCGACAGCCTGGCCGAGATCGCCGCTACCGAGGCCTCCACCATGTCGCCGAATCTGTTGCGCGACCGGCCGATGGTGCAGGCCCGCATTGCCGAGGCAGACGCCATCGTCAGCGCCGCCCGCGCGTTTGTGTTCGACGCGGTCGGGCGAATTTGGCGCCGCCTGGGGGCGGGAGAAACCCCGTCCGATCAGGAGATCGCACGCGGTCGGCTGGCGCTGGTGCATGCGATGCACGAATCCGTCCGCGCGGTAGACAAGGTGTTTCACGCGGCGGGCACCAACGCGATCTATTCGCGGCTGCCGTTGGAACGCGCATTCCGCGACGCCCATGTCGCGGTGCAGCACGCTTCGGGATTGCCGAGCTATTTCGAATCGGCTGGGAAGGTTTTGCTCGGATTGCGGCCCGGCGACCCCGGTTGGTGATGGCCGGCTTGCCCTGGAATCGAAGGGATTGCGGATCGGCGCGCGGCGCAGGACGATCAGTCAGACAATAATGGGAGAGAGACATGGCCGCGCGGGTGCCTATGGTGTCGCTGGAACGCGCCCGCGAGCTCGGCGATGCGATGGGGATGCCAGCGCGGCGCACGCAGAGCGAGGCGTTTCGTGTCGTCGCGAACAACCCCGGCGTTGCCAGGGTCGCGTTCAGCCAACTGATGCAGTTGCTGGAGAACAACAAGTTCGACACGCGGCTGCGCGAATTGATGATCATGCGGATCGGTTGGGTCACCGGCTCGGCGTATGAGTGGACGCAGCACTGGCGGGTGGCGACCACGGCCGGCATTCCGCCCGACGATATCCTGGCGGTGCGCGACTGGCGGGCCTCGGATCGGCTGACCGCGGCGGACAAGGCGATTTTGTCCGCGACCGATGAATGCCTTGCGGGAAAGTCGATTTCGGATGGTGTCTGGGCCGAGGTTACGCGGCATGTCACCGACCCGGGGCAACAAGTGGAGTTCGTCATTGCGATGGGCAACTGGATGGGGTTCTCGCTGTTGTTTCGCAACCTGCGCATTCCGCTGGCGGAGGGTGTGATGGTGTGGCCGCCCGATGGTCTGGCATCGCCGGCGGCGGAGGAATAGAGGTCGGCGACCCAGGCACCACCGGTTTGGCGCCGGCCGACAGAACACTTCATTTTTAATCTACCGGAACGAAGGAAGTATCGATGTCCGAGGAACCAGCTATCCCGTTATTGGACCATGAATTGGCGGATGATGAACTGGCATGGATGAAGTCCGTCTATGACGACTTCAGCGCGATCCGCGCGACGTTTTCCGGCCGGGAGAGCGCGTTCGAACCGAAAGCAGCGTTGCGCGAGGTGCTCGGCCGGGAAAAGCACAAGCTGGCTTCCCAGGTCGATCTGTCGGGATCCGGCCCGTGGCGTCTGGGGCAAAACCGCCATGGCCGCGGGGTTGCCGCTGTCTTCCTGCCACGGGTGGAGTTGCACCGGCACGCCAAGAGCAGAACCGACCAATTTCCTATGTATGTGGTTGGCGAGGCGGATGGGTTTTCCGTCGATGAGAATGGGCAACCGGTTTTGACTCCGGTGACCGGCGGCGACCATTTTCATAATGCGCCGGGTGCGCCACATGCGTTTGTGCCGAAAGTCGGCGAGCCGGTCCCGCAGGATTGGGAAATCGCCTTCATCGCCATCACGCCGCGCAATTTGCGTGAGGATACGCAGAGCGTATCCGATGAGGTCAGGACGATTTATCAACGCGCGGTCGGCAGGGAAGCGCCGTTGGGCGTGTGAACTTAGGTTGCGATAGGGTGAGGAAATGGACAGTCAGACGTTCGATTACATCGTGGTGGGTGCGGGGTCGGCCGGATCGGTGCTCGCCAACCGGCTGAGCGCCGACCCGAAATACCGCGTGTTGGTGCTGGAAGCCGGCCGCGAAAGCCATCCCTGGTCACGCATCCCGGTCGGGTTTGCGCGGCTGATCGACAACCCTGCCGCCAACTGGCTGTATTCATCCGAGCCCGACGAAGGTACCGGCCAGCGCCGCATTCCCGTGCCACGCGGCAAATTGCTCGGCGGGTCGTCGTCGATCAACGGCATGGTGTTCGTGCGCGGCCAGTCGAACGATTACGACACCTGGGCGCAACTGGGTAATCGCGGCTGGAGCTACCGCGAGGTGCTGCCGATCTTCCGCGACATGGAAAGCTACCAGGGCGAGGGCGACGAAGAATACCGCGGACGCAGCGGGCCGCTGAAGGTTACCGAAAGCAACGAGACCGGCGCGATCTACGACGCGCTGATCAAGGCGGCGGGAGAAGTCGGCATCGCCTACACGCGCGATTATAACGGCGCGCGGCAGGACGGCATCGGCATGACCCAGGCGACGATCCGCAAGGGGCGCCGCATGAGCACCGCGTATTGCTATCTCGACCCCGCGCGTGGGCGGTCGAACCTGACGATCCAGCCGAATGCGCTGACCGAGTGCCTGTTGTTGGAAGGCAAGCGCTGCGTCGGCGTACGCTACACCGTCAATGGCGAGAAGCGCGAGGCCCGCGCCGGGCGCGAGGTCATCGTCAGTGCCGGGTCGATCAACTCGCCGCAGCTATTGGAATTGTCCGGCATCGGCCAGCCGGAGTTGTTGCAAAGCCTTGGCATCGAGGTGCGCCACGCGCTGAAAGGCGTGGGGGAGAATTTGCGCGATCACTACTCGCCGCGGATGAAATGGCTGGTCGATCCAGCGCGAGGTATGACCTATAACGACAAGGCGCGCGGCCTCGGGCTGGTTTGGCAGGCGCTGCGTTATGCCCTGAACAACAAGGGATTGCTCGGGCTGCCGGCGTCGCCAATCCGGGCGTATATCCGCACGCGCGCCGGACTGGATGCGCCGGACGCGGCGATTTCCTGGCTGCCTTTCCTGTCCTCTTCGAACTACCGGTTCGCCAAGCAGTCCGGCGTCACGGCGATCACCAACATCCTGCGCTCGGAAAGCACCGGCAGCATTCACGTGACGTCGCAGCAGCCGAACGAGCCGCCGGCGATCCGTTTCAATTTCATGAGCGCACAACTGGACCGGGACGTGACGCTGGAGGCGATGCGCATAACGCGGCGGATCATGACCGCGCCTGCCATGCAGGGTATCGTCACCGACGAACTCGCGCCTGGGGTGAATATCCAGGCCAACGACGAATTGCTCGACTGGGTCAAGAAGAACGCCGAGACCACCTATCATCCGGTCGGCACGTGCAAGATGGGCTCGGACCCGATGGCGGTGGTGGACGACCAGCTTCGGGTGCACGGCATGCAGGGGCTGCGCGTTGCCGATGCGTCGATCATGCCGACGCTCACGTCGGGTAACACCAACGCGCCGTCGATCATGATCGGCGAGAAGGCGTCGCGGATGGTGCTGGCGGCCGCGGCGTAATACCAACCCGCAAAACGATTGACGTACGGCACGGGCCACCCCCACCCGTCATGGCCGGGCTTGACCCGGCCATGACGGGTGGGACGGTCCGTGCGAACCGTCGAGGGTCAATCGTTTTGCGGGCTCGTATAAGGGAGCGCAGTCGCGTCAGTAAGGCTCGCCGACGAAGATGAACGTCGTGCCGGTGACGATTGGGGCGCTGGCGCCGACGAACGATACGTTGGCGCCCTTCACCTGGCGTGACCCGGCGCGGCCCGATGCTTGCAACGCGCCTTCGATGATGTGCCACAGGCCGTGGATGCGTCCGGTGCCGAGGCTGCCGCCGAACGTGTTCAGCGGCAGGTCGCCATCGAGCTCTATGCGGCCGTCCTGGATGAAATCGAGCGCCTCGCCTTCCTTGCAGAAGCCGTACCATTCAAGCCCGTAGATCACCGATGCCGAGAAACCGTCGTAGATCTGCGCGACGTCCACATCCTTCGGGCTGAAGCCGGAACGCTCCCAGGTTAGTTTCGCCGACGAACTCCCGCCCTCCATGTAGCTGGACAAACTCCCGATGCGACCTGCCACTTCGAAATGCAGCCGCTGACCGTAGCCGGCAATATACGCCGGCTTGGGCTTCAGGTCGCGCGCGCGGTCCGCCGTCGTCAGCACGATGGCGACCGCGCCTTGCACCGGAATGTCGCAATCGAACAGGCAGAACGGATAGGCGACCATGCGTGACGCGAAATAGTCCTCGCGCGACAGGGGCGTGCCGTAGAACCATGCGTGCGGGTTATGCTGCGTGTGCTTGCGCTGCGTCACCGCGAGCGTCGCCATCTTCTCGCGGCTATGTGAGACGATGGGACAGCGCCTTGCACCGGGATGTCGCAGTCGAACAGACAGAACGGATAGGCCACCATGCGCGAGGCTAAGTGATGCTCCCGGTAAGCTTGGTGCCGTAGAACCAGGCGTGCGGATTGTGCTGGGTGTGGCGGCGCTGCGTCACGGCGAGCGTCGCCATCTTCTCGCGGTTCTGATTGTTCCGCTCGAGCCAGCGCGTATAGGCGACCGCCATGCCCTGGCCCGGGCCACCGAACCCGTACGGCGCGGTGAACTGAGTGGCGCCGTGCGCATGGGCCCCGGGCAGGTTCTGGTAGGTGCCGCGCGGATTGTGCATCGCCCGCCACACCACGGCGTATTTGCAAACTCCTGCGAGCAAGGCGTTCACTGCCTGCTGCACCGCGCCGCCGATGTTGGTGGTTCCCACCTGGATGTGCCAGGTGAGGTTGGGCAGCTTCAGCATCGCCATCATGCAGTTGACCGACACGACCGAGATGCCGTCCACCTCCGCATGGCCGGTCGCCGGCAATTCGGGATAGGTCGCCAGGCCGTCGATGTCCGCCATCTTGAGCCCGGAGTCGGCGACCGCGCCCTTCACCGCCTCCAGCGCGTGGGCCGCGAGCGGAATGTCGGCCGACCGCGTGACCTTGGAATATCCCACGCCGCTGACGGCGACTTTGCATCGATTGTCCCACATGCGGATTCTCCCTCAGCCGGCGCGAGCGAGACGAAACTGCGGCAGCGTGATGTCGTCATTCAGCTTTTCGAAGATGACCTCGACGCGCCGGCCGACCTTCGCCTCGGTGTACGGCGCTTCGAGCAAGTTGCCGGCGAGCAACGCGCCAGGGGCTTCGTCGAGTTCGACGATGATGCTGGCATAGGGGACGGCGGACGCGAACCGCTTGTCGCCGGTATGATACATGATGGTATAGGCGTAGATTGCGCCGCCGCCTGGCACGGGTTCGAATTTCAGCTCGGTGCCAATGCATTTGACGCAGGTTGCATAGGGCGGATGCTGGAAATTGCCGCAGCTCTGGCAGCGTTGCAGTTCCAGAACGCCGCGTTTCGCCGCATCCCAGAATGGACGGGTCCATTCGTTGGGCACCGGGATCGGCCGGGTCACCTTGCTCCAGTCGCTCATTCGCTTGGCCTTGTGCTTGCGGTCCGGCGGCAAATCTAGAGCATGTTCACGCGGACGGGAAACCGCGGCGTCCCCTGTCGTTGCGAGGAGCAGCGCAGCCCCCGCGACGCAGTCGCATGGACGTGGTAGTGACATCGGTGGATCGCCGTTCCGGAGGTACGTCATGCCCTTGCTGGATCGGGCCAGCCAATTCGCTGAAATCGCCCTCGGTCACGTGACGCGCGAATATCCGAACAAGCTCGACCACGTGCTGGGAGGCGACGCGGACCTGCGAGCGCCGCGCACGCTGCATCCGATCTTCTACGGCAGTTTCGATTGGCATTCCTGCGTGCATGGCTACTGGCTGCTGGCCCGCTTGTTGCGCCGCCACCCCGACATGCCACAGGCCGAACGCATCAATGCGCTGTTCGAGTCGGCGTTCACGCACGACAACGTTGCCACCGAATGCGCTTATCTCGCCCGTCCGCTCACCGGGACGTTCGAACGGCCTTATGGCTGGGCGTGGTTGCTCGCACTTGCGGCGGAACTCGCGCTGCACAAAACCGCGAGCGCGCGCCGATGGTCGGATGCTTTGCAACCGCTTGCAGTGGCATTTGCGCAGCGCTTCCTGACGTTCCTGCCGAAATTGGCCTATCCGGTTCGCTCAGGCGTGCACTCTAATTCAGCCTTCGCGATTTCGCTCGCGCTGGATTATGCCGGCACGGTCGGCGACAACGCGCTGGCCGAGGCGTTGTCGCAGTCGGCGCGGCGCTGGTTCTCGGACGACGCGGATTGTCAGGCATGGGAACCAAGCGGCGAAGACTTCCTGTCGCCGAGCCTGACCGAGGCGGAATGCATGCGGCGGAGTGCTCTCGCCCGACGCATTCGGCGCATGGTTAGCCGGATTTTTCCCACGTCTGGCACAAGGCGAGCCGCGAGCGCTGCTACAGCCGGTGAGCGTAACGGATCGCAGCGACGGCAGGATTGCGCATCTCGACGGGTTGAACCTCACCCGGGCCTGGTGCTGGAGCAACCTTGCCGCCGGATTTGCCGCGGACGATGCGCGGTGCCTGGTCATGCGCGATGCAGCGCAGCGACATCTGGAAGCCTCTTTGCCACATGTATCCGGAGACTACATGGGCGAACACTGGCTCGCCACGTTTGCCTGGCTGGCGCTGGAAGCCGCGGATTCGGATTAAGTTACGGCAGGCGCAGCCGCTGCGCGATCCGGCGGCTCTGGCGGCGGCGGTTCGGCCGTCCTCCCGGCACGGATGGGGCGCCGGGTGAAGCGAGCAAGGCCAGGGATTTTGTCCCTGGACCCACCCATGCTCGCTGCCCCGTCCGCGCGAAGCTACGCCTGACATTGCTCGAACTTGCCGCGCCTCGTTCGCAACGGCCTACGCAGGCTCCGCAGGCGTCACCCCATGGCTTGCGCCGCGAGCGGTTCGATCTCGTACATGACCCGCACTTCGCCCGGCTGGGAGAACGGATACTTGTCCTTGCCAAGATACTTCTTGGCCAGTGAATCGATGTGCGCCGAAGCGCCTTCTTCGGTCGTGCGCACAACCTGTCCGCGAATTTGCAAATAGCGGTACGGATTTTCCGGATCGAGGATCGCCATCGCGACGCGCGCACCCTCATGCAACGTGCGCGCCTTCACCCGGCCCTTGGCGGTATTCACCCGCACGTGCCCGTTGGTGTAATCGAACCACACCGGCGTCACCTGGGGCGATCCGTCCTTCAGGATCGTGGCCAGATTCGCGATGGCCTTCTTCTCTTGCAGCAGGTCCATATAAGCGGCTGGTATCTCGGTCATTTCACGCGGTCTCCTTTGCCAACACCCGATATATAGTGCGCCATCCGGCAAACCTAACCGCGCCGGGCCTGTCCGCCCGGACTTGACCGGGCGCGTGGCCTGGCTCCATCCATGCGCCAGCAGCCGAGCCCACCCCGGCTTGCTCAATCAGTCGGAGGAAACCTCTATGCAACGGCGCAGTTTCCTGGCGGGCGCCGCCGCGGCGCTGGCCGCACCACTGGCGCGTCCGGTCATCGCGGCCAGCACCAAGACGCTGACCTTTGTGCCGCAAGCCAACCTGACCAGCCTCGATCCGGTGTGGACCACCGCCACCGTCACCCGCAATTTCTCGTTGATGGTCTACGAGACGCTGTACGGCCGGGACGAGAAATTCAACCCGCAGCCGCTGATGGTCGAAGGCCAGGTCATCGACGACGACGGCAAGCGCTGGACCATGAAGTTGCGCGAGGGCCTGGTGTTCCACGACGGCACGCCGGTGCTGGCGCGCGACTGCGTTGCCTCGCTGCAACGCTGGCTGAAACGCGACGCGGTCAGTGTAACGATCAACGCCCGGGTTGATGCGATCGAGGCGAAGGACGACCGCACCATCGTCTGGCGGTTGAACAAGCCGTTTCCACTGCTGCCGCATTTCCTGTCCAAAGTGCAGCCGCAGCCGGTGATCGTGCCGGAGCGCCTTGCTGCCACCGATCCGTTCAAGCAACTTACCGAGATCGTCGGCTGCGGCCCGTTCCGCTTCCTGCCGGACGAATATGTCTCCGGCATTCATGCGTCGTTCGCACGCTTCGACAAATACGTGCCGCGCCAGGAACCGGCATCGTACAATGCCGGCGGTCACAAGGTGTTGCTCGACCGCGTCGAGTGGCGCGTGATCCCCGACCCTTCGACCGCGGCGAATGCACTGACCGCCGGCGAGGTGGACTGGGTCGAATTGCCGCAGCCCGACCTGATCCCCATGCTGGCGAAGCAGCCAGGCGTGACCACGGGATTGCTCGACATCTACGGCACGGTGGCGATCCTGCGCCCGAACAGCCTGATCGGTCCCACCGCCAATGTTGGCGTGCGACGTGCGATGCTGGCAGCGATCGATCCGCAGGAGGCGATGATCGCCGCGATGGGCGAGGACCGCTCCACCTGGCACGCGCCGATGGGCTATTTCCTGCCCGATTCCCCGTGCGCCAACAACGCCGGCATGGATTTCCGCCGCAAGCGCTGGACCACCGACGAGGTGAAGGCGATGCTGGACAAGGCGGGCTATAACGGCGACGCCATCGTGCTGATGCATCCGACCGACCAGATCATCTACAACGCGGTCACGCTGGTGGCAGCGGAGGCATTTCGCAAAGTCGGCATCAAGCTCGATGAACAAATGACAGACTGGGGCACGATCGTGCAGCGGCGTACATCGAAGGCGCCACTGGACAAAGGCGGCTGGTCGATGTTCCCGGCCGGCGCCCCCGGTCCGGAATACGTCGATCCCTTGCTCGCTAACACGCTGCGCAGCAACGGCGCCAAGGCCTGGTTCGGCTGGCCCGACGATCCGAAGCTTGAATTCGCCTACGAAGCCTGATCGACGCCCCAACCGAGGCGGACCGTCACAAGTTCGAAGCGGATTTCCAACTGGCGGCGTTCACGTCGGTGCCGACCATACCGCTCGGCCAGTACCTGCCGAAGGCGGCATGGCGATCCAATGTCACGGGGTTGCTGAAGGGCTCGGCCCCGGTGTTCTGGGGCGTGGATAAGGGTTAAGTTGTCAGGCGCCGGTGGCGGCGGCCATAGTGTGCCGCTTGCCGTCGAAGGAGCCATAACCGCATGACGCCGCCTGTTCCACCGCATCCAGCACCGTGGCCGCGCATAACGCCGGCGGAAGCGGGTTTCGACGCCGCCACACTGGACGAAGCGGTGCGCTTCGCTGCGGCAAATGAAACGCCGTGGCCGCGCGATTTGCGCGCCCATATCGAGTCCGGCTTTTTCGAACCGCCGCCGTTCAACGAAATCCTCGGGCCGATCCGCCCGCGTGGGCCGTCCAACGGCTTGATTCTGCGCCACGGCAAGCAGGTGGCTTCCTGGGGCGATACGTGTCAGGTCGATTTCACGTTTTCCGTAGCCAAAAGCTATCTCAGTCTGCTTGCCGGTCTGGCAGTCGCCGATAATTTGATCGCCGAGCTCGACGACAGTGTTGCAGCCACTGTCGATGATGGTGGGTTCGAAGGACCGCATAACGGCGCGATCACGTGGCGGCAGTTGTTGCAGCAGACCTCCGAATGGGAGGGCTCCCTGTTCGGCAAATCCGACGTCATCGACCGTAACCGCAACCTCGCTGTAGAGGGTAAGGGCCGCAAGGGTGACGCGCGTCCGCTGCGTCCGCCGGGCATGTTCTGGGAATATAACGACGTCCGCGTGAATCGGCTGGCGTTGGCATTGCTGCGCCGCTTCCGCCGGCCGCTGCCGGAGGTGTTCGCCGAACGCATCATGCGGCCGATCGGCGCGTCGTCCGACTGGCGCTGGCACGGCTATCGCACGTCGCTGGTGGAGATCGACGGCCGTATCGTCGAGTCGGTCAGCGGCGGCAGCCACTGGGGCGGTGGGATCGAAATCCACGCCGAGGACCAGGCGCGCATCGGCCAATTGATGCTGCAACGCGGCGAGTGGGGCGGGATGCACGTCTTGCCGGAGGCGTGGGTCGCGGAATTCTCTGAAGCCCTGTGCCTTGCATCCGAACTACGGCTTGCTGTGGTGGCTGAACACTGGCCGCGCGCGTTATCCCAGTGCGCCGCCAGACAGTTTTGCGGCGACCGGCGCCGGCGGTAATTTGACCTGGGTCGATCCAGAGCATGACATCGTCGTTGTGTTGCGCTGGACCGCGCCGACATGCGTCGATCAATTCCTGCGACTGTTGATGGCGGCCATGACATGACAGACCTGACAACGTTGAAGATCGAAGAACCGCAGCCGTTCACCAAACTGGTGACGTTGCACCGGCCCGGAAGCGGCGAATGCGATGAACACGCAGATGGGCCTCGACCTGCTGTCGGTATTCGACGGCTTCAATGCCGCGCCGGGCGCACAGCGCTGCATCGTCATCACCGGTTCGGGGCCGCGGGTTTTCTGCGCCGGGGGCGACCTGAAAGAGCGCAACGGCATGACCGACCAGCAATGGCAGGATCAGCACCTGATCTTCGAACGCGCCATCCGCGCCATCATCCAATGCCCGGTGCCGGTGATCGCCGCGGTAAATGGCGCCGCTTATGCCGGCGGCATGGAGATCGCAATGTGCGCCGATTTCATCTACGCCGCGGAGCATGCGCGGTTTGCGCTAACCGAGGTGACGTTGGGCATTATGCCCGGCGCCGGTGGCACGCAGACCCTGCCGCGCGCGGTGGGGGCTCGGCGGGCGAAGGAAATCCTGCTGACCGGCCGGCCATTTTCCGCAGCGCAGGCGTTCGAGTGGGGCATGGTGAATCGCATCTGCAAGCGCCGACGCTCTGTTGCCCGAGGCGCTGGAAACCGCCGCGACGATCGCCAGCAACGCGCCGATTTCCACGCGCCAGATCAAGCAGTCGGTGAATTACGGTCTGAACATGGACCTGCCAGCGGCATGATGTTCGAAATCGAAGCGTATAACCGGATGGTGCCGACCGAGGATCGCCGCGAGGGTATTCGCGCGTTCAACGAAAAGCGCAAACCAGTGTTTCAAGGCCGCTAAGGTCTGCGGGTAGGTAAGTGCTTCAATCAGTGGCGCCGCAACCCCCCACGTCATGGCGGGCGAAGGTCCGCCATCGTGCGTCCGCAAGCGTGCCTTGTCAGGAGGGTGCAAGTCCGTCCTGGGCCTACCGACCAAGCCTGAAGCTGAAGGTAACTGCGTCATCGCAAGGTGGGGTGGAGAGCAACTGGAGGCGAAGAAGCAATCCGTAGGAACACGAACTCAATTCGGCCGGGCCGTCTGGCGAGCCTCCGGTGGAAGGGCGAAACCCAGACCCGCGCAGCGGGAAGCCTGCGACGCTGAGGGTCGGTGCCAAAGCAATCGTCGGGAGCGGCAAGGTGGTTGGAGACAGAGAGCTTCGAAGGCAGGGCAGGTGAAGCGGAGAAACCTGTGCGGCAGCAGGGGTCGGTGCGCCAGTGATAGAAAAGCCACCGACGCCGTCGGAGTCACAGCACCCATAGTAGCGCTGAAGCCAGGTAATGCCGGTGGAGCGAAGGGGTGCAGGAAGGTGGAGACGCGATGTCCGGAACAGACGGAGAGACACCGGTGGCAGTCCCGATGGAGCAATCCGCAGGTAAACTGTGCCGGAGACGCAGCCCCCAACGGCCCAAGGCGGAACCGACGATCTGGACGCAGCGGATGCTGGCGACCCTCGAAAAGAGGGTCACAGGAGGGAAATGGTTAAGCCTGATCGACAAGCTCTACCCTATCGCCACGCTGGAAGCGGCGTTTGCCGCGGTGAAAGCCAACCAGGGGGCGGCCGGGGTGGATCATGTCAGCATCGAGGACTACGCGGCGAACCTGGAAACGAACCTGGCTTGCTTGAGCGAGAACCTGCGCACCGGGACTTATCGGCCGCAGGCGATCCGACGGCACTACATCCCGAAACCCGGGAGCCAGGAGAAGCGGCCGTTGGGAATACCGACGGTGCAGGACCGCGTGGTGCAGACGGCACTGCGCATGCTGCTGGAACCGATCTTCGAGCGGGACTTCGCCGCCCAGAGCTACGGCTTCCGTCCCAACCTTGGCTGCAAAGATGCCCTGCGACGGGTGGATGAACTGCTCAAGGCCGGATACGTGCATGTCGTGGATGCCGACCTCAAGAGTTACTTCGACACGATCCCGAAGGACCGATTGCTGGCGCTGGTCGCCAACAAGGTGTCGGATCGCCGTGTGCTTGCGCTGGTTGAGGCATTCCTCGGTCAGCAGGTGCTGGAAGGCGGCCAGCAATGGACGCCCGAACACGGCACGCCGCAAGGCGCGGTGATCAGTCCGCTGTTGAGCAATATCTATCTCGATCCGCTTGATCATCTGATGGCGGAGAAGGGCTACGAGATGGTGCGTTATGCGGACGACTTCGTGGTGTTGTGCCGAACCCCGGAAGACGCTGCTGCGGCATTGGACGCGGTGAAAGACTGGACGGCATCTGCCGGACTGACCCTGCACCCGGTCAAGACCCGGCTGGTGGACGCACAAACCGATGGCTTTGACTTTCTGGGGTATCGCTTCGAAGCGGGTCAGAAATGGCCGCGTGAGAAGAGCCTGGCGAAGTTCAAGGATACCATCCGTGCGAAGACCAAGCGGACGACGGGACGTAGCCTTGAAATGGTGATCGACGGTCTCAATCCGACGCTGCGGGGCTGGTTCGGCTACTTCCAGCACAGCCGCGAGCGGACCTTTGGCACGCTGGACGGCTGGATACGCCGCCGGCTGCGTAGCCTGTTGCGCAAGCAGCAGAAGCTGAAGGGGATTGCCGACACAAGGGGTGCGGATCAGACACGCTGGCCAAATCGCTTCTTTGCCGATCATGGGCTGTTCAGCTTGCAGATGGCCTATGAGACGGTTCGCCAGTCCTCTTGCAGGTAAGACCACCGACCGGAGAGCCGGATGCGGGAGATCTGCACGTCCGGTTCGGAGGGAGGGGGTGCCGGGACAACCGGCGCTCCCTACCCCTATCACGACTATGCTGCGTGCCGCGAGAAAAGTCGTGGATGCCGACCCCGGCCTTCGCTCAGGGCAGGCTCTACGTCGGCATGACGTGGGGGGCGGGCACCACCGCAGTTTCATTGTAACTGCCCGGGTAGTCGCCGGACCGGACCGGACCGGCGAACTTGGGGCCCCATTCTGAGGTGCCCCGGTGAGATGACGGCGCTTCGGGGGCGCAGAATTGGGTTGACATGACATCGGCGGGCCGATTCCAAGGAATCGGTGGACCGAACCGCCCTTGATCAACTCTCACAGCACGACCTCATCGCCCTGTAGTTGGCGCAGGAGGCACGCCATGCAGCCGAGATGGCGGCGATGCAGTCACGCATTGCCGAGTTGGAGCGTCGGCTCGGGCTGAACAGCAGCAACAGCGGCAAACCGCCATCGAGCGACGGTCTGCGCAAGCCAGTGCGGGTCAGCAGCCTGCGGGAGCGCTCCGGCAAAAAGCCAGGCAGTACCGGCTTTACGAGCAAAGCTATCAAGCCAGCCGGACGCCGTCGTGCCGACTGCCCCAAATGCGTTTGCCCGATCCGGCGGCACTCTTCCGCCCGCGGCGCCGGGGGGCCATATTCCCGGCATGTACAGCCAGGCACTCAACGCTCCGACCGGACCGGTGGACACCAGCGAGGCCGCCACGCGCTTCCAGGCGCGCATCGATGCTGAGGATCGCATCGAGCCGAACGACTGGATGCCGGAGGCGTATCGCCGCACCCTGGTCCGGCAGATCAGCCAGCACGCGCATTCCGAGATCGTCGGCATGCTGCCGGAAGGCAACTGGATCACCCGCGCCCCCAGCCTGCGCCGCAAGGCCGCGTTGCTGGCCAAGGTGCAGGACGAGGGCGGGCACGGCCTGTATCTCTATGCCGCCGCGGAAACGCTGGGAGTTTCGCGCGAAGAGCTGGTGGAACAGTTGCTGACCGGGCGGGCCAAGTATCCAGCTCGATCTTCAACTACCCGACGCTGACCTGGGCGGATATCGGCGCGATCGGCTGGCTGGTGGATGGCGCCGCCATCATGAACCAGATCCCGTTGTGCCGCTGTTCGTTCGGCCCCTATGCGAGAGCGATGATCCGCATCTGCCGCGAGGAGTCGTTCCACCAGCGGCAGGGCTACGAGATCATGCTGACGCTGGCGCGAGGAACGCCGGAGCAAAAGGACATGGCGCAGAATGCACTCAACCGCTGGTGGTGGCCGTGCCTGATGATGTTCGGTCCGCCGGACAGCCAGTCGCAGCACTCCGACGCGTCGATGCGCTGGAAGATCAAGCGGTTCACCAACGACGCGCTGCGCCAAAAATTTGTCGATGCGACGGTGCCGCAGGGGCATTATCTCGGGCTGACCTTCCCCGATCCGGAACTGCGGTTCGACGAAGCCTCCGGGCATTGGGTGTTCGGCGAGATCGATTGGGCGGAGTTCCGCCGCGTGCTGGCGGGCGACGGGCCGTGCAACCGCGAACGCCTGGCGGCGCGGCGGCGGGCGCACGAGGACGGTGCCTGGGTGCGCGAGGCGGCGCTGGCATACGCCGCGAAGCAGCGTGCCCCGGCGCGGGCCGAAGCGGCGTAACGCGCATGGCCGAGGCTCCAACTCCGCTTTGGGAAGTGTTCATCCGCAGCCGCAATGGGCTGGCGCACAAGCATGTCGGCTCGGTGCATGCCGCCGACGCGACGCTGGCGTTGCAGGCGGCGCGCGACGTTTACACGCGGCGGGGCGAGGGGCTGTCGCTGTGGGTGGTGCCGTCGAACGCCATCACCGCTTCCGACCCGGCGGACCGGGCCACGCTGTTCGAGCCGACGGGATCTAAAATCTATCGGCATCCGACGTTCTACGAGGTGCCGGACGAAGTCGGGAATATGTGAGATGGTAGCACAGAGTCCCTTTCCCGCTCCGCGGGAGAGGTTAGGTGAGGGTGATGCGTGCGGCACGCTGCACCCTCCCCTGACCCCTCCCACTTCGTGGGAGGGGGAATCGAGACCCCTCCCTCCTCGCCCTGCTGTCGCGGGCGGACGATGCGCTGATCCTTGGCCACCGCCTGTCCGAGTGGACCGGACACGCGCCGCTGTTGGAGGAGGAACTGGCGCTGGCCAATATCGCGCTGGATCTGATCGGGCAGGCGCGAGCGCTGTACACCGAGGCAGGTGCGGTGACCGGGCAGACCGAGGACCACCTTGCGTATCTGCGCGACGCGCCGCAATGGCGCAACGCGCTGATCATGGAACTGCCAAACGGCGACTTCGCGTTCACCATGGCCCGGCTGCTGCTGGTGTCGGCGTTCGCGCTGCCGTTCTGGCGGGCGGCTTGCGGATCGTCGCACGCCGGCATCGCAGCGATCGCGGCCAAGGCGGAGAAAGAGACCGAGTATCACCAGCGCCACGCGGCCGAGTGGCTGATCCGCCTGGGCGACGGCACCGCCGAATCGCACCGCCGCGCGCAGGACGCGGTGGACGCGCTTTGGCCCTATACCGGCGAGCTTTTTTCCCTGACCGACGATCCGAGCCTCGTCGAAGCCGGGGTCATTCCGGACCCGGCGGGGTTGCAGCCCGCCTGGGGGGCTACAGTCGGCGCTACTTTGGCGCGGGCCACGCTGACACAGCCAACGGATGGCTGGATGCAGTCGGGCGGGCGCATCGGGCGGCATACCGAGCACCTCGGGCATCTGCTGGCGGAGCTGCAATTCGTGCAGCGGGCCTATCCGGGGGCGACATGGTAGGCGCGGGGGACCGGCTGGAGCACGCGCGGGCGGTGGCGGCGTCGGTGCCGGACCCGGAGATACCGGCATTGACCATCGCAGATCTGGGGATGCTGCGCGATGTGGCGCTGGTTGGCAACTCGGTCGAGGTGGCGATCATGCCAAGCTACCTGGGCTGCCCGGCGACGCTGCCGATCGCGCAGGATGTGGCAGCGGCGCTGGCCGCAGCCGGTTTTCCGGGAGCGCGGGTGCGCACCGTGCTGACGCCGGCGTGGAGCAGTGAGCGGATCACGGAGGAGGGACGGCGCAAGCTGGCGGAGAACGGTATCGCGCCGCCGGAGCGGGGCGGCGCGCGGCCGGGTCTGTTCGGGATGCGGCAGCCGGCCTGCCCTCGGTGTGGCAGCGCGGAGACGGAACAGATCAGCGCGTTCGGGGCCACGCCTTGCAAGGCACTGCACCGATGCCTGGCGTGCCGCGAGCCGTTCGAGGCGTTCAAGTGCCACTGACGGCGCATCGTCGCCGTAAATCCGATCACCCGACCGACCTTACGCGCTGGCGCCCTCCGCCACTGCGCTCCGCCCTATCGCCGATCCAGGCTGAACCGGCCAGCGCCGTACACCCCGAGCTGGAGGAAGCCGCCAGCCATGCAGACGTTCTTCATGAAGTTGATCATCTGCGTGGTGTCGTCGGGGTGCCAATGCGCCACCAGCGCCGTGGCGATGCACCACACAGCCATCACCGGTGCGACCAGGCGGGTCTTCCAGCCGACCAGGATCAGCGCGCCGCCGAGCAGTTCCACCACCACCGCCACGGCGTAGGCAGCGCCCACGACCGGCAGGTGGTAGTGCGCCAACATCCCCATGGTGGCGGTCGGCGCCATCAGCTTGCGGTAGCCGCCCCACAGGAAGATGACGCTCATCAGCACGCGTCCGAGCAGGGCGAGCGCTTGCATTTGGGGGCTCCGGATTAGCCGGTAATGTCGATGCCGGCGAAGAAGAAGCCGATCTCGGTCGCGGCATTTTCCGGGCTGTCGGAGCCGTGCACCGAGTTGGCCTCGATGTCCTCGGCGAACTGGGCGCGGATGGTGCCGGGGGCGGCCTTTTTCGGGTCGGTGGCGCCCATGACCTCGCGGTGCTTCGCCACCGCGTTGTCGCCTTCCAGGACCTGGGCGACGACCGGGCCGGAGGTCATGAACTCGACCAGGCCGCGATAGAAGGGTCGCTCCTTGTGGACGGCGTAGAAGGCCTCCGCCTGGGCCTGGGTCAGCAGCAGGCGCTTCTGTGCGACGATGCGCAGGCCGGCGGCTTCCAGGCAGGCGTTGATCTTGCCGGTCAGGTTCCGCCTTGTGGCGTCGGGCTTGATGATGGACAGCGTGCGCTCGGTCGCCATGGCGGGGCTCCTGGTCGTGGCCTGGGTGGGCGTGGTTCGTGCGGGCGCGTGACTAGGCGGTTCGCGGCGCGCCGGCAACCCGGGTCGATGGTGGGAGACGCCGACTGTCTTGCACCGGGGCGGCGGATCGGCCATCCATTTGTGCCATGCACCGTATCCTCTCCGGCATCCAGCCCACCGGCATCGCCACGCTTGGCAACTATCTCGGGGCCATCCGCAACTGGGTGGCGCTCCAGCAAGAGCATGAGTGCCTGTATTGCGTGGTGGACCTGCACGCGATCACCGAGTGGCAGGACCCGCACGAGCTGACCCGGCAGACGCGGGAGATGACGGCGGTGCTGCTGGCCTGCGGCATCGACCCGCACAAGCACATCCTGTTCCTGCAATCGGCGGTGCCGGCGCATGTGCGGCTGAGCTGGATCTTCAATTGCGTGGCGCGCATCGGCTGGCTGAACCGGATGACGCAGTTCAAGGACAAGGCGGGCAAGGACCGCGAGAACGCGTCGGCCGGGCTGTATGTGTATCCGAACCTGATGGCGGCCGACATCCTGGTCTACCACGCGACGGCGGTGCCGGTGGGCGAGGACCAGCGGCAGCATTTGGAGCTGGCCAACGACATCGGGGGGAAGTTCAACCACGACTATGGGGTGGAGTTCTTCCCTCGGATCGAGCCGCTGATCCTGGGACCGGCGGCGCGGGTGATGAGCCTGCGCGACGGCACGAAGAAGATGTCGAAGTCCGACTCGTCGGATCAGAGCAGGATCAATTTGAACGACGATCCGGATACGATCGCGCTGAAGGTGCGGCGGGCGAAGACCGATCCCGAGCCGTTGCCGTCGGAGCCTGCCGGGTTGGAGAAGCGGCCCGAGGCTCGCAACCTGGTGGGCATCTATGCGGCGATGGCCGACACCGACCATGCCGGCGTGCTGCGCGAGCATGGCGGCAAGGGGTTCGGGGCGTTCAAGGAGGCACTGTCGGCGTTGCTGGTGGAGAAGCTGCGGCCGATTGCCGCGGAGACGACGCGGCTGCTGGCCGATCCGGCGCAGATCGACTCGGTGCTGCGTGACGGTGCGGCGAGGGCCGCGGCGATCGCCGATCCGATCGTGGCGGAGGCCGAGCGGATCGTCGGGTTCTTGCGGCTGTAGCGTACTGTTATTGCGAGTTATACCAGCCCGCAAAACGATTGACGTAGCAAAACGGCCGTCCCTACCCGTCATGGCCGGCACAAGGCCGGCCATGACGGGTAGGGACGGCCGTGCGAAGCGGTCGAGAATGAATCGTTCGGCGGGTTTGGTATTAGCCACCGGCCGTCGTCGGCACAGGAACCCTCCCCCCTTTGGGAGGGGGAGGCCTCTGTTTCTTGCTCGGAGCTCTACGCGGGCGCCACCACCGCGCCGCCGCGCGATGCGGCCGCGTCGATCGGGCGCCGCGTCATCGTCAGTGTCGCCGCGGCGCCGCATAGCGCCAGGATGCCGGTCAGCACGAAGCTGCCGTTGAAGCTGCCGGTCAGCGCCACGACATAGCCGGTGACGATCGGCCCCAGCATGCCGAAGGTGTTGCCGCCCAGCACGGTGATGCTGGGGACCTTGCCGATGTCGGCCCTGTTGTGCACCAGATCCGTTACCAGGGCGAAGTTCATCGCGCTCCCGGCGGCGCCGGCGGCGCGGGCGATGGTCAGCACGACGACGATGGCCCACAGCGAGTCGAGTGCCGGCACCAGCAGGATGATGGCGTCGCTGACCAGCATCGCGGCGAGTAACAGGCGGCGCTTGCCGGCCAGGCGGCTGTCGTGCGTCAGCAGCCTGTCGCTGAGCAAACCGAGCAAAACGGCGACCACTGCGGCGATCCCGAAGGGCACGGCGGTCAGCATGCCGGCATTGAGCACGCTGAGCCCGCGCGAGGATTGCAGGTAGCTCGGCAGCCAGGTCAGCAGCATGTAGCCGCCGAAGACCTCGCAGCCTTGTGTGAGGAACAGTCCCCAGGTGGTGCGCCGCGCCAGCAGTTGCCACAGCGAGGCGGCGGGGCGTTCCGCCAGGTCGGGGTGAAGGGTGCCGTCGCGCTCGGCGAGGATGCGGGAACGTTCCGGCGGCGAGAGCCAGCGCACGCGTTCCGGCTTGTCGAAGACCAGCAGCCAGGCGAGCAACCAGATGAACCCCATGCTGCCGGCGACGAAGAACCCGGCGCGCCAACCGAAGGCGCTGACCACCGCGGCGATCGCCACCGCCCCGATTGCCGGGCCGGCGGCGGCGCCGGCGCCGAAGACGGCATTGGCGAGACCACGCTCCGAGGCGGGGAACCACTCGCGAATGATGCGGTTGGATGCAGGCCAGCTTGTGGATTCGCCCATGCCCATGACGATGCGGGTCAGCGCCATGAACCAGTAGCCGGTGGCCAGCCCGGTGAGCATGGTCGCCGCCGACCAAACGCCAATGCCGGCGGCGTTGACGATCTTGCCACCGAAGCGATCGACCAGCAGGCCGACCGGGATCAGGCAGACCACGTACATCCACAGGAAGGACGACAGCAGGTAGCCCATCGCAACGGGGGACAGGCCGAACTCGGTCGAGATCGGCTTGGCTGCGACGGAGAGCGCGACACGGTCGGCGTAGTTGATCGCCGTCAGCGTGAACAGGAAGACGAAGATCCAGACGCGTCGATAGTGCATCGGCGTTGTTTCCCCCTGCGGCGTGTTGGGGTTTGAATGGGGTGACCGTGTCAAAGGCATGCTCGCGACCGGGCAGGTTTCCGGCCGGCCAGCATTGTCACTATGATACTGGCGCGCCTGACGGGAGGACGACAATGACCGCACTGACGATCACCAAACTGCATCCCTCGCTGGGTGCGGAGATCGGCGGCATCGATCTCAGCCAGCCGTCCGACACCGCCACGCGGGAGGCGCTGTCGAATGCGTTGGCGGAGCATTTGGCTTTGGTGTTTCGCGATCAGCGGCTGACGCCGCCGCAATATCTGGCTGCCGCGTCCGCCTTCGGTCCGCCGATGCGGCAGCATTATTCGCAGCACAACATGCCGGACTTTCCGGATGTCGGGTTGGTGTGGCACCGCAATGGACAGCAGCCGGCCGAGCGCTGGCACACCGACCATACCAACCGCGAATGTCCGCCGGCGGCGACGTTGCTGTACGGGGTGGAGATTCCGTCGGCCGGCGGCGGCACCAGCGTGGCCAACATGCGCGCCGCCTATGCCGCGTTGCCGGACGACGAGCGTGCCCGCCTCGACACGCTGAGCACGATCAACAGCCTGGACGAAGGCAAGACCGATACGCTGGCAGAAGACCGCGAGAAGTTCGGCAAACCGATCGTGCATCCGATGGTGCGCACGCATCCCTTGCATGGCTCGCGTGCGGTGTATTTTCACGTGACGAAAGCGATGTGCATCGACGGCATGACGCCGGAGTCCAGCAAGGCCTATATGAACGAGTTGTTGGAACGGATGATCCGACCGGAGATTGTCTATCATCATGTGTGGCGCAAAGGCGACGTTCTGGTGATCGACGATCGCGCGACGATGCACCGGGCACACGGAGATTATGACCGCAGCCAGAGCCGGGTGCTGTGGCGGATCATTGCGGAGGGCGATCGGCCGCGATTGGCCTGAACGGCTTTGCGGGACCGCCGTGCTGGTGCATGCTGCGGCCATGTCAGACCTGCGCCGCATCACCGTCTATACCGACTACAAGAGTCGTACGCCTATCTGGCCAAGGACCTGGCATACGAGTTGGAGCATGAGTTTCCGGTGCGCCTGGAGATTCTGCCCTACGTGTTGGACATCCCCAGCTTCCTCGGTTCGGCGCGGGTCGATGCGGACGGGACGGTGCTGGAGCAAAATCGCAACGCGCATCAGTGGCGGCGGGTGAAGTACAGCTACATGGATTGCCGCAGGGCAGCGCGGAAGCGCGGGCTGACGATCCGCGGGCCACAAAAGATCTGGGATTCTGCATTGGCCGCGGCCGGCATGCTGTATGCGCAACGTTCTGGCGATGCGGTGTTCCGCCGCTATCACGACCTGGTGTTCGAGCGCTTCTGGCTGCGTGCCCTGGACATCGAAGACGTCGCGGCGATCGGTGCCGTGTTGACTGAGGCAGGCGCGGAGGGCGACGGCTTCGCTGCGTACGCCGAGGCGGGACGCGCCGAGGTGGCGCGGATCAGCCGTGCCGCTGAAGAACAGGGTGTGTTCGGGGTACCCAGTTTTGTCCTGGATGGCGAATTGTTCTGGGGCCGCGAGCATCTACCCGACATCAGAGACATGCTGGCGGCCTAGCCGCGTTCGAACGGCTGACGCGCAGGGAGGGGCAAACCAATTGGCCACGTTGGCGTTGCGTAAGCTGCGCAAGAGCTTCGGTGCGGTTGAGGTCGTCCCCGGGATCGACCTCGATGTGGCGGAGCACGAATTCGTTGTGCTGGTCGGGCCGAGCGGCTGCGGCAAGAGCACGATCCTGCGCATGATCGCCGGCCTGGAGGAGCCGACGTCCGGCGACATCCTGATTGACGGCGCCGTGGTGACCCACCGCGAGCCCAAGGACCGCGACATCGCCATGGTGTTTCAGGACTATGCGCTGTATCCGCACATGACGGTGGCGGACAACATGGCGTTCGCGCTGCGCTATCGGCATGTCAAGCGCGCAGCGATCCGCAGCCGCGTGGCCGATGTGGCACGGATGCTGGAGATCGAGAAATTGCTGCACCGGACGCCTCGGCAATTGTCAGGCGGGCAGCGGCAACGCGTCGCCATGGGGCGGGCCATCGTGCGCGATCCGAAGTTGTTTCTGTTCGACGAGCCGCTGTCCAACCTGGACGCCAAGCTGCGGGTGCAGATGCGCACCGAGTTGCGCAAGTTGCGGGTCGCGGTGCCGACCACGACGATCTACGTGACGCATGATCAGGTGGAGGCAATGACGCTGGCCGACCGGATCGTCATCCTGAACCACGGGCGGATCGAACAGATCGGGACGCCGGAGGAAGTGTACGAGACGCCGGCTTCGGCTTTCGTCGCCAGCTTCATCGGCGCGCCGGCGATGAACCTGCTGCCGGCGCGGCTGGCGCAAGGCCAGGTGACGCTGGCGGATGACAGTGTGCTGCCGGTGTCGGTCGCAGGCGCTGGGGATGTGCTGTGCGGAGTGCGGCCGGAGGAGCTTGTCTGGGTGCCGCCGGGCGTGACTCCGGTGGGTGCCTGTTTGCACGGCACCGCACTGACCGTCGAACCGCTGGGTGCGGACACGCTGGTCACGCTGCTGGTGGCGGACACCGAGATCTCCTGCCGCCTGCCGCCGCGTAGCGTGCGCCGGGCGGGAGAAGCGTTGACGTTGACGCTCGATCCGGCGCGGCTGCATCTGTTCGATCGCGCCAGCGGCCGGCGCTTGTAAGAATCCAAGGGAGGAACACAATGAAGCGGCGTACATTCCTGGCGGGCACGGCGGCGGCGGCTCTGGCTCGGCCGGCCATTGCCCAGGGCAATAAGAAGCTGACGTTCCTGAGTTGGAACATTGTCGATCAGGCGGCGATGTTCAAAACCTGGTTCGCCGATTTCAGCAGCGCGCATGGCGGCGTGGATATCGAGTGGCTCGACAAGAAGGGGCCGGATCTGCCGCCGTTCTACCAGACCCAGCTTGCCGCCGGGACGCCGCCGGATGTGGTCGATCTGCAAGGCGGGATCGGCATCGAATATGCCGCACAGGGGGCGTTGCTCGATCTGACGCCGTATCTTAGTGCGCATCCCGATGTGAAGGCGCGGTTCAATCCCGACTACCTCAATAACTGGGTGTGGGAGGGCAAGAACTGGCTGGTGCCGTTCTATATCGCCAAGACCTTGCTGTTCTACAACAAGCCGCTGTTCCAGAAGGCCGGGCTCGCCGGACCGGCGACCAGCTTCGATGAACTGCTGTCGCACGCAGCGAAGATCGGTTCCGGCGGCGAGGATCAGACCGGCTTCCTGACGTTGAACTTCGACTGGCTGTACTGGGCGCTGTTCCGCATGAACAATATCGAGCTGCTGACGCCCGATTTGAAGCAGGTCGCGTTCAACACGCCGCAGATGATCGAGGTGCTGGAGAAATTCGCCAAGGCCACCGCGGGAACCGCGGTCAATAAGATCTCCTGGACCGGCCGGTGGATCGAGCCGTTGGGTGCGTTCGCCTCCGGCAAGGTAGGCATGCTGAACGCGCATTCGGCGGCGTATTTCTTCCTAAAGGGTCAGGCGGCGTGGCTGAATGCGGACACGCTTGGCGTGGCCGAACTGCCGGGCAACTGGTCGGTGCCGACGCTACACGGTTACGGCGATTTCCAAAGGCACCAAGGATCCCGACCTGGCCTGGGCTTTTGTCGAGTTCGTCACGGCGAAGAAGCAGGCGCAGGCGATGGCGGACAGCCGGCGCATCCTGACCGGCTATACCGACGTGGACAAGGAACTGATGGCGCGCGTGCAGAAGGACGAGCCGCTGGCCTATGCGGTGTTGCAGACCCAGCTTGAGCATACCGACAAGCTGTGCGGCAACTGGCCGCTGCCGAACGACAGCCGCATCAAGGATGCGTTCTGGCCAGAGGTGCAGAACGCGGTGCTCGGCCGCAAGGACGCCAAGACCGCGATGGATGAGGCGAGCAAAAAGGTGGCGCGCGAAATGAGGCGGGCGTGACAAAACAACCTCTCCCGCTTCGCGGGAGAGGTTTAGAATGACCCGGCGCGGCCGGCGGGCTGTGTTGGTCGCCTGCTTCCTCGCGCCCTCGCTGCTGATCTTCTTCGTTTACCGCATCCTGCCGCTGATCTGGAACGTGGTGCTGTCGTTCGAGTACTGGTCGCCGCTGAAGCCCGCGACGTGGGCGGGGTGGGACAACTACGAGCGAGATGCTGCAGGACGACGACGTGTTCTGGACCGCGTTATGGAACACGCTGATCTTCCTCGGTTCGCAGCCGATCGCCATCGCGCTGGCGCTGGGCATCGCGCTGCTGGTGAACAGCGACCTGAAGGGCGCCAGCGTCTATCGCACCATCGTCTTTCTGTCTTATCCGCTGATGACCGTCGCGGTCGCGATCATCTGGCGCTGGATGTACAACGAACATGGCGGGCTGATCAATTACGTGCTGCGCCAGCTCGGCGTCATCCATCAGCCGATCGCGTTCCTCGATTCCTTCGCCTGGGCGTTGCCCAGCACGATCGTCGCCAATACCTGGCAGGTGCTGGGCTTTTTCATGATCGTCCTGCTGTCCGGGCTGCAGAACATCCCGCCGCATCTGTATGAGGCCGCGCGCGTGGACGGCGCCCCGGCCTGCGCGCGCTTCTTCCGCATCACCGTGCCCATGCTGCGGCCGGCGCTGTTCCTGTGCCTGGTGATCGGCATGCTGAACTCGTTCTCCGCCTTCGACCTGATCTACGTGATGACCAACGGCGGCCCGGGCCACGCCACCGAGCTGCTGATCACCTACATCTACAAGGAAGGGTTCGGCGAGACCCGGTTCGACTACGCCGCCGCGCTGACCGTCGCGCAGTTCGCCATGCTGATGCTGCTTGACCTGGATCGCTCATCGCGCGGTCGGCGGCAATGCGGGAGCGATCGAATGACCAGCCGTCGACACCGGCTGCTGTGGTTGCGGCACTCCGCGCTGGTGGTGATGTCGGTCGTCATGCTGGCGCCGTTCTACTGGGTGCTGAAGACCGCGATCACCGGCGAGAACATCTATCGCCTATCCGCCGCACCTGTGGCCGGTGCGGCCGCATCTGTTCAACTTCGTCGACGTCTGGTACTCGATTCCGTTCCCGCGCTATCTGTTCAACAGCGTCGTCGTCTCGCTGATCGCGGTGGTGGGTAACCTGGTGCTGAATGCGATGGCCGGCTACGCGCTGACGTTGCCGTTCATCGGCCGGCGATCGGTGATCGTGCTGCTGCTGTCCTGCACGCTGATTCCGTTCCAGGCGACGATCATCCCCGCCTATCTGATCACCGCGCATCTCGGATTGCTGAACTCCTATCTCGGCCTCGCGCTGCCGCTGCTTTCGACCATCGTCTGCATCTTCATTTTCAAGGCCAGCTTCGACGCGGTGCCGCGCTCGCTGATCGATGCGGCGCGGATCGATGGTCTGGGCGAGCTGCGCATCCTGTTGCGAGTCATGCTGCCGCTCTCGACCGCTGCGATCGCGACCAACGTGGTGTTGTCATTCATCTGGTCGTGGAACAACTTCCTGTGGCCGCTGATCATCACGCGATCGCCGGACATGCAGACCCTGCCGTTGGGTCTGGCGCGGTTCCTGTCCTACATGGAGGATACCACCGGTGCGCTCTACGCCTTCGTCGTCATGGTGCTGGCGCCTGGATTGCTGGTGTTCCTGATGGCGCAATCGGCGTTCATGCGCGGGCTGACCACGGGAGCGACCAAGGGATGAACTGGCGGCGCGCACTGCGGAGCAGATTTGTGGTCGTGCCGGTGATCATCGCGGTGACGGTAGGGGTGTGGAATTCTTACGTGGCGCTGCACGCCCATGGAGTGCTGGAAGGGCGCGTGGTCGATGCGGCGGGTCATCCGGTCGATGGCGCCACGGTGGTGCTGTTCACGCATGATTTCGTAACCCAGGTGGAAAAGGCGCACACCCGCACGGACGCGACGGGCGCGTTCCGCTTCAACGGCAACGACTCGCACTTGATCCAGCTCCAGGCGCAGGACGGCGCCGTCACATCGCCGCGGGTTACCATCCGGTTGTGGTTTCGCGCGCAGGACCGTGTGCTGCAGCAGCCTCTGCGGCTCGCGCCGGCAGCGTGAACTGTTGTTGTGATACCGGGCCGCCGAACGATCGACTCCTGAGCGTTTCGCACGGCCCGCCCCGACCCGTCATGGCCGGGCTCTTGACCCGGCCATCTGTCGCGGCACCGTGCGGCATAGATGGCCGGGTCAAGCCCGGCCATGACGGTTGGGGCGGTCTGTGCGCAACGGGCCTCGCAATGACAGGGGATTTCTCAATCCGGCAGATCGAATAGCCGGCACCATCCGTTCGGACTGATATCGCCGTCCACCACCTGGCATGATCGAGGCTTGCGAAAGAACGTGCATCCGATGCAGCTCAGACCGCCGCGCGGGGTGGTCTGATACTGTGCTGCCGCCTGCGATATCTTCACGGGCGTCTGCGCTGCGGCGCCGCGCCAACCACCAACGCTAAGCGCGATCAAAAGCGACCGTCGCAACAGCCCGAACTGCTCACCCATCGACGACGCGAAACGCCCGACGCTCTCCGACTCAGACGGGCTTGCTCACATAGCCGTAACGCAGATTGCTGCGCCCGGGTCCGTTGCGTTGGTAATCCGCCTTCAGCATCGCGAACCGATCACGCCCTACCAATTCCGCATGCTGCTCCAGACCGTACAATCGAGCAGAGTTGCCGCTGAATACAGCGGTTTTTACGGGACCGTCGGCTGGACCCAGCGGCTTGAATCCGTACTTCTTCTGCATGTCCTCGGGGATTTCCAACCGGCGCAGGCCCTCGATCTGCCATTGCGGCGCGCCGGTCCACACCGCGTCGGTGCCCCACACCACTCGATCGACGCCCAGCCCCTTGATCAGCGTGCTCATCAATGCCGCCGCCAGGCGAGGCTCGGCAACGCTCGTCCAGGCGAACAACTGGCCGAGATCGCCGTAGACATTGGTTACGCCATATTTCTCCGGAATTTCGGCGAGGTCGCTGGTCCACGAACTCCGTCCGGTCTTGTCGAATTCCGCCATGCCGTCCGCCGGGTTGCCGCCAACCCAGCGATACCCTGAGTGATAGACAAGGAAGTTCAGTTGCGGCCAGTCCTTGGCGGCGCGACCGATGTCGCTGACATCGGCATAGGGACGCAGCCGCGGGAACTTTTCCTCCACCGCCGGAGCGAACAGCCCCTTGTGGATGCAGACATTACGAATGTTGGTCTTCGCAATGCGCTCATAGAACGGATACATCAGCTTCTCGTCATCCGCGTGCCACGGATGCGCGGCGAGTTCCTTGTGCGTGTTGTCGCCGACGGTATAGCCCTTCCACGAATCCGGCTTGTAGCGTTCGACCGCGGCATCCACCTGTTCCAGCCAACCCGGCTGTCCCGGCGTGATAGTGAAATGTGCCAGCATGCGCCGCGTGCCAGCCTGCTTGTTCACCATCTCCCGCGTCTTGAACACCTGCTCTTGCGGGATGAACCAATCCTCCGGCACGTCGGATGGGGAATTCGATAGCAGCGCCACCTTGGTGTCGCTGTCCATGTAGATCTCTTTGACGTAGTTGCCGTATTTAAGGTCGTCGATGGTCTGTTCCTTGCCGGCGAGTTCCTTGTTCCAGCCCCACTGGCCGACCGCTTCGCGGCCTTTTACGAACGCCATCAGCCTGGTGTCGTCGCGCAGAAAATGCGTGTGCCCGTCGATCACCATCTGTCCCGACAGCGCATTGGCTCGCGCGTCGGCGTGCTCTGGGGTTGCGGCCTCGGCTTCGCTGGCGTCGAACAGATGCCCGAACACCTGGTTGAGCGCCACGAACGACGCCGCCATGCCCGCGGCGGTCTGGAAGAAGCGCCTGCGCGACAGGCCCTGTCGCTTGGCCAGCCGGTCGCTCATGTCCTTCAGCCGCGCCTCGACCTCGCGCTGCTTCGGGGTCTGCGGCACGGGCAGGTACTCGTCACTGGACACGATCTGCGTCGGCACCGGCGAGGGAAATGACGAGGTTTCGGCGGGAAGCAGTCCGCTGATCATTGCGTCGCTCAAGAATTTCATTGGCGTCCTCCCTTCGCCGGCGCGCGCGGAACGTACTGCTGTACATCTCGCGCAGCCGTGGCATTTACATGACGCAGTCTGGCGACGATGCCGGGCAGCCGCAAGCCACTAACAGCGGACGAGCCCGGAATTCCGGCGCCGGCCGTCAGCAGTATTTGGCGGCGCCGGCGTGCCGTGGTCAGCCGACCTGGACGTCTTCCCAGAAGCCGAACCGGTTGGCGACCTGTGCCATCTTGGGTTGCGGAGCTTCGTAGGACCAGGCGTTACGCTTGTGGCGCACACCGTCGATCACGACATCGTAAAACTGCACCCCGTGCGGGCATTGCAGGTCGGATGCGGTCTTTTCGGTCTTCTCCAACCATTCCATGCGCACGGCGTCGCGTGGGAAATAGGCGTAACCGCCGGTCTCGACGATATCGTCGCTGGCGGCCACTTTGTGTCCGTTCAGGACTGCTTGCATGTCGGGGCCCTCCTTTGGTGAGAATTGCTACTGCGAATGATGGGGTTCGGCAATCCGGGTCCGCTACCCCTTGCCGACCACCGCGCAACTCCGTTGAATGCAGCCTGGACGTCGCACGAAAAAGGGGAGGAACGCCATATGCCGAAGCTCGCCGGAAAAGTCGCCTGGGTCACCGGGGCCGGCAGCGGCATCGGTGAGGCCGCCGCATTCGCGCTGGCCGAGGAAGGCGCCACGCTGGTGCTTACCGGCCGCCGCCGCGAACCGCTGGAGCACGTGGCGCGCCGCCTGGGCAATAGCGGCGCCGAGGCGCATGTGCAGCCGGCGGACCTGACCGACTCGGCGCAAGTTCAGAAGGTCGGCGACTTCATTCGCGAAAAGCTCGGCCGGCTCGACATCCTGGTGAACAACGCCGGCGTCAACATCGTCGATCGGCACTGGGACAAATTGACGCCCGAGGGCATCGACACGCTGATGAAGGGCAACGTCATGGCGGCGCTGTATTGCGTCACCGTGGCGCTGCCGTTCATGCGCGCGCAGAAGGATGGCGTGATGATCCACACCTCGTCGATGGCGGGGCGATTCATCGGCGGGTTCTCCGGGCCGATCTATGGCACGGCGAAACATGGCGTGGTGGCGATGAGCCACTCCATCAACATGGAAGAATGCGTCAACGGCATTCGCTCGACGGTTTTCCTCCCGGGTGAAGTGGCGACGCCGATCCTCGACAAGCGGCCCAATCCGGTGGGACCCGAAGAGCGGGCGCGCATGATACAGTCGGAGGATTGCGGCGACCTGATCCGCTATATTGCCTGCCTGCCGCGGCACCTGGTGATGAACGAGGTCATGCTCGGCCCCACCCACAACCGCAGCTATGTCGCCAACCTGCAACGCAAGCTCTGAGGATTATCCCCCCGATGGCCACGAACCGACGCAAAGTGCTGGTGCCGCATACGATGGGCGAGGAGGGCGTGTCGCTGCTGCGCGCTCGTGACGACATCGAGACGGTGACCTATTCGGCGACCATCACCCAGGCGGACCTGCTGCCGATCCTGGAGGACTGTGCGGGTATCGCTTTGTCCGGCACGCCGTACCGCCAAACCGAGATGGACGCTTCGCCGGCGATGCAGGTGGTGGCGCGCATCGGCGTTGGCTACGACGCCGTGGAAATTCCCGCGCTGACGGCGCGGCGCGTGCCGCTGATGACGGCCGGTACCGCGAACTCCGTATCGGTGGCCGAGCAAGCGTTTCATATGATGATCTCGCTGGCGAAGCGGCACGAGGCGCTGGACCGGATGGTGCATGCCGGCCACTGGCGCGAACGGCATGCCGGGTTGCCGATGGAATTGAACGGCAAGACGGTGCTGATCGTGGGCTTCGGCCGCATCGGCACGCGGTTGGCCAAGCGCTGCCTGGGATTCGACATGGTGGTGTTGGTGCGCGATCCATACGTCGATGCGGCCAAGATCCGCGCGGCGGGGTGCGAGCCGGTGGCGGATCTGGATGCCGCGCTGCCCTCGGTGGATTTCGTGTCGATCCACTGTCCGAAGAATCCCGAAACGGTCGGCATGTTCGGCGCGACGCAGTTCGCTCGGATGAAGCCCAGCGCGTATATTGTGAATACCGCGCGCGGCGGCATTATCGACGAGCCCGCACTGCATGCGGCCTTGACGTCCGGGAAAATTGCCGCGGCAGGACTGGATGTGTTCGAGCAGGAGCCGACGCCGATCGATAATCCGCTGCTGAAACTGGACAATGTCATCACATCGCCGCACATGGCGGGCGTGACCACCGAGGCGGTGGCCAACATGGCAGTGGCGACCGCGCAGAACATCCTGAGCGTGCTGGACGGCAAGCCGAACCGCGACAATGTCATCAACAAGGAAGTGCTGGACTAGGCAGCAGAAAACCTCTCCCGCTTCGCGGGAGAGGTCGCCGCGCAGCGGCGGGTGAGGGTGCCGCGAACCGCACGCTACCCTCTAACTCCCTTCGCTCCACAGGAGACTCCCATGCCGCAGCCGGACCACATCTCCAAACTCGGCGTTCCCGACCCGGCGTCGCTGGACGCTGACCTGCAAGCCATCTGGCGCAAGTGCGTGGACAAACTCGGCTTCGTGCCGAACGTGTTCAGCGCCTACAGCCTGAAGCCGCAGCGGCTGCGGAACTTCATGGCGATGTACAACGAGATCATGCTGGCGGAATCCGGCCTTTCCAAACTTGAACGGGAAATGATCGCAGTCGTCGTGTCCTCGGCCAACCGCTGCTACTACTGCCTGGTGGCGCATGGCGCGGCGGTGCGGCAACTGTCGGGCGATGCCGAACTAGGCGAGATGATGGCGCTGAACTACCGCGTGGCGAAGCTGGATGTGCGACAGCGAGAAATGCTCGACTACGCCTGGAAGATGACGACGACGCCCTGGCTGGTGGATGACGCCGACCGCGATGCCCTGCGTGGCGTCGGGCTGTCGAACGAGGACATCTTCGACCTGGCGGAGACGGTGGCGTTCTTCAACCTGTCCAACCGCATGGCGTCGGCGACCGACATGATGCCGAACCGCGAATATCATCGCGCCGTGCGGACATAAGATCGAATAACCGCAGAGGAATCCAGGAATGTTGTTCAGTTGCCGGCCTGCAGGGGAACCGATCCCCGGACGTTTTCCAGGACCGCCGCATCCCCGCGGCAAATGGTTCACAATCGACATCCATTGCCACTGGACCAGCCTGAAAGCCGCGGCGATGGTCGAAGGCAATGAGGCGGTGTCGCGCTGGTTTCTGGAAACCCACGCCAATGCCGCGAGCCAGGCGATCAACCGGCAGAACGGCGTGCGAACGCGCCCGCAGGGAACCTCCGCCGAGCAACGCATCGCCGACATGGACCTGATGGGGATCGACATCCAGGCGGTGTCGCCGGCGCCGCGGCAGACCTATTACGGTGCCGATCCGGACCTCGGCCTGGCCACGGCGCGCATCCTGAACGACGAGATCGCCGAGATCGTCGGCCGCTATCCGGATCGTTTCACCGGCCTCGGCACCATCCCGCTGCAGGCGCCGGACCTGGCGATCGCCGAACTGGAACGGCTGCACAAGTCGCTGGGCATGCGCGGCATCGAGCTGATGACGCATGTCGCCGGCGATGATCTGTCGGCCGAACGATTCCGGAAAGTGTTCGCGCGGATCGAGGAACTTGGGCTTCTGGTGTTCCTGCATCCCGACGGTTACACCGAGCCGCGCCGCTTGCACGAGCATTACTTCGCCAACGTCATCGGCAATCCGCTCGATACGACGGTGGCGCTGCATCACCTGATCTTCGGCGGCGTGTTGGAGGATTTCCCCGGCCTCAAGCTGGTTGCCGCGCATGGCGGGGGCTATCTGCCGGCCTATGCGGGGCGCATCGACCATGCGGCATCGGCGCGGCCGGATACCGGGGAAAAATTGAAAGAAATGCCGGGGGTCTATTTGCGGCGGATGTATTTCGATTCGCTGGTGTACACCCACGCGCAGCTCGAATATCTTGTGGCGGAGTATGGCGCCGATCACATTCTGGTAGGAACGGATTATCCGGCGGACATGGGCGAGGTCGACCCGATCGGGTTCATCGAGGGCGCGCCCGCACTGGATGACGCGACGCGGCGGGCAATTCTGGGTGGCAACGCAGCACGGTTGCTGGGGATCGAGATACCTTAGCCTCTCCCACAAATTTGGAAGAGGCTCTTTACTCTTGCTTAACCTTTCCCGGCGCACACTGCCTGAGTGTGATTTCGCGCCAGAACGGCGCAGCCGCAATGGGCCGTTCTCTCATGCCGAGTGATCTCAGCGTCAAAGCCGTTGGCCCCGTCCTCGGCGCAAGCGAAAATCCTGCCGAGCCGAAGCCGGAGAACTTCACCCCGCCAGCGCAGGCACCGCCGCCGGCGCCGGCGGTCATCGTTGCCAATCCGTCGCTGCGGTTCGACCCGGTGTCCGGCTTGGTGGTGATCGAGTTTCACGACGAATCCGGCGACGTCACCACGTCGATCCCGACGCTGCGGCAGCTCGAAGCCTATCGTATCTGGGGCCAACCGGTACCGAGCGAGGACTTGCTGACGTCTGAAGTTCACCCTTCGGGGCATGGCAAGGTCTAGCCCAACATCCACACTTAACCGAAAAACGTAGTGACATATCAGCGCGATACCGGCTTCCGCCGATCCTATACCAGCCCGCAAAACGATTGACGTACCAGACAACGGCCGTCCCTAACCGTCATGGCCGGCCTTGTGCCGGCCATCGTGCGTCCGCAAGCGTGCCTTGTCAGGAGGGTGCAAGTCCGTCCTGGGCGTACCGACCAAGCCTGAAGCTGAAGGTAACTGCGTCATCGAGAGGTGGGGTGGGGAGCAACCGTAGGCGAAGAGGCAATCCGCAGGATGACGAACTCGATTCGGCCGGGCCGTCTGGCAAAGCCGTGGGTAACCGGGCCAAGCCCGGTTAAGACACTGGTGGGCAGTGTCGCCTTGCATACCGACTGCTGGGTAAGCCGCAGCGAGACCTACCGCGCCACCGCTCCCGGCACTCTCACGCAGCGCATTGCCGCGTCAAAGCCTCCAGCAGGGGCAGCAGCCGCGTGCCGTCGGCCAGAGTGGCCGAGCGCAGCGGCGGACGCACATGCAGCCAGCTATCCCGACCGGTCTGCACCGCCAGCATCGCCTTCAGCAGCGCGATGAAGGGCCCGGCGACCAGCCCGCTCGCCTGCCGCATCTGCGCCGCGGGCGGGTTCGGGCGGAACATCGCCCGCACCAGCTCGGGCGCGACATTGCCCATGCCGCAGATCGTGCCGGTGCCACCCTCGGCGAGCACGCGGCCGATATCGGCCTCAGTCCCGGTTACGATGGCCAGCCCCGGCGCCGCGGCCCGGTAGGCGCGGAACTGGGCAAAATCTCCGCTGCTGTCCTTCACCCCGGCAACCACGCGCCCATAGCGCTCCCGCAGCCTCGCGGCCACGCCGGCGGGCACCGCAATGCCGGACACCTGCGGGATGTTGTACAGCGTCAGCCGCAGGCGATCGTCGCCCACCCGATCGAGCAGGCTGGCGAAGGCGTCGACCAAGCCGTCTTCGGTCGCGTCGCGGAAGAAGAACGGTGGCAGCGCGAGAACCTGGGTCAGGCCCAGCGCCAGAGTGTCACGGCACAACCCCACCGCGTCTGCCATGGCGGGAAAGCCGACGCCCAGCGCCACGCGCTCTGGCGCGACGCCCTGCTCCAGCAGGGCGCGGGCCGTCGCCAGCCGCTCCGCGGCGGAGAATGACGGCCCTTCGCCCGTGGTGCCGAACAGCACCACGCCGTCGCAGCCTCGAGCGAACAAGGCGCGGGCATGCTCGCCCAGGGTCGCGGTATCGACCTCGCCGGTCGCCAGCAGTGGTGTCGCCGCGGCGACCCAGAAACCGTGAATGCCGTCCTGCATGGGAGTGGCCCCCTGATCGGGAGTGATGGGGTGCGCATGATGCGCTCATCCGGCGGACAAGTCAGCAAGTCGAGAGCCAATCGCGCCGGGCATTTGCTTATGGGCGCGTTGTCAATTCAACATGACTGGAGCGCCTGGCCGCCAGACGCGCCAATTAACCCCTAATTCGTCAAAGTTGTGATCCCGTTCATAGCACATGGTTGCATTTTGCTGACCTTTTCCCGCTAGCGCCGGATGCCGCCGTACGGGTTGCGTCATGTCGGATCGGGCGAGCGCGCCGGGGGACTTACCTCATGACCGGCGTCGTCAACGCGGTCGGCGATGCCGCCAACGCCATCGGCAACGCGGTCAGCAACTTCTTCAGCGGCTGGTGAAGGCGAGGCCGCGCAATGCCAGCAAAGGTGGGGCGGCTACCGACAGAATGTCGCGCCCTGTGACGTGGTTCACAGCGGCGGCTCGTTCTGGTTCTATACTCCAGCCAACCTGGCCGTCTCGCGCCAGAGCAAACAGGAGGTCGATCCATGCCCGCATCTGCTTCCGCCGCCGTCCGGTCGTTTCGCACCGAGCAACGCCTGCTGTCGCGAGGCCCGATCGTGCCGCGGGTTTGGCAGGCGATGCGGGACGAGTGGCAGCGTCGGCTGGATCGCGCGACGGGGCAGGCGGTGCGCGCGCTGGACCATGAAGGGGTGAGCGAGGACTACCGCATGGCATGCCGCGGCAACATCCGCTGACACGGCGCAATGCTTAGCGGCGGAATGTGATGGCAGCCGCCTGCGACTGCCGCGTGGCGGCCCAACAACACCCGATCGGGCGAACCTCGTGTCATTGCGAGCGAAGCCAAGCAATCTCCCGTCTGGATTGGCACGATCTCGTGGGGGAAATTGCCTCGCTTCGCTCGCAATGACACGTTGGCCGACAGGTCGAAGCGTCAGGATCGCGCCACTACCGCTGCTTTGCGGCGTGTTCGGCGAGCAGGCGACGGATGTCGGGTTCGTATTCGATCGGCTTGACCTTGGCGGGGTCGAACCGCGGAAGTTGCGGCTCCGACTCTCCGAGCGCCTGCAGCACGGCGCGACAGCGCTGCAGGTCCCAGTGGTGGTACCAGGGCGGGCCGTCCGCCCAGGCCCACTCGTAGCCGGCCAGCGCGTGTGAGCGCGCCCGGTCGCGCCGCTCCAGCGCCAGATAGAGCTCGGCCAAGGCGACACGCGGCCGGCCGCGCTCGGCTGAGACGGCGGCGGCCTCGGCCTCGCGCCGGTGGCCGAGCCGGGCAAGCGAGAGGCCGCGTCTTGCCTCCGAGTCCGTGTCGCTCAGGCCGACCGCGCGGGCCATTTCGACGGCGCGGGTGAAGGCGTCCGCAGCCTCCCCGTCCCTGCCGGCGGATTGGTGCCAGTCGCCGGCGAGCCGCCACAGCCGACGTTCGAGCGACCGCCGGCCGAGCATGCGAGCGCGGTCGAGGGCGGCATCGAGGAACGCCGCGGTGAGGATATCCTCGCGGCGCAGCAGACCCCCTTCGGCGAGCAGGCATTGCGTTGCCAACTGTCCCTTACGCCGTCGCCAGTCCGGCTGGGACGCCATGCCCGCCCACAGTAGACGTGCGGCGTGGAGCTGCCCCTGCTCCGCGCGCTCCATCACCAGGGACACGTCGCACCAAATCGCCTGCTGACCCGCACCGAGTGCCATGGCTACGTCGCGGGAAAGCCTGAGAACGCCGGCCGCCCGAGCCAGTTCGTTCCGCGTCCGTAGATTAAGGTAATGATATCGGACACGAACACTCAAATTCGTGCTGAGGCCCTCGGCTATTTCATCTCGGGTGGCGAACACCTTCTGCGCCTCATCCTCCTGCAGTCGGCCGACGGCGCGGAGCGCCCGCGCGGCCGCAGTCGCGGCCGACCCAGCGTCCGTCACCCCCGCCGGCGGCAAGGACCAGCCATCCGGAAACATCGGCCGCAGCAGCGCCAGCGTGTCGTGGTGGCATTCCAGCCAATTCAAGGCCATGAGCGTCCCGGGCCACAGCACATCCCAGGCCTGCTGCCTCTTGCCAGCGAGGCTGAGCGCCTGCGCCACCTGGATTCGATCTGCCAGCTCCCTCGGGGAAGCTACCTTCCGGTAGTCCGGCTCGGCGCGGGCGGCGAAGATGTCCGCGACGCGCTGGCCCGCCTGACCGCGCGCTTCCAGGTTCAGCGCACCAATAGCGTAGCCGCGCACCACGGGATGCAGATCGAAGGTTCCGGCGGGCCGATCCCATTGCAGCAGACCGCGTGCTTCCAGATCGGCCAACGTCATGTCCAGCCAACGTGCCGCGTCAAGCAGTACGGGGGAATGGCGCCACGCGTCGAGCGCGGCCTGGTATTCCGAATAGGCGCGGCGGTCGGCTTCATGCTGCTGATCCAGGCTTTTCCGACGCTCAGTGGCGCGGCGTTCAAGGTCCGCCCGAGCCTTCCTATTTTTTGCAGCGCGCAACCATCGTCGCAGGCGGTCGAGTTCCCAGTCCTGGTCAGGCGACGCCGGCTGCCGCACCTCCTTCGGCGGGTCGGGGCGGGCCGGGGTCAGCACCTCCACCACGTCGTACGCAACGGCGTTGGAGAGGATCCCCAGCCGTCCCAGTAGCTCGCGCGCCCGCGGCTCCAGTGCGTCAAACGCCAGCTTCAGGATGTTGGTCTGGCGCTGCCGCAAATCGGCGTAGGCCAAGTTGATCGCCGCTCCGCCGCGAGGATCGTCCACCCAGCGGTCGAAATCCATTCGAGCCCAGGGGGACTTACGCACCAACCCAGCGACGAAGCCGACGACCAGCGGATGGCAATCGAATGCCTGCTTCAGGTAGCGCCGCATGCGCTCCCCGTCACCGTGGATGCGGACGTCGGTCAGCATCGCCTCGGCGTCTTCCGGCGCCAGGCCGTGCAACATGACGTGCCGCACGCCCGGCAGCGGCACGCCGGCGGCGTTCAGAAAAGCGCGCGGCATCAGGCGCGAGGAGATCAGCAGCTTCGATGGTGCCGCTCCGGCGAGGTGGCAGAGCAAGTCGTGGTCGTCCGGCCGGATGCAGTCTTGCGGCTGGCGGCCGGCGAGGCCGGTGTCGGCCTCCTCCCGCACGTCTTCGTCGCGCAGTTGCGCGGCGTCGGCGCGATGATAGGCGGCAAGCACCCGCTCCAGCCCGTCCAGTACCAGAAGCCAGGGCTTTCGGGTCAGGTGGTCGAGCAGATCGCGGGTCAGCTCGGCCTCGGGGCGGGCGCGGAACGTCTCCTGCGCCTGATGGGTCATGTAGGCGAGCGCGGTGATCTTGAAGTCGCGCATGTCGGCGCCGCGCTCGTAGAAGCTGTACCATAGGCGGCCGGCCCAATCGGAGCGGTCTATTGAGGCGCGGTTGGTGACCCACTCCCAGGTCACCGTGCTCTTGCCCATGCCACCGATCGCCTCGAACAGAAGCACCGGCTCGGGCGCGGTTGCCCATGCGCGCAGCATCCCCAGTTCCTGTGCGCGCCCCTGGAAGGCGTGACCGGGGACGTACGACGGCAGGGCAACGAATACCGGAGGAACTGGCAGCGTGCCTGAACCAGGCGGCGGAGTTCGGACCTTGCTGTTGCGGCAGCGCGGCTCCTTCAGCTGCTTCTTCAGGTCAGCCAGTGTCTGGATCACCTGCCCCTTCAAGTGCTCTTCCGTCGTGAAGGTTGGCGTGATGCGGCTGTGGTGGTTGGCCCGCGACCGGAAGGCCAACAGCTTCTCCTGCCCCGCCGCCTCGGCGCGCATTTCCACCGGCGAGATCGGGACGTTCTCATCCATCAGGAACACACAGATCGGCAGCTTGCGTTCTTCGGCGCGGTCGAACTCAAGCTCGGTGACCGACAGGCCCTTGGAGTTCAGTTCCGTGTCGACGATCACCTGACCGTAGCGGTAGTTGCTGATCAGAACGACATAGGCGTCGGCCTCATCGACCTTGGCCAGCGAATTGGTAATGATGCCGCGGTCCCAGACGGCTAAGTCCGTCTCCATCATCAGCGGCAGCATGCCCTGCCCGAGGATCGCGTCGCGCACCGCCTCCCGGCACCCTCGCAGGTCCCGGAAACTGCTCGACACCATCACCTTGAAGACGACGTCCGCCATGCGCGCTTCACTACTTGGCCGATACGACAAGTGTGCGTCACGTTCGGACGGCGGTCCATTGGGAATTATGCACGGCACTCCCCGTGCGGATCACCCCGGGCACCAGCGGCCACGCCGCCGGACCCGCAGCAGACCCGGACCCGTATGCCCGCTTAACGTTCATAACGCGCGGCCTACACAAACAACCCCACCGTCCGCTCCTTCGCCGATCGGGGCGCCGAGGCGCTGTTCCACGGCCGCCTCGCCCGCCGGATTGGGGCAGATCTCCAACGTGTCGCTCAGCGCAAGCTGCGGCAGATGCATAATGCCGAAATGCTCCCTGACCTGGCGGCGCCACCGGGCAACCGGCCTGAAGCTCTGAAAGGCGATCGGGCGGGACAACACAGCGTCCGGATCAACGACCAGTGGCGCGTCTGCTTTATCTGGACCGACGCCGGGCCGGACCGTGTCGAGATCGTGGACTATCACCGGGGATGACGACCATGCGAGACCTCCCACCAATCCATCCGGGCGAGCAATTGCGGGAAGAGTTCATGAAACCGCTCAGGCCGACAGCGTATCGCCTGGCCAAGGCCGTCAGCGTGCCGGTAACCCGCATCCAGGCGATCGTCAGCGAACGCCGCACCATCACCGGCGACACTGCACTCCGGCTGGCTCGCTACTTCGATACGCCCCCCGAATTCTGGCTCAACATGCAGCGCGACTTCGGACTGGAGCAGGCGGCCGAAGCCTTGGGCAAGCGACTGAAAGCCGAGGTCAAGCCCTGCGCCGCCTGACCACCGCACACGAACCCACCCCTGCTCTGGACTCCCGCCCGCCCATCGGCTACACGCCCGCGCTTCACTCGGAACGCGGGAGAGGCCACCGCCCCCATGGGCAAACGGCCTCGCATGCACCGCGGTCCCCGGTAGTCGGAAGGACCTGGGATCATGGCGAAGAAGATCGTCGGTTACATTAAATTGCAAATTCCCGCCGGCAAGGCGAACCCGTCGCCGCCGGTCGGCCCGGCCCTGGGTCAGCGCGGCCTCAACATCATGGCCTTCGTCAAGGAATTCAACGCCACCACCCAGAACATGGAGCCGGGCATGCCGGTGCCGGTGGTGATCACCGCCTACGCCGACCGCACCTTCAGCTTCATCATGAAGACCCCGCCGAACACCTACTTCCTGATGAAGGCGGCGAAGATCGACAAGGGCACCACCGCCGCGGGCAAAGGCGCCTCGGTCGGCCGCGTCACCCAGAGCCAGTTGCGCGAGATCGCCGAGATCAAGATGAAGGACATGAACGCCAACGACATCGAGGGCGCGGTGCGCATGCTGGCCGGTTCGGCCCGCTCGATGGGCCTCACTGTGGTGGAGGGCTGAGCCATGGCAAAGAACAAGCGATTGCTCGCGGCGGCGGCCAAGGTGGACCGCAGCAAGTCCTACCCGCTCGATGAGGCGATCAAGCTGGTCAAGCAGAACGCCACCGCCAAGTTCGACGAGACGGTGGAAATGACCATGAATCTCGGCATCGACCCGCGCCACGCCGATCAGATGGTGCGCGGCCTGATCTCGCTGCCGAACGGCACCGGCAAGACGGTGCGCGTCGGCGTGTTCGCCCGCGGCGCCAAGGCCGAGGAAGCGCAGGCCGCCGGCGCCGACGTGGTCGGGGCCGAGGACCTGGCCGAGAAGGTGCAGGCCGGCGAGATCGCTTTCGACCGCTGCATCGCGACGCCTGACATGATGGGCGTGGTCGGGCGGCTGGGTAAAATCCTCGGTCCGCGCGGGCTGATGCCGAACCCCCGGCTGGGCACGGTGACGATGGACGTCAAGGGCGCCATCAGCGCGGCCAAGGGCGGCCAGGTCGAGTTCCGCGCCGAAAAGGCAGGCATCATCCACGCTGGCATCGGCAAGGCCAGCTTCGACGAGCAAAAGCTGGTGGAAAATGCCAAGGCCCTGGCCGACGCGATCCAGAAGGCCAAGCCGGCTGGCGCCAAGGGCACCTACCTCCAGAAGGTGGCACTGAGCTCGACGATGGGCCCGGGCGTCCGGGTGGACGCGTCGACGCTCGCCGGGTAGCCCTGCCGCTATAAGCGCCTGCGGATTGGCCCCTGCGCCGCGTTCACGGAGTGGTCGGCCGCCGCGACGTGTGACGAACACGCAGAATGCGGACGCTGTCGCGTACGACCCGATATCGGATGATGTACGGAAACGCCGTCACCAGTTCGCGCATGTTGGTCCCCTGTACTGGCCGCCCACGGTGCGGGAAATGCATCAGGCTGTTACCGGCAGCGATCAATCCCTCCGCCAGCCGCACGGCCGCGCGCGGATTGAAATCCGCCAGATAATCGGTTGCACGCTCGACCTGACGCAATGCCTGGGGCGACCAGATGACCCGCACAGACTACGCCTTGGGTGGCGGAGCCTTCTCACCCCTGGCGAGCTTCAGCAGCCATTCGCGGACGCGCTCGTGCGGCACGCCTTTGCCGGCCTCGATTTCGGCGTCCGCCTCGGCGTCGAGGCGGGCTTCCTCTGCCTCGTCGAGCGGCAGGTCGAGGATCGATGCGGTACCAGGCTCGTCCATGCTCACCTTCCTGCTGCCCAGAACAGTAGCACAGCGGGGCCTCGACGACAGCCAGGCAATCCAGCCGATCCCCGGCGCCCAGCCGGGCGGCGTGGCGACATGTCTTGGAGCGCTAGGGGTTCGACGCCGCCAATTCCGAACCTCTCAACTCTTCCGCCGCTTTCCGCTAATCCCCCGCGCTTCCCACGGATCGCGCGATCGATGATGGCGGCGTTAGGCCGTGGCGAATAGTTATTGAGGATACGCTGCCCGGCTTGCCGCCGGGTCAGCGGGCAGGGGATGCTTCCCTGACGGAAGCATGTCCCGAACCTGTCCGAGACCGTTCGTGATCCCCTCGGGGTATCTTAAGGGGCCGCAAGGCCCGCGCGCGGGAGACGGGGAAGCCAAGGTTGGGTCCCGGCCGCACGGCCGGAGTCAGGTTTTGGTGGTTCCGGCTATGGACAGGCGAACCGGATCGCAACGGCGCCGCCCCCGGGTCTGACCCGGTGGTTCGTGTCGCTGCGGTCCTTGGGCAACCCGGCTACGCGCAGTCCGCTGCGCGCAGCCAGACTGGAGACGAGACTTGGACCGGACGGAGAAGCGGAAGTTCGTCGCCGGGCTCAATGCCGCGCTTGCCGACACCTCAATGATCGTCGTGACCCGCAACCAGGGTCTCACGGTCGCCGAGGCGACGGAACTCAGGCGTCGCATGCGGGCCGCGGGGGCGACCTTCAAAGTCGCGAAGAACCGGCTGACCCACCTCGCTCTGGAAGGGACCCAATTCCACGGCATCCAGCCGCTGCTGAAGGGACCAACCGCGCTCGCCTGGGCGCGCGATCCCGTGGCGGTGGCCAAGGCAACCGTGGAGTTCGCCAAGACCAACGAGAAGCTCGTGTTGATCGGTGGGTCGCTTGGCCCCCGGACGCTGGATGCGACCGGGGTGAGGGCACTCGCCGAACTGCCGAGCCTGGATACGCTGCGGGCGCAGATCGTGGGGATGGTATCCACCCCCGCGACGCGGATCGCCGGCGTGCTTCAGGCCCCGGCCGGGCAACTCGCGCGCGTCTTTGGCGCCCTCGCCAGAAAGCACGAGGAGGCGGGCGAAGCCGCCGAGGCGGCGTAGCGGGCCAGGCCGGATCACGAAACTGTGACCGCATGGCAACGCTGCGCGCAAGCGTGAAGATAGCCGGGGGAACCGGCTTGCATGGAACCAACCAAAGTCTAGATTAAGGGACATACGAACATGGCCGATCTACAAAAGCTGGTGGACGAGCTGTCCAGCCTCACGGTGCTGGAGGCGTCGGAGCTCTCGAAATTGCTCGAAGAGAAGTGGGGCGTCTCCGCGGCTGCGCCCGTCGCGGCGGCTGCCGCGCCTACTGCCGCCGTCGCTGCCGCCCCGGTGGAGGAGCAAACCGAGTTCACCGTCATCCTGTCCAAGGTGGGTGACAAGAAGATCAACGTGATCAAGGAGATCCGGACCATCACGGGACTTGGCCTGAAGGAAGCCAAGGACCTGGTGGAAGGCGCGCCGAAGACCGTGAAGGAAGGCGTGAACAAGGAAGAGGCCGCCAAGCTCCGCAAGATGCTGGAGGATCAGGGCGCCGCCGTGGAGGTCAAATAGCACGGCTGAACGAACTTATTCCGGCGGCGCGGCTCTCTCGGGCCACGCCGCCGCGATCGACCTGGAACCGGGCGGAAATCAGCCGATTTCCGTCCTGTTCCTGTTTTTTGGACGATGAACCTCCCCTCATTCTTGAGGGGCGGGGAGTTTTCTAGCCCGGGCGGCCCGGGACGACAGCGCCGCACGTAAAGGCAGTAAGGCAGGACAATCGATGAACGCGATCAGCAGGTCATTTGTCGGGCGTAAGCGGATTCGTCGCAGCTTCGGCCGGATTCCCGAAGTGGCCCCGATGCCGAACCTGATCGATGTGCAGCGCTCCAGCTACGAATCGTTCCTGCAAATGGTTGTGCATCCGGACAACCGTACCCCGACGGGTTTGCAGGAAGTCTTCAAGAGCGTCTTCCCGATCGACGACTTCGCCGGCCGCGGCCGGCTGGAATTCGTCTATTACGAGTTGGAAGAGCCGAAATACGATGTGGAGGAGTGCATCCAGCGCGGCATGACCTTCGCCGCGCCGCTGAAGGTCGTGCTGCGCCTGATCGTCTGGGACGTCGATGAAGACACCGGCGCGCGCTCGATCCGCGACATCAAGGAACAGCCCGTTTACATGGGCGATATGCCGCTGATGACCGACAACGGCACGTTCATCATCAACGGCACCGAGCGCGTCATCGTCAGCCAGATGCACCGCTCGCCCGGCGTGTTCTTCGACCACGACAAGGGCAAGACGCACAGCAGCGGCAAGTACCTGTTCGCCGCACGGGTGATCCCGTACCGCGGCTCCTGGCTCGATTTCGAGTTCGACAGCAAGGACCTCGTCTACGTCCGCATCGACCGCAAGCGTAAGCTCCCGGTCACCACCTTGCTCTATGCGCTGGAGGGCAAGGCCACCCAGGCGTTGCGCGCGGCTCGCGAAGCCAAGGGCGAGACGCTGGAAATCGGCGAAATCCGCGGCATGGACCAGGAGGAGATCCTCTCTACCTTCTACAACCAGGTGATCTTCGACCGCACCGCCAAGGGCTGGGCGCGGCCGTTCGACCCCGACGCGTTCCGCGGCGTCAAGCTGCTGGAAGCGCTGGTGGACGCCGCGACCGGTGAGGTGGTGGCCGATGCGGAAGCCAAGCTGACCGCCCGCCAGGCGCGGAAGATCGCGGAAAACACCAAGGAAGTGCTGATCGGCCGCACCGACTTGCTCGGCCGCTACGTCGCCGAGGATCTGGTCAACCTGGAGACCGGCGAAATCTACGCCGAGGCCGGCGAAGAGCTGACCGAGGCGAAGCTGGCCGCGCTGGAGGATGCCGGCGTCACCAAACTGCCGACGCTGGCGATCGACCAGTCCTGCGGTCCGTGGATCCGCAACACGCTGGCAGTGGACAAGAACTCCAACCGCGACGACGCGCTGATCGACATCTACCGCGTCATGCGTCCGGGCGAGCCGCCGACGCCGGAAACCGCGGAAGCGCTGTTCCGCGGCCTGTTCTTCGATGCCGACCGCTACGATTTGTCGGCGGTGGGCCGCGTGAAGATGAACATGCGGCTGGGCATCACCAGCGACCAGGTGTCGGACACCGTGCGCATCCTGCGCAAGGACGACCTGCTGCGCACGGTGAAGACGCTGTGCGAGCTGAAGGACGGCCGCGGCCAGATCGACGACATCGATAACCTCGGCAACCGCCGGGTGCGCTCGGTCGGCGAGTTGATGGAGAACCAGTACCGCGTCGGCCTGCTGCGCATGGAGCGGGCGATCCGCGAGCGTATGGGCTCGGTGGACATCGACACGGTGATGCCGCACGACCTGATCAACGCCAAGCCGGCGGCGGCGGCGGTGCGGGAATTCTTCGGCTCGTCGCAGTTGTCGCAGTTCATGGACCAGACCAACCCGCTGTCGGAAGTGACGCACAAGCGGCGTCTGTCCGCGTTGGGCCCGGGCGGTCTGACGCGCGAGCGCGCCGGCTTCGAAGTGCGCGACGTGCACCCGACGCATTACGGCCGCATCTGCCCGATCGAGACTCCGGAAGGCCCGAATATCGGCCTGATCAACTCGCTGGCCACCTACGCCAAGGTCAACAAGTACGGCTTCATCGAGACGCCGTACCGCTTGGTGACCGACGGCCAGGTGCAGGACGGCTGGAAATACCTCTCCGCGATGGAGGAGGAAAAGCTGGTCGTGGCGCAGGCCGACGCGCCGCAGGACGCGGAGGGACGGTTCACCCAGGAACTGGTGTCGGTACGGCGCCAGGGGGATTTCCGCCTGGTGAAGCCGACCGATGTCACCGCGGTGGACGTGTCGCCGCGGCAGTTGGTGTCGGTGGCGGCGGCGCTGATCCCGTTCCTGGAGAACGACGACGCCAACCGCGCGCTGATGGGCAGCAACATGCAGCGTCAGGCGGTGCCGCTGATCCAGGCCGATGCGCCGCTGGTGGGCACCGGCATGGAGCTGGCGGTGGCACGCGACTCCGGCGCCACGATCGTGGCCCGGCGCGAGGGCGTGGTGGACCAGATCGACGGTGCTCGCATCGTGGTGCGCGCGACCAACGAGGACGCCACGACGAAGGGCGTCGATATCTACCGGCTGCGCAAATTCCAGCGCTCCAACCAGAGCACCTGCATCAACCAGCGTCCGCTGGTGAAGGTCGGCGACAAGGTTGGCGAGGGAGAGATCATCGCCGACGGCCCGTCCACCGAACTCGGCGAACTGGCGCTGGGGCGGAACGTGCTGGTCGCGTTCATGCCGTGGAATGGCTACAACTTCGAAGACTCCATCCTGATCTCCGAGCGGATCGCGCGCGACGACGTGTTCACCTCGATCCACATCGAGGAATTCGAAGTCATGGCCCGCGACACCAAGCTTGGCCAGGAGGAGATTACCCGGGACATCCCGAACGTCGGCGAGGAAGCGCTGAAGAACCTCGACGAGGCGGGCATCGTCTATATCGGCGCGGAAGTGAATCCGGGCGACATCCTGGTTGGCAAGGTGACACCGAAGGGCGAAAGCCCGATGACGCCGGAGGAAAAGCTGCTGCGGGCGATCTTCGGCGAGAAGGCCTCGGACGTGCGCGACACGTCGCTGAAGCTGCCGCCCGGGGTGACCGGAACGGTGGTGGACGTGCGCGTGTTCAGCCGCCGCGGCGTCGACAAGGACGAGCGCGCCATGGCGATCGAGCGCGCTGAGATCGAGCGTCTGGCCAAGGACCGCGACGACGAGAAGGCGATCCAGGAGCGGTCGTTCCTCAACCGGCTGCGCGAGAAGCTGCTGGCCCGCAAGGCGTCCGGCGGATTCAAGGGTATCAAGGCGGGCACCGAGATCACCGAGGAAGTGCTGGCCGAACACCCGCGCGGTTCGTGGCGGCACATCGGCGTGCAGGACGACGCCGTCATGGCGGAGATCGAAACACTGAAGCGCGAGTACGATGCCGCGGTGGGCCGCTTGCAGGCGCGGTTCGACAGCAAGGTGGAAAAGCTCCAGCGCGGCGACGAGCTGCCGCCCGGCGTGATGAAGATGGTGAAAGTCTTCATCGCGGTGAAGCGCAAGCTGCAGCCGGGCGACAAGATGGCCGGCCGCCACGGCAACAAGGGGGTGGTGTCGCGCGTGGTGCCGGTGGAGGATCTGCCGTTCCTCGAGGACGGCACCCCGGTCGATCTGGTGCTGAACCCGCTTGGCGTGCCGTCGCGCATGAACGTCGGGCAGATCCTGGAGACGCATCTGGGCTGGGCCTGCGCGACGCTCGGCGCGCAGATCGGTGAACTGGTGGAGACCTATCGCCGCACCGGCGGACAGCGCGACGCACTGCTGCAACGGTTGAAGGACGTCTATGGCGACGAAGTCTATCGCCAGCAGATCGCCAACCTCGATACCGACCAGTTGATCGAGCTGTGCGGCAACCTGAAGAAGGGCGTGCCGATCGCCACGCCGGTGTTCGACGGGGCGCGCATGGCCGATATCGAGGGCATGCTGAGGATGGCCGGGCTGAATACCTCCGGTCAGGTGGTGCTGGTCGATGGCCGCACCGGCGAGCCGTTCGAGCGCAAGGTGACGGTGGGCTATATCTACATGCTGAAGCTGCACCACCTGGTGGACGACAAGATCCACGCGCGGTCGATCGGGCCTTACTCGCTGGTGACGCAGCAGCCGCTGGGCGGCAAGGCGCAGTTCGGCGGCCAGCGCTTCGGCGAGATGGAGGTGTGGGCGCTGGAGGCGTACGGCGCGGCCTACACCTTGCAGGAGATGCTGACCGTGAAGTCGGACGACGTGTCCGGCCGTACCAAGGTCTACGAGGCGATCGTGCGCGAGCAAGATACGTTCGAGGCCGGGGTGCCGGAGAGCTTCAACGTGCTGGTGAAGGAACTGAAGTCGCTAGGGTTGAACGTCGATCTGGATACGCGTGCCGCGGCTTGATGGTGGCGTGTCGCACCGGCGCGCCACCCGTCATGGCCGGGCTTGACCCGGCCATCTATCGCGGCGCCGCTGCTGCATGGATGGCCGGGTCAAGCCCGGCCATGACGCGGGGCGCCGGCGGCCGCCCACGAATGACTGACTTGATGCACCCGTTGTTTCAAAGGGTACCAAACGCATGAACGAACTGATGAAGATCCTCGGTCAGACCGGTCAGGCCCTGACCTTCGACCAGATTCGCATCAACATCGCCAGCCCGGAGCAAATCCGCTCCTGGTCGTATGGCGAAATCAAGAAGCCCGAAACCATCAACTACCGCACCTTCAAGCCGGAGCGGGATGGCCTGTTCTGCGCGCGCATCTTTGGCCCGATCAAGGACTACGAGTGCCTGTGCGGCAAGTACAAGCGCATGAAGTTCCGCGGCATCATCTGCGAGAAGTGCGGCGTCGAGGTCACCCTGGCGAAGGTCCGCCGCGAGCGGATGGGGCATATCGAGCTGGCCTCGCCGGTCGCCCACATCTGGTTCCTCAAGTCGCTGCCCAGCCGGATCGGCCTGATGGTAGACCTGACGCTGAAGGAACTCGAGAAGATCCTGTATTTCGAGAGCTACGTGGTGCTGGAGCCTGGCACGACCGACCTCAAGATGCACCAGTTGCTGACCGAAGATCAGTTGCTGGCGAAGCAGGACGAGTTCGGCGACGACCAGTTCGAGGTCGGCATCGGCGCCGAGGCGATCAAGAAGGTCTTGAACAAGATCAACCTCGACGAACAGAAGGTGCAGCTTCGCGCCGACCTGAAGGACACCACCAGCGAGGCCAAGCGCAAGAAGCTGGTGAAGCGGCTGAAGCTGATCGAGGCGTTCGGCGAGTCCGGCTCGCATCCGGACTGGATGATCCTCGACGTGGTGCCGGTGATCCCGCCGGAACTGCGCCCGCTGGTGCCGCTGGACGGCGGCCGGTTCGCCACGTCGGACCTGAACGACCTGTACCGCCGTGTCATCAACCGCAACAACCGGTTGAAGCGGCTGATCGAGCTGCGCGCGCCCGACATCATCGTGCGCAACGAGAAGCGCATGTTGCAGGAGAGCGTTGACGCACTGTTCGACAACGGCCGCCGCGGCCGCGCCATCACCGGCGCCAACAAGCGTCCGCTGAAGTCGCTGTCCGACATGTTGAAGGGCAAGCAGGGCCGCTTCCGGCAGAACCTGCTCGGCAAGCGCGTCGATTACTCGGGCCGCTCGGTCATCGTGGTCGGGCCGGAGTTGAAGCTGTACCAGTGCGGGCTGCCGAAGAAGATGGCGCTCGAGCTGTTCAAGCCGTTCATCTACTCGAAGTTGGAAAAATACGGCCACGCCACCACCATCAAGGCCGCCAAGCGGATGGTGGAGAAAGAGCGTCCCGAGGTGTGGGACATCCTGGAAGAGGTGATCCGCGAACACCCGGTGATGCTGAACCGTGCGCCGACCTTGCACCGCTTGGGCATCCAGGCGTTCGAGCCGGTGCTGATCGAGGGCAAGGCAATCCAGCTTCACCCGCTGGTCTGCACCGCGTTCAATGCCGACTTCGACGGCGACCAGATGGCGGTGCACGTGCCGCTGTCGCTGGAAGCGCAGCTCGAGGGCCGCGTGCTGATGATGTCCACCAACAACATCCTCAGCCCGGCGAACGGCAAGCCGATCATCGTGCCGTCGCAGGACATCGTGCTCGGGCTGTACTATCTGTCGCTGGAGACACCGGAGTTCCGTGAGGTCCCCGACGACAAGGCGCCGTCCTACGGCACCATCGGCGAGATAGAGCATGCGCTGTTTGCCAAGGCGATCACGCTGCACACCAAGATCAAGGCGCGGTGGGAGACGATCGACGCGGGCGGCAATGCGATCCGCCAGGTGGTGACCGCGACGCCCGGCCGCATGATGATCGCGCAGCTTCTGCCGAAGCATCCGGACGTGCCGTTCGACCTGATCAACCGGCAGCTTACCAAGAAGAACGTCTCGGACGTGATCGACGCGGTGTATCGTCACTGCGGCCAGAAGGAATGCGTGATCTTCGCCGACCGGCTGATGGGGCTTGGCTTTGGCCAGGCCGCCAAGGCGGGCATCTCGTTCGGCAAGGACGACCTGATCATCCCCGCCGAAAAGCCGGAGATGATCCGCAAGACGCAGGGCGAGGTGAAGGAGTTCGAGCAACAGTACCAGGACGGCCTGATCACCGCGGGCGAGCGTTACAACAAGGTGGTCGATGCCTGGTCGCGCTGCACCGACGAGGTCGCCGGCGCGATGATGAAGGAGATCAGCAAGCAGCAGAGCGGCACGGCCACCAACTCGGTGTGGATGATGTCGCACTCCGGTGCGCGTGGCTCGCCGGCACAGATGCGGCAGCTTGCCGGCATGCGCGGCCTGATGGCCAAGCCGTCGGGCGAGATCATCGAACAGCCGATCATCGCCAACTTCAAGGAAGGCCTGTCCGTCCTTGAGTACTTCAATTCCACCCACGGCGCCCGCAAGGGTCTCGCGGACACGGCATTGAAGACGGCGAACTCGGGCTACCTGACGCGGCGTCTGGTGGACGTGGCGCAGGATTGCATCATCGTCGAAGAAGACTGCGGTACCGACCGTGGCCTGACGGTGAAGGCGGTGATGGATGGCGGCGAAGTCGTTTCGTCGCTGGCCGAGCGCATCCTGGGCCGCACCGCGGCCGAGGACATACTGGATCCGACGACCAGCGAAGTACTGTCCGCCGCGAACACGCTGATCGAGGAAGAGCAAGCGGAGCTGATTGAAAAGGCGGGGGTCGAGGCGGTGAAGATCCGCTCGGTGCTGACCTGCAATTCCCGTGTCGGCGTGTGCGGCCATTGCTATGGCCGTGACCTGGCGCGCGGCACGCCGGTGAATATCGGCGAGGCGGTCGGCGTCATTGCAGCGCAGTCGATCGGCGAGCCAGGCACGCAGTTGACCATGCGCACGTTCCACATCGGCGGCGCGGCGCAACGTGGCGCCGAACAGTCGAGCGTGGAGGCCAGCCACGAGGGCACGGTCGCGGTGCGCAACCGCAACGTGGTGATGAACTCGCAGGGCACCCCGGTGGTGATGAGCAGAAACTGCGAGATCGTGCTGACTGATGATAAGGGGAGGGAGCGGGCACGCTTCCGGGTGCCTTATGGTGCTCGGCTGCTGGTGGATGAGGGCCAGCAGGTGGCGCGCTTGCAGAAGCTGGCAGAGTGGGATCCGTACACCCTGCCGATCATCACCGAGCGCGCCGGCAAGGTCGAATACATCGACCTGATCGACAGCATCACGCTGGTCGAGCGGATGGACGAGGTGACTGGTCTCACGTCGAAGGTGGTGGTGGACTACAAGCAGGCGTCCAAAGGCGTCGATCTGCGGCCTCGGTTGCAGTTGAAGGACGACAAGGGCGAGGTGCTGCGGCTGCCGAACAACACCGATGCTCGCTACTTCCTGGCGCCTGGACTCGATCCTTTCGGTCGATAACGGCGCCACGGTGGCGGCGGGCGACGTGCTGGCGCGGATTCCTCGCGAGGGCAGCAAGACGCGCGACATCACCGGCGGTCTGCCTCGGGTCGCCGAGTTGTTCGAGGCGCGCCGGCCGAAGGACCACGCGGTGATCGCCGAGACCGACGGACGGGTGGAATTCGGCAAGGACTACAAGAACAAGCGCCGGGTCATCGTGAAGAACGACGAGACCGGGGAAGAGACCGAATACCTGATCCCGAAGGGCAAGCACGTCTCGGTGCAGGAAGGCGACTTCGTGCGGCGTGGCGATCCGCTGGTCGATGGTCCGCGCGTGCCGCACGACATCCTGAAGGTGCTGGGTGTCGAGGCGCTGTCGGACTACCTGGTGAACGAGATCCAGGACGTCTACCGGCTGCAAGGCGTGAAGATCAACGACAAGCATATCGAGGTGATCGTCCGCCAGATGCTGCAGAAGGTGGAAATCCTCGATCCGGGCGACACCACGTTCCTCGCCGGCGAGCAAGTGGATCGCACCGAGTTCGACCGGGAGAACCACCGGTTGAACAAGGACGATCGTCCGGCGCTGGCGATGCCGGTGTTGCAGGGCATCACCAAGGCCAGCTTGCAGACCAACAGCTTCATCTCGGCGGCATCGTTCCAGGAGACGACGCGCGTGCTGACCGAGGCGGCGGTGGCCGGCAAGACCGACAGCCTGCAAGGGCTGAAGGAGAACGTGATCGTCGGGCGGCTGATCCCGGCGGGCACGGGCGCGGTGATGAACCGTCTGCGGGCGATCGCCTCGGGCCGCGATCAGCGGCTGCTGTCGATGGGGACGACGACGCCGCAGGTCGGCACGGATATGAAGGCCGCGGAGTAACTTCGGGTTCTGGTTTGGCAGTTGCCAAGGCCGGCGGCGCGCAGTGCCGCCGGTTTTTTGTTGCGCTCAGCGATTGGCGGGTCAGCTTCACAATCGACCCCGATGCCGATGTCATGGAGGTCTTCGAGGTCGCGCCGCGAGGAGGAGCCTACCGATGGTGAAGCGGATCGAGGCGGAGATCATCGGATGATCACGTAGTGGATGGTGAACTGCACCGTGATGTCCGGGTCGGTCACGTCCGGCGGCAACGGCGGCAGCTTCGCATCGCGGAACACTGCCAGCGCTCCCAGATCGAGCCATGGCGACCCCGACTTTTGCTCCACATCGACCGCATGCACCCGGCCGTCGCGGCCGACGACCAGTCGCAGGCCGACGTCGCCTTCCTGTTGCAGCCGCCCCGCCTCACTCGGGTAGAACCGGTGGCGAAGCCACCAGGCGGCCACCTCGTTGAACCAGTCCTCGCCGACATCGCTGCCCTTCCCTTGCGGGTGCAATTGCGTGATGTCGCCGCCGCCCATCATCGGCGCGAACGAGAGATCGATGGTTCCGGGCGAGGCGCGCGGTCGCGGCGGCGCAGCTTGCGGCGTGGCGACGCGCGGCCCGAACGAGAAATCCATGGGCGCCGGGAAAGCCGGGGCGACGCGTGGAGGCGCACTCGGCCGCACCGCCTCCTGCGGCCGGACCACGCGTGGCGGGGTGCTCTGCGGCGCCGGCACGGGCACTGGCGGCGGTGGCAGCGGCAGCGGCTGTGGTACGGGAAGCTGCGCGGCGGGTGCGGTCTCCTGCGGAGCAACGATCTGGGGCAACGGCTGCGGCGTTGCCTCCGGCGCCGGAGCGATGGGTGGGGGCGGCGGGGTAACCTCTTGTGGTGGAGCGAGCGGCTGTGGCGGGGGGACGGCTTCCGGTCCCGGCGGGAGCACCTCCGGCGGAGGTGGGGTCTCGGCGGGTGGCGCTGTTGTCAGCGGCGGTTGTTCGACGGGCGGGGCGGGCAGCGGCGGCACTGGCTGCGCTGGTTGCGGCGCCGGCGAAGCCTGCCGGTCTGGCGATATCGGCGCGGGGTTGGCGATCGAAGGCGGCGCATTGCCGCCGCCTTCGAACACCATGGCCACGGAAGCCGGTGCCACGGATTCAGGCAGGTTGTGCCTGTGCTGGGCCGCTATGATCGCCACCGCCAGCAGCGCCACGTGCAGCAGTACGGAGAGGCCGACAGGCCACCCGGCGCGCCGGCGAGGCGGCTCGTGGGGCAGGCGCACGGCAGGCGACGCGGCCAGGGGCGTCATGGTGGCCGTGATGGCCGTCATGGTGGTCAGGCGACTCGCGACAACCGCTCATGCGGCGGACACTATGCCGTCTGCGCGCAGCGAAAAAGGGCGGGAACATTGAAGAAGGGTAACCCAGGCGCCCACAAGGGCCAGGAAGAGGAAAGCTCCTCAACCTGCCCGTGTGACTGGCGTTTTCCTCCCCAAACTTGGCCCGCTTCAGTCACGGGTGGGGCCGGCGACTTGTTACCCCGAGCGGCCCCGGCAAGTCACGCCATTTTGTGCGAATTAAGGCCAAACACGGAGGGTTTATTGCGCTATCCCGGTTGTGCGCCGCACAATAGTTCCGCCGGTGGACGAAGCAAGGCCAAGGGCGTTGCCCTCGGAACCCCACCAGAGGGCTCTGCCCCCGGGCGCTTGGCCCGGGGGCAGGGGGTTTCGAGTGGGCAAAGTCCCCCTGGCAGGTTGCAGGGCAGAGCCCTGGCTTTGCTTCACTGATGCGGCTGCACCATCACGCGGCGCGAGGGGTGGGGCTGGTGTTGCACCGGCTGGCGACCATTGCGCTCGGCGCCGCGGTCATCCTGACCGTCTTGATCGCCGCCGCGGCCTGGCGGATGTCGCAGGGACCGGTCGACATTGGCTGGTTCACCCACCGCCTGGAAGCCGCCGCCAATGCCAATGGCGGACCGACCAGGCTCAGCATCGGCAGCACCGCGCTGGCCTGGGAAGGGTTCCGGCTCGGCGTCGATCGGCCACTCGGCCTGCGCCTGAGCGACATCCGGCTGACCGACACCAACGGCCGTCGCCGCGTCGATATCCCGCGCGCCGAAGTCTCGCTGTCGCTGGGCGCGCTGCTACTGGGTCGGGTGCAGCCGCGCGCCCTGGAGCTGGACGAGCCGCGGTTGACGCTGCGTCGCGCCATGGACGGCACGTTCAGCATCGATCTCGGCAGCCTGGCAGAGCAAACGGAGCAAGTTGGTCAGCCGGTCAGCAGCCCGCTGCCCGCTTTGCTCGCCTTGCTCGCCAGACCGCCCTCGACCGACCGCGACGCCACGCCCGGCTGGTTCAGCCAGTTGCGCCGCGTGCGGATCCACGACGCCGCGGTGACCGTCGAGGATCGCCAGCTCGGTGCGACCTGGCAAGCGCCCCAGGTGGATATCAACCTGACCCGCCGAGCGGAAGGCGGCATCGACGGAACCGCCGACCTGTGGCTGGCGCTTGGCGACCAGCGGGCGCGGCTGACCGGCACCGCCCGGCTGTCGAGCGATGCGGCCGAGACACATGTGACCGCCCGGCTGACCGCCGTCGCGCCGGCGGCGCTGGCCCGGGCCGCACCCGCGCTCGGGGTTCTGGCGGCGCTGGATGCGCCGGTCAGCGCCGAAGCCTCCGCGGATCTAGGGCCGGTGTTCGACCTGCGGGCCGCGCATGTGACGTTGCAGGCGGCTGCCGGCGCGCTGCGGATAGCCAGCGGTAGCGTGCCGATCGCCGGCGCCACATTGGTCCTCTCCGGCGCGCCCGACGACATCCGGGTGGAAACCGCGCAACTGCACCTGCGCGCCCACGATGGCGAGGCAGGCTCGACCCTCACCGCCGCCGGCACCGTGCAGCGCGGCGAGAGCCGTATCGAGGCCGCATTATCGCTGGGCATCGACCAGGTCGCGTTCGCCGACCTGCCAGTGCTGTGGCCGGACGGCGTCGAACGCGATGTGCGATCCTGGATCCTGGAAAACATCACGGCAAGGGTCGCGCGCAACGGCCACGCCGAGATCGGCCTCGCGGCGAACGCCGATTTCTCGG